>CAWGRU010000001.1:0-94452 GCA_963825065.1 uncultured Gemmatimonadales bacterium
CCCGCATGCAGCGGGTGATGGTCGAAAATATCCATCCGGGCCACAGTCTCCGGCTGACGCCTTACGCGCTGGCCGGCGTCGAAGGCGGACGCGCCCGACCCGGCCTTCTCCCTGGTCGCGCCATGACCGGACCGAGGTCGGTGGCGACCTCAAGCTGGGTGTGTCGCCCAGTCTTACCCTGGACCTCACCGCCAACACCGACTTCGCCGAGGCGGAGGTGGACGACCAGCGGGTGAACCTCACCCGGTTCCCGCTGTTCTTTCCCGAGCGGCGGGCCTTCTTCGTGGAGCGGGCGGGAACCTTCGAGGTGAAGACCGGCGAGTCCGACCTGCTGTTCAACAGCCGTCGAGTCGGGCTCACCGCCGCCGGCGAACCATGAGGCTGCTGGGCGGCGCCCGGCTGGTCGGACGGGTCCGTGGCTGGGATGTCGGTGTGTTCGATGCGCAGACCGGGAGGACTCCCGCCGGCGTCCGGGAGAACCTCGGCGTGTTCCGGGTGCGCCACGCCCTCTTCAATACTCGCTCCTGGGCCGGCGTGATGCTGACCTCGTGGGCAACCCCGACTCCGGCCAGGCCGCATTCGCCGGCGACGGCGACCTGAACCTGGGGGGCGACGACTATCTGGGATTCGCGGCGGTCGTGCTGGCCGGGGATGTGTCAGGCGGGAGCGGCGCGGGGGTGCTGCCTCGCGGGGCGCTGCGGCTGCGTGCCGAGCGGCGCCGCAACCGTGGATTCTGGTACCGTGCCGCGCTCTCCACCACCGGGTCACGATACACGCCGGCACTCGGCTTCGTGGAACGGAGCGACGCCATTCAGCCGGCGGGGGAGCTGGGCTACGGCTGGGTCATCTCTTCTGCCGGACACGAATTCCGGGACCAGCGTCACTTCTGCGTACGCCTATCACAACGCCGCGGGCGCCTTTGACGGGTCGGTCAGCAGCGCCAAGTTCGCGCTGAAGGAGCCCAGCGGTGCCACCTGGACACTGATCGCCACCCGCCAGGAGGACGATCTCACCCAGGCCTTTGCGCCGACGCCCGCCACTACCGTTCCGGCGGGGCGGTACACCGCGGGGTATCTGCAGCTGGCCCTCGCGGCGCCGGGCGGTCCGCGCGCGGTCCTCCTCGGGCACACTGCGGGGCGGGGAGTACTACGACGGGACCCTCTATTCACTGCTGCTCACCCCCGAGTGGCGTGCCTCGGCGTACCTCCGGGTCTCCGCCGACTTCGAGGTGGATCGGGTGGATTTCCCCGACCGGCATGAACGGGAGTGGTCCGAGCTGGCCCGGCTCCGGGTCCTCGCGTCGGCCTCGCCGCGGCTCTCGCTCAGCGCCGTCGTGCAGGTCAAGAGCCTGGCCGACCTCGCCACCGCCAACGTCCGCCTCCGCTACAACCTGCGCGAGGGTCATGATCTCTGGCTGGTCTATCGCCGGGCTGAATCTCGATCGGGACCGCAGCAACCCGCCCGTCCCCGGCACGGCGCGGACCTCCCTGCTGGTGAAATACACCCACAGCTTCGGGACGTGAACCTGTCATCCCGAGCGCGCAGCGCGAGGGATCCCTTGTACGGCCAGAGTACCCCAGGTCTCACCCCGCCGCTGCGACCGTGATGGGTATGCCGCAGGAAACCGAGCCGGTCTACTGGACGAGGGAGAGACGCTGGCGCTGCCCGAGGATGGGCAGCGCTACAGTGGGCTCGGGGAGCTGCTGGTGAGTCCAGCGCCACGGAAACGGCATCCAGGAGGTCGTCCTCGGGTTCCTGCTGGAGCTGAATCGCTACCTCGAGCGGCACCCGGTGGGGCAGATCCTCATGTCGCCCGCCGACATCGGCGGCGACGACCAGACGCTACTGCAGCCGGATCTGTTCGTGCTGGACCCCGTCGCTGCTCGGTCTGCGGACTGGTCCGCCGTGCAGCAGCTGCTTCTCGTCGTCGAAGTCCTCTCCCCCTCCACGGCCCGGCACGACCGCTTCAGCAAGCGGCGCCGCTATCAGGAGGCGGGGGTGCCGGTGTACTGGATTGTGGACCCGAATGAGGAGCTGGTGGAGGTCTGGAATCCCAGCGACGCAGTTCCCCGGAGTCGAGCGCGGGATGCTGCGGTGGCATCCCGCCGGCGCCACGGCGCCGCTCGAGCTCCAGCTTCGCGAGCTGCTCCAGACAGGCAAGTAGAGGCCTGCGACCCCGCTCGCCCCATCCCCGGCTAGCCGCGAGACCGCGGGTGTCCTGGAGGGCGGGTGCGTAGCTGGTCCGCGCCGCCACCAGCCCGTTCGCAAAGCCGAGCGCCCGGAAGGACCCCGCGGGCGAGCACCGTTCGAACCGCAAGCCTCCGTTCAACGGAACTGGAACTGGAACCCCGGGCGGCCGCTCGGCAGGGCCGCCGGGATCAGGCGCCGGAGCCGCTCCGGACGAGCGTCCGGATCGAGCAGACCTTCCCGTACGAAGGTCACCAACTGCGCCACCTCCTCTTCCGACAGCCGGGCCGGCCGCGCCAGCAACCCGTCGAGCCGAGCCAGCACCGGTTCGATCGGGCCCGTAGGGCCGCGCAGGTCGGCCGCCAATGCGGCAGGGGTGTACTCCGCCCCGTGACGCAGGGCATCGAGGTGGTACCGTACCGCCGCTTCGAGATCCACGAACGCACCGTTGTGCATGAACGCCGGCTGGAGCGCCACGTTCCGCAACGGCGAGGTGCGGAACATGTAGCGGTCGGTCGCGCGCCCCGACACCTGCTCGAGCCCGAAATCCTCGTTCGCGCCGGGGCCGTCGAAGGTCACGTTGCCGACGGATGGGGACACCTGCGGAATCCCGGCCACATGCTGGCGGAAGTCGCTGAACATCTCGTTGGAGGCCCCGGACACCGCGTGACACTTCACGCAGCCCGCCTTCCCGAAGAACAGCAGGGCGCCGCGCTGCTGCCGTTCGGTCATCGCCCCGGTCTCGCCCCGGGCGAAGCGGTCGATCGGCGCGTTGGCGAACACCAGCGTGAATTCGAACTCGGCGATCGCCCGGCCGAAGTGGTCGAAGCTGATTGGGGCGCCGGCCCGCACGTCGGGAAAGGCCCGGCCGAAGCGGGCCCGGTACGCTGCGTTGCCGTTGAGCCGCTGCGAGCACCGCGGCCCGGAGGGCATCGCTGTTGCCCGGGATCGCGAACCCCGCCGCCTCGGTGCGCTCCGTGGGTGGAATGAAGGCCTGCGCCTGCAGCAGGTGCGTCAGGTGGGACAGCGTCGTTCCCTCCGGGGGCGGGAAGACGAAGCCGGCGCTGTTGTCGAACGGGTCTCCGGAGGCGGCAAAGAAGCGCGAGTTCCACATCAATGTGGGGTAGAACGCGGTGTTGATGGCCATCGGGGTGCGCCGCTGGTTGCGCGGTCCCTGGCGGTCCGGTCCCACCACACCGTTGTTGTCGATCCCGATCGCGATGGAGCCCACGTCACCCATGCCGTTGGTGGGTGAATGGCAGCCCCCGCAGCTGTTGTCGTTGTTGAGTCCGGTGAACGAATCGAACCAGAGCAGCTGCCCGACCTCCGCCACCCGCGGATCGATCGGGCGGCCCAGCCGTGCCACCAGCGACTGGCCGACCGTCCCGCTGAATCCGGTCTCGCGCAGGGTGTGGCTCAGCCGCTGGCTGGTGCTCGCATTCGCCATCGCGAGCGTGGGGCCGCGGTCGGACGGGGCGTTGGCGTCATCCCCGGCGCAGGCCATGACCAGCAGGTTGCCGAACAGTACGACGACCGCAAAGGCTCGGCGCCGCGGGCGCATCGGGGTGATCATGCTACCCTCCCTCGGGCGGAAGAATCTGGGGCGAGATGGTGCGGGGTTACGAGTCGGGAGCAGCAAGCCGCTCGCCATGCGACCAAACGCCTGACGGCGCGCCACAAACTCGTATGTGAGTTCGCGATACCCCAACGAAGCCCGGAGCCGGTATGGTCCGAGAACCGCATCGATTCGCTCCGGCTCTCCCGGTACGATGCAGCTCGGCCGGGAGCAGGTGGCTTCCCGCAGCCACAAATCGGAGGGGGGAGGTGGTGGGCCCCGCGCGTCGTGAGGCTACCGGACGCGACTCTGTCCGTACGCCTCGAGCAGCCTCGTTTCGAGTTCCGCGCTCACGCCTTGCGGGTAGCGACTGATCAACCGGAGCCGCTCGCGCGTCTCAGCGGTCAGGGTTGGGCCGGTGAACGACACCTTCGGCGCCTTTCCCGAAGTGATCAGCGGCAGGGGAACCCTGACGAGCTCCCGTCCCTCCAGCACCAGCAGCGCGGTGTCCTCGACGGCCAGCAGCTCGCCGACAGCTTGGTCCTGTCCGGAGAGTTTGAGGGTCACGGTCGCGCCGGCCGGCCCCTGCGCCGGCGCGTAGTTCCGACCGGTCGTCCCGACGGAGCAGGCCACCAGGAGCAGCAGCAGCGTGGAGACACGGCGCGCGGGTCGCATGGTTACCTCACCGGAACCCGGGTCGCGTAGAAGCGGCGCTCTAGTGTGTCCTGCACCTGCCGCCAGCGCTGGAGCGCCCTGAGGAGCGCCACGTCGCCGGGTTGGAACGTGGTCGTGTCGCGCGCGCTGGTGATCCAGCCGCGCCGAATCCACTCGATGTAGTAGCCTTGAGCGGCCAGGAAAAACGTACGCTCGGTGCCTGCCGCCGCGGGCCCCACGTCCCAGCCGGCAATGAAAGCCTGGCCGGGATGGGTCTCCAGATAGCGGCTGTCCGGGGAGCGGAGGCTCGCGTACGCGTCCGGCTCCTCGGAGCCGCTCCGCGAGGCCACGTGCGCGAGCTGAAGCACCCGCACGTCCGGCCGGCGGATGCTCGACGCCAGCGCGACCCGGTCGATGCGCCAATTGTCCGCCGGAAAGCGGAGCCGCACCCGCAGCTCGCCGCCCGCCACGTGGGGGAGTGGCATGGCCACGTCCTTCCACGCCACCGGTCCGGTGTCCTTGACCCGGCCGACCGGTTCCCAGCCCGCGCCCCTCCACACCTCCACCCTGAGTCCCATGCGCGAGCTATACCAGGTGCCCAACTCGAGCGCGGGACCGATCCGGGAGAGGTCTCGCGCCTGCCAGTCGATCGACCGCGCGCCGGGATCGCCCAGCATGACGTCGTAGAGGAGCACCGTGTTGAGCAGGCTGTTGCGGAGCCGGAGCAGGAGGGCCAGGGAGTCGCCCTGCCCGGGCGCCGGGAAGCGGAGTTCGATCTCGTCCTCGAGATCGGCCGCGGTGACGTGGGCGAGGACCCCGGGCGCGGTGGCGTAAATGTGGCCGTCGGCACCGGCGAGCAGGTCCCGCACGTCCCGACCCGCGCGGTCGCGTGCCCAGTGAGGCGAGGCGGCGCCCGAGGTGGCGACCGGGCGTCCCTGCGGATCGGGGGCGACGAACTCGCCGGGGCGATGGAGGGCCTCGAGCAGCTCGAGATGATTGATGAAATGCGTCTCGAACGCCTCGTTTCGCACCTCGAGACGCAGCGTATCGTCCGGACCGGGTCCCGCCCGCAGCCGGTCCACGTCACGCGACTCGAAGAGCGGGGCAATGCTGTAGGAGAAACCTTCCGCCTCGAGCACCGGGGTGCCCGCGCTGTCGGCGTAGAAGGTCGGGCAGGAGCCGAAGCACTTGGGGTCGACGGCGCACGCGACGGCAACCGACAGACCCACCGTACCGACCGTGGCGAGGGTGGAGTACGCGATGGTGGCGCCGCCGTCGGTGCTCGTACGGAAGCTCTCGAGTGCCACGACGCTGTCGAGCGGCAGCACTGCGCTGGGTGTCGGATTGGCGAGCGTGAGATCGTATCGAGTCCCGGCGCCGGTCAGCCGGCCGCCCCCGACCAGCACGCCTTCGCGGTAGACCACGGTGGACCCGTCGACCAGGTGCGCCTTGACGGGGGTACGCACCTGGACCGAGTCGGTTGTGCGGCCCACCTCGAGCACGGATACGCGGTGGACGATGAAGCAGGCGGAGACGGACAGCAGCAGGGCGAGCGATGTCCGCCGCAGCCCTGTCCGGGGGAGGCAATCATGGGGGGCCTCATTTCGGCGCCCCATGATTGAGCCGGGCGGTTGAAGCGGGTGTGAACCCCGTGTGAACCACCGCACACGCGCGTGGTCAGTGGCTCGGCTCCGCGCCCTGACGCCGGCGCCTCACCAGGGGCCGGCCAGGCGCCGAGCCCGCCGCCGGTCCGAAACGGCCTCGACCGCTACGTGCAGTGTGTTGGAGGCTTCGGTTCCAGGTCCAACGTCAACATCACCGCGCCTCGAGTTGCGCGACCCAGATGTCGCTCTCCTGCGCCCCTGTGGTGAAGTAGAACATTCGGCCATCGGTCGTAAACCCGTAGCGGGTGTGCTGCCGGGTGGGGTCGTCGAATCGAACCAGCAGCCTGGATGCGCCGCCCGTCACCGCCACCGCCCGGATCGACGAACTCTTCGGACTGCGGGCCACGTAGTAGACGGTCTTTCCATCGGGCGACCAGGCCGCGTAGAAGGCTTCCTCCCCTGTTGGTGAGTTCGGAACGAGCAGCCGGGATGCACCCGGGGGCGACGTCACCCGCAGGCCCTCAGCGCTGTGGTAGGCGATCAGGTCCTCGGTCGGTGACCAGTGGGCAAAGTCGCCGGGGACCGGGATGGTCCGCATGGCGCCCCCGTCGAGTGGCACGATGACGAACGTCGAGCCCTCAATGAAGGTCGAGCTGGCTTCACCCTCCTTGGCGGCCGGGATGACCTCGGCCACCAGGGCGCGGCCATCACGCGACCAGTCGGCATCCAGCTCATGCGCCTGGCTGCTGGTGCGCTGCACCACGCCGGAGCCGTCGGCCTCCATCGTGTAGAGATCTCGATTGCCGGCACGCATGGAGTGGAAGACGATCTGTCGCCCATCCGGCGACCAGGCGGGGCCGTACGCGCCGGCCGAGTCGGTGGTGAGCTGAATTGGCTCTCCACCAGTCGCCGGCATCTTGTAGATGTCCCACTCCCCATTCCGGTCCGAGTTGAACACCAGCCAGCGGCCATCCCGGGTGAGATTCACGCTCTCGATCGTCTGGTTGCCCGTCGTCACCGGCTGCGCCTTGGCGATCGATACCGGAGCCGCGGTCGGCACCGGGATGGACCAGATGTTGGAAAAGGCGTGATAGCGCGCATACCCAATTCGGCGGCCGTCCGCGGAGAGGCTGATCGTGTGCGCGTCAGCTCCCGTGGTCAGCCGCTCCGGCTCCCCCGCCGGCGCACCCGCTGCATTCAACCGGATACGGTAGACATCCCGGCTGCCACCCCGATCGGAGACCCAGAAGAGATGCCGCCCGTCCGGGGCCCACTGGGGGCTCACGTTCAGATGCTGGTCGGCCGTCACCCGGATCGCGGGGCGGCCATTCACGGGCACCTCCCAGATCGACGAGGCCGTCTCGTTCCCGAAGTACACGGTGCCGAAGACGAAGACGGGATTGTCCGCTACGCACGCGAGCCGGGTTCCGTCGGGGGACCAGGCCAGTGAGTGCACGTCGCGCACCCCGGTGAGGTGGGTCGGTGCGCCTCCCTCGATCGGTACCACCGTGATGGCGCTGCCGAAGCCGGTGCTGTAGGCGATGCGCCGTCCATCGGGCGACCACGCGAATCCGGCGAGTCTGGTGAACGCGGTCGTGGTCGACTCCGCGGGCAGTGTCGCGAGCCGCACCACCAGCCGTGGCTGCCCGCCCAGCGCCGGAACCACCGCGATGCCGGCATCGCCTTGATAGGCGATCCGCGCCCCGTCGGGTGACCACCGTGGCCAGCGGTACCCCTGGGAGGAGTCGGACGTGAGCGCGATGGTGTGGCCGCCTCCGACCTGGCGCACGAAGATCTGCATCCGGCTGGGTGGACCGGCGGCGTACGCGACCAGGCTGCCATCGGGTGAGAGCGCGGGATCGACTTCCAGTCCCGGCTCGCTCGTGACCTGCACGGTATGGCCGATGGTGAGCGCGGGGTCGCTACGGCCCAGCATCAGGCCGAAAAACACGACCGTCGCGAGCACGCCCAACGCGATGAGGCCGGCGATCAGCATCCGCCGGCGCGTATCAACCGGGATCGCGGGAGTCGGGAGCGGCTCCCGGCTCGAGAGTGCCTCGGCGAACTGGCCGACGGGGCTGAACCGGTCGGCCGGGTTCTTGGCCAGCGCCCGCTCCAGGGCCGCGGCGACCATGCTCGGCACCGCCGGCCGGAGCTGGGTGATCGGAGGCGGGGTCGCGGTGAGATGCTGGTGCACGATGCTCGCGACGCTGGGGCCCGCAAACGGCGGCTGGCCCGCCAGCATCTCGTAGAGCACACAGCCCAGGGCGTAGAGATCGCTCCGCCCGTCCACGTCCCGCTCCCCCGCGGCCTGCTCCGGACTCATGTACGCCGGCGTCCCGACCGCGAGACCCGTTTCGGTGAGTCTCTCCGACCCTGCGCTGCTCACCGCCCGGGCGATGCCGAAGTCCGCCACCAGGGCGTGGCCGCTCTCCAGCAGGATGTTCTCGGGCTTGATGTCGCGATGCACGATCTGCCGGCCGTGAGCATAGCTCAGCGCGTCGGCCACCTCGCGGGCAATCTGCAGCGCGACCTCGATGGGGAGCTGCTTCTCGCGATTCAGCCGGTCGCGCAGCGATTCGCCCTCCACGAACGGCATGACGTAATAGAGGAAAGCGCCCGATGCCGCCGGCGTCTGCCCGGAGTCGTACAACGGGAGGATGTGGGGATGATGGAGATTGGCGGTGGTCGCGATCTCGCGCAGGAAGCGCTCCGGTCCGAGGGCGTGGGCCAGTTCGGGGCGGAGCACCTTCACCGCGACCTGGCGCTGGTGCTTCAGGTCCTCGGCGAGGTACACGATGGCCATGCCGCCGGCGCCCAGCTGGCGCTCCAGGCGATAACGGTCCGAGAACGCGGCGGCGAGTTCAGCCGGGACTGCGACCATGAAGGCGTCGAGGGTTGGGGAGGTACTGCCTCAATGTGCGGATAGTGGGAGGGACGCGCCAGCTACTCGCGACCCCTCCGCGCCGCGTGTACCTTTGCTGCCCAACCGCCCGCCCTGGAGCCCGATGCCGGACGTGAACCCTCGCCTCACCGCCGCACTCGCCGATCGCTACCGGCTCGAACGCGAGCTCGGCGCCGGTGGGATGGCGACGGTCTACCTCGCCAAGGACCTCCGCCACGATCGCAACGTCGCCCTCAAGGTGCTGCGCCCCGAATTGGCCGCGGTGATCGGCGCCGACCGATTCCTCGCCGAGATCAAGACCACGGCCGCCCTGCAGCACCCCCATATCCTGCCCCTCTTCGACTCCGGCCAGGCGGACGGCTTCCTCTTCTATGTCATGCCGCTCATCGAGGGCGAGAGCCTCCGCGATCGGCTGAATCGGGAACATCAGCTCCCGGTGGAAGACGCCGTGCAGCTCGGCAAGGAGATCGGCGCGGCACTCGACTACGCCCACCGCCACGGGGTGATCCATCGCGACATCAAGCCCGAGAACATTCTCCTCCACGACGGCGCCGCGCTGGTCGCGGACTTCGGGATCGCGCTGGCCGTGAGCCACGCCGGCGGCAACCGGATGACCGAAACCGGCCTCTCCCTCGGCACCCCAGGGTACATGAGCCCGGAGCAGGCCACCGGCGAGCGCAGCCTCGATGCCCGCGCCGACGTCTACAGCCTCGGCTGCCTGATGTACGAGATGCTCGCCGGCGAACCGCCCCACACCGGGCCCACCATCCAGGCGGTCATCGCGGCCGTCGTGACCAAGGACCCCGAGCGGCTCGGGCTGCGCCGGCGCTCGGTGCCGGCGAACGTCGAGGCGGCCGTGCACAAGGCGCTCGCCAAGCTCCCCGCCGATCGCTTCGCCACCGCGGACGCCTTCGTGCGGGCGCTCGGCGAGCCGGGGACGGCCCCCTCGATGCCGGCCATCCCCACGCTCGTCACCGCCGCGCCCGCGCCCGGGAAGCGACTCACGCTGGGCGTCGGCGCCGCGATGCTGCTCCTGGCCGCGCTCGCCGCCTGGGGTTGGCTCCGCCCCCGTCCCCATCCGTTCATGAACCGCTATCCGCTCTTCCTCAGAGAGAACGAAGCGGTGGCCGCCAGCGCCCTCGGCGGCCACGTCGCGATCTCGCCTGACGGACGGCGCATCGTGTACATGGGACGCGGCGAGGGGACCACCCGGCTCTGGATCAAGGATGCCGATCAGATCGCTCCGACGGTGCTGACCGGCACCGATGGCGCCACCAGTCCCTTCTTCTCACCCGACGGGCGCCAGCTCGGCTTCGTGAAGGACGGGAAGACCGTGCGCATCCTCCCCCTCGACGGGGGCTCTCCGCTCACCCTGACCGACAGCGCCAACGCCACCGCCGCCGACTGGGGCGGCGACGGCTACGTCTACTTCGAAGTCGATTCCGGGATCAGCCGGATCCGGGCCACCGGCGGCCGTACCGAACCGGTCTACAAGTTCGGCGCTGCCGACCGCGTGCTCGGCGCCGAGTGGCCGGTGGTGCTCCCCGGCAGCCGCGGGCTCCTGTTCCGGCGGCGCAAGGAGGGGCAGAACCCCGCCGACTTCGAAATCATGGTCCAGCCGCTGCCGACGGGAGAGGCACGCGTGCTGCTGCGCGGGCTCTACGCGCGGTACGTCGGCAGCGGGCACATTGTGGTCGTCACCGGAGACGGCAAGCTGCTCATCGTCCCCTTCGACGTCGGCAAGCTCGCCCTCAGCGGACCGCCGGCGGCGCTCTACGAGGGCCTCGAGTCGAATCCCTATAGTGCCGCGGTCGCGGTTTCGAACACCGGCACCCTGGTCTACCAGACCGCGAGTCAGGCCTCCGCCCGCGAACTGGTATGGGTGACCCGCGAGGGACTGGCGAGCCGAGTCGACTCCGCCTGGAAGCTGGACGGGACGATCAACGCGCTTTCCCTATCCCCGAATGGACGGGCCATCGCCGTGGAGCTGGCGCGCAACGCCAAGTCGGACATCTGGGTCAAGCAGCTTCCGGGCGGGCCGTTCTCCCGCATCACCTTCGGCGACACCGGATACACCCGGCCGTCGTGGACCCCGGATGGCAACGAAATCCTCTTTCTCGGTGATCGGGGTGACGGCGGCGGCGTCCCCTTCCTCCGGCGCGCCGATGGCGTCGGCACCGCGACCCGTCTGCTCCCACCGAAGATCGCCTTCGGGCAGGCGCTCGAGTCGGGCGACGGGCAGTGGCTCATCCTCCGCCGTATCGTGGGTGATGCAGGGAACGGCGACATCCTGAGTGCGAAGGTGGGAGACACGGCGGTCGTCCCGCTGGTGGCATCGCCGGCGCGCGAGCTGACGCCCGCGCTCTCCCCGGATGGGGAGTGGCTCGCCTACTCCTCTGACGAATCGGGGACCTTCGAGGTCTATGTGCGGCCGTTCCCCGGCGTCACCACCGCGCGCTGGCAGGTTTCCACCGCCGGGGGCGCGGCGCCGCTCTGGTCACACAGCGGCAAGGAACTCTTCTTCCGCAACAATCACGGCGACCTGATCGTGGCCCAGGTCAAGACCACGCCCACCTTCTCGGTGGGGGAGCAGAAAGCCCTGTTCGCGCTCACCCCCTTCACCTTCACCGGTCCGGTCCCCCTCTACGCCGTGGCGCCCGATGACCGGCGCTTCCTGATGCTCCGCGAGACCTCGGCCGGCGAAGCCGGCCTGCTGGTGGTGAGCGAGCACTGGTCCGAGGATGTAGCGGCGCGCGCCAACAAGTAGAGGCGTCGGCGACATCCTCCCCAGCCGCGATCACCCTGTTCGCGCTGCAGCGGAAGGAGTAGGGGCGAGCCCCGTCTCACCGAGCCCCGCGTGCACATTCACGTCCCCCGCCATATACTGGGACTGCGAGCGTGAAAGGCCTCGACGGCGGAGGTGATCGTGACGGCCGCGGCGACCCTGCAGCAGCAGATCCGATTCTGCACCACCAGCGATGGCGTCCGGCTGGCGTACGCGATCGCGGGGAAGGGGCCCCCGCTGGTCAAGGCGTCCAACTGGCTCAGTCACCTCGAATACGACTGGCGCAGCCCCGTGTGGCACCCTTTCCTGGAGCTGCTCGCCCGGAACCGCACCGTCATCCGCTACGACGAGCGCGGCTGCGGGTTGTCGGACTGGAAGGTCGCGGAGATGTCGTTCGAATCGTGGGTCCGCGACCTCGAAGCGGTGGCCGACGCGATCGGCCTCCGGCGCTTCCCGCTGCTCGGCATCTCCCAGGGCGGCCCGATCGCCGTGGCCTACGCCGTCCGCCATCCCGAGCGCGTCAGCCACCTCATCCTGCACGGCTCGTATGCGCGGGGCCTCCTGAAGCGCGACCTGTCCCCCGCCCACCTGATGGAGGTGGACACCCTCTTCAACCTGATCAAGCTCGGCTGGGGCCGGGAGAACCCCGCCTTCCGGCAGGTCTTCGCCTCCCGCTTCATCCCCGGCGGCTCGCTCGAGCAGCTCAACTGGTTCAACGAACTGCAGCGTGTCTCCAGCTCTCCCGAGAATGCCGCCCGGCTGTTCACCGAATTGACCAACATCGACGTCCGCGACCTTGCGCCCAAGGTCACCTGCCCGACGCTGGTGCTGCACGCGCGCAAGGACGGCGCCGTGCCATACGAAGAGGGCCGGCTGCTGGCCGCCCTGATCCCGGACGCCCAGTTCGTCACCCTCGACAGCGCCAATCACCTGCTCCTCGAGGGCGAGCCCGCCCTCAGACGGTTCATGGTCGAGGTGGACGGCTTTCTCGGCAACGCGGTGGAGCCGGCCGTCGGCGCGATCCCGGCGGTCTCCTTCGCGGTGCTGACCGCGCGCGAGACCGAGGTCCTCGACCTGATCGCGCGCGGGCTCGACAACGCCGAGATCGCTTCCCGTCTCCAGATCAGCGCCAAGACCCTCCGCAATCACATCACCAGCGTCTTCGCCAAGCTCGGCCTGACCTCCCGCGCCCAGGCGATCGTCAGGGCCCGCGATGCCGGGCTCGGCCGCGCGGGGCCCGACCCTGCCTGATCAGCGATCGGTCCGCCCTTCCGCCCTTCCGCCCTCCCGCCGTTCCGCCCTCCGTCCCTCGTCCTGGGACAGCAGTCCCACGAAATGAGCCCCTTCGCCGAAAACCTGCGCCTCCCATGGGACCGCGGCCTCATCTCCGGCACCGAGCAGAGCCATAGCTTGTGCCCACGCCCGGAACTCGCCGACGCAGAATGAGGCTGTCACGCCCACAGGGAGGCTCTGACCATGGCACGCTGGAAACCCGACCCGACCTTCTATCCCAGCCCGGCGCTCGCTGCCGAGGCGCCGCCGGAAGAGCTCGCGTACGTGGCGCTCCTCGCTACCGAGGGGAGCGGCAAGCGCGACGCCCTGGGCGTCGTGGACACCAACCCCGCCTCGTCAGGCTATGGGCGGCTGGTGGGCCAGGTGGACCTCCCCGACGGCGGCAATGAGCTCCACCACTTCGGCTGGAACGCCTGCAGCTCGCATCTCTGCCCCTACGCCCCCAACGCCCACGTCGAACGCCGCTACCTGGTGGTGCCGGGGACTCATTCGTCGCGGATCCACATCATCGACACCAAGCCCGATCCGCGGCGCCCGGAGCTGGTGCGTGCGATCTCCGGTGAGACCGTCATGGCGGCGACCGGCTACGCGGCGCCGCACACGGTGCACTGCGGCCCCGACGGCATCTACCTGAATGCGCTCGGCGCCGTCGATGGCGGTGGCCCCGGCGGCATCTTCATGCTCGATCACGACACCTTCGAGGTGAAGGGCCGCTGGGAACAGGAGCGCGGCCCGCAGCACCTGGCCTATGACTTCGCCTGGCACCTGGGCCACGACACCATGCTCACCAGCGAGTGGGGCACGCCGAACATGGTGCGGGACGGCGTCAATCCCGAGCTGCTGCTGGCGGGCAAGTACGGCCACGCAGTCCACGTCTGGGACCTGCGAGAGCGGCGCCATCTCGAAACCCTCGACCTCGGCGCCGAGCAGCAGATGGTGCTCGAGCTCCGGCCGGCCCACAACCCGGCCCGCGCCTACGGCTTCGTCGGGGTGGTGATCTCGCTCAAGGATCTTTCGTCGTCCATCTGGATGTGGTACCGCGAGGGGACGCCGACCGTCGGGCGCTGGCGGATCAAGAAGGTGATCGAGATCCCGGCCGAGCCCGCGGCCGCCGAGGATCTGCCGCCGCTGCTCAAGGGGTTCAAGGCGGTGCCCCCGCTGGTGACCGACATCAACCTCTCGCTGGACGACCGGTTCCTTTATGTGTCGTGCTGGGGCACCGGTGAGCTCCGCCAGTATGACGTCACCAATCCGTTCCGGCCGGTGCTCACGGCGACTACGCCCATCGGCGGCATCGTGCGGCGCACGCCGCATCCCAGCGCACCCGACCAGCCGCTCAACGGCGCGCCGCAGATGGTCGAGGTGAGCCGCGACGGCCGGCGGGTCTACCTCACCAACTCGCTCTACACGCCGTGGGACGCGCAGTTCTATCCGGACGGAATTCGCGGCTGGATGGTCAAGCTGGATACGGATCCCAAGGGCGGGATGAGGCTCGACCCGCGGTTCATGCTGGAGATGGAGCAGGGCATGCGGCCGCACCAGGTGCGGCTCCAGGGCGGCGACGCCTCCTCCGATTCCTTCTGCTTCCCGTCATGAGCGCGACCAACTGGCCGTGGGCGGCCCTGGTTCTGCTGGGCGCCGTCCACGGGCTCAATCCCGGCATGGGCTGGCTGTTCGCGGTCGCGCTCGGCCTCCAGGAGAAGGATCGCCGGGCGGTGTGGGGCGCCATGCTGCCGCTCGCGGCGGGGCACGCCCTCGCGATCGCCGCCGCCATCGGGGTGGCGGCCGCCGTCGGGCTGGTGGTACCGACCGGCAGCATCCGCTGGATCGTGGCCGCCACGCTGCTCGTCTTCGGCGTGGTGCGGCTCCGGCGGCATCGCCATCCCCGCTGGGTCGGCATGCGCGTGAGTGCGCGAGACCTCACCCTCTGGTCGTTCCTGATGGCGTCGGCGCACGGGGCGGGTCTCATGGCGCTGCCCTTCGTCCTCGCCGCCCGTTATCCGGCGGCCGCCGACCAGCACCTCGGCCACGCCGGCCATGCGGTGGGCATGGTGCACACCATGGCGATGTCCTCGCTGCCGCCGGGTGCCATGGTCGGCCTGCTCGCCACCGCGGCTCACACCGTCGGATACCTGGTGGTGCTGGCGCTCCTGGCCGTGCTGGTCTACGAGCGGCTCGGCCTTCGACTGCTCCGGACCGCATGGATCAACCTCGACCTCGTGTGGGCCGGCGCGCTCACCTGCACCGCCGTGCTGACGGTGCTCGTCTGAATGCTGCGGACTCCAGTCGTGGGGGAGCGGGGCGGCTTCAGCCGCTCGGGCCGAACGGCGGCTTCAGCTGCGGGCCAGGGTTGCGATCGATGGCTGACGCCTCACCACCAGCGCCGCCGCCGCCAGCGTCGCCAGGATGAGCACGCTGCCCTCCGGACCCGCGCTGCCTCCCGACAGCCACGCCGGCCCGGAGAACGCAGTGTCCAGCAGGTGGCCAGCCACATGGGTGCCGCTGTCCGGCACTCCGTAGAAGAACGACTCGGCCCAGTCCCATGCCGCGTGGAAGCCGACCGCCAGCCAGAGGTTGCCGGTGACCCGCAGCGTGTAGCAGAAGAAGAGGCCGAAGCAGCCGACGGCGATCAGCCCCAGCGGCGTTTCGCCCGGGTTACTCGCGTGCATTGCCGCGAAGAGGATGGAGAGGAGCACGGCCGCCGGCCAGAAACCGATGCTCCGGGCCAGCGTGGCCTGGGCGTAGCCGCGCAGCAGCAGCTCCTCGAACAGCGCGACCACCAGGAAGACGACTGCCCACTGCACGGCGTTGGAGACGAGGGCGGCGGTGGACAGCCCCGCCGCCGCGATGTGCATCACGCCGACGCCGGCGAGGACCAGCAGCAATGCACTAGCCGCCGCGAAGCCCAGCACCAGGCCGCGCGCCGTGCGCCGGTCGAGCACCGGCGGCAAGCCATAGTCGCGAAGCGTCTTCCGCTCGAAGCGGCCCAGGAAGAGTGTCGCGGCCACGACCAGCAGGAGCTGGAGCGACTCGCGGCCCAGCAGCGGAAGGGCCTCCAGCTCGCCGGTCGCGGCGCCGTGCGGCCACCAGGACTCGATCAGTTCGGAGCCGGCGATGAAGAGCGCGAGAAAGATCAGCACCCGCCAGCCGCCGCGGAGCCCGCGCTCGCCGACGAACGGCCAGCGGAGGAGCCGGAACGGACCCAGGGGCAGGGTGCTGGAGGGGACCGGCGCGAGTTGCTCGGCGTCGCTCATGGGGCTGCGTTACGCATGGGAACGTCGTGAGTTTCAGCCCCGCCGTCCTCTCGGCGCCCTGAAACTACCAGCGCCGACCTGGTCGGCGCTCCAATCTGAAACGCCCGCCGCCCTGTCTCCGTACGGGGAGGTGGGAAGCCGATGTCCTTCAACTGGGGGTGGGAAATGCTAGTGATCCAGAAGACCGCGCTGCTGATCGCGGGGGTGGTGGGGTTCCAGCCGGCCGTAAGCGGCACACCGGCTCCGGCGGCCGCTCCGCCGGCGGTGACAGTGCGGCAGGCGCTGACCATGCAGGCGCTGGTCGGCGAGACGGTGGTAGTGAAGGGGCGCTGCCTCGGCAAAGGCGCCCCGACGGTAGCCCAGGGCACGTCGCCCTACTCCGGGCGCGTCTGGCAGATCGAGGACAACGGCGTGGCCGCGTGGGTGATCGGCCCGATGCCCGAGAGCTGCGCCGCGGGCTCGGCGGTGATCACGGCGAAGGTGGCCCAGGATACCCTGCCGCTGTTCAGCCCAGCGCGGACGGTGCGGCAGTATCTGGTAGTGAGGTAGCGGAAGGGCGGGGCCTCACCCCGCCCGGAAGAGGGGAAGGAGGGAAGGGGACTCGGGGCCTTCTCCCCTTTCCCTTTTCTTTCCCTTTTTCCCTTTTCCCCTTTCCCTTTTCCCTTTTCCCCACCCTCCAGAACCTTACCCACCGACCCGTCGCCTGCGAGATTCTCGGCATGGCGAATCCGCCCGTGCCCGTCGAGGCAATCGCGATTCCGTCGGGACTCGAAGGCCTGTCGACGGGCGAGGCGCGCCGCCGATTGGCGCAGGCGGGCCCCAATCGCTGGGTGAAGCGGGATCGCCTGGGGCAACTCCGGGAACTCCTCAGTCTCCTCCTCGACCCGATGGCGGTGATGCTGGTGGTCGCCGCCACTGTGTACTTCCTCCTGGGCGAGACTCGCGACGCCGTCGTGCTCGCAGTCGCCCTCATCCCGGTGCTCGGCGTCGACGTGATTCTCGAGGCCCGCTCCCGGGCCGCGCTCGCCAAACTCGCCCGCGCCGCGGCGCCCTTCGCGGAGGTGGTCCGCGACGCCCACCTGCGGTCCGTGCCGATCGAGGAGGTCGTACCCGGCGATCTGCTGATCCTCCGAGAAGGACACGTCATCGCGGCCGACGGCGTGGTCGAGTGGGCGGCGAACCTCGCCGTCGATGAATCCTCGCTCACCGGGGAATCCGAGCCGCAGTCGAAGCGCGTCTGGATCTCCGAGCCCCGCGAGGCGCCGCGGGACGCACGGTTCTTCGCCGGATCGCCGGTGCTCTCCGGCCACGGGTTCGGCCGCGTCACCACGACCGGGGCTGCGACCCAGTACGGCGGCATCGCGGCCCTCGTCGCAGAGACCGCTCCCTCCCTCAGCCCGCTGCAGCAGCAGGCGGGGCTGCTGGTTCGCCGCCTCGGCATCGCCGCCCTGGTCGTCGCCGCCGGGCTCTTTGCCTTGAGCCTCAGTCGCGGCGAGCCGTGGACCCGCGCCCTGCTCGGCGCCGTCAGCCTGGCGATGGCCGCGATCCCCGAGGAGTTTCCGGTGGTGCTCACCCTCTTCCTGTCGGTGGGCGCCTGGCGGCTGGCCTCACGCGGCATGCTCGTCCGCCGGCTCGCCAGCGTGGAGACGCTCGGCTCGACGACGGTGATCTGCACCGACAAGACCGGCACGCTCACCCGCGGCCGATTCGAGGTCACCCGCCACCTGCTGCTCGACCCGGCGCTGACCGACCACGACCTCCTGACCGCGGCGGTGCTGGCGTGTGAACAGCATCCGAGCGACGGGATGGAGCAGGCCATCGGCGCCTACGCCGAGGCCAGGGGCATCTCGCCGTCCTCCCTGTCCGGCCAGTGGACCCTGGTGCGGGACTACGACTTCGATGCGGTCGGCAAACACATGTCGCATGTGTGGCAGGCGCGGGACGCCGGCGACAGCTTCCTGGTTGCGGCCAAAGGCGCCGTCGAAGGGGTGCTGGAACACAGTCAGCTCGATGCCGAGGCGCGCCGCGCGGTGCTGGAGGCGAATGCCCAGCTTGCCGGGCAGGAACTGCGGGTGCTCGCCGTCGCCGGCAGACGGATGGACCGGCTCGGCACCGGGCGGGAAGAGGACGAGCGCGCCCTCACCGTGTACGGCCTGCTGGGCTTCCACGATCCGCTCCGACCCGAGGTGCCCGGCGCCGTCGCCGAGTGTCAACACGCCGGGATCCGCATCAAGATGATCACCGGGGACCACGCCCTGACGGCGCACGCCGTGGCCGAAGCGGCCGGCATCCTGCACGACGATGATCTCATTGTCACCGGAGCTGAGCTGGATGGGCTCGGCGAGACCGACCGGGCCGCACGGGTCGACCGCGCGGCCATCTTTGCGCGCATCAGTCCGGCGCAGAAATTCGAGATCGTCGACGGGCTCAAGCGCGCGGGCGCCGTCGTGGCCATGACCGGCGATGGCGTCAACGACGCGCCGGCCTTGCGCCGTGCCGACATCGGCATCGCGATGGGCCAGCGCGGGACCGACGTGGCCCGTGCCACCGCGGACCTCGTGCTCCTCGACGACAACTTCGCCTCGATCGTCCACACGGTCCGCGAAGGCCGCCACATCTTCCAGAACATCCAGCGCGCCTTCCTGTACCTGATCGCCTTTCACATTCCCATCATCGTGCTCGCGGTGCTGGCGCCTTTGAGCGGCGTCCCGCTCCTGCTGCTGCCGATCCACCTGGTCTGGCTGGAGCTCATCGTCCATCCGGTGTCGGCCCTTGTCTTCCAGTCGGAGCCCGCGACGGCCTCCGTCATGACTCGGCCACCGAGAGACCCGGCCGCGCCGTTGCTGCCGCGCCCCGCGGTCATCCGCTCCGCCGCCGCCGGTGGGGTGCTCGCCTTGGCGAGCTTCGCGATGTACTGGTGGCAGTGGCGCGCCGTCGGAGAGGCCGAGGCGCGGGCGCTGGCGCTGGTGGTCATCCTGGCCGGCTACCAGGTGCTCATGTTCGCGGAGCGGCTGGCGCTGCCCGAACTGTCGCTGAAACCGATTCCGCGCTCGCGGCTCTTCTGGATCGTATGGTGGGCGACGACGCTCAGCCTGCCGGTGATCCTGTACGTTCCCGTCATGGCCCAACTGTTCAGGGTCGCGCCGCCCGGAGCCGCGCCGCTGGCGACCGCCATCGGCCTGGGCGTGCTGGCGGTGGGGTGGCGGCTGTTGCTCGGTCGTGGCGGCCGTCCCGATCCGCGCCTGAAGCCTCGCTGACTCCCTCCCGAACGCACGAAGGGCCGGCACTGGGCCGGCCCTCCGGTCATGCCACCACACCGATCCATCTAGTTCGAGCCACTCACCGATCCGTAATCAGTCCGCGCTCCCTGGGTGCAGAATCCGGAAGTGGCGTTGCCGCCCGCTCCGGACACCGACCAGTCGGCCGTGTTGGCGGAGGCCGGCGCCCAGTTGTTGTCCCAGCCGGCCAGTGCGGAGTAATCGGCGAGACCCATCGTCACCGCCGCGCTGCCCAGGTAGGCGAACGTCGCGGTCATGTTCACCGACTTGCCCGCCGCCACCTGATCGTTGTAGTTGAGGCTGGTCGACTGCTGGTAATCGGTCGGCAGCGTGTACACCGCCTGCAGCCGCTTGTAGGGCCCGCCCAGCGAGGTGACCGTGGGTGTCGGGAACACGGCGGGCAGCGCCACCGTACTCGCGCCGAAGGTATGGAAGTACTGGGTGCTGATGCGGGTCATGTTGGCGGCCCCATCATGGGTGAACAGCGAGAGCCCATGGAAGTCGCTGGCCACCTGCTGCGCGCCGGGAACGCCGGCGGCGGTGAAGCTCGACCCGGTCCACGGCACGGCGCTATACAGCGGGGCGCCGACACAGCCGGCGACCTGGTAGGTCATCCCCTGGTTCAGCTGTGTCTCGGTACCCGTCAGCCCGGTGACCGTGATCGTGGCGGTGCTGAGGGCGAACGCCTCGACCCCTGCGAAGTCGAGCGTCGCTCCCACCGAGCCGTTGTTCGCGATGTTCAAGCCGCGGCG
Organism: uncultured Gemmatimonadales bacterium; assembly: GCA_963825065.1. GTDB lineage: Bacteria > Gemmatimonadota > Gemmatimonadetes > Gemmatimonadales > GWC2-71-9 > JADJOM01. The sequence continues at coordinate 20,268 of CAWGRU010000001.1, forward strand.
GATGATGGCCATGTCCGCCACGCCCGTGAAGCTCGGCCGGTGGGTGGCCACCAGGTCCTGAACGCCGTTCGCGACCGAGGTGATCTGGAAGTTGGGGAATCCGACGGAGAAGGAGCTCACGAACGCCGATCCCCCACCCAGCGAGACGTGCGCCGCTTCGGTGGCGCCGACACCCGCCACGACTCCGTTGACGGTCTTGAGAACGCCGGGTGTCGGACAGAAGACGGTGTTGGTCCCGAATTCCGCCTTGGTGTAGTACTGCACCAGCACCGTCGAGGTATTCGCGGTGGTGAGCACCCAGGTGACGCCGCCGCGAGTGGTGATGTTGAAGGTGTAGACGTTGCTGACCGGCGTGACCACCGTCCACGGTCCGCTGCCGTCCTGATAGGCCAGCCAGGTAGGCTGTTGCGACACCGGGCAGAGCGCGAAGTCCCAGGTGACGTTGCCGCCGCCGCCTCCTCCGGTGACGGTCAGGGTGAGTGGCGTCGAGTGATTGCCCGCCGTCGCAGTCCCATCCACGGTCAGGTTGTAGACCCCGGGTGTCACCGCGCCGCCCACGGTCACCGTGAGCGTGGAGCTGGTGCCGGTCGGGGCCGCCGGATTGAACGAGCCCGTCACCCCTGCGGGTGCGCCGCCCAGGCTCAGCGTCACTGCGCCGGTGAAGTTGGTCCGGGTCAGCGTGACCGTGCTGGTGCCATTGGCGTTTTGGGCGATCGTGAGCGCCGCGGGGTTCAGTGAGAGCGCGTAGTCCGCGGGCGCCGCGGTCACCGTGAGGGTGAGCGGCGTCGAGCGGCCGCCGGGGGTGCCGGTCCCGTCCACGGTGAGGTTGTAGACGCCCGGTGCCACCGCGGCTCCAACGGTCACCGTGAGCGTGGAGCTGGTTCCGGTGGGCGCCGCCGGGTTGAACGAACCCGTCACCCCTGCGGGCGCACCGCCCAGGCTCAGGGTCACCGCGCCGGTGAAGTTGGTCCGAGTGAGCGTCACCGTCGTGGGGGCGTTGGCGCCCTGCACAATGGTGAGTGCCGTCGGGTTGAGTGACAGCGCGTAGTCCGCGGGGGCCGCGGTGACCGTGAGGGTGAGTGGCGTCGAGCGGTTGCCGGGTGTGCCGGTACCGTCCACTGTCAGGTTGTAGACTCCCGGAGCCACGGCGGCGCCCACCGTGACCGTGAGAGTCGAGTTGGTGCCGGTCGGTGCTGCCGGATTGAACGAGCCGGTCACCCCCGCCGGTGCACCGCCCAGGCTCAGCGTCACCGCACCGGTGAAGTTGGTCCGGGTCAGCGTGACCGTCGAGGGGGCGTTGGCGCCCTGCACGATGGTGAGCGCCGCAGGGTTGAGTGACAACGCGTAGTCCGGGGCCGCGCTCACCGTGAGGGTGAGTGGCGTCGAGTGATTGCCCGCCGTCGCGGTCCCGTCCACGGTCAGGTTGTAGACGCCCGGCGTCACGGCGGCGCCCACGGTCACCGTGAGCGTGGAAGTGTTGCCCGTGGGGGCCGCCGGGTTGAACGCAGCCGTCACTCCTGCGGGCGCCCCGCCCAGGCTCAGCGTCACCGCGCCCGCGAAGTTGCTGCGGGTGACCGTCACCGTCGAGGGGGCGTTGGCGCCCTGCACGATGGTGAGCGCCGCCGGGTTGAGTGACAGCGCGTAGTCCGGAGCCGCGCTCACGGTGAGGGTGAGCGGGGTCGAGTGATTGCCCGCCGTCGCGGTCCCATCCACCGTCAGGTTGTAGACCCCGGGAGCGACCGCGGCTCCCACGTCCACCGTGAGGGTGGAGCTGGTCCCCGTGGGCGCTGCCGGATTGAAGGAGCCGGTGACACCGGCCGGTGCCCCGCCCAGGCTCAGCGTCACCGCGCCGGTGAAGTTGGTCCGGGTGAGAGTGACCGTCGTGGTGCCGTTGGCGCCCGGCGCGACCGTAAACGCGGCCGCGGTGAGCGAGAGCGCGTAGTCCGCGGGGGCCGCGGTGACGGTCAGCGTGAGCGGCGTCGAACGGTTGCCGGCGGTGCCGGTCCCGTCCACGGTCAGGTTGTAGACCCCGGGAGCCACCGCGATTCCCACGTCCACCGTGAGCGTGGAGCTGGTCCCCGTGGGGGACACCGGATTGAATGTGCCGGTGACACCGGCCGGTGCGCCGCCCAGGCTCAGCGTCACCGCACCGGCGAAGTTGGTGCGGGTCAGGGTGACCGTCGAGGTGCTGTTGGTGCCCTGCACGATGGTCAGGGCTGCCGGCGCGAGCGAGAGGGCATAGTCAGGCGGCGCACCCACGGTCAGGGTGAGCGGCGTCGAGCGGTCGCCGGCCGTGCCGGTCCCGTCCACGGTGAGGTCGTAGACGCCGGGCGCTACCGCGGCTCCCACGTCCACCGTGAGGGTGGAGCTGGTGCCCGTGGGGGCCGCCGGGGAGAACGAACCCGTCACCCCTGCCGGCGCGTTGCCGAGGCTCAGCGTCACCGCACCGGTGAAGTTGGTCCGGGCCAGGGTGACCGTCGTGGTGCCGTTCGCCCCCTGTATGATCGAGAGGGCCGCCGGCGCGAGCGACAGCGAGTAGTCCGCCTGCACCCCGGTGCTGTCGTCCCCGCACGCGGCCGCGCCGGCGATCCCCGCGGCTACGACCAGGCCAAACTTCATCCACTGTTTCGAGAGCCGGGGGACGAGCGCCAACGAATGCCAGGAGAGGGCACGTGCCATGGGAAGCCTCCGATATCGAAAATCCCGGTGCCAGCCTCCGAGGCACCAGCGCCCGGAGGAAAATCGTGGCCGGACTCCCGTGTCGGCATTGTTCAGATTGCACAAACGCCGAGCTTCCGTATCGGCGGCTCGGCGGTCTTGGGATCCTTCGTGACGCCCTGTCTTGCGGTCGCGGAGGAGGCGAGGACCCGTGGCTTTGCGTCGCCGGCTTTCGCCGGGTTTGCCTTTGTCGGGAGGGATATCCTTGCCCGGGTTGAGCTACGCGCCGGTACCGGACGTGTCAAGCGGGGTGCCGGTGGGCCTTCGAAGAACACCGATCGGGCGACACGGCGTTGTCATGGAGAGGTCAGAATGCGCCCCGACCATAGTCACGGCCAGGGGACCGCTACGGCGGCCCCACCCCGATTTTTCCTCCCACATGCGCCCACAGCGCCCGCTCGACCATCACCGGCGTCCACCGGCCGCCGAGTGCCGCCGCCCGCTCGCGGATCCGGTCGACATAGCGGGCGTAGTAGCCGAGCGTAAAGGCGACCGCGCCCAGCCCCGGGATCTGCTCCGCGACCAGCTCATCGAAGAAGGGGTAGATGCCCGGCTCCGCGGCGGCGGCCACGGCGGAGGCGGTGGCGGGCCCGACCCCTTCCAGCTCGGCGATCTTCGAGATCGGGGCAGTGGGGTGGGGCACCAGGGCGAGGCCGGCGGCAGTCGCCGCCTTCACCGCGTCGGGCGGGTTCCCCTTGACGAGCACCAGATTCCGGGCGCGCCACTTCCCGCGCGACATCTTCCATTCGGTCAGCTTCACCAGCTCGGGCAGGGTCACGTGCCGCGGCCGTCGGGCCGCGATGGCGGCGGGCAACTCCCCGCGATACCACCGATCCCGGTCTGGTAGCTTCGCCACCTCCTGCCGGGCGATGACCTTGTCGTAGGCGGCCAGTGCCGAGCGCCACTGGGCGAGGTTGGAGGAAGACCAGAGAGTCGGCATGGGAGACAAGAAGATGCGGCGTGAGGCGGGTGGAGGCTAGTCGGTCGACGTGCTGGAGTCCGTCGAGGTCGGCGATCCGTACCACCAGCGGAAGAGCTGCGGGGCAGGGGGCGGGGCCCGTCGCCCGGCCCCCGCCCTCACGGCACCACGATCGTCTTGCTGATCTTGCTGGTCTTCCCCCCGCCGTCGGAACCGGGGGGACCGGCAGTTCCAACCCCCGTGGTCACGCTCGGGCGCGCCGACCCAGCCCTCCGCGCCCAATGGCAGTCGGCCAGCATCACTTCCATGGGCCGCGCGCCCGATCCCGACCCACCACGCCCGCCGCCTAGACGACCCGACTCGTGGTGCTACCTTTCTCCACCCCCATGGCCACCCCCCTTACCCAGCTTTCTGCCGCCCTCGCCGACCGCTACCGCATCGAACGGGAACTCGGGCATGGCGGCATGGCGACGGTTTACCTCGCCCTGGATCTCCGGCACGACCGCCATGTCGCGGTCAAGGTGCTGCGGCCGGAACTCGCGGCGGTGATCGGCGCGGAGCGGTTTCTCGCGGAGATCAAGACGACGGCGGCGCTGCAGCACCCGCACATCCTGCCGCTGTTCGACAGCGGCGAGGTGGCGGGGCAGCTGTTCTACGTGATGCCACTGATCGAGGGGGAATCGCTCCGCGACCGGCTGGTGCGCGAGAAGCAGCTGCCGATCACTGACGCGGTGCGTATCGCGACCGAGGTGGCGGGCGCCCTGGACTACGCGCATCGCCGGGGCATCATCCACCGCGACATCAAGCCCGAGAACATCCTGCTGCACGACGGGCGGGCGCTGGTCGCCGACTTCGGCATCGCGCTGGCCGCGAGCAAGGCCGGCGGCACCCGCATGACGGAGACGGGCATGTCGCTCGGCACGCCGCATTACATGGCCCCCGAGCAGGCGATGGGCGAGCGGGAGATCACGGCCAAGGCCGACATCTACGCCCTCGGTTGCGTCACCTACGAGATGCTGACGGCGGAGCCGCCCTTCCAGGGCGCCACTGCGCAGGCGATCATCGCGCGAGTGATGACCGAGGCGCCGCGCGCGCTCACCCTGCAGCGTCACACGATTCCGCCGCATGTCGAGGCGGCGGTGCTCACGGCGATCGAGAAGCTGCCGGCGGATCGCTTCGCCACCGCGGCGGAGTTTGCCACGGCCCTCGCGGGAGAGTCCTCCGCGACCCGGCCTAGGCCGGGGGCGGCGCTCCGGCCCGGCGGCGATGGACGGGTGAACCGGCGTATCGTCGGCATGCTCGGCGCCGCACTCGCGCTCGTCACCGCGCTCGCACTGTGGGGCTGGTTCCGGCCGCACTCCGCCTCCGGGCGTCCGGTGCGCCGATACGCGGTGGAGTTGTCAGGCGATGGTGGCATCGTCACCGCCATTCTCGGCGTCATGGCCATCAGCCCTGACGGAGCGCGGCTGGCGTACATCGGCCGGGCGGCGTCGGGAGAGGAACAGATCTGGGTTCGCGACCGCGACCAGCTCCATGCCCGGCCGCTTTCAGGCACGGCGAAGGCGGGCAGCCTCACCTTCTCACCCGACGGACGGCAGATCGCCTTCATCAACGATGATCCGCGAGGCCTGAAGACCGTCTCGGCGGAGGGCGGAACGCCGGCGACGGTGTCGGACTCGGTGCTCTCCTCGGGGGGCACGGCCTGGGGGCGGGACGGATTCCTGTATGCGAGCGGCGGATTCAACGGAAAGACCGGGATTGTCCGGCTCCCGGTGAGCGGTGGAACCCTGGAGCCGGTCACGGCGATCGACACCGGCTCGCATGCGCTGGCGCATCTCTACCCGGTGCTGCTGCCGAGCGGCCGCGGCCTCCTGTATGCGATCTTCTACGGTCCCACCCGGATCACCGACGGGGATATCGCGGTCGTCGACCTCAAGACCCACGCGTCCCGGGTGCTGGTCCGCGGCGTGAGGGCCCGATACTCCCCGACGGGGCATCTGCTCGTGGTGCGGGCCGACGGATCGCTCGTCGCGATCCCCTTCGACCAGGAGCGCCTGACGATCACCGGCCCCGCGCTGCCGGTACTGGCGGGCGTCGCGGTGGTCGGCGGATACACGACGGAGTTCGACCTCTCGGAGGGCGGCGACCTGGTCTACTACGCCGGCGAGCCCCGCGACGTCCGCGAAAAGGTGCAACCAGTCTGGGTGAGCCGGACCGGAACGATATCGGCCATCGATACCGGCTGGACATTCAACCGGCCATTCAACGGTGGGCTCGCCCTTTCGCCCGATGGCCACCAGCTGGCGGTAGCGATGGCCGGAGACCGCACGGCCGATATCTGGATCAAGCAGCTCGACCACGGCCCCCTCTCCCGGCTCACATTTGAGGAGTTCCTCAAGTTCCGGCCCACCTGGACACCGGATGCCAAGGCGGTCACCTACATCGTGGATCCGGGCAACAACAACGCAGTGGTCTACCGCAAGCGTGCGGACGGCAGCGGCGCGCCGGAGCGGCTGTTCGGCTCCGATCGCTCGGTCGCCGAGGCACTCTGGTCGCACGACGCCAAGTGGCTGGTGGTGCGGAACACCCTGCCGACCCGCGACATCGTCGCCCTGCGGCCGGGCACGGACAGCAGTCCCGTGCCGATCGTCGCATCGCCCAAGTTCGAGGAGCGCGCCGCGACGCTGTCGCCTGACGGGCGGTTCATCGCGTATCAGTCGGATGAGTCGGGACGGGACGAGATCTACGTGCGGCCCTTCCCCAGGGCGGATGATGGGCGCTGGCAGTTGTCCACCACCGGGGGCGCCGAGCCGCTGTGGAGCCGTGGTGGCCGGGAAATCTTCTTTCGATCCCCTTCGGGGGAGATGATGGCCGTGCCGGTCACGACCATGCCGTCGTTTTCCCCGGGTACGCCTCGCGCGCTGTTCGACACGAAGGGCCTGGCCAGGGCGGCGGCCTACCGGGCCTATGATGTGACGCCGGACGATCAGCGCTTCGTCATGCTGCGGCCACTCGATGACGCCGCATCCCGGCAGCCTGCACAGCTGGTCTTCGTCGACAACTGGATCGAGGAGCTGCGTACCAAGCTGCAGCGCAAGTAGCGGCCCCGCTCACTCCCGAGTCGCGCTCGCCACCAGCTTGTCGCCCTCGCCCCGCACCTCGAAGGTGGTCGGCTTCCCGCCGCTCCGCGAGAACTCGAACACGAACTCGGACATCAGGTCGGTCATCTCGCCCTTCTCCACTGTCCCCACCATGAACCAGTCATCCGCGATCTTGACGAGGACGATGGCGGCGGCCTCCGGCCACGGGGCGGGATCCCAGTGGCCGATGAGCATGCCGTTCTCGTAGCCCACCGTGATCTTCGAGGCTGCCACGGTGTCAGGTTCCTCCGTCCAGCGGAAACGCCACCTGCCGAGGTACGGATCGGCGTCGGCGGCGGGGAGGGTCAGCCGGTGCTTCGGCTCCACGTTCACCTTGAATGCCAGCTCGGTGGAGCCCCAGCGGAGCAGCAGCGTTCCCCCGCTGGGGCGCACTTCGGGGAAGGTGAACGTCAGGGCCTCGGTGAACGGTCCCTCGCCGGGATGGACCACCCACCGCAGCTGATTGGGGTTGGAGTCCGGCATCTCGGTGTGATAGAGGCGGGGGCGCGGGTCCAGCACCATGATCCACTGCTCCGGCTGCACCACCAGCCACATCGAGTACTTGCCGGCAGGCACCGGGTGCCCGTCCAGGTACACCTTGCGGCTGACCTCGAGGGTGGTGGCGTAATTGGCGCCTGGAGTCCAGACCTCCTTCCACTTCACGAACCCACCGAAGATCGGGCTCCGGCCCCGGACCTGAGGCCGGGAGTAGTCCAGCGAGATGACGGTGCCGTCGATGGTCTGGGTGACCGAGCCACGCTCGCTGGCGCGGACCTGGGCGCCGGCCGCGGCCGGGAGCACCAGCAACAGGCTGAGGGCGAAGAGTATGTAGCGCCGGACGAGTGCGGACATCAAGCCTCCGGTAGGGTGTGCCGAGGGTGATCAGCGGAGATGATCTCCAAACTTCGTCGGGATGGTGCCGAGTGCCGGGGTGTTGTTGGCATGTACACAAGATAGGAGGGGAAGGCCGTCGTGCGTGCTGTCGTGGGCCAAGTACACCCTGGCCGTGCCGCGGCGACGATCGTGACGGACGGCTCGCTAGGAGGCGAGCCTGGCGAGCAGCACCTTCGCGAACTCCGCTTCGTCGTCGTTCACGAGGTGGCCCATGCCGGGATAGATGCGGGTCGTGACGCGGGCGCCCATGCGCTCGAGCACCGCACCACTCTCGCGCACCCGTGACTCCGGCACGTGCGCGTCCCGGTCGCTGCAGCCGAGGAACACCGGTGTGGACCGGAACTGGCCGTGCTCCGTCCACCTGGTCTCTGGCGGGCCGATGAGCCCGCCCGAGAAGACGATGATCCCGCCGTAGCGATCGGGCCGTCGGTGGGCCGCGGTGCAGGCCAGGCAGGCCCCCTGCGAAAACCCCAGCAGCATGAGGCGCTCGGCGGGGATGCCGGCGGCGATCACCTCGTCGATCAGCGCATGAATGACCGAGATGCCCGAGGTGATGCCGGGCTCGTTCTGCTCGATCGGCGACATGAAGCTGGACGGGTACCAGGTGCCGCCCGCCGCGGCGGGCGCGAGATAGGTCGCGTTCGGGTGCCCGATCGTCGGCACGAGATCCAGGATGTTCCTGGGACCGGCACCGCGGCCGTGAATCATGATCACCGCCGCGCGTGCTGCGGTGAGCGGCGCCCCCCCGCGGAGGACCGGCTGGCCGGCGTGCGGGGGAATCGGTCCGGTCATGCGTGCGTTACCTTCGGCAGCCCGGCTTCGATGGCGGCCCGGTTCGGCTCTTCCCAGGGTGGCAGCTTCAACGAAGTACCCAGTTCCTGGAGCGGCTCGTCGGTGGTGAAGCCGGGCGGCACCGTGGCAATCTCGAACAGCACGCCGCCGGGCTCGCGGAAATAGATCGACCGGAAGTACTGGCGGTCCCGCACCTCCGTGACCTGAACGCCCCGGTCGATCAGCTCCTGGCGGAGCGCGAGCTGCTGCTCCGGATCGTCGACCGCGAAGGCGACGTGATGCACGGTGCCGAGCCCGTTGATGGCGGCGGGAGCGTCCCCGGCGCGCACGATCTCGATCAGCCGCCCGGGTGCATCGCCGTTCACCGCGAGCCGGGTGGTGTCGGCGGTCTCTCCCACGATGACACTCTCCATCAGCTCCTGCATGAACGCCAGCGTCTTCTCCGGCTCGCGCACCAGCAGCGTGACCCCGTGGATGCCCCGGATGGCGCTGGCTGCGTCGATCTCCGGGCGCCGCCAGGGGAGGCGGAAATCCCCCCGGCTACCCACCAGCCGGAGAGAGAGTCCCGACGGGTCGCTGAAGCGGAGCGCCTCCTCACCGAACGCCGATGCCTCGTCCGTGAAGGCGACCCCGGCGCCGGTGAGCCGGCTGCGCCAGAACGGTAGCGATCCGGCGGGCACCGAGAATGAGGTGACGGTAATCTGCCCGGCGCCATGCGTTCCGACTCGCACGCCCATCGGCTTGTAGGGGAACGTGGTCATGATCGTTCCCGGTGCGCCCGATTCGTTCCCGTAGTAGAAGTGGTAGACGTGGTGGTTATCGAAATTCACCGTCTTCTTGACCAGCCTCTGGCCGAGGACCCCGGAGTAGAAGTCGAGGTCCGGTTGGGCATCGCTCACGGTGGCGGTGACATGGTGAAGGCCGCGGATCGGTTTCTCCATCAGGCGCTGCCCCGGGTTGAAGACATCGATCATCAACGGGTGGAGCCAATGTGGAGATCGGGGGAGGGATGCGCCAGTCGAGATCGTAGCGTGCCGCACCCGCTGATAAGTCACCCCTCCTTGACTTCCCCGTCCGATCCGCGATGCTGCATGTAGAGGACGGCGCCGGTCTCCTGCCCGGCGCCGCTCCCTCGCCTACCGTTTCGAGGACCGCCCGTGCCCCGCCGCCGGCTCATACTGATTCTGCTCTTCACCGCGTTCGTGGCGTTCGCCTTCCTGTTGCCGGGTTTCGTCGGATACCTCACCGACTGGTGGTGGTTCCGGGAGATCGGCTACCAGATCGTCTTCATCCGGATCCTGATCACCCAGTCGCTGCTCTTCCTGATCCTGGGCGGAATCACCGCCGGCACCCTGTATCTCAGTCTGTCATGGGCGCTGCGCGGCCTGGTCCCCGGCCCGCTCGTGCGCCGGATCGGGCAGGAGCTGCCGCGAGTCAACGTCACCGAGGCGCTCCGCCACCTGATACTGCCGGTCTCGCTCATCCTCGGCCTGCTGGTGGGCGCCGTGGCCACCCAGGGATGGGAGATGGTGCTCCAGGCGATCTACCGAACCCCCTTCGGGATCGCCGACCCGATCTTCTCCCGCGACATCGGCTTCTACATCTTCACCCTGCCGGCCCTCTCGGCCGCGATCGGGTTCCTCTTCGGCCTCGCCCTCTTCTCACTCGTGCTGCTGATACCGCTCTACTTCGTGCGCGGCGACCTGGCCCTCGGCCCACGCAGGCTCATCGTCGAACCGTCGGCGGGGATGCACCTCGGCATCCTGCTCGCGGTGCTGCTCTTGCTCACCGCGGTGCGACTCTGGTTGGTGGCGATTCCTGGCCTCCTCTACTCCGACACCGGCCCCCTGGTCGGGGCCAGCTACACCGACCTGCACGCCCGGCTGCCGGCGCTTCGCATCACGGCGGTCCTTGCCCTCATCGCCGCCGTCACCGTGGTGGTCGGCGCGGCGCGCGGCCGACTCGCCGGCTACGCTCTCTGGGCGGTCGGCGGATACCTGTCGTCGGCGGCGATCGCACGCTGGCTCTTTCCACTGGCGATGCAGAGCCTCATCGTAGCCCCCACCGAACTGACCCGCGAATCGCCCTATCTCCGGAATCACATCGTCGCCACCCGGCAGGCCTGGGGCCTGGACAGCGTCGAGGTCCGCGAGCTGAACGGCGAGGCCGACCTCACCCTCGCCGATATCCGGGCCAACGCCCCCACCATCGAGAACGTGCGGCTCTGGGACCGGGATCCGCTGCTGCTGACCTTCGGGCAGCTGCAGGAGATCCGCACCTACTACGACTTCGTCTCGGTCGACGACGACCGGTACTGGATCGACGGGAAGTACCGCCAGGTCCTGCTCTCCCCCCGGGAGCTCAACCCCGCGTCGCTTCCCACCCGGACCTTCATCAACGAGCACCTGACCTTCACCCACGGCATGGGACTCACGCTCGGTCCCGTGAACCAGGTGACGACCGAAGGCCTGCCCGTGCTCTTCGTCAAGGATCTGCCGCCGGTCTCGAGCGGGGCGCTCACGGTCTCCCGCCCGCAGATCTATTACGGTGAACTCGCGCAGGAGTACGTGTTCACCAACACCCGGCAGCGGGAGTTCGACCATCCTTCCGGCGAGGAGAACGTCTATGCCGCGTACGCCGGAACGGGCGGCGTGCGCGTCGGCAACCTGCTGCGCCGCCTCATCCTGGCCTTCCAGTTCGGCTCCTCGAAGATCCTGTTCTCGCAGGACATCACCAATGACAGCCGGGTGCTCTACAACCGCAACATCCTGGACCGCGTCGGGAAGGCGCTCCCCTTCCTCCGCTTCGATCGCGATCCCTATCTCGTGATTGGAGCCGACGGCGCGCTGCGCTGGATCCTCGACGCCTACACCACGTCCGACGGGTATCCATACGCCGAGCGGCTTGCCGACGGCACCACCTACATGCGGAACAGCGTCAAGGTCGTCATCGACGCCTACCACGGCTCGCTGGTCGCCTACGTGAGCGCGCCGAGTGATCCGCTGATCCGGACCTGGGCCCGCGCCTTCCCGGGCATCTTCACTCCGCTGGACAGCATGCCCGCCGATCTGCGCGCACACATCCGCTATCCGGACGACCTCTATCGCGTCCAGACCAGGCTCTACACCACCTACCATATGGACGCCCCCGAGGACTTCTACCACCGGGAGGACCAGTGGCAGATCCCGGTCGTGGCCGAAGCCGACGGGAAGGTGCCGTTCATGCGGCACATCGTCATGCGGCTGCCGGAGGAGGAGAAGGCCGAGTACATCTACATGGTGCCCTTCACTCCGCGGGGCAAGGACAACCTGGCGGCCTGGATGGTGGCGCGGAACGACGGCGATGTCTACGGGAAGCTCCGGGTCTACCAGCTCTCCCGGCAGAGCCTCGTCTTCGGCCCGCAGCAGATCGAGAACCGGATCAACCAGAACACCGAGGTCTCACGCCAGGTCTCGCTCTGGGACCAGCGCGGCTCCACGGTGATCCGCGGCGATCTGCTGGTGATCCCGATCAAGCAGTCGCTGCTCTACGTCCAGCCGCTCTACCTGCAGGCGGAAGGCGGGAAGATCCCCGAACTGAAGCGCGTCATCGTCGCCTATCAGAATCAGGTGGTGATGCAGGAGACGCTGGACGGCGGTCTGGCCGAGCTGTTCGGCGGCTCCGCGGGGACGCGAAGCGAGACGGCACCATCCGGTGGGGCGGGGGCGGGGGCGGGGGCGGGGGCGGCGACGGGTGACGCGGAGTTCCGTGCGCTGGCCAGCGAGGCTCGGCGCCACTATCTCGCCGCGGTGCAGGCGCAGCGGGACAACGACTGGGCCCGCTACGGCGAGGAGCTGCGTCGGCTGGGGGAACTGCTCGAACAGATCGGCGGCGGAGGAGCAGGGGTGGACGTGCCCGGCCGACCCGTTCCTGCGCGCCCGCGGCCGTAACGCGCCTTCTGCAATTGTAAGGCAGCCCGGCGGCCTCCATACTGCCGCCCGCCGCCTGAGCGACAGAGCCGACCCATCGCCTTGGCGACGGGCTCCTCGGCAGACCGCGCGTCCCGGGTCGTGCGCGACATAAAGCGATGCGCCGCTCCGCTACTCCCCCCTCAGCGACTCGATCGGATCCACGTTCGATGCCCGCCGCGCCGGCAGGTAACTCGCCAGCAGTCCCACCGCGACCATCCCGGCTGACATCCCCACGAAGGTCGAGGGGTCGACCGCCGGCACCCCGAAGAGCAGGCTCGCCAGCGCCCGGGTCGATGCCAGGGCCACCACGATGCCGATCATCACTCCCGCCCCGACCACCCGTGCCCCCTCCGCCACCACCATCCGCCGTACCTGCTCCGCCTGGGCGCCGAGCGCCAGCCGCACCCCGATCTCCCGGGTGCGCTCCGCCACCACGTAGGACAGCACCCCGTACAATCCCACCGCGCCCAGGATCAGCGCCAGCGCGGCCGCGATCCCCAGCGTGAGCATGGTGAACGAGAGATTCACCATCGAGGACTTCGCCAGTCCCGCCATCGTATACACCCGGTACATCGGTGCCTCCGGCGCCACCTGCCGTACCAGCGCCAGCACCTCGGGCGCGATCTGCTCGGCCCGAGGCGTCTTCAGGACGTACGCCGGGGAGGAGGTCCGCCAGTCTGTCGGGGTCGGACCGACCAGCGGGTAGTAGACCAGGGCCTGAGCCGTGTCCCGGAAGCCGTACTGCATCACATCCTCCACCACTCCCACGACCGTCGACCAGGCCGAGTCGCCCGGGGCCATCAGTCGATGGCCGAGCGCGCTCTCTCCGGGCCAGAGCGCCTTCGCCGCGGAACGGCTGATGACGACGTTGCCCAGTGTGCTGCGATGATCGCTGTCGTCGAACAGTCGACCTGCGAGCACCGGGATTCCCATGGCCTTGAAGTAGTCGCCCGCGGTGGTGGTGTAGTTGAGCAGGGTGCCGCCGTCGGGGTCTGTCCCTTCGGTGCGGAACCGTTCAGTGGCCGTGCCCTCATCGAGCGGGACGTTGTCCACCAGCCCGACCGCCTGAACGCCGGGCAGCGCCCGGAGCCGATTCATGAACTCCAGCTCGAACTCCGCGAACGTCGGCCCATCCTTCAGCGCGGGCCGGTCCGGCGCGATCTGGAAGGTGAATACGTCCCTGGTGTCGTACCCCGGGTTCACATGCCGGAGCGCCCAGAAGCTTCGCACCAGTAGTCCCGAACCGATCAGCAGCACCAGCGCCAGCGCCGTCTGGCCCACTACCAGCGCGTTGCGCGTCCAATGCCGTCGGCCGGTGGATCCTCGACCTCCATCGCGGAGCCGCTGCAGGTCCGGGGTCGAGCCTCGCAGTGCCGGTATCGCCCCACAGGCAAGTGCCGACACGACCGCCGCGGCCAGCGCGAAGAGAAGGGTCGAAAGGTCGAGGTGCACCTGACCCAGTCGGGGAATCCCCGGCGGCGCGGCTCGGAGGAAGGCCGGAAAGATCAGCGCCGCGAGTACGATTGCCACCACCCCCGCGAGCCCGGCCACGATGACCGCCTCTGCCATCTGCAGCCGGATGAGCTGCCCCCGTGCCGCGCCCAGCGCCCGCCGCACCGCCAGGTCGCGCTGCCGCCCCTCGGCACGGACCAGGAAGAGGTTGGCGACATTGGCGCAGGCGATGAGCAGCACGATGGCCACCGCACCGAGCAGCACCCACAGCGGGCGAGAGACCGGGCCGAGCAGTTGCTCCTCCAGCGGGCGCACCACCGCCCGATGCTGCCCGATCATCCGCGCATAACTCGGCGGCCCTCCGAAGCGTTCCGGCAGCCGCCGCGCCAGCGCCGTCAGTTCGGCTGCCACAGCCTCGGGCGTGGCCCCCGGTGCCACTCGTGCGACCAGCCCGGACCCGAACTCACCGGGCCTGATCCGCTCCGGGTGGATCTCGCCGGGGATCCACAGCAGCGTCCCGTCAGTGGGAAACCGGAACTCCGGGCCCATGATGCCGATCACAGTCCGGTCCCGGCCCGACATGAAGTAGGAACGGCCGATGACCGCCGAGTCACCGCCGAACCAGGAGGTCCACAGGGCGTAGCTGATCACGGCCACCTGCTGGTCATCCTCGGCCACCGGCAGCCGGCCGAGGATCGGCTTGGCGCCGAGGGTACTGAAGAGCGACGTTGTGGGCCAGGACATCCGCACCCGCTCCACCCGGTCGCCCACCCTGAGGGTCGAAGTGCCTGAGTTATAGGTCGAGACATCCTCGAGCAGCTTCGACTGCTCCCGGTACTGCAGGAAGAACTCGTCGCCTACGCCGAATTCGGCAGGGTAGTCCGAGCCCGGCGCCGACGCCGCGATGTGCACCAGACGATCGGCGTGAGCGAACGGCAGTGGGGCGAGCAGCACCGTGTTCACCACGCCGAACATCCCCGCGTTCGCGCCGATCGCGAGGGCGAGCATCCCCACTGCCAGGCCGGTGAAGCCGGGCGTCCGCTTGAGGGCGCGGGTGGCATGGTGCAGGTCCCGGGCCCATTCACTGACTGTCCAGTTCATGCCACGTTCCTCCGCGGGAGACCGGTCAGGGTCCACCCAGGTTGGAGACCATCGCTCCGCCACGGCCGACCGTACCAGGTCCGCGGCGGTCGCGAGCACATACCAGTAGACAGTCAGCCGGCCGCGGGACCGCGCCCGATCGTAGTCCCGTTCCACCTGCTCGATCATCCCGGCGACGAAGTGCTCCCGGAACGATTCCGGGAAGAGTCCTGTCAGCCGGGTCAGCCAGGACCTCACGAGCGACTCTGCGCCAGGCCCAGGCGCCGCTCCGCGACGTTCGCGGTGCGCTTCAGCCTCCGCGCCTCCGCCGTCAGCGCGCGGCGCCCCGCGCCGGTCAGGGCGTAGTACCGCCGGGCCAGCCCCGGATGCGATGGCGACTCGCCCGCCGGTTCCACCTCGGCTGCCAGCCGCGCGCTCATCAACCGCGCCAGCACCCGGTAGAGCGATCCGGCGCGCGGAGTGAGGGTGCCGTCGGACTCTGCCGCCACGGCATCCTTGATCGCGTAGCCGTAGAGCGGACCGTCGGCCAGCGCCAGCAGGACGTGGTACTCGAGGGGGCTCATGTGATTCGTGTCGTGGAGTTGGCTGGCGGTGGCTCCCGCCTGAGGCGCCGGTTCGGGCAAATGCTCCGAAGGCGCAATTGAGTGGGGTCCGTACGGCAGGGCGCCAGGTTGGTTTCATGGCCCCTGCCCCTCGCCGCCGGGCCTGATATCTTCACGCACCCACTCCCACCAGTCCCACACTCGTACCCGCGAGGCCGGGGTTCCCGGATGCATCCATTCAGCCTTTCCCGCGGGAAGCGGCTGCGGACCGGGCAGCACGATGCCCAGCCGGCTCCGGCCACGTACTGGAGCCTATCGTCCTCGCAACTCCTCTCGGTGCTGCACGGCACGGGCGACGGCCTCCCGCTCCCGGATGCCGCGCAGCGCCTGCAGCAATACGGGCGGAACGCGATTCATGCCCAGGGTCAGTCGACCGGGTTGGGACTCTTCCTGACCCAGTTCACCAGTCCCCTCGTTCTCATCCTCATCGTCGCCGCGCTGATCTCCGCCTTCGTGGGTGAGTGGGCCGATGCCTCGATCGTGCTGGTGGTCGTCGTCGGCAGCACGATGCTCGGATTCGTCCAGGAATACCGGGCCAGCAACGCCGTCGCGAAACTGCGGTCGCAGGTCACCATCAAGTCGAGCGTGTTGCGTGACGGCCAGCCGCAACTCCTGCCCTCCGAGGAGATCGTACCCGGGGATGTGGTACTGCTCTCCGCCGGCAGCCTGATCCCCGCCGACGGCGTGGTGCTCGAGGCCAACGACTTCTTCGTCAACCAGGCCGTGCTCACCGGTGAGACCTATCCCACGGAGAAGCGGCCGGGGGTCGTTGCAGAGAACGCCAGTCTGGCGGAACGCACCAACTGTGTCTTCACCGGCACCAGCGTGCGCAGCGGCACCGCGCGGGTGCTGATCGTGCAGACCGGTGAGGATACCGTGTTCGGCCAGATTGCCGAACACCTGAGTCTGCGCCCGCCGCTGACCGAGTTCGAACGTGGTATCCAGCGTTTCGGGTATCTGCTCACCTGGGTCATGCTCGTCATGGTGATTCTGGTCCTGGCGATCAACATCTTTCTCGCCAAGCCGCCCATCGATTCACTCCTCTTCGCCCTTGCGCTGGCCGTGGGTCTGACGCCGGAGCTCCTGCCCGCAATCGTGAGCATCACGCTCGCGCACGGCGCGCAGCAGATGGCCCGGCGCGGTGTCATCGTGCGCCGGTTGAACTCGATCGAGAATTTCGGCAGCATGGACGTGCTCTGCACCGACAAGACCGGCACCCTCACCGAAGGCGTCGTCCGGCTCGACGGCGCCCTCGACCTCGACGGCCAGCCCTCCGCCGCCGTGCTGCGCCTCGGCTATCTCAACGCGCACTTCCAGACCGGGCTGGAGAATGCGCTGGATGACGCCATCGTCACGTCCTCCCGAACAGGCCGGCGCGGACACCGGCGCCGACACGAAGGTGGACGAGATCCCGTACGACTTCGTGCGCAAGCGCCTGAGTGTGGTCACGGCCGACGCTCAGGGTGAGCGCACGCTGATTACCAAGGGCGCACTGGAGAATGTCCTGAGCATCTGCAACGGCGTGCAGGCCGGAGCCTCGGTCGCCGCGCTGGACGATGCGAGGCGGGCCGGGATCGACCGGCGATACAGCGAGTGGAGCGAGAAGGGCTTTCGCGTCCTGGGTCTGGCGGTGAAGCCGGTCGATCGGCGGACCGCCGTCTACTCGCGTGCCGATGAATGCGATCTCGCCTTCGCCGGCTTCCTGCTGTTCTTCGATCCGCCGAAGCCCGATGTGCAGCAGACCGTCGTGGAGCTGGCCCAGCGAGGTGTGCAGCTCAAGATCATCACCGGTGACAATCAGAAGGTGGCCAGACACGTGGCGGAGGCGGTGAGCCTTCCGATAACGGGGGTGCTGACCGGAAGCATGCTGAACGCCATGAATGACGAGGCCCTCTGGCATGCTTCCGGGAAGACGACGATTTTCGCCGAGGTCGATCCGAATCAGAAGGAGCGCATCATTCTCGCGCTGCAGAAGACGGGGCACGTGGTGGGCTATCTCGGCGATGGCATCAATGACGCGCCGGCCCTGCATGCGGCGGACGTGGGACTCTCGGTGGACACGGCGGTGGATGTGGCCAAGGAAGCGGCGGACTTCGTACTGCTCCGGAAGGATCTCGACATCCTGCGGGCGGGCATCGACGAGGGCCGCACGACCTTCGCCAACACCCTCAAGTACATCCTCACCACCATCAGCGCCAACTTCGGCAACATGTTCAGCATGGGCGCGGCCTCGCTGTTCCTGCCCTTTCTCCCCCTGCTCGCGTCGCAGATCCTGCTGAACAACTTCCTCTCCGACATTCCCGGCGCCACGATCGCCGGAGACAATGTGGACCCGGAATGGGTCGAGAAGCCGCGCCGCTGGGACACCAGGTTCATCAGAGACTACATGGTGCTCTTCGGCCTGGTCAGTTCGATCTTCGACTTCCTGACCTTCGGGATGCTGTTGTACGTATTCCGCGCGGCGCCGCAGGAGTTTCGCACCGGCTGGTTCATCGAGTCGCTGCTCACCGAACTGGTGATCGCGCTGGTCGTGCGCACCCGGCGGCTGTTCTTCCGCAGTCGCCCTGGGAGACTCCTGCTGCTGAGCACCATTGTCGTCATGATCGTCGCCCTGATACTCCCGTATCTGCCCTTCAACGCGGTGTTCGGATTCGTACCATTGCCCGCGCCGCTGATGCTGACGCTGCTGGGACTCACGGCGCTGTATGTGGTGGTTACCGAAATGGCGAAGAAGTACTTTTATTCCCGCCCTGGGAACGCCTTCGCCTGAGTGCTGCCAGTCCGGCGAACGATCTCGCCCAACCGATGGAGCCCGTCGTGCACTTCCGCCAGTTCTACATCGGCTGTCTCGCGCATGCCTCCTACCTGATCGGCGACGGTGGGGAGGCGGTCGTGGTCGACCCCTCGCGGGACATCCAGATGTATCTCGATGAGGCGGAGGCCCACGGACTCACCATCACCTGGATCCTCGAGACCCACCTCCATGCCGACTTCGTCTCGGGTCACCGCGACCTGGCCGCCCGCACCGGCGCCACCATCGGGATCGGCGCCCGCGCGGAGGCGAACTTTCCCCATCGGGCCCTCGCGGAAGGGGACGAGATCCGGGTGGGCAGCCTGCTCCTCAAGGTGCTGGAGACCCCCGGCCACACCCCCGAGAGCCTGTCCTTCCTTATCCAAGAGAGCGCCGGGGAGGACCGGCCCTGGGGCGTCCTGACCGGTGACACCCTCTTCGTGGGCGACGTGGGACGCGTCGACATCCTCTCCTCGCGGCTCCCGGTGGTGGAACTCGCCGGCCTGATGTACGACAGCCTCTTCCAGAAGCTGCTCGTGCTCCCCGACGACACCCGGGTCTACCCGGCCCACGGCGCCGGCTCCCTCTGCGGCCGGAACATGGGCAAGGACACCTGGAGCACCATCGGCCGGGAGCGCGCCATGAACTCCGCCCTCCAGCCCAGGAGCCGCACGGCCTTCATCGCCGACGTCACCCGCGACGTTCCCGAGACTCCGCGCTACTACCTCCATTCCCGCGACCTCAACAAGGCCGGACCCTCGCTCGATGCCGACCGGCCGATGCCGCCGTGGTGGTCGCCGACCGAGGCAGCCGCCTCCGTCATGATCGGCGCGATCTTCCTCGACACCCGGTCGAGCGAGGCCTTCGCCGCATGCCACCCGGCCAGCGCGCTTCATGTGAGCCTCGACGGACAGTACGCCTCCTGGGTGGGCACGGTGGTTCCACCGGATCAGCCGCTGCTCATCGTCGCGGAGCCCGATCGGGCCGAGGAAGCCGTGGTGCGCCTGGCGCGGGTGGGGTATGAGAGCGTAATTGGCCTGCTCGCCGCCGACTCGGCGCGCTGGCAGGCGGAGCGACTCCCCACCAGGGGGATGACTCGGCTGCCGCTCGAAGCCTGGACTGCGGAGGGTCGGCGGGTGCTCGATGTTCGCCGCACCCGGGAGTGGAACGACTTTCATCTCAAGGAAGCGACCCACATTCCCCTGGCCGAGCTGCCGGCGCGGCTCGGGGAGCTCGACGACGAAGCTGAGTGGGTGGTGGTGTGCGCCAGTGGTTATCGCAGCAGCATCGCCGCAAGCCTGCTGCAGGGTGCCGGATTCAAGGTCTGCAACGGGATCGGCGGCATGGACGCC
Source organism: uncultured Gemmatimonadales bacterium (assembly GCA_963825065.1). Lineage (GTDB taxonomy): Bacteria > Gemmatimonadota > Gemmatimonadetes > Gemmatimonadales > GWC2-71-9 > JADJOM01. The sequence continues at coordinate 39,979 of CAWGRU010000001.1, forward strand.
TGGCGAAAGGCGGGCCTTCCGGTCGAGAGCGGTGCGACTCTGGACGCCGGCTGAGCCGTTGTCCATCAGTCAACCGACTCTGGCCCGTGGATCGCTCCGCTCAGAGCCGCTCGAACTTCGCCTGGAAGAACCGGAGATAGCGGGGCTCGTAGGTCAGCCGAAGCCCCCGGGTGTCGGCCCGCCGGTCAAAGATCGTCTTCACCGACTCCGCCACGACATCCATGTGTGCCTGGGTGTACACCCGGCGGGGAATGGTGAGCCGAGTCAGCTCGAGCTTCGGGTAGTAGTGGTCTCCGGTCTCCGGGTTCCGTCCCGCGCTCACGATCCCCCGCTCCATCGCCCGGATTCCCGAATCCAGGTACAGTTCCGCCGCCAGGGTCTGGGCCGGGAACTCTTGCTGCGGGATGTGCGGGTAGAAGGCCCGCGCGTCCAGGAAGACGGCATGGCCCCCGACCGGCTGGACGATCGGGATCTCCCAGTCGGTGAGCAGCTCGCCGAGGTAATGCACCTGTCCCACCCGGGACCGGATGTGGTCATCCTGCATGCACTCCTCGATCCCGATCGCCATCGCTTCCATGTCCCGCCCAGCCATGCCGCCGTAGGTGTGCAGCCCCTCGTAGACCACGATCAGATTTCGCAGCTCCTCATAGAGAGGCCAGTCGTTCACCGCGAGCCAGCCGCCGATGTTGACGAGGTTGTCCTTCTTGCCGCTCATCCACGCGCCGTCGGTGCAGGCGCAGAACTCCCGCACGATCCGGGCGATTGGGGTGTCGGCATATCCCGGCTCGCGCTGCTGGATGAAGAAGGCGTTCTCCGCCATCCGGGTGGCGTCGAGGAAGATCCGGATCCCGTGGCGGTCGCAGAGCGCCCGGAGTGCCTTCGCATTCTCCATCGACACCGGCTGCCCGCCGGCCATGTTCACCGTGCCGGCCAGACTGACGTAGGCGATCCGATCCGCTCCCTCCCGGACGATGAGCGCCTCCAGCTTGTCGAGATCCACGTTGCCCTTGAAGGGATGCCGGCTGGCCGTGTCGTGCGCGGCATCGATGATGACATCCACGAAGGTCCCGCCGGCCAGCTCCTGATGGAGTCGGGTGGTGGTGAAATACATGTTGCCGGGCACGAACTGGCCCGGGGTGATCGCGCACCGGCTGAGGAGATGCTCCGCGCCGCGGCCCTGATGGGTCGGCAGGATGTGAGCATAGCCGTAGTGGCTGCGGATCGCCTGCTCGAGCCTATAGTAGTTCCGGCTTCCGGCATAGGCCTCGTCGCCCAGCATCATTCCCGCCCACTGGCGGTCACTCATGGCGCCGGTGCCGCTGTCGGTCAACAGGTCGATGTACACGTCGGCCGAGCGGAGAAGAAAGGTGTTGTAGTCGGCCGCATTCAGGGCGCTTACCCGCTGCTCCGCGGTGCCCTGATAGAGCGGCTCGACCATCTTGATCTTCCACGGCTCGGCCCAGCTGCGGCGGCCGAACTGCTGGCCCATCGTCTTCGGTGTCGGATGCATGGGAGGCACGGGCTCGGGGGAAGCGACTGGGATAGGTCAGGCTAGTCGGCCCCATCTGAGGAAATCGCGAAGCCGGATCGAAGGGCCGTTCATGGCCCGTCGCCTTATGACCGGGCTCTTGCGCGAACGCCGGGCGTAGTAACACACGGATCTTCGCTAGCGGGGATAACAGTCCAGGCAGCAGCATCTTCCGTCTAGTGTCCGAATGCTGGAGCGGCGAGCTCAGAAGTGTGGACGCTGGTCGACCGCACTCGGCACTGCAGGGTCCGCCGGCTGGTCGTCCTACGGTACCACCGGCTGGTACTTGTCCAGCCAGGCGAGCGCCTCCTGCATCAGCCGGATCCGGGGGACGAAGTGGCTCCCATCCTCGATTACATGCCGCTTCTGGTCCGGCGGTGTCCCCAGCAGCTTGAACATCGGAATCTGCGAAATCGCGATCGGGAAGTAGAAGTCGTAGCGGCCATTGATCATGATGGTGGGGATCCTGATCCGGGGCAGGTAGTTCACGGGATCTACCTCGGGCCGAACCGGCGAAAAGCCCAGACCTGCGACCTGCAGCACGCTGACCGTGATCCGCGGCTCGATAGCCGGCATCAGCCCGCCCAGCTCACCGCCCCAACTGATCCCGTAATACGCCAGCCGCGCCGTCGTCACCTCCGGCCTGGTCTCCAGGTAATCGATCGCCCGGCGGAGATCCTTCCCCCACATCACCACGTGGTCGCGGTAGAAGCTGGTCGAATCCGGGTTGTCGTTCTGCAGCGAGTCCTTCCGCTGATAGGTGCCCTTGTACACCGGATACAGCACCGCCCGGCCGCTCTTGATCAGGAAGTCGAAGTTTCTGCTCTCCGCGCTCGACAGGGAGAGACGGGCGACCGCGCTGCCCGGCGGAAAGAACACGACCGCAGGAACCGGACGCGCTCCTCGCTTGGGGAGGTAGAGATACACCAGCAGGCTGTCTCCTGCATACGCGGCGTCCATCCGAACCAGCTCTCTGGTCCACTCCCCCTCATCGACCGTCTCCAGGACCCGCGCATTCACCGGCTTCCGATCGTACTCGTACATCTGCCGATACGCGGCGAAGACTGCATCGCTCACCGGCTTCACGCGCAGGAAGTCGCGCAACTTCCGGGTCAGGGGGGCGGCGGCCCGGGCCAGATTCGGTATCCGACGCCGGATAGCGCACCAGCCTGATGCCGTTGAGTGGCGAGCGGTCGAAGGGGGCCTGCGCATAGGAATCGTTGAACCGATACGGCGGATCGTCCCACCCGCCACCCAGGATGAAGCGATCGGTCCCGGTCGCATTCAGGCACCATTCGCGCACGTTGCCGGCCATGTCGAACGTCCCGAAGGCGCTGATGCCCCGGGTGCTGCCGACAGGCAGCGCACCCTGGCCGGCGAAGTTGCTCGCGGGCACGATCCACGAGCTGTTCCGCACGCTGGCCGCGCGACCCCAGTGGATCACCGTGGGCAGCGACTTCCCCGCAAAGCGTGCGTAGGCCATCGCCTCGTACCAGCTCACCCCGCCCACCGGATCGTTCTCCCTGCCGCTGGGGTACTCGCCGGCTTCCCAGGTGGCGGGCCCGGTCCGCCCGGTGCGATCGGTCATGAGCGCCATCGCCTGCGGCCACGGAATGCTGCGTCCGTCCTTCTCGACGGGCCCGGTCCAGAACTCCTGGCGCCGATACCCGCCGCTGTCGACGAACTGTTTGTAGTCGCGATTGGTGACTTCGAAGCGGTCCATCAGATAGTCCTGGAGGTGGAGGGGCTCCAGCGACTCATACCCCGGGTATGGCACCGTGAGGGTACCGCCGGCAACCCGAACCATCTCCGGGGGGATCGTGCCATCCCGATCGAGTGTGATCACCGAATCCGCGAACGGCAGGCCGACCAGCTCGAGCGTCCGATATCCCGGTGCCTGAATGCGGATCCGATTCGCATCCAGAAAGAGTCCTCCGGGGCCGCTCAGCGTCACGAGCACGCTGTCGAGTGGCGTGCGGCCGAGGAGCTCCCACGCCGAGTCGGGTGCGTCGTACGCCTTCCGCCACACCTCGGCCCCCGCTGGCGCCGTGTGGATCTGGTACCGCTGCGCGAACTTGGGCAGCAGGGCATTGAAGAGCGAGTCGCCCGGGACCCGGCGGTCCACCGACTTCGCCAGCGCGTAGGCATCCTCCCAGTCAGCCGACTCTGCGAGGGTCAGCAGCCGCGGGATCGCCACATCGCGGGCCCAGGCGCGATCGCGCGCGCGGGCCAGCGGTCCCATCCAGAGCCAGGCACCGACGAGTACAACGGACGCGGCCGCGACGATCATCCCCCGCCGCCCGCCCCAGCCGGCACCGGCAGTCGCCGCAGGGGCCGTGGCGCTGATCCCCCCGCCCGGCGTGCTGAACGATTCCAGTTCGCGGAGCAGCTCCTCCGCCGACTGCCAGCGGTCCGCCGGGTCCTTCTCCAGGCAGCGCATGATCGCGGCTCCGAGTGGCGCCGGCAGCTCCGGGCGGAGCGACCCGAGCGTGGCCGGCGGCCGGCTGATGTGCGCTGCGATGATGACCTGCGCGGTGCCACCGGTGAAGGGGGGCTGGCCACTCAGCATCTCGTAGCCGAGTACGCCCACGGCGTAGAGATCGGTCCTCCCGTCCACCGTCGACTGGCCGGCGGCCTGTTCCGGCGCCATGTAGGCGGGGGTCCCGATCGCGAGGCCAAGGGTCGTGAGCACCGTCCCCGCCGCCGGGCCCCCGGCGGCGTCGCTGGCCGCCTTGGCAACGCCGAAGTCCACCACCAGCGCGTGCCGGCCGGAGAGCATGATGTTCTCCGGCTTGATGTCCCGGTGCACGATCCCGTGGCGATGGGCGTACGCCAGCGCATCAAGTACGTCCTGCAGGATCCGCACAGTCTCGCCGGGAGAGAGCCGCCCCTCGCGGGTCAGCCGGTCCCGGAGACTCTCCCCCTCCACATACGGCATCGCATAGTAGGGCGGGCCAGCATGCCCGCCTGGGCCTTCAGGGGCGGGCAGAGTCCCCGAGTCGATCAGCGTGAGGATGTGGGGGTGCTGGAGCTGCGCGGCGATCCGGATCTCCCGCAGGAAGCGCTCGGGTCCAAGCGCGGCTGCAAGCTCCGGGTGCAGCACCTTGAGCGCGACGGGGCGGTCGTGCTTGAGGTCCTGCGCCAGAAAGACGGTTGCCATGCCTCCCCGGCCGAGTTGCCGGTCGAGTCGGTACCGGCCAGCGAGAGTGTTCTGAAGCTGATCGAGGAGGTCGGACAAGCTTGGCTTTGGTGAGATGATGCTCGAAGATGGGGTGCCCCGCACCGACTTGCTAGGGCTATGGCCTCTTCTCGGCCCGCTTGAGCTCCTCGAACCAGTTCAACACCACCAGGAACTGGCCCCGGGACGCCGGATCGGCCCGGACCATGATGAACCGCCCATCGGGCCCCGCGTCCCAGTTGTCCTGCTGGGAGAAATCGTACCCGCCACTGAAGAGCACCCGCGGCTTGCCCATCACCTCGAAGGTCGGGCTGGTGCGGATCGGCACCGCCATGATGCGGCTGCCCTCCCGGTAGTACAGCTCCTTCCCGTCCGCGGACCAGCGCGGGTCTGCTCCTCCGCTGGTGGACACCAGCGAGTTGGTCGCGCCGGCCGGATACTGGCGGACGTATACCTCGTCGGACCCGCTCTGGTTGGAGCGGAAGCAGAGCCACCGTCCGTCGGGAGAGACTCTGCCCTGCGCCTCCACGGCGGCTGTAGCAACCAGCGGTGTGGGCGCGCTATCACCGATGCCGACCGAGAAGACGTCGCGCTTGGTTCCGTCCTCGAGCTGTGTCACGATCCGGCCGTCGCGGGCCCAGGACGTCGGGTACATGCCGTAGGGGCGGCTGTCCGCCCTGGCCAGCACCGACTGCGGCGGATCCCCGCTCTGCCACCGCACCCATTGGACCCCGTCGCCGTTCGTGAAGGCGAGCCGCTCCCCGTCGGGAGACCACACCGCCTTGATATTGTGCTTGTCCAGCGTGAGTCGCAGCGACTGGCCTCGGCGCAGGTCCACCACCCAGATGTTCGACGGCCGGGGATCGATCGTCACGCTCACTCGCTCGCCGTCCGGCGAGAACTGCGGGAAGCGATAGCCGCGGGACGGCGCGGCGACCGGCGACTCGTGCCCATTGCGGTCGACGAGCACCAGCGACCGGTTGAAGCCGCCGGCGACGTACACCAGCGTGCCGGTCTGCGAGACGGCGAACTGCGCCGCCCCGCCCCCCGGCCCCCGGAAAGCCTCGAAGGCCGGAAGCGGCCCACCGGTCACCTCCATCCGACCGAGATCGAAGGGCACCACCCGGATCCTGCCCTCTTCCTCGTCATAGAGGAGGTGCCCGGTCGGGAGGTACCTGGCCTTGCTCCCGGGGCGAAGCAGGCGCAGCTCTCCGGTGGCCAGCGTGACCACCCCGATCGTCCCGGTGTTCGTCGTCACCAGCGCGTGCTTGCCGTCCGGAAGCAGGCTTGGCCAGCGCACGAACGTCACCGGACGCGACGGGGCGCCGCTATCCGCGGAGGAGGTGGTGGGGCCCGCCACGATCGGGATCGCGGTCGGTCGGCCTCCATTCTCGGAGACCCGGTACAGCGCGAGGCCCTTGAGGGCGTAGAGAATTGTCCCGTCGCTTCCCCAGCTCGCCCCATTCCAGCCATCGGGGGCATCGGCGAGCGCGATCGGCGCCCCGCCATCCCGCGACACCTTCTTGAGCTTCCCATCCCCGAAGAAGCCGATCCACTTCCCATCCGGCGAGAGGAAGGGCTGGCCCGCTCCCTCCGTGCCGGGAATCGCCCGCCCCTCGAAGCTGCCCAGCGGCCGCAGGTAGAGCTGCGAGATTCCCGCGGAGTCCCCGGAGTAGACGATCTCCGATCCGTCCGCGGAGATGTCGAACGGCAGTCCATCCTGGGCGAGCAGCAGCTCCTGGCCGAGCGGGATCATGACGCGGGTCGGGATGGTCTTCGGCGCACCCGAGTGGCTCCCGTCGAAGTAGCGTCTGAGTGCCAGCGTGGCAGCGGCGAGGCTCAGGACCACGAGGGCGGCCTTCACCCGCGACCCGACCGACAGGCGAGGGAACGAGAGACCTGGGGCGGTCGTGTCGCTCCGGTTCACGGGTCGGCCGTTCCCCTTGAGCGCCTCCGCGAACTCCGCCGCGCTCGCCCACCGGTCGGCCGGCAGCTTCTCGAGCGCGGTCAGCACCGCAGTTTCGACAGCGGGTGGCACCGCCTTCCGCAGCACCGACAGCGGCCGCGGTGTCTCGGTCATCAGCTTGGCGATGATCGCCTGGGTGGAGGTCCCCGTGAATGGCGGCTCCCCGGTGAGCATCTCGTAAGTCACCGCGCCGAGGGCGTAGACGTCGGTGCGCGCATCCAGCTCGCGCTCCGCCGTCGCCTGCTCCGGGCTCATGTACTGCGGAGTGCCGAGACTCAGGCCGGTCTCGGTGAGGCGGGTTCCGCCGGCGTTCCGCATCGCGAGTGCGATGCCGAAGTCCGCCACCAGCGCTTGCCCGTCGTGGAGCAGGATGTTGTCGGGCTTGATGTCGCGATGGAGTACCCCGCGGCGGTGGGCGTAGTCGAGCGCGCTGGCTACCTCGCTCGCGATCCGCACCGCCTCCGGAACCGGAAGCTGCTTCTGCCGGGAGAGCCGAGCCCGCAGGCTCTCCCCTTCCACGTACGGCATCACGTAGTAGGGGCGGACCTCCGGTCCGCCCTCTCGCTCGGCGAAGGTCCCCGAATCGAAGAGCGGCAGCAGGTGCGGGTGCTGCAGGTTCGCGGTGGTCTCGATCTCCTTGAGGAACCGCTCGGCGCCGAGAATCGCGGCCAGCTCCGGGCGCAGTACCTTGAGGGCCACCGGGCGGTTGTTGCGGAGGTCGTAGGCGAGATAGACGGTGGCCATGCCGCCCTGGCCGAGCTCTCGGTCGAGGCGGTAGCGGGAGGCGAGGGCGGCCTTCAGGTCCTGAAACGACTCAGGCATGACGCTCCCGCGATGCGGGCCGTTGAGCGCCAGGGCTGAATCGGCGCCGGAGCCGTCACCCGCCGTCTCGATGGCAGAGCGGTGACCCCTTCTATAACCTATCCCGCCCGGGGTGCATCGTAAGGTCCCCTCAATTCGAGGTGTTCGAGGCTGCCCTCAACCCCCGTGCTTCGCTACGGACCGTTCGGCCAACCAGTATCCCGAACGATCGTAGTGGCCATGCAGGCGGGACTCGTAGTCCCGCGACAGCAGCGCCTCGTCGGCGTATTCCGGGGCCTGCCTGATCGACTCGCGGGTGGCCGCGACGAAGACGGTCGACTCCTCCCAGCTGACCCGCTCGATCCAGTCCACCGATACCAGCACCTTCCTGCCGGGCCACCAGTTCTTGGTGTCGACGACCAGGTAGCGGATTGCCCAGCTCTCGTTGTCGATGACGAAGTCGCTGACGTGCCCCACATCGCCGTCAGGCGCCATGACGTGGTAGCCGGTGACTGCCTTGATGCTGCGCAGGTGCGGGTCCCAGGTCTTCTCTTCGGTTCCCTTCCCCTTCCAGTACTCGGGGTCGCGCGCAATTGAGGGATAGGTGCCCCACATGTAGGGACCACCCCAGTACGATGGCCAGCCGTAGTACCCGTGGTAGCTCTCCTCATACTGCCGCGAGACCGGTTTGTCGCTGTCCCAGGACGGGCTGTCCTCGATCTGCTTCCGTGTCAGCGTCGTGACGATCTGACGTGCCTCGCGGTCCACCGCCTCGACGGCGTACGGTGAGATCAGGACGCTACGGTCCTTGAGCCAGGTCCCGGTGTCCGCGACCAGATAGCGGATCGCCCAGAAGTGGTCATCGAAGTAGAGGTCCGAGACGCTGCCAATTTCGCCATCGCGGCCCTTGAAGGTGTAGCCCTTGAGTGTCTTGACCTTGTCGAGCATGGCTCGAGCCCTCCTGAAACATGGAAACGACAACTGCGGCCCGGCGACATTTCCCGGCGCTGCCTCAGTCCCGGGTCCCCTCCGGCTCCACGGGGTGGGGAGGGCTGCCGCTGTCCGTGTCGCCCGGGACGTCCTGAGTGCCTCCGCGGAATCCGTCGGTCAGGTGTTCCGGGGAGGAGCTGTCGAACAGCGCGACCAGGCTGTCATCCGTTCCGCTGGCGCGTCCGGTGAGTTCCTGAGGAAGCGGCTCGCGTCCCTCGAGTGCGGGCGTCTCCGGGCGGTCCGTCCAGCCGTCGGCGTGCTCGAGCGGCTCGGCGGGGCGTGCGTCGCGTCCGCGTCTGGTGGTGCTACGAGGCTTCTTCATGGCTACTCTCCCGGGGAGTACAATCCGATCTTCGGAGCAGGCAGCATCGCCGGCATGCATCCGAGAGATCGCTGGACGCTGAACCGTACCCCCCGCGCCGCGGCCCGGCTATCGCTCGATGGGATGATTGGAGATTGCGGATTGGCCGTGCCACCCGACATCTACCTCGAACCGCGGCGGGGCGGGGTGAGACGCGAGGGGAGGCGCCTCATCTTGCCCTTTCGCGGCGCGGCCGTAGTGTGGGGCAAGGATGCGAACACCTCGAGCCGCCGGAAGGGCTGACGCCATGCAACCGATGCTCCCCCCGTCCCGCTGGTACCTGGGCCTGGTACTCCTCGCCGCGAGCGCCTCCCCACTCGCGACGCAGCAGCCCGCTCCATCGGATTCCTCCGCCTATGAGCAGACCTCCGCCGACATCCCGATGCGGGACGGCGTGACCCTGCACGTGGAGATCCTGCGGCCGAAGGGTGTCACCGAGCCGCTGCCCATCCTCTTCCAGCGGACCCCCTACGGCGTGTCGGCAGCGCCCGAAATCGTGAAGGCCTCGAAGCCGCTGGCGGACGAGGGCTACATCTTCGTCTTCCAGGATATCCGCGGCCGCTTCCGGAGCCAGGGGACCTTCGTCATGCAGCGGCCCCCCAAGGCGGCGAATGCGCCGGCCGATGAGGCCGACGAGAGCACCGACACCAACGATTCGATCGACTGGATGCTGGCGAACATCCCTCGGAACAACGGGCGGGTGGGAATGCTGGGGGTGAGCTACGACGGCTGGACCGCGGCGATGGGCGATGCTCGGCGGCCATCCCGCGCTCCGCGCGGTGAGCCCGCAGGCCTCGCCGGCCGACATGTTCATCGGCGACGACTTCCACCACAACGGCGCCTTCCGGCTCAGCTACGGCTTCGAATATGCCTGGCTGACCGAGGCCACGCGCGAGAACTCCGACTTCGAGTTCGGCCGCTACGATACCTACGAGTGGTACCTCGACGTCGGCCCGCTCTCCAACATCCAGAAATCGGTGCTCAAGGAGAGGCATCTGCCGAGCTGGACCGACTTCGCCACTCACCCGAACTACGATGCCTTCTGGCAGCGGCAGGCGATGCGGCCCTATCTCACGCGAGTCACGGTGCCGACGCTCAACGTCGCCGGCTGGTGGGATCAGGAGGACTTCTACGGGCCGGTCACCATCTACCGGGAGCTGGAGAAGCACGACACCCGGAACCTCAATTTCCTCGTCGTCGGTCCCTGGCGACACGGTGGGTGGAGCTTCGGGCCGGGGCAGAAGCTCGGCAGGATCGACTTCGGCTCACCGACCGGCGAGTACTACCGGACGAAGATCGAAGCGCCGTTCTTCGCCTGGTACCTCAAGGACAAGGGGTCGCTCACCGAGCCGGAGGCGACGGTCTTCGAGGCGGGGAGCAACACCTGGCGCACCTTCGACTCGTGGCCGCCGAGGAACGCGGTGACGAAGTCGTTGTACTTCCACGCCGGCGGCCGGCTGTCGTTCACTCCGCCGGCCGAGGCCGAGCCCGGCTCCTTCGACAGCTATTTGAGCGACCCCGCCCACCCGGTGCCCTATCGGCCCCGTCCGATCGAGCCGACCTACTACCCGAAGGGCTCCGGGTGGTACACCTGGCTGCTCGAGGACCAGCGCTTCGTGCAGCAGCGGCCGGACGTGGTGAGCTGGGAGACGGAGACCCTCACCGAGGACGTGGTTCTCGCCGGCGAGATCACCGCCCGGCTCTTCGCCAGCACCACCGGGCGTGACGCCGACTGGGTCGTGAAGCTGATCGACGTCTACCCCGAGGACTATCCCTCCGACTTCAAGCTCGGCGGCTACGAGCTGATGGTGGCGAACGACGTCTTCCGCGGGCGGTTCCGCAAGTCGTTCGAGCAGCCGGTGCCGCTGGTCCCGAATGTGGTCACCCCGTTCACGGTCGATCTCCACACCCAGAGCTACCGGTTCCAGAAGGGCCACAAGATCATGGTGCAGGTGCAGAGTACCTGGTTCCCGCTCATCGACCGCAACCCGCAGACCTGGGTGCCCAACATCTTCGATGCCAAGGCCTCCGACTACCGGGCAGCGACCCACCGCATCTGGCGCACGCCGGCGAGCCCGTCGAGGGTGGATATCCAGACTGTGGCTGAATGAGTCTTCGGCTGCTGTCCTTGGGACTCGTCCTGCTACGAGGCCGGCGTCTGCCGCTTGAGGCTCTCGAGGATTTCCTCGTAGTAGGGGCGTTCGCGGAGGCTTGCGCGTGAACCGGGGAAGAACAGCAGGCGGATCCGGGCGTGAGAGGCGTCGAACTGCTGCAGCACGACGGCGGCCCGCTGATCGCGTGACAGACGGGTGTTGTCCACCATCGGGAAGTCGAAGAATCCCACGCTGAAGGTGGCCTGTTCCGGTTTCCGGTCGCCGGTCGTGTCCGGATCGATCACTTCCAGCCGGAGCTTGAGTTCCTGTCTCACGGTATCTGCCGCTACCGCTGACAGTCGGAACACTCTGGTGCTGCCTTCGACCGTGAGGGTCGCGTCATCGAGCCGGAGACTCGGTCCCTCGGTCCTGGGCACGCTATCGAGGTCGACGTCCCATTCCCGCGAGTCGCCGGCGGATTCGAGCAGGTCACCCTCCCGGCGATTGATCTCCGCCGCCATGCGCTTCAGCCGGTCGAGAAACTGCATCCGCTCCGCGCTGCCGATCGGGGCCTCGGAGACCGCCCGGACCAGGTGCAGGAACAGCGGGGTGAGGTTGAGCGACTCGTGAAAGTTGTAGGACAGGAGCTCGAGGTTGAGCACCTTGCCTTCGATCTCCTCCTTGGAGCTCGCGGCGTGCGCGTCGCGCTTGGTGAGGAAGGAGGTGATGATGGACGCGAACATGTCCTTCCTGAGCGCGCTCTCCGAGTCCTCCCGTCGGCTGATCAATTCCGAATAGAGCCGTTCCTTCGCGTCGGCATCCTGCCTCGCCGTGAGGTGCCGATTGGTCAGGAATCCGATCCACACCACGGCGATCGCCGTCAGCAGACCGCCGACCGGCTCGAGGACGATCTTGGCCTTGTCCCACAGGTCCTTCTGGGCCTCGCTCATCGTCACTCGCTGTGCAGGGTGTACTTTCCGTTCGCCTCCTCGAGCACCAGCCGGTATCGCACCGGATCGCCGCCTGAGTTGATGGTCAGGGTCGGCGATTGGTCCTTGTAGCGCACGGTGAGCGTGACCTTGCCAGACTCCTTCACGAACAGCCGGTAAGCCCCGAACTTGTCGGTGGTGTCCACGACCGTGGCGGCCGCCGAGGCGATCGTGATCGGCACCCCCGCCAGCGGCTGCTTGGCCATCCGGAGGGTGCCGTAGATCTCGCCTCGGGTGGCGCCGCCCAGCAGGAATAGCCCGGCCAACAGCGCAAGACTGCCTCGCATGGTGTTCCTCTGATTCGTTTGACCCCCTCCCATCAGGCACCATGCCAGGGAGGGGGCGCCTGCCACGACCGGAGCGTGCACCCGACCCGCTACGCGGCCTTGACCTCCGACGTGCAGTGGCCGCAGCGGGTGGCCTTGAGCGGGATCGGGGTCAGGCAGTACGGGCAGTCCTTCATGGTGGGCGCCACCGGCGGGGCCGGCTTCATGCGATTGACGGCCCGTACCATCATGAAGACGACGAAGGCGAGAATCAGGAAGCTCACGACATGGGTGAAGAAGGCGCCGTAGTTCAGAGTGACCGCACCCGCTGCCTGGGCCTCAGCCATCGTGGGATATGGCGCCGGGGCCTTGGCCCCCTCCTTCATGACGAAGAACATGTTCGAGAAGTCGACGTTCCCCAGTGCCAGGCCGATCGGGGGCATGATTACGTCGTTCACGAGCGAGTTCACGATCGCGCCGAACGCGGCGCCGATGATCACGCCAACGGCGAGGTCCATCACGTTCCCTCGCATTATGAATTCCCTGAATTCCTTCATCATATCCGCGGCGCTCCCGGTGGATGTATGATCGGAAGATAACTCCCCGCCCCCCGTGGTCTGCTAGTGCTCGTGGACATTCAGCGCGAGGCGGACCCCGGGATGCCTGACGTTGTAGAGATAGTACCCATCACCTTCGTAGTCGACGTACGCGTCGTCAGTCTCGTACCAGTTGTCCGACCACTGTTCCGGCCACGGATCCACCAGGCTGAACCAGTAGCCCTCGTACTGGAAGCCTGGATGGCCGCCCACGATCATCATCGGACGATCATAGAGGCGGAACCGGTGATCGCGGCCGAAGGCGCGATGAAAGCGGGTCTCGGGGATGTGGAAACCCTTGTATCCGCCGCGCTGCCCCCAGGTGCGGTGCTCGTCATTCCAGCGTCGGGCGCGGTGCGCCTGCCACATCTCCCGCTGGTGGCCCTGGTCCACTCGCTCGCCGCGATCGGAATCCCGATCCCGGGACTGCAGGCCACCGGGCCGGTTCTTCGGGGCTTCCTTCTTGGGCTTGTCGTCGTGGTCGGGCTTGCTGACCTGGGCCGATGCCTGCGCTGCGATCCCGAACAGCAGGAGCAGAGCCCCCGAAGTGAAGATTCCACGCGGTGTCATGAGTGCCGCCTCCATTCCAGCAGGTTCGCGCGCCTCGTGCTCGAAGCGCCACCAGCTCCGGGCGGCCCGTGCCAGCGTCACCGGAGTCCAGTGCCCGGAGAATGGATGGGGTGTCGGCGGCGCGGCAATCGCTCGTTGGAGGGACAGAGACGGGCGCGGGCGATGGCCGGGATCCGGACTCGCGTCGTGCGGTCCGCCGAAGGGACCCGCGACGGGGCAGACCGGCGGGCCCGCCCCGTCTTACCGACCCATGTCGGCCCGCTACACCGTAATCCGGAACGGCAGCACCCGCGGCCGCACCAGCCTGGCGTAATCCTGGTAGGCGAGCTTGATCACCTCGGTGGTCGAGCCGGCGTTGAAGGCGATCTCCTCGTCCTCGGTCAGTTCCTCTGCCACGAAGGTCCGGAGGCCGAAGAGGTTGCCGAAGGGTGGCATGGTGCCGAGGTCACAGCCCGGGAAGAGATCCTTGAACTCCCGCTCGCGGGCCAGCTCGACCTCCTGCGCCCCGGTGGCATCGAGCAGGCGGCCGAAGTCCACCTTCATCGAGGCCGGCAGGACGACCATCGCCATCTCGCCGTCGATCTTGGCCATCACCGTCTTCGCCATCTCCTTTCCCGGGATGTGCGCCGCGGCGGCGATCTCCTGGGCGGTGTAGGCGGGTGAATGGCTGATGGTGACGTACTTGACCTGCTGCTCGTCGAGGAATGCTCTCAGCTTCTGGAGTGACATGGCTGCCCTCGGTGCGTCGGATGTGCGTGGTGCGCGGTACGGCGCATCCGGTCGTGCCGCGAAGGCCCGAACGGGCCCGGTTCGAAGCTTCACCCGCCGAGTTGAAGGGAGCTTGAAGGCATTCTGAAGACAGCAGCTACCTATGTCCCGGCATGTCCCGGATAGCGGCTTCCGGCACGCCGTCGTTCACGCTAGACCGCCCGCACCTCCACCAGATGCTGTTTCCCGTCATCGACCAGCGGGATGCCGCCGTCGGCGAGGACCTCACCATCCGCCGTCACCCTGGTCGTGCCCCACGCCGTCCCGAGTTCATTCCGGATCGAGATGACGTAGAGGCTCCGGCCATGGCGGAACTCGATGGAATACTCCGTCCAGCTCGGTGGCACGCGGGGCTCGATGAAGAGTCGGTCACCCCGCTTGCACAGACCGAGAAGGCCCTCGAGGCCTACGCGATACATCCAGCTTGCCGACCCGGTATACCAGGTCCAGCCTCCCCGTCCGACCTGCCCCACCGCGCTGTAGACATCGGCCGCCACCACATAGGGTTCTACCCGGTAGGTCGCCACCTCGGCCGCGGTCCTCGCATGGGTCAGCGGGTTGAGCATCTGGAACAGCTCGAAGGCCCGTTCGCCGTTGCCCCGGAGCGCCGTGGCGAGCACCGCCCAGAGCGCGGCGTGGGTGTATTGCGCTCCATTCTCGCGGACCCCGGGGACGTAGCCCTTGATGTACCCGGGGTCCTGGGTGGTCTTGTCGAATGGAGGGGTGAGCAGGAGGAGCAGCCGGTTGGGTTCGTCCACCAGGTTCCGCTCGAGCGAGGCCAGTGCCTGCGCCTGGCGCTCCGGATGCCCGGCCCCCGAAAGGACGCTCCAGCTCTGCGCGATCGAATCGATGCGGCACTCCACGTTCGCCGCCGAACCGAGCGGGGTGCCGTCGTCGTAATAGGCCCGGCGATACCACTCGCCGTCCCAGCCATGCACTTCTACTGCGGCGACGTAGGCTACTGCCTGGCGGCGGAACTCCGTCGCAATCGCCTCATCACCCCTCGACTCGGCATGGGCGGCGAAGCTGCGCAGCGCGGTGGCGAGGAACCATGCGAGCCACACGCTCTCTCCCCGCCCCTCGACGCCGACCCGGCTCATCCCGTCGTTCCAGTCACCGATGCCCATCAGCGGCAGGCCGTGCGCGCCAGTGGTACAGGCCCGCCGGAGGGCGCGCAGGCCGTGCTCGTACAGGCTGGCCCGTTCCTCGGTGATCTCGGGCAGGTCATAGAGCTCGTGCTCCTCCGGCTCCAGGGCGCGCATCCGGAGGAAGGGTACCTGCTCGTCGAGCACCGAGCGGTCCCCGGTGGCCCGGACGTAGTGGTCGACCACGTAGGGGAGCCAGGCGAGGTCGTCGGAGAAACGGGTGCGCACCCCGCGCCCGCTCTGCGGATGCCACCAGTGCTGCACGTCCCCTTCGGTGAACTGTCGCGCCGCCGCGCGCAGCAGATGCGCCCGCGCCAGCGCCGGCTCGGCGTACACCAGTGCCATCACGTCCTGCAACTGATCACGGAAACCGTAGGCCCCGCTGCTCTGGTACAGCGCCGAGCGAGCCCACATCCGGCAGGCCAGCGCCTGGTAGAGGGTCCAGCGGTTGAGCATGGCGTCGAAGGTCGGCTCCGGGGTGTGGACCCGGATCACCGACAGCCGCCGCTCCCACGCGGCGACGCTCGTCTCGAGCGCCGCGCGGGCCTGGGTCACCTTGCGGTGCGCCGTCATGGCGGCCCGGGCGCCCGGCTCGCCGTCGGCGGCGCCCAGCAGAATCGCGACTTCGCGGACTTCGCCGGGGTCGAGCTCCAGCTCCGCCTGCAGGGCGGCGCAGGGATCGGTACCTGCCCCCGTGGTGCCCTGCAGGTGGCCGCCGGGCTTGAGGGCGGCGGGACTCGCGCTGGTACCGTTCCGTCCCAGAAACTCGCGCCGGCTCCCGGTATGGTGAAGGACCGGTTCCGAGATCGCATGGAACGCGGTCCATCCGGCGAACTGGGGATCGAAGGTGTTCCGGGCGAAATAGGCCTGCTGTGCCGGGTCGTAGGTCGTCCTCACCTGGTGCTGGGTATGCTCGCGGAGGGCCCCCAGGGTCCACTCGACATAGGTCGTGAGGGTGAGGCGCCGCACCCGCTTCCCGGTATTGGTTACCCGGAGCAGGCCGATCTTGACCGCTGCACCGTCGGCCATTCCGAAGCTGAGTTCGCTGGCGATTCCGCCATGCTGCTGGTAGAAGCTGGATTTCCCCGGAGCGTGGCGCACGGTGAACTCGGTCGTCGTCCGCACCGGCCCCGGTGTCGCCGACCAGAGCTCGCCGGTTTCGTCATCCTGCAGGTACACCACCTCGCTCACCGGGTCGCTCACCGGATCGTTGTGCCAGGGGGTGAGCCGGTAGAAGTAGCTGTTCTCGGCCCAGGAGAATCCGCCGCCCCGCTCGGTTATTACGAAGCCGCCGTGCGGATTGGCGATCACATTGGCCCACGGTGCGGGCGGTACCCGGTCCCCGGCCACTCGGAGCTCGTAGTCCCCTTCCGGCGTCAGCGCGCCGAACCCGTTGTCAGGCACCACCCTCGACGCCGAGCCACCGCCCCGGGGCTCCTCGCCCACCAGATCGGAGGCGAGGGCGGTGAGGGGGGCGAGGAGTCGCGCCCCGAGCCGGCGCACGACGCGCACGACGCCGCCGGCTACCCGGTCGGGCTGCCACGATTCCTCGGAGAGCGGTGTCTCGCCCTCCTCGGTCAGTGGCTCCCCGGTTGGAGACGCGCTGGCCAGGATCCGGCCGAGGGGGCGGCCGTCGCAGGGGATGTGGACCCGCGCCGTCGCCCGAAGCATGCGGAGCTGGTCCAGCGGGAGCAGGTCCTGGCGCCGCAGGAAGACACCACCGGAGCGGTCCACCGAGCCCGAGTCCCCCAGCGCATACACCGCGCCGGTGATCCGGTCCACGAGGTCCTGCAGGTAGTCAGGCGGGTGGCTGTTGAGGACGACGAGGTCGACAGTCATGCCGCGCCGGCGCCAGTACCGATGAGCGGTGAGGAGCTCGCGGAGCGTGGGGAGGCCATCGGGGGAGTCGATCGTGGCCAGCAGAATCGGCCAGTCTCCCGACAGGCCGTTGGCCCAGAGCAGCGGCTGTGACCCGCTGGAGCGGCGGAGCTCGCCCACCGGCGCGCGCATCGCCGGGTTCCCGTGGAAGAGCTGCCCGGCCAGCTCCTGGAATACCGCCGCCAGTGCGGGGCTCAGGCCGAGCTCCCGAAGCTCCGCCTGACTGGAAGTCGAAGCGAGGTCCAGGGCGCGCTGGGCCGCATGCGGGTCGCGGTAGCGGTCGGCCAGCTCGAATGCCCGGGCGCGGCTGGTCGCGATCAGCGTCGTGAACGCCACCGACGCCGATTTTCCCGGCGGGAGGCTCACCCGCGCCCGCAGCGCGAAGATCGGATCGAGTACGGCGCCCGTCGTCATCGAGAGCGGCCCATCGCGTTGCAGCGCGACCGGATCCCTGGTGGACCGACCCCGGCCCACGAAGCGCGCCCGATCGGTCTCGCAGGTCACCTGGCCGGACAGTTCCGGGCCCGTCGCGACGACGTGCACGCACCAGATCGGCTGCTCCTGCGAGGAGCGCGGCCGCCGCGTGGCCGTGATGGCGCCACACCACGCATGCCACTCGGTCTCGATGAACAGGTTGCCGAACGCGGGATGCGCCCGGTCGGCGTCGGGCGGGGCGAGGACCAGTTCGCCGTAGCTCGTGAGTTCGAGCTCGCGGGCCCGGTTGCTGTTGTTGAACACGGTCACCCGCCGGACTTCGGCCGAATCCTCCGGCAGCACCACGATCTCGGTCCTGGTCTCGATGTCGCCGTCGGCGCGGTGGAAGATGGCCTGGTCGGTGGCGAGGAAGGCGTGCTGCCAGTCCGCCGGCGCGCAGACCGGCTGATGCCCCGCGGACCAGGCCCTGCCGGTCGCGAGATCCTTCAGGTAGCAGAACTGTCCGGTGGAGTCCCGGCAGCCATCGGAGCGCCAGCGGGTGACGGCGAGCGACTCGTAGCGGCTGTAGCCCGCGCCGCAGTGGGTCACCATGACCGTATAGGGCAGATGGCCGAGCAGCGCGACGTGCGGATGGGTGGTGTCCGGCGTGTCGAACTGGCGCACCGCCGACTGCTCTTCTTCCTCCTCGGGGAGCGCCGCCTCGGCCCGGTCGTCCTGGGGCTCCTGCAGCACCAGCCGGCGGGGGATCCGCTCGTGCAGCAGCAGCTCCGCCGAACGCACCACAGGATCGGCGTGGAAGCGGCGCTGCCAGCCATGGCCGTCGAGCACGTTCGTCAGCGCCACCAGCCCCATGCCCTGGTGGTGCGCCATGTAGGCGTGGACCAGCGCGAAGCGCTGGTCCGGATCGGGGCGGGTGTAGTCGAGCGCATCGCGGAAACCATAGGGCCCCAGCGCGCCGAGTCCCTCGAGCGTCTCGAGGTTTTCGAGCGCCGCACTCGGATCCACCATCGCGGCCAGCATCGAGGCGTACGGTGCCACCACCAGCTCCCTGCCGAGTCCCCGCTTGAGGGCGAGGTCCGGCACGCCGAACGGACGGTACTGATAGGTCTCGTGCCGGTCGCGGACGTTGTACGCGCTCTCGCTCACGCCCCACGGCACGTCCCGGGTGGCCCCATACGCGCGCTGCCGGACCAGCGCCCCCTCGGAGGTCTGGGCGAGCAGGGTGAACGGAAACGCCCGCATGACGAGCGTCGGCATCAGATACTCGAACATGCTCCCGCTCCACGACACCAGCGAGGGCGCTCCCGCCGCGTAGGTGAGCGAACGGCCCAGGTGGAACCAGTGCTCTGCCGGCACATCATTCTTGGCGACTGCGACGAAGCTGGCGAGCCGGGACTCGGAGGCGAGCAGGTCGTAGAAGGAGTTGTCGAGCGAATGGGTGGACTGCTGGAAGCCGATCGCGAGTAGTTTCCGGGCAGGATCGTACAGGAAGCGGAAATCCATTTCCATTGCGATCAGGTACGCGCGCTCCGCTACCGCGTCGAGCCGGGCGATGGTGCGCAGCGCCTCCTCCGATCCCTCCGCGGCCCGTTCCCGGAGGGTCACTCCCGGCCGCGCTCCGACCGCGGCCGCGCACGCCGTATGGGCCGCGATCAGCCGGAGACTCCATTCGATCCACTCGCCGGCATGGGCCCGCTGCTCTTCCTCCAGGCCGGCCGCCGCGAGCGCCGCTCCCGCCCGCGCGAGCGGCGGAGCGATGTCGGCGGGCAGCGTGCCGGAGTCTCCGGACCGGCGCCAGGCAGCGAGGGCGTTCTTGGCCAGGCGCAGCGCGCCGAGGACCTCCGCCATGCCCGGGAGCGCGCGCACCCGCGCCGCCGCCAGCGCGACCGCCGTGTCGAGCGCCGGCCGGAGCCGGGCGTTGAGTAGCGGTTCATCCTGAGCTGTGAGGCAGGCCTGCCGGAGCGCGATGAGATGTCCCGCGAAATTGCCGCTGTCCACCGTGGAGATGTACGCCGGCTCGAGCACGCTCAAGTCGTGGAGGTCGTACCAGTTGTAGAAGTGGCCCCGGAAGCGGCGCATGCCGGCGAGCGACTCGAAGGCGAGCTCCAGCCGGCGGACGGCATCCTCCAGCGTGATGAAGCCGAGTGTCCGGGCACTCATCGTTGCCAGGAGCTGCAGTCCGACGTTGGTGGGCGAGGTGCGCATCGCGACCACCGGCTCGGGCTCCGTCTGGAAGTTGTCCGGCGCGAGCCAGTGGGTCTCCGCGCTCACGAACCGGTCAAAGAAGCGCCAGTGGAGGAGCGCGTAGCGGAGCGCCCGTGCGCGGACCTCGGGTGACAGCCGCTCGTCCCGCCCCACCGCGGGCCGGCTGAGCGCATGCGCCACTTCGGGTGCGATCAGCCACGCCAGGCCGAGGGGGAGCACGGCAAGCGTCACGAGCCAGAGCGGAACCCCGGCCGCCAGGTCCAGCGGGAGGATCCGTCTCGCGAGGAGCAGCAACACCACTCCCGTGAGTGCTACCGCCGGCCACATGGAGCGCCACACCACTCCGCGCGAGTTGACCATGCCCCGTTCGACGAGCGACGCACTCTGCCACTCGAGCAGTCGCTTCCGGGTCACCCCCATCCGCCAGAGCGTCCGGACGATCGCATCCACCGAGATCCACGCCTGATGCGGGAGGAAGACCAGGGTCAGCCCGAGCTGCTGGGCGCTGGTCGTCAGGTCCCGCCACACCGCGCTGTAGTAGGCCCGCCATGAGCGATCGGGCGGCGGGCGCAGCAGCGCCAGGAGCAGCGAGATGATCCACGGAGCGGCGACCGCGCCGATTCCCAGCAACGTCCAGCGCAGCGGTTCGCCGGGAAGGAACAGCCAGCCGATCACGAAGAACAGGAGCTGCGCTGCCTCCAGCGTGCTTCGCCGCAAGTTGTCGAAGATCTTCCAGCGGGACAGCAGCGACAGCCGGTTCGGCTCCGGGCCGTCCGGCCCCGGGACCCTCCAGGTGAGCCAGGGGAGGAGCTGCCAGTCGCCCCGGATCCAGCGGTGCTTCCGGCGGGTGTAGGTGAGGTAGCGGCCGGGATAGTCGTCGTACACGATCACGTCGGTGGCGAGTCCGGCCCGGGCAAAGCTCCCCTCGATCAGGTCGTGGGAGAGGAGGGTGTTCTCCGGAAAGCGCCCCGCGGTGGCGCGCTCGAAGGCGGCCACGTCGTAGACTCCCTTGCCGGTGAAGCTTCCCTCGCCGTACAGGTCCTGATAGACGTCCGATACTGCCGTGGTATAGGGATCCACGCCGGGATGGCCCGAGTGAATCGCCGAGAATACCGATCGATGCGCGCTGGGGAGTGAGACCCCCACCCGGGGCTGCAGGATGCCGTAGCCGCGAGTGACGCGGCCCATGCGGGCATCGTAGACCGCGCGGTTCAGCGGATGCGCGAGCGCGCCGACCAGCAGGGGCGCTGCGTCAGGCGGCAGCGACGTGTCGGCGTCGAGGGTGATGACGTAGCGGACGCTCCGGATCGGCTGCAGGTCCCCCACCGTGACCGAGAAGGCCCCTTCCGTTCCCTGCAGCACGAACCGGTTGAACTCCGCCAGCTTGCCGCGTTTCCGCTCCCAGCCCATCCAGACCCCTTCGCGCGGATTCCAGCGGCGGGGGCGATGAAGGAGGTAGAACGCGTCCTGGGTCTCGGGGGCGTAGCGGGCGTTGAGGGCCCGGACTCCCTGGGTCGCTGCCTCGAGGATGGCCGCGTCATCGGGGTGGCTCTCGGCGGCAGCATCGGTGAAGTCGCTCAGCACCGCGAAGTGCAGGTGTGCTTCCCGGTTGGCGAGGAACTGCACCTCGAGATTCTCCAGCGCTTCGCGCACCGCTTCCACGCTGCCGAACAGCGTCGGGATGACCACCGCCGTCCGGAACTCCGGCGGCACACCGTGCTGCTGCAGGTTGAGCTTGGGGAGGGTCCGCGGTGGAAGGAAGGCGCTCACCAGCTGGTTGACGAGAGAGACGGCGATGTCGTTGGCGAGGATCAGCCCGGGCAGAAGCAGCAGCAGCCATTCCTGTCGCGCCACCGGCCCGCCCAGCCAGAAGAGCGCCGCGAGCGCCGCGAGGGTCATCGTGACGACCCCGCCCACGAACACCAGACTGGGATGGCTGCGGACGCCGAGCTCGATCGCTTCGCGCACCGTCTCCCGATAGCCGGTGCGCGCCTTGAGCAGGGCCAGCCCATTGTCGATGAGGTAGTAGCCGACGTGGGCCTTCCGCGGATCCTCGCCGGCTTCCTGTCCACCCGCGTTCGCACACTCGACGGCGATGCGGGCGACCGCCTCCTCGGTGCGCCGGGTCCGCCGGGCGATCCGTTCGACCACGTGCCGATAACGGTCCCGGGTCGCGAAGGTCATCCGCGCGTAGAAGCCGGACGGATCGGCCAGGAGGACCGCCTCCATGTGGCTTTGCGCCTCGACGAAGGTGCGCCACTCCATGCGCGCGATGGCCTGCAGGCTGTTGATGCTGTTGGCCATCATCACCTGGGTGAGGGCCAATCGCTCGGTGGTCCGGGTGGTGGCCTCATCGGCACTCAGGGCCTCACCCTTGATCCACTGTTCCAGCCGCACCACCACCGGCAGCGCCCCGCCGTCCATCCGCAGCTGCTGCAGGAAGCGGGAGGTGAAGGTCGGGGTGAGCAGCGGTGTGTCGGAAGCGAAACGATCGAGCTCGCGATCGAGCGCTTCCCGGCCTTCCTGGCCCGCCCGTGCGATCCGCTCGGCCGCGCGGTCGGCCGACTCCAGCTCGTCCAGGCGCTGCACCGTCCGGAGGGCCATCCGGCGCACGTTTTCGATGAGCCCCAGCCGCAACATGGCCGGCAGCGCCCACAGCTCACCCAGGCTGAGCACCGCCACCTGCTGGAAGGCACTCACGAAGCCACTCACGTTGGCGAGGTCGATCCGCCCTTCGCTGTGTGAAATGAGAGTGATCGCGAGTTCGTAGACCCGCGGGTATCCCGCGAGCGGACCATCGGCGAGCTCGGGAAGCTCGCGATAGTAGCCGCGCGGCAGGCTCTCCCGCACGTCGAGGATGTGTTCCTGCAGGATGTGGTAGTTGTCGAGCAGCCACTCACCCGCCGGGCTCGCGTCGCCGGCATGGGCCGCGGCGGTCAGGCGGACGTGCGCCTCTTCGAGGATCTGTCGGGTGCGGGCGAGACGGGCAAGGAGCGGGGTCTGTCGCCGCGCGCGTTGCCGGGGAGCCAGATGCTGGGCGGCCGCCACCACCTGCGCCCGCTCGCCCAGGTGCTCGGCACCGAGCAATTCCCCCTGGATGGGCCCCGCGAGCAGTTCCTCACGGGCGTTCTCGCGCAGGCCCCGTATGCGGGCGAGGAGTCGGCGGGGGGCGAGCGAAGTGATGAAGAAATCTCCGGTGGCGGACGCGTGGCGATGCCGGCCCGCTACGTCGCGACCCGGTTCGGCGATCTACGCTGCTCGTAGTATAGGGGGGTCGGCCGCGGCAGGGACCGTCCACGCGATGGTACTCATGCTTTGGATGGATCGCCGGAGCGCCTTCAACACCTCAGGGTCTCCTGCGCCTCGCTCACCAGCCCTCGTGCGTGTTCCCACTACTTCAGAAACAGCGACACGGTGTAGATGATCAGCCCGGCCAGGCCGCCCACCAGGGTGCCGTTGAGCCGGATGAACTGCAGGTCACGGCCGACGGCAAGCTCCAGACGCAGGGCGGCGACCTCCGGGTCCCACCGCCGCACCGTGTCCGCAATCAGCGCCCCCACTTCGTCGCGGTGCCGCTCCACCACCGAGGCGAGGAAGTTGATGAGGAATTCGTCCAGCTCCGCCCGGCGCACCGCATCCGCGGAAAGCGACGTCCCGACAGCGCCGATCCCGCGGGCCAGTGGCTCCAGGGTCGGCGCATCGGACTCGGCCGTGAACCGGGCGGCGCTGGCGCGGGCCCGGTCCCACAGCGACCCGGCGAACTCCTCGACCGCCGGGTTTTCCAGCAGGTTGGCCTTGAGCGCTTCCGCCCGCGCCTGCACCTCCGGCGAGTTCTTCAGCCGGTCGATGAACTCCCGGAACGCCGAATCGAACCGAATGCGGAGGGGGTGCATCGGATCGCCCTTGACCTCTTCCACGAGCCGCTGGGTCGCCGCCTCGAGCTTGCGGTGGAATGCGTGATCGACCGCGCTCGGCACCCACCAGGGACTCTCCTCGCGGATCTTCTGGCCGAGCTGCTCCCGGTTCTGCTCCAGCGCGTCGCGCATCAGCTTGAGCGCTTCATCGAGCAGCGCCTGGTGCCGTTCGTCGGTCGCGATCACCGCGAGCAGCTTGCTCAGCATCGGGGCGAGCTGCACCGCCGAGAGCCGCGCGACGGCCGTGGTCCGGATCAGCTCGCGGATCTCGGTCTCGGGCATCGCCTGCACGGCCTGGGCGACCCCGGCCGCGAGGTGTCGGGCGAGCCGGGCGCTGTGCTCCGGGTCGCTCAGCCAGCGCGCTACCCGCTCCGACAGGCGCATCGAGGTGAGCCGCGCCGCGAGCACATCGCGGGACAGGAAGTGGTTCTGCACGAATCCGCCGAGGACTCGGCCGATCCGTTCCTTCTGGGTCTGGATGATGGCGGTGTGAGGGATCGGAAGGCCCAGTGGATGCCGGAACAGCGCGGTCACGGCGAACCAGTCGGCCAGCCCGCCCACCAGCGACGCCTCGGCCGTCGCCCGCACGAAGCCGAGCCAGGGATGAGCCGGCTCCAGCAGCCGCGCGACGATGAAGACCAGGAAGGCGACGCCGAGCAGCCCCGTCGCCATTCGCTTCATCCGCTTGAGTTCGGCCCGGCGCGTGGCCTCGTCCCTGACCGGCGGCGTGGCTGACTGCGACGACGGGGGAGCGGGGAGGGTGGTCATGATACCGGAGAAAGTAAGCGATGTCGTCCCGAACTCGCGGGCCACCGCTAGGGAACATCCACCACGATCTGGTCCACCCGCTCGATCACGATCTCGGCCTGCCCCTTGTACAGCTTGATCTGCCCCCTGATGCCGATCCGCTTGCCCGTCAGGCCGTCGAGGTCCCGGAGAGCAGGGTCCTTCGGGTTCAGCACCGCGCCGCTGAAGGTCTGGTGCGGGTAGTCGGCGCCGAAGTTGAGGTAGAGGTTTCCCGACTCGGCGCGGTGCACCGTGATCACGGTGCCGACGACCATCGCCGTCGCTCCGGCGTGGGCCGCGGCCTCGAAATCGGAGTACACTCCCGGGCCGAGGGCCGGGGCGGCCGGCCCGGACTGAAAGTCCGAGAGCACCTCGTTCAGCAGCTTCGCCAGCCGGACGCCGGCCTTGATGAGGGCCAGATCGACGACTGGGAGGTTGGCCTCCACGTACGCTGGTCCGAGCTGCCGGTTTCGCGGGAAACGGTAGGCACTCTCCGCCGCAACCCGGTGGCCCTCCATCGCCCAGTCCACGACCGAGCCCCGCTCGAACGAAGTGAGGTCCAGGGAA
This sequence comes from uncultured Gemmatimonadales bacterium, assembly GCA_963825065.1. Classification (GTDB taxonomy): domain Bacteria; phylum Gemmatimonadota; class Gemmatimonadetes; order Gemmatimonadales; family GWC2-71-9; genus JADJOM01. Next base: position 65,015 of record CAWGRU010000001.1, read on the forward strand.
CTCATCTCCTCCTGAAGATGAGCGTAGTAGCGACTCGTGTCCGTACCGGACCTCTCGATCAACTCGCCATCCCAGACCCGGTGCAGGTTGGTCCCTCTGCCGAGCAACTGCACCTGGGTGTCATTGCCGCCCCTGTCATCCCTATCGGCCACATGCAGCGGCTGGTGCAGGTCGCCGATGAAGTGAATCAGGAAGCGCAGTGCCTCGGCCCGGTCCACAGGAGAGGACGCCGGGTTTGCCAGCGTACGGCGCTCCCGTTCGATCTCGGCGATGATGCATTGCCCGTCGCCGCAGTGCGGTCGCCGAGTCGTAGGTGGTCGTCTGCAGCGGAATGTTGACGTAGTGCAGCGGCGAGGTGTCCCGGCGCCGGCCCCGGATCTGGTCGGCCCAGACCGAGGCATCCGCCAGGCTCTGTCCGCCCAGTATCGCCCGGACCGCCGCCGCCGCGCCCGGCGTGAGTCGCGCCTCGGCGATCCGGGCGACGACCCGGTGCCCCAGCTCGAACCAGGCGGGGACCGGCACGCCGGAGTGCGACGGAGCGAGCGATGCCGCGAGCGTGGAGGTGATGACGAGGAGCGTGGAGAACATCGCGTGATACCTCGATCGGGTGTCGGCCCTGCCAGGCACAAGGTAATACCGACCGGGGACTGCTTGACGCAGCGCGTCAGCGAGTCTCACGCCCACCGTTGAACGACCTGGCCAGGCTGTCCCGACGGGAACTCGTGGTCACCCGAAGCTCGCACAGATGCAGGACCGTATACTCGGCCACCGCGCCGGATGGCCTTGGTCCCCGCCGGTCGCAATGATCATCGGCCGCCTGGGAGGCGGCAGCTCTGGAGGCCTCGTGACCGGAGCGACCACTACGAGTACGCCCGGTGCGGCACTCCTGTCGCGGCGAGACCTGCTGCCATTGCGCGGGCGGCGGGGTCTCAGGCGCTGCCGCGCATGAGCGCCGCCGCTTTCGCGTAGCGGGCGTCCGGCACCAGGGGATCGAGCAGCGGTTCGAAGAAGTTCTCCGGCAGCAGGACATCCCGCTCCGCGATGCCCTGATCCAGCGCCCGGAAGGCGCCATCCAGGTTGCCGAGCCCGGCGTAGGCGGCTACGAAGGCGAACGGCGGGACGTATTCGGTGGCCGCCCGGGCCTCGATCGCCGCGAGTTCCGCGCGCGCCCCCTCGCTGTCACCGGCCGCGGCCAGGGCCGCGATGAGCGCTCCCGCTGTGTGCGGATTGAACCCGCCCAGCTCCACCGAGCGGCGTAGCGCGAGCACCGCCTCGGCGGCCCGGCGCTCGGAAAGACGGAGCAGCCCCAATGCCAGGTAGGCGTGGGGGTAGGTCGGATCGAGCCGCAGCACCTGGGCCAGGATCGCATCCGATTCTCCGGCCCGGCGCAGCAGGTAGAGCACCCAGCCAAGCTCCACCATCGTGATCCGGGAGAGCGGGTCGAGCTCCCGGGCCCGCTGCATCGAGACGAGGCTTTCCTCGAACCGCCCCCGGCCTGCCAGGAAGTCCGCGTACCAGTGATGCGCGATCGGGTAGGCTGGGTCGGCAGCGATGGCCCGCTGGAACGAGCGCTCCGCCGCGGCCCAGTCCCACTCGAACAGCATCGTCCCGTAGGCGAGCGAGGTATGTGCCTCCGCCAGACGGTCGTCCAGGCCGATGGCGCGGGCGGCGGCCGCCTTGGCCTTCGGCCACGCGCTCGCGGGCGAGGTGCCGGCGTAGAGCGGCAGCAGCGTCCCGGCGTCGGCCAGTCCGGCCCACGCCCGCGCGAACGATGGGTCACGCGTCGCCGCCTCCTCGAAGTAGCGCGCCGCCTCCACCAGGCTCGCCCCCGTGCGCTGATGCCACGCAAAGCGCCCCTTGAGGTAGAGATCGTAGGCCTCGAGGTCCGCGGTGGGCCGCTTGGAGAGCGCCGCCTCGTCCGCTCCGAGCAGGGTCACTCGAAGCGCCGCGGCGATCGCCCTCGCGATCTCCGCCTGCACCTGGAAGACATCCGCCATTTCGCCATCGTAGCTGTGGGACCAGAGCTCGTAGCCGTCGCGCACCCCGACCAGCTGCGCACCGACTCGGAGCCGGTCGCCCTGCCGCCGCACGCTCCCGCTCACCACCGCTCCGACGCCGAGGGTCTGTCCCGCCTCCCGCGCATCCACCTGCGCCCCGCGATACCGGAAGGCGCCGCTCCGGGCCGCGACCCGCAGACCGGGCACCCGGCTCAATGCGTCGGTCAGCTCCTCCGCCAGGCCATCGCTGAAATAGGCCTGATCCCGGGCGGGGCTCAGGTCGCGGAACGGCAGAACTGCGACGGTATCCGGCGGGGGCTCCGGGTTCGCCGCTCTGCGCTCGGCGCCTCCACCCGAGAGGAGTTCCGCCACGAAGTCGGTGACCCGCCGGAGCAGACCGGGACCGGCGGGCGTCGCGTGCCGGCCCAACCGGAGCGCCTCCAGCTCGGCGCCGAACGCCGCCATCGATCCCAGGCGCTGCACCGGATCGAAGGCGAGCGCCCGTTGCAGCAGCTCGTCCACCCCGGCGGGGACTTCCGCCCGTCTGGCACGGACCCGCGGCACCGGATCAGTCATGAGCTGCTCAAATCCGGCGAGGGGCCCCAGCTGGAAGGGCCGCTCGCCGGCGAGCATCTCGTAGAGCACGAGGCCGAGGCTGTAGATGTCGGTGCGACCGTCGACGTGGTGGGATCCGGCGGCCTGCTCGGGGCTCATGTACGCCGGCGTACCGGGCGCGAAGCCGGGCTGCGTCAGGGTCTCATCCGCCGCCATCCGGGCCGCTCCGATCGCCCGCGCGATTCCGAAGTCGGCGACCAGCGTGCTGCCGTCGCGCGCGAGCAGCAGATTCGCCGGCTTGATGTCACGATGGACCACCCCCTGGTCGTGCGCGTAGGCCAGCGCCTGGGCCGCCTCGCGCGCGATCCGGAGGGCCTCGTCGACCGGCAGCGGGCCCCCGCGCTCCAGTCGCGCGTCGAGCGACTCCCCTTCGATGAACGGCATGGTGAACCAGAGCAGCCCACCGGCATCGCCCGAGTCGTAGACCGAACAGATGTGGGGATGCTGCAGCCTGGCGGCGAGCCGGATCTCCCGCTGGAAGCGCTCGGTCCCGATCAGCTCGGCAACCTCCCGGGTCAGCAGCTTCAGCGCGACCGGGCGATCGTGCTTGAGGTCGTGGGCGAGATAGACCGTGGCCATCCCTCCGCGCCCGAGCAGGCGCTCGATGCGATACCGGCCCTGGAGGGCGGTTTCGAGGTCGGGAGGTATGGGATCGGCCACGCTCAGCACGGAGGGTGGAAGGCACCAGCGGCTGCCGCTCGCCTGCTGCGGCCAGCAGCAAAGGTAACCGGCTTCAGGGTGCTCTGGCGAAGAGCCGCTTGAAGGCCAGCGGCGCCGCCGTCCGGTAGATGGTCGAATGCTCCTCGTTGGGCATCGGCACGTAATAGAAGGTGAGTCCTGCAGGGTGCTCGCCAGTGAGCAACCTGGCGATCGTACTGGTGCCCGGCGCGATGTTCGCCTCGTTGGCCTCCGCGAGGAAGAGGGTGCGCCGCAGTCCGGCGAGCCCACCGAGCCGCGCCGACGCGGTACGGACCAGTTCGTCGTCATTCCACCAGACGCTCGGGCTCAGCACGATGTAGCTGTCGAACAGCGCCGGCTCGGTGAAGAAGGTCTCCAGGATGAAGAGTCCCGCCAGCGACTCCCCGACGACGGCCGTCTCACCGGTGGTGCGATAGCGGTCGCGGATCGCCGGCATCAGCTCGTCCCGGATGAAGCCGCGGAAGGCCGCCGAACCGCCCACATGCGGCGCGATGGCGCTGTCGGAGCCGATGGTCGTCGGCCCGGTCATGTCCCGCCGCCGTTCGGTGTTCTCGATGCCCACCACGATGAAGGGCCGGACCGCGCCCAGCCGGATCAGGGAATCGAGGGTGTTCGCTACATGGGGAAAGTCCTCCTCGATCCCGCCATCGGGCATGTAGAGCGCCGGCAGCCGCTCCGTTGCCGATGCCCCGTAACTCGGCGGCAGGTAGACGTTGATGCGTCTGGTCTCGGCCACCGACCTGGATTCGAGGGTGAAGGTTTCGTGGGGAGGGATCGGGTCGGGGGCTGCCGTCTGGGCGACGCTCGCGCAGGGACGGGCCAGCCCGACCAGAAACAGCAGGGTGGACCAGCGGTGGCGGTGGAGGCTCAAGACGGCTCCGGGCGGGGGTGGACTGTTCGGCCGGGGCTGCGCTGCTGCCGCAACTCCTCGAGGCTCAACGGTGATGCCGAAAGTTAGTCCACTCGTGCCGAGCCGGCGTCCCGGTGCGGTGCGCGGGCGTTATCCAGCGCGGCTGCTTCCTCCGCCGCTCACCTCTCGCTGGCCGGGCTCTCGCCGGATCGCTTGCCGAACGCCGGATGACGGGTGACCGGGAGCCACCGCTTTGCCACGGAATGGAACACCTCCCAGGCCGCGGTCACACCACCGCATCGGATTGCGTCGACGAATTCTTCGACACTGCTGAACGAGAATTCGCTCCCCTTGTCGTTGCGCACCTTGATCTCCGACATCGCCGCCATCCTCCGGGTTCAGGGTAGCCTGGAGGGAAAGCAGCTATCGGACCAGAACGCCAAGCGGTTGACTCCGAAGCGCTTCGGGGACCGCTGCGGCGCTGCGAGACAGGGACGGGAAGGGCAGGATGCGATGATGCTGGCTGGGGAACTGTGACCCACTGCCCGATGGCACGTCGAGGTCGCGCTACAGGGGGTGGGTACGCTGTGCGGCAGATCACGGGTCGGCCTCCGTCAGTCGCTCACCCGTCCGGACCTCCCCGGCGCTTCGGGGCCCCGGCCGCCCGTCCTCCCCTCTGAATGAAGCCTCACCCCTCCCTCAATCCTCCTTCGTGCCTTGGGCCGCATATTGCCGCCAAGGGCGCGACGCATTCGGGGAGGGCATATGAAGGATCTGACGGCACTGCGGGAGAGCATGGTACGGTCCCACATCGCCGCTCGCGGGCTGACCGATGCACGGGTGCTCGACGCCATGCTGCTCGTCCCCCGCGAGTGCTTCCTGCCATCCCATCTCGCCGAATTCGCCTACGACGATACGCCGCTGCCGATCGAAGAGGGCCAGACGATCTCGCAGCCATACATCGTCGCACTGATGATCGCCCTGGTCCGGCCCAAGCCGCGTGATCGGGTACTGGAGATCGGGACCGGCTCCGGCTACGCCGCCGCGGTGCTCTCCCGCGTGGTCGCCGAGGTGTACACTGTCGAGCGGCACGAGCCGCTGGCGGACCAGGCGCGCCACCGTCTCGAGAGTCTGGGTTACGACAACGTCCACATCCTCCACGGCGACGGCAGTCTCGGCTGGCCCGAGCACGCTCCCTTCGATGCGATCATCGTGACCGCCGGCGGCCCGCACGTGCCCCGGCAGCTGCGGGAGCAGCTCGCCGTCGGTGGCCGGATGGTGATTCCGGTCGGCGCCGATCCGCGAGAGCAGCGGCTGGTCCGCATCACCCGCCGCTCGGAGGACCGGTTCGAGGAGGAACAGCTCGAGCAGGTGCGTTTCGTGCCGCTGGTGGGGGAGGATGCCTGGGAGGGACCCGGCGTCGTCGCCGCAGGCGGCATCCGTCCCGCCGCGAGCAGCCGCGGAGGCGGTGGTGTCGCTCCTTCGGGAGTCGGGCGAGCCGATCCCGACGATCGACGAGGTGGACCTCGGACCGCTGCTCGAGCGCATCGGACAGGCGCGAGCGTACTGATCGGCGAGGCGAGCCACGGGACCTCGGAGTTCTACCGCATGCGGGCCCGGATCACCAGGGAGCTCGTGGCCCGGCGCGGCTTCACCATCGTCGCCGCCGAAGCGGACTGGCCCGACGCCGCGCGGATCGACCGCTACGTGCGGCACGGCCCGTCGGTGCAGACGGGAGCAGCCGCGTTCACCCGCTTCCCGACCTGGATGTGGCGCAACGCCGAGGTGCACGACTTCGTCGAGTGGCTGCGCGGCTGGAACGCGGAGGTTCCCGATCCCCGCCGCCGAGCCGGTTTCTACGGCCTCGATCTGTACAGCCTGTTCACCTCGATCGCCGCCGTGCTCCGCTATCTCGACGAGATCGATCCCGAATCCGCCGCCGTCGCCAGGCGCCGCTACGCCTGCCTCAGTCCCTGGGAGCGTGACCCCGCGGTCTACGGCCGTGCCGCCATCACCGGCCAGTACCGCACCTGCGAGGAGCCGGTCACCCGCATGCTCAGCGATCTGCTGGCCCGCCGGCTCGACTACGCCCAGCGCGATGGTGAACGCTTCCTCGATGCCGCCCAGAACGCCCGGCTCGTCGCCAATGCGGAGCGTTACTACCGGGTGATGTACTACGGCCAGGGCCGACTCCTGGAATCTCCGCGACCGGCACATGTTCGACACCCTGCAGATGCTGCTCAATGCCCAGGGCCCGGAGTCGAAGGCGGTGGTCTGGGCGCACAACTCCCATGTCGGCAACGCTGGCGCGACCGAGATGAGCGCCCGGGGCGAATTCAATATCGGCGAGCTGTGCCGCGAGCGCTTCGGCGACCGATGCCTTCCTGGTCGGCTTCGGGACCGACCACGGCACCGTCGCCGCGGCCTCGGATTGGGACGAGCCGATGCAGATCATGGCCGTCCGCCCCTCGCACGCCGAGAGCTACGAACGACTGTTCCACGAGACCGGCCGGCCGGCGTTCCTGCTGTCGCTCGGCGCCACCGCCCGGCCTGAGGTGCGCGAGGAGCTGCGCGCGCCGCGCCTGGAGCGCGCCATCGGCGTGATCTACCGGCCCGAAACCGAGCTGCAGAGCCACTACTTCCAGGCGGTGCTGCCGCTGCAGTTCGACGAATACATCTGGTTCGACGAGACCCGCGCGGTGCGGGCCCTTCCCGCCGCCGTTCGCGAGGGGGTACCCGACACCTACCCGTTCGGCCTATGACCGCCACCCTGCCGCTTCGGGAGATCACCTGGGTCGAGGACCGGCTCCGCCGGATGCGCGCGGCGCGCATCTGGCCGAACGGGCTCCGCTACCTCTGGACCGATGCCTTCGGGGTGGTGTTGCTGCTGTCGCTCTATCATGAGCTGCACGACGAGCGCTATCTGCGGGAGGCGGAGTGGGTCGTCGCCGAGGTCGAGCGGGTGCTCGGACGGCGGCGCGGGATCAGGATCGGCGAGGAGCCCGACCGGGACGGGCAGTACTTCCACTACCTGGCCATGTGGCTCTTCGCCCTGCAGCGGCTGGGAGAGATCGACCCGCACTATCGGGAGCGCGCGATCGCGCTGGTACACCAGATCCATCCGGCGTTCGTGATCCCCGGGACCGGCGTCATCTGGAAGATGCGCGAAGACCTGCGCGGGCCCTATCCGGGCTATGGGCTCGGCGCCCTCGACCCGTTCCACGGGCTGGTGGTATACCGGCTCCTCGATCCCGTCGGTCTCGGCCCGGAGATCGCAGAACTGGAGGCACTGGTGGAGGAATCGTTCCACACCCTGGCGATCACCCAGGATCTCGGGCTCGGCATGATGCTGTGGATGAGCCACTTCTTCCCCGACGAGCCCTGGTCGATCCGGCAGCGCGACCGCTCGCTCGGTATCCTCGACCTGCTGTGGATCGACCCGCCCGGGTACTTCTGCCGAGAGCCGGACCAGCGCGGGGTCAAGTTCGCCTTCACGAACTACGGAGTCTCGCTGGGTCTGCAGGCCGTGTCGGCCCATGAGTCGCGGGTGGGCCAGCTCAACCATTTCTTCGAGTCCTACCGCTCGGGTGACGAATACGACAGCAACGCCATCACCCACGTCATGGCCTGCAGCTCCCATTTCCCCGGACGATTGCTCTCCCCTCAGCCGCGCAACGCTTCGGCGGACCTTTCCAGCATGGCCAGGTAGCGGTCGGCCTCGTCTTCGCTGTGCTGGCGCGGAGCACCCCCACCGCTCTCCCGTGCTCCAGGGCGGCAGGAAGACGCTGGCGTATGCCGTGTGACTGATCCCTTCGTCCCGGCCGTCACTACCTGGGAGACGATGCCGAACCGGGCCAGGATGCGCTGCGTGGCATCGGTCGTCCGGCCGCGGACCTGGACAATCAGTGGGGGGGGCCGCGTTTCCGTACCCATCGGTCCGGTTCACCATTGCCGGTTCAGCCCCTGTGTCACAACTTCCTGCCATCTCGATCGATCGGTCCCCTCATGAACACCGCAGTCACCGTCGCACCGGGTGCGGTCAACGCCCGCGCCGGCAGAGGCGAGCGGGTCGCCGCGATCGCCTGGCCGCTCCGCGCGGTGCTCTTCTCCTCTGCCTGCATCGTCGTCGGGCTGCTCTGGGACATCTCCTGGCACAAGACCATCGGGCGAGACACCTTCTGGACTCTGCCTCACCTCCTCGAACAACTCGGCGCCGTGGTCGCGGGTCTGAGCTGCGGATGGCTGGTCTTGCGCACGACGTTCGCCGGTAGCGCGGAGACGCGCGGCGCGTCGGTGCGGTTCTGGGGGTTCTCGGGGCCGCTCGGCGCGTGGGTGACGATCTGGGGCACCTTTGTAATGATCGTCTCCGCCCCGTTCGACAACTGGTGGCACAACGCCTACGGGCTCGACGTGAAGATCGTCAGCCCGCCGCACATGGTTCTCGCGATGGGCATGATCGCCATCGAGGTCGGGGCGATGCTCATGGTGCTCGCCGCGCAGAACCGGGCGAGCTCGCCGGCAGAGGTACGGCGGCTGGGATGGGGCTATGCCCTCGCGGGCGGCATCCTGCTGACCATGATCGCGACGCTGGTCAGCGAGTACGCAAGCCGCGCCAACGACATGCACAACACCCTGTTCTATCAGGTCGCCGGCGGTGTGTTCCCCATCTTCCTCGTTGCCTTCGCGCGCTCCGGCAGGCTCCGGCTTCCCGCCACGACCGCCGCGGCGATCTACTTCGCGATCCTGCTGCTGATGATCTGGATCCTGCAGCTCTTTCCGGCGCAGGCCAAGCTGGCGCCGATCTACAATCCCGTCACCCACATGATCCCCGGGGAGTTTCCCCTCCTTCTCATGGTGCCCGCGCTCGCGGTCGATCTGCTGTCACTCCGGACCGGTCGCCGCCGCGACTGGCTGCTCGCCGTCGCGCTCGGTGTCGGCTTCGTGGCGCTGTTGCTCGCGGTGCAGTGGTATGCCGGGGAGTTCCTGATCTCGCCCCATGCACGCAACTGGTTCTTCGGTGCGGATCAGTGGCCCTATTTCATTCAGCCTGGCGACTGGCAATACCGCTTCTGGCGGGTGCCGAAAGACGCGGCGGGGAATCTGAGTCTACCGCTGCTCGTTCGCGGGCTCGGGATCGCGGCCGTCATCGCGATGTTGTCCGCACGGATCGGGCTGTGGTGGGGAAATGGGATGTCACGGGTGATGCGGTGAGTTTGACGAGCAGGCACCGGCGGCGCATCTCGTCCCTCGTAAGGGTGGGTACGCTGCTGTCGCTCCTCATGCTCTGCATGGCGCACATCGGGAGTCCCGACGTCTGGTACGACGGCGACGCCGGGCCCTATCACGTGATCGTCTACGTGCGGGTTCCCGGCGTCATCCCCGGCATCGCGGAGATCAGCATCCGGGTCGTGGATGACGTTCCTGACCGGGTCACCGCGCTGGTGAACCTGGTCGGCGCCAACGCCGCCACCCCGCCTCCGGACGTGGCGAGCCCCGAACCGGGGCGCGCCGGCTGGTACCAGACCCGGCTCTGGATCATGGCGCCCGGATCCAACAGCCTCACCGTCGCCGTGACGGGGAAGCGCGGCACCGGCACGACGGTCGTCCCGGTCACCGCCTTCGCGAATCGCCGTCTCGCCCTCGATCGCCCGCTCGGTGCCATCCTCGCGGGGCTCGGTCTCTTCCTCTTCGCCGGCATCGTCACGATCACCGGGGCCGCGGTGCGGGAGAGCACCCTGCCGCCGGGCGAGTCCCCCGGCCCCCGACGCATCTGGGCCGCACGGGGGACGATGGGCGCCAGTGCGCTCCTCTTCGGGCTGCTGCTCTTCGGGGGAAAGGTCTGGTGGGACGGCGTCGACCGCGAATTCCGGGACGAGATGTACCGCCCCTTCTCGGCCGAGGCCTCGGTCGTGGGCAGTGGTCTGAATGCGCGGCTGGAGCTGACCATCACCGATTCGGCCTGGCGGATGCGGCATGACTCGGAGTGGCTGCGGGCCCGCCGCCAGAATCCCTGGTCACCGCTGATCAGCGATCACGGCAAACTGGTGCACCTCTTCCTGATTCGTGATCAGGAGATGAGCGCCTTCGCCCACCTGCATCCAACGACCATCGATTCGGTGCACTTCACCGCAGCCCTTCCCACGCTTCCGCAGGGGAAGTACCGGGTCTTCGCCGATCTGGTGCATGAAAGCGGCTTCGCCAAGACGCTGGTAGCGACGGTCGACGTGCCCGTCGCTGTGACACCGCTAGCGCGCGTGCTCCCGACCGACGATGCGGCCTTCGTGGGCGGCAGCGCCGGCCTCTCCTCCGCGCTACCTGGCGGGGAGACTCTCACCTGGGACCAGGGCCCGGGCGCCCTGGTCGCCGGCGAGCCGGCACCGCTCAGTTTCGAATTGCGCGACGCCGCCGGCCGCCCCGCGGAGTTCGAGCCCTATCTCGGCATGGCCGCCCACGCCGTGGTTGCCCGGGACGACGGCAGGGTCTTCGTCCACCTGCATCCGATGGGCACCATCTCCACCGCGTCACAGGCGACCTTCGAGCTCCGCCGGGGTGGCGACACCATCCCCGGCGTGCTCGGGGCCCGCATCAGCGCAGCCGACTCCGCGATGGCCGGCATGTCGCATGGAATGCCGTCGGGGCGGGTCTCGTTTCCCTACGCCTTTCCCGAGCCGGGGCGATATCGGATCTGGGTGCAGGTGAAGCGGGGCGGCCAGGTGCGGACCGCTGCGTTCGATGCCGACGTAGCGGCGCCACGGTAGCGGGGGCAGCAATCACACCGTCGTTCCAGCGGGATCGGAGGTTATCTGAGTTTGTTCACGCCAGCGGACCCCGCCTTCGAGGCCAGGGTCCGCTCCAGCTTCGTTCGCCAGCGGGTGATGAGGATGCTGGATGCCACGCTGGACCGCGTCGCGCCAGGCGAGGTCGACATTCTCCTCCCGTACCGCGCCGACCTGACCCAGCAGCACGGGTTCCTCCACGCCGGTATCGTCGCCACCGTCGGGGACAGCGCCTGCGGTTACGCCGCCTTTTCGCTGATGCCTGCCGCGGCCGCCGTGCTCACCGTGGAATTCAAGATCAATCTCATGGCACCGGCGCAAGGCGATCGTTTCCTGACCCGCGGGCGGGTGCTGCGCGCGGGCCGCACCCTCACCGTCTGTCAGGCGGACGTCTCGGGCGTCACGGGGGAGTCGGAGCGGGTGGTGGCCACCATGCTGGCCACGATCATGACCGTCAGCGACCGGTCCGGCGTGCGGGGCTGACCCGCGCCTGGGCGCTAGGGCCCGGCCGGAGCGCGTGCACGGCCTGCAGGGCCTTGCCCACCACCCGTACCGTCAGCCGCTGCTCCGTCGCCGACCTGGCCGGAGACCAGCCGATGGCGACCCGCCCTGAGTCATCGCTGCGGAGCCGCGCCGAGGTGAGCTTCCCGCTCGTTGCCGTCACCGTCAGCGATACTCCCCGGACCGGATTGCCATAGGCATCCACCACGCTCGCCTGCAGCCGGTGCTCTGCGGCACTGGTGTTCTTCTTTCCCGGAATCTCTCGAATGGTGATGCTCGCCGGCTCCGCCGGCTGGGCCGTCGCGCGGAGCACCAGGCCGGTGTCTCGCTCTGCGAGGTGAAGGCGCAGCGCCTGCTCCCCCGCCGCAGTCGCGAGGGTCCAGTGCAGGACCGCCCGACCTCGTAGGTCGGTTACCGGCGGGTCGTCGCCGAGGCTGCCATTGCCTGGCGCGGTCAGGATGGTGACGCCTGGTACTGGATTGCCCTTGCCGTCCCGCACCGCGACGGTGATCGCCTTCGCCAGCGGTTTCCCGACGACCCCGCTCTGGCCGCCGCCGCTTTCGAGAGCGAGTGCAGCCGGGGCGCCGGGGAGGGCGCGAGCGACGATGCCGAACACCGGGATGGTGCGCGGGTTGCCGACCTGGGCGAGGAGCCGCTGCCGTCCGGCGCGCGGCCCGAGAGTCCAGTGCGCGGCCGCGACGCCCAGCGAGTCGGTGCGTCCTTCGCCCGCCGCGCTGCCGCCGTCGAGTGCCGTCCAGCGCACCGGTACGCCATAGAGTGCGATCCCCGCTGAATCGGTCACTCGCACGCGGATCGCACCGGGCAGGGCGAGGCCCGCCGCACCCGTCGTGTCGCCGCCGATCTGCTCCATCCGGGTGTTGCCCGCGACCGGGTCGGCGTCGGCACCGATCCGGACGATGCTGTCGATCTGGGCGACGCGCGCCACCAGTTGCTGCGGCCCTGCCCGCCCACTCAGGATCCAGCTCACCGACACGCGCCCGTCCTTATCGGTGACGGCGCTGTCGGGGTCAACCCGCCCTTCGCCCTCCGGCACGCTGAAGCGGACCAGGGTGCCGGGCACCGGCTGGCCCAGCGCGGCGTGGGCACGCAGCACGATCGGTTCCGGCAGGGGATGGCCCGCCGGCACCCGCTGGCCCGCGCCGCTCACCACTGCCAGTCCTGTCGCGGCGAGTTCTACCCGCACACTCACCTCGCCGTCACCGTCACCTGCCGCCGCCCGGAGCCGGGTCAGTCCGGCGCCGACCCCGATGGCGGTGCCGACCGAGTCCACCTGCACCACCGAGGGATCGGTGCTGTGCCAGCGGGGCGTAGCGCCTGTGATCCGGTGGCCCCGCGCATCGAGCGCCACCGCGGCGAGCTGGAGCGTGTCCCCCTGGCGGATGCGCAGCGCGCTGTCACCGGGGATGATGACCCGGACCGGGTGAGGGATGACCGACACGATGGCGCTGGCGGAGCGGTCGCGCACCCACGCGGTGACCCGGGTGCGGCCGGGCCCCCGCGCGATGACCGCGCCGGAGGAGTCGACGGCCACGATGGCGGAATCGCCGCTCTCCCAGCGCAACCGGGCGCCGGCGAGGACCGCGCCGAGGCGATCGGTGACGGTAGCCGCCAGCATGGTGGTATCGCCGATGGCGAACAGCGAGTCGGCGCGCGGACTCACCAGCACCCGCTCGGCGGCGTGATCGGCGAAGCTCAGGCCGGACACACCCAGCCAACCGGTGAGGCCGAGGTTGCGGGCATTGACCAGCAGGGCGAAGAGCGCGGCCACCGTGGTGAGAGTCCACGTCAGCCCCTTGCCGGCGCCGGTGAGCACGCCGCGGGAGGAGGCGATTCGTTTCATGATCGTCCAGGTCTCGGGAGGGGGCCCCTCCAAGTAACGGGTCTCGTCCCACGCCGGCTGTGGGACGGCGCACATCCGGGCCAGAGTGCGCCAGCGCACATGCTGGTGCCGGCACGCCACACCCCGAAAGCCCGGGCGATGTTCGTTGGCTGCGTGCATCAGGGGATCGCTCCGCCCCCTGACCGGGTCAACGGACACCGGCGTGAGGTGAGCGGGCTCCCCGCGCGCTCAGGTAGCCGCGGTTAGTATCGCTTGCATCGTATCACAACGGGGCACCGCCACCCTCCTCGGCGGAATTCACGACTCAGATCAAGGCGTCGCCTGACACCGACCCCGGTGGGGTCTCTCGTCATCCGGTTGCCGATCTCTGCCGGAAGCTGCAGTCCACCCCTCACCGGAGGATTCCACCCGGGGAGCGGTCCGCGGAAGCGCGCCTTTGCGCAACGTGGCCGGTCCTGCTCAGGCCCTCACCACGGCTCACGCCGGGTCGTGGTTTCTTGCAGCCGACTGACCGGAGGTGCTCATATGTCCCGCGTACCCAACACGCTGCTGGTCCTGCTGGCTGCCGCTCTGAGCGCGGCCTGTTCGGCCGAGCCCTCGTCCGATGCGACCGCCACGGCGCCCGACACCACGTCGAGTGATGCGGCGCTCAACCTCGTGTTCGGACCGCCGGGGAGCGCGCTGCCTGGCCTGTCGCCGAATCAGCTCCAAGCCTTCAACCAGGGCATGGCGGTCTTCGCGACCCCGTTCACCTCCGCGAGCGGGCTCGGACCGCTCTTCAACTCGACCTCCTGCGCCGCCTGCCACGACAACCCGACGCTCGGTGGCTATGGCGACTCGGTAGAGACTCACATGAGCGCCTATCACGGGGGTCCCGCCTGTTCCACGCTGGACAGCCTGGGTGGACCGGTCGTGCAGCAGCACACCACGCCGGAGCTGCTCGCCGCGCTCGGCATTCTCAAGGAGCCCGATATCTCGGGGGCCACGGGGACCGGATTGCGGACCACGCCGCTGATCTTCGGGCTGGGGCTGCTCGATGCCGTCGGCGATCTGACGATCCGTCAGCTGGCGCGGATCCGGTATCCCGACGGGGTGCACGGCCGGGCGGCGGTGCTGCCGAACCGCCGGGTGGGGCGCTTCGGACGGAAGGCGAGCGTGGCGTCGCTGGATGAGTTCAACGCCGGCGCCTTCTTCAACGAGATGGGGATCACCAACATCCTGAATCCGGTCGAGGGCACGGTGGCGGGAACGCCGCTCCCGGCAGGGGTGGACCTGGGGCTCGACCCCGAAATCGACGCGGCGTCCCTCGCGGCGGCCGATGCCTTCGTCCGCTTCCTGGCGCCGGTCGCGCCCCTGCCTGCGACACCGGAGATTCGCCGCGGCCGCTTCCTGTTCTACCAGGTCCGCTGCACCAGCTGTCACCTGCCGATACTCACGACCGGGTACAATCCCATTCCAGCGCTGCGCTACAAGTCGATTGCCGCCTATTCCGACCTGCTGCTGCACGATATGGGCGCGGCGGAGGCCGACATCTGCAACGGCGTGGCGACGCCGAGCGAGTTCCGCACCCAGCCGCTGATGGGGATGCAGTTCCTCGACATGTTCATGCACGATGGTCAGTCGGGGACTATCGATGAGGCGATCCAGCGGCACGGCGGGGAGGGGGCGGCCGCGCGCGCCCGGTTTCAGTCGCTGACGCCGAGTGATCAGGCCGCGCTGGTGGCATTCGTGGGCTCGCTGTAGATCAGTCGTTGCGGGCCATCACGTTGGGCGGGCTCTGGGCCCGCCCAACACGCCTGCGCGGTTGTCAGCAGGCGCGCCGTCGAGCGGCGTGGGTGGGCGGGATGGTCTGTTCTCGTCGCCGCGCCGATCTCCCTCCAGGAGCTCCCCCACCATGTCGCCTTACATCGAGGACAGCCGGTTCTTTCTCAGGCTCTTCCTTGCGCCGTTCACCGGCATCGCGCTGGTACGCAGGAACCGCAGGGACCGCGAGCAGGCCGGCTGACGCACGATACCGGACCGCTCCCCGGTCAATCGCGCCCGGCCGCGACCCTCTGGTGCTCGGTGATCGGCGCGGTGCTCACCGATACCGACGCACCGGTGACATGCTCGCCCGATGCATCGCGGAACAGGATGAAGTCCCGCTGCCCGGTCGTGATCGCGCCGGTGCAGCGCACCCGGACGCTGGATATCCGTTCCGTCAGGCGGTGCGGTGGTAGGGTGCCAAGCGGAATGTCGTGATAGCCTCCGCACTCGAAGGTCCCGGGCGCCGCCGCCGCTCCTGAGCCCATGTCCGCCAGGAACTGATCGAGCGTCCTGCGGCCTGCCGCGCCGTAGTAGTCCGGCCGATCGGTGACGAACACGACCCTGCCTCCCGCCGCGACGTACTGCTTGAGGGTGTTGATCTCCGCGACGGTGAACACCTCGCGCGGGAGCCACAGAAAGAACAGCTTCACGCCCGCCGGGATGCTCGTCAGCGTGCCGGACCTCGAGAAGATGTCCGACGGGCCCACGCCGACGATATTGGTATAGAGCGTACGCAGCGAGGAGAGCGCGGCGTCACCACACGAGCCGTCGCGCCAGCAGGGCGATTCACGCCCGCGGTCGAAAAGTACTGTGCCGGCGCCAGGATATGTGTTCCTCGCCGGCAGGTCCTCGAAGGCCCACAGCAGGTTCCAGGGGAGCATCGCGTTGTTGGAAAGCCCGTCATTGTCGAACATGTTGAGATCGGTGAGCACGGTGACGCGCGGCAGGCAGGGCGAATCCATGGTGATCGTCGCGTATCGCGCGGCCGAGTCCGACTGCCATTCTGGGTCATACGGCCACGGAATCTGCTCGCCCGCCCACATCGGAGGGAGAGTGTTGTTGGCATGCCGCATGACCGCCCGCGGCAGGATAGAGTACACCATGAGCATGTCGTTGATGAGGTCCATCGGTACTCGATGCGTTACCACCTCCACGGGCGGGTCATGGCGACTCTGCAGGATGAACCTTTCGAAGTCCACTTTGCCGTTCGGTCCGAATGGGATCCCGTAAGGGATATCGATCCACTCCAGGACGCCGAACGTGGTGCGGACGAAGCGGAATCCCGGCGCCGCCTGGAAGACACCGTAGAGGCTGTAGTCATCCCAGTAGGTGGTGACTGAACCCGCCAGGTCTCCGGAGGTGGTGACAAGCGGAAACGTGCTAAGCTGTGCGCAGCCGCCCTGACCGATGACCTGGGAGCGAACGACGCTGCCGGGATGCCCGACGAACTGGGGCGTGGTTGTGGCAGTCGGTAGGTCAGGGTTACAGGAGGCGAAACCAGCGAGGGCGAGTGAAAGCAGTGCTGCGGTGTGAGGGCGCATGGCGAGCCTCCCGGGAGGAGAGGGCCCTGCGCCAAACAGTCATGGATGCACCGTAAGCTCGTGCGGCCCGGGGCGGAACCCCGGCATCCGGCGCTGAGGGCTCAACCCATGATGCGCCGGCCTGCCTGAGCGGGCCCTGAGTTTCGGATGAGAAGGGCCTCAGGCCCGCTACCGTGCCGCTGCCAGCTTGTCTGCGAGCGCGGTCGAGGCCGCATCGATCTCGGGGTCGCGACCGTACTGCCAGATGGTGGCGGCCCAGGCGCCGTACCGGGCCTCCACCGCGCGCCGGGTCACTTGGGCATCGAGCCACGGAGCGAGCGCGGTCTTCTTCGCGGCGTCGAGGCTGTCCGCGGCAGCGCCCATCCGTTCCCACAGCCGCGCGGCGCTGCCGGGCACCGGCGGCTGGCTCGGTGGAAAGTCGTCGTGGGTGCGGAGGAAGGCGCCCACTTCGTCGTCGAGGGCAAGGAAGATCCCCCGCGCGCTCTTGCCCATGAGCTGAAAGGCCGCCGTCGCCGCATCGTCGACCGAGTCCGCGGAAGCCACGTCCGGCAGGATGCCGCCGGTGTGCGGCGCGTCGGGGTCGAACGGCCTGGTGCTGTCGGCGCTGGCGTGCTGGCCCCGATCGATCAGCCGCCCCGCGGGAGTGTACCAGCGGCCCACCGTGAGCTTCACCATCCAGCCCTCGGCCAGCGGGCCGGTCGTCTGCACCAGCCCCTTGCCGTAAGTCTGCTGGCCGACCACCACCGCCCGGTGGGTGTCCTGGAGCGCGCCACTCACGATCTCGGCGGCCGACGCGGTGTGCGGGCCGACCAGCACAGCCAGCGGCAGGTCAGGGAAGACCGTTGGCTGGGTGGCGATGTGCCGCTCCGGGCTCTGCCCGCGGTAGCGGGTCTCGACGACCAGGCTCCCCTTGGGGAGGAACAGGTTGCTCACCCCGATCGCCTCGTCGAGCAACCCGCCGGGATTGCCACGGAGATCGATGATCAGCGCCCGCATGCCACGCGTCGACAGCCGCGTGATGACCGCGGCCAGATCGCCGGTGAGGTTCGGGCCAAACTGACCGATGGTAACGACCCCCAGCCCGTGAGAGGTCACACTCGCGGCGGTGATGCTGGGCACCTGGACGCTCGCGCGGACCAGTTGCCGGGTCCCCAGCGGTGTGCCATCCCGCACCACACCCACGGTGACCGTCGTGCCGAGCGGGCCGCGCAGGTGGCTGACGGTGCGGGGGAGGGACCAGCCGTGGGTGACGCTGTCGTCGATGCTGATCAGGCGGTCGCGGGGCCGCAGCCCCGCCTGCGCGGCGGGGCTGTCCTCGAGCACCCGCTCGACGGTGAGGGTGTCCCGGATCGAACCAACAACTGCACCGATGCCGCCGAATGCCTGGCCGGAACCAACCGTGAACTGCTTCCAGCCGTCGGGGGAGTAGACGTCGGTGAAGGGGTCGGTCGCGACCAGGGCGAGCAGCTGCTCGAGGGTGCTCGCCCGGGCGAGGCTCGCCGTGTCCAGCGGAGTCACGTAACGGGTCCGGAGGACCGCGCGGAACGCCGTCACTGCGGCGGCGGGGGCCTGCACCGGCGCAGTCTGGCCCGCGAGCGCCGCGCTCCAGAGGGAGCCGCCGAGGAGCAGGGCGTGAAGTAGCAGAGTGCGACGCAGGGGCATGGCTGGATCCGGGTCGAAGGCAGAGGGTGGACTGGGCCATACGGCCACACGGCACCCCTGGGGTTCAGATGGATGATACCCCGGAGCAGGAATCGGCAAGAATGGGGCCCGCCGCAGCTTTCCGGAAAATGGGCGGATTCTCATCCCCAGGGGCCGCTTCAGGCCCCGGATGGGGGCGTCCGTCCCGGGGCGAGACGAGCAGTTTCCCCCCGCGCGGCAAGATCTACGACCCGATGGCTCTCTCAGTCCGTTCCCACAGCTCCCGGGCCAGCGCACCGTCCCTGGCCAGTTCGCTGGGATTCACCTCCCGGCACTTGTCGTAGTAACGGCCCGTGGTGGTGGCGAGTTCCGGCGACGTCGCACAGTAGAGCTGGGTCTGCGCCCCGGCTTCGTTCGAAATCAGGAACAGCTTGAGCGGCCATTGTACCACCTGCGGCAGTGCGCGCCAGATGTTCGAGGCGACGCCGCCCGGATGCACGGCGTAGGTGGTGATCGGGGTTCCCGCCACCCGGCGCGCAAGCTCCTTGGCATGCAGGATGTTCATGAGCTTGGTCGCGGCGTAGTCGGGGAATCCGCTCCGCTTCGGCGTCTTCCGCTGTTCGAGCGTGGCCCAGTCGATCCCCTTCGCCGTGGTGTGCGCGATGCTCGAGACATTCACCACCCGGCCCTGGGGCGCCTCCCGCAGCCGGGGCAGCAGCAGCGACGTGAGCAGGAAGGGGCCGATATGGTTGGTGGCGTAGGTGCGATCGAATCCATCGCGGCTGAGGTCCTCGGTGCCCGCGACCCCGGCGTTGTTGACCAGCACGTCGAGCCGGCGACCCGACGCGAGGAATTGCTCCGCGGCCCTGCGGACGTCCGAGAGGTCGGAGAGATCAAAGATCAGCAACTCGGCATCGGCGCCGGGATTGCGGTGCCGGATCGCTTCGAGCACCGGCCGGGCGCGCTCTCCCGAGCGCGCAGTCAGCACGACGCTCGCGCCGCGGGCCGCCAGCGCCTCTGCCATGGCCCGGCCGATTCCGGAACTCGCGCCGGTGACCAGTAAGGTGCGGCCCTGCAGGTCGGTCGTGGTCAATCCGCTCTCCTTGGCAGGTTCTTCACGGCATACTCCACGGGCTCGTGCCTTGGCGGCCGGGTCGGGAAGGGACAGCATCGAGCCGGCACGGCAAGTCTACCCAAGAAGTTGAGCAGCGGCGCCTCCCCACTCGCCGGAGGAGAGTCGCCCCGAACGCGAGAGCCGGCTCCCTCGACTGTCGCTGACTCGCGCTATACTACCCGTACCGATGACCGCTCCGATCGTTCCTTCATCCCATCCGCTCGCGCCGCCCTCGCCCCTGATCGGGGCGCTGCGGCGCGCGGACGAGGCGCGGCCGCTCGGCCGGAAGCTGCTTGTCGCTCCATCGATCAACTGGGGCCGGGAAGCGCTCCGCCAGCTTGCTCGTCGCAGCGGCGGCTGGGCAGGGTGGGAGACGGAGACGCTGCGCGGCATCGCCGGTGACCTGGCGTTCCTCTCCCTGAGTGAAGCAGGCAGGCGGGCCGGGACCGACATCGAAATCGGGGCCCTGATCGGCCAGGCGCTCGACCGCGCGGTCGAACAGGCTCCACTCCTCGGCCGGACCAGGGACCTCGCGGACAGTCCCGGCTTCCGCCGATCGATGCAGGACGCGGTGCTGGAACTCCGCATCGCCGGAGTCGACTCCCCGCGACTCCTCTCCCTGAGCCGGCCGAGGGATCCGGCGCGGGACGTCGCCATCGTCCTCGACATCTATTCGACGTTGCTGGCGGAATCGGGGATCACCGATACGGCGGGTGTGTTCAGCGCCGCGCTGGCCGCATTCGAGGCCGAGGCTCCCCTGCTTCTGAAGGGAGATATCGTCGTGGCGCCGGGACTCAGCAGTCGCGGGCTCCCGGGTCAGCTCCTGCGCCGGCTGTCCGGCTTCGGGGCTCGGGCGCTGGAGACAGAGCCGGGCGAGCCCACCCCCCCGGACCTCTTTCTGGCCGCCGCGCCGCACGACGAGATCCGCGAAGTGCTGCGCCGTGCGGTGGCAGAAGGGTACCGGCTCGATGAAGTCGAGATCGTCGCCACCGATCCGGACGCCTATGGCATCGCGCTCGACGGGCTGTGCCGGCAGCTCGGATTCTCCGCCACGATGCTGCAGGGGCTGCCCCTCGCCCGCACCCGCGCCGGCCGGGCGCTCAACCGCTGGTTCACCTGGCTGGCGCAGGGACTCCCCGCCGATCTCCTGCGACAGATGCTCGAATGCGGCGACATCACCCATGCCGGGCTCGCCTCGGATGCGGCTACTCTCTCGCGCGCCCTTCGCTCGCTGCGGGTCGGCTGGGGCCGGCGCCGATACGAACGCGCCCTCGGAATGCTGGAGAGTGGCGGGTGGGTGGCGGGACACCACTTCATGGACCCCGTCGCGGACGGAGAGCCCGCGGAGCGGGAGGCCCGGTTCGAGCGGATTGCCGCGGACCTCGCCACGCTGCTCCGGGAGCTGCTCACCATCACGCCGCCGGTGCACGAGCGGGGCGAGCCGGCGGAAGCCCGGACATCGCTGCAGCAGCTGGCTGTGGCAACGTTGGCTTTCCTGGGTCTCGTGCCCGGGGAGGGCCAGGCCATGGAGCGGCTCCGCAATCGGTTGCGGCAGATCGCGGCGGTCCCCGGCCCACTCCACCGGTTCCCGTCGGCACTCGCGAGTCTGCGCGAGGCACTCGCCGACTTCCGCGCCTGGAGTGAGACCAGTGGCGATGCTCAGCCGTGGAGCAGTCGCGGCGGGGCGTTGCACCTCACCGATCTCCTGCACGCCGGCCTCACCGGTCGGCCCCGGGTCTTCGTGGTCGGGCTCGACGCGGACCGTGCTGCCGGCCCGCGGCTTCCCGACCCGCTGCTGCCCGAGCGGCTCCGCGAGGAGCTGGGGGCGGAGTTGATCGCCACCGGCAGCGAGCGGCGGACGGAGCGGCGTGATCTCGTGGCCCAGGTCCTCGGGTCGCTCACGGGGCGGGTCACGGTTTCGTACTCGGCCGCCTCCGACCTCGCCGGCCACGAGACCGGTCCCGCCCCGATCCTGCTCGACATTGCTCGCCGGGTCTGGGCGGATCCTGCGCTCGCCTACCGCGGGCTGCGCTCGGGCCTCGGTGCCCCCGCCTGCGCCGTGCCCCGGGTGCCGGCGCACTCTCTTGACGGCCGTGATGTCTGGCTGAGCGGCATCGCCGGCGAAGCCCTGCTGCGCGACGGGACGGCCGTGGTGCTCTCGGCCTGGCCGGGGCTGGCCAGTGGCGTCGCCGCCTTCGCCGCCCTCGATCAGGCAGAGCTGGTGCCGCAGCTCGGCCTCGTCACCGCGGCGGCGGGGAGCCACGACCCGACCCGGAGCACGCTCGGGATCTCCCCTTCGTCGCTGGAACTGCTGGCCAAGTGTCCGCTGGCGTGGTTCTACCACTACGCCCTGCGGCTGCAACCGCCGGAAGATCCCGAATACGATCCCGCCCGCTGGCTCGACGCCGGGCAGCGCGGCGCACTCCTGCACCAGATCTACGAGCGGTTCGTCGACGCGTTCATGGATCGCCAGAGTGAGATCGTCGGGCCCGGGGCGCGCCGGGTGCTGCTGGAGATCGCCCGGGAACGCCTCGATGTCCTCGCCCGGGAGGTTCCTCCCCCCAGCGAAACGGTGCGGCTCGCGGAGGACCGGGAAATCATGCAGGCCGCCCTGTCCTTTCTCGCGATGGAGCGAGAGGCGCTGAACCATGCGCCGGCGGCAGAGTGGCGGGAGACGGAGGTACACATCGATCCGCGCCGGGCGCGGTTCGAGCTTCCGGATGGGACCTCGTTCGCGCTCAAGGGCATGATCGATCGAGTCGACGAGCTGACCGACCGCCGCCTGGTGATCGTCGACTACAAGACCGGCAGCCCCAGCTATTACCGGGAGGACACCAAGTCCGGCCCCTTCCGCGGCGCCCGTCACCTGCAACCGGCGCTCTACGCTGCCGCCGCCAGCCAGCTGCGCGGTGCCGAGGTGGCCCGCTTCGAGTACCGCTTCCCGACCGCCCGGGGGCAGAACGACCGGGCCGTCTACTCCGCCGAGCTGCTGGCCCGCGCCGGCGGAGTCATCCAGAGCCTGCTGCAGCACGTCCGGGAGGGGCGCTTCGTCCCGACCAACGATTCGAACGACTGCAAGCTCTGCGACTATCAGGCGAACTGCCGGGTGCGCATCGAGCCGGGGAAGGGCTGGAGCACGGTGCACTCTCCGCGCGCGGACTGGGCCCGGGAG
Organism: uncultured Gemmatimonadales bacterium; assembly: GCA_963825065.1. Lineage (GTDB taxonomy): Bacteria > Gemmatimonadota > Gemmatimonadetes > Gemmatimonadales > GWC2-71-9 > JADJOM01. The sequence goes on from CAWGRU010000001.1 coordinate 87,588, forward strand.
AACGCCGCCTGCGATCCCTCGCTCCGGGCCATGGTCGCGCGGCGTACGCCGGCGGGCGACGCGTCATGAGCGACGCAGTGGCGCGCCTGCGCATCCGCGATGACCTGGAGACCAATCTCCTGGTCGAGGCCGGCGCCGGCTCCGGCAAGACCACCTGCCTGGTCGAGCGGATGGTCAACCTGATTCGCCGCGGTGACCCGGTCGAACGCATCGCCGCGGTGACCTTCACCCGCAAGGCCGCCAACGAGCTGCGGGAGCGATTCCAGCTCGGCCTCGAGCACGGGCTGCACAACACCTCTGATGGAGACGAACGCGCCCGTTTCGAGGTCGCCCTCCGCGATCTCGACAGCAGCTTCCTCGGCACCATCCACGCCTTCTGCGGCCGCCTGCTCCGTGAGCGATCGCTGGAGGCGGGGCTGGATCCGACCTTCGAGGAGGTGGACCAGGACGGGCTGGCGCTGCTGCGTGAGGCGTTCTTCGCCGGGTGGCTCGAAGGCTGTCGCCTCGGTGACGATCCCGCTCTGGCGGAGCTGGAGCGGCTCGGGATCGATCCCCAGAATCTCGCCGCTTCCTTCGGGAGCGTCGTGGACAATCCCGATGTCCGCTTCCCGCTGAGCGAGGCGCCGTGCCCAGACCACTCCCGCTGTCACGCTCTGCTCGGAGCCCTGCTCGAGGCCGCGGACGAATTGATGCCCGCGGCCGAGCCCGGAGACGGCTGGGACGCCCTGATGAGACTGGTGCGGCGCCTCCGCTATCGGCAGCGCGTGGGTGACTGGAGCGAGGTGGCCCAGTTCTGCGCCGCCATCGGCACCATCGGCGACGGCGACTGCAGGCCGATCCAGAAACGCTGGGGCGACACTCGGGAAGCCAGGCAGGCCGCCAAGGAGCTGGGCGAGCGGTTCATCGCATTCAAGGATGGCGCGGCGGCCACGCTGCTCCAGCAATGGCGGGAGCATCGGTATCCCGCGGTGATCCGCTTCCTGGAACGGGCGGCGGCCGCCTTTGCGCGGGAACGAAGGCGGGCCGGCCGACTCGGATTCCAGGATCTCCTGATGCACGCCGCGGAATTGTTGCGGACCACGCCGACCGCGCGAACCGCGCTGGGAGAGCGTTACCGCCGGCTGCTGGTCGACGAATTCCAGGACACCGATCCGATCCAGGCCGAAGTGTGCCTGCTGCTCACGTCGGAAGTGTCGGAGGGCAACGATTGGCGCACCGTGCGGCCGCGGCCAGGTTCGCTCTTCGTGGTTGGCGATCCGAAGCAGAGCATCTATCGCTTCCGGCGCGCCGACCTGGAGACTTACGGCTTCGTCCGCGAGCGCATGGAACAACTGGGTGCGGTGCTCACGCTGACGCGGAATTTCCGTTCGACAGCGCCGATCGAGCGCTTCGTCAATGCCTTCGCCGCCTCGGTACTGCCACCGACGGAGACCCGTCACCAGGCCATCTACGCGCCGATGCAGACGGTGAAGGTCGTGGAACCCGCCGATGGGGTTTACCGGTACGAGGTGCCCAGGGCCAGCACCAGGGAAGCGACCCTCGCCGCCGACGCGGGGCGGCTCGCCTCCTGGATCGCCTCACGCATCGGCACCGGCGAACGTGCACCCGGCGATTTCCTGGTGCTGGTCCAGGGCAAGCGGTGGATCGCGGCGTACGCCGAGGCGCTGGCCGCGCGGAACATCGCGGTGACGACCACCGGGGCGCAGCTTCCGCAGGAGCGGGAGCTCGGCGAGCTGCGTCTCCTCCTCGAATCGCTGGCCGATCCCGGCAATCCGCTGCTGGTCGCGGCGGTGCTCGAAGGGCTCTTCTTCGGCTTCAGTCCGGCGGACCTCTATGCGGCGGCGCAGCGGGGAATCGCCTTCACGGCGCTCCATGCTCCGAACGGGACGGGACCGGTCGCCGCTGCGCTGGAGACTCTGCATCGCTGGTGCGGCGACGTGGGGCGGGAGCCCGCCGACCTCCTGCTCGAGCGGATCCTGGATGAGACTGGCCTCCTGCCGTACGCCGCCAGCCAGGCCCTCGGCGATGGCAGGGCCGGAACGCTCCTCCGACTGGTGGAGACGATCCGCGCCGCCGCCGCCGGCGGAGCCACCGCACTGACCGATGCCATCGACGCGATCGATCGCGCCCTCGCAGCGGACGGGTCGGCCTCGCTGCGTCCTGGGCGGAGCGACGCCGTGCGGGTGATGAACCTGCACCAGGCGAAGGGGCTGGAGGCGCGGGTGGTGGTGCTCGCCGCGCCGCTCCCCGCGCCACAGCACGAACCGGAGCTCCACGTGAGTCGCACTGCGGAAGGCGCGGAGGGCGGGATGGCGGTGGTCGCAGTCGACGGCGAGTTGCTGGCCCACCCCGCGGGTTGGGACATGATGCAGGCGGAGGAGTCGCTCTTTCTGGAGGCTGAAGCGGACCGGCTGCGCTACGTCGCGGCGACCCGTGCGGAACACGAACTCCTCGTGGCACAGCTCGTCCACGACGGGGAACGGGCGGACACTTCGGTCTGGGCTCCCTTCGCCGAGACGCTGGAGGCGCATGCGTCGCGCAGGGAGCTACCGGTTTCGCCGGCACCCGGCCGGATCCGTCTCGGGCGAACCCTGCTCGAGCTGCGGGACGAGGTCGACGCGGCCGACCGGCGCCGTCACGCGGCCGGTGCCGAATCGTTCTGCATCGAGGTGGTCACCCGCTCGGCCAAGCTCGACCGCGTCGAGCGGGAGAGCTACGACCTGGCGGCAGCGCCGGCTCCGCACGGCCGCGCGTGGGGTACCGCGGTGCATCGGGGGATCGAGGCGATGGGGCGGGGAAGAAGTGGCGAGTCACTGCACCGCTTCCTCCGGGCCGTGGTCCGGGATGAGCGGCTCGCGGTGGACGCGGCAGAAATCGCCGCGGCCGTTGAACGACTCGAGGTGCTGCTCGCGCGGGTGCGGCTGCTGCCGGAATGGGAAGCGCGACAGGCGGTGGAACTCCCCGTGATGCGGGTCGATGTCCGTGCCGGTGTGACGACGGTGCGAGAGGGGATCGTGGACCTGCTCGCCGGCGAAGGAGATCGCTACCGGGTGCTAGACTGGAAGTCCGATCGGGCCGGTGACGCGGCCTGGCGGGAACGCTTGCCGCACTACCTGCGTCAGGTGGAGGCGTACACTTCGATGCTCGCCGGACTCGGGCTGACGATGGAAGAGGGACGGATCGAGCACCTGGCCTGAGGCTACCGCGCGGGGCAACAGGGCGCCCGGCGCGCTGAGTTCCGCAGGGGTACCTTTCACTCATGCAAGCTGCCGCTCCCGGTCCACTGCTCCTGGTCATTGCCGGTCCCGATGGTGCGGGCAAGTCGTCGTTCGCCCCTTCGCTGTTGCTGCGCTACCCCGCCGAGATGCCCTACCTCGATTTCGATCAGATTGCCGAGGCGCGGGGCCGGGGGAACGCACCCGGGGCGCGCATGGGGGCAGGCCGCGAGCTGCTGGCCCAGCTCCGGGCGCTCACCCTGCGCCGGGCCCCCTTCGCCCTGGAGACCACGCTCTCGGAATTCTCGATCCGCCAGCGGGTCACGGACCTGGTAGCGCAGGGCTATCGGCTGCACCTGCACTTCCTCTGGCTTCCCGACGCGGAGATGGCGGTGCAGCGGGTGGCGGGGCGGGTGCACATGGGCGGCCACGACGTGGCGCCCGCCCTGGTGCGGTGCCAGTATGACGGCGGCCTCCGGAATTTCGAGAATGGAGTCCGGATGCTGACCGAACGGTGGTTCGCCTACGACGCCTTCTCGACTCCGCGTCCGCGCCTCGTGGCCCAGGGGGGGCCGGGGGATGACGTGTCCATCGACGATCTTGAGCTCTGGGTGAGCATGCGCATGCGGAGGCGGGATGCACGCTAGGTCGATTGTCCCGGTTCGCCCGAATCCCGAGGATCTCGAGGCTGCCTCGCGCGAGACCGAACACGCGGTGCTCGAGCGTCACCGCAAGGCGCGGGAACCCCTAGTCCTCTGGCGCGACGGACGCATCGTGAAGTTCGAGGCTACTGATCCCAGGGCCCGTACCCCGGTCACTCCCGTCCCCTGAGTCGCGATATTCCTTCTCCACTTCCTCCACTTCCGTCGTGCCGGGCCATCATATGCGCGCGCTTGCACTCACCCTCCTCGCCGTCGCCGTCGTCTCCCCCTCAGCCGCCGCAGCGCGAGCGCCTCGTCTTCCGGGAGGCGCCGTGTCGTGCGGGGTCATCGATCTGAATCGGGTGCTTCAGGAGAAGGGCAACGCCTACTACCTCACCTATTTTGCGACTCAGGGCGGCGGCGGGTCGGCGGGGAACGGCTCGATGGTGCAGCTGTACGAGGACACGCTCGCACTCGGCCCGAAGGGCAGCAATCTTGCCGATGTCCGCAGCCTGGGCCGCGGTCACTACCTTCATCTCCGGTACGCGCTGTACTTCTCGACTTCCGACAACTCTGATCCGCGCAGCAACGGCCGCAGTTATACCTGGGGCGTTCCGAGTGGAGTGAGCTGCCCCGTGCACATCTGCGGGGAAGTCGACATGAAGCAGGCAAAGCCGGACAGCGGCTTGAGCTACATCCTGCCGGAGAACTTCGGATTTCCGGGTGATTCCTCGGGCAACGGCACCCGGTCCTCGCTCCAGCTCTACGAAGGCACCCAGCCGCTCGGTCCCGCGCATGCGCTCCATGCCGACATCCGCCAGCAGGGGAACGGACGCTACAGCCACTGGGGCAACACTCTCCACTTCTCGACCTCCGACAACTCTGACCCGCGCGGCAACGGGCGCTCCTACTACTACGGCGGAAGTTGTCGCCGCCTCGAGGATATCCGGCTCACCAGGCTCGCTGCCAACGCGCCGTTCTACGCCACGTTCGGCAGTCACAACCAGCGTGTGGTCGACAACGCCCAGGGGCTCTTCGTCGCACATCTGACAACGATTCACCCCGGACCCAGCCTTCCGGCGAACGGCCTCGACTCCCAGAGCGACTGGCAGCTGCTCCGAAGCAGGGATGGAGGCATCAGCTTCGATTCGGTGTATCGCGGCGATCGGGAGGGCACCCACGTCTCACCGGTGGTCGACAGCGATACCTCGGGAAACATCTACGTCTTCGAGCAGCAGTTCACCCGCCTGACAGGGGCGGATGTGCGCTTCTTGAAGTTCGCTCCTGCCTCGGGCTTCCGGTCCCCGTCGGTCAGCATCATCCCCGGAATGGCCTCCGACAAGTTTTCCGCGGTCTTCGATCCGTCGCGGAACCAGTTCTACTACTCCGCGACCGGGTACGGACCGGGGCATCCTGCCAGGCTTGCGACGGTGACGACGTCGGGAGTGGCCAGCGTGGGCCCGCCGGTGGCGGTCCAGGGATCCCATGGCTTCCTCATGTATCCCCTGCTACGGGTCGATGAGACAGCGACCCTCTTTCTCGCCTGGACGACCCAGGCCCTGCCCCAGATCAATCGGTACCTCTACTGGGACATTCACTTCATGCGGTCGTCCGATCGCGGGCGTACCTGGACGACGAGCAGCGGCGCGACTCTACCCCTGCCGGTCGTCGTCGATGGCGACGGGCCGACCGATCGGGTATCGCTGGCCGATGAGACAGGATCGCATCCGTGGCTCGCGAGCTTCGCGCCGCGTAACGGCATGCTGCACTTCGCCTACGAGAGCCAGCAGCCGAGCGAGCGCATGCACTACACCCGCTTCAACACCGCCACCCGGGCCTTCGACCTGGCCGAGTATCCGGTGTTCAAAGGGAACGCCCTGAGCGTGCGGGGCCAGAGCGGGTTCTTTGCCTTCCGGCACGGAGATCCGGAGCGGCTGCTGTATTTCGTGGGGCAGAATTCGGGGACGAGAACGCTGGTGGTACTCGCCAGCGATGATGACGGCCGGACCTGGTTTGACTATGCCGTCAGCCGGCGCCAGTTCGCGTCGATCTATTCGCTGTCGGGCTCACGCGAGCTGGGGCCCTCGGGAAACATCTACGGGGTGTTCACCGACCTGCATTCGAAGGATCTGACCCAGAACGTGAACGACGTCTGGTTCCTGTCGGTGAAGGCGGAGTAGGTCACCGAACCTGTAGCGGGGCCACCGGCACCGATCAGCCTCCCATCTCCCGGATGCCGCGCGTCTCCTGCTTGATCCAGTCCATCTCCTCACGGCTGATCGGCCGCGCCGGCACCCCGCCCCAGGTCTCACCCTTCCCAACCCGGGAGCCGGGCAGCAGCACCGAGTTCGCCAGCACGGTCGCATCCGCGCCGATCTCGACATCGCCCATGATCGTGGCGGCGAGTCCGATCGTCGCCCGGTCGCCGATCACCACCGGCGCGACGACCAGATTGCCGCCGCCGCCGTAGTGGGCGCAGATGCGGACACTGCCGCCCAGGGCCGCGTCGTCGCCGATGCGGATGAGCTGGGGGTCGGAGATATACTCGGTGTTGACGAAGGCATGGCGGCCGATCCGCATCCCCATGGCCTTGAGGAAGAGGATGCCGAAGGGCGTCAGCGTCACGAATGGAAGGAAGGTGTAGCGCACCAGATAGAAGAGGGCGTTGTGCAGCAGCCACGGCGCCGCCCGCAGCGTATAGTATCCGCCCTTGAACGGCCGGACCCTGGTGGGAAGCAGGAAGTTGAAGATGGGGACGACGACCAGCAGCCCGAGTCCGAAGACGAAGAACGCCGACCGCCATCCCGAATGCGAGCACGCTGCCGCGAGCCAGAAATGGGAGCGGCTGCGCCCACTCGGCCAGCCGCCACCAGAGCCAGATCGCCGGAGTCAGCGCCAGCCCGAGCGCGACGGAGACCAGCAGGTAGAGGAGCAGCACCACGATGACATAGGCCGGCCGGGCGTACCGCCGCGTCAGCCGGTCGAGGAAGCTCCTCGCGGGCGGGTTCC
>CAWGRU010000002.1:0-569965 GCA_963825065.1 uncultured Gemmatimonadales bacterium
GGGAGCTGGATGCCGATCGGGCGGCCGCTGAAGAACTCCGCAATGATCTTCATCCCGGGCGCGACCCACTGCGCGGCGTCGCCGAGATCTTCACCGCTCATCTCGAGCTGGTCGAAATTCTCGGTGTTCATGAAGTGGTAGCTGTCGCCTCCGGCGTACAGGAACTCCAGGGTGTGGGTCTCCAATTCCGCGACCTCCACCGTGTCGGTGGAGCGGAAGCGATGTTCGAACTGCGTCCCGGTCCGCAGTTTCCGCAGCTTGGCCTGCACCATTGCGCGAAGGTTGCCTGGCGTGTGGTGATGAAACTCGAGCACGCGGCAGGGTTCCCCTTCGTAGAGGAGACACATGCCCTTCCGCATTTCGCTGGCGATGATGCTCATGGTGCGGGTCCTGCATGCTGTTGGTGATGAAGGAGACGGGCGTGGGGCCAAGGCATGCCTTGGTCCCACGCCCGGCCTTGAGAAGCCGGGCACAAGGTAAAGGAAGGGCTGGTCTGGCGGTAGGGGGCCACGGCCGTAGATTGAGGAACTCTTTTCCATAGAGGGACTTGGATGCCGACCCGTCGGGGGTTCGTGGCAGCGATGACGGGCGCCGTCGGACTGCCCATGTTGCGGGGTGATGCACTGCGTCGGGTCCTGGCGCTCGGCACCGGCGCCGTGGATGGGGCGGGCATGCGCGCGGGCACCGGCGGGCCGGACGACGAGGACTACTGGGGAGAGATCCAGCGGGCCTTCGACTGCGACCGCACGATGGTCAACCTGAACAACGGCGGGTGCAGTCCCACGCCAACCCACGTGCTGGACCAGATGATCCGGGACCTCCGGTTCTCCAACGAGCTCCCCGTCATCCACATGTGGCAGACGCTGGAGCCCCGCATCGAGAGCGTGCGCCGCGACCTGGCCCAGAGCTTCGGCTGCGATCCCGAGGAGATGGCGATCGTCCGCAATGCCTCCGAGGCCAACGAGACCATGATCCTCGGCCTGGATCTCAAGGCGGGCGACGAAGTGGTCGTCACCAACCAGAACTACGGCCGGATGCTCACCACCTGGGATCAGCGGGTGCGACGCGACGGGATCGTCCTCAAGCAGGTGTCGGTCGCGCTGCCGCCCCCCTCGCAGCAGTACATCGTCGACCAGTTCCGGGCGGCGGTGACACCGCGGACCAGGGTCATCGAAGTCACCCACATCACCAACCTCTCCGGACAGATCATGCCGGTGAAGGCGATCATCGCCTTCGCCCGGCCGCTGGGCATCGAGGTCTTCGTCGATGGAGCCCACGCCTACGCACACTTCCCCTTCACCCGCGACGAGCTCGACTGCGACTACTACGGTACCAGCCTGCACAAGTGGCTGCTGGCCCCGATCGGTACCGGCTTCCTCTACGTCCGCAAGAACCGCCAGAAGAAGCTCTGGCCGATGATGGCCGCACCCGCGACCATGGACGACAACATCCGGAAGTACGAGGAGATCGGCACCCATCCCGCCGCCAATCACAACGCGATCGGCGTGGCCCTGGCCTTTCACAATGCTATCGGCGGGGCGCGCAAGGTGGCCCGGCTCCGCTACCTGCGCGACCGCTGGGCCAAGCGGGTGCAGCACGAGAGCGACCGGATCCGCCTGCTGACCCCCCTCGACAGCCCCTACTCTGCCGGCATCGGGCTGGTCCACGTCGAGGGCATGGACCCGAACCGGCTGGTCGGGTGGATGATGGAGAAGCATCACATCGTGGTCACCCCGATCGTGCACCCCGAGTTCAACGGGCTCAGGGTGACTCCGAACGTCTATACCACACCGGATGAGGTCGACCTCTTCGCCGACAAGCTGCTCGACGCCGCGCGCCGCGGGATCGGCTGAGCGGGGTCGGCGCGGCCCCCGGAGTCCGCGGCCGCAAGTCAGCCGGGACCCGAACAAACGCCGGAACGGCGCCCGACCGGCTATCTTTACAGTCCGCCCGGCGGACCGAGCGGACCATCATTGAATCGTGCGGCCCCAGCGACGGCGGGGCCCACCGCAACAGGGAGCAGAGATGACCAGCGCCACCCAGGACGAAAAGCGGAAGCGTGCAGCCGCCTTCCCGGCCGAAGGCGGCCTCGCCGCCGGATCGACGGCGGTACCGGGACCGTTGGCGGTGCAGTGGGACAGCGTCTTCGACCGCATGTGCTACATGGTGACCAGCACCGACCTCGCCACTCGGAACGCCCGGCGATACCGCAAGCTGATGGACGAGATCATCGCCGCGACCGGCTGCAGCGAGGACGAGATCCTGGCCCACGGGAACAAGGTGCGGGCCGTGCTGTACTTCGCGCAGGACCGGCTGACCAAGCAGGGCGCGCTGAACCACCTGGTGGGCAAGGAGAAGTTCGAGTTCCGGCTGCCGCCGGTTTCTCCCGTCTTCTGAACGCGCACGTCCAGGTCTCCCGGACGTGTCTGACATCTCCGAGCTGATCGAGAACAATCGAGCCTGGGCCGCCGGGATGGTACGGCGCGACCCGGGCTTTTTTGCCCGACTGCGTGACGTCCAGGCCCCGCGGTACCTCTGGATCGGCTGTGCCGACAGTCGTGTCCCGGCCAACGAGATCGTGGGGCTCCTGCCTGGCGAGATGTTCGTGCACCGCAACGTGGCGAACCTGGTCGTCCATACCGATCTCAACTGTCTGAGCGTGCTGCAGTACGCCGTCGACGTGCTGCAGATCCGGGAGATCATCGTCTGCGGCCACTACGGCTGCGGCGGCATCCAGGCCGCCGCCACCCAGCGCAGCCTCGGCCTCATCGACAACTGGCTCCGGCACGTGCAGGACGTCGCGGGGCGCCACGAGGAGGAGTTCACGCCGGCGATGTCGGCCGCCGCGCGCGCCGACCGGCTGTGCGAGCTGAACGTCCTGGAGCAGGCGGTGAACGTCTGCCAGACGACGGTGATGCAGGAGGCCTGGCGCCGCGGGCAGCCGATCGAGGTGCACGGCTGGATCTACGGACTGCAGGATGGTCTCGTCCGCGATCTCGGTTTCAACGTGAGCCGAGCCGAACACGTGACCGACGCCTATCGGGCCGCGATCCGCGCCACGGCGGCCGCCCGCGGCTGATGGAATGACCGGCGGCCCCGTGCTGCGAATCGTCCCCTTCCGCGACGAGTACGCCCCCGCGTTCGACCGTCTCAATCGCGACTGGCTCTCCCGGTACTTCACTGTGGAACCGCAGGACGAGGAGTATCTCGCCGATCCCCGGGGAAAGATCCTCGCGCGGGGCGGCGAGATTTATTTCGCGCTGCTGGGCGAGTCGGTGATCGGCACCTGCGCCGCCATGCCGGAAGGCGCCGACAGCTTCGAGCTGATGAAGCTCGGGGTCAGTCCCGAGGCCCAGGGCCGCGGGGTGGGACGTGCCCTGGTGACCCGGGTGATCGAGTTCGCCCGTGAGCGGGGCGCGCGGCGGATCGTGCTCTGGTCGGCCTCGCGGCTGGCACCCGCGGTGCGACTCTATGCCTCGCTGGGTTTCCGCCACGCCCCGTTTCCCGGACCGCCGCCGTTCGAGGATGACGGCGTCGACATCTACATGACGCTGGACCTCGCAGAGCCTCGGTGACCGCGTAACGGCGTCGACCGGTTTATATTGCGGTACCCTTCGAGACTGGTATTCATGCCAAAGAAGACGCCCAGGAGCAGCGAGGTCGGCTCCGCGAAGCCCAGTGGCAGCATGACCGATCGTGTCGGTCGGCGGGTCGCTGCCGCCATCCTCGCCTCCGAGCGCCGCGCCAAGGCCACGCGGCCGAAGGGCGCCAAGCGCTCGACCGCCGCGACGGAGGTCGAAAAGGAGAAGGCCGCGCATCTCGCGCTGGCCCTCCGTGCCGTCTTCCGCGAACTGGGCGACACCCATCGGCAGTATCGCGAACGCACCGGCAACGCCGGGACCACGGCGCTCCGTCAGGCGGCCAACGACTTCAAGCGCGAGCCGAACCTCACTTCGCTCACCGCCGTGGCCGTGTTCCTGGACGAACTCGGCCTGCTCGAGTGGTAGCGGCCCCGCGCCGCTGACGGCCGACCCGGAATCCCCTCATGAGCAAGCTCATCGGTTTCATCGGAGCATCGCTCGGAGGCAGCATCGGCTGGTGGGCGGGCGCCCCCATCGGGGTCATGACCGGATTCTTTCTGGGCATCCTCGGCACCGCCGCCGGCGGGTACGCCGCGAAGCGCTGGGCCGACGACCATCTGCCCTGACCGGGCCCGGATGCGCCTCGCGCTCGCCATCACGCTCCTCGCCGTTCTCACGTTCTCCGGACGGCACCCGCTCGCCGCTCAGGAGCAGCCGGCCCATCTGGCGAGCTGCACCACTGATTCCGCCGCACGTTTCTTCCTGATCGAAGTGCAGTATCTGCTGGCCGGCACCGACTCCGCGGCTCGCGCCAGGCGCGCGGCACTCAGCATCGGGCCGGTCGCGCCTGAGGAGGCACAGCTGGTCACGGAGGATCAGCTATGCCTTGATGCCGCGCGGGCCGCGGGGCTGCATCCTCCGTATCCGCTGGCCATCGTGCGCGCGGGGGACCGCCTCCTGATCCGCATTCCAGATCGATCGCATCGCACCATCGAGGTCTTCGACCTGCGGCTGCAGCGCCTGGCCCTCGAACGGGGAATCCCATGAACCGCCCCACCCTGGCGCTCACGGCGGCAGCCCTGCTCGTCGGGGCACCGCTTGCCGCCCAGGCGCCCGATCCGCACGCCGTCCAGCCGGAGCGACCCACGGTTGCGACCCATGCGGGGACAGTCGCGCCGGGCTGGATTGAACTCGAGACTGGAGCGGAGTTCGACCACACGGCCGGCGCCTGGTCGATTGTTGCACCGACGGTGCTGAAGCTCGGGGTCGCACCCCGGCTGCAGCTCTCCCTGTTCGGCGCGCTGTCCCGCCCGGTGGGTGACAACCTGGGCGCGGGCGACCTGTCGGTCGGGCTCAAGTACCGGCTCGCCGAGGACCTGCCGGTGCTCGGGGACTTCGCGGTGCTGCCGGCACTGAAGCTCCCTGTCGGCGACGCCACACACGGAACCGGTACCACCGACCTCTCGCTGCTCGCGATCTCCAGTCATCAGTTCGGCGGGGTGAGTCTGGACGTCAATTTCGGGTTCACGAGGCGGGGCGGCGACGGCACCGCCGCGCCGAGGAATGCGACGCTCTGGGCGGTGGCGGCCGGCACACCGGTGCGGGGCGGGTTCGGTGTGACAGCGGAGATGTTCGGCTTCCCCGCCACCCGCGGGCCGGCGGGCACGGCCGGGACGGTGGCGTTGCTGGGCGGTCCGGTCTTCACTCTGCATCCGTGGTGGACGCTCGACGTCGGCGGAATCCTCAAGGTCCGCGGGCCGCAGCCCAACGGCCTCTACGCGGGTGGCGTGTACAATTTCGGGCGCCTCTGAGCGCCGATGCCGACCTCCCACCCGCGGGGATGGTCGTGAACCGCCGGCGTGCGCTGGCGGCGACAATTCTCCTCCTTCTCCTGGCGCCGCTGCTCATGTGGGCCTGGCTCTCCGCCTCGAACGATCGCCGCTGGTCCACCGAGCAATCGGTATTGTCGCACGCGGAATTCAGCGGCCACGAGGTCCTGGTCCACGGGGTGCGCAACTTCCGGTGGACGGCGGAAACCACCTACGCCGCCGCCTGGGAGGATCGTCGTTACGACCTCGACCGGATCGCCACCGCCTGGTACGTCCTGGTGCCGTTCTCCAGTGCATGGCGCGGACCGGCCCACGCCTTCGTGAGCTTCGGGTTTGATGATGGGCAGTACCTGTCGATCTCGGTCGAGGCCCGCCGCGAGGAGGGGGAACGGTACGGGGTGCTCAAGGGCATCCTGCGGCGCTTCGAGCTGATGTACGTGGTGGGCGACGAACGCGACCTCATCGGTCGCCGCGCGGTGTACGATCACAACGACGTCTTTCTCTACCCGGTCCGGGCGGAGCGCGAGGCCGTGCGCCGGATGTTCACCGAGATGCTGCAACGGGCCAACCGGCTGCGCGAGCATCCGGAGTGGTACAACAGCTTCACCAACAACTGCACCCTGAACGTGGTCCGCCACGTGAACGCCATCGCGCCCGGACGCATCCCGTCAAGCTGGCGAGTCGTCCTCCCCGGTTACAGCGACGAGGTGGCCTATCGGCTCGGCCTCATCGATTCGACCGGCAACCTGGCGGAGACCCGGGCACGGTTCAAGATCAACGAGCGGGCCACCGCCGCGATCGCCGCCCCCGACTTCTCCGCCCGCATCCGCGCGCCGTGATCACATGGCATCGATCTACAACCTGAAACCCAGGTTCCAGGCGCTGCTGCGCCCGATCGTCGTGACCCTCGCCAGACGGGGCGTGACGGCCAATCAGGTCACCATTGCCGCGGCCGCCCTCTCCGGCGCGACCGGCCTGGCGCTGCTTCGCAATCCGACGGCGCACTGGGCACTGCTCGCGGTGCCGGTCGTGCTCTTCCTGCGGATGGCGCTCAACGCGGTCGACGGCATGCTCGCCCGCGAGCACAACCAGAAATCACGGCTCGGCGCCGTGCTCAATGAGCTCTCCGACGTTCTCGCGGATGCGGCGCTCTACCTGCCCTTTGCCGTGGTGCCTGGCCTCAATGCGCGGCTGGTGGTCATGATCGTGGTCCTCGCGATCGTCAGCGAGATGGCGGGTGTGGTGGCCATCCAGATCGGCGCCGAGCGTCGCTACGACGGCCCGATGGGCAAGAGCGACCGGGCGTTCGTCTTCGGCCTGCTCGCGCTACTCTTCGGTCTCGGCGTGGCGCCGGGGGTGTGGACCACCGCGCTCCTCGCCGCGGTCCTGCTCCTCGCCATGCTCACGATTCTCAACCGCAGCCGGCGGGCGCTGGCGAAAGGCGGCCGATGACCGGGTTCACCCCCGAAGTTCGCCTGGTGATGGCCGGCATCCTTGGCCTCCTGATCGTCGCCAGCATCGTGACCTGGTGGCTCAAGCGGAAGGGACCCGCCGAGAGATACCTGGAGCTGGGCCAGCGGGTGAACTCGTGGTGGATCATGGTCGGGGTCTTCACCGTCGCCATCGCGATCGACCGCCGGCTGAGCATCGTCTTCTTCGCCTTCATTTCCTTCCTGGCGCTCAAGGAATACCTCTCGCTCATCCCCACCCGCCGCGCCGACCGCCGGGTGCTGTTCTGGGCATACCTGAGCATTCCGGTGCAGTACTACTGGGTGTATCGCGGCTGGTACGGGATGTTCATCGTCTTCATCCCGGTGTGGGTGATGATGCTCATCTCCGCCCGCATGGTGCTCATCGGCGAGACGAAGGACTTCCTCCGGGCGGTGGGGACGCTGCAGTGGGGCCTGCTGCTGATGGTGTTCAGCATCAGCCACCAGGCCTACCTGCTGGTGCTCAAACCCGAGGGCGGCGCGGCGCTGGTGCTGTACCTGGTGGTGCTCACCCAGCTCAACGACGTGGCGCAGTACATCTGGGGAAAGAGCTTCGGCCGGCACAAGGTGGTGCCAACCGTGAGCCCCAACAAGACGGTCGAGGGACTGATCGGCGGGATCGTCACCACCACGCTGCTCGCGGTGCTGCTGGCGCCAGTGCTCACCCCGCTCACTCGGCCGCACAGCATCGCCGCCGGCCTGATGATCGGCGCCGGTGGATTCCTGGGCGACATCACCATCGGCGCACTCAAGCGGGACATCGGGGTGAAGGACGCCGGCAGCATGCTGCCCGGGCACGGCGGCGTCCTCGATCGCATCAACAGCCTGACCTACACCGCACCGATGTTCTTCCATTTCCTGCGGTACTTCTATTACTGAGCGGTGGGCGAACTGACCCGGCTCCTCCGGCTGTTCTTCTTCGGCGTGCTGATACGCGGCGTGACGACGATCGTCCTCGGGCTCAACGTCCGGCACCGCGAGCGTCTGCCGAAGACCGGCCCGGCGATCCTCGCGGCCAACCACAACAGCCACCTCGACACGATGGTGCTGATGACGCTGCTGCCGCTCTCGCTGCTCGACCGGGTCCGGCCGGTGGCGGCGGCAGACTACTTCCTGCGCAACCGGCTGCTCGCCTGGTTCGCGCTCGAGATCATCGGCATCCTCCCCATTCGGCGGCAGCGGTCCTCGCCCGATGAGGACCCGCTCGCGCCGATCGTGGAGGCGCTCGATCGGGGGGAGGTCCTGATCTTCTTTCCTGAGGGGTCGCGGGGCGAGCCGGAGAAGCTCACCGAGTTCAAGAGTGGCATCGCCCGCCTCAGCGAACGCCGGCCCGCGGTGCCGGTCGTCCCGGTGTTCATGCACGGCCTGGGCAAGGCGCTCCCCAAGGGGGAGGCGATCCTGGTGCCGTTCTTCGTCGACGTGTTCGTGGGTGAACCGGTCCCCTGGGCCGGGGACCGGGATGGCTACATGGCCGAGTTGCGCGGCGCCGTCACGCGCCTCGCCGAAGAGGGGGATTTCCCGGCGTGGGAGTGAGGGGTGGGGGTTTCCGCCTTCTCACCCCCCGATCCGGAACAGGTAGCTCGCCTTGAGGAAGAACCCGTCCACCTGCCGGCGAAGCCCCCGGAACTTGAAGGCATCGGGGTCGGACACCGTGCTGCCGTAGCCCCCGAAAAGCACCGTGCCTGGCACCGGTGTGAACGAGACCAGCACGTCGCCACGAAAGGTGTTGTCGGTGAAGGCAGGCGAGCGCTGGTACAGCCCGGTCCCCCGATTGTAGATCAGGATCGGCTGGTTGGTTCGGGTGTCGTCCCGCAGACTGTCCTGCTGGTAGGCGTTGTACTCCCCGACCAGGCGAATGAACAGCGGCCGCGCGATCTGATACTCGATCTTGAGCCGGGGGATCCGCTGCCGTCCCACGATGCTCCCGTCGGTGCGCCGGGTGTACTGGTTCTGCTGGTAGCGGCCCTCGATCCGCAGCTGACTGGTCGGCCGCCAGCTCACGTTGAAGTCGGTGAAGAGGATGTTACCCGAGGCCCATTCGAAGAAGTTCTCGTCGTGGCCCCAGATCGCAAAGGCGCTGGCGGAAAACCCCTTGAATTCCGGAGTGGACAGCGAAAGCACCCAGTCCTTGTTGGGGATCTTCGGCACGCCGGTGAAGGGCACCGTGTCGAGCCCCACGCCCGCCGGCCCCGGTGCCTCCAGCGCGTAGCTGGCATAGAGTCGCGGATCGTACCCGAACTTTTCGAGCAGCACGGACGCGCCCACTCCCCAGCCGCCCCGCAGCGTGGCGTTGAGATTCAGGTGCAGCTTCTGGTCGCGCACCCCCTCCCCGGCCTTGAAGAGGTCGTAGGTCCAGGTGCCGTACAGACTGACGTCGGGCGTGAAACTCTCGATGAAGCTGCCCGGCTTGCCGTTCAGGGTCACCAGGTTCACCAGCCCCAGGTCCACGTCGCCGGCCCGGCGGATGAAGCCGCTGCGGGAGCGGAAGTCGGGGTCGATGCCGCCGAAGCTGTAGCGGGTGCTGAACAGCTTCCCGTTGTGGTTGAGTCGGGCCTGCCAGATCGGGCCCGAGAGATCGGTCCCGCGCTCGTGGGTCCACGCCTGGCCAAGCTGGAAGGCCACGTTGGTCTTGCCGACGACGACCCGTCCGTCCACCGCCCCGACCCGGTTCCAGTCGTGGCCGTCGATCCGGTCAGTGTACAGCACTCCCACTCGGGACCGCGGACCGACGT
This sequence comes from uncultured Gemmatimonadales bacterium, assembly GCA_963825065.1. Lineage (GTDB taxonomy): Bacteria > Gemmatimonadota > Gemmatimonadetes > Gemmatimonadales > GWC2-71-9 > JADJOM01. Next base: position 9,633 of record CAWGRU010000002.1, read on the forward strand.
CCTTCTGCATCCGGAGCACGTTGACCACCGGATGCTCGTCTCCCGTCGCGGAGGCTACCCGGTCGTCGACCGCCGAGATGAGTCCGAGGTTGGTGCCGAAGGCCTTTCCGGTGAGCTTGATCGCCGCGACCGGCTGCACCACCCGCCGGGTGTAGACCAGGTTGTTCGGGGTCTGGAACAGTTCGAGGCCGTCGAGGAAGAAGGGCCGCTTTTCGGGAAAGAAGATCGCGTCCCGAGGATCGAACTGGATCTGGGTGACGTCCGACTCGACCTGGGAAAAGTCGGGATTCGCGGTGCCGTTGAGCGAGAGGTTGTTGGTGATGCCCCACCGCACGGTGCCGCCGAGATCAGGCCCCGAGCGGTCGTAGTCCCAGCGGCCGTTCGTCGCGCGTCCGCCATCCCAGCGGCTGGTGATTTCGGGGGTGACATCGAGGGTGAGCCCACGGGTCAGTCCCCTCAGTCCGGTCAGCGTCCCCGCCTGTCCCAGGAATGATGCATTGGCCCGTTCGGCGGGCACCCAGGAATCCTCGAAGCCCGAGTGCTGGATCCGGCGGAGGACATGCAGCTGCCAGCGCTGCACCTCCTTCGACTGGTACCGCAGGCTCTTGAAGGGGATCCGAATCTCGACGTCGTAGCCCCCCTCGACCAGCCGGCCCTTCGACTCGAAGACGTAATCGGGACTCAGATCCGCCGCCTCCCGCGCGGCGACGGTTCCGCTGTTGAATCCGCCACCGCTGGTCTGGCCCCGCTCGGCCAGCGCGCCGTCGGCCTGCACGCCCAGCGGATTCACCGCGAACATGTAGGCCTGGCGGCCATCATCGAAGGTGCCGAGCAGGATCTGCACGTAGTCGTCGGAAAAGATGCGGTCCCGATCGGCGAGCGTCGCGTGCACCTCGCCGTGCGGCTCCCGGGCGTGAATCCCGAAGTGGATCGCCGTCGCGGAGTACCAGACCCGGACCTCGGTCGAGTCCTCGGCGGGGACGCCGTCGATCGGCTGGAAGTGTGAGAAGCCGGAGAGGAGCGCCGCCTGGCCCCAGGCGGGTTCGTCCAGCACACCATCGACCACGATCGAAGCCTCGATCCGCGGCGGGGCAACCGTCAGCGCCTCCCGCTCCCGGCCCGCTTCAGCGGTGCTGTCAGACAGGGCGACGTGGGCGAGCGCCAGGAGCGTGTAGAGCATGCGGCCGCGAGTCTCGTTCGTGGGGGGTTGGCTGGTGTACGGCCATCCGGCGTTCAGGGTTTCGGCGCGATCCTGTCCACCGCCCGGCGAGGCGTGTAGTTTCCGCTGTCCCGTCACGCCCGTCGCAGGGAGAAACATCATGATTCGCACGATCCTCGCCAGTCTGCTCGTCCTGGCTCTCGTCACCGCCCGCGCCGAAGCGCAGGGGAAGAAGGCCAGGGAGCCCGAGTTCGAGGGCCGCAGACTTTCATCCTGGGTGGCCGACCTCAAGGGCGCCGCCCCCTACACCCGCAACGCCGCCGCCTACGCCATCAGCGGCATGGGGCCCGCCGCGACTGATGCGGTCCCCGCGCTCATCGAGGCGCTCAAGGACCCGGAGGCCGCCGTGCGCTTCCCGGTCTGCATCGCGCTCCGGGAGATCGGCCCGAATGCCAAGGCCGCGGTCCCCGCGCTCACCGAGGCGCTCGACGATCGCAACGATGATGTCGCCGCCATGGCCCGCAAGGCCCTCATCAGGATCACGGGAGCGGACCCCCGGCCGCCGGAGAACGAGTGAACCTCCGGCGCTTCGGCTGGATCGCCCTCGCGATCCTCGCCGTGGCGCCGGCTGGCGCGCAGACGCCCGAACGCGCCGACCGTTCGCTGCAGCACCAGCTCGATAGCCTCGTCGCGGGCTTCCATGGTACCGTCGGCATCTACGTCCGCCAGCTCCGCACCGGCCGGACCGCCGCGATCAATGCCGACTCCACCTTCCCTACCGCCAGCATGGTCAAGGTCCCGATCCTCATCGGGATCTTCGATCGGCTGGAGCGCGGCGAGCTGACCTTTCAGCAGGAACAGATCTACACCGACTCCCTGCTCTACGAGGGCGACGACATTCTCGGCGCCGCGAGGGATTCAAGCAAGTTCGCGCTCAGCAAGCTGACCCTGCTCAGCATCACCATGAGCGACAACACCGCATCGCTCTGGCTGCAGGCGCTGGCCGGAACCGGCACGACGATCAATGGCTGGCTCGCGGCCCACGGCTTTGTGACCACGCGGGTCAACAGCCGCACCCCCGGGCGCGAGGAGAACCGGACGGCGTACGGCTGGGGGCAGACCACGCCACGGGAGATGGCACGGCTGCTGGAGATGATTCGCGCCGGCCAGGCGGTAAGCCCCGCCGCGAGCGAGGAGATGTACCGGCACCTCACACGCAGCTACTGGACCGGCGAGGCGCTCTCCCAGCTCCCGCCATGGGTCCAGGTGGCCTCGAAGGTCGGGGCCGTCGATCAGTCCCGCTCGGAAGTCGCACTGGTCAACGCGCCGGATGGCGACTACGTCTTCTGCATCATCACAAAGAATCAGGCCGACACCAGTTGGGACCCTCCCAACGAGGGGTGGGTGCTCATCCGCCAGGTATCGGCGCTGCTGTGGCGGCATTTCGAACCCAGACATCCCTGGCACCCGTCGCCGGGGGCGGAGCGATTCAAACCATGAGCCGACTGTTCCCGCTCACCCTCCTGCTGCTGTTACCCGCCTGCACCCGCAAGCCCGCCCCGGCAGCCGCTGACAGCGCCACCATCCGTACCTCCGTGGGCATGGGCGGGTCGCTGGTGGTCCCGCGGTTCGTCGGCACCTGGAGCCGGCCGGCTCCCGCGCGCGCCGGCCAGATGGAGGCGATGGTGATGGAACGCGGCGGCGGGCTGAAGTTCGTGAATGTCTGCACCATGCGAGGCGTCTCGTGGGCGGAGATTCCCGGCGATTCCCTGGCCCTCACCACGTCGGTCGACAACACCCCCGCGCCCGCGGAGCGGCATTTCCATCTGCTGCGTTTCACCGATTCGGTGCTCGCTCTCGAAGGAACCGGCTATGAGGCGGGGAACTGGGTTCGCAGCCCGGCCCCGGTGGAAAATTCCTGCCCCAATCCGTAGCGCCGTGAGCGTGCAGGTTCCGAGCGAACTCCGCCGGTTCCGCGCCCTCGCGACCGCGCTCGATGCGCGCTGGCGCATACCCGGAACCCCCATCCGCTTTGGATGGGAAGCCGTCATCGGACTCCTCCCGGGCATCGGAGACGGCATGGCCGGCCTGATCGGCGGCTATGGCCTGTACGCCGCCTGGCGGCTCGGCGCCCCTGGCCCGGTGCTCGCGCGAATGCTCCTCAATCTCGCAGTGGAGACCGTGGTCGGCTCCATCCCCGTCGCGGGGGATCTCTTCGATGTCGGATTCCGCGCCAATCTCCGAAACGTGGCATTGCTCGAGCGCTGGCTCTCCAACCCGGGCGAGACCGGGCGGAGAAGCCAACGGCTGCTCGCCGCCATCGTGGTGGCCCTGCTCGGAACGGTGCTGATGGCCATCGTACTGGTTGCGTTGTTGCTGCGTTGGCTCATCGTCACCGCAGGCAGCTGACGCGGAGCGCAGTACCTGACCCCCGCCGCCCTTGACGCGAGTTAATTGATTGATTAATTAGGGCACGTGACAGACACTCCTGAATCCCAGCTCGCCCTGCTCGACGCCGCCGAAGCCCTCTTTGCCCGGCAGGGCTTCGCCGCGACCACCATCAAGGCAATCGGGGCGGAGGCGGGAGTGAATCCCGCCCTGCTCTACTACTACTTCCCCGACAAGGGTCGGCTCTACCATGCCGTCCTGGAGCGACGGCTCGGGGGTTTCGCCCGCCGGATGGCGGCGGAGCTGCCGCCGGAGCTCCCGCCGCTCGCCGCCATCGAGCGCATCCTTCGCGGCTACGCCGGCGTGATGCACTCGGCCCCTCAGCTCCCCCGGCTGCTGGCCCGCGAGCTCGCCGACCATGAAGCCGAACATGCATTGCCGCTCATCCGCGAGATCGCGGCCGGTCTCTTCCAGCGCATCTGTGACCTGATCCGCGCGGGGCAGCGCGCCAGGCAGATCCGCCCCGACCTCGAACCGCGGTTCACCGCGATCTCCCTCGTCGCCCAGATGGCGTGGTTCTTCCTGGCCAAGCCGGCGGTCTCGCGCATGCTCGGCCATGAAGGCGCGGTGCCCGACGAGGAGATCGAGCGTTACACCGACCACGCTGTCGCCTTCTCCCTGGCCGCCCTCACCCCGAGCGGGAGACGGACCCCCGCGCCCCGTGCCCGCAAGCGAGTCCGCCCATGATCACGCGTCGCCGCCATTCGATGCTGTTGCTTACCTCAATCGCGCTGGCCACGGCCGGTTGCCGCGGTGGCGCCGATTCGACGACGGCCTTTCCCGGCACGGTGGAGCTCGACGAGTCCGACGCCGCTCCACTGGTCGGCGGTCGCGTCATCGCGGTGCGGGTGCAGGAGGGGGACAGCGTCCGCATAGGCGATACCCTCGCGGTCCTCACCCAGTCCGCGATTCCCGCAACGCTGGAGGATCGCCGCGCCCGTCTCGCCGCGGCGCGGGCGCGGCTGGAGGATCTGAGGCGCGGCTCGCGCAGCGCCGAACTTGATCGTGCCCAGGCCGATCTGCAGGCCGCGGAGACCGAGGCCGAGCGGGCCGCCCGTGATCTGGCGCGCGCCGAGCAGCTGGTGAAGGGCGGGGTGATTCCGCAGCAGGACTACGAGCATGCCCGGACGCTCGCCGAGACCACGGCCCGTCGCCGGGACGCGGCCCGGGCGACGCTGGACCTCGCCCTCGAGGGCACCCGCAGCGATCAGATCCGCGCTGCGGAGGCCGAGGTGCAGAGCGCCACCGCGCTCGTGGCAGGCGCCCGTGCGGACGTCGGGGAGCTGGCCGTCCTCGCCGCGGTCGACGGCGTGGTACTCGGCCGCCACGTCCAGCCCGGCGAGGTGGTGGCTGCCGGCACTCCGCTGGTGACCGTCGGCGCCGTCGCGCACCGCTGGGTACGGGTCTATCTCCCGGCATCGCTCGTCGCGACGCTGCCCGCCGGCGCGCCGGCCGAAGTCAGCGTCGCCGAGTCGCGCAGTGGCCGAGCCGCCGAGTCGCCCATCCATGGCAGGCTCGGCTCGGTCGGCAGCCGGGCGGAGTTCACTCCGCGCGCCGCCCTCACCGAGGAAGAGCGCGCCGACCTGCTCTTCGCGTCGCGGATCGAGCTCATCGATCCGCCCGCGACACTCCGGCCCGGCCTGCCGGTCACCGTGCGGTTCGGTGGAGCGGCGCCATGACCGTGAACGCCATCGTGACCGAGGGGCTGCACAAGCGCTTCGGCGACCTGGTCGCCGTCGAGCGCCTCGATCTCACCGTCCCCAAGGGGCAGATCTTCGGACTGCTCGGCGCCAATGGCTCGGGGAAGACGACGACGATTCGGATGCTGACGGGACTGCTGCCGCCCACTTCCGGGAGGGCCGAGGTCGCGGGAGTGGACGTCGTGCGGGATCCCGAAGGGGTGCGGCGGCGGCTCGGGTACATGTCCCAGCGGTTCGGCCTGTACGACGACCTGACGGTCGAGGAGAACCTGCGCTTCTACGCCGGCCTGTACGGGCTCATCGGTGCCGAAGGCCGCACCCGGGTGGAGGAACTGCTTACCACCCTCGACTTTCTCCCCCGCCGGCGCCAGCTCGCGGGGACATTGTCAGGCGGCTGGAAGCAGCGGCTTTCGCTGGCCTGCGCCACGGCCCACCGCCCCGATGTGCTCTTTCTCGACGAACCCACCGCCGGGGTGGACCCCGCGGCGCGGCGCAACTTCTGGCGGATCATCCGGGAGCTGGCCGCCGGCGGCACCACCATCCTGGTCACCACCCACTACATGGACGAGGCCGAACGCTGCGAGCGGCTGGCGATGCTGTGGCGTGGCCGGCTGGTCGCGCTGGGTACCCCGCAGGAGATCACGGCCAAGCTGGGCGCCGACTCCCTCGAGGATGCCTTCATCGCCCTGCAGCTCCGCGATGACGAGGTGGCCGCATGATGGACCGGATCCGACGCTGGCTCTTCTGGCCGATGCTCCGCAAGGAGTTCATCCAGATGCGCCGCGACCGTCTCACCCTCGGCATGATGATCGGCATCCCCGCGATCCAGTTGGCCCTGTTCGGGTTTGCGATCCGCACCGAGGTGCGTCACCTGCCGACCCTGGTGCTGGACGAGTCGCGCACCAGTGACAGTCGCCGGCTCGTCGCCATGCTGGTCAACAGCTCCTACTTCGACGTGGTCAAGGAGGTGCAGGGACGGGACGATGTCACCCGGCTGATCGGGGCCGGAACCGCCGCCGCAGCCGTGATCATTCCGCATGACTTCTCGACCGACCTGAAGCGCCGCCGGGGCGCGCGGGCCCAGATCATTGTCGATGCCGCCGATCCACTCTCCTCCCAGGCCGCGCTGCAGGGCGCGTCGCTGGCGGGACTCAACTTCCGCCCCGAATCCTTCGGAACCGCCGCGGCAGCACCGCTGGAACTCCGGGTGCGCCCCTGGTACAACCCGATGCTCGACAGCTCCACCTACATCGTGCCCGGCATCATCGGGGTGCTGCTGTCGATGACGATGATCATCATCAACGCCATGTCCGTGGTACGAGAACGGGAGCGGGGGACGCTGGAGCAACTGATCGTCACGCCGATCGACCGGACCAGTCTGATGCTCGGGAAGATCCTTCCCTTCCTGCTGGTGGGTTACGTGCAGATCACGGTCATCCTCCTCCTCGGCCGGCTGCTCTTCGATGTGCCGATCCGCGGCAGCATCGCCCTGCTCTACCTGATGTCCTTCCCGTTCATCGTGGCCAGTCTCGGCCTCGGGCTGTTCTTCTCGACGCTGGTGCGAACCCAGGCGCAGGCGATGCAGGCGGGGTTCATGTTCATCATGCCGAACATCCTGCTCTCCGGGTTCATGTTCCCCCGCGCGGCCATGCCGCTCCCGGCCCAATGGCTGGGCCTGCTGCTGCCGCTCACCTACTTCCTCGAAGTGCTCCGCGGCATCCTGCTCAAGGGTGTGGGCATGGCCGCGCTGTGGCCTGAATTCGTCGCGATGTGCGGCTTCGCGGTGATCATCGTGGCGATGAGTGTCCGCCGCTTCCACAAGACCCTCGAGTAGCTCACTCCGTGGCGGCCCGGAGGGCACGCTGGAGCGCCGCGGTGACCCGGGGCAGGTCCGCTTCGATGGTGGTGCGCCAGTTGGAAACGGCCGCCCGCATCCCCGCCCGACCCCACAGGGTCGTCGGGGTGAGGAACAGCTCCCCCGCGTCGCGCACCCGGTCGAGGAATTCCCGGTGTGCGGCGATCGGCTCCCTTCCGGACAGATAGCCGTCCGCCAGTCCGAAGCAGACGACGTTGAGTCGCACCGGAGCAAAGAGGGTGAAGTCGCCGGACGCCGCCAGCCACTTCCCCAGCGCCCGCGCGAAGGCGCAGTTCCGCTCGACCATCTCCCGGTAGCCGTCCCGACCGTACGCCATCAGCGTCATCCAGGAGGGGAGCGCCCGGAAGCGGCTGGAGTTCTCCGGCGTGAAGTTGAGCGGATCGGGAACCGGCAGCGGCGGGCCGACCAGATACGGCGCCGTCACCCGGAAGATCTGGCGTGACAGTTCCGGGTGCCTCACAAAGGCGAATCCCGCGTCATAGGGAACATTCAGCCACTTGTGGCCGTCGGCGGCGATGCTGTCCGCGCGCTCGAGACCGCGCAGCAGCGGGGCCAGCGCCGGCACGCAGGCGGCGAAGATCCCGAAGGCGGCATCCACGTGCATCCACGCTCCGTGCGCGACGCACAGCTCCGCCACCGCGACGAGGTCATCGAAGTCGCCGGTGTTGACCGTGGCGGCGCTGGCGATGACGATTGCCGACACGCCCGGTTCGCGGCCAAGCGCCTCCGCCAGCGCCACAGGATCGACGGCCTCGCGGGAGGGAAGCGTGGCCACACTCTCGCAGCTCGCCCGCCCCAAGCCGAGCATCGCGAGCGCCTTGAGCGCGCTGGCGTGCGGCGTCCCCGACAGCACCCGCAGGCGCGCATCGCGGAGACCGGTCTCGGCGATATCGAGGCCCTGGCGGGCGCCGGCCCACTGCCGCGCGGTGGCGAGCCCGACGAAGTTGGCCATCGTCGCCCCCGTGACGAACGCGCCGTGAAATGCCGCCGGCAGGCCGAAGAGGCCTCGGAGCATGTCGACGGCTTCCGCATCCACCAGTGCGGCGGCGGAGCCCTCCGTGCTGGAGAGGTTCTGGTCGTAGACGCTCACCAGCCAGTCGCCCGCCAGCGCCGCGGGGGTGGTGCCGCCGGTGACGAAGCCGAGGTAGCGCGGCCCCGCCGACCCCGACATCCGCGCCGCATGGCGCTGGCGGAACGATGCCAGGGCCGCCGCCGCACCCATTCCCTGTTCCGGGAGTGTCGCCGCCGTCCCCTGCCCGGGGAGCGGCACCGCTACCGGGCGCTCGTGCAGGCCCGCCAGGAACTGTTCGGCCTCCTGGAGCGTCTGCTGCAGCAGTGCCGGGAGCGTGGCCAGGTCCTCCGCGAACCTCGGCGCCAGCGGGCTCACGCCGTCACCTTCCAGAACTTCCATTCCTGCGGCTCGAATAGCGCCGCCGGAAGGAATCTCTTGAGCGACACGAAGATCTTCTCCTTGCCGATCGGATGCCGGAGTGCCGGGGTCGGCTGACGGAGCAGGGACAGCACGAGGTCCGCCACCGCGGTCGGGGGCGGCGCCGCCGCCTCGATCGCACGGAGCCGGCCCAGCACCCGGCTCTCCACTGCGCCGTAGTCATCGATCTGTCGCTGATTCAGGGTCGCCTCCTGCACCAGATCGCTCTGGTAGAAGCCCGGCTCCACCAGCATCACCCGGATGCCCAGGTGGGCCACCTCGGCGCGGAGGCTCTCGCTCAGCCCTTCGAGCGCAAACTTGCTCGCCGAGTAGAGCCCGCCGAAGGGAATTGCGAGCAGCCCCGCCACGGAGCTGATGTTGACGATCGCCCCCGACCGCTGGCGACGCATCGCGGGGAGCGCCGCCTGGGTCATCCGGAAAGCGCCGAAGAAGTTGGTTTCGAATTGCCGCCGCGCGTCCGCGAGAGTCACCTCCTCCACAGCGCCCACCACCGCGATACCAGCGTTGTTCACCAGCACGTCGAGTCGCCCGGCGGCCGCCAGCACCGCCGCGACGCAGGCCCCCGCCGAGGCGTCGTCCATCACGTCGAGCGGAAGCATGGTCACCCCCTGCAGCGCCAGCGCCGCCTGGGGATTCCGGCTGGTGCCGAACACCCGGTATCCGGCGCCGGCCAGCCGCCCCGCGATCGCGCGCCCGAGACCCGAGGACGCTCCCGTCACCAGCACGACTTCACCCGCCATGATCCACCTCCTGTGTGATGCCGGATCGAGTACGAGTCAGGCCGGCGCCGGAATCGCCAGCGCTCCGACCTGCCCGGTCGCCACCTCCTGCTCCACCACCGGCGCCAGGACGCTGTACATCACCGGCGTGACCAGCCGTGCCAGCAGCGTCGAGCTGATCAGCCCGCCGATGATCACCAGCGCCAGCGGCGAATAGAGCGAGGAACCCTGCAGCGCGAGGGGCAGCAGCCCGCCCACCGCCGTGAGCGTGGTCAACAGGATCGGCAGGAAGCGCACCTTGCCCGCCCGCTCGATCGCCGCGTCCAGCGCCACGCCCTCTCCGCGCAACTGATTGGTGAAATCCACCAGCAGGATCGAATTCTTGATCTCGATCCCGATCAGCGCCACGAAACCGATCATCGCCGTGAACGACAGCGTATTGCCGCTCAGGAACAGAGCCGCCAGCCCGCCCACCACGCCCAGCGGGATCACCGACGCCACGATCAGGGTGCCCTTGAAGGTGCGGAACTCCAGCACCAGGATCGCGAGCGTGAGGAAGATCGCGACGATGATCGCGGTCCCCAGCCCGCCAAAGCTCTCCAGTCTGCTCTCGATTTCGCCGGCGGGGATGATACGGTAGCCCTGCGGGAGTTCCCACTCGGCGAGCCGCGCCAGGATCTGCCTGGTCACTCGGTCGGTGTTGAATCCGGTCCGGACGCTGGAGGTCACGGTGATGCTGCGTGCCTTGTTGTAGTGCTGGATGACCGGTACGGTCCCCTCGAGGCCCACCCGTGCCACCTGGCGGAGCGGAATCTGCCCTCCCGCATGGGAAGCTACGTAGAGCTGGTCCAGCACATCCGGCGAGGGCGTGCCATCGAGACTCACGGAGCCGTTCGTCCCGGTCGGGGCCGACGGCAACCGTACCCGGATGAGGTAGTCCTGTCCGCTCGCATCGCGCAGCGAGCCCGCCTCGATCCCCGCGAGGCCCAGCCGCACCGTCCGGTCAATCTCCACCGTCGGGATACCGAGCAGTCCGGCCTTGCGCTGGTCCACGGAGACGCGGAGCCCGGTCGCCCGAAGCTCCAGCGGGTTGACCACGTTCCGGGTGCCCGGTTCGGCCGCGATGCGCCGCTGCAGCCGGGCCGCGAGCAGTCGCAAAGTGTCCAGATCCTCCCCCACCAACCGGAACGCCACCGGCGCGTCGATCGGCGGGCCGTTCTCGAACGAGGTAAGCTCGATGCGGGCTCCGGGGTACCGGTCGAAGCGGCGCTGCAGCGAATCGAACAGCGCCGGAGTCCGTTGGGGATCGAAACGGTGCAAGAGGACCAGCGCCTCCGCCACCGTCGACCGCTCGTTGCGTGGGATGATGTTGTAGTACACGTCGGGGTTGCTGCGCCCGATGTTCATCATGACGGCGCGCACCTCCGGCACTTCTCCGAGCACCCGCTCCACCTGACGCGCCGCCCGATCGGTCTCCGCCAGCGAGGCGCCGTCCGGCGTGGTGATGCGGACCAGGAACTGCGGCGTGTCCGCCTTGGGGAAGAGGCTGAATCCGATCGAGGGAACGAGGGCGAGGCTGCCGGCCACCAGCAGCACCGCCACCGCCAGCGTCGTCCTGGGCCAGGCCAGCGCCCGGTGCAGCCAGCTGCCGTAGCTTCGATCGATCGCCCAGGTGAGGCCTCGCAGAAAGATGTTGCCGCGCTCCGCGTTCTCTTCCTTGAGTATCCTGCTGGCCAGGAAGGGGACGATGGTCAGGGAGACCGCCAGCGAGGCCAGCATGGTGAAGATCACCGCCACTGGCATGCTGCGGATGAAGTTCCCCGGATTGCCGGGAAGGAAGAGAATCGGCAGGAAAGCGACGATCAGCGTGGCGGTGCAGCCGACCACCGCCACGGCGATCTGTCGCGTGGCCTGGATCGCCGCCTCCCGTCGGTTCATTCCCTGGCGCAGAAACCGGCTGATGTTCTCGACGACGACGATCGAGTCATCAACGAGCAGACCGAGCGCAATGACGAATCCCACGATGCTCAACTGGTTGATCGTGAAGCCCGTCGCCTGCAGCAGGGTGACCCCGATTGCTAGCGACAGCGGAATGGAAATCATCACCACGAACGACGCCCGGGTCCCCAGCGGGAGCAGCGTCACCAGCACCAGCAGGATGGCAATCGCGAAGTCCTCACTCAGTCGCAACAGGCGTTGCCGCACATTCGCCGACTGATCGAAGCCGCGTTCCAGCGTCATCCCTGCCGGCAGCGTCTTCTGGAACGTCTCCAGCTCGGCTTCGATGGCGTTGCGGACGTCGCCGATCCGCTGCCCCTCCTTCATGTTGGCGGTCACGAAGACCGCGCGCTGCCCGTTGTACCGGCCGAGGTGCCGCGCGTCCTCGTAGCCCCAGTCGACCCTGGCCACGTCCCGGACCAGCACGGCGCCCGTCCGTGCCCGCGACGACGGTATTCCGCACCTCGTCGACCGATCGGTAGCTTCCGCTGGTCTTCACCCTGAAGCGGCGGCGCCCCGGCGTGACGGTTCCGCCGGGGATGTTGGCGTTCTCGCTCTCGATCGCGTCGAGCACCTGGCTGACCGGCAACCCGAGCTCCGCCAGCCGGCCCGGATCGAGGGCCACGACGACCTCCCGCTCGGGGTAGCCCCAGCGCTCGACGGTGCGCACTCCCGGCACCCGCTCCAGCCGCTCCTTCAGGGACCGCGCCCGCTCCTCCAGGTCGAACATCGGACGGGCCTCGGAGACCAGCGCAATCTGGATGATGTTCACCGTTGGCGTCGAACTTCTGGACCTCGAGCCGGGACAGATCGGCCGGCAGGTCGGCCGCAGCGCGTTGACCTCGCGGATGACCTCGTCGTAGTTCTTGTCGGCGTCCGCTCCGGCCTCGAATTCGACGGTGATGACCGCCAGCCCGTCCTGGATGTCGCTCTTGATCGACTTGAGGTCGTCCAGCTCGTTGAGCCGCGCCTCGATCGGATCGACCACCAGCTGTTCCATGTCCACAGGAGCGGCACCGGGATAGACCGCCACTACGGTGAAACTCGCGATCGGGAAGGTCGGGTCCTCGGCCTGCGGAATCGTCCGCAGCGCGTTGACGCCCAGCGCCGCGGCCATCAGGAAGAGGACGATCGTGAACTGGAAGTTCCGGACCGAGAATTCGGCGAGCTTCATGGTACGACCCTCGCACCTTCGGAGAGGTAGCCCGCGCCCGCCGTGACCACCTGGGTAACGCCGTCGAGTCCGCTCGCGATCGCCGCGCGCTCACCGTCCAGAAAGGCGATCCGGACGTGGTGTCGCTCGGCCTTCCCCGCCGCGACGCTGTAGACGATCGCGCTGTCGCCATCACCTTCCACCAGCGCCGCGATCGGCACCACCCGCGTGCTGGTTGCCGCCCGCGGCCGGATCTCCACCCGGCCGATCAGCCCCGAGCTGATGCCCCGCCCGCGCGATTCCAGCGTCAGCTCCACCAGCCACACCCCCGTGCCCGGAGATGCGGCGGCGGCGATTCTGGCGACCCGCGCCGGTACCGCCCCTTCCGACCCGGCCTCGAACCAGACCTGCGCGGCGTCCCCGAGCCGGATCCTCGCCATGTCGCGGTCGGCGAGGCCGACCCGCACCACCGAGCCGCGGGTCGCGGCGCCGAGCACCAGCACGGCAGTCCCGTTACCGATCTGTTGACCCGGCTCGGCCAGCCGGCGGAGGATGGTCCCCGATGCAGGCGCCCGGATCGCGGCATAGCGCTCGTTGAACCGCGCGATGCGCAGATTGGCCCGCGCCACCTCGAGACCGGTTCCGGCGGCCTCGAACCGATCCCGCGCGATGACGCTGTCACGGTACAGCGCCGTCGCCCGCGCAAAGTCCCGCTCCGCCTGGGCCTCTCCGGCTTCCGCCTTGGACACCTCTGCGCCGATCTCCGGCTGTTCCAGCTCCGCGAGGAGCTGTCCCGCCCGTACCTCGTCGCCCTCGTCGACCGGGATTCGGGCGATCACCCCGCCGATCTTGAATCCGAGCGGCACCTCCTCCTTGGCGCCCAGCACTCCGGTACCGATGATGGGCCGCACCACCGCCGTGTCGGTGACAGGCGCCAGCGTCACCGGCGTCGCTTCATCGGAGACTCCCGCTCCCAGACCGGAGCGCGCTGCCGGCTCGCGGACGCACCCTGCCAGCCCGAGGATCAGTCCCAGCGTCGCCGCGGTGACGAATCGGCAATCGTGCGAATGGCGTGGCATCAGCGGCTCCCTTCGCCCGGTGCATCGGCGGGATAGAGCGCGGCAGCGCGATCCAGGTCCACGCAGCGCGCGTAGTAGTCATACGTCGTCAGGATCTGGTTCAGGCGGGCGGAGGTGTAGCTGGTCCGTGCGTCGATCAGTTCGACCTGCGCGGCCGCGCCCTCCCGATACCTGCGGTCCATCAGTTCATAGTTGCGCCTGGCGGCCCTCAGGCGCTCCCCGGCCGTCGTCATGCTCTGTCCAGCCACCTGTGCCGCGCGCCAGGTGGTGCGAATCTCCAGCGCGATCTGCAGCGCCGTCGATCCCCGCTCGGCACGCAGTTCGGCTCCCTGCAGCCGTGCCTGGTCGATCCGCGCCCGATCCTGGCCGCCGTTGAAGAGGTTCCAGCGCAGCACCACCGAAGCGATAGCGAAATCCCGATCGGCGCCGAAGCGGTACCGGTCGCCCTGGAATCCGTAGTCCACCGCCGCGCCGATCGAGGGCTGAAACGCCGCTTTCGCCAGGCGCTGCCTCCCGTCGGCTACTCGTTCCCCGGCGGCGATCTGTTGCAGCTCTTCCCGTCCCCGCAGGCCGGTGTCGATCGCGCTGTCGAGTGGCACCGTCAGCTCGATCCCCAGGAGTGAATCGGGGAGCAGCTCGACCTCCCCGTCGAGCGGACGATCGAGCAGGAGGTTGAACGATTCCCGCGCCGCCGCCCTCAGGTCCCCCGCCTCTGCCAGCCGCTGCTCCCCTTCGCTCAGGTCCGCGCGAGCGCGGAGCGAGGCATCAGGGGTCGCCACTCCGTTGGCGACCAGCGACTGATTCACCCGCAGGTTCTCCTGCAACAGAAGCAGGGTGGAGCGACGCAACTCCTCGAGACGTGCGGCCCGGGCGTAGTCGAGGTAGCCGAGGCGGATCTGCGCCGCGAGCCGCCGCGCTGCCCCGGCGGTGGCCGCCTGCTGCCCCTCCCGTACACTCCGCGCGATCGCCTGCCCCGCGCCGATCGCCGGTTCGAAGATCGGCTGAGTGAGCCGGAGCCCCGTCTCCTGCTTGAAGGGCTGCTTGAGACTCACGTCGGTCGGAAAGGCGCTGCGGCCGAGCAACTGGTTCAACGCGCCGAACGCCGGGTTGACCAGGCTCCCGATGTCGAGGATGTCCCCGGAGCGCTCGGAGTACCGTGCGGTCAGGGTCAGCGACGGCAGCCGGCGGCCATTCGCTTCTCGCACCTCGGCCTCGGCGCGGGCGAGCGCCAGCCGCTGCCGCCGGAGATCGAGATTGGCGCGAAGCCCCTCGGCCACGTACGCATCCAGCGCGGAGGATTGACCCGGCAGGGGGAGCGGACCCGCCAGGAGCAGGCCCGCCATGAATCCCGCCGAGCCGAAAGGCCGGCCAGCTACTCGCATGAGACCGTCACCAGCACGGTGGTCTGGCAACGGAGTGGAGGCGCCTCTGCCACCCGGGCTCCCTCGCGCTCCGCAGATCCCGCGTCCTGCCAGACGAGCGTGTAGATCCGGGGAGCAGAGTGCGCCACCAAGTGCGGCGACGACGCAGGCCGGTCGAGCGAGGCGGGGATGGTGATATCCGTCCAGGCCAGGGTCAGAATAAGGTGATGCGCCGCGGCGCCTCCGGCGGGCGGGGGCATGTCGGACAGCGAGCGGATGGCCCCGGCGCCCGAGGCGGGGGCAGCCTGCGCAGCGAGTGCCGGGGCGCTGAAGAAGGTGGCGAGAACCAGGGAGAGCATGAGCCGGGACCGCATGGGGACCTCCAATCGTTGGGATCTTGTTGAACTAGAGCATATGCTCAACTTGTGGAATCCAAACTAGAGCAAATGCTCTACTTGTCAAGAGCCTTCCGCGGCTGCATCTTTGTCGCTGCGGCGTCGAGGGCTGGCCGCCGGTCTGCCCAAGGAGAGTAAGAAGCGATGGCCAAAGGAGTTCGAGAGAAGAAGCGCCCCGCCGCCCCGGTGGCCGAGCCACGCCGGCAGCCGCAGCAGGAGCGGGGGGAGAAGCGGGTCGAGGAGTTGCTGGACGCCGCCGCCGAGGTGTTCGCGGAGGTCGGCGTCGAGGCGGCGACGACCAACGCCATTGCGGAGCGTGCCGGCGCCTCGGTCGGCTCGCTCTATCACTTCTTTCCCAACAAGGACGCCCTGATCCGTGCCCTCGCCGCGCGCTACGACGAGGAGATGCGGAGCCTCAACCAGGCGTCGATGCCGCTGGAGGCCGCCCGCCTTCCCATCCCGGCCATGGTCGAAGGGATCGTGTCACCGCTGGTCGCATTCATGGAGCGGAATCCGGCGTACCTGCCGATCTACCAGGCCACCGCCGACCCGCGGCAGCCGGCCTGTGCCACTGCGGAGGTGCATGCGACGATCGTCGGGCTGGTCGAGGGATTGATGGCGGCGCGCAATCCCGGCCTGGCTCCCGCCGCTCGCCACCTGCATGCGAGCTTCGCGGTGGAGCTGGTGCATCGGATGCTGCAGTATGCCTGGGGCTCGTCACCGCCCGAACGCGAGGGCATCGTCCGGGAACTCAAGCGGGCACTCGCGTTGTACTCGGGGATGGTACAGAGCGGAGTGGATCCGCTCGCGTCATGACGGGACAGGATCCGTTCTACTGGCGCAGCTTCAACGTCCTCATGCGGCTGCTCGGCATCGGCGCCACCTTCGCCGGCTCCGTCGTGGCGACCAGCTACGGCCTGGGGATTCCCGCACAGTCAGGAGTGAATCCGGCCACCGAGCCAATCACCCTCGCCGTGGGCACGCTGGTGGCCCTCCTCGGACTCGGCTTCCTGATGCTTCCTCCGTTCCGTCCCGATCAGGGCGACACCACGCTGGTGGTCAACCCCTTCCGTGCGCTCACCGCGCCGCGCCGCCGACGGTGGTGGACGGGGGACCCCATCGGCTGGTAAGCGACAGGCGCTCCGCAGTCATCCTCGGCACCCCTGATCCGGCAGTTGTCCAAGCGCTCAGTCGCTCCTCGCCCGCGTCTCTCCATGCTGCAGCAGCCAGAGTGATTCCGGAGGGAATCCCGAGGCCAGCCATGCCTCACGAATCCGCCGGCGGGGCTCATCCATCGGCTCATCGGTCAGCTTGAATGTGCCCCAGTGAATCGGCAGCAGCGCGGGAGCGCCCGCGCCCGCCATTTTCGCATAGGCCGCCATCGCATCCTCGGGATTCATGTGGACGGTGCGCATGAACCAGCGCGGCTCATACGCGCCCACCGGCAGCAGCACCAAATCGAACGGTCCGAAGCGATGGCCGATGGCGGCGAACTCGGGGTGATGCCCGGTGTCGCCCGCGAAATAGGCGGTGCGCCCGCCGCACCGCACCGTGAATCCGCTCCACAGCGTCTGATTGCGATCGTGCAGGCCGCGGGAGCTGAAGTGCTGCGCCGGCGTACATCCGATGCTCGCCGCACCCACGCCGACCTCATCCCACCAGTCCATCTCCCGCACATCAGTCGCACCCAGCTTCCTCAGGAGCGACCCAACGCCGAGTGGCGTGCACCAGACCGCCCCGGGGTGAAGCCGGGCGAGACGCCGGACCGTGGGCGCGTCGAGATGGTCGTAGTGATTGTGGGAGACCAGGACCACGTCGACGGGCGGAAGCTCCTCCAGCGGGACGGGGGGGCGCACCCAGCGCTTGAGCCGGGGAAGGGGAACCGGTGACGGGTAGTCGCTCCACACCGGATCGGTGAGGACCCGCAGCCCCGCCAGCTCGATCAGCGCGGACGAATGCCCGAACCAGGTCACGGCGGTCTCGCCCGAGCCATTGGCCAGGCCGAATCGCGGCACGGCGACGGGAAACACCGAGGGCTCGGGATCGGGCGGAGGGCGACGGGTGGTGCGGCGCTCCGCGTACCAGCGCACGACCTGGCCGAACCCCATCGCCTCGGCATCGGGCCACGGGTTCCGGAAGCCGCCGCGGGGGTGGTGGTGAGCAGGGGAGCGCATGGTGTCGTCAGGTTGTGGGCGGAGCATCAGACTCACTCGTGGCCGCGCTTGGTGTCAGGCATCTGCCGGCCGACCGGGGCGCGCGAGGTGAGGGTCAGGGATCCCGTCAGGGCTGAAGCATCGCGAGTTTGCGCCGCACATCCTCGGTGAGCGGACGGAGCTCGGGATCGGGGTCCGCTCGGAGCGCCAGGTAGTGCCGGTAGGCCCGGACCGCCTCCTCACGCTGGCCCAGCAGGGCGGCGATGCGACCCTGCGCCCGCAGGCGGGCGGCGAGATAGGGGATGCCGGTTCGGTGGTGATATTCCCTGCGACGCAGCGCCGCCAGCGCCCCGCGCAGGTCGCCCAGCTGTTCGTGCAAACGTGCCGAGGCGAGGTTGCCCGGTTCCCGGATCCCCACCTCGAGCCCGATGCGCAGCACGGAATCGAGAGTGACGAGCCGGGTCGCGACATCCGGATCCCGCCGCTGCGCCGATTGCAGCGCCTCCAGCAGCGCCGCGCAAACCGTCACCTGCCCGGTGGCCCACCACGGCGCATTCCGGTCGTCGGTCGCCTGCAGCTCCCGCAGCGTCTCGACAACCCGGGTGGTGTCGCCATGCCAGAGGCGGTACTGCGCCAGCGCGCAGCGGTCGAAGAGCTGGAAGGAGCGCTGCACCGAATCCCGCTCGAGCGGTCGCCGCTCTTCGAGCGCGAGGCTTCGGGCTGCGGCGGCGCCCGCGAGGCTGTCGCCGTCGCCATACAAGGCGTTGACCAGCTGGTGCTGCGCGACCATCTCCGACTGCTCGTCGGTGAGCCTGGCCGCCTCCTTCACCCGACCCAGATTCAGCGCCAGTTCCGCAAGGTAGCCCGCCGATTCGTACTGCTCGGCCCGGATCGTCGAGCGGTGGTGGAGTTCCGCGGCCGCGGCCTCCGCGTCATCCATCCCCACGCCATCCAGCTGGGCTGTGCCGATCAGTCGCCAGAGGCTGCCGACGGGCCAGCGGGAGAACTCGGCGCGCAACCGAGTGCGGTATTGGCCGTCGCCGGCGGCGACCGCGGTCCGCCAGCGCAGGAAATCGGCATGCTCACCCAGCGAGTCGCTGGCGAGATAGCGATTCGCGAGCTCCCGCCCGCCTGACACATCACCATCGGCGACCCGCATCTCGTACAGGTGAAGCGATGCCGCCGCGTAGGTCGAATCAAGCCGGGAGGCACGAAGGAAGGCCGAGCGGGCCAGCTCCCAGGCTCCGCCGATGCCGAGCAGCGCACCTTTGTGAAAGAGCACGTCGCCGTACTCATACCAGACATCCGGCCGCTCGGGGGCCGCCTGCACCGCCTGTTCCCAGGCCACGAGCCGCTCCCGCGCCGTGGGCTCGGCGGGGTACCGCGGCCCCGTCAGGGCCAGCAGGAACGCCCGGTCGGAGGGCCCCAGGCGGGCCCGTCCCTCCCATGCGAGCGCGAGTGCCCGGCGACGATCGGCCTCGGCGGTCGGAACCCAGAGGCCCGCTGCGGCGAGGCCCATCGCAGCCAGGGTGAATCCGGAATCGGCCTGGAGCGCCTGACGGTAGCGCTCAACGGCGAGGTCGTAGCGCCCGCCTCGATAGGCAGTCTGCCCTTCGAGATACGGGCGGAGCGCTACCAGGGAGGTGGCCGTCACGCCCGCGAGTCGTTGTTCGCCTTCCCCGGCGTTGAGCGCAAGGAGTTTCGCCGCCAGCCGGTCGACGAGTTCCGGCAGGCTGTCCACCGGGCCCTCGACCGTCGCCCGCGCCACCTCCGCCCCGCCGGGCGTCACCCGCAGCGCGGCGTTGATCGCGACCCGATCCTTCCGGCCCACGACACCCCCCAGCACCAGCCGATCCGCCCCGAGGCGACGGCTCAGCAGCAGGGCATCTTCGGCCGTCAGGTCGCCGGTGTCCGACCCAGTCGCGGAACGCCAGGCCGCGAGGACCGCGCGCGGATCGAGCGCGCGCGGCCCCGCCTCGTCGCTGAGCTGGGCGGCGAGTAGATCCACCATGCCGTCGCGCAGATACTGGAGCGACGCATCGCCGCTCGCGATTCGGAAGGGCGCGATTGCCACGACTCCCTGGGAAGACCGCGGGCCACGGTCGCTCCACAGTCGGCGGCCGGTGGCGACCGCCGCCAGCACGAACAGCGACGTGATGAGGACGAGGCCGATGCGGCGCCTGCGGTCGGGCGGTCGCGCGGCGATCGCGGCCGCCGGAGCGATTGTGGTGCGCCGGGGCTCTTCGGGTGGGATGCTCGAGGAGCGCAAACCGGGTTCCGGCCCCGAGGGCAACTCTCCGGTCCGCAGACTCCGCGCCAGCAGCTGGGTCTCCGGGGATGGCTCGACCTCGAGATCCGCCCTGAGCCGCTCGGCAAACTGTTCGTACGCCCGGAGGGCGCTGGCACGATCGCCGAGTTGATCGAGCAGCCGCATCTGCCGCCGAACTGTGCCTTCGTCTTCCGGCCGGAACCCCGTCGCCCGCTGGAGCAGGTCGAGCGCAACGCGCAGATCGCCTTCCGCCTCCCGGGTTGCCGCGAGGGTTGTTGCCGCCATGAAAGCGAGATCCCGCAGGCGCTGCCGGGTGCCCTCCAGCCAGCGGTCGAACTCGGGCGCGTCCGCCAGGTGAAATCCAGGCGCGAGATCGCCCTGATACCGCTCCAGCGCCTCCGCCCGGCGCCCGGTACGGATCAGTTCCGTGAATTCGGCGGCGTCGCAGGTCAGCCGGCCGGGATCGGCACGGACGAGATCGGGGCCCTGTCCCGGAAGGACCTCGGGACCGAGGGCCCGCCGGAGATGGTGGAGCGCCTGGGAGAGGGCGTTCCGGGCGCGGGGCTCGTCCAGTTCAGGCCACAGCAGGGCAATGAGGGTGTCGCGGCGTTGCCACTCGCCGGGCAGCGCGAGCGCCAGGTACAGCAGGAGGGCAGCGCGCTTGGGCTGGGCCAACGCCGTAGCCGGACGGCCGGAGCCCTCGGCACCGATCAGATCGAGCGTTCCGAGTGTCCTGAAGTGGTGCATGGAGAGGAGGCGACCCGTGCAGCTGGGGGGGGGGTACGTCGATGCCGGAATCAAAGATAAGAGACAACCAAGGGGAGGATAAGACGGGGGAACCAGCTTGGTGGCGCCGATCCGGGGGCCGCTCCGGCCTCCGGCAACCTTCCTCCTACCAGGAGCCACCATGC
This sequence comes from uncultured Gemmatimonadales bacterium, assembly GCA_963825065.1. Taxonomy (GTDB): domain Bacteria; phylum Gemmatimonadota; class Gemmatimonadetes; order Gemmatimonadales; family GWC2-71-9; genus JADJOM01. The sequence goes on from CAWGRU010000002.1 coordinate 30,304, forward strand.
ATCTGCATCCCCGATTCCGCGCCGCCCTCCCGGCCCTCGCCGTGACCGTTCTCCTCGCCGCCTGTGGCGACAGTGGAAAGGCGAATGGTCCGGGGGGCACCAGCGTCAGCTACGCGGGCACCTTCGGATCATCGGTCAGCACCGGGACCCTGCGCTTCGCGACGGCGGCGCCAGCGGTCCTGCCCGACGGGATGGCCGGGCTCAGCGCGCCGATCGATCTCACCGGGACCCTGACCTTCAGCGACGCCAGCACCCTCACGCTGACCGGGACTCTGACCGGCACAGCGCTGCAGCTGGATGCGACGGGATATTCGTTCATCGGCACGTTGAGCAACGGCGTGATCAGCGGGACCTTCTCCGGGCCGAACGGCGAGTCCGGCAGCTTCTCCGCGACGATCACCACCAGCGGCGCCACGGTGGCGCTGTATTGCGGAAGCTTCACCGGCACGGATGACGGAGTGTTCAGCCTGGCCCTCAAGCCGGACCGGACCGGTGGGGTGATCGTCGTGCCGACTTCCGGCGGCGGCGAGACCGGCAAGGCCCGCCCCAAGGCCGGGACGACTGACCAGGTCGAAGTGCTCCCCGACCAGGTACCGACGCTGGTCATTGCGACGGGGTTGCTGGCGCCGATTTCGGGTACGTCTTTCGACTCGATCGACGGACTGTGGGACGACTCCAACGGCGGCAGCGGTACCTTCGGCGGCAGCACGCGCTGCCAGTGACCGGTGGCGGCCCCGGCTAGCCCGGGACGGTCGCCATCATGGAGACTCTTGAAGGCCGGATTCCCGGGGTCGTCGACCGGGAGCCCCGCACCCCTGGCCGCCCCATGTATCATCGGGGCGGCCGGAGAGGTGCCGGCCGGTCGCGGCGGGGCTGACCAGCCGCGAGTGCTGACAGGACCCCATCCCCGGTGTAGCTTCAGCCGAGACCCATCACACAATGAGGTGTTGCATCCGGGGGGATGGGCGGGATGCCCGTCTCCGCTCCTCCCGGTGAACCGACTCGCCCGGCGACCGATTGCCGATGACTACGTCGCCGGACGCCGCCTCCATCCGCCGCCCCCATGAGCGACACCCCGACCCATTTCTCGACGGCCGCCCAATTCCGGGCCTGGCTCCGGAAAAGCCATCGCAAGGCCGACAGCATCATCCTGCGGATCGCGAAGGCCCACGCCGCCGACCGGGGCATCGCCTACGCGGAAGCGCTCGACGAGGCGCTCTGTTTCGGCTGGATCGATGGCGTTCGCCGGCGGCTCGACGAGGACAGCTTCTCGATCCGCTTCACGCCCCGCAAACCCCGCAGCATCTGGAGCCTCGTGAACGTCCGCCACGCCGAGCGCCTGATCGAGGCGGAGCGGATGAGCGAGGCCGGGCTGGCCGCGTTTGCCGCCCGCGCAGAGAGCCGCACCGGTGTCTACTCGTTCGAGCAGCGTCCCACCACGCTCGCACCGGAATACGCGAAGCGCTTTCGCGCCGCGAAGCGGGCCTGGCGCTATTTCAATCAGGAGGCGCCATCGTATCGCGGGACCAGCACCTACTGGGTCATGAGCGCAAAGCGGCCGGAGACGCGGCGCAAGCGACTTGCCATCCTCATGGCCTGCTCCACGCGCGGGGAGCGCATTCCCCAACTGAGGCGCGCGCCCGCCGGCGTGCGCTGATCCGCAGTCGATCCCGGCTCCGGGCCGGTGGCCCGGGCGCTTGAGCCGGATCCATCCGGAGGCCATCTTAGCCGCTGTGACCAATACCGCCGCCGACCTCATCGCCAGTCACTATGACGAACTCCGGAGTATCGCCCGCGGGCTGCTCCGGCGGGAACGGGTGGGGCACACGCTCGACACCGGCGGGCTGGTGAACGAGGCCTGGCTCCGGCTGGCCGCGCAGTCGGGGCTGAGCGAACCGGAGCGGGCCCGGTTCTTCGCGATCGCCGTGACCACCATGCGGCGCATCCTCGTCGACCATGCCCGCGCCCGCCTGCGGCTGAAGCGCGGTGCCGGCGCGCACGCCGTGCCGCTCGACGAGGCCGACATGCTGCTCACCACCGAGGAGGCGGATCATCTGGTGGTGCTCGACGAGGCGCTGGAACGGCTCGAGGCGGCGAGCCCCCGCTCGGCGGAGGTGGTCCGCTATCGGTTCTTCGGCGGGCTGTCGCTGGAGGAGACGGCCAGCCTGCTCGGCGTGTCGAGCAAGACGGTGCAGCGCGACTGGCTCGCGGCCAGGGCCTGGCTGCGCAAGGAAGTCGCCCAGGCGCTCGATCTCCCCGACTGATCGCCACGACGTCATCCCCGATGTCCATATGGACCGGGGTTCGGCGCCATGCGGGAACAGGATGCCCGACCAGAGACCCTCTTCTCCCGGTGCCCAGCGCTGGGATCGGATCGCGGAGCTCTTCTCTTCCGCGCTCGAGATGCCGGCGGCGGCACGCCACGCCTACGTCGCGGATGCGAGCCGGGGGGACGGCGAGCTGCGCCGCGAGGTGCTCGCGATGCTCGAGGCCCATGAGGGAGGCACTCCGCTGCTCCTCGAAGAGGACCACCGGCCCCGGCTCTCCGACCCCGCACAGCGCGCCAGTGATCTCGCGCCAGGCACCCGGATCGGTCCCTGGCAAGTCGAGAACCTGGTCGGCCAGGGCGGCATGGGCGAGGTCTACCGGGCCGCGCGGGTGGACGGCGCCTACCAGCAGACCGTGGCGATCAAGGTCCTCCGGCCGGGCTACCGCACCGCCGAGACGGTGCGCCGGTTCCGGGTGGAGCGGCAGGCGCTCGCGCGTCTGGTGCACCCCGGCATCGCGCCCATCGTCGACGGCGGCACGCTGGAGGACGGCCGTCCCTATCTCGTCCTGCAATACGTGGACGGGGTGCCGATCACCAGGTACTGCACCGAGCGGCGGCTCGACCTGGAAGCCCGGCTCCGGCTCTTCGTCCGGGTGGCACGGGTCGTCGAGTTCGCCCACAGCCAGCTGGTGATCCACCGCGACCTCAAGCCCTCGAACATCTCCATCGAAGCCGATGGCACACCGCGGCTGCTCGACTTCGGTATCGCGCGGATGCTCGATCCGAACCTCGACGAGTCGCTGCTGCGGCCCACCCGCCCCGACAGCCGCCTGCTCACACCCGAGCACGCGGCGCCGGAGCAGCTCCGCGGCGAGCCGTGCGACACCCGCACCGATGTCTACGGACTCGGGGTGCTGCTGTTCGAGCTGCTGACCGACCGCACTCCGTTTTCGGCGGACAGCCGTACCCTGCTCGAGCTGGAACGCGCCATCCTCGAGAGCCCCGCCCCGCTGCCGAGCGCGGTGGTGACCGACCGAGCGCTGCAGCGCCGGCTGCGCGGCGACCTCGACGTCATCACCCAGGTCGCGCTGCGCAAGGAGCCGGACCGGCGGTACTCCTCCGCCGCCGCCCTCGCCGATGACGTCGAGCGCTGCCTCGCGGGCCAGCCGGTGCGGGCCCAGCCCGACCGCCTGGGTTACCGCGCCCGGAAGTTCGTTGCCCGCAACCGCGCGCTCGTCCTCGGCGGTTCGGCACTCGCCCTTCTGCTGCTCGGCTTCACGCTGACCACGAGCGTCCAGGCGCGTCGCCTGACCAGAGAACGGGATCGTGCGGAGCGTGAACGGACGGTGGCCGCGGACATGGTGCAGATCCTTACCGGGCTCTTCGAGCGGGCCAACCCGCGCGTGGTCCCGGGCGGAGACACGGTGCGGGTCGTCGCGCTGCTCGAGGAAGCGGAGCAGCGGATCGAACGGATGGTGGACGACCCGGAGCGGCAGGCCGCCCTGTTGCGCACCGTAGGGCAGATGCACTCGGCCCGGGGGCAATATGCGCGAGCGGCAACCCTGCTCCGCCGCTCCGCCGATCTGCAATGGAAGATCCGCGGGCCGGATGACCTCGAGGCCGCGCGCACCTACCATGAGCTGTGCACCGCCGTCCACTATTTCCGCGGGCCGATGGCCTCACGGCCGATGTTCGACTCGTCGCTGGCCCGGTTCCGCCGGCTGGAAGGCGCCGGGGGCGAGGACATCCGCGTCGCGCTGGTTGACCTGGCTACCGTGACCCAGGACGGCAACGAGCGGCGGGCGCTGCTCAACGAAGCGGTGGAGCAGGAAAGCCAGTTGCCCGGGGTGGACTCCATGGCCATCGCGGGGAGGCTGCACGGACAGGCGGTCGACCTGCTCGACCGGGGACAGCCCGAGGAGGCCGCGGGCCTGTTCCAGGTGACCCTCGACATTCTGAGCAGCAGGCTCGACCCGGACAACCCGGACCGGATGACCGTCGTGAACAACTTCTCGACCGCCCTCGCGCAGGCGGGTGAGTTCGCGCGGGCCGAGAGTCTGCAACGTGGACAGCTCGCCCGGGTGATGGCGCTGAATGGACCGCCCGACGGAAAAGCAAGCAGCCTCGAGCGGCTGGCGCTCACCCTGGCAAACGAGGGGCAGTTCGCGGAGGCCGAGCAACAGGAGCGGCAGGCGGTCAGCTTCTTCCGGGAGGGGCTGGCGCCGGACAATCCGCTGATCGGGAATGCGCTCCGCAATCTTGCGATCATAGTCGCCATGCAGCACCGCGAGCACGAGGGACTGGCACTGCTCGATTCCGCCATCGCGTTTTCCCGGGCGCAGGGCGGTGCCGCGCTCGGCGAAGCCGCCTATCGGACGGGGCAGCGAGTGCCGATCCTGCTTCGGCTCGGGCGAATCGCGGAAGCGACCCGTGACGCCGCCACTGCCGACAGCGCCATCCGGACCAGCCTGCCCGAGGGACACGCACGCCGGCACGACAGCGCGCGCTGGATGGCGATGGCGGCGTACGCCCGCCGCGATTTCAGGGCAGCAACTGCGGCTGCGAGCGAGCTGCTGGAGTTGCAGCAGGGCTACGGGTCCGGCAACGCCCGCTACACCGGACAGGCGGACTGCCTGCTCGGCGTCGCGCTCGCCGCAGAGGGACGGCGCGCGGAGGCGCGGGGGCGCCTGGAGCAGGGTTGCCCGGTCCTCGCAAGCTGGGGCATGGCCGATCCGCTCATCGCGTCATGGGGCAAGGCGGCGCTGAGGGAGGTGGCGGCGCGCTGAGAGGCGCCAACCCCTTTCGTCATTCCGACCGCAGCCTGATCGCAGGGTCCACTCGCACCCCCGCCACGCCGGAATCACACACGCGACCAGCCGAGGCAGGCCGGGCGGGCCGAGCGCCGCCATCGCGCGGAGGCCGAACCCGACTACGAGCAGACCGACCCCGACCCTCCCCCCGATGTCCGCTTCCGCACCGGATCGTCGCCATTGGGGTTGACGGACTTCGGCGGCACTTCACCCTCGGGAGGGCACCATGCGGACGGACTGGCGGGCAGGACTCAGGTACTTCATCACGGCGGCCGGCGTCGCGGTCGTCGCGGTCAGTTGCGACCGCGCCAACGACGCGGCGGCACCCACCACGGCGACCCGGGACGGCGACGCCATGTCCATGGCGGACCATCGCATGGCGGGAAACCATGACGCCGAGCCGACGACGCTGTATGTGTGGGCCAGCGACCAGGCGCGGGTCGCGCCCGACTTTCTCGCGGTGATCGACTTCGACCGCCACTCGCCGGAGTACGGCAAGGTGCTCCGCACCGTGCCCGTCCCCCCTCCCGGCAATGTCGGCAACGAGGCGCATCACTGCCACATGTCGGCCGACCACCGGATTCTCGCCTGCGGCGGGCTGCTGAGCGTGCTGAAGGGCCAGAATGACATCTTCTTCTTCGACATCTCCACCCCGCGGTTCCCGACGTTCATGTTCTCGACTCGCGCCCCGAACTCCAGCATCACCGACGACTTCCTGCCGCTGCCGGAAGGCGGGTTCCTGGTCACCAACATGGGATCGGCTACGGGCGGCGCGGGAGGGCGGGTGGTCGAGTTCGACAAGAACCTCAACCTGGTCGGGGAATATCCGGGCATCTCGCCGGAGGACGGCGGATTCAACCCGCACGGCATCGATGCCAACTTCTCGAGGAACCTGCTCGTGACCAGCGACTTCATCAATCCGGTGACCACCCTCAACGCCTGGCCGGGACCGGTGGAGCTCCGCAGTTCGCTCCGCTTCTGGAATCTCCGGGAGCGGCGCATCACCCGCACCGTGATGCTGCCGGACAACGCCGGCACCATGGATGTGAAGCTCATCCCCGGCGACCCGCGGGGCCGCGCGGTCACGGCGAACATGTTCACCGGGCTGGTCTACACCGTGGACCCGAGGACCGGGAAGTACGTGCAGTCGTTCGACTGCGAGGATATCGAGCCGCACGTCGAGGTGCCGGTGCGCGGCGGCATGACCCAGCTGCTCGCGATGCCGCGGAGCGGGCGGCGACTGATCTTCGGCTCATTCCAGGCCGGCCAGGTCGGCATGCTCGACATCACCAACCGCAACAAGTTCAAGCAGGTGTCGATCGTGAACTTCGGGCTGAACTCGGGCCCGCACTCGATCCACCTGACCCACGACGACAGACGCCTCGTGGTGACCGACTATTTCCTCGACCAGGATGGTTTCGGGAAGATCCACTTCGAAGGCGACCACAGGGTGCATGTGCTCGACGTCTCGGACGGCGGCCTGGTGGAGGATCCCAACTTCCACGTCGTGGACTTCAACACCGCATTTCCCACGGGCCCGGCACGCCCGCATGGCGTCGGCTTCAACTGAGGCTGCCAACCAGAGCACGGAACGGGCGGGGGATCGAGTCCCCGCCCGTTCAGGTTCTTTCACACTGCTTTGCCGGCCCGTTCATCGCACGGGATCCAGGGTAGCCCACGTCTCACGGTCGACCACGCTGCCGGGAGACTCCGCAGGATAGCATCCAGGAGCCTCGGACCAGCGAAGAAACCGGTCGGTTTCGTCGTCTCGCTGCGACCGGAGGTCTCCATGTCGTCGTTCGCGCTGTTCTCCCCACCCGCCGGACATCACTCATCCACCGCACGCCTGAACCGCTGGACGGCAGCCATCGCCGTGCCCGAGCCGCCTTGCGCCAACCGGCCGAGTCCCGCAGCATACGGCGATGATCCGCACCTTCATCGAAGTGGCCGGCGTCATGGTCTTCGCCGCCTCCGGGGTCCTGAGCGCGGGGCGCAAGGGGATGGACTTCATCGGCGTCGCGGTCATCGCCGTGGTGACCGCGCTGGGCGGCGGCACACTTCGTGATCTTCTGCTCGACCGCCATCCGGTGTTCTGGATCGGGGACACCACCTACCTCTGGAGCTGTTTCGTGGCGATCGGCGTGACCCTCGTGTACGTGCGCTTCTGGAAGCCACCGGAGCGGGCGCTGCTCATCGCCGACGCACTCGGGCTCGCCCTGTTCACCATCAGCGGCACCCAGATCGCGCAGCAGGCCGGGGCCAACGGACTGATCATGGTCCTCATGGGCGTCGTGACCGGAACGGCGGGTGGCGTGGTGCGCGATGTCCTGAGTGCGGAGGTGCCGCTCATCTTCCGCCCGGGACGGCTCTACGCCACCGCGGCCCTCGCCGGGACCGTGCTCTATCAGTTGCTGGAGCGATGGTCTGTGGACCGCCAGGTCGCGTCCCTCGCCAGCATGGGGGTGATCGCCATTCTCAGGCTGGGCGCCATCCTGCATGACTGGCGGCTGCCCATGCCCCACGTTCCCTCTGACCCGGATCACCCGACCGCCATTTGAGGCGGAGATTTCACGGACCATTGAAGGACGATTCCGGTCTCAGTCATCGCCTCATGCCTGGCCACCATGCCCACGGCTCCTACCCACGCGGTGGCGGCGTTCGCGCTTGGCGTCGCTTTTCAACGCCCCGGTGTCCCTCGACGCCTCTGGGTCACGGGCGCGGCCTTGTCCATGGTCCCCGACCTTGATGTGATCGGCTTCCGCTTCGGCGTGGAGTATGGTGCCTTGTGGGGCCATCGCGGATTGACCCACAGCCTCACGTTCGCCGCCTTCCTTGCAGGCGCGACCTGCCTGATATGGTTCCGGCGCGGTGCCGGCAGCCTCTCGCCCGCCGCGGCCTGGAGCTACCTCGCCACGGCACTTGCCTCTCACGGATTGCTCGACGCCCTGACCGACGGGGGGCTGGGCATCGCCTTCCTGTCCCCCTGGGATCCCGCGCGGTATTTCTTCCCGTGGCGGCCGATCGCCGTCGCCCCCAAAGGTCTGGCGGGCCTGTTCCGCCCGCAGATCCTTCCGGTCATCGGGACGGAGCTGCTCTGGGTCTGGGGCCCGGCCGCCGCCCTTGCCGCGACCATCTCCTGGCGGCGAGGCCGAATGGGTGCCGCCTCCGCTACGGGCGAACCGCGTTAGGCGCTGCCGAGGAATCGTCTTTCCCCTGCACTTCAGCCATCCTTCACGGACCCACCGTTATCCTCCCTTCGCGTACCTGCCGCAATGTGACACGGTCGAGAAGGCCCGTCGGGAGACGCTTCGTGGCTATCTGGAGCGTGCCCATGTCCGCGGCGGGAACTCGGACACACCGACGAGCGGGGGCCCGACATCCTGCTTCCCCGGGAGCTCTTCGCGAAGAGAGGATCCAATCATGACCACGCCACGCCATGCCGACCTCTTGCTGGTGGAGGCCGAAAGATCCGTCCTCAATAAGCGCATTGAAGACATCGGCTGGGGTCTGCTGCTCATCATGACCGGCGCAATCTGGCTGGTCCCCGAGGATCAGGTGCCCCGCGGGAGTTGGTTGATCGGCACCGGCATCCTGCTGCTCGCACTGAATGTCGTTCGCTATTTCAAGGGCGCGGGCGTGCCGGTGTTCACCACGGTGCTGGGGATATTGCTGCTGGGAGCCGGACTTGCCGCGTATCTCGGCACAGCGCTGCCGGTTCTGGCCATCTGCCTGATCGTCCTGGGCGCGGGGGCGATTCTCCGTCCCCTGGCGACGCCCAGGAGCTGAGCGGCGCGAGACCTGCCGGCCTTCCCGGCCAGCAACGAGCATTGCGCCGTGACTCAAACGGAGCCGAGTCACGGCGCACGATCACGATGCAGATCCTGCAGGAAGCTCCCTCCCGGGGCCGTGGTCAGATGCCGACCGGGCTACTTCGTCATCTCCATGTTCCACTTGGCCGGATCCGGCGTGCCATCCTGATTGATATCGTACTGCGCGTCCGCCCCGGTCAGCTTGAGGGTGTTGCCCGAAAGGTTCATGTCCCACGCCCAGTACCAGCTCACACCGGCGGGCGTCACCCGCATGAGGTCGATACCGCTGATCGCGTACGTCGCCGTGAGCACCACCTGCGGTCCGCTCACCGGCGTGACGGTGAGGTACAGTGAATCCGTTGCTGTGAGCACCAGCGTGCCGACTCCTCCGCTCGCGATCAGATCGACGGTGCCCAGACCTCCCGTACTGGCGTATTCGCATTTCACGACCTGCCAGCTCCCGACCAGTTCGCTCTTCGACGGCCCGTTCCCGCCCTCCCCGCCGCAGGCGGCCACCATGGCCAGCCCGCAGAGTGCCGACATTGCCATGCGCTGCGCCCTCATATCATGCTCCTTCTGGCGACAGATTTCGCCGGAAGGCAACTTAGGACGCGCAGGGTGAAACGCCGCTGAAGGACCGAGGAAGCTTCGTGCAGGACCTCGGCTGAGGGGACTCGCGGTACCTGAACCCGCCTGGGGAGCGGTTCATGAGCTCATGCCACTGCTGCACCACCGATCGGCAGTTCGACGCACGTACCGCCCGACGCGACCTCCGGCGGTTCCTCAGGCGCGGTCCCGACCCTGCCACCCGGCAGCTCCTCTCGACCATCGAGGCCGCGCCGCTTCCGACCCAGGCCACACTCCTCGACATCGGCGGCGGCATCGGTGTCATCCACCATCGCCTCCTCGATCACGGCTTCGCCAGTGCGGTGCACGTAGACGCCTCCGCGGGGTATCTCGCGGTGGCAACAGCCGAGGCGGCCCGGCGCGGTCACGCCGATCGAGTGAGCTTCCGGCACGCCGATTTTCGCAGCGCAGCGGCGGAGGTCCCCTCGGCCGACGTCGTCACCCTCGATCGCGTGGTCTGCTGCGATCCCGACTACCCGGGGCTGCTCGGCGCCGCGGCCGAGCGCACCCGCCGGCTCCTCGGCTTTACCTATCCCCGTGATCGCTGGTACACTCGTGCGGCGGTCAGAGGCTCCAACGCCTGGCGGCGGTGGTGGGGGCAGGCCTTTCAGGTGTACGTACACGACCCGGCGGGGATGGCCGCGCTGCTCGAGCAGCACGGTCTGCGCCGCCGCTGGTCGGGCGGGACCTGGATCTGGGCCGCCGAAGTGTACGAACGATGCTGACGAGTATTGCGCGCTTTCGCCGTGCGCTCATTCGCCCCGACCTGCCTCCCAGGGAGTCCGATCATGGTCACCCCGACGATTGTCGGTGACGCGCTCATTCTCGAGATCCAGGGGCTCGACAAGTTCTGGAGTCTCCGCAGTCGGCTCGAGATCCCGCTGGCGCATGTCCGGGCGGTCAAGCCTGATTCCGGCGCCGCCCGCGGGTGGTTCGATGGATTGAAGCTGGCGGGATCCCACATTCCGGGTCTGCTGACCGCGGGTACGTTCTACGAGGATGGCGAGCTGGTCTTCTGGGACGTGCACCACGCGGAGAATGCCATCGCAATCGAGCTCGCGCACGACCGCTACCGCCGACTGATCATCGAAGTGGCGGACCCGAAGGCGACGGTCGCGCTGATCGAAGCTGCGCTCAAGGCGCGCCGGCGCTGAACCGCGCCAGCCCGGCTATGCCACAACGCGACGTCCTCTTGAGATGGATCGAGCAGATCGCCAAGGTGGTGGCGCGGCTGCTCTACGGACCCGGCCCGATCGACCTGGAACTGGCGGCCGAGCAGATCGAAGCCGCGTTGGCGCAGCACCTCGGTCCGCTGCACGCACTGCTGCCGCAGATGGCGGTGGGCAGCGCCGCCGCGCTCCTGCATGACCCCGACCGGCTGTTCGGCTATGCCCGATTGCTCGCGCTGCTCGCAGCGGTGCAGCAGGCGCAGGGTGATGCCCGCGGACCCGAGACCACGGCGCGGGCCCTCGCCTTTGCGCGCGAGGCCATCGCCCGGGACCCGGCGGCGCCCGAGGAGTGGCGCAGCTGGTTGGCCAGCGCCGAGGCTGGGGAAGCCGGGCCGCGGGCTTGAATTCCGGCTTCGGTGAATGACGGACGTGGCGTGGGCACCTCGCGCAACGGTGGCTGCAGAGTTAGGGGGGACTCGTGAGGCAGCAGTGTCACGTGATTCGTCCCCAATCGTCGGCATGGCCTCCGGCGTGCATTGCATCCATCCCGACAAGCCGCCGGAGCTGTTCATCAACGAGGTAGGCGTCGCGGCATTCCGCCGTGACAGCGGACCAGCCGAGCCCCTCGGTGATATCGACCGTTCGGCTCGCTGACGGAACGCCGCGATGAAGGTTGCGACTTACAAGCTCTGAGCGAGATCCGCCACAGCGACCGAATCCACTACTCCTACATTCTCACCTCCCCACCTGTAGGCCGAACACCGACAGGCCGCTGAGACTGCCGCCGATATTCCGCGCTGCCTCCCTCGGATATGCTTGCCTCGCGCGGCCTGGGCCGCGCTCGCGGACCCGCATGCGCCACCGCGACGACTCTCTCACCCGATGGATTCATGCCTGCTGGCCACAGTCCCGCGGATACCCCTCCGCCGTCCGGGTCACACCTCGGACGGCTCTCGCTGGCGCGATGGGTGGCCATTGCGATGGTGGCCGGCGTCGCGATAGGCTGCCTCTTTCCCGACGGTCCTGACTCCAGAGGATTCCACGCGACCGACCTGCAGGTACTGTCGAACCTGTTCCTGCGGATGATCAAGTCGCTGATCGTCCCGCTGCTGTTCGGCACGCTCGTGGTGGGTATCGCCGGCCACGGCGACGACATGAAGCGCGTCGGCAAGCTCGCCCTCCGGTCGCTGCTGTACTTCGAAGTCGTCACGACGCTCGCCCTGGTCGTTGGTCTCGTGGCGGTGAACCTGGTGAAGCCGGGCCGCGGCGTGAACCTCGCCGTCGCGACCGGCGAGACCGGAGCCGAACTGGCCCAGACGAAGCCGACCCTCGCCAGCCTGCTCGAGCACACCGTGCCGTCGAGTGTCTTCGAGGCGGCGGCACGGAACGAGGTGCTCCAGGTCGTCTTTTTCGCCATCATCTTCGCGATCGCGCTGTCGCAGCTTCGGGGTCCCGCAAGGGCCTTCATGCTGTCGTTCTGCGAGAGCCTCAGCGAGGTGATGTTCAAGTTTGTGGGCATTGTCATGCTGTTCGCGCCTGCGGGTATCGGCGCCGCCATCGCGGTGACCGTGGGCCGCAGCGGGATTGGCGTGCTGACCAACCTCGGCATGCTCGTGCTCACGCTCTACGCCGCCCTGTGCGCCTTCGTGCTGCTGGTGCTGCTGCCGGTCGCGCTCCTCTTCGGGGTCCCCGTGCGCCGCTTCTGGCAGGCGACGAAAGAGCCATGGCTCATCGCCTTCACGACGGCATCGTCCGAGGCCGCGCTCCCGCTTGCCCTTCGAAACATGGAGCGGCTGGGCGTGCCGCGGCGGATTGCGTCGTTCGTCCTGCCCACCGGCTACTCGTTCAACATGGACGGCACCAGCCTCTACCTGACGCTGGCTTCGGTGTTCGTGGCCCAGGCCGCGGGTATCGACATGCCCCTGTCCCAGCAGATTCTGATGATGCTGACCCTGATGCTCACGAGCAAAGGCGTCGCCGCCGTGCCCCGCACTTCGCTCGTGATTCTCTCGGGAACCCTGACGCAGTTCGGTCTGCCGCTGCAGGGTGTCGCCGTCATCCTCGGCGTGGATGCCCTCATGGATATGGCACGCACCTCGCTGAACCTCCTCGGCAACTGCCTGGCAACGGTCGTGCTGGCACGGTGGGAGGGCTCATTCGAGCTGACGCCTGCTGAACCGTCGGCTGCCGCCCCCCGTGGAGCCGGCTGGCGAACCGCCTCCGTCATCGTCCCAAGCGACGTGGACTAGCCGATGTCGACGCAGTGGCGGGCTCAGCGGCTCCCGCGGCAAACCCCGACGTCCGAGGCATTGGAACAGCCCGTGTCTCTCGACATCCGGCTGGTCTCGTCCGCACAATTGGACCACCTGCTTCCGACCCTGGCCGAGCTGCTCCGGGCATCGGTGGATGGCGGAGCGTCGCTCGGATTCCTGCCGCCGCTCACGCCCGACGATGCCCGACGCTACTGGCGCTCGCTTCGTCCGGAGCTGGAGGCCGGCTCCCGCCTGCTGCTGGCGGCCTGGCTGGGGGACCGCGTCATCGGCTCCGGCCAGCTCACCCTTCCCTCCTGGCCCAACGCCCGGCATCGGGCGGAGCTGCAGAAATTGTTCGTCACGAGCGCCATGAAAGGACGAGGCGTCGGCCGGACTCTCCTCGCGGCCCTGCACGAGACCGCCCGGCATCGGGGCCGCTCGCTGATCCTCCTCAACACCCGACGGGGTGACCCCGCCGAGCACTTCTACAAGGCCCATGGATATCGTGAAGTCGGCGTGACCCCGGGATACACCATTGGAGCGGCCGGTGAGCGGTTCGACAACGTGACGCTGTACCAGCAGTTCCCCGGCTGATCGCCCGGGCCGGTCCCCGGCAGGCGTGGCCGGCGCCGATCCTCCCTCCGATCGGCGCACTCGTTTCCTACCCCCTCCAGCTCCTCCGCTGCCAGCTCTGGCCCGGGATTCCCTTCCCCGCTCCCCGACCGGGCCGGCTTGACTTTCCAGGTACTACATTCTATCATCCGGATATCAGGATGCTTCAAGGAGCCGCTCTGGGCACGACAATCGTGGGCCGTCTGCAGGCCCTGGCCGATACGACCAGGAACCGTCTCCTGCTGCTGCTGGAGCGGCATGAGCTCACGGTGAGCGAGCTGTGCGATGCCCTGCAGCTGCCCCAATCCACGACCAGTCGGCACCTCAAGGTGCTGGCGGATGAGGGGTGGGTGGTCTCCCGCGCCGACGGTGCGAGCCGGCTCTACCGGATGCCAGGCGCCGATCTCGATTCGGGCTCGCGTCGGCTGTGGCAGGCGGTCCGGGATCAGGTGAGCGATACCCCGGCCGCCTCCCGCGATGCCGAGCGGCTGCGCGAGGTGCTCGCGGGGCGCCGGGCCCGGTCGGAGGAGTTCTTCGCCACCGCGGCGGGTCAGTGGGACCGGCTCCGCGCCGATCTGTTCGGTGGGCGCACCGAGCTGCTGCCGTTGCTGGGGCTGCTGGGGGGCGAGTGGGTGGTCGGGGATCTCGGTTGTGGCACCGGGCACCTGGCGCAGGCGCTGGCGCCCTTCGTCGGACGGGTGATCGCGGTGGATGCTTCGGCCGCGATGCTGCGCGCGGCGCGGGCGCGGATCGGGGATCTCGGGAACGTCGAGATCCGCCGGGGGGACCTCGAGGAACTGCCGATCACCGAGGGCACCCTCGACGCCGCGTTGCTGGTGCTGGTGCTCCCCTACCTCGCCGAGCCGGCGCTGGCCGTCGCCGAGGCGGCGCGGGTGCTCAAGCCGGGTGGCCGGTTATTGGTGACCGACCTGATGCCGCACGACCGGGCCGAATATCGGCAGACGATGGGGCACCAGTGGCAGGGATTCAGCGAGGCCGAGGTGCTCGGCTGGATGCGCGAGGCGGGACTGGAGCGCTGCCGCTACGCCGCGATCGCGCCGGAACCGAGTGCCAGGGGGCCGATGCTGTTCACGGCGTGCGGCACCAGGGAAGAACCAACGGAGGCGAAGCGCTGATGCCGCGATTGATCGATGCCCCCGCCGTGGTCCAGGCCGCGGGCGAACCACCGAAGCGGATCGAGGAATACGTGGGCCGGGTCAGGTCGGGGCATTCGTCGGTGAGCGTAGCCCGCATGGTCTCGCCGGCGGGCTGGCTGGAGCCGGGACAGCGGCCCGACTTCGAAGAGGTGACGGTGGTGCTTCGCGGCATGCTGCGGGTGGAGCACGCGGGTGGCGCACTCGAGGTGCGCGCGGGGCAGGCGGTGATCACCGCGCCGGGGGAGTGGATCCGCTACAGCTCGCCGGAACCGGGCGGCGCCGAGTACGTGGCGGTCTGCCTGCCGGCCTTTGCGATGGACACGGTGCACCGCGACGCATGACGATGGGGTGACCAGGGACGGTCGCCACTACGATGAATCAAGGCAGGGCGACCTTCGGTGGTCGCCAAGACGACGATCCCAACTCGAGGACAGACCGATGGCGACAGGCATGATGACGATGCATCCCTTCCAGGCCACCCGTGAGGCGGGCCGCGAGCCGTTCAAGGTGAAGGATCTCTCGCTGGCCGAGTTCGGCCGCAACGAGATCCGGCTGGCCGAGTACGAGATGCCGGGCCTCATGGCGATCCGGAAGGAGTATGCCGGGAAGAACCCGCTGGCCGGCGCGAAGATCATGGGCTCGCTGCACATGACGGTGCAGACCGCCGTGCTGATCGAGACTCTGGCCGAGCTGGGTGCCGATGTGCGGTGGGTGAGCTGCAACATCTTCTCGACCCAGGATCACGCGGCCGCGGCGGTCGTGGTCGGCAGGAACGGAACCCCGGCGGATCCGCAGGGCATCCCGGTCTATGCCTGGAAGGGCGAGACGCTCCCCGAGTACTGGTGGTGCACCGACATGGCACTCATGTGGCCGGATGGTTCCGGCCCGAACCTGCTGCTGGATGACGGCGGCGACGCGACGCTGCTGATCCACAAGGGCGCCGAGTTCGAGAAGGCGGGCAAGATTCCGGCATTCGATCCCGCGAACGACCCCGAAGAGTGGGGCGTGATCCTCGACCTGCTCCGCCAGGAGCAGAAGAAGCACCCGGGCCGGTTCACCAAGGCGGCCGCCGGCATCAAGGGCGTCTCCGAGGAAACCACCACCGGCGTGCACCGGCTGTACGAGATGATGAACGCGGGGACCCTGCTCTTCCCGGCGATCAACGTCAACGACTCGGTGACCAAGAGCAAGTTCGACAATCTGTACGGCTGCCGGCACTCGCTGACCGACGGCATCCTCCGGGCGAGCGACGTGATGCTGGCGGGCAAGGTCGCGGTGGTCTTCGGCTACGGTGACGTGGGCAAGGGCTGCGCGCAGGCGCTCAAGGGGCAGGGAGCCCGGGTGGTGATCACCGAGATCGATCCGATCTGCGCTCTGCAGGCGGCGATGGAAGGCTACCAGGTCACCACGCTGGAGACGGTGCTGGAGACCGCGGACATCTTCATCACCGCCACCGGCAACAAGCAGATCATCACCGCCGAGCACATGGCGCGGATGAAGGACAAGGCGATCGTCGGCAACATCGGCCACTTCGACAACGAGATCGACATGGCCGGCCTCAAGAAGGTGAAGGGGCTCCAGCGGATCACCATCAAGCCGCAGTACGACGAGTTCATCTTCCCCGACGGCCACAGCGTGCTGATCCTGGCGGAGGGCCGGCTGCTCAATCTCGGCTGCGCGACGGGCCACCCCAGCTTCGTGATGAGCTCGAGCTTCACCAACCAGGTCCTGGCCCAGCTCGACCTGCACCTGAACGCGCAGGGCAAACCCACCGTGTCCGGCACGAAGTACAGCGAGCGCAAGGTGTACGTGCTGCCGAAGAAGCTGGACGAGAAGGTCGCCCGGCTGCATCTCGACAAGCTGGGGGTGAAGCTGACCAAGCTGTCCAAGGAGCAGGCGGACTACATCGGCGTCCCGGTCGAGGGCCCGTACAAGGCGGAGCACTACCGCTACTAGGAATGACCAGTGCAGGCGCCACCACCCGTGCGGCGCCCACAGGTCCCACGGATCAGCGAGCCCGGCACCGGGCCGCCTGAAACCGCCCGGTCTGGACTAGCGTCCAGCCGGGCGGTTTAGTTGATGCCACCTCAACCGACTGTTCCTCCATGCATCGTCGTCTCGCCCTCTTCGCCTCCCTGATCCTCGCGCCGGCCCTGTACGCTCAGGATACGACCGCGGTCGACTCATCGGTCGTGACGCTGGACCGGGTCTTCAACTCCGACTACTTCAGCGGCCAGCCGACGCCGCCGATCCGGTGGACCCCCGATGGCCAGGCGTACTACTCGTACGACCGGCGCGATGGGGTGAAGGGCCCCGACCTGGTCCGGGTCGACCCGGCGACCGGTGACAAGACTGTCCTCGTGAAGAGCGAGCAGCTCATTCCGGCCGGCGACAGCGTGCCGCTCCGGATGGCGAGCTTCCGCTTCTCCACGGATGGCCGGAAGCTGCTCATCTATGCCAACACCGCGCGGGTCTGGCGGCAGAACACCCGCGGCGACTACTGGGTACTGGATCTCGAGACGGGCAGGCTGCGCCAGTTGGGCGGCACCGACGCGAAACCGTCCACCCTGATGTTCGCGAAGTTCTCGCCCACTGCCGACCGGGTGGCGTACGTGCGGGAGCACAACATCTATGTCGAGCGGGTCAGCGACGGGAAGATCACGGCGTTGACCCGGGACGGCTCCGTCACCCTCATCAACGGCACCTTCGACTGGGTCTACGAGGAGGAGTTTGACGATCGGGACGGGTTCCGCTGGAGCCCCGACGGCACCCGCATCGCCTACTGGCAGCTCGATGCCGCCGGGGTGCGCGACTTCCTGATGATCAACAACACCGACAGCCTCTACTCCTTCACCATCCCGGTGCAGTACCCCAAGGCCGGCACCACCAACTCCGCGGTGCGCATCGGCGTGGTGAGCGCCAACGGCGGGCTCACCCGCTGGATGCAGGTGCCGGGCGATCGGCGCAACATCTATCTGGCCCGGATGGAGTGGGCCGCAAATTCGAATCAGATCATCATGCAGCACCTGAACCGGCTGCAGAACACCCTGACGCTCTTTCTGGGCGATGTGAATACCGGGAAGGCCACGCCGATGCTGGTCGACAGGGACAGCGCCTGGGTAGACGTGGTCGACGACTGGACCTGGCTCGACGGGGGGAAACGGCTGCTCTGGTTCAGCGACAGCGACGGCTGGCGCCACGCCTACAGCGTCTCCCGCAACGGGAAGGACCGCCGGCTCATCACCCGGGGTGACTTCGACATCGCCGACGTGGTCTCGGTGGACACCAGCGGCGGCTGGCTCTACTTCACCGCGTCCCCGGAGAACCCCACCCAGCGCTACCTCTACCGCGCCGCGCTCGATGGCGCGAGCCCGCCCGAACGGCTGTCTCCCATGGGACAGTTCGGGACCCACGGCTATTCGATCGCCCCCGGGGCTCGGTTCGCGGTCCACAACTTCAGCAACTTCACCACGCCCTGGGTCACCGAGATCGTCCGGCTGCCGGGCCACGAGGTGGTGCGCACCCTGGCGGACAACGCGCAGCTCAAGCACCGCTACGCGCTTCTCAAGAAGGGCCCGACGAAATTCGTGCGGGTCGACGCGGGCAACGGGGTCTGGCTGGACGGGTTCGTGGTGTATCCCGCGAACTTCGATTCCACCCGGAAGTATCCCGTGCTCTTCTACGTGTACGGGGAGCCGGCGGGGCAGACTGCCGTGGATGCATGGTACGCGAACGACCTCTGGCAGCTGATGCTCACCCAGATGGGGTATGCGGTCATCAGCCTCGACAATCGGGGCACGCCCTCGCTCCGCGGCCGCGCCTGGCGGAAGTCGATCTACCGCAAGATCGGGGTCTATGCCTCCGAGGATCAGGCCGGTGCGGCGCGCGCCATCGGTCGATGGTCATGGGTGGACTCCACCCGTTTCGGCGTGTGGGGCTGGAGTGGCGGCGGCTCCATGACCCTCAACCTGATGTTCCGGCATCCGGAGGTCTACCAGACAGGAATGGCGGTCGCGCCGGTGCCGGACGTGCACCTGTACGACACGATCTACCAGGAGCGCTACATGGGGCTCCCCGAGGACAACGATTCCGACTATGTGGCGAGTTCGCCGGTCACCTACGCCGACCGGCTCCGCGGCAACCTGCTGGTGGTGCACGGGTCGGGCGACGACAACGTGCACTACCAGGGCACCGAACGGCTGATCAACGCGCTGGTCGCCGCCAACAAGCAGTTCAAGCTCATGACCTACCCCAACCGCTCCCATGGCATCTTCGAGGGGGAGGGCACCACCCTGCACCTGTTCACCCAGCTCACCAACTTCCTGGTGAAGAACCTGCCGGCGGGCGGGCGCTAACCCCTCCGCGCGAAGCGCCGGCGCAGCGAGCCCGGCATCCCAGGCACGTCGTCGACCCCCGAGCGACCGATGCCTGAAGCCGTAGCCCTCGGCCTCCCCGAGTTCGGGGAGCACAATACTCTTACGCGCGCTGAGCGCACGTCGGGATGAGTGACAACGGCGGCTGCCGCCACCGCCCCACGCCCTCCGAACGGAGGTCCATCAGAGGGATGATGTCCCGACCCGCAAGGCCCTGACTAAGTTCCCCCGCATGACCTCCGCCCCGCCCAATGTCGTTGCCCACCGCCTGCTCGACGGTTTTCTTGCCGAGCCGGGAGTGGCCGCACTCGACGCCCTGCTCCGCTGGCTGCTGGAGGCGAGTCCGGAGCCGCGGGTCACGGAGATTCCGCGCACCAGGCGGCTCGGGCTGCTGGCGGAGATGCTCCGTTCGCATCCGCGGCAGATGGAACTGCTGGAGTTGCTGCGGGGAGTCTGGACTCATGGCTCGACGGTGCGCCTGCTGGCGGAGACCGGGTTGCCGGTGCACGTCACGCTGGTGAAGGAATCGCTGGAGCGACTGGTGGACGGGTTGATCCCGCGGCTGGAACCGGAGGACGATCTCTACGTGCTTCTCTCCCGGCTGCGGCTGACCGAGGCGGATGCCACCTGGGTCGAGAGTCTTTCCAGCGAGGTGCTGGCGCCGTGGCGTGCGCTGGTGGCGCTGCCGGATCGGGTGCTGCTCGAGGCCGCCAGGCTGGTGGCGTTCCGGACCGCCGCGGTGGGACTCGCCCGGGAACTGCTGGAGCTGGAGCCGCAGCGCGCGGAGGCGCAGTCGCCGTTCTTCCGGCTTCCCGGCGTCGTGGAACGGCTGGCCGCCGAGCCTCACGATGATCCTCGCTGGATCGAGTGGCAGGCACTCCATGATGAATGCCATGGTGCACTCACTGCGGCGCGCGAACGCCTCGAACTCCGCGGCGTCTCCACCGATCTCATCTACCGCATGGAGCTGCTCGAGGCGCAACTGCTCCGGCTGCAGGATCTGCTCTCAGTCGCCACGGGGCGGGGGGATGGACCGGCGCTGGCGAGCGACCTGATCCGGGGCACGGTGCGCCAGCGGGGCATCCGCTCGCTGGCCCGCACCGCGCTCAAGCGACTGGCGCGGAAGGTGGTGGAACATGCCGGCGAAACCGGCGAGCACTACGTGGTGCGCGATCGGAAGGACTGGTCCGACATCGGCCGAACCGCCGGCTGGGCAGGAATCCTCACGGCCGTCACGGCGCTGGGCAAGTATGCGCTCGGGGGGCTGCCGCTCGCGCCGATGGTGCTCGGTCTCGGGCTGGCGCTCAACTATACGGTGAGCTTCGTCCTGCTGCAGCTCTGGCACCTGACACTTGCCTCGAAGCAGCCGGCGATGACCGCGGCGGCGCTGGCGGGCGCGCTGGAGCATCAGGAGAATATCGATGAGCAGGTGGAACTGGTGGCGGGCATCACTCGCTCGCAGGTGATCGCGACCATCGGCAATGTGCTGGTGACGATGCCCGCGTCGCTCGCGCTGGTGGCGTTGAGCTGGATCGTGGCTGGAGGGCCGCTGCTGAGCCAGGAAACCGCCGAGCATACCGTGCACGGCATGCATGCCGTTCTCTCCTGGACCGGCCCGTTCGCCATGCTGACCGGCGTGTTCCTGTGGCTGGCGAGTCTCGCGGGCGGGTGGGCAGCCAACTGGAGCGCCTATCGCGGACTCCCCGCGGCGATCGCCCGGCACAGCGGCCTGCGGCGGGCGGTCGGCGCCGAGCGTGCCGAGCGGATGGGCCGGTTCATCGAACACCATTTCAGCGGCATCGTCGGGTATGTCGTGCTCGGATTCCTGCTCGGGTTCATGCCGGTCGCGTTCAGGTTCATGGGGCTGCCGATCGAGGTCCGCCACGTCACGTTGAACGCCGCGTCGCTCGCGATCGGCGTGGGCTCCCTGTACGGCACCCCGGCGTTCCACTGGAGCGATGTGCTGTGGGGACTCGGCGGTGTGGTGGTGATGGGAGTCTGCAACTTCGGCGTGTCGTTCGCGCTGGCGCTCCGCACGGCGATGCGGGCCCGCGACCTCGGCCAGCCCGAACGAGCCCGCCTCTGGGCCGCGATACGACAGGCGTTCGGGGAGAAGCCGTCACGATTCCTGTGGCGCCCGCGGACGATCATCCCGTAGGGGCGGAGCCAGGCTTCCTACGTGGCCGCAAACCACCCCATCGCGCCACGCTCCGCCATGCGCGCCTGATGCGGATGGAACATGTAGCGGCCCCGATCGGGCAAGCGAAACTCGAGGATGGCCCGCTCGGCCTGCGCCAGGGTCACGACGTCGGTGCGCTCGTCGGGCCGCATGCCAGTGCCGCTCCGATACACGTCGAACACCTGCGCATGCAGGTGAAATGAGAGCTGCGGCTCGTCGCTCACCATGTTCACCAGGTAGACCCGCACCAGCTCCCCCGCGCGCACCTTGAGCGGATACTTCATGTAGTAGCCGGGCACACCATTCCAGGCGAAGAGATCGCTCCGCCCGTCGCCGTCGATATCGAGTCCCCCTGCCACCAGCACCACTTCATGAGCCGGAGGCCTGCCTCCTGGCGGGTCCACGATGAACGCGCCGTAGAGCCCGTGCGAGATGTGCTGTGGCGCAGGGGTCATGTCGCAGTGGTAGGGATGCAAACCGGCTGGCCCGGCGCGAAAGCGGTAGCGCGCCTCGCCGCGCGGCGGGACCGGCTCCCAGCCGTCGGAGGGGAGCGTGTGCGCTCCATGGAAATGCAGGTTGTGCGGACGGGCGCCGAGATTCCGCAGGTGGAGCGACAGCTCCTCTCCCTCGGTGGCCCGGATGACCGGCCCGGGGATACGGCCGTTGAAGGTCCAGGCGGGCATCGTGCGGCCGCGGCCGACCGCGAGCTGCAGCTCTTCGACCCTCAGCTCGACGGTCCGAGCACCCCGGGTGCGCGGCGGCGGAAGGGTGAGATCGTCGAGCGCGGTCGCCCCGAGCTCCTCAGGTGGCAGCGCCATCCCGCCGTAGGCGCTGTCCTGTGCGGCGCGCGGCGAGTCGGGAGACTGGCTCGGTCGCTGATAGGTCGGCCGGTTCCGGGCAAGCCAACTTGCCGCGGCGCCACCGCCGAGGCCGAGCGAGAGCAGGAGAAAGTCACGGCGGGAGAAGGGCACGCCTAGAAGTCGCTGCCGAAGGGATAGGCCACCGCCGCCAGCACGACCAGGTAGAGCACCACGCCGCCGACCGCCGCAAGCAGCAGGCGACCCCAGCGCCGAGGCTCCCCGTTCCGCTTGCGGAAAAGCAGCCAGAGCCACCAGCCCACGATGAGCGGCAGCGCGAAGAACGTGGCGTTGTTCATCAGCCTCGTGAAGAGCCCCGGTCCCGGAACGCCCGGCCCCGCCAGCACGTCGGCCGCCTCCTTCGGCAGCTCCGCGACATTGAAGTCGAAGTGCAGGCTGTCGAAGACGTGCAGCGCCGGCCGGACCGCAGCGGTCAGCGGATCGGGCATGGTGGGCTGAGGCGGCGGGGCGGGTTGATTCTTCCAGTCGGGAAAGGTCGCCGACTGGACCAGCGTCCCCCGCACCAGGACCAGGGCGGTGAACGCCAGCGGGTCGAAGCCCACCGGGAGCCGCAGTCCGAAGCAGCCCTGAAAGTGGGTGAGCCCCACCGGGACCGCGACGCTCACCTCGTTGCCGTTGAAGCAGTTCCCGCTGCTCTTCGGCCCGGAGAGCGCCAGGTCGGCGCGGCCCGAGCGGCGCACGGTGTTGAGCTGGATGATGTTGTCGCGCGCGGGGTAGAAGTTCTTGTCGAGCATCGGCGTGACCAGGATGCCGTACTGGGAATGATCGACGATCACGTTCCGCTCGATGACGTTCTTGAGCCCTCCTGCCACGATGATGCCGTTGCCGTACGCGAGCCCGGGCAATGCCCAGGCCGGGGCCGAGCGGCTGCTGTTGCCGTCGACCAGATTCGCCGCGATGACCGTCTCCCGCTGTGGGGCCTGCAGTTCGATGTCGAGTGAGGCCGGGACCAGCCCGGAGCGGTTGTCGCGGAAGATGCTGCTCACCACGTACAGCTCCCCGCCCGAGTTGGTCCCGGAGTAGCCCAGCGCATTCCGCTCGGCCGTCACCCGGCGGATCACGATACGACAGGGGTAGCACTGTCCTATGTAGAACCCCGAATCGGGCGAACCGGAGGCGTAGGAGTCCTCGAACAGCCCGTCGGTGGCGCCGAAGGCGTAGATGCCATAGTCGCCGTTGTTGTAGGCGGTCAGATAGGCGCCGCGGAAGCCGGTAAGATTACTCCAGTAGAACCCGTTGAGGCGCGCGTTTCGCGCCGTCATGTTCTCGAGGGCCACGGCGTCGGCCAGCACCTGGATGCCGTTGCCGCGAACGAACTCGCCGTCGATGATCACCGCGTTGCGGTCGGTCCCGCGGATAACCAGCGACGGCGTCGTGACCGTTACCTCTTCCTTGTAGATCCCCTTGTCCACCAGCACCAGATCGCCAGGATTGGCGGCGTCGACACCGGCCTGAATCGTGGCGTAGTCCTGCGGGACCCGACGGGTGACACCGGTGGCCGTCGCCACTGCCGGCACCACTCCCTTCGGGCTCGGCGAGTAGGCGATATCCCCCACCACGATCACCGCCGCCATGCCCTTCCCGTCCTTCGTGCCATGGAAAGTGCAGTAGTACTTGTAGACGCCCGCGCTGTCGAAGACGACCGTCTCCTCCCCTCCCGCCTTGATCTCCGTCGCGGTCTTCCAGCTCGAGTCGATGGCCACCGCGTTGTGCGGATTGGCGCCGACGTTCATGAAGATCACCCGCGCACCGACGGGGACCCGGGTGACCGCCGCGTTGAACTGATTGTCGATCATGCTCACGAAGGTGCCCGTGCGGGGCTCGCCGGCGCAGGAGAGCGCACCGGCGATCAGCAGAAGAGACGCGAGACGCCGGCCGTACCGGGTTCCATGCGACATGAAGAAGCCGCCCCGTGTTGTGGAGGGAGGCGGCTAGGTTACGACCCTTCAGTGCCCCACGCAAGCCGGCCGTCCACCTCGGTCACCCGGTGGCCGACCACGGAAGACCGGCCTACGACACGGAATACCCATTGGGATTCTGGCTCTGCCACCTCCACGCATCGCGGCACATCACGTCCAGGTTCCGCTCCGCCTTCCAGCCGAGAGCCCGTTCGGCGAGCGAAGGATCGCAATAGGAGCTCGCCGCATCCCCGGGGCGCCGGGCCACCAGCTCGTAGGGAATGGGGCGGCCGCTTGCCCGTTGGAAGGCATGGACAGCCTCGAGCACGCTGTTGCCGTGGCCGGTGCCGAGGTTGTACGCGGTGCAGCCGGTGCGGCCGCGGAGCTTCTCGAGCGCTTTCAGGTGGCCGAGTGCGAGGTCCACCACGTGGATGAAGTCGCGGACGCCGGTGCCATCGGGGGTAGGATAGTCGCTGCCGAAGATCTGCAGCTTCGGCAACTTGCCGACGGCCACCTGGGCGATGTAGGGGAAAAGATTGTTGGGAATCCCGTTCGGGTCCTCGCCGATCCGGCCGCTCTCATGGGCTCCCACCGGATTGAAGTAGCGCAGCAGCGCGATGTTCCACGAGGGGTCCGCGTGGTACACGTCGCGGAATACCTGCTCCATCATCAGCTTCGAATGGCCGTAGGGGTTGGTCGCGGAGAGCGGAAAGTTCTCCTTGACCGGTACTGTCGCGGGATCGCCGTAGACCGTCGCCGACGAACTGAAGACCATGGTCTTCACGCCGTGGGCGATCATCGTCTCGCACAGGATCAGGGTGCCGGTGATGTTGTTGTGGTAGTAGCGCAACGGTTGCGAGACCGACTCGCCGACCGCCTTGAAGGCGGCGAAGTGGATGACGGCCTCGACCGGATGCCGCCGGAACACCTCGCTCAGGGCAGGCTGATCGAGGAGATCCACTTCGTGGAACGCGAAGGGCCGGCCGGCGAGTTCTTCGGTCCGCCGCAGCGCCTCGGGCTTGCTGTTGCTGAAGTTGTCGACCACGACCACGTCGTGCCCGGCCTTGAGAAGTTCCACCGTGGTGTGGCTGCCGATGAAGCCGGCGCCGCCGGTGACGAGAATGCGCATCCGTTTGTCTCGCGTGAGGTTGGGCGGAACTATAACAAGAATTGGACCACAGTCACGCCGCCGGCCGGGCTTGCGCCCGAGACCGCCGACGAGTAAGACCTAGCCAGGGTCTCCGTACGTTCCCTCCGCCGGAGGTACGCTCATGTCGCGCCTGCTGCATGTTCCGCTCGCCGCATCCGCGGTGGCTGCCCTGCTGGCTATCGGCTGTTCCGAGGCCTCGGCGCCAAGGGTGCCGGCCACGGCCGCGGTCCGCACCGCAGCCGCACCCACCCTCACGCCCCAGTCGAGCGGCACCACCAACCGGCTGCAGGCAATCAGTCCGGTCAACCCGAACGTCGTCTGGGCCAGCGGAGTGGGCGGGACCTACGCGGTCACCACTGACGGGGGGAACACCTGGCGCGCCGGCGTCGTCCCCGGTGCGGAGGCACTGCAATTCCGTGATGTCGAGGGGCAGAGCGCGAGCGTCGCCTACCTGCTCGCCGCGGGGGTGGGAGAGGACTCGAAGATCTACCGGACCCTCGACGGCGGCCGGCACTGGACCCGACAATTCACCAACCCCGACCCCAACGGCTTCTACGACTGTTTCGCCTTCTGGGGCCGGAGGCGGGCGGTCGTCTTCGGCGACGCGGTGAACGGAGTTTTCCCGGTGCTGCGGACCACCGACGGAGTGCACTGGAACAACCTCGGCGCGAATCTCCCGGCGGCACAGCCGGGCGAGGCGGGATTCGCGGCGAGCGGCACCTGCATCGCGACCCAGGGCGAACGGCGGGCGTGGATCACCACCGGAGGCGCCGAGAAGGCGCGCATCCTTGCGACCACCGACGGCGGCAATTCGTGGAACGCCTACGACACGCCGATCATCCAGGGCACGCCGAGCTCCGGCGGGCTCAGCGTCGCCTTCCGCGATGCGGAACATGGCATCCTGGGTGGGGGGGAGCTGGCGGCGCCTGAGGCGCTCTCCGACAACATCGCCCGCTCACGCGATGGCGGAAAGACCTGGGAGCTGGCGGCGGGAACGCCGTTCACCGGCGCCGTCTACGGCTTGAGCTACGTCCCCGAGGGCGGCAGGACCGTGGTGGCGACTGGCCCGGGCGGGGCGGCGTGGACGCCTGACGAGGGGAGTACCTGGTATTCGCTGGAGGGCGTCACCAACTACTGGGCCGTCGCCTTTGCGGGCCCGAAGTCGGGTTGGCTGGTCGGCACCGAGGGGCGGATTCTGAAGATCAGCTTCTGACGCGTACCGAGGGCCGGGGAGCGATCCCCGGCCCTTACTTCTCTCCCGCCAGCTTCGCCATCCGGTCCTTGATCTCTTTCACCTGCGGCTGCAGCTCGGCATCCGCGTCTTTCCAGAGGTCCACCATCTTGCCGTAGTAGGTGAGTGCCTTCGCGGGATCCCCCTTCTCCTCGTACAGCTCACCCAGCCGCCGATAGGCCCGGGCATCGTTCCAGGAACGGTCATCGAGGGTGTTCCCGTCGTGCGGGGACTCGACCGACCGGGTGTAGGCGATGAGCGCCGAGTCGGGCTGCTTGGCCAGCTCGTAGCTCTGGCCGAGTTCGAACCAGGCGCAGTTGCTGCACGTCCCCTGCTCGCGCGCCCGCCGGAATGCCGCGATGGCATCCTGCGCCCGGTTCTCGGCGAGGGCGAGGTAGCCGTCTGCCCAGTTGCGACCGTTCGATCGCTTACGGAGCACCTCCGGGGTGTTCGCATCGTACTCGCTGATATAGCGCTTCGCGGTGGCCGGCTGCCCCGCAACGGCGTAGGCGATCGCCAGGGTGATGTACGGCCGGTCGACCGCGGGGATGGAGGCGAGCGGGTGACGCCGCAGCGCCGAGTCCATGATCTGCACCGCCATGGCGGGCTTGCCGAGGAACATTACCTCGTTGCCGGCGATGCCCCCCGCCGCCTCCAGGGCCTGGCCCGGCAGCTCGCGCTGCTCGGAGACCGCGGCCGCCTCGCGCAGGTGCCGCTCCGCGCTCGCCATCCGGCCCCGCAGCCGGTCCAGGCTGCCGAGGGTGAAGGCCAGTCCAGCCTGAAAGCTCAGATCGTACTTCTGCTGCTGGGCGACGCGCATGATAGCGGCGGCGCTGTCGAAGGAGCCGGTCGCGACGTGGAACCCCATGCGGTAGTAGGCCAGGGCGGGGCTGGTGGGCATCGCGGCGCCGAACCGATCGAGTGTCGCGCGGGCCTCGCTGACCTTCCCCTGACCGAGCTGCGAGTTCATCAGGACATCGTAGGCAGCCACGGTCTGCGGATTCACCCGGACCGCCTGGACCGCGAGGGACTCCGCCGGCGCATACTGCCGGCTGTCGTTGAGGATGCCGGCGAGATTGACGAGCGCGGTCAGGTCTTCGGGGTCGATCCCGAGGACAGACCGGTAGGCCGCGACCGCCTTGTCGCGATCCTGCTCCACCTTCCAGAAGTAGAACGCCGTGGTCTGGTAGCGTTCCCGCTCCGGGAGCCGATCGCGGTGAGTGTAGGCCCGGGTGGCGGCATCGGTGGCGCTGGCGCCGCTGCCGCCGGAGTTGCTGAGCGCCACCGCGAGCTTCCGCCAGGCCATGGCGAAGCCGGTGTCGACCGACACCGCCTGTCTGAGCAGCCCGATTGCGCGGTCGTTGTCGGCCATGCTGGTCGCCCGGACGCCATCGGTGTACAGCCGCAGCGCCTCCAGGGAGCCGGTGGTAACCTGCTCGAGCGGGTCGTTGGCCCGGATGCTCCGCAGCGATTCCCCGATCCGCTCCCGTACCGCCTTGGAGAGGCGGTCGATCGCCTTGAGAATCTGGGCATCATCGTCTGCGGTCTCCCGGAGCGCGACCAGCTCGCTCCCGTCCGCGGCCGACAGCACCCGTGCGGAGATCACATACCCTTTCCCGACCGGGCTGATCTCCCCGACGGCGATCGCCTTGACTCCCTCACGCACCGCCAGCTCCCTGGCGGTGGTCGGGTCCAGCGGCTTGGCCGGGTCGTGATTCATCCGGCTGAGCGCCGCGCTCACGGCGGTGGTGCTCAGGACGGAGATCACCCGGGACTGGGCCAGGTCGATACGGAATGCCTCGGTCAGCGAACTCCCCAGCGTGGTGTCAGCAGCCTTGTTGACGAAGTCGGCGACCAGGAGCTTGTCCTTCGCCGCGAGCTTGCCGCTCGCCACCAGGGTGCCCACCGGCCCGATGCCGAGCAGCCGCATCGCGGTATAGATGACG
Source organism: uncultured Gemmatimonadales bacterium (assembly GCA_963825065.1). Lineage (GTDB taxonomy): Bacteria > Gemmatimonadota > Gemmatimonadetes > Gemmatimonadales > GWC2-71-9 > JADJOM01. The sequence continues at coordinate 58,664 of CAWGRU010000002.1, forward strand.
GCGACCGCGGCCAGTCCGCCGAAGGCCAGGTAGCCGCCGCGGGTCGCCTTCTTCCAGGTGAGCATCCGCTGCATGCCGGTCTCACCGCTCGCCGACCACATCCCGGTCGCCTTGACCGCGGCCCGGCGCCGCTCGATCAGGCCGGTGACCACCATGATCGGCAGTCCGATGGCAAGCAGCGCCAATGCCGCCATCGGCACCCAGTCGGGGAGCCCGAGCTGAATGGTGAGGAAGTAGACCGCGCCGAGAATCGCGGCCGACGCGAGGAGAAAGAGCCCGCCGACCCGGAAGGGATGCCCGTACCAGGGATCGGGCATCGGTACCGCGGTGGTGGGCTGGGTCTGCGTCGGCGTCACGCCGCCGCTGGGTGTGCCCAGCATCTCCAGCCGTTCCACCACCTCTTCCGCACTCTGCCACCGGTCGGCGGGCCGTTTGGCGAGGCAGCGCATGATCGTCTCGGCCAGCGCGGGCGGGCAGGCGGCTCGCTGCTCGGTCACCGGCTTCGGAGCCTCGGTGACATGCGCCGCCAGCACCTGCTGCGGGGTGAGTCCCGTGAATGGCGGCCGGCCGGTCAGCAGCTCGTAGCCCATCGCGCCGAGGGCGTAGATGTCGGCGCGGTGGTCGACGTGCGGATCGGCGGCGGCCTGCTCGGGCGACATGTACGCCGGCGTACCGAGCGCCACCCCGACCGTGGTGAGGCTCTGGCGGCCGGTCGCCTCACTCACCGCCTTGGCGACGCCGAAGTCCATGACCAGGGCGTGTCGGCCGGAGAGCATCACGTTGTCGGGCTTGATGTCGCGGTGGACCACGCCGCGGGCGTGGGCGTAGGAGAGGGCGTCGGCCACGTCGCGCAGCAGCCGGGTCGCCTCGGGGACCGGCAGCTCGCCCTTGCGGACCAGCCGGTCGCGCAGCGATTCACCCTCGATGTAGGGCATGACGTAGTAGAGGAAGCCGCTGGCCTCGCCCGAATCGAGCAGCGGCAGGATGTGGGGATGCTGCAGCTGGGCGGCGATCTTGATTTCGCGCAGAAATCGGTCCGGCCCCGAGCGACGCCGCCAGCTCGGGGCGCAGCACCTTGACCGCCACCTTGCGCTGGTGCTTGAGATCCTCGGCGAGATAGACCGTGGCCATGCCCCCCGCGCCGATCTCGCGCTCGATGGCGTAGCGGTCGGCGAGGGCCACCTTGAGCCGGTCGAGCTGGTCGGACAGGGGCGGGCAATCCGTGAGGGGATGGGGGAGTATAGGCCGCGAATGGGATGCCGACTAGGGGTCGGAGCAGCGCGCCCACGGAGGGGCGCGCTACTCCGCCGTATCCGGCGCCCCGCCGGTGCGCGCCACCTGGTCGGCGCGGATCTTGGCCGCGTCGAACTGCTCGCCGCCGATCATCTTGTCGATGGTCTCGTCGAACTCCGCCTTGGTCCCGCGGCGCGAAGCGCAGCGGGTTGATGCGCGCCACCACGAACGCCTTGAGATACGGGCTGTCGAAGCCCGCGCGCTCTTCAGCCCCGCCACCGCCTCGTTCACGGCCTCGTTCAGCTCGAGCAGCTTCGCTCGGCCTGCTCCCGCCGCGTCTGCAGCGCGTTGGACAGCTTGCTGGCCAGGAACTTCTCGGTGCGCTTGAGCACCGGGTGATACGCCGCCCCCGCGAAGCGCCCGTTCTTGCTGGTAGCACGCAGCCCAGCGTCAGCAGCGAGGGCTCTTCGAACTCGGCCTCGAACTCCCGCTCGGGGCGGTCGTCCAGCGCCGCCAGCCCCTCGGCCAGCCGAATCACCTCCAAAGCGCGCTCGCGCAGGTTGTGCGCCTTCTCGGTGTTGAGCAGCAGGATGCGGTGCGCCACCTCCGTGCTCGGGCACGACCAGCGCCACGATCGACCGCGCCCCCAGCTGCCGCAGCGCCGCCAGACGGTGGTGGCCGTTGGGGGTCCAGTACTGCCCCTCATCGGTGCGCACCGCGATCACCGGATCCAGGAAGCGGCCCAGCTTGTCGATGGCCTTGGCCAGCCGCTCGACGTGCGGCTCGGACAGGTTGCGTTGGTAGGGCGTTGGCTCCACCCGCTCGATCGGCAGCCCTGCGAACAGCTGCCACTGCGCCGCCCAGCGGCTCGCGATAGGCTGCCGACCACCACGCCCGCCGTCCTCGCCGATCTGCTCGCGCAGGCGCTCGAGCGACGCGGGCAGCTGCGCCGAGACGAGCTGCTTCGGGGTGAGGCCGCGCGGCTCGGGGGCTGGCTTGGCACGCTTCCGGGTAGCTTTCTTCTTGGTGGCTTCAGGCATTGGGAAGGGGGCTCGGGGATGCCGTCTGCCGACCAATCTGCTGCCACCGAGGGGGGAGTGCCAGAGGAGCAATGAAATCGACCTCGTTCGCGCTGCTCCTGCTCGCCAGCGCCTCCCGGCTGGCGGCCCAGACCGATTCCGCCGACTGGCCCAACCTCGGCCGCTACCGGGCGGCCAATGCCGAGCTTCCGCCCGCAGTGCCCGGCGAGGCGCGGGTGGTGTTCATCGGCAACTCGATCATCGAGGGGTGGGCGCCACTCTTCCCCGAACTGTTTCCGGCGAAGCCGTACGTCGCGAGGGGGATCGGTGGCCAGACCACTCCGCAGATGGTGTTGCGGTTTCATCAGGATGTGGTCGCCCTGGCCCCGCGGGTGGTCGTCATCCTCGGCGGCACCAACGACATCGCCGGCAATACCGGACCTTCGACGCTGGCGATGATCGAGGACAACCTCGCCGCGATGACCGAGATGGCCCAGGCCAACGGCATCGGCGTGGTGCTCTGCTCGGTGCTGCCGGTGTACGACTACCCCTGGCGCCCCGGCCTCGAACCGGCGCTGAAGATCATTGCCCTCAACACCTGGATCCGGCGGTACGCCGCCGCCCACGGCGCGGTGTATGTGGACTTCCACTCCGCCATGGCCGATGCACGACAGGGAATGCGGGCGGAGCTCTCGGGAGACGGCGTGCATCCCAACGAGGCCGGCTACCGGGTGATGGCGGCGCTGGTCGAAGCGGGGATCGGGACCGCGCTGGACCGGAAGTGACCGGCGTGGGTGGAGTGGCACATCAGGCGGATTGCCGCTCCCCGAGCGACGCCGGGTAGCGGCGCAGCGGCTGCGGGCGCGCATAGGTCGCCGTCCGCCAGAGCCACTCGAGCGGCCCGAAGCGGAAGTAGGCCAGCCAGGCCCCGCTCGCCAGGGTTTCCACCGCGAACAGCATGATGGCGGCGACCAGATAGGCATAGGGCCGCAGCTTGAGTCCGAGGCCGGAGGCGAGTGCGTCGAGCACGATCGCCTGCACCAGGTAGTTGGTGAGGGCCATCCTTCCGGCCCAGCCGAACGGCGCCAGCCGCCCGGTCCATGCCGGGCGGTACGCGAGCAGCAGCACGACCGCGCCGACATAGGTGAAACAGAGCCATTGATCCTGAACCAGACCCAGCCCGTACTGGAGCGGCCCGTCGATGCGGGGCACGGACGTCGCCGAGAGGTTCCGGAGGACGAGCCAGGCGGTAGCCCATGCGAGCGCACCGAAGCCCATCCACCCCACGATGAGCCGGCGATGCCGGAGGGGCTCGTCGAGCACCCGATGGCGCACCGCCAGCATGCCCACGATGAACAGCGCGAGGTTCACTCCGGGCAACAGGTCCCACCAGGTGTGCGGAAGCGTCCCCACGAAGAGCGCCCAGCGCGCCGAGAGCAGCGTGGCGTAATCGCCCTGTTGTGCCGCCACTGCCACCGCATCCGCGAGCGACGTGTCCACCGGAGGCGCCGTCGGCGCCCCCGCCCACCAGGTGGAGAGCGCCACCAGGACCGTGAGCACAGGCCGCACGCAGGCGGACACTGCCGCGCCGATCAGCAGCGTGCGGGTCGACCACCGGCGGATGAGCAGCAGCACCACACCCCAGCAGGCGTACGAGAACAGGATCTGAAAGCCGAAGCCGACATCGGCCACGATGCCGAAGCAGGCGAGGGTGGCGAGGCGCCGCAGATAGATCGGGGCGACGGGAGCCTGCCGGGCCTCGAGCCGACGCAGCAGGACGGCGAAGCCGACGCCGAAGAGGAATGCGAAGGTGCCCCAGGCCTTCTGCTCCACGAGCACCCAGACACCCCAGCTGGTCAGGTCTTCTACCCCGGACGCCTCGAGACGCATCTTCTGGTGGAAGTGCACCAGAATCATGCCGAACAGCGCGAGCCCACGAATGGTGTCGAGCGCGTGCAGCCGTTCGTCGGTGTCGAGCGGCGCGAGGGGTACGCTCGAGGCGGCGGCGCGAGGAGAAGGGCGCATATCGTCGAGGCGGCGGGTTGAGGGGCGAGGGGGCGGGGTCCGAGCCGGGAGTTGGACGGAGCCGTCTCCGCCAGGTGCACCATGCGGACCGCGTCAGGCATGCAGGAGTTGGGCATCAGGAGCTGAGAGATCAGCGGGACTGCAACCAGCCGCCCGAGGATTCGCTGCGAAGTCAGCTCCTCCATTTCTTGTCGTCCTCCTGACTCTCCCGGACCCGGAACGCGGTGATCTCGCGGATCAGCCGGAGCGGGAGCGGCTTCTCCAGGGGAAACTGGATCGAACCCTTCGCAGTGGCAAAGCCTGAAAGATCTTCCGCGAACGCTCTTACGGCCGAGGGCGTCGGGTAGAAGCCGATGTGATTCTTGAAAGCAGCGAAGGTGACCAGTATCCTGCGATGAGAGAACGCAGGCATACCCCACTTCAGGCCTTCCGTCGCGCCGGGTGCCGCCTTCCGGATACAGGCGCGCAGTTCCCGGAGCTTCTTCCGAACGGGGGCCGGGGCGGCATTGATGTACTCCGTGATGGTCGTTGGTTTCGGTCTCGATGATCTCATCGGTCTCGCCATCGCCTCCATTCACGCTCTCGCCGATCTAGGACTCACTGAAATGGACCTTACGCATCGCCCCGGCTATACGCCCGGAACGTCAGCAGGAGCCCGACCGCCAGAAGCAGCATCTGCATGACGAGGATGGCGGACGCACTGGGAACACTCCGTTGAGCATATGCCGGAGCGAACATCCGGAACAAACCGCCGGCGATGGCAAACCAGCCGATGAGGGTCACCAGAACAGGCCAGCCTCCCCTCCACCGATTGTGAGCGCGGACGATCGACAGCCCGGCAACGAACACAAGGTGCCTGCCAGATAGACCTGGGTAGCTGGAACGCTTGCCCAGATGTCCGAGGTCATCGCTTCGGATGCGGAGAGCGCAACAAGGGTGGGACCGAGCAGTCCTGCGATGCGTCTGGAGTCCGTCATGTCATCCTCCATGGCAGGCGGAGCCGTCCGAGGACTGGGCATCCTCTGCAGGGCGCGAGGATTACCTGGAGTCGTGCTTCTCCGCGTGCTTGAGGGCAAAGAGTGTGTCGGCCAGGTCCTTCAGCGTCATATGGAGCAGCAGATGGGTAGCTTCATGCGAGCCCCCCACTGTCGTGGCTGGCGTTACCGCCAAGCGTCGGCTCGCGGCCTAACGACCGCGCATAGGCTGCAGGGACCGGCACGAGAACGCCAGCCCAATCACCACCGGTCGGCCGGGCCCTGGTGGCTTCATGCGCTGATAAGGTGGCACGTTCGGCGATCCCGCAATCTTGGGGTGGGATGGCTCGCCAGGCCCAGTGCAACAGAAACGCCAACCCCAGTAACGGCGTGACACGTGCGAATCATCGCTGAATCGAGCGCCTCGCCCGAGTACCGCCTGCTTGGTCAGGAAAGGCGATCGCCCCGATCCCGCGGGGGTTACCCCGCAGCGCCGAGAGAGTAAGTTATTACCCGGCTGTCAGGGGCCCCAGCAACGCACCGTCGCTGACCGGGGTCCTTGCTCCCCTCACCAAGCCCGCGTGATGGACCCCATGACGTTCGACCAAGTGGTAGGCTGGATCCTGGGCAATTCCTGGCGACTACCGGCCGCTTTTTCGGTCAATGCATGGTTGCTCACACCGGCGGCCCTGATCATGGGAGCCGCAATCGTTCTCGAGCAATTGTTTCCCTTTGAACGACAGACGCTCGATCGATCCAACGCCGACACGCTGGCCTACCTCGTGTTCGGTGCAAAGCTCTCCGTGTTCACGTTGATCCTTGCGCCCCTCCTCCAGACCGCTTGGGAACGACTCGGCCTCCCATCGCTCCAACTGAGCGACCGCCTGCCGACTGCACTGGCGGCCGTGGCGGGGCTCGTCACCATCTCGTTTGGTGATTACTGGGCCCACCGATGGCTTCACCAGGTCGGGTGGTTGTGGCACATCCACAAGATCCACCATGCCCCGGCCAAGCTCCATTGGGCGACCCGGTACCATGCCCATTTCGCCATGCAAATCATTCATGTGCCAATTGTCGGTACATTGACCATGCTCATGGGGACCAAGATGATGGCCCCATTCGGCGCCTTGATGATATTGATCGATTTCTTCGCCCACGCGAACATTGGGCTGCGCTTCGGTTGGCTGAACTACGTCCTCGTCACACCCGAAATTCACCGATATCATCATTCCACCAACCCTCAGCATCATAACACTAACTTCTCGAATTCCCTGCCGTTGTGGGACGTGATTTTCGGCACTTTTCATTACGACCCTCGCCGACCCGCCACCGAGTTCGGTCTGCCGGAAGTACCAGCCGGCTTCCTCGCTCAGCAGGTGCACCCCCTCCGATGGATCGCGGCGGACGCAAAGGCTGTCTGGACAAACCTCACTAATCGACGCCAGGCCGCCCATCGCGATTGACTCTCGGCGAGCTGACACTGTCTCGGTGAAGCGCCCTGAACATCGTGGTGAATCGAGAACCGCTGTTACCGCCTGAGCGCAACCTTTTGGGCTCTCAACCAAGAACTACCCCCGATCCGCCGCGTCACATCTCTGAGTTCATCAGCAGCCTGCAAGGGCGCGAGCCACGACTTCGTTGGCTCCACCTCCGAGCGCGCACCTTACCAGCCCCAGCACCGTGCCGGTGATACACATCGCACTGTCGCGCTCAGCGCCACGAAACCTGCGAGGGCGAGCGCGGTAGTGCCGTAGGCCTGTCGTCAGGTCACGCCCAGGGGACGGCCCCCAGCCAGATTGGGGGCGTCTCTTTGGGAGGTACCCATGATTGCCACGCTGATCACCCTCTCCCGGTTCCCGTTGCTGGCGATGGTAGTACTGACGTTCTACCGTGGCACACTCACGGTTCGACTGATCGGTGTCGGCCTGCTCCTGCTGGGGCTCCTGCTGGACACCGTCGACGGAGTGGTCGCCCGCAAGAGAAACGAACAGAGCCTGACGGGGAGCGTGCTGGATATCGCTGCGGACCGGACCTATGAGCTGGTCCTATGGTTCTGTTTCGCCAATCTCGGGCTGATCCCGATGATCATCCCGCTCATCGTGGTGGTCCGGGCCGCACTGACCGATGCGTTCCGGAGCATCGGGGTGAGGAAGGGCGTCGCGCCCTTTGCGCAGCCGAGCACGTGGGGAGGTCGATTCCTCGTGGCCTCGCCCTGGATGCGAACCGGCTATGGCCTCAGCAAGATTCTCGCGTTCTCGAGCCTGGCCCTGGTGCAGGCGCTTGGCTTCAGCCGGACGCAGCCGTTGGGAGTCGCCGCGACGGGGGTGGCCCAGGGACTGGCCTGGGTCACCGTAGTTCTGTGCGTCGTGCGGGGACTGCCGGTGATCGTCGAAGGTCTCCGAGAGCTTGGAGGTACGGCCAGCGGGAAGGTCAGCGCGTTGCCCTGAGATGCAGCATGAGGATGCGTGGAGGTCTAGTGTACCTCGTCGGCATGCCTGACCTGGTGGCAGTCCTTGCGTGCGGCAGCCACCTCCGCGGGGGACCGCGGGACGAACGGCGTGCCAACGGGTGCCGACAGAAAGCGCAGGCACTTCTCGAACCCGGGTGTGTTGAACATGAAGACGATGGTGGCGGTGTCCGTCCCGATGACGTGAAAGCCGATCCAGGTGCCCCGGGGAATGAACACCAACCCTCCCGCTTCCGCCGACCGGCTCGAATCGCCGAGCGTCACCTGGACGTGCCCGCGGTAGACGAACACGATCTCGTCCTCCTCCAGGTGCTTGTGCACACCGATGGAATCGCCGGGAGGAAGCTCCTCCATCCCCACGCTGAAGGAGCGGGATCCCAGGGTCTGTGGATCCACCTTGATCCACAGCGCTCTGCGCCCCTGGAACACGCGGGCCTCCCCCTCAGTGCGTGCCAGGACCGCCGGGCGGCCGAAGGCGGCGGTCAGGACACCGGAAGGTGCCGGGCTCGGGGCGATGGGCTTGGGTGAACTGCACCCCGCCAGCAAGGCGAGGAGGGTCAGTACGTGGAGAGCGGGCGGGTGATGCATGAGATGCACTTTCGGAGGAGGGCGTGCGCCTGACAGCCGCGCATCGCCTGCGGAGTCGCTGTGGGTTGGAGGCAAGCTACCCGAAGGGAATCTAAGCCCCAGCGTCGGGCTGGAGCTGAGGCGGGCGCTCCGAGCCACGCGGGAGACAGCGCCAGCACAAAGCGACCACGCGGGCAACCGCCCAGATGGTCCGCAGGGAGTCCGCCGCGGGCCTGAACGCGCGATCGCTCAGACCGCACTCCTTCTGATCTCCCTGATGCCGGCCCCGAGATGGCGCCGCAGCAGCGTCCTGAGCGTCACTCCATCGGCGTAGCCGACCTTTGCCGCAATCTCTTCCACGCTCTGATCCGTGGTCTTCAGCAGATGCACCGCGCGCTCCACCCGCAACTCCTGGAAGTAGGACAGCGGTGTCTTCCCCAGCACCGCTTGCATCCGGCGGGCCAGGGTTCGCTTGCTCGCTCCGGCTGCAGCCGCGGCCGCGTCGAGCGAGAACCCGTGCGAGAGCCTGCCGCGCGCCCAGCGCTCGAACCGCTCCACCAGCGGATCGGAGTGGGCGAGATGATCCGAGAGGGCATACGCGGACTGCGAGGGCCGGGAATCCACGACCAGGTACTTCGCAGTCAGCACGGCGAGCCGCGGGCTCTTCTGCCGGATGAGCCAGAGGGCGAGATCCATGTGGCTCAGGGCCGCTCCCGCCGTGACGAACTTCCCGGACTTCACAATCATCCGCGATTCATCCAGCCGCACCGCAGGATAGCGCTGCCGGAACAATGGAGCGAGCCACCATGTAGTAGTGGAGTCCTGGTCGTCGAGCAGCCCCGATTCGGCCAGGACGAAGGTGCCGATGCAGGCCGCTGCCGTGGCTGCGCCCCGCTCCGCCCACCAGCGCAGCGCCTTGCCGGCGTCGCGTATATCGGGCCTCGCGAGCGCGGCCTGCAGCGGGCCCGGCATCTTGAAGCCGATCGCCGGCACCACGACCCAGTCAGGAACAATCCGTGGGGGCAATGGAACGACTGGAACCGTCAGCCCCTGCGACGTGGTGACGGCCTTGCGCACTCCGACGATCGTGACCTCGAACCGCGACGACGCCAGCCCGGCCAGATCCGCGAGCTCATTCGCGGTCCCGAAGGCATCGAGCATGACTGCCAGACCCGTGTCGAAGACCCCATCCAGGGCGAGCAGGAAGATTCGCATGGCACGTATGATATCAACATTGGCGCTCTTGCCAATGGCTCAGCCGCAGAGGCCTGGGCTATCTTGGCCACTCGCAGACACGGAACGTCCGTGTCGCCCAGTACCCGGCATCGGGAGGAGCAGCGAGTCATGGGTATCAGCAGCAACGTGCTGGAGGCCATCGGCAAAACCGCGCTGGTGGAATTGCGGAGAGTGGTGCCGCCGGGGTGCGCCCGCATCTTCGTGAAGCTCGAAGGGCAGAATCCGACCGGCAGCATGAAGGATCGGATGGCGCAGGCCATGATTGCGGGGGCCGAACACGATGGCCGATTGCGGCCCGGAGACACCATTGTCGAGTACACCGGCGGCAGTACCGGCGCCTCGCTCGCGCTGGTGTGTGGCGCCAAGGGCTACCGGCTGCGGATCGTCACCTCCAGGGCCTTCAGCGAGGAGAAGCTGACCCAGATGGCGGCCCTGGGCGCGGAGCTGACGCTGGTAGAGAGTGAGGGCGGCAAGATCACCAGGAAGCTCATCCTGGAGATGATCGAGACCGCCAGGGAGATCAGTCGCCAGCCCCGCACCTACTGGACCGATCAGCTCAACAACGTCGACAGCATCACCGGCTATTACGAGATGGGCGCAGAGATCTGGGATCAGACCGGCGGGAAGATCGATGCTTTCGTGCAGTCGATCGGGACCTCGGCCTCATTGCGAGGGGTGGCGACGGTACTGAAGCGCCACCATCCTGCGGTGAAGATCTTCGCCGTCGAGCCGGGTGAATCCCCTGTACTCTCCGGCGGTCAGCCCGGCGCGCACAAGATCGAAGGGATCGGCATCGGCTACGCCCCGCCATTGTGGGATGCCAGTCTGGTAGACGAGGTCTTTCCGGTTGCTACCGCCGATGCGGAGACGATGGCCAGGCGGCTGGCGCGGGAGGAGGGGCTCTTTGCGGGAACATCGTCAGGGGCGAACGTCGTCGGCGCCATTCGGGCGGGACAGCGGATGGGGCCCGGGGCAAGCGTCGCGACGCTGTTGGTAGATTCTGGCCTGAAGTATCTCAGCACCGATGTGTACAGGCGACCGGAAGGGTTGTGACGCTGCTTCCGATACCAGCCACCATCCGGCCCTTCCGCCCCTCGGACCAGACCCAGGTCATCGGCCTCGTGCTGAGCATCCAGCGCGACGAGTTCGCGATCCCGATCTCCGCGGAGGAACAGCCTGATCTTCGTGAGGTGCCTGCCCACTACCTCGCACCCGGAGGAAGTTTCTGGGTCGCGGAGGATGCCGGCGGCGTCGTGGGGACGCTCGGGCTGCTCAATATCGGCGCGAACGACCCCGCGCTGCGCAAGATGTTCGTCGCGGCGAGCCACCGCGGCAAAGCCCAGCGTGTGGCGCCGGATGCGTCTGGACATGCGCTTCTACAGCCTGACCCTTGCCGCTCGAGCGATGGTCTAGAGGCCATCGCCGGTCCCGCCGTCGCTCACGCCTTCTTGAAGACGCCGGCCTTCTGCAGGATGAAGATCAACAGCGCCGCGCCTGCGAAGGACAGCACCAGGCCCGAGACGCCGCCGATGGGGCCGAGGCCGAGCAGTGCCCCGATCCAGCCACCCAGCAGCGAGCCCACTACACCCACCAGCACGTTGGCGATCCAGCCCATCTGGGCGTTGGTCTTCATGATGATGCTGGCCAGCCAGCCCACAATCCCGCCAATGATCAACGTGGCAATCATGTACGTATCCTCCCCATGGGCCAGCGCGCCCGCGGGAGCGGGCGCGCCTGGTGTCTATCGCAGCGCCTTGCCGGCCATCTGCAGGATGTCATCCAGCGGATTGCCGTCGCCGTTCAGATCGAGCAGGGAACCGAGACCCGGCGCGGCAGTGGCCGAGCTCGCGCTGCCGGCCCCGGCGTCCTGGTGGCCGATCAGCTTGCCCAGCAATGAGCCGAGCCCGCCGCCTGACGTGGAAGGCTGCGTCGTCGCGGCAGCCTGCTGCTTCGCCATGTAGCCGGCGACGAGCATCGCCAGCATCGGCAGCATCTTCTTGAGCAGATCGGTACTGAGCCCCGACTGCGACGCCGCGTTCTGCGCCACGGCGCGGCTCACGTCCTTGGAGCCGAAGATCTGACCCAGCACGTTGTTGCCGCGGCTCACGTCCGTCGGCTTCGGCGCCAGCAGGTCGTCGAGCAGGCTGCCACCGCCCAGTTGTCCGATCAGCCCGCCGAGCCCCTCGAGGCCCGCAGGCTGCGCCTGCGCCTGCTTCTTGAACCCGCCGAGGATCGCCGGGATGAGGGCTGCGGCCCCACTGGCCGCCTGGGATTCGCTGACGCCCAGTTCCCGCGCCATCGCCTGGAGGCCGCCCGTCTGGGCAAGGATGTCGGTGATCTGCATGTGCTTATCCCTCGGTTTCGTGGTATGCTGCCCGCTCGGTCCATGCGGCCGCGGGACCGCGCGCCGCCATCGGCGGCGATGCGCGAGCCCTGTCCTACGCAGCCAGGTGCTCGCCGCGTCCAGTCCAGCCGGCCGAAACTACCCCACCCAGCGTGTGGATAGTGCCCAACTTGCCCTTAAGAAGCACTCAGAGTCCGTGGGACCCTGAGGCGCATTTCGTTCGGTGAGTGTTCCGGTTCGTTGCCCGGCGGCGCCTGGGCGTTCAAGGGATTCGTTGGGGGGCGGTGAAGAACGCGTGTGTCCCTGCAACCGCGCCAACCTGGTCCTCTCGTTCCAGCGGAGTCCGGAGCGCCGGTGACGTCGTGGCGGCGACCCCGACGCGTCGGCTGGCGAGGTACCCGCAGAGGACGACCTGGCTTGCCAGCAAGCTGTCGATGGTCGACGAGCTCAGCCCGGCCCCCGCCCGGATTGGGCGTCCGTCACTTGAGACCCATGCGCGTCAACACCTGACCGAACCGCGGATCCCTCCGGAGTGGATCCAGGAGTGGGTCGAAGAGGTTCTCCGGGATATAGATGTCGCGCTGGTCGATGCCCCGGTTCAACCATTCGAGTCCCTGCGTCACGTCGCCCAGGGCACCGTAGGCGATGGCAATGTGAACCGGCGGGACCAGTTCACTGGTCGAGCGTCGCTTCAGATCGTTGATGATGCTCATCGCCGCCTCCCGGTCACCCGACTCGGCGTAGGCGTATGCGAGCCCGGCGGCAGCATAGGTATAGAACGCGCCGAGGTCGATCCCGCGCTTGAGCGAAGCGATCGCCTCGGGGTACCGGCGCTGTTGGATCTGGACGAAGCCGAGCCTGACATGCGCCTGGGCGTAGTTCGGATCGAGCGCGAGTGCCTGGCGAATGTGGGCCTCCGCTTCATCGTTCTGGTGCATGAGGTAGGACACCCATCCCCGCTCGACTTCGATCTGCAGTGACAGGGGATCCAGTTGGTGGGCCCGGCTCATCTCGGCCAGGCTCTCGGCCAGCCGTTCCCTGCCGGCCAGGAAGTCGCCATACCAGTGATGGGCCGTAGCGTCGTTGGGATCTGCGGCGATGGCACGTCGGAAGTTGTCTTCTGCCGTCGCCCAGTCCCAGGCATAGATCATGTTGCCGTATCCGAGGGCGGTATACGCCTCGGCCGAGGTGCGGTCGAGCACCAGCGCCTTACGCGCGGCGGCCTCGGCCTTCCGCCAGGTGTCGGCAGGTGAGCCGCTTCCCGAGAACGGGACGACGAGGAGGTAGGCCTGGGCGAGCGCCGACCAGGCGCGGGCGAAGGTCGAGTCCCGGGCCACGGCCTGTTCCAGGTAGTGCACCGCTTCCGGGAGTGAGGTTGCGTTTCGCTGATTCCAGGCGAACCGCCCCTTGAGGTACAGGTCGTACGCCTGCAGGTCGCCGGTGGGGCGGAGGGCCAGCGCCGAGTCACGAGCCGGTGCCAGCCGCACCCGAAGCGCCGAGACGATGGATCGCGCGACGTCCTCCTGCACCGCGAAGACGTCGGCCAGGTCACGATCGTAGGACTCCGACCAGAGCTGATACCCGTCCTTCACGTTGATGAGTTGGGTGCTGACCCGAAGCCGGTTCCCGCTCCGCCGCACGCTTCCCTCCAGCACGGCGCCGACATCCAGCCTGCGGCCGACCTCATGCACATCAGGGTTCTGCCCCTTGAACTGGAAGGAGGAGGTCCGTGCCGCAACCCGGAGTCCCGGCACCTGACTCAGCGTTGTGATCAACTCCTCGGTGAGCCCGTCGCTGAAATACTCCTGGTCCTTCTCGGGACTCAGGTCCACGAAGGGAAGGACCGCGGCAGAGGCCAGAGGCGCTACCGGTGGGGATCTCACCCACCGAAACGTGGCATATCCGCCCACCGCCACGAGCAGCAGGGTGAGACCAAGCGCGACCGGCCGGGAGATCGGCGGGCGACTCCGGGCAGGCGGGGCCGGGCTGCCGGTACCATCATCCAATCGATCCGACCGCAGCGCGTCGGCGAACTCGGCCGCGGTGGAGAATCGATCGGCAGGCGATCGGGCCAGCGCCCTGGTCACGGCACGCTCCAGGGAAAGAGGCACCTCGCGGCCCGTCCGCAGGTGCGGGACCGGCTCGCTCAGCCGCTTGGCCAGGATCGCCTGCGCATTCGGCCCGGTGTACGGTGGCTCCCCCGTGAGCATCTCGTAGAGCACGCAGCCGAGGGAGTAGATGTCGGTGCGCGGATCGAGGTCCCGCTCGGCCGCGGCCTGCTCGGGGCTCATGTACTGGGGAGTGCCCAGACTGAATCCGGTCTCGGTCAGCCGATCCTCCGATCCGGGCGCGATCGCGCGTGCGATTCCAAAGTCCGCAACCAAGGCGTGGTCCCCACCGGAGCGCGCCCGGTCATGGGTCGGAGAGCCGCTGAGGAGGATGTTCTCCGGCTTGATGTCGCGGTGGATCACGCCGTGCTGGTGGGCGTAGTGGAGTGCGTCGGCGACCTCGCAGGTGATGCGCAGCGCGTCAGCGACCGGCAGCTGCTTCTCCCGCAGCAGCCGGCTCCGCACCGTCCCGCCCTCGACGTAGGGCATTGAAAACCAGAGCTGCCCGTCGGCATCGCCGGAGTCATGCACGGCCAGGATATGCGGGTGTTGCAGGCGGGCGCAGAGCCGGATCTCGCGGAGGAACCGCTCGGTGCCCAGCACCTGAGCCAGCTCGGGATGGAGGACTTTGAGGGCTATGGGTCGATCATGCTTGAGGTCGTGAGCCAGGAAGACTCTGGCCATGCCACCGCGCCCCAGCTCACGCTCGATCCGGTAGCGATCGGCCAGTGAAGCCTGAAGGCGATCTAGCAGTTCAGCCACGCTGGCTCCGGCGACGAGTTCGCTGCCAACGTTACACTCACGTTGGGGGGTGGGCCAGAGCGGAGTCCGCTGGGAGTCGTCGCACCCCTTGGTCCGGGAGCCAGCGGGCGCGAAACCAACATGGTACGGTGAAAGCCAGCTACCAGGAAAGGAGGGTGGGGCCCCGGCAAGCCGGAGCCCCTGGGTGCTGCGGAGGATTACGGCTGGGGCTCGCCGTAGACGAAGTCGTCCATCACCACCAGGTCCTTGGTGCCGCCCGCACTCAGATCTGCGCTGGTCCCGTCCAATGCCGCCTCGCCGCTGGTGATCCGCACATGGCCCACAATCGGTGAGTCGAACACCGCGCCGATAAAGGAGAATTCGTGGGCGCCCAGATGGGCGGGCGCTTCGAGGTCAGCGATCAGGACACCGCGGGCGTCGAAGAATTCGACCCGGGCCGATCCCGCACGGTCGACGTCGGAGAAGACCACCCCGAAGCCGTTGACCACACCGGCGCTGTCGGTACCCGACCGCTTGAAGTCGACCGACACCTGATTGCTGCCGACGGGCATGACCAGCTTCTTCCCCGAGAACGGCTTGAACTCGGCCGCCAGGCCGGCATTGGCGGATCCGAACGAAGTGCTATCGACTCGGAGACCGGTCCCGGGCGTGAGGTACACCGCACCCCGCTTCGAGTTGACGTTGAAGAACGCCAGCGGAAAGGTGTCGACATTCGTCAGGGGCGCAGGAACGCCGTCCCAGTTGATCTCCCGGCGGCCGCTATCCGCGGGGGGCACGGCGGGAGGATTCAGGAAGCCACCGAGCGCGGTCCGAAAGGCATCGAGGCTGGCGGCGACGGTGGTACTGTCGCCCTGCGCCGAGAAGGTCGCGTGGGCCGGCGGGGGTGGCGAGTAGGCGGTCGCTGAATAGCCTTTGCACGCGGCCATGGCCGCCAGGGTGAGCAGTGGGATATAGACGGTCGGCTTCATCACGCGCTCCATCATGAGTGGGATCGATCGCTAACGGGAGCAACGTTAGCAATCGCCCGGCGATGGAAGTATCAGGCGCGGCTGCCCTGCGCGCTGGAAGAAACCGGAACCCTGATGTCAGACGGAAGCCTACACGACAGGGCACTGGCCTGACGGATCCCGGTCAGTCGCTCTCAAGCTTGCTCAGCGTCACCCGGATTGTGGTGCCGCTGAACGGTGCGTCGCCGATGAGTTGGGATGGTGTCGCCTGGAGGGGGATGTGCCGGACGAAAGTCTCGATTGGCTGGGCAATGCGCACAGTAGCGCCGGCATGTGACCAGGTACCGGACATGTCGACGGGAGCCCCGGGAACGAAGAGGCTGCCGGTGGTGGTTCCGTCGGGCGCCAGCACAATGGTCAGCGTAACACCCGTGGCAAGCTGATCCCTCGTTACCCCCTCTCTGGTGGTTGCGATGCTCGTGGCGATGTAGGTCCCGGCGATGGCAGCGACGGACGGCGACAGGCCTTCATCGGCGCGCCTGAGTGAAGCGGGCGCAGTAACCTCGCCGATGCGATTCGACTGTCGTTGCATTCTGACACTCAAGGTGTGTGAAGTGGACTACCCGGTGCGAAGGTAGGTGATCGCACAGAGCAGTCAAAAGCGCACACGCAGACGGCCCTGACTCACGCGGCTAGGTCAGGTCTTCCTGGATGAACTGCGGACTGAGGTGGACGTCCACCTGGACGAGTGGCGCGTCGCCAATGCAGCGGAAGCTGTGGACCTCCCCGGCCTTGATGACCAAAATATCGCCCGCGCCGGCCTCGAACTCGTGGCCGTTGACGTTCCAGAGCCCTCGGCCCTCCCGTACGAACTGCACTTCATCATAGGGATGGCGATGCGGCCCCGGGCCACGGCCAGGAAGCGCGTTGAGGAGGAACACCGAGACGTTGACCTCTCCGTTATCCGCGCCAACGAAGCGGTGCGAGCTGCCCCGAAAGGGCAGGTCCTGCTGACGGGTGCGGTACATCCTGTCGAGACTCCTCTGGAAGTGTGTTGATGCCACGTTCGCCCCAGCCTTTGCGGCGAGGGCCGTCATTTGTTTGGGGCTGGTGGCTGTCCTCACTGGTGCTGGGCGACGTAGTTCCGTGCCTCGTTCAGAGCGGGCTGTCGCGTCCCGCCATCGGCAACCTCGAGCAGCTCCCGGTACCAGGTGCGCGCCATGGATGCATCGCCCGTCGCCGCTGCCGCCCGGGCGGCGCCCAGCAGCCCGTTGAGGCGCCTCGGATAGAGTTCCAGCGAGCGCCTGTAGGATGCGAGCGCTTCCGCCGGCCGCTGCTGCTCCATGAGCAGGTCTCCCAACAGTTCCTGCGCAGGGAGGGTTGGCCCGGGGGTCACGGCGTGTTTCGGGGTCGAAGCCTCAAGCTCGGCGGCCTCCCGCATCAGCGCAACACTGGAGTCCCTCTGCCCTGCCAGGTGAGCGAGCCATGAGTTCAGCTCGAGACGAAGCACTCGGATGTTCCGGGCAAACAGCTCCTCCCCCGCCCCGCGCGTCGCCGCTTCGAGTTCCCCCAGACGATCGCCGGCCGCTCTCGCCTTGTCGACATCGCCCAGGTGCGCCGCGCCCAGACCGCGCGCGAACTGCGCGATGGCCTCGGGCCAGGTGAATCGGTCCCAGTCGAGCGCCGCCGGCTCCCGAGGAACGAGCGACGCCGCTTCGTTCCAGGCACGCCGCTCCAGTGCGTAGCGGGCCTGGGTGGACGCGAGATGAAAGGCCGTCTTGAAGCTGGGTTCCAGGCGGGCCGTGGCGCGGAGCCGCTGGAGCTGCGCCGCGGCCTCGTCGTCCGATCCCTTCTGGAGATAGGCATAGATGAGGTACTCGATCGCGTGGGGAAATTCGTCCCAGACGAACTCTCCGTGATCCCCCGCGGGATACTGCAGGGCTGCCTCCGCGGCCCGCAGGTTTCCGCGGATCACTCCGTTCCAGTCGCCGAGGCGGGTGTAGACGTGGGTCGGCATGTGGAGCGCATGGGGATTGCCCGGAGCGACCGCCTCGTACTTGCGCGTAGTCTCCAGTGATTCTCGTTCGCGCCCCGGCACATCGTTGGCATGTATGAGATAGTGCATGGCGCCCGGGTGGTCCGGATTCCTGTCGTACAGACGGAGCAGGATTTCGGCGGCCCGGTCGGCATGCGCCCGGGAAATCGTATCGGAGGGGGCGGTGGCCAGGAGCGCCAGGGCGTAGAAGGCGTCCGCTTCGGGATCTTCGGGAAAGGAGTCGTAGATCCGTTCGGTGGCCGCTTCCCACCGGCGGATGCGGAGCCAGTAGTCGGAAGACGCCGGTTCGAGGAAGAACGCCTCCGCTGAAGCCACGAAGAGCCGTTCCCGCTCCGTCGGTGGCTGAAGGGCCTTGGCCCTCTGCACCGCCTCCCACCCCCGCTGCAGGGCGTCGGGGCCCGGCCGCGTGGGCCAGAGCGGCTGAAAGAGGGTCATCGCGACGCCCCATTGCGCCATCGCGCAGCGCGGATCGGTCGTCGCGACTTGCTGGAATGCCTCGCGTGCCTGCGGATAGGTCATGTGATGCAGGAGGGCGACGGCGTCGGTTGAACTCCACCTGGGCTGGTTCGGAACAGCTGATGGGAAAGTCAACCGTGCCCAGGGGGTGGTCGGCGTGTTGCTGGGCCTGGCCTCGCGTGGTGCCCGCACAACCCCCTAGCAAGCCGGGCAGCAGGCTGGCACCGAGATACAGGAGAACGGGACGAGGTGTTCGCTCGATGGCTGGCATGTCTACTCCTCAGCCGGAACGACTGGCCAGTGTGAGGAGTGCGCCGAGCCATGTGAACGGGACCCCAACGAGGAGCAGGCCGAACTTGACTCGCGCACACACCGCGGCAAGGGCGGTCCATCTGGGGTCGGTGGAGGCGGCGAGCACCTGAAAGAGCGCCACATTTTCGAGAACGTCACAGCTGCCGGCCACCAGCATTCCGGCACCGAGAAGGTTGGCGAAGGTGGCCAGGCCCGGTCGCTGGGCTTGCCACTGATTGCGGAGGAGAAAGCAGGCGAGGGTCAGGAAGACGGTATAGCCGAGGATCAGGCCGAAATCGAGCCAGAGGCTCTGGCGAAGGTACCGTGCCGGCTGGACCCCACGAATGGAGCAGCGTCATGGCGCTGTCAGGGTGGTGGCAAGTTCCAGGGCCACGATATCCACCGGCGGGGTCGTGGCCGGGGCCGTGAGATGGATGCTCAGCGTAAAGGCGATCGCCGTGACGGCGGCGGCGGCGAGGACTTCGGGGTGATCGGTGAGGCTACGAGCCATGGCTGGCCACACGGCAGGGGAAGAAGGTCCCCCAAACTAGCGATCGCCCCGCATTCCGAGGAGGGCAATCGACCGCCACACGGGCTAGGGTCGCCCTGAGCAACGGTTGTCATGACGCAGCGTGGGTCGGGCAAGGCCACCGTGAAGCGAGCCCCGCCGCTGGCCGCGAGGGTGTGGCCGACCCAGGCATTCTCGACGAAGCCGTCTCCCACCGTGGTGACAATCACATTCATTCGGAAGCGACGGAGGTCGAACCGGCTCTGGGGTCGGAGCGACCCCAGCCGTCCGATCGTCGATGTGGTCAGGACGGAGACCGGATACAGATCGAGGAGCGAACCGGGCGGAACGGGCGGTGAGACAGCGAGTTTGGCGAGAAAGGCTGTCTGGTTAAGAGTGTAGGTCGGCGGGGCGGTCCGAGTCAGGGTGACCTCTCGGCCGAAGTGCTCCGACAGGACGCGGTCGACGTTGCCGGCGTCGCTGTCGATCGATCGGCCGACTGTCAGCGTGATTCGCACCGGTGGGAGGACGCGACCCTCACCCGGCGGCTCGACGAAGGCGGCTCGACAGTTCACGAGCTGAGGGAAGCGCTTCACCTCACTCGCGGTGACGACCGCTCCGGTTTCGGCATCGATGAGGCCGAACGCCCGGTCGCCGACGAGGCCGTTGGGATCGAACAACGCCTCCTCGAGGCTCTCGCCCGCCATGGACTTGACCGGGAACCTCCAGAGGGCCGCCACGGAGCCGTGAGATGGGGCGATCGGCATTCACTCCGTTCGGTTCGCCGTTCTGTCGAGTGCAGCGGGGCGTCAGGCCGCTAAAGGCAGGTTGGTCAGAGCGGACCTGGCGACAATTCTATCGTCACTACCCCGTCACCTCAAAGCGCATCCCCTGACCGCAGTCGCGGCAATCGTAGCGATAGATGAAGGGCCACCACCAGAATCCGCGGAAGCGGGCCCGCCCCCTGCAATGGCGGCAGCGCACGGGGAGGAGTCGGCCGAGGAGGCCGAGCACCAGATGCACCGCAATGACAAAGGTGACCGAGCCGGCCACGAGAACGACGGTGCTCCAGCCCTGACCATGCAGCGTCGGTACGACGATGCCGAACACCCCCATCATCAGCATGAACTGGGTCATGAAGAGGAGAATGACGTGCAGCTTCCCCGGCACCGCGAACCCCCGGGCCGGGTGGCGGGCCGGTGCGGCTGCCGGGGAGCGGGTCGGGGACGGGGATGCGCTCATGACGCCACCTCGCACGCTGTTGGGGGGAGCACTGGTAGCCTGGGCCGGTTGGTGCCGGTACCGAGCAATGCGCGGAACCGGGACCAGAACCGTCACGGCCTGCCAGGGCCACCTCCTCCCTTCTTTCCACGCTCCTTCGCCGACGCCGCCTTCGTGATTGGCGCATTCAGCGACGCGAACCGGGGTGACCCTCCGACTCAAGGCACCTCGATGTTCGCCTGTGCGTGGGCGGTGATCGCCGATCGCAGTCGCTCCTCGGATGCGCCACTGGGGAGAATCTCGCCGTAGATGATCATGAGTTCCCGGCGCCTGGTGGCATCGGGCAGATGGAAGAGGCGGAGGGTGACAAAGGTGCCGTCGAGCTTGAAGCCCCTGGCGCGGAGGAAGTTCTCGGCGGCCTTGGAGTCCGAGCCGGGACGATCGTCCATGGTGAAGTAGTTCTGGCTGGTGCGGATATCCCCCATGAAGGCAAGACGCCCGATCGGAACGGGCTGCTGTTTGATGCCCGAGTAGTTGTAGCTGTGACTGTTGTCCGGATAGTAGCGCTCGAACTGGATCCAGTAGAAGCGGCGGATCGAATGGTCGGCCGCAGCATCGATGAAGAAGTGCTGCTCCGCACCAGCGACCTTCATGATGTCGATGGTCTGCCCGCCCGCGTACTGAAACGACTTGTCGACCACGAACGATCCAGCGGGGTCTGCCTTTGAGATCAGCGTGCCGTTGGTGACTTCACGAATCGGCGCGGTCTGGGCGGAGAGGTTGGTCGACAACAGCATGACCAGGAGTGCGGTCGGACGCAGGCGCATGAGATTCTCGAAGGGAGGTTGGTGCGGGGTAGTACGGTGGGGCGATGACGGCGGTTTCCCGCCACCATCTGCGGCTACGACCTGACGATCGCCTATCCCGTGGAGGGCGCGGCGACGCCCTTGACGAGCAGCCACAGCGCCAGCGGCACCTCGAACAGAAACATCGGCAACCATATGAACGAGGTGACCGGGCCGCCGAGCAGTCCGGCGAGCTGGAGAGGAAGACACACGACGAGCAGGATCGACGCCAGCACGCCGAGCCAGGCCAGACCGACGGGGATCATCCGGCCACGGAGGAGCAGCCACGAGAAGAGCGTGCTGCCCAGGGCAAAGAAGGTCGCGCTTGCGCCCCACCCTCCCGTCTTCAGGAGGAATGCGCCGAGCGCGGGTGCTGCCCCGGCGTCGGGTGCAGTAGCGTCGGGTGTCGTCGCGAGCCAGAGAAGGCCGAGCGCCCTGGACACGTCCATGCCGCCGATGCCTTCGGCGACGCGACAGGTCAGGGCCAGCATGGCCAGATCGGGGTCCTGCTCTCGCGTGATCGCGTACAGCGTCACGGCCAGCACCAGGGCGCAGAGGTTCTGAAGTGGGTCGAGCAGGACGGTGAGACGCACGGCGGTCGCATGCTGGGCGATGCCCGCGAGTTGCGCGGCAACCCCGTCTCCGCTGGTCGCCTGGGCGAACAGGACCAGACTCGTGATGCCGGCGGCGATGTACACCAGGAACGTGACTCCGGCGATTCTTGCGTTCGTCGCGCGAGTCATCTGTGCTCCGGGGAAGTGAGAAACAACTCCCATCAGGTCCAACGCCAGGCGCCCGGTCTACGCGCCTGCGGATCCCGAAGATTCTGCGCCGCCAAGCGACCCGCATCACCTGCTCAAGGGCTTTGCCCGTTCACGCCCAGATGGACGTCGCGGCCGCGCTGGACCGCTCCTTCCACCGCTGTTCGTTCACGCCCACGACCAGAAGCCAGCCGATCTTCGCCGCCGCTCCGAGGAGAGCAAAGACCGAGAGATAGGTAGCGAGATGGAGACCGAGAGGAAGCCACAGAAAGGTCAGCCACCCGAGACCGCCCATCACCCCGAGCACGCCGAGGAACCGCGGCAGGAAGGTGGATGTGAAGAAGAGGTAGCCCGTCAGGACGGCATAGAATCCGAAGAACACCATGGCGACCCCGGCCCCCTGGGCGTTCACCTGCAGGAAGCCGAGTGCGAGCGCCTGGAGCTGGGGCCCTGTGAACACGCTCAGATAGTCCGCGCCGCCCAGCAGGAATAGCGGCGCGATCAGGAAGAGGCGGCTGAAGGTCTTGACGATGATGGCGACGAGGCCGAAGAACGCCGCCAGGAGCGAGACGCTCTTGTTTACCGGCTTGAGCAGGTCATACAAGAGCGCTGTCACCGCGATACAGCACGCCATTTCGATCAGGTAGGCTGCGAACCCGGACCGGAGGAGCGATTCATCGGCCAGGATGTTGCTCGCCGTTGCCGCCGCGTTGCCGGGGACGACCAGCCGGTCCTGTATGGCTGTGCCAAGCCCGGCAAACACAATCGTGAGGAGATAGAAGGTTCCCGCGAGGCGGGCCTTCCCCCGAGGCGACATTTCGGAGAGCCGACCCATCGGTCCAGGTGTACTCATCACTTTTCCTATGGGTGCGATAAGGGTCAGCAGCGTGACGGCTGCGAGGGGCCGTACGGGGAGGGGTGAGAACGGGTTTCAGAGCGAAACCTGAAGTGGGAGGGCTGCACTTCAGGGCTGCATTCACAGGGCGCTAGTGACGAAAAGTGACTCGTTGATACACGCGAGCCGCCACCGCAGACCCACCGATGTGAGCCGGGGTGAACCGGCTGCGCGACAAGGCCTGCACGGCCGCTCGGGTGAGCGCCGTTCCGTCGCTGAGCCACACGTGGAAGCTGGTTGGGTCAGTAGTTCCGTCGGCTTGAACCACGAAAGTGAGCCACACTTCCCCGGGCGGTGCTCCGCTGGGGAACGCAGGCTGCGGATTGCCGGTCAGCAAGGTCGGACAGGCGGCTGAGTCCATGGGGTTAGGCTCGAAAATGTCGGGCGGGGCTTCGGGCTGGATGCGACTGAGTTGCGACTGCTGCAGCAGGAGCGCCAGAAGACGCTTCGCGTCCTTTTCTGGAGCCTCGAGGTACCAGGACGAGGGACTCGAACGGTGGAGAAAGTAGATCTGCGCGAGTGGAGGCCAGCCGGTGCCGTCGGCTGGGCGAGCGAGAGCGATCGCACTGCCATCGGTGGACTGCAGGACCGGGGTTTCACGGCGCTGCCCACTATCCGAGCGGTCGCGTGCGGCTGAGAGGACGCCGCGGGCGGTCGCCACCCAAGGCGTCATGGAGTCGGGATCGAACCGAGCCACGAAGACTCGGCGCGGCGTTCCCGACTGCAGGGGAGACGTCATGACCCAGAGCCGGAGGCCGCGCGAGGAGTCGGCGGTAATCAGGACGTTGACGTTTCCCCAGGCGAGTCGCTGCGAACGGGACTCCGTGACCCACGTCTGGGCCGAGACGGAGTGTGCTCCGAGGACCAGGCCGGCGAGGACCGGGAGTACGCGCATGGACCCACCTTGATGCGACGCCACGCCATCTAGCGACCGCGCGTCACCTGCAGGGCGCGGCGAGTCTCCATGAACCTATTCGAACCGCATGGTCGTGCCATCCGGCCCCGACCGGCCGGCCGCGCCCTGACTGGTGCATGCACTGATTCGTCAACTCATGCAACCGGCCGATGGGGTCATTCACCGAACGTGAAGGAAGACGTGTCATCCTCGTTGCTCTGGATGCGTGAATAGTCCGGAGCCAGAACGAGAATACGACGAAGCTCTACGATTGGAAGCGCGTCAAAGTCTTCGTCCCTCCGATATCCTCTCGGACACCGGGAGGCCAGTCGTCAGGCGGGCGCCTCACGACGCCTTCTCCTGCCCTGCCGCCGCGCCGCCGCCCTGCCCCTTCGCTGGCGTATCCTCCGGCTGTGGGTGCGGCCAAGTGACATCCTTGGCATTCATCCAGGCCGCCAGCAGCTCCGGATTGTCCTGCCATCGTCGCCGGTTGATGCGATCCAGCCGGCGCACCAGCTTCCTTGACTCCGCCGTCACCGCCTTGAGCTCCGCCACTGCCCCGATCTGCCGCGCCTTGCCCAGGACCTTCTGATCCAGCGCCTGGGTCTAGTGGACGAGCCGCGGCTTCAGCCGCGAGCTCGCGACCGACCTCCTCCAACCCGACGCCGAACGACGGGCGGTGCGCGCCCTTGCCTACTTGATGTCCTCGAACCGCACATTCTGGATCCCGTACGACTTCCAGTCCTTGTAGTCGAAGTGCCACCACTCGAACTGGTAGACCGTGAACCACTCCGCCTCCATCGCCGCCTTGAGCAGATCCCGGGTGCGCCGCTCCTCCGCCGTGCCACCGGCATAGTCCGGGTGCGCCCGGTCGGAGAATTCGTCGTACAGGCTCGGCATCGGAACCGGCTTGCCGGTGCGGAGACTGTAGAGCGACAGGTCCACCGCGCAGCCACGGTTGTGCCGGGAGCCCGAGGCGGGATCGGCGACGAAGTCGTGCTGCGCCGGTGGCGTGGCATCCCAGAAGATCTTGGTCACGTACCAGGGCCGGTACGAGTCGTGAATCAGCAGCCCGTAGCCCTGGGCCCGGAGCGCCCGGTGCACCCGGACCACGGCCTCCGCGGCGGGGCGCTGCAGGAAAGCGCGCCCCTGCGTGTACAGCGAGGTGCTGAGAAAGTTGTTGCTGGTGGCGTAGCGGATATCGAGGTGGATGCTCGGGTCGAGCGTGATCACCTCGACCAGGTCCGCCGGGCGGAACGGCCCCGCTTCCGCCGGCGGCGTGGCTTTGAGCGCCTCCGCGCGCAGCTCGGCGACCGGGCGGACTGGCGTGATGCGGAAGACCGGCGGCGCATGGCCGCAGGCGAGCAGGATGGTCAGGGTGGCGAGGTAGCAGCGGCGCATTGGCGCTCCGGTAGAGTGACAGCCCGTGGTTTCGACGACTCTCCCCCATCAGACAGCGGGGATTCATCGACGAAGGTGGGGGGATGGAAACCGGAGGGCCAGACCCGGCTCGAAAGCCCTCGCTCCCCCGGTCGGTGGTCTGCATATTGAACCGGTACGCATCCCCACCGCAGCCATGCCGATTCAGGATTACCCCGCACCGGGGCAGGAACCCGCACCCCTCGGATCCGCCGAGGATCTCTTCGCGCTCCTGTACCAGGAGTTGCATGGCCTGGCCAGGCGCCACCTCTACAATCAGGGCGCGGGCTGTACTCTGGGCACGACGACCCTGCTCCACGAGGCCTACCTCAACGTCTCCGCCCGCGGCGACGCCCGCTTCCCCGACCGGGCCCGGTTCCTGGGCTACGCCTCCAAGGCGATGCGGGGACTGATCGTGGACTACGCCCGCAACCGCTCCGCGGCCAAGCGCGGCGGCGAATTCCACCTGCTCCCGCTGGGGCAGGAGGATGCGCCCCGTCCCGACAGCGATGTCCCGGACATGGGGGAGCTGAGTGATGCGCTCGACCAGCTCGCCACGATCGATCCTGCGCTGGCCGAGCTGGTAGACCTGCACTTCTTCTGCGGGCTCTCGTTCGTCGAGATCGCCGGCCTCCGCGGCGTCAGCGACCGCACCGTGCAGCGCGACTGGCGCAAGGCGCGGGTGCTGCTGCACCAGGCGCTCCGCCCGACGGGGTCCCCGGACGGCTCCGACGAGTGATGTCGGGATCGCGGCCCCGATTCCGATTTCCCCGGCAGGACCCACGAGTGTCACTGCGTCCTCCCACCAGGTTTCGATCATGACCCGGATCAGCAGGGACCGCTGGGAGGTGCTCAGTCCGCTGTTCGACGAGGCCGTTGCGCTGCCGGAGGCGGAGCGCAGGGTCTGGCTGGAGGCACAGCGGCGGAGCGACCCGGGACTCGCGGCGGCGCTGGAGGAGATGCTGCGCCACGAAGCCCGGCTGGACCCCGAGAAATTCCTCAGCCCCGACGTCCGGCCCGGACTTCCGGACGCGGCGGTCTCGCTCGCCGGCCGGACGCTCGGCCCCTGGATGCTGGAGCGGCCGCTCGGCCAGGGCGGGATGGGAACGGTGTGGCTGGCGCGGCGCGCCGATGGGCGCTTCGAGGGTCAGGCCGCGGTGAAGCTGCTCAACCTCGCGCTGCTCAGCGCGAGTGGGCAGGAGCGATTCCGCCGGGAGGGGTCGGTGCTGGCGCGGCTCACCCATGCCGGGATCGCCCGGCTGCTCGACGCCGGGGTGAGCGAGACGGGCCAGCCCTACCTGGTGCTGGAGTACGTGGACGGCCAGCCGATCGATGTCTATGTGCGCGAGCAGAAGTTGCCGCAGCCCGCGCTGCTCCGGCTGTTCCTGCAGGTGCTCGCCGCCGTCGGTCACGCGCATGCCAACCTCGTCGTCCACCGCGACCTCAAGCCGTCCAATATCTTCGTCACCGACGACGGGACGGTGAAGCTGCTCGACTTCGGCATCGCGAAGCTGATCGATGTCGAGACCGGTGATGTGCTCACCTCAGAGGGGAGCCGTGCCCTCACCCCTCGTTACGCGGCGCCGGAACAGGTGCGCGGTGAGCCACTCTCCACCGCTACCGACGTGTATGCCCTCGGCGTGCTGCTCTATCTCCTGCTGTCCGGCCGGCACCCGACCGCGGCGGAGCACAGCACCCCGGCCCAGAGCGCTTCGGCACTGCTCCTGGTGGAGCCGGCGCGGCTCCGCCTCGGCGACCTCGACAACATCCTCGCCAAGGCGCTCCGCAAGGAGTCGGCGGAGCGCTACCAGACCGTGGCGGCGTTCGGAGACGATCTCGAGCGCTACCTGCGGCAGGAGCCGGTCAGCGTCCGGGCGGACTCGCTGGCCTACCGGATGGGAAAGTTCGTCAGGCGGAATCGCGGAGGGGTGGCTGCGGGAGCGCTCATCACCCTCGGGCTGGCGCTGGCCACGCTCTTTTCGGTGATCCAGATGCGCGAGGCCCGGGTCCAGCGCGACGCCGCCTTGCGCGAGAGCCGGCGCGCGGATGCGCAGCTCGAGTTCCAGCGCGTGCTCCTGTCGCAGGTGGGCGACAAGCCGGTCACGATGCACCAGGCCATCGATTCGGGGCGGGTGGTGCTGGAGCGCCAGTTCGCACGCGATTCGGAGGTCCTCCCCTCGCTGCTGCTCCAGCTCGCGTCGAGCTACGCCGACCTGGGTGAGACGAAGCTCAGCGCCACGTTGCTGGCCCGGGCGGAGTCACTGGCCCTTGCCGGTCACGGTACCGAGGGGCTCGCCGGGATACGCTGCACCATCGCCGACAACCTGCGCATGCAGGGAGAGTACAAGGCAGCCTGGCGCGCCCTCGAGGCCGCCGACTCCCTGCTCCGCACCACACCCAACCGGGATGACGAGCTCAACTGCCTGCAGGTCCGCGCGCATCTGGCGTATGAGCAGGGCCGGGGCAAGGAGGCCGTCGTCGCGGCCCGCCGGGCGCTCGCGATCACGGACAGCCTGGGGGAGACCCACGACCTGGCCTATTCCTCTCTGCTCGGCACCCTCGCCAGCGCGCTGGTAGCAGAAGGACAGCCCCGTGAGGCGGTCACGCTCTTCCGGCGAGCCATCGCCGGGATGGACCGGGCCGGCGGCGGCGCGATGATGGACCGCACCATCCTGTGGCACAATCTCGCCCTCGCTCAGGCCAGCCTCGGGAACACCCTGGAAGCGGAGCAGATCCTGAGGGAGGTCCTGGGCAAGGCAGCCGCGGCGGATCCCTCGGGACGCATCTACTGGCAGCCACTCATTCACTACGCGGAAGCTGCGTTGGTGCAGGAACACGTCGATACCGCGCTCAAGTACTTCAGGAAGGTCGTGAGCCAGGCCGTGTCCGACGGCAATCTCTTCTGGGAGGGACGCGGACTCTACGGTGTCGCCCGCGCGGCGATCCGGCTCGGTCGCCTCGCCGAGGCCCGGCAGGCGCGAGCGCGGCTGGAGCAGATCATCGCGAAGTACCCCCATGTGCGGGACACCGACGACGTCCTCCCCGACGGAGGGACGCTCACCGGCATGCTCGCCCTGGCCACGGGCGAAGCCGGTTCGGCCTGGGCTGCCTTCCAGGAAGCGCTCCGGGGAAACGGCTATTTCGAGGGGAAGTTCAGGCAGAAGCTGCGACCGGTCGCGCTGCTGGCGGCGGAGGCGGGACTCGCGCTCGGCAAGCTGGATGAGGCGGATGACCTGGCCCGGCAGGCGCGCGAGACCGCGACCGTGGACTCCGCCAGCGACAGCCTGAGCGCACGGGTAGGTGAGGCGCGGCTGATCGAGGGGCGGGTACTGCTGGCACGACGCGACACCCTGCGCGCCCGCACGACGCTTGCCAGGGCGCTCACCGCACTCCGCAGCGGTGCGGGACCGGACCATCCGCGAACTCGCGCAGCGCGGGCGCTGTCGGATTCTCTGGGAGGGGAGAACTAGCTCGAAACTCGGAACTACTTCTCCCCCACCAATCCAAACACCTGCAGCGTACTCCCCGCCGCCACCGCCACGTACTCCTTGCCATCCACTGCAAAGGCGATCGGGTTGGCGTTGAGCTGCCCTCCGATCTGGAAGTACCAGAGCGGGCGCCCGGTGGTCGCGTCGAGCGCAAAGAAGACTCCCTCATTGCTGCCGCCGAAGACCAGACCCCCGCCGGTCGAGAGCAGGCCGGCCCACGGCGGCGAATGCAGCGGGAAGCTCCAGCGCAGCTTGCCGGTGGTGGGCTCGAGGGCGCGCACCGATCCCTGCGCCGAGTCGCCGCCGAACTCCGACTCGCCACCGCCCATGAAGTAGCGTGCCCGGCTTGTAGGTCGCGTCGTACTTGAAGTAGGTCGAGCCCATCTGCCGCGCGGCGACGTAGAAGAGACCGGCGCTCGGGCTGTAGCTGGGACTGTACCAGTTGGTCCCGCCGTGCAGGTTGGGCGTGAGCACCGTGCCCTGCGCGGTAGGCTCGATATTCGGGCGCATGATCGGTCTGCCTGATCGGATCGAGCCCCTCGGCCCACTCCTGCCGGATGTACGGCGTCCCCGGCCAGGAACTCGCCCGGTCACCCGGTCGAGCAGGTAGTAGAAGCCGTTCCGGTTGGCCATCGCGACGAACTTCCGCGGCTGCGCCTGTGCAGCCGGCCGTCGAACAGAACCGGGATCTCGGTCGCGTCCCAGTCGTGGGTATCGTGCGGCGTGAACTGGAAGTGCCAGCGGAGGGTGCCGGTCTTCGCGTCCAGTGCCACCAGCGAACAGGTGTAGAGGTTGTCGCCGGGACGGCTGTCGCCGTTCCAGTCGGGACCGGGATTTCCCACGCCCCAGTAGATCAGCCCGAGCGTCGGGTCGTAGGAACCGGTCACCCAGGTCGAGCCGCCGCCGGTCTTGTACGACTCGCCGCCCCACGTCTCGACGCCGGGCTCGCCCGCGGCGGGAATGGTGTAGAAGCGCCAGCGGCGTTCGCCGGTCTTCGCATCGTAGGCATCGAGGAAGCCGCGGATACCCGCTTCCGCGCCGCTGATTCCCACCAGGACCAGATCGCCGAAGCGCGAGCGGCGCCGCGGTGATCGAATAGCCGGCGGCATTGTCCGCCACCGGCACATTCCAGCGGAGCGCGCCGGAGCGGGCATCGAGAGCGATCAGATGCGCGTCGGGCGTGCCGACATACACTGTCGAATCGAGCACCGCGACGCCGCGGTTGGTGGGGCCGAAGCCGAGGGTGAGGACCTTGGGTGGCAGCGTGAGCTGATAGCGCCAGATCATCCGGCCGCTGCGGGCGTCCAGCGCCACGACGTGCCCGCGGAACTCCGTCAGGTACATCACGCCATCGACCACGACGGGGCTGGTCTGCAGGATGCCGGCTTCGCTCGCCTGATAGACCCAGGCGGGGCGGAGTGTCGCGACGTTCGCGGGAGAGATCTGGCTGAGCGGCGAGTAGCGCTGCGCGCCGAAGATCGCCGGAGTAGGTGAGCCAGTTTGCCGGCTCCCGCCGCGGGGCGCGGAGCCGGGCGTCGGAGACCTGGCCCTCGAGCGAGAGCGCGGTGACAACGACGGTGGCCGCGGCGAGGACGATCGCTCTCATGGTTCCCCCCGGCGGCTCGCCAGATAGGCGACCAGGTCGTCCAGCTCCTCCGCGCTGAAGCTGTTGGCGTAGGACGGCATCGGGCTCTGGCCCGGGATCTTCTCGAGCCGGCGGAGCGACATCTTGTCGAGCGAACGCAACCGCCCGTCGGCCTCACGCACCACGATCACGAAGTCATCCTCCGTGACCCGGGTGCCCCGGATCACCCGGCCGGAGCGGGTGGTCGCCGCTATGGCGAGGAAGGCGGGGTAGGGGCCGTGCACCGAGGGCAGCGCGGAGACCGGTTGCGCGGCGCCGGGATCGAGCAGCGACTGCCGCAGGCCGATGGCCGAAAGCCGGAGCCCGACCTCGCTCAGGTCCGGCGCCCAGCCGGCGCCTTTGCCATCGAGGATGTGGCAGCGCGAGCAGTCGCCCTTGCCCGCGTACAGCGCCGCCGCCGCGCGCCGGATCTCCCGGCACCACTTCCGATGGCCGCCGGCCGAGGGCGCGGACGTACGCCGCCACCTGGCGCGCCTCGTCTGTCCGCGAGATTCCAGAAACCGATCATGGCGGTGCCCGGGACGCCGTTCTGGATCACCCCCACCAGCGCCTCGTCGGTGGGCGCGCGTCGCAGCTTCGCATGGGTGAGCGTCGGCCCCACGCCGCCAGTGCCCTGCACCCCGTGGCAGCGGACGCACTGGCTCTCGAAGATCTGCTCGCCCGCGGCGAGGTCCGCGGCGGATGGAGGGGACGGCGCGGAATCCGCGGGCGCCTGCGCAAGGAGAGGCGCGGCGCTCGCAAGGAGGAGCGCCGTGAGGAGATGAGTCGTTCGCATAGTGCCTTGGAGGTCGATATGTCATCCCGAGCGGAGCGAGGGCTCCCTCCGGGCGGGCCACGGCCACCGCCCGGAGAGATTCCTCGGTCGCTTCGCGACCTCGGAATGACATGAGAGTCGATCGTCTGCATCCAGCCGTGCTACAACACGATCGGCAGCTTTCGCACCCGCGTGCCGGTGAGCCGCGCCACCGCGTTGGCCACCGCCGGCGCGATGGGTGGCAGACCCGGCTCGCCGACGCCCTTCGGCGCTTCGGCGCTGGGTACGATGTGCACCTCGACCACCGGCACTTCGGGCATGCGGAGGACGGGGTAGTCGTGGAAGTTGCTCTGCTTGACCCGCCCTTTTTCGATGGTGATCTCGCCGAAGAGCGCGGCGCTCAGGCCGTAGATGACGCCGCTTTCGATCTGGTAGCGGACGTTCGCCGGGTTGACGGCGAGGCCGCAGTCCACGGCGCAGGTGACCTTGTGCACCCGGACCTTCCCCGCCTCGACGGAGACCTCCGCCACTTCTGCCACGATCGCGTCGCTGAAGAAGTGATGGATGGCGATACCCTGCGCCCGGCCTGCGGGCACGTTGCCCCAGTCCGCCTTCTGCGCCGCCAGGTTCAGCACGGCAAGGTGCCGCGCCGAGTTGGCGAGCAGCTCCTGGCGCACCGCAAGCGGATCCCGGCTGGCGGCGGCGGCGAGCTCATCGAGGAAGCACTCGTTGGCGAAGCAGGTCTGCGAGGCATAGACGGACCGCCACCAGCTCACCGGCACCGGGGTGGTCACCATCCCGTACTCCACCCGGAGATTGGGGATGTCGTAGTGGAGGTCCGCCGCGCCATCCACCGCATCGAGGTCGAGCGCGTTCTTGACCGAGCCGGGCCAGCGCTGGGCATTGATCGAGGGCGCGACCACCCGGTGCAGCCAGCCGGTCACATTGCCCTGGGCATTCACTCCGCCCGCCATCCGGTGGACGCTCATCGGGCGGTACCAGTCCCGCTGCATGTCGTCTTCGCGGGTGAACACCAGCTTGACGGGGGCGCCCGCCAGCCGGGAGACCTGCGCCGCCTCGATGAGCTCTTCGGGCAGGAAGCGCCGGCCGAATCCCCCGCCGAGCAGGGTGGTGTGAACGGTCACCTGCTCCGGGTCCAGACCGAGGGCGGCGGCAACTTCCGTCTGGGCCCAGTTCGGCGCCTGATGGGGTGCCCAGATCTCGCAACGGTCGGGCCGCACATCGGCGACGCAGTTCATCGGCTCCATCGTCGCGTGGGCGAGGAGGGGCGCCTCGTAGGTCACCTCCAGCGACTTGGCCGCCGCGGCAATGGCGCCGAGCGCGTCGCCGTCGTTGCGGGCCAGGGCGCCGCCCATCTCCGCGCGCGCCCGGAGCTGCCGCGAGATCGAGTTCGAGTCGAGCTGCGCAGCGGGTCCTTCGTCCCAGCGGCACTCGAGCGCCCGGCGGCCCTGCATGGCGGCCCAGGTCCCCGTCGCGATCACCGCCGCGCCGCTCGGCACCTCGAGCACGTCGATGACGCCGGGCACAGCCAGCGCCTTGGATGGATCGTGGCCCTGCATCTTGCCGCCGAATACCGGGCAGCGCGCGATGACCGCGTACCGCATCCCCGGCACCACGACGTCGATGCCGTATTGGGCCTTGCCGGTCA
Source organism: uncultured Gemmatimonadales bacterium (assembly GCA_963825065.1). Classification (GTDB taxonomy): domain Bacteria; phylum Gemmatimonadota; class Gemmatimonadetes; order Gemmatimonadales; family GWC2-71-9; genus JADJOM01. The sequence goes on from CAWGRU010000002.1 coordinate 91,249, forward strand.
CCTTGTCCCGGGTGTCCACGCCCGGCACGTCACTGCCGATGAGCCGGAACTCGGAGGGGTCCTTGAGCTTCGGCTTCTCCGGCACGGGCTGGAGGGCGGCCCGATTCACGAGGTCGCCATAGCTGAATCGCCCGCCGGTCGGCGGATGCTCGACCGCGCCGCTCCGGGCCCGGCACTCCGATGGCGCAACGCCCCAGCGCTCGGCAGCCGCTGCAATGAGCATCTCGCGCGCCTGCGCGCCGGCCGTCCGCAGCGGCTCCCACAGCGAGGCCACGCTGCTCGAGCCACCCGTCCCCATCTCGCCATAACGCGGATGGGCATCGGCCTGGATGACCTTCACCTTGCTCCAGTCGGCCTCGAGCTCGTCGGCGAGGATCATGGGAAGGGCGGTGCGAACCCCCTGCCCCATGTCGGACTTGGTGACCCAGACCGAGACCATGCCATCGGGGGTGATTTCGACGAAGGCACTCGGCGCCAGCGCCCGCGCCGGATTGGCGCCGAACGGCACCGCGGCGAGCCGCCGCCCGGGCAGCGCGGTGACCGCCAGTGCGAGCCCGCCGGCCCCGATGAACTCACGGCGTGAGAGTGTGGTGCTCATCTCAGGCCTCCTTCGCGGCGCGGTGAATCGCCGCACGGATGCGCTGGTAGGTGCCGCAGCGGCAGATATTCCCGGCCATCGCGGTATCGATGTCGGCATCGCTCGGCGCGGGCGTCGTGGCGAGCAGCGCCGCCGCGCTCATGATCTGGCCCGACTGGCAGTAACCGCACTGCGGGACCTGTTCCGCCACCCAGGCTTGCTGCAGCGGGTGGCTGCCGTCGGCCGAGAGCCCTTCGATCGTGGTGACCGCCTTCCCCTCCACCGCACTCACCGGCGTGGAGCAGCTCCGCACCGCGGTGCCGTCGAGGTGCACCGTGCAGGCGCCGCACTGGGCCATGCCGCAGCCGTACTTGGTTCCGGTGAGGCCGATGATGTCACGAACCACCCAGAGCAGCGGCATCTCCGGGGTCGCATCGACGGTCTGGGGCTTCCCGTTGAGGGTAAAGCGGATGGTCATGGCTGGGTCGGCGGTGCGAGGGTTGGCGAAGGGGGACTCGGACGAATGTACGGCACGGGACCGGAGTGCTCAATACGCCCGGTTCGGATCGGGGGGGGGCGTCGCCCGAGCCCCGGGGGCCCTGTGGGGCGGTTCCTGCCGCCTTCACCCGCGCTTCACTCCCGGCGTCCCACTCTTGCCCTGGAACGGCGGGCGATTCGCGCCGGCCGACCGGGTCAGGGGCGATGCCCCCGACCGCCGTCGGGATTGGCGCGTGGTTCGTGGGGTCCCCACCCCAATCGCGTGCCCTGGCTCAGCTGCCGGACCCGGGCACCTCGGGGTACCCAATGAACAAAGCGATCCAGAGCGACGCCCTGCTCCGGGCGGCGGTGCGGGCGGCCCAGGTGGGGCTGTGGGACTGGGACCTCCGCAGCGACACGGTAACCTACTCTACCGAGTGGAAGCGCCTGCTCGGGTACCGGGAGGATGAAATCGGCGGCGGCTTCGCCGAATTCGAGTCCCGGGTCCACCCCGAAGATCTTTCCCGCGTCAAGCAACTCGTGACCGACTTTCTGGCCAATCCCTGGCCCGATTATCGGGTCGAGTTCCGCATGCGGCACAAGGACGGGAGCTGGCGCTGGATCCTGAGCCAGGCCGATGTCGAGCGGGACGCGAAGGGCCGGCCGGCGCACATGATCGGCAGTCACGTCGACATCACGAAGCAGAAGCGCGCGGAGGCTGAGCTGGCCCGGGCCAACCGGGCGCTGCGGATGCTGAGCGACTCCAACCAGGCCCTGATCCGCGCCCCGGATGAAGATGCGCTGCTCCGCGAGGTCTGTCGCGTCCTCGTCGAGGTCGGGGGCTACCAGATGGCGTGGGTGGGCTTCGAAGCAACCGGGGCACGCCACATCGTGCGCCCCATTGCGTACGCCGGCGTCGACCCGGGCGAGTTCACGGCTGCCTCGGACACCTGGGGAGAGCCGCCCAATGGGAGAGGCCCCGCCGCCACGGCGCTCTCGACCGCTCAGCCCTGCATCGTACGCAGGACGTCCGCCCCCGCCGGCACCGGACAGAAGTCCGGGAGCGATGCCTGGCGGTCCGTCATGGCGCTGCCGCTGCTGACGGAGGGCCGCACCTTCGGCGTGATCAAGGTCTATTCTACCAGCCCCGAGGCCTTCGAAACCGACGAAGTGTCCATCCTGACTGAACTCGCGGGAGACATCGCCTTCGGCATCTCCTCGCTCCGCGCGGCCGCGGAGCGCGCCCGGGCGGAAGCCGCGCTGAGGCGCACCCAGGCGAACCTGGATCAGGCGCTGGATGCGGCCCGGCTGGGCCCCTGGAGTTGGAACATCGTGACCGGTGAGATCACCTGGTCGGAACGGTGCAAGGCGCTCTATGGCCTCCCCCCCGATGCCGAGGTGACCTATCAGCGATTCCTCGACACGCTGCACCCGGACGATCGGGCCGCTACCGACGCCGCCCTTCAGCGGGCCGTCGAGACCCGGTCGGACTACGAGATCGAGAAGCGCGTCCTGTGGCCCGATGGCTCCCTGCACTGGAACATGTCCCGGGGCCGAGTGTTCTCCGACCCGGAAGGCCGCGCGGTGCTGATGACGGGCGTAACCCTGGACATCACCGAGCGCCGGATGGCGGAGGAGGCGCTGCGCAAAGTCGCGGAAAACACCCCCGGCTGAGACGGCGCGCTACTCGAATCTCAGGGCCAGGTAGTGAGTCCGGAGCCGCCCACCGTCTGGTCTCCCGTCTTGCGCTCGAGGAGCTGTCTCGAGGTGAGGATGCCGAACTCACCGAACCGGAATTCGACCCGGTTCTCCGACAGCACCTCGCCCTGCACCGCTCCCGCGCGCACCCGCCGGATGGCGTCTCGCGCAAGCACCAGATGCGACGGATCGGCGGAGACGGTGTTGTGCGCCGGGAGCAGCCGATGGAGCCGCGGGACGAGCGCGGCCAGCCGGGCGATGGACTGTTCGTAGGCGTCGAGATCGGTCTCGGGGACGTACAGCCAGATCGGCCCGTCGTAGTAGGTGTCCCCCGTCCAAAGCAGGCCGCGTGCCCGGTCGAGCAGCGCCACTGCATCCGGCGTATGTCCCGGCACCTGCAGGACCTCCAGCACCGTCCCGCCGAGATCGATCGTGTCGCCATCGGCAATGATCCGCGAGGGCATCCACCGTCGAGTGCGAAATGCAGCGGTGTCGGCCCCCGCCGGCGCGCCATGGCAGAAGCTCTCCGGAGCCACCTCACCCGCCAGCGCCGAGTGCGGAAAGCCGCGCTCGTTTGCGCGAGTATAGGGCAGATCCGTCGCCATGATGGCATCGAACTCGGCGTTTCCGCCGACGTGGTCGTAGTGAGTGTGGGAGTTGAGGACCTCGACCGGGAGGTGGGTGAGTTGCTCGACCACCGGACGGATCGGCACCAGGCCGATCCCCGTGTCGAACAACAGGACTCGCCGGCTCCCCACGATCAGGTAGGAGATCGCCTCCTGAAACTGGTTCGCCTCCACCAGGGCATACACCCCCTCCTGGACCCGGTACACGTCGAACCAGTCGGAGACCGGGATCCGCTCGAAGGCGCGATTCGTCGAACGGGGGATCAGGTCGCACCAGTTCGGCGCCGGGGCGGATTGGGCCGCGAGCGGGGGATTGCCGGCGAGCAGCGCGAACGCGACCGCCGCGACGGTGCAGGTCTGAACAGATGGTCGGGTCATGACAGCAATCCTTCCCCGCCGAGGCGGCTTTGTCAAAAGGGCCGGGCGCCCCGCTCTTCCACCTCGGCATTGTTGGCGGTAACCTCAAGCATGCTCCCTCCCGCAGGGGCCCGTCCCTGACCATCGACGTCGAAACGCTCCGGCCGCGGCTCGCGGCCGCGCTCGGCGAGCAGCTCCAGCTCGGAGAGCTGCTGGGGGTCGGCGGCTTCGCCGCAGTGTTTCGCGCGCACGATCCACTGCTCCAGCGCGACGTCGCCATCAAGGTGCTCGACCCGAGTCTCCCGCTCACCACGGATCTCGAGGAGCAGTTTCTCGCCGAGGCCCGGATCGTGGCCGGGGTCGAACACCCGTACATCGTGCCGCTGTACAGCGCGGAGTCCCGGGGCGGGCTCCTCTACCTGGTCATGCGGCTCCTCCCCGGGCAGTCGCTGGCCGAGCGCCTGTCGAGCGGCGGCTTGCTCCCGGTGGAGGAGGCGGCGCGCATCGCCCACGAGGTGGCCCAGGCGCTCGCGGCGGCGCATCAGCGCGGTGTGGTACACCGGGACGTCAAGCCTGACAACATCCTGCTCGACGGCGCCGGCCACGCTTACGTCACCGACTTCGGCATTTCAGTCGTCACCGCGCGGCGGAGTGCGGAAGGCTCCGGTGTCAGCGTCGGCACCCCGCGCTATGTCAGCCCCGAGCAGGCGCTCGGCGAGGCGGTCGATGGTCGCGCCGACGTCTATTCGCTCGGCGTGGTGCTGTTCGAGATGCTGGCGGGGCGGCCGCCGTTCGAAGGGAAGAACGTCGCCGAGCTGATCGCCAAGCACGTCGCTGCGCCCGCACCCAGGGTGTCTGAACTCCGTCCCGACACCCCCGCGGCGCTGGTGGCGCTTACCGATCGAATGCTGGCCAAGGCCCGCGAGGCACGACCCACCGCCGCCGAACTGGTGGCCCTCCTCGCAGCGGCCCGCACGCCGGAGGCGCTGCTCACGCCCAGGGCGGTGCGGCGCCGCAAGCGGCGGCGGCGACTGGTGATCGCCGGCATCATCATGAGCACGGCGTTCGTCATCCTCTGGGGCGTGGTCTCGATCCTCAAGAGCGTCTTCGGCATGTTCGAGAGCGGCGCGCTCCCCGCGCTCGACGCCATGGGTGCCGCGATCCCCGACTCTCTCCTCGCCGCCGCCCGCGCGGAGGGCTCGCTCGGGAAGGGAGAAAAGGTGTACCTCGCGTTCATCCCGGCGGGACGGACCGCGGCGGACGCGATGCTCGTCGCCGACTCGGTGCTGATCCGCCGGTCGCCCGCGGGCCCGCGGCGCATCGTCATCGAGCACGCGAACCTCGACCTCCGCCGGGAAGCCGGCCTGGGGAAGGAGGGGCCTCGTGGGCTGCTGATCGCCAGGCAGAAGGGCAGCATCCCGGACACGGTGTACGACAACCTGTCGGGTGCGGAAGTGATCCGGCTATTGACCGACCTGCGCGCCTACCAGACCGCCCTGCAGGCCGACCGCAAGGCCCGCGCAAGCGTCACCGCACCATGACCATTCATCTGCCTCACTCGAAGCAATTCTGATGACCGTTTCCCGCCGGGACCTGATGATGAGTTGCATCGAGGCCGCCTTCACCCGGACCACCCAGGGGGCGACGTCCTCGATGCGCTCATCGCCGGGGTCAACATCCTCGAGCTCGACCCCTAGGATGACGCCGGCGGTTACGGCCGCCTGCCCGACGACAGGGCGCGCTACTGCGCTCCCCCGCGGTGCCGCAGCAGTCGCCGCTCGAGGTGCCGGCGCACGTCCGGCCACTCGGTGGCGAGGATGCTGTAGATGACCGAGTCGCGGACGGTGCCGTCGGGGCGGGGATAGTGGTGGCGGATGACACCATCCTTCCTGGCACCGAGCGCTTCGATGGCCCGCTGCGATGCAAAGTTGAAGTTGTCAGTGCGCAGCCCCACCACCTTGCACCCCACCGTGTCGAAGGCGTGCCCCAGCAGCAGCAGTTTGCAGGTGGTGTTGACGTGGCTCCGCTGCCGACTCGCGGCGTACCAGGTCCACCCGATCTCCACCCGGTCGGCCTTCGGCACGACGTCGTGATAGCGGGTGCTGCCGATGATCGCACCGCTGCCGAGATCGCGGACTACCCATGGCAGCATGTGTCCCGCCGCCTGCCCCGCGAGCGCATCGGTGATGTAGCCGCGGACCTGCTCGGGACGCGGCACGGAGGTGAACCACAGCTCCCAGAGCCGTCCGTCGGTCGCCGCAGCGACCAGCCCGTCGTGATGATCCTGAGTGAAGGGTTCGAGCCGGATGCCGTCCCGCTCGAGTGTGACTGGCTGCAACGCGATCACGCGAGACTCCGGATGGGGAGGGCAACCGAGGCCGGGCCGCCGGCTGAAGCGGCTCCCGGCCAACAACCTGTCGCTGAAGCGACGGGTGCGGTACCAGTCGCCGGGCCGCCGTGGAATGTTCCCGGTTGATGCCGCTTCTCGCCAGTCCGCTCAGTCGCCCAGCTCCGCCAGCCGTCGCTCGAGGTAGCGCCGTTCCGGCTCCTGTCTGGTGAGCGCGAGCGCGCGCTGGTAGGCCGCGCGCGCCTCCGCGGTGCGTCCCAGCCGGCGGCAGAGATCGGCGCGCGCCGAGTGGGCCAGGTGGTAGTCGCCGAGGTCGCCACGATCGAGGATGCCGTCGATCAGGGTCAGTCCCGCGAGCGGTCCGTCCCGCATCGCGATCGCCACGGCGCGATTGAGTTCGATGACCGGCGACGGGTCCGCCCTGAGCAGCAGGTCGTACAGCCCGACGATCTGGCCCCAGTCGGTCTCGGCGGCGCTGGCCGCCTCCGCGTGCACCGCCGCGATCGCCGCCTGCAGGGTGTAGGGACCGAACCGGCGCGACGGCGAGCGCCCGCTCCACCAGCGCCACGCCCTTCCGCGATCAGCTCCACGGTTCCAGCGCGATGCGGTCCTGCTCATCCAGCAGGACCAAGTCTCCCGTCGTCGAGGTGCGCGCGGTTCGCCGCGACTCGTGCAGCAGCATCAGCGCCAGGAGTCCCTGCGCCTCCGGCTCCGGCAACAGATCCAGCAGCAGCCGGCCCGAGCCGGATCGCCTCGCCGGAGAGATCGTGCCGGGTGAGCGACGCCCCGGACGATGCGGAGTAACCTTCGTTGAACACCAGGTAGATCACGTGGAGCACGGTATCGAGCCGGCCCGCGCAGCTCGGCACGCGACGGTACCTGGTAGGGGATGCGGGCGTCGCGGATCTTCGCCTTGGCGCGCACGATCCGCTGGGCCACGGTGGGCGGCGCGGTCAGGAACGCCCGCGCGATCTCCTCGGTCGTCAGCCCGCAGACCTCACGCAGGGTCAGCGCCACCTGCGCATCCGGTGGAAGCGCCGGGTGGCAGCAGGTGAAGATCAGCCGCAGCCGGTCGTCCTCGACCTCCTCGTCCTCCCCTGCGCCGGCCTCGGGAACCGTGGCATCGAGCCGTGCGGCGATCTGGGCGAGCGACGCATCGAACCGGGCCCGCCGCCGCAGAGTGTCGATCGCCTTGAATCGGCCGGTCGACACCAGCCACGCCCGAGGCTTCTCCGGCATGCCATCCCGCGGCCACCGTTCGACCGCCGCCATGAACGCGTCATGCAGCGCCTCCTCGGCCAGATCGAAGTCACCGAGGAGGCGGATCAGCGTGGCGAGCACCCGGCGCGAGTCGGCACGATAGACGGCGTCTACCACCTCGCGCATCCGCTCGGCCGCATCGTCATGCACCGGGGACCCGCCCGCCGCTACGAATGCTCGAACACCATCACCGGGCGCACCTCGACGCTCCCGGTTCGCGCTGACGGAATCTTCCCGGCGATCTGGATGGCCTCGTTGAGGTCCCGGGCCTCGATCATGTAGAAGCCGCCGAGCTGTTCCTTGGTCTCAGCGAAGGGGCCATCGGTGGTGGAGAGCTTGCCGCTGCGGACCCGCACCGTCGTGGCCGTCTGGATCGGCTGCAGCGCTTCCCCGGCCACGTAGTGCCCGCTCTTCTTGATCCCTTCGGTGAAGGTGAAATACTCCCCCATGAAGGCGTCCGCGTCGCCCTTGGACATGGCACCAACCTTCTTCTCCTCATCATAGATCAGGCACAGGTACTTCATCGTTCCCCCCGAGAATCGTGGTGAATCGGCTGTGGACACCAGATAGTCGTTCGCGGGACGCCGGAATCGACAGCGGGACTGATTTCCGGTTCGTCGCCCCCCCCTCGCTGAGGCCCCCGCCACAACGCGGAGCGCCCGCGAAACATCCGCGGGCGCATGGTCGGGCCGAACCGGGAGAAGGTGCTACCAGCTCAGGGTGGTGCCCCGCCCGCTGGTGGGGTCGAGCTCCTGGTAGGCCAGTTCGGTTCCGTCGTCGGAGCGGACCCGCAGGGCCACCGGGGCATCGGTATAGACGATCAGCGTCGCCTTGTGCACGCCGTGTTCTTCCAGGAACACCTCCACCCCGGCCGGCGTGATCGTGGAACAGGAGAGCGGATTCGCGGACGGGACGCTCAGGATGGCCCTCATCAGGGGCGCCTCGCCGCCGAGACGGGAGACCGGGAGTGCCGCCGCCCGCAGCACAAAGGCGTGCCGCGGCCGGATCACCCCGTGCACCAGCACCGTCACCGGACCGAACGAGCTGCCTCCGTCACAGGTGATGTTGACCGGATGGCGCTGCACCGCGTGCACCGCAGGGGAGGAGATCAGCAGCGGTCCGAGCAGCAGGGTGCTCAAGGCGAAGCGGCGGGCGAGCATGGTGCCTCCGAAGCGGGCTGGCGTGTCCGTCTATGCTAGGGACCGGCACACCGGATCGCAATGCGCCGGCGTCCCCGTTTCAGACCGACACCCCCGCCTGACGGTCGTCGCCTGCCATCAAGGCGAGGTGATCGTGTAGCGGATCAGCACGCCTTCGACGAACTCGGCGACGACCCGGCGGTCGCGCGAGATGTAGGTGGAGGTGCTGACCTTGAGCGTCCCTTCGTTCCGCTGGGTGATCGATTCGGGCCGTCCCAGGATGTCGTCCACCTCGTCGACCGTCAGCCCCTTGCGGAGCTCGCCCTTGCGGTTGTCCTCGTGCGCCACCGGCGGCGGCTCGGCCTTGTGCTCGCGCTGCATCGGGGAGAAGTCCACGTACTCCGCCAGCGCCCGCATCACTGCTTCGGGGGTGCGCGCCTCGGCGGGCACCTGATCCTTGTAACGGAGGTTGAAGCGCGAGCCGCCCTCCAGCCGCCGCTGCCGGATGTTGGCTTCCTTGGTCTGTTGCGCCTGCGCGGCGGCGGCCTCGTTCCGGGCGTCCTCCCGTTCCCGATCGCGCTTCAGCCCATCCAGCTCCTCCTTGATACGCCGCCGCTCCGCGCCATCGGTCGACTTCTCCAGATCGCGCTCCAGGTTCTTCTCCCGGGTGGTCTTGGGGGCGGAGGGGACCGACACACTGGGACTGGCGTCATCGCCGAAGGTGCCGTAGCCACCGCCGCCGAGCTGGAACTCGATCAGGTCCTTCTTGAGCTTCACCTTGGTGATCAGCACCTCGTCGCCGCGCTTGATGGCGGTGCCGTACTGCTTGAGCCGACTGGCATGCTTGGGGAAGTCGATCGGCCGGCTGGTCCCCGGGTGCACGTCCACCCCCTGCTCGGCGCCGGGCATCTCGATCTTAACGATGACGCTCCTGCCCTCGAAGTAGCTGCGGAGCGCTCCCTCCGACTGCGCGTGCAGCGGCGGGGCGGCGAGGGCGAGCGTAAGGAACACAAAGGCGGCACGCATGCGTGTCTCCATGGGTGGGATCGGGTTATCGAGTGCGCTGAAGTTGAGGCTGATGGTGTGGATTGTCTCCGAGAACTGCGAGCGGCGCAAGTCCGTCCCGATTGTCCCCCTCCACTCCCGGACCGGCACGGCCCCGCGGCCCAAACGAAGCGCCCCCGCGCGGAGAGCGGGGGCGGAGTGGCCAGCCAACACTTCTCGGCTCAAGGACCGCAGCCAAACCAGGCGACGCCGTAACGATTCTCCCGCCAGATGTTCGCGCCGCAGTTCTCGCTGAAGATATCCCCGTACCCGTTACGGAGAACCGTGTTGCCGACGATGACATTCCCGAAGGTGACGGACCGTGCTTCGATCCCATACTGGAAGTTGTCCACGACCTCGTTCCGGACCAGCCTGATCGTGTTCGCCTCGAAGAGATAGAACCCGTAGCCGTTGTATACGCCGGAGCCATTGCGCGCGGAGTAGTTGTCCTTGAATACGCTGGAACTCGCGCCGTTGAAGCTGACGCCATGGTAGAGGTTGTCCACGAACTGACTGTTCAGCACGCTGTCATGCGCCGAGGGGAATTGGTAGAGGGAGGGATACCGCGCATTGAGCGTGAATCCGTGGTCGTTGTGCCGGCAGGTGAGATTGCTGAAGGTGGAATAGGTCACCTGCTCATTGAGGACCCCGATCTGGAACTTCTCCACAATACCTGGTCCGACGATCCGCAGATGGGACAAGCCCTCGCGAGCCGCGCGCCCGAGGTTGAGTCCGAAGGCCGATCCGGAACCGCTGATCGTGTGCCCATCGAGAAACAGGGTGACATGGCTGCTGCGGGTGGAAATCCCGTGCTCGGGACAGGCCAGCAGATCACGGGTGACGTGATAGGTGCCCGGTTGCGCGATCACGGTGCCGCACTGCGTCACGGCGGATCCGGAGGGCGCGATGACGAACGAAGGATTCCCGACGGCGGCAACCGGTGCCGCGGTATCGTTACACGCGGCGACGGTGAGCGGGATGGCGGCGGTGAGTAAAGCGGCGATACGACAGAATCTGAAAGTCACGAGACACCTCGCGGCTCGAGGAGGGACTCACATTGTATCGTGAGGCATGACGCGAGGGTGAGGTTGGGTTGAAGGTTCCTGCCGAAGCGCCCCGCCACGGGTCTCGTGGCAGGGCGCTGGCACCTGATCAGGCGTCGATCAGTTCGAAGCGTTCGCCAGCTTACCGACCGTCGTGGCGAGCAGGTGGACCTTCGGGGCATCCGCCGCGCCGGGGGCGTCGCCGTGCAGCTGGGTCGCGAGCTGGGTCAGCGCCACCCGTCGCCCTTCGCCCGTCAGCTTCTCGGCGGCGGTCAGCGCCGACCGGGTCGACGCGATCTTGCCGGCCGCGAGGCCCTTCGACCGCTCCAGCTGGTCGAGATAGGCACGGGAGACCGCGAAGCTCGGCTGCCATACCAGCTTCGGCTGGCCCTGCACATTCAGGTAGTCCAGGTGCACCTGGTTCGCCGCGTCCAGCTCGTTCTGGGACACGAACTCGCTTGGCGTGAGCTGGAAGATGTCCAACCCGCGCGAGATCTCGGAGCTGACCATCACCCCGTTATACCAGTAGATCGACCAGGATCCGCCGCTCGCCATCTTGGTCGAGTCCACCGGCCCGCGGTCGAAGTAGGCGATCTCCTTCGGGTGCGCCGCGTCGGTCCAGTCGAACACCGAGATGCCACCCTGGTACCAGGCCTGGACCATGACGTCGCGGCCGGGGATCGGGATCAGCGAGCCGTTATGGGCCACGCAGTTCTCGAACTGAGTCTGCGGCGCCAGCATCTTGTAGTAGCTCTTGAACACCATCTTGCCGTCGACCAGCGTGAAGATCGCATCCGCGCCCCACTCCGGCTTGTCGGTCGCGCGGCACTTGGGCTGCCCGCCGCCGCCCCACTCATCGGAGAAGAGGATCTTGGTGCCGTCGTTGTTGAACGTCGCCGAGTGCCAGTAGGAGAAGTTGGAGTCGGAGACGGCGCCGATCCGCTTCGGATTGGCGACGTCATGGATGTCCAGCAGCAGGCCGTAGCCGCCGCAGGCGCCACCAGCCATGCCGATCGCCGGGTAGACGGTGATGTCGTGGCACTGGGTCGGCCCGGGGCGGACGCCGTTCGGGCCGGTCGGCGGCGGCGGGCCGACCAGCTTCTCGATGATGCCGGGGAGCGCCGTCCGGAGCGCCGCACTGTCCGCGCCCGTCGGATCACCCGTCCCCTGCCGAGCCTTCACCACGCTGTCGAGCATCGGCTTGATGAAGCCCGGCGGCAGCACGATCTCCCGGCCGTTGATCGTCGCCGTGAAGCCGCCATGGGCCTTCGCGTCCGCCAGCGCACGGGCCTGGGCGGCGATGTCCTCAGGCGCCTCGGCATGGGTCGGCGGCGCGACCAGATCGTTGAAGATCCGCGGCGAGTTGACGATGTGCGCCTGCTCCGGGTGCGCCAGCGGCACCTGGATCACCTCGATGCGGAACAGCGCCGAATTCGGATCCTGGTCGGGCGACAGCTTGGAGCAGCCCGCCAGCTCGCTCGGCGAGCGTACCCCGGCCGACCCGGAGACGTAGATGTAGATGTTCTTGTCGTCGTTCGGATCCTCGACCACCGTATGGGTGTGCGAGCCGCGGCAGGTCTGCACGTTGCCGATGTACTTCGGGGCGGCGATGTCGGTGATGTCGAAGATGCGGATGCCCCGCAACCGCTCGGCGCTCACCGTGTCCTGCACCCCCTGGGTGCCGCAGTCCGTCCGGCCCGACAGCCCCTCACCGGACACGAAGAGCAGGTTCTTGTAGACGGAGACGTCGCTCTGGGATGCGGGGCAGACGAAGGCGGTGGTCAGCGAAGGGTGAGCCGGGTTGGAGATGTCCCAGACCTGGTACCCGTTGTAGCTGCCCTGGATCGCATACTTGCCGCTGAAGGAAAGATCGGAATTGGTGATGCCGACGAACTTCTCCGACGGGGGCGTCTTGGAGACCACGCGCAGGTTCCAGGCGGCCTCCTGGGCGTCGTACAGGCCGGCGCGGAGTCCGACCCGCGGATCACGAGCAGGGACCTTCGAGGACATGGCGGGCTTCGGCGCGGCGCCAGTCGAGGGCGACGATGACCCGGCACAACCCGCGAGGGACAACAGCCCGAGCGAGAGAGCGACGAGGGGGGCCGCGGCCCGGCGTGCGGCCGGACGAGCCAGTGAGACGGAGACCATGGATGTTTCCAATGAGGGGGTGGAAGCCAGGGTACGGAAGAGGGAAGGTTGGTCGTTCACGGATTGCGGGCTCCCGCCGGCATGGCGGCGAGCATGGTATTCATCCGGTTGATCTCGGTCGTCTGATCGGCGTACACATCGGAGGCGAACCGGAACACGGTCTCGTTCTGTCCCGCGCCCTGGGTGCCGAAGAGCTGATTGACCATGGTGATCGCGCCCAGATGGTGCTGAATCATGTACTTGAGGAAGAGCCGGTCGAACTCCGGGCCGCGCGCGGCGTTCAGCTCCGCCAGTTGCGCCGCGGTGAGCATCCCGGGCATGAGGTGCGTCTCGTCCATCCCCGGCATCATCCCCATGGTGGCGTCGGCGTCGGGCACCGGCTGATGCTGGTCCCGCAGCCACCGCTGCATCAGGACGATCTCGTCCCCCTGGCCTACGACGATCCGCTCGCAGAGCGCCCGCACCGCGGGACCCGCCTGGTGCGTCGGGGCCCAGCCCGCCATCAGCACCGCCTGCGCGTGGTGGCCGATCATACCGGTCATGAACGCCACGTCCCCAGCATTGGGCGCCTGCTGCTGAGCCGAGGCGCGGCTGGCGAGCAGGGCAAGCAACGCCAGCGAGACCGCTCTGATTCGATACGGAAGTGATTTGTTCATCCGGGTTTAGCTCCAGCGAAGCCTGCGCAGGCGGGCGAGGGGTAAAGCGGTTCGGGTCCGCCCCGGGCCGCAGAATTGGCGTCGATGATAGTACAGCATACGCATGGAGGAGAACAGTTGTTGAGGATTCTTCCGCCACAGGGCGAGGCCGAGGGCGGGAGTGGCTTGGGCGGGGAATGTACGGCGCGACACGAAGGGCGGTTTCGGGTCCGGACTGGCAACCCTGGCGCTCAGCGCAATGCCGCCCCACGGGCCGTTATCGCGGCCTCGACCAGCGCACGTGCAATCGGCGGCACCTCGCCACCCAACGCCGCCCGCTCCGGCTGGAAGAGCGTGGCCACGAAGAACGGGTGGCCCCGGAGTTCGACCGCGCGCACCTCCCCCGCAACATCATGGGCGGCGGCGACCAGCGGCCCGCCGAGCAGGCGAGGCGCCAGGGCGCCATTCAGACCGAAGCGGCACCGGTGGGTTTCCTCCGCCTCGAGGCCACTATACGCCTCGGCCAGGCGCGAGCCAGGTGTCAGGCGAAGGGATGCGGAGGTTTCGATCAGGGCGCAGTCCAGTGGGGCGATGACCGGTAGTACGGCATCGGGGTTGGTCTCGGCATGATCGGCGTCGTGCCAGCCGAGCACGTGGCGCGCGTATTCGATCACCGCATGCTGGAAGCCACCGCAGGTGCCGAGGAAGGGGCGACCCGCCTCTCGGGCAAAGCAGATTCCCGTCAGCGCCCCTGTCATGCTGCGATAGGGACTCGCGGGAACACACCAGAGGGCATCAAAGCCCGCGACCTCAGCAGGGGAATCGATGGCGTCGGTCGGCAGCCAGTGCGGGGTGACTGGGGTGTCGAGCGCGGTGCCGATGAGGGCGAGCGCGGCAGGAATAGCCTGGTGGGCGGTGACGGCGGGGTCGTAGTCGCCGATGAGGCCGACCCGGATCGGTCGAGGCATCGCCCAAGCTAGCAGGCGATGCGTCGCGGTGAAATGGGAGGGCGGGGGACGCGCGCACGATCGGGCGACTGGGGAGCGAACCTGGCAGCTTCCCAGTCAGGCGGCCCGAGCAATCATGACCAGCGCACTCATCGGCAGCCGGAACGGCGCCCCGCCACCGGCACTGGTGAGGGCGGCAGTCAACGCGTCCACGATGATCGCATGCGGCACCGTGCCGCGCTCCTGAATGGCGAGCTGCACTGGATTGCCGAACACCAGCCCCTGCGCCGCGTCCCGCGCCGATGAGGACACGGCCTCGAAGGTCACCCGCTCCGCGACCGCGACCTCGAAGCCCGCTTCCGCCAGCATCCGGCGGAGGCCGGGTTCGTCGTCGAGACTGTACGGCAGATGGTAGAAGCTGGGCGGGTCGCTGGGGAAGAAGCCGGCGATGACGGTGTCCGCAATCCGCCCGATCGGATTGTGCCCGAAGTCGCCCCAGACGCTCAAAGCAAGGACTCCGCCCGGCCGGAGCACCCGCCGGGCCTCCCGTAGTGCGGCCTGCTTGTCCGGAACGAACATCAGTCCGAACTGGCAGACGACCGCGTCGAATTCGCCGGGGCCGAAGGAGAGGGCCTGGGCATCCGCAGTCCGCCACTCGACGCCGCTCCCGAGCGCGCGCGCGGCTCTGGCGTGGGCAAGCATCGACTCGCTGAGATCGGTGGCCACCAGCGCGACGGCGGGCGGCAGCGCCGCCCGAAGACGCGCGGTCACGATGCCGGTGCCGCAGGCGACTTCCAGTACTCGGCCTCCGCTCAGCCGCGGCAGCCGCCGGACCAGATCGTCGGCGTAGGGCGCGAACAGCAGCGGACCGAGGAAGCGGTCGTACTGCTCCGGGATGGAACCGCTGAAGGAACTGTTCGGGTCGGCCATGGGGCTCACTCCGGCTCAGGCAGGTGATTCGGTGGCGGCCCTCCCGGCCCATTCCAGCCGCCGATGGATGGTCGCTCGGGTGCGCGCGCGCCGGATCCTACTGGACTCGCACCGGTGTCGGGTAGACCGCCGAGCCACCATTGCCCAAGGCGCCGAAGTAGTTGTCACCCCAGCACCACGCGGCGCCACTGGCGTCGAGGCCGCAGGAGTGGTCATTGCCGACGGTGATCTGGGTGAAGACCAGGGCGCCGGCGACCGCCGTTGGCGCAGCCCGCGAGACCAGCGTGCCGTCCCCCACCGACCCGAGACTGTTATCGCCCCAGCAATAGGCCGCGCCGCCGACGGCCAGACCGCAGGTATGGGTGTTTCCCGTCCCGATATCGGTAAACGAGAGCCCGCCGGGCACGGCGACCGGGCTGGAAACGCCGGGACCCCAGCAGTAGCCGACCTGGTCGGTGCCGACCGCGCAGGCATTCTGCACCGAGATGGAACTTGCGAGCCGGCTCACCGTGACGCCGAGATGCACCGAGTCTGGATAGGTTCGATCGACCCCGCCGTTGCCGAGTGCGATTCCGGAGCCCCAGCACATGCCCCACCCGGCCGTGGTGATGCCGCAGGTAAACTGGTTGCCGGCACTGAGCTGGCTCCACTGGTGGCCGCCTGCCAGCGGGAGCGGGCTCGGGCGGGGCGTCATGGCGCTGCTGTCCCCGACCTGGCCGAAGAAATTGTCGCCCCAGCAGTAGCCAGCGCTGGCCTGGGTTCTGGCGCAGACGTGGAAGTTTCCCGCCGTGATCTGTGCGAGACTCAGGCCACCGTTGATCAGCGCGGGCGTCAATTGTATCGGCCCCGGCACCCCCTGTCCCGACTCACCGTAGGAATTGTCTCCCCAGCAGAGGCCCGCCGCCTGGGCGGTCACCCCGCAGGTCAGAGCAATGCCCGCGCTCACCTGACTGAAGCTGTATCCGCCGGAGATCGGAGTCGGCACCGTCCGCCACTCGGTACTCCCGTCTCCCAGTTGACCGCGGTCATTCCAGCCCCAGCAATACCCCGCGCCGCCCGCGGTGACTCCGCAGGTGAAGCCATCCCCGGCGCTGAGACTGCTGAACTGCAGCCCTCCCTGGACGGCGGTCGGCGTGCGACTCCGCATCGTCTCTCCGAGACCCAGCGCGATGGTCGAGCTTCCGCCCCAGCAATAGACTTCGCCCGGAAGGGTCACGCCGCAGGTGTGGGTCTCGCCCAGGCGAAGCTCGGCAAAGCTGAGGCCGCCGGAGACCACGGTCGGGGCCGCCCGGCCGATCTGGGTGCCGTCACCGAGCTGGCCGTAGTCGTTGGCGCCCCAGCAGTAGCCCGCCCCGGCGACGCTGATCCCGCACATTGCCTGGCCTCCCACGGCCAGCCGCGAGAATCGCAGCGTGGGGCTGACGAGGGTGGCGGAGCCGCTGCCCCAGCACCAGGCCTCGCCGCTCAGGGTGAGCCCGCAGTTGCCGGCAGCGCCGACGGCGATGCTGACGAATCGCAAAGTGAGCAGCGGGTTCGGATCCGGGCCCCCGGTGCCGAGCGGGCCCGTCCCCCAGCAGAGTGCCCGGCCACCGGTGCTGAGTCCGCAGGCGTGGGTGTTCCCGCCGCCGACCTGACGGAAGCGGTGCCCGCCGAGGACGGCGACGGGACTGGTCCGGGGAGTACTGGTCCCGTCTCCGAGCTGGCCTCCGGCGTTGTCTCCCCAGCAGTAGGCCTGGCTCAGGACGGTGATGCCGCACAGGAAATCGCGGCCGGATCCGATCGAGAGGAAGTTCTCGCCAAAGGCCTGCGGGGTCGGTGACAGGCCCAGCAGCGTGCCCATGGTGCCCCAGCAGTACAGGGCGGATTGGGCGGTCAGCCCGCAGCTGTGACGGCCCCCGGCGGCGATCGTCCGGAACTGCGGCGCGCCGGCGAGCACTGTCGGGGTGAATGCACTCAGGGTGTCCCCCGAGCCGACCTCGCCCGCGAAGTTCAGTCCCCAGCAGAAAGTCTGCCCGGCCGGATTGAGCCGGCAGCTGTGCGCGATACCCAGGGCGACTGAGTCGACCGGAGGGAAGGGGTGCGATTCGGCCCCGATGCGAGCGGGCGACAATCCATTCACCGTCGCGATCAGGGTGTCGTAGCCCGGACTCGGCCCCATCGTCCAGGCAGCCCGGACCAGGCCCTGCGAATCGGAGGGGATCGTGCCCGGAGTCACCTGGCCGCCGCCAGCCGTGGCGGCGAGGGTTACCAAGGCGCCGGGGACCGCATTGCCGTATGGGTCGCGGACCCGCGCCACCACCTGGCTGTCGAGCGTCGCGGCGATGACGGCCGATTGGCTGTCGCCCGAGACGAAGGCCACCGAGCCGGGACCGGCGGGGAGCGGGGTGGCCTTGAAGATCACCGTATCGATGCCCACGACGGTCGCCAGCGCGAAGCGGTCGGCGCCGGCCAGGGTGCCGAGGGTCCAGGTCGAGGTGGCCCGTCCCTGCTGATCGGTGGTGTCGAACTCGGGGGCGATCTGGCCAGCGGCCTGATCGTTGGTGTAGAAGCGGACAACGACCCCGCTCACCGCATCGCCGCGACGATCGCTGACCCGGACGGTGAGGGCGGTATCCAATGGCTGGCCGACGACGCCGCGCTGCACCGCCCCCGCGGTGATCACGACGGTGGCCGGCGCCCCGCCGGGCTGGGTGGCGTCCCCACCGCAGGCGACCAGCATCAGCAGCACCGGCAGCAGCCACGGTCCGCCGACCCGGGGGCGGGGTCTCATGAAGCCGCCTGCGGTTCAGGCGAGATCACCAGATGATGTCGAGGTAGCCCAGCTCATTTGCCACATAGGCGGTTCCTCCATCCGGTGAGAACGCCACCCGCCGCGCCGTCCCGCCCACCACAATGCTGTCCACCAGGGTGCGGGTCAGCCGGTTCACGATCTTCACGTTGCCGCCTCCCGCCACATAGAGCCGGCTGCCATCGGGACTCGCGGCCAGCCCGAAGCCGCCCAGTCCGGCCTTGGCGGCAACCGGCAGCCCGGTCGTCAGGTCGATGACGTACAGGGTGTTGTTCCCCGTCACATTGTACAGCTCCGATCCGTCCGGGGCCACCGCCGTCCCCTCCGCAGCAGCGCCGGTGTGAAAGGTTCGGGTGACCCGGAGCGAGTCGGTATCGATCTCGATCACTTCGTCGTTGTCATCGCTGGCGTAAACCAGCGGCAGCGAGGGATGCCGGCTGAAATGATTGGCGACCCCCGGCACGACGATTGAGTCGACCACCTGCTTGATGCCGGCATCGATGACGTAAACCAGAGGGCGATCCATCGCCACGAAGACCCGGCCCCCATCGCGGGACACGATGAGGTCCCGCGGCTCGCCGGTGAATGGACCGGCCACTCCAGCGCTCTGACCCGCCGACGGGTTGAGCACCCAGACCGCGCCGAAACCCTGGAGGAATCCCATCTCGGCGATATACGCCTGGCTCCCGTCCGGCGAGAAGGCGACCGCCGGACCGCCGCGCACGTCGATCGTTGACTGCGCGAGACCGCGCGCGGGGATCGGCACCGCCAGCATCGGGCCGCTCACAGCCAGGGTGGTGAAGTAGGCCACGCTCCTCGACGCCGCGACCCCGTAGCTGGCGAGCAGCGTCGGCACGCTATCCACGATCAGACCCGACGGGGCCGCGAACGGGTTGATTATGACGACGATCGTCCTGGAAGCCGTGCCCGCCGAGTTACTGCAATCCACCCGCAGAGTCCCGACCCCGACGGGCCCCACCGCCTGCACGAAGCTCGGGTTGGTCAACGAGACGTCCGTACTCGGATGCCAGGAGCAGTTCACGCCGGTGACGGCGATCGGCTGACCCAGCGTGTCGAGCACAGCCGGTACCGGACGTGGGGTGTACCCGCCCAGCCCCATCACCAGAGTATCCGGCAGATTGAGAATCGTGGTAGGGATCGGCACCACCTGCACCCCGTACCTCCGCGTCAGCGCGCCAGAGGTCAGCGAGATCACATCACTCCCCGCAGGGCCCAGCGAAGTGACGAGGCCGTCCTGCGAAGTGGTGATGATGGACGGGAGCGAACCGGCGACCTGGTAGTGGATCACCTGGTTGGACAGGGTATCGCCGGCCCGGGAGAGGACCGCGGCGGCGAACTGCGCCGTCCCGAACTGCCGTACCGGGAGGTCTTGATCAGGGGCGACGGAGATGAGCGCGGGGTCGTTTCCCGGATCGCCCGGACTGGAGCCGCAACCGGCGACGAGCATTCCCAGGCAGGCGCACCCACCGAGCAGCGAGGATCTCATCGAGCATCGGGGTGGAGGTTGGCGACCGGCTGGGGCGCGCCCGGGGGCACAGGCACGTTCGAGATGCCACGATGTGTCGGTGAACGTGCAGCGAAGCGGCCGCCGAGCCTAACCGACACCCGGTGTCCCGGCTCAATGTGGCGGCGGCGATCGGGCACGGCAAGCAGGCTGGTCGTACCGGAGTCCGGGCTCGGCCCCGGCGACTCTACCGGCCCGCTTCGCTCGTTTCCCGGCCTTCGAGATACCCCGGACTGTGGGTGACCAGCAGCCCCAGCGCCGCCGCTCCGACGGCGGCGGTGAGCAGCGAGCCGGTGAGCAGGGTGCCCACCGAACTGATCACAGCACTCCCCTCCCAGAGCACCCAGAGGAGCAGCGCGCGCGCACCTGCCTCCGGATCGCGCCAAAAGGCCTCCACTGGGACGCTCCGAGCGCGGCGCGGAACCTTCGGCCTGGCCCAGAGCAGCCCGATCAGGATGAGGCCGGAGGCCACCACGGCCATGTCGATCGCGATGAGCGCCACATCAGGAGTCCGCAGCAGCGGCGCCGTTCCCTGCCAGAGGAGGAAGCCGAAAACCGCCATCACCCCCAGCAGCCCGCCGACGAGAGCGAGGTAGAGGCGGGCGATGGTTGGGCGATCCATCGGCTGAGGGGCTGATAGTGGCATCGCTCGATTCGCCGAGGGGGCTTGTCAGGTTCCTGGAGTGTTCTGGTCCCCGCCGGTCGCCGCGCCGATCAGCCGCTCGTAACTGACGAACTCCCAGCCCGAGTGCCTCCGGGTCCCCCGGGCGTGGTACCCCGCGGCTTCGTAGAAGCGCCGCAGGCCGGCGTTGGCTTCGAGCACGTCGCAGCGGATCGCGCGCGCCTCTTCTCGCGCCGCCACCTCCGCAATGTACGATAGGCACCAGCCGCCAACGCCCCTGCCCTGCAGCTCCGGATTCACCGCCAGCCGATTCAGATAGCGCGCCGGCGCCTCCGGCACTGCCCACGGGACCGGATCATACACCCGTACCGGCTCCCGCCTGAGGGTGTAGGTCGCAACCGGTTTGGCATCCGGTAGCAATGCGGCGGAATCCCGCGGGCACACCAGGAAGAGAACACCTCCGGCAATGTCCGCCTCGATGCACGAGCGCAGATAGGGCGTCTCCCAGTTGCGGTAACCTTGCGCGGCGAGGTGGCGTCCCGCGGACGCCAGCAGTTCGTACACCGCCTCGACATCCGAAACGCCGGCGAGGGAGACGCGGTAGGAGGCCATCTGCGAGGCCATCTGCATGGGTGGCGACGACCGCGTCGACGACGACGGCGCCATCGTCGCTCGGCCGATTACCTGGAGAGCAGCGGCCGCAACACCGCCGCCACGCTGTCCGCAATCGGCCCCAGACGGCGCCGAGTACCCGTGTCCGCATACAGCACTAGCTGGCGGAGTGCGGGACTCACCACCCGCCAGCCGTAGGTCGTCCGGCGGACCGTCACAGTGTCGATCGTGGTCCCGGTGTCGAGCGCGAAGGTCGGCCGACTGTTACCGTCGGAGCCCACGTAGCCGAGCCGACGCGACGTCACGATCGCCTGCATCAGGGTGTCGGCGAGCTGGTCGACGGCAGGCGTGTACCTCTCGATGAGCGTGTAGCCATCCGGGCCGGGCTCGTGATCGGGGCAATCGACGGCGCCGCTGAACCACTCGTCGGACTGCAGGAACTGTCCCTCCGCATCGCTCGCCAGGAAGTCGTTCAGCAGCGCGCGGCCGTTCGGATGGGCAAAGGCCTTCACGAAGCCGCAATCGGCGGGAACGCCGGTCGCGGGATCGATCGCGTCGGCGGTGGCGGCCGCCGCCGATCCATCTCTGCCGGATGGACGACAGGCCGCAACCAGGATCAGCAGCAGGACGGGCAGGCGCATGGGGATCGGTCTACCGTATGGGAAGGCTATCGCTTGAGAAACTGCCCGCGGCGATCCGGCGCGGCAAGCCCGCACCCCGGTCAGGCAGCAGCACCCGGCTGATGCAGTGCCTTCCAGGTCCAGATGGCGCCAGCGGCATCGATTCCGCCGAACAGGAGCAAGGGCCACTCGACCCACCCGGCGAGCACGAACCCGACGAAGAAGAAGGGGACGCTGCTCCGCACCATCACCGTGGCCACGAAAAACGGCGTGAGATTGGCGCTCGCGGCGGTTCGGTAGTAGATGCCCAGGAACGCGACCAGCATCCCCACGACCCGGATCCAGACTTCGGTGGTCGGCGGGAGCGTGAACAACTGGAGCAGCGGATTGGGCGCCACCAGCAGCACGGCAGCGAGGATGACGAGATAGGTGCCGAAGATATGGACCGAGCGGGCAGCCGGAGTCATGCGGTCCTCCAGGGAGGAAATGAGCGCCAGCGGACGGGTACATCCCAGCGAGAACGAGTCTCGGAACCGCGCGGCAGACCGGCCCGCGGTGGATGAGGCGCCGCACGCAAGGTAATCGCGACTCCGCGCCCACGATGCCGGCTGTCCCCGCCGGCGGCATCCCATCATCGTGGTCTGGGTTTACGCACCATGACCCGGTACGGTGACCCGGTAACCGGTTCCACCGGCGAGGCGCGAACCTGGAATCCCTGGCGTTCGTAGAACCGCACATTCCTGGGATTGAACGACTCCAGATAGCAGGTCGCCCCCCTTGCGTCCGCCTCGCGCAGGGTCGGCTGCAGCAGCGCTGCACCGAGCCCAACGCCCTGAGAGGAGGGCACGACCCCAACGATCGACAGGTACCAGGTCGCCGAGTCGACCAGCGAGGCGGCATGCGCAGCCAGGTGGCCGATGACCGACTCGTAGTTCGCGCGCCCGACCGGCCCGAGGGTAGCGGCGAGAAACCGCTGCTTGGCTCGGCGGGCTTCGGCCAGGGTGGCCGGGTCGGCGGGCAGGAGCCACACCGCGACGCCGCTCTGCCCGTCCGGTGCAGGGACGCACCGGCCCAGTCGGCGTCCCTCTTCTATTGAATAGTCGAAATACTGCCGCAGCATCTCGTCCCGGTGCCCCGCATCGCGGGCATCCAGAGTGATCGACAGATAGAAGGGCTCTGCGCCGAGGGCCTGCACCAGACTAGCGGCGAGCGCCACACGGTCGGTGACACCAGTCATCGGCTAGCGGTCGCTGCTTTCGGGGACGTAGTCGTTCAGAAACTTCTGCTCCATGCCATTGCTCCACCCGGCACCGTGGTCGCTGATGATGCCGAGCCATGCGCCATCTCGGATGAGGTGCGGCTCGAACGCGAGCAGCGCGAGGATCGAGCCGGGGCGGGCGGCTCGTGAGGCGGGTCCCTGACCCTGGTCTGCGTTGCGGACTGGCGATCCCTCTCACTCCGCGTCGCCACGCCGGGAGGGGAGAGGAGAAATCCGCCCCCGGCGGCTATCCGGCGAAGCTGAATTGCAGCCCGCGACCGGACCGTACCGCCCGCTCGTAGACGAGGGCAGCCGCCGTCACGTCCTGCAGCGCCGTCCCGGTGCTGTCGAATACGAAGGTCTCCTCGTCGGAGGTGCGCCCCGGCCGCTGGCCGGCGATGACCTGCCCCAGGGTGCCGTGGACCTCCGCAGCCGAGAGCAGGCCGAGCGCGATCGCGTGATGCAGGTCGCCGAAGGCGGCCGCCTGCTCCAGGATGTCGACCACCACCTTGCTCTGCTGCAGGACAACCGGTTCCAGCTCCTGTTTTTCCGGGCTGTCGGCGCCGACCGCGGCGATGAACAGCCCCGGGTGGAGGAGCGCCGCGGCGAACACCGGCTGCCGCGCGGGGGTGCAGGTGACGCACACTTCGCTCGCGGCGACTGCGGTGGCCAGATCGACGGTCGGCGTGATGGAGATCGCGAGCTCCGGGCCCAGGTCGCTGGCCAGTCGGCGGGCCCGCTCGGGGTCGATATCGAGCACGAAGGCGCGCCGGATCGGACGCACCTGGGCCAGCGCCCGCAGGTGGGCGCGGCCCTGGTTGCCGCAGCCGAAGACCGTGACCGTGGTCGCGTCGGGGCGGGCCAGGTAGCGGGCAGCCACGGCGCTGGCCGCGGCAGTTCGCTGGACGGTGATCTCGATGGAGTCGAGCAGGGCCAGGGGCCGGCCCGAGTCGACATCGAAGAGCGCGATCACGCCCTGGATCGTGGGAAGCCCGAAGAGCGCCGCGTTCCGAGGGAAATTGGCGTTGATCTTCGCCGCGAAGTAACTGGGGATCCCCCCCAGCGCGGCCGTCTTGATGTGAAAGCCGCCGTGCGGCACATGCGCACCCAGCACTCCGGGCGCGATCGGCAGCTCACCTCGGGCATGCAGCCGGAACACCCGTTCCACGGCGTCGATGCAGTCTGGCAGGCTCAGCAGGTCCGCTACTTCGTCACGGTTGAGCAGCAGCATCTGGCGTCACCGGACTGAGGAAAGATCACAGGCGCGAGGCCGATGGGTCCGCGCACTCAGGGCTACGACTTCCTGGCACAGTCGCACACCCTGCAACCCTTGTCGAAGATCACCCTCCACTCGCCGTTCGGCTCGCGCCGCCAGATCGAGTTGAAAGTCCCCGTCTGCTCCCCCTTGGCATCGAACACCGGACCGCTGCTCAGGGCGAGCGAGCCCGAATCGAGCACCACCACGGTAGCCCGCTGCCATGAGAAGGGTGGCTTCGGCAGGGAGAAGAGTGCCCGCCAGCTCTCGACCACTGCTTCCCGGCCGCGGGTCGGCCCGTCCGAGCCGAAGAAGATCGCGTCCGGCGCGACAAACCTGGCAAAGGCATCGAGATCGCGATTGGCCATCGTGGCGGCAAAGCTGCTCTCCGCGGCGACGACCTGCCCCGTCAGCTCGGCATTCGAGGTTTGGGCGTGGAGACTGCCGGTTACCGCGAGGACGAACAGCACGAGTGCCGCGACACGGTACATGATCGGTCCGGGGGATGGGGTTGTGGATTCATACGCGTGATTCGGTTGGGAGGTTCCTCCCCGGCTGGTGATCTCCCGCACTCTGGGAGCACTCGAGGAGGGTCCCGGCCCCTCCCGGCACACTCCTCGCTTCCTCATTTACCGGGACCTCCGCGTCGCCCCTTTGCTCTTGCCGCACAACAGCTTACGTGGCAAGGGGGGAATGACGGGGAGGAGGCGGAAGCCTCTTACGCCGCGAGAGGCCCTTGCATTCGTCCAGATCGGGGGGGGGTACCATGGGCACCGCCGCGCCTGTCCGGGATTTCGGCACTCTGGTCAACCGAAAGACCCTGCCCAGGACCAACGCGATCGTCGTCGCCATCGCGGGAGTCGCCTTTGCGACGCTGGCGCTGAGCGTCGGCTCGCTGGATGCGACCGCCATCGGCGTACTGCTCCTCGCCCTGGGCCTGCTCGGCCTCTGCGCCTGGTCCATCAGTTACAAGGCGACCATCTACGAGAACGGCGCAACGGTCGAGAGCCTCCTGGGCAGCCGCGCGCTGCCCTTCCGCGATCTGCGGACGTTTGCGTATTCCCGGATACTGATGCGGGGCCAGCCCCGGGACACCATCGTCTTCATCCCGCGCAACGGGAAGCCGCTCCGGATCGTGACGCAGCCGGACTTCCGCACCAGCGGCGATGCCGATCTCGCCCGCCTGGTGGATCAGCTGACCCCGAGGCTCACCGAGCGGATGGAGAAGGAGCTCGGCCGGTCCAAGCGGGTGCGCTGGGTGGAGCGTTCGAGCCGCAGCATTCCGGACACCCCGGCCGTCACGGTGACGCGCGAGGCGTTCATCGTGGAGAATGGCAAGGGCAGCGTGACCGTCCCCTTCGCCGAGATCGATACCACGGTGCTCAGCGGCACCTTTCTGGTCGTACAGCTGGGCACGAAGATGACGCTCTTCAGCATCCCCTGCAGCGCGCCCAACTTCTACCCCGGGTTCGCCCTGCAGCAGCGGCTCCGGGTGGCAGCACCGCCGGCCTGACCCGGCGTCGGGCGCGCATCGCCGGCCTCGTCGCTTGACATTCGCCGTGCGCGCCGGCATCGTATACCTAGCTACATATGTATAGCAAGAAAGGTATCCGATGTCCCGCCCCCGCAACGACATTCTCCAGGGCACCCTCGCCCTTCTCGTCCTCAAGTGCCTCGCCGCTCAGGGACGCATGCACGGCTATGCCATCACCTCGCACATCCAGCGCCTCTCGGACGACCTGCTGCGGGTGGAGGAAGGCTCGCTCTACCCGGCGCTCCACCGGATGGAACAGGCCGGCTGGGTCAAGGCGGAGTGGGGCACCACCGAGAAGAACCGGGAGGCCCGGTTCTACAGCCTCACCGCGGCCGGCCGCCGCCAACTGGCACAGGAACAGGAACAGTGGAACCGGCTGACCGTCGGGGTCGGCCGCGTTCTGCGCCTCGCCTGATCGCCGCGGAGCACGCCCATGAGCTGGATCGCGCGCCTGAAGAACGTCCTCCGCTCCACCCGGCATGGTCGCGACCTCGATCGCGAGCTCGATTTCCACATCGCCGAAGCCACCGATGATCTCGTCGCCCACGGCATGCAGCGGCGGGAGGCCGAACACCAGGCTCGCCTCCGCTTCGGTCACCGGCAGGGCGTGAAAGAAGCGACCCGCGACGCGGGGATCCTCGCCTGGCTGGAGAACCTGGCCGGCGACCTGCGCTATGCACTGCGCGGCCTCAAGGCGAACCCGGGCTTCACCAGTACCGTCGTGCTCTCGCTCGCCCTGGGTATCGGCGCCAACACCGCGATCTTCAGTCTGCTCAATGCCGTGCTGCTCAAGTCGCTCCCGGTGGCCAACCCGAGCGAGCTGGTGCAGGTGACGATGGGCGCGGACCAGGAGGAGTTCACCAACCCCATCTGGGAGGAGTTCCGCCGCACCCAGGACGCCTTTTCGGGCGTATTCGCCTTCTCGTCGGAATCCTTCAATCTCGCCGATGGGGGCGAAGCGCACCCCGTCGACGGGGACTACGTCGGCGGCGACTTCTTCTCGACCCTGGGCCTCGCCCCCGCGGCCGGTCGCCTGCTGAGCGACGCCGACGACGCTCGCGGCTGCCCCGCGCTCGTGGTGCTTGGCTACGGCTTCTGGGAGGCGGAATTCGGAGGCGCGCCAGGCGCCATCGGCCAGACGATCGCGCTCGAGGGTCATCCGTTCCGGATCGTCGGCGTCGCGCCGCCCGGATTCTTCGGCGTCGAGGTCGGGCGCTCGGTGCAGCTCTACGCCCCGCTCTGCGCCGAAGCGGTGATCCAGGGCGAGAACAGCAAGCTCAACGGTCGGAGCACCTGGTTCCTGCAGCTCATCGGCCGCCCAAGGACGGGGATCCTGCCGGCGCAGCTGAACGCCCGCCTCGCCGCGCTGTCCAACGGTATCTTCAGCGCGACGGTGCCCGACGGCTGGGACGCCAAGTCGGTCGAGTCCTATCTGCGGAGCCGGCTGGAGGCGCGCCCCGCCGCCACCGGCCTCTCCGATCTGCGCATCACCTACCGGCCGGCGCTGCTGATGCTCATGGCGGTCGTCGGCATCGTCCTGCTCATCGCCTGCGGCAACGTGGCCAACCTGCTGCTGGCACGCGGGACGGTGCGCCGGCGGGAGATCGCGATGCGGCTCGCCTTGGGCGCAAGCCGTGGCCGGCTGGTGCGGCAGATGCTGACCGAGAGCCTGCTGCTTTCGCTCCTGGGCGCGGCGCTGGGCTTCCTGTTCGCGCGCTGGGGAAGCCAGCTGCTCGTTCGCATGCTGTCCACCGGGCGCAATGGCGTCTGGCTCGATCTTTCCCTCGACTACCGGCTGCTCGGCTTCACCATCGGCGTCGCTGTCCTCACCGGGGTGCTGTTCGGACTGGTACCGGCGTGGCGCGCTACGCGAGTCGATCCGCAGCTCGCGATCCGCGCGCATGGACGCGGTGTGATCAAGGGTGATTCGTCGCGCTTCACCCTCGGCAAGGCCCTGGTGCTGGGACAGGTCGCCCTCTCGCTGGTGCTGGTGCTCGGCGCGGCGCTGCTTCTCACCACCTTCCACACCCTCAACACTCTGGACCCCGGGTTCCGTCGCGAGGGTCTCCTCACGCTGCGGATGGACCTCAGCTCCAGCGGTGAATCCGCCGCGAGACGCGTCGCCATCCAGCGTGAGATCCTCGAGCGGTTGCGGCTGCTCCCCGGCGTCCGCTCCGCGGCGGTGGCGGACATCCTGCCGATCAGCGGCATGCGCTGGAATGGGGGCATCAGCGTGCCGGGGCAGCCGGTGCCCGAGGACTTCCGCGACCGCATGAGCTGGCTCAACCGGGTGAGCACCGGTTACTTCGCCACGATGGGCATCCGACTCATCGTCGGGCGAGACTTCGGCCCCCGCGATGCCGTCGGCTCCGTACCGGTCGCGATCGTCACCGAGGCGATGGCGAAGAAGTTCCTGGGCAGCAGCAATCCGGTCGGCCGGCAATTCACCGTCGAAACGGGCAGGGGCGAGGCTGTCTACGAGGTGATCGGCGTGGCGCAGGATTCCAGGTACCGCTCGCTCAGAGCTGCGCCGGAACCGGTCGTCTACTTCTCGGACCGCCAGACCGATGAGCCGAGCCACTTGGTGACGTTCGTCCTGCGCGGCGACGGGCCACCAGCGGCGCTGATGCCTGCGATCCGCCGCGCCGTGGCGGAGGTGAATCCCCGGGCATCCTTCACCGCACTTACCGTGAGCGACAATCTCGATCGCTCGCTGGTCCGGGAGCGGCTGCTGGCGACGCTGTCGGGCTTCTTCGGCGGCCTGGCGATGCTGCTCGCGCTGATCGGCCTCTACGGCATCATGTCCTACAGCGTCGCGCGGCGCCGTAACGAGATCGGGATCCGGCTGGCGCTCGGCGCGGACCGGAGTGGCGTGGTGCGCCTGGTACTGGGGGAGGTCGGGCGGCTGGTGTTAGCGGGGGTCTGCCTCGGCGTGGCTGCTGCGCTCGGCATCGGCCGACTGGTGACGGCCTTTCTCTACGGCGTCTCGGCGACCGACCCCGTCACCATCATCACGACCACTGGCGTGGTGGTGCTGGTGGGCCTGGCGGCGGGGGCGATCCCCGCCTGGCGCGCCGCCCGGCTCGATCCGGTCGCCGCACTCAGGGAGGACTAGTCAGGGGATCACGCCGGCGGTCGTTGGCTCCGCCGGCGGTGTATACTTAGGCCTCTAGGTTTCACCGCCTGCCACTCCCGGACGTCTCCCGGGTCCAAGGTCCGTTCATGCGCCCCCATCTCCACGGTTTCGAGGGGCGGTACATCGTTGTCGCCGACGAGGACCGGGCCGTCGCCAACTTCGTCATCGAGACCCTCACCGTCGACGGTCATGCGGTCTTTCAGGCGTATGACGGCCTGACAGCGACCCAGCTTGCCTTCGGCCTGAAGATCTGCGACCTGGTCATCAGCAACACTCGGGTCGGCGGCGTGGCCGGAGTAGAGCTGATTCACCAGCTCCGCTCCTATCTCCCGACCGTCCCCATTCTCTATCTCGCCAACCAGGGGCGCTCCAGCCCCGAACTCGAACGAAGGCTCCCGAGGAATGTGCCCATCCTGCGAGAGCCATTCAGCGCCGAAGAGTTACGGGTGGCGGTCCGGCCGCTGCTGGTATGACGGGCCACGCCTGGCTCGCCTGGTTGATGGAAGTCGTCACAGCTGCGCGATCCACTCCCGCACGATGCGGCGGAACGCGCTCTGCTTCGCCCGGGTTTCTCTGAGGTCGCGGAACCTCACCGCGCACCGATCCTTTCCCAGCCATTCAAGCAGTCCGGCCGGATCGCTGATGGCCGGCCCGCCGGAGCCGTTCCCCCTGGCGCCCTGGTGCAGGATCACGAGCACGCAGTCCCTCGCTCCGGCCTTCCTGTAGACGTTGACCGTCGCGAAGAACTCCGTCGTGCGGAAGCTCGGCGCGTTCCACTTGATTCCTTCGGCGATCTTCGGACTCACGCCAAGGATGGTCGACCGGACCAGCGCGAGCGCCGGCTTGAGCGGGTGCTGGAGCGCCGCCATGAACTCGGCGACCCCCGCCGCTGGCGGTCGGCGCGCCCGGGACGTCTTACCTGCCGGTGACCTCTTCGTCATTCACGCTCCTTCGGGTTCGGTCAGGAGACAAGCCCCCCAGCCCCTGCAACTAGCCCGCGGTCACCAGCGCGGCGGAATGGTCGAGATCGTACCCCTCGGACCGGACCCTGCAGTCGAGGTAGACTGCCGCCGTCAAGGCGCTGCGGATCGGCGTGAGCACGAGTCCGAGGGCCCAGTTGACACCCCGGGCCCATACCGGAATCTGCAGGAGGTGACCACGCCCGAGAACGAGGAGGATGGCAAAGCCCAGGAGGACAGCGGCGATATCGAAGAGACCGATGGTGACGAAGACCCGTCCGATGTACCTGCGCGCGAGTTCACGGCTGCGATACCTCGCCCCGCGAAGCCCGAGATCCTCGAACGCGCTGATGCAGGGTACGCCGAAGTAGAGCGCGATCATGTAGGCGCCGGGAAGAATCAGCACCGCGAATCCGACGATGACGAAAATCCACTTGATCATGTAGCCGAAGATGATCGCCGCCCAGCGCTTCCTCAGGATCGGGGCGACGGGCGTCGCCCCGAAGTCGCGCCCCTCCAGGAGATCGCGGCTGGCGCAGGCGAGGCGGACCTCCACCGTGGCGCCGACCGCCAATCCGACCAGGAGACTGAAGAGGGGGAAGAACCGCGGTGCGGCTGGCAGGCGTGAGATGAAATCCAGCGACGCGGCCACGAGGTAGAGGAGCCACGTCTTGGCGAGGTAGGCCGGGAAGTACCGCCTGACCATCCCGATGGCCGTATCGAGCAGCTCTCCGGCGGAGGCCGGCCGCAACAGGTACCTGGCTTCCATGCCGCTCCTCGGTGATTCTCTGCTGGCGGGGACATGCCTAACCTGACGCCTGCCTATTACGGTCGCAAGATCGCGATGACTGTCGTGGTGTTGGGGGTCCGGGGCCGAGGGCGCGGCTCCGGCGCACCCGATGGCACCGGCGGCGGGACGACGGACCCGCAGGCCGCTCAGCCGAGTCGCGTCAGCGCCCGCCCGAACTCCTCCGCCATGATATCCGCCTCCCTGATCCCGAACACCATCGGCGGCTTGATCTTGATCACGTTGTCGAACGGCCCGTCGGTCGAGAGCAGTACTCCGGCCTCCCGCATCAGGTTTACCACATCCCCCGCTTCCGTGGTGGCGGGTTCGAGCGTCGCGCGATCGCGCACCAGCTCCACACCGAGGAAGAGCCCCTCGCCACGCACGTCGCCGATCAGTTCATGCTCGCCGGCCAGCGCCGCAAACCGAGTCTTGAGATGCTCGCCGGTAGTGAGTGCCCTGGCCTGCAGCTCTTCCTCCTCGAGCACGTCCAGCACCGCCATGCCGACCGCCGCCGACACCGGGTTGCCCCCAAAGGAGGAAAAGAACTCCATCCCGTTGGCAAAGGCGGCGGCGATTTCCGGCGAAGTGATCACCGCTGCCATCGGGTGGCCGTTGCCGATCGGCTTTCCCATGGTGACGATGTC
The DNA here is from genome assembly GCA_963825065.1 of uncultured Gemmatimonadales bacterium. Lineage (GTDB taxonomy): Bacteria > Gemmatimonadota > Gemmatimonadetes > Gemmatimonadales > GWC2-71-9 > JADJOM01. The sequence continues at coordinate 122,220 of CAWGRU010000002.1, forward strand.
GGGGGTGACCTCCTGCAGTTGGTGCGCCCACATGTGGGAACCCACCCGCCCGAAGCCGGTCTGCACCTCGTCGACGATCACCAGCCCGCCGGCGCCGTGCACCAGGCGGGCGGCTTCCCGCAGGTAGCCGGCCGGATAGACCACCTGTCCGCCGCAGCTGGACATCGACTCTGCGATGAACGCCGCCGGTCCCTCCCCGGTCTTCCGCTGGATCGCGTGAATCTGCTGCTCCACCGATTCGGCATACGCGAGTCCGGCATCGCTTCCGTATCCCTTCTGCGGGCCGCGGTAGGGATAGGGCAACGTCGCGACCTCCACGTAGTCGGGTTTGCCGCGACCGCCCTTGCGCTTGAACTTGTACGGGCTCACATCGATCAACCCGCCGGTATTGCCGTGATAGGCCCAGTCGAGCGTAATGGTGTTCCGCCGCCCGGTGACGGTGCGGGCAATCCGCAAAGCGAGTTCGTTGGCCTCCGACCCCGAGCAGACCAGATAGACCACCGAGAGCGGCTTCGGAAAGGTGCCCGCCAGCCGCTCGGCATAGTCCAGGATCGTATCGTGCAGGTATCGGGTGTTGGTGTTGAGGGTGCCCGCCTGTCGCGCCAGCGCTTCCACGACGCGCGGGTGGGCATGGCCCACGTGGCAGATGTTGTTGACACCGTCGAGGAAGCCTCTCCCGGTGTGGTCATAGAGATACGCCCCTCGCCCCCGCACGATCTTCAGCTTCTTGCGATAACTCAGCGACAGCGACGGGCCCAGCAGCCTCGCGCGTCGCTCTATCAGCACCGCCGGCGGCGCAGGATCGGCCACGAAGCTCTCGGGTGCCAGACGGAGCACCAGATTCGGATCGGGCGACAGCCTCCGCCACACCGGCCACAGGCTGGGCTGGCCCACGCCGGGGAAGTCGCCAGACAGACCGAGCCGGTCGGTGATCACCTGGAAGTGGAGATGTGGCGCCCAACCGCCATTCACTTCGGCCGAGCCGATCGACCCGATCCGCTCCCCCGCCCTCACCTTCATCCCCGGTTTCACTCGGGTCAGCGCCTCGCGGGCGAGATGACCATAGAGAGTACAGAAGCGCGGCCCGCCGGACCCGGTCTCGTGCTCCAGGATCACCGTGGGGCCATAGTCGAAGGCGGCGGCGTTGTCGGCAACGCTCAGGACGCTGCCGTCGAGCGGGGCGCGGACCGGCGTCCCTGGTTCCACGAAGAGATCGAGGCCCAGATGCTGTGAGCGCCGCTCCGGCGATGCCGCGTTCCGGTACTGTTCTCCGTTGTAGACGTCGCGGACCTCGCCGTAGGTGCCGATCGCGAAGCGGGCGCCCTCCGCCTTCAGACGATCCCGCAGCCAGCTCCAGTAGGCGTCGGCATCGCCGGCGTGCTCCATCCCCGGCGCTCCGCTCGTGAGCGAGAGCAGCAGCCGGCCAGCGGTGTCGAGGTCAAAGTCGAACAACTGATGCGGCCGGCACGCCTCCGAGGCGAGCCAGGCCACGATACGATCGTGAGTCGGGACCGGGGGCAGCCCCGCCGCATCCCGCGCAAAGGCGGCCAGCAGCGCAGGGTTGGTCTGGTCCAGCCGGGTGAGCAACCGGAAAGCGGGGGCCTGCGAGACCAGCAGATACTCATTGTCCGGAAATTCCCGGGCGCGATGCGATGAGATGCAGACGCTCATCGCGAGTCGCGCTGCGACCAGATCGAAGAGCACCCCGGCCTCGTCTCCCTCGAGCGGGGACTCCGCGGCGTAGGCCGCGATTAGCGGTCGGGCCGCGGAGTAGAGATCGTCCATGTCGAGTAGCGCATACGCCAGCGTCACGGCCAGCTCGTTGATCCGCCGGCCGAAGGTCATGTCGCCGAAATCGACCAGCCCCGTCACCACCCGCCCGTCGGCGCTCACGATCAGGTTGTTGTCGTTGGCGTCCTGGTGGAGAACCCCTGCCCGCAGCTCCCGCAGCCTCGGAGCCACCCGCGCCTCGTAGCGCGCAAAGACCCTCGCCACCAGCGCGCGCTGCTCCGGGGTGACCTCGTCGAGCCAGCGGCGGGTCGTGAGCGCCTCGTCGAGATTCCACAGGAAGCCCGGGCGGTGGGTCGCGGGGTGACCGAATCCCTGGAGCGCGGTGGACAGCCGGCCCATGAAGCCGCCGAGACTGGCGAGCAAGGCGGGCGTCTTCGGGACCTCGGACAGAAGCCGGCCCGGCAGATAGCTCAGCAATCGCACGGCGTGGGTTCCCGAGTCGAGGCGCCACTCCGTCAGCTCCTTCCCCTCGCCGGCGCGCACCAGCCGGGGCACGCCGAGCTCGGGCGCGACGGCCGCGAGGTGTTCGAGCACTGCGTTCTGCAGCGCGAGGAAGCCGCGATCTTCGGCGGCATTGGCGATCTTCAGGACGTACTGCTGCCCCCCTGCGTCGATCAGCACGTTCTGATCGCGTTCGCTGGTGAGCGGCGCCATCGCCCCCTCGAGGCCGTAATCGCGCTTGAGCAGCTCCCCGATTGCGAAGCCGGCCAGCTGCGGCTTGGGGTGGTCGAACACAGACGTCTCGATCATGAATCGTCTCCGGCAGAGCGGGCAGGTTCTCGGAATTCTAACGCCGGCTGGCGGATGGGTGGGGGAGGACGGGGCCCGAGTCTCTGCGTCCGGATCTGCGGCCCGATCGGGACCTCCTGATCGGCAGCAACCCCGGGGACCTGCACCACGTCCTGGCGCAGCAGCCTGTGCGATTGCCTGGCGGATTCCGATCGCCAGGCTCGGGAACCCAGGATTGGTGCTCGCGGGCATCCTGGAGGTCTCGGAAGCTCGCTTCGACAAGTCAACGACCCTGCTCTGCCGTTTCCGGGCTCCGTACAGACCTCTGTTGGTGGAATTGGCGCGGGCCTGAACTGGCCGGTCAGCGGGCCGAACACGTCCACACCTCGAGCCGAAACCACCGCGATCCTACGACGATTCATTAACGCGAAATGACTGTCGCGACAGCGAAGCATTGACTCACTCCTGATTCACGATCACTTCACGCCTCACGACACTTCTTTGCAAACCAATGATCATCCGGGAGATGGCTCTGTGAGTAGTCGGAGCGGCGCGCTTGCCGCAGGAATCGCCTCCCCCCAGATCCGCGAACTTGGGATCGCCGCGCCCCACCCCGCCCGACGGGCCATTCCTCGCTCGAACACCTCCCACCAGGCCAAGCAGCCAACCCAGAGTGCCGACACGGGCAATAACCTCGGGCATCTCGCTGTTACGGGCTCATGGAACATGTCGCCAGGAACTCCGATGATCCTGGTGCGGGTGCTGCCTGTGCGAGAAGGGCTTCGCGCGTCAACGAGCGCGGGGGTGAGCGCGATACTCCTCGAGGGTGCGACGCTGAACGATTTCGTCGAGACCCTCCGATCGATGTCGCAGGCGATACCCGCGACTTCGGCGACGTTGACCCCCATGCCGCCGTCCGACGATGGGGATCAAGCGATCGGATGGACCCGCCCGAGCCTGTGGCAGACCGCCATCCCTCTCACGATGCGTGAACGGGAGACCATGGACCTGATCGCCGACGGGCTCTCGAACAAGGAGATCGCCCAGCGGCTCCACATCTCGGTGCACACGACCAAGAGCCACGTGCACAACCTCATGGGCAAGCTCGGGTCACGATCCCGCCTTCAGATCGCGGCCCGCGCCCGTTCGCCTCGAGAACCGCTCCTTTCACCGGCCAGCATGCCGCAAACTATCTCCGGCGTCACGAGGCGCGAGCGGGAGATCAGTGCGCTGATCGCCGAGGGGCTCGCGAACAGGGACATAGCCCGACGCCTTCACATTGCGATTCACACGGTCAAGAGTCACGTACACAGCATCCTGAAGAAGCTCGCCGTGCACACCCGCGTCCAGATCGCCATTCGTCAGGGATGGGCTCCAGCGCCGGCCTGCGCCCTGGACCTGAGCGCGTGCAGGCCGACGGTGAGGGCGGTCAGGTGACGGCCGCCATGCTCTCCCCATCGCTTCCGACCCAGTCCGCTGTTGATGGCTCTGATCTCGTAGCTCTTAAGAGTGACGCATTCATGGATCCAACGTCGTCGCTCCGAAGAATGGTGAGTGCATCAGCCTTAGGAAGGGCGTGTCGTGCGGCCGCCTCACAAGTGTGGCGGACATCGGCGATCGCAAAGCATTCTCCTTCACGGACGGCGCCGGCCTCTTCTCGAATGGCTGGGCTAATCGGTTGGTACTCAGCAGCTTGACGCTTGTGGTGCAATGCGGCAGATCGCAGGCGTCATGAAGGACCGCTGGTGGCATTCTTGCAGCGGGAATAGCAGTGGTTGACGGCGAAGCGGATATCCCGACCGCGAGGTTGATGGACTTCCACGTCTCAGCAGCCGACCAACCGAACGCAGTTGGCTTTCCATGGAAAGGTGGGACAAATGAACAAGAACCAGAAGCACACGTGGGTAACCCCGACTCTCGTCGGCAAACCCGTCAGCCAGACCCTGAGTGGATTGGGAAGCGATCAGGACGGGCAGGGCGGGGAGATTCACAGCTGAAGCAGTGATGTAAATGTCAGCTATGAACGACCCCATGCCCTCCGGCGGCCCATCTGCCGGGGGGCATCCGGTTTCCCCGGCCCCGGAGTCCGTGACTCAGGATTTCTGGGTCTACGGCCTCCGGGTGAGGTCGGCCATCGATCTCCCGGGTTGGCCGACCGTAGCGACCACCGAACCCGATGTGGTCATCCGCCGGGAATCCCTCTCCGGGCCCGAGGTCGAGGGCCCACCCTACAGCGCACGTGGCGTTGTGGAGGCCGGTGAGTTCCGGCTGGCGGTGCTCGGAGTCGGCCGCTTCGGTGCGATCGGGGGCTCACTCATCCGGGTCGATCCCGATCCCGCCGCGAAGGCCGAGGACCTCAGGCTCTACCTCACGGGTTCGGTGATGGGAACGATTCTGCACCAGCGGGGAGCATATCCCCTGCATGCCAGTTGCGTGGCGCCGTCCGGTGGTGGTGGTTGCGTCGGCTTTGCCGGTCGCTCCGGCGCGGGAAAATCGACGCTGGTGGCCACGATGCTGCGCCGCGGCGCGGCCTTCGTCAGCGACGACATCTGCGTGATGGCGCCCCCGGCCAGAGGGGAACTCCGCGTCTGGCCGGGAGCGGCCCGCCTGAAGCTGGACGGAATCGCGCTGGCCGATGTGCCGGGCACGGTCTCCGATCTCGAGCCTGCCGGCGGCGGTCGGGGCAAGTTCCACCTGCCAATCACTACATTCCTTCATCACACGTCGCCGGCCCCGCTGAGCCGGGTCTACATCCTGACCGATGGCGAGGGGCCGCCCCGGCTGGAGCGATTGACTGGCCTGGAGGCGATCTCCGCCCTGGTGGACCAGACATACCTGCTCGCAAGTGCCCGCGCCCTGGGACTGACCTCCCAGGTGTTTCGGCTGGCGGCCACGGTCGCGCGCGCCCTGTCTGTCAGCCGGCTGATCCGACCCCGTGGCCTGGAGTACCTTTCCGCCACGGCGAGTCTGATCGAGCACGACACCCATCATCCGGCAGAGTGTCTTCATGCAGTCTGAGGAGGTTCGTGTGAGCACCGATACGCCGATCGGACCGGAGACCCTGGTCACTCGAAGCGATGAGCCGGTTGCGGTGGAAGTGGATCACACGGTGGTCATGATGAGCGTCGACCAGGGGATGTATTTCGGGCTCGAGGGGGTGGGGCCCAGGATCTGGTCCCTGCTCGAACAGCCACGCTCCGTCAGGCAGCTGTGTGAGGCGCTGATCGCCGAATTCGACGTCGCTCCGGACATCTGTCGACGCGAGGTCGGCACGTTCCTGGAGGAGCTCCGACGTGCACAGTTGGTTCGGTTCCATGATCCGGCAACCAATCCTGTTCATCCGTCTTCCGGCTCCTGAGCGGCGGGACCTGATCGAGGCGGTCACCCTCTGCACGGTGGCCGGCATACTCATCAAGGTCCTCAAGTTCCGTCGGCTCGCGCGCCGCCTCGGCCGGCACATGGCCGTGAGCCCCGAGACGCGCGACACCGCCACCATCCCTCAGGTGGCTCGGGTGCGCTGGGCCGTCGCGGCTGCCGCGCGGCACCTGCCCTGGCGCCCCGTCTGTCTGCCTCAGGCCGTGACCGCCCAATGGATGCTCCGCCGCCGCGGGATTCCCAGCACGCTCTACCTGGGCGCCGATCCGACGCGTGGCTATGACGCCCACGCCTGGGTCAGGGCCGGAACCACCATCGTCGCCGGTGGCCCGCGGGAGGATCGCTTTGCGGTTGTCTCCACGTTCGCCTGACAACAGGCGGCCATGAGCGCCATCTGCGCGGTGTTCCGCTTCGACGGCGCGCCCGTCCCCGCGGCCCGAATCGCGACGATCCTGGATGCACTCGGCGAGTACGGACCCGAGGCCGGCATCTGGGCTCCGGAGAGCGCGGACGCGCCCGTGGCCCTCGGATGCCGCCCCTGGCGGGTCACGGCAGAGGATGCCCTGTACCGGCCACCGCTCCACTCCGCGGACGGTCGGCTGGTGCTCGTCGCGGATGCCCGCATCGACAATCGGGCGGAGCTGGCGTCGGCCCTGGGGATTCCCGCCGGCGAGGCCACCGGGCTTCCGGATGCCGCATTCATTCTCGCGGCGTACCAGGCCTGGGGACAGGATTCCCCGCGCCGACTGCTCGGCGACTTCGCCTTCGCACTGTGGGACCAGCGGAGTCGGGCGCTCTTCTGTGCCCGCGACGGCGTGGGCCAGCGGGTGCTCTTCTACCACCATTCCCCGCAACAGGTAGCCTTGGCGACGACCACACATGCGCTCGCGGCGCTGCCAGAGGTACGGCCGCGGTTGAACCTGCAGAAGGTGGCCGAGTTCCTGGTGCTGCTGCCGAGCCAGGAGGGCACCTTCTTCGAGGGAATCCTCCGAGTGCCGCCCGGTCACACGCTGACCGCCACGGAAGCGGGGATTCGGCTCGACCAGTTCTGGTCGCCGGAGCCGAAGCGCTCGCTCATCCTCGGCTCAGACCGGGAATACGAGGAAGGCTTCCTCGAGGTCTTTGGCGAGGCGGTTCAGGCGCGACTGCGGTCGACCGGTCCGGTGGGCATCATGGCGAGCGGCGGGCTCGATTCCTCCTCGGTCGCGGCAGTGGCGGCCGCTCAGCTGCGCGAACAGGGCCGCCCGCTGGCCACCTTTCACGCCGCTCCCCGGGCGGGCTTCGAAGGCCCGGTGCGGCGGGGCCGGGTCGCCGATGAATCCGCGGATGTGGAAGCGATCGCCCGGCTGCACCCGAACATCGACCTCCGGATTCGCCGGCCGGACGGGCGAACACCGTTCGACGACATCGAGACCTCCTTCCTGATGACTGGGGCCCCGGCCCGTAACCCGACCAACGTGGCCTGGTTCACCGGCATCTACGCCGCGGCGAGCGCCGAGGGCATCCGAGTGCTGCTGGCCGGGCACAAGGGGAACGCCACCATCAGCTACACCGGGCTGCGGTCGCTCCCGGACGCGGTGCGACGGGGGCACTGGGCGCACGCCTTGCACGAGGCTTCCGCACTTGCGCGGGCCACGGGCGCGGGGAGGCGAGACGTCCTCCGGTATCGGGTCCTCGACCCGCTCACCCCTCCGTTCCTGGCTGCCTGGGCCCGCCGGCTGCGCCGGCAGCCCGTAGCCCCGGTGTGGGATGCCGCGGCATCGGCAATCAATCCCGACTTCGCCCGGAGCGTCGGCCTCGCCGACCGGGTGCGGGCCGCGCGCCTCGACCAGCTCAATGAGCGATCGCTGGGGGAGATCGACTTCCGGGTCGCGGTACTCAGGGGCGGCGCCGACGTGTTGGACACCTACAGCGGGTTTCGTCCCTGGTTCGGCATCGAGACCCGGGATCCCACGGCAGACCGGCGAGTCGTGGAGTACTGCTTCTCGATCCCCGGCTCGCAGTATCTGCACAACGGGGTCACCCGCTCGCTGATCCGCCGGGCCATGGAGGGCCGGCTTCCCGACCAGGTCCGCAACCGCACCACCATCGGGGGGCAGAGCTCGGACTGGACCGAGTGGCTGCCCGCGATGCAGCAGATGTTCCGGGCGGAACTCGACCTGCTGGACCGGTCCGACACCGCGTCGCGCTGTCTCGACCTCCCTCGGCTCCGGTCGCTCATGCAACGGTGGCCTGCTCGGCTGGGCGTCGAGCATGAGAAAGAGTACAATCTGCTGCTCCCGCGCGGCATCATGATGGGGCGGTTCATCCGCTGGTTCGAAGCGACCTACTCCACGCCATGAACACCGACGCCCGGGGGCCCTCCCGATTGCTGGACATCACTCCGCTCCGCCAGGGGCTCGCGCTGGTATGGCAGAGCGGCCGCGGCTGGGCCGCGGCGCAAATCGTCCTGCTGGTCCTCGCGAGCGTGGTCCCGCTGCTGGCCCTGTACCTCACCAAGGAGATCATCGATACGGTCGCCCGGGCACTGTCCGGGGGGCCGCACGACGTTGGCCGACTCACCACGCTGGTGGCGCTGGCCGGGTGCGTCGCGATCGCGGCCACCGGCCTCAGGCTGCTGTCCAGCCTGGTGACCGAGGTGCAGGGCACTCGCCTGAGCGACCGGGTGCAGGAGATCCTGCACCAGAAGTCGGTGGAGGTGGATCTCGAGTTCTACGAGAACCCGGAGTATCACGACACCCTGCACCGGGCGCAGATGGAAGCGCCGTACCGCCCGGCCCAGATCGTCGCCTCGTGCGCCCAGGTCGCCCAGGGCGGCCTTTCGCTGCTGGCGGTGGTCGGGCTGCTGCTGTCCTTCCACTGGCTGCTGGTGGTGGCGCTGTTCGCCGCGGCGTTGCCGGGGCTGTTCGTCAAGGTGCGCTTCTCCAGCCGGCTGTATCAGTGGATGCGGCGCCAGACGGCCCTGCAGCGCCTCGGCCGGTACCTCAGTTTCATGCTCACCTCGATCGAGTCAGCCAAGGAGATCCGCCTGTTCGATCTGGGCGATGAATTCCGGCGCCGGCACCGGGTACTGCGCCAGCAGGCCGATCGCGAGAAGCTCCGACTCGCCACTCAGCGCTCCGGCTTCGATCTGCTGGCTCAGGTGGTCGCCGTCGCGGCGGTCTTCGGCTCGATGTACGTCATCGCGCAGCGCGCCCTGGCCGGAGCGGTGACGGTGGGCGACATGGTGATGTACTTCGGCGCCTTCCAGCGGGCTCAGGACTTCTTCCGTGACCTCCTCACGGGGCTGGCCGGTCTCTACGAGCAGAACCTGTTCCTCACCGACTTCAAGCGATTCCTCGAGCTCGAGCCCAGGGTCGTGGACAGCCCGAATCCCAGACCGTATCCGCGCCCGCTCCGGAGCGGCATCGAGTTCGACCACGTCAGCTTCCGTTACCCGGGCACCGAGACCGAGGTGTTGACCGATGTGAGCTTCACGATCCGTCCCGGCGAGCACGTGGCGCTGGTGGGCGAGAACGGCTGCGGCAAGACCACCCTGGTCAAGCTTCTCTGCCGGCTCTACGACCCGACGTCGGGAACGATCCGGATCGACGGCATCGACCTGCGCGACCTCAGGCTCGCCGAGCTGCGCGCCGAGCTGGCCGTGGTGTTCCAGGACTACGCCCGCTATCGGCTGACCGCCCGCGACAACATCTGGCTGGGCAACGTCTCCTTGCCCCCCGACTCTCCCCGCATCGCCGAGGCGGCGCGCCGGACCGGAGCGGACGCGATCATCCGCTCGCTGCCGCTCGGCTACGATACGATTCTGTCTCGGCAGTTCGAGCAGGGTGCCGACCTGAGCGTTGGCCAGTGGCAGAAGCTGGCGCTCACGCGGGCGTTCCTGCGGGACAGCGAGTTGCTGGTGCTGGATGAACCCACGGCGGCGCTCGACCCGAAGGCGGAGGCGGAGGTCTTCGACCAGTTCCACGAACTGGCCGAGGGTCGCACCACCGTGGTGATCAGTCATCGGCTCTCCACCGTGCGCCACAGCGACCGGATCCTGGTCCTGGTCGGCGGCCACATCGCGGAGATCGGCGCCCACGAAGAGCTGGTGGAGCGCGACGGCGTGTACGCCCGGCTGTTTGAAACCCAGGCGAGGGCCTACCGATGACCGCACCCGTCGACCGTTCGGCTCCCGACGCCGCGCGCCCCGCAGGTGCCGATCCGGAGGCCTACGACATCCCGGACCAGGTCGCCGCGCAACGCGTCTGGCTGGCCCTGCTTCGGGGCGAAACCGGCGCGGGGCACCGGCTGACCGACCGGCAGTGGCGTTGCGTGGCCGACGAGGCCACCCGCCATCACCTGCGCGGCGTGACCTACCGGCGGCTGGCGGACAGCACCATCACCACCGGCATTCCCGACGACGTGTGGGAACGGCTCCGGTCCTTCTACCTCGAGACCGCGACCCGCAACGCCGTCTACTTCCGCCAGACCAGCCAGATCGTGAAAGAGCTGGCGGCATGGGACGTCCCGGTCATGCTGCTCAAGGGGATACATCTGGCGCGGTTCGCCTACGCGGAGCCGGGTCTTCGCAGCATGGCCGACATCGACATCATGGTGCACCGGGAGCATCTGGCCGTGGCGGAGCAAGTCCTGCTCGGTCGCGGCTACGGTCCGGTGCCCCGGCCGGACATCGAGGAGTGGTGTGCCACGAACCATCATCTCGACAAGCTGCGCAAGCAGGGCGCGCCGGAGATGGAGGTGCATTGGAGCATCCAGCGCCCCGCGAACCCGTTCCGGCTGGACCTCGCTGGTTTGTGGCAACGATCGGAGTCGGCCATGCTCGACGGTGCGCCGGTCCGGCTGCTCTCGCCCGAGGATCTCCTGCTCCACCTCTCCCTCCACCTGACCTACCAGCATCGCTTCACCCGCGCCGCGCTCAAGGGCGTGATGGACATCGCCACGGTGATCACCGCCGAGCGCAACAGGATCGACTGGACGACGCTCGCGGAGCGAGCCACCGCCTGGGGAGCGTCGGGTTGCCTGTACACCACCCTCCGGCTGGCCACGGAGATCCTCGCCGCGCCGGTCCCGCCCGATCTCTTCCGGGCGCTTCCGCACCAGCAGGCGGATGAGGAGATCGTGGAGCCGGCGCGCCGCTACATCCTGATGCTGCGTGCTGTGCTGCCGACGGCGTACATGCGTCTCGCCCGGGGCGGTACCCTCCGCGACCGGGCAAAGCTGCTGCTGGGGGCGGTCTTTCTGCCGCGGGAGAGGATGGAAGCGGTGTACGCCCTTCGCCCCGGCACACCGCTGGTCTACCCCTACTACGTGGTACGACTCGCGAGTCTGCTGCGGACGCGGGGCAGCCTGCTGCTGCACACCCTGCTGCGGACCCGGCACATCCAGCGCACCCTCGATCGCGAACGAGATCGTCTCGCACTGGACCGCTGGACTTCCGCGCCGCTGCGGTGAGCTCGGCGGCAGCCTTCCCGCGCCGCGGACGGTCGACGCGCGGCCGCAGCCGGGTTCCATCCAACGACGGATAACGTCGGCGTGCTCGGCGCACTAGGCTTCGCGGCAGATCTTCACTGTCAGAGACTGGTCACGACGAGGCGTGTCCCATGAGACCATTCAACTGCACACTGCGCGCGCTCCCGCGGGGAATTCCCGGCTGCCTGACCCTGGCCCTTCTCGGATCCTGCGCCGTCTCTCAGCAGCAGGAAGTCGCGCTGGGCGCCAGTTCCGCCGCCCAGGTCAGCGCCCAGTTGCCCCTGATTCACGATGCGGCCGTGGAGAGTTACGTGACCACGCTCGGGACCCAGCTCGCACGGGTGACCGACGACCGGAATCTCACCTGGCACTTCACCATCGTCGACAGCAAGGAGGTCAACGCGTTCGCGCTGCCGGGGGGCTGGGTCTACGTCAATCGCGGACTCATCGAGCGCGCGAGCAACATGAGCGAGCTGGCCGGCGTCATCGGACATGAGATCGGGCACGTGACGCGGCGCCATTCGGTGCAGCAGATGCAGCAGGCCGAGGGGGCCAACGTCGGGGTCTCGTTGCTGTGCACGCTGACGAAGGTGTGCGAGAGCGGGGCCAGCCAGGCCGCCATCAATGTGGGCGGGAGCGCGCTGTTCGCGAAGTTCAGCCGCGCCGATGAAGCGGAGGCGGATGCCGAAGGAGTGGCGACGACGATCAAGGCGCGCATCTCGCCCTACGGCATTCCGGAGATGTTTCGTGTGCTCCTGAGCGAGCGCCAGACGAACCCCGGCGCACTCGACGCCTTCTTCGCGAGTCACCCGCTGGAGGAAGATCGCATCACGGCCACCGAGGCCCAGATCGCCAGATACCCGGCGAGCCAGCTGAAGGGGCTCACGAAGGACACCCCGGCGTTTCAGAGCTTTCGGCGCCGACTGCTGGCCTTGCCGCCATCCCCCGCTCCCAAGAAGGCCGCAACCCCCTGAGGCGCGGCACACCCGCGCGCTATCCAACCTGGCCGCTGTTCATCACCGGCACCGATCCCGCCGGCTCCGCCTGCTGCGGGCTGGGTGCTCTCCGCTTCGCATGATCTCACCGTATCCCACGGCCACTCAGGCCACTCGATTGGCCGGGGATCCGCCGGGCCGGCCGCGCAGGCTGCCACGATACCCGGCCGGCGAGTCACCCAGTGAGCGCCGGAACTCCCTGGCGAAGTGTGACGGATCGGCGAACCCTGCGTCGCGGGCGATCTGGGAGACCGGGTCGTCGGTGGTAGAGAGTCGGACCATCGCGGCCGCCAGCCTCCCCCGGCGGAGGTAGTCGGTCATCGTCAGTCCGAAGTGCTTCCGGAATGTTCGCGAGAGATGGACCGGATGGACTCCAGCCCGGCGAGCGAGGACTCTCAGATCGAGACGCTGCCGAAGATGGGCATCGAGGAAATCCCGGGTGTCTCGGAGCCACAGCGGCACGCTGGGTCCCGCGTCAGGCTGGAGGAGTTCTGCGAGCAGCGCCTGCAGGTACCCCTGCAGGGCCAATCCCGCCGCGGGCCCCGCATCGAGCAACGCGAACGCGCGGTACACCTTGAGCACCAGCGGGCTCAGTTGCTCGGTCCCCTCGCTCGGCTGCAGCCGCCCGATGAGGCTCTGCGCCCCGACCCGTTCGAGCCAGAGTGGACCCGGTTCGATCGAGAAGAGCCGGCTTCTCCGCAGAGCGCGCGCCGCGTGGGCCGTCCCTTCCGGCCGCACGAACAGGGCGCCGGGTCGCCCGACGGTGACCCGCGTGCCGACGCGCTCCTCGATCTCACCATCCAGCACGAAGAGCAGCAGTGTCGATGGGTGCGCATGTTCAGCAATCGTGGCATCGGCGTGATGCGCCGTCACGTCGAGCCGCAGGTCGTCGATCGCCGCAGTGCGGACGAACTCGCCGAGGGCGAAGTCGCCGTAGAGCGGATCGCCGACGGCACGGGGGGATGTGGCCCATTCCGCCGGCGAGCGGGTGAGAAAGTGGTCTGAGGTCATGCCGGGTCCTACGGAACGGGAGGGGAAGGGGTTCCGCGAAGCCCAGCGTGGTACCGGCGGGGCGCGGGCGATGCCAGAGCGCGAGCTGGCGCCAGGCGGGTGGCGGCCGTCGCGCCGGAGATCTGTTCCTACGCGGCGGGGTCTGGCGAGTTTCTGTGGCTCACACCGGTCCGGGTCTCCTCCCCGCGAACGCGACCAGCGTGCCGTGGCCTGGATGACCGTGTACCAGACGCGCTAATCCGCGCCAGATGCGTGGTGCAGCCTGCAATTGGCTGACACCCGGGTGACCCCGCGTGCGTAGAAGCGGCCACTCCCGGATTCCTCGGCTCGATGGCACGCCCTCTCCCGGATCAGCCAATGCGATTCTCGCGCACCTTCCTGCTGCTCCTCGCGGCCCTGGCCGCCGGCTCGCAGCCGCTCACCGCACAGGGGACCAACTCCTGGGCGGCCCTCTCCCATATGCCGAAGCACACCTCACGCCCCACCGGTGCGGCGATCTCGGAGGGAGATCTTGCCAGCAGGCTCTATCTCTTCGCCGATGACTCGATGGGCGGGCGCCTGCTCGGCAGCGCCGGCAATGCGAAGGGAGTCGAGTACATCGCGAGCGAGGTCCGCCGCTTCGGCCTGGAGCCAGCCGGGGAGAATGGAGGCTACTTCCAGACCGTGCCCGTCGTGGTGCGGGTCGTCGATTCCAGCGCCACGCTGACGGTCGGCGGGACAGTGCTCACCCCGTGGGCCGACTTCATTCCGCGCGACCAGGGGGCGCGCGCGCGGTCCTTGAACGGAACACAGACCATCTTCGGCGGGACATGGGGAGACTCCGCGTCGCTCATTCCCCCCGCTGCGTCGGCGGGGAAGTTCGTCGTGCTGGCCGTCTCTCCCGCGGCCTATCCACCCGGCAACCCGCCTGGAACCGCCAACCGTTTCGCCGTCTCCAGCTACTTCCACGATGCCGCCGGAATCGCGGTGGCGGGCATGGACCTCATCCCCGACGACGCCCGCGCCTTCTACCGCCAGGGCGGTCCCGGAGTCGTCAGGGACGATCCACCGCCGGTACCGGCCTTTCTTTACGTCACTCGCCGCGCGGCGGGAATCCTCCTCGGCGCGCCGCTCGACAGCGCGCGTGCTGGCGCCGTGGGACCGTCCGTCCAGGGCAATCCGGCCTTCCTCCAGAAGAGGTTCGGCGACTTTCCCGCACGCAACGTCGTTGCCATTCTCCGCGGCAGCGATCCCGTGCTACGGAGCGAGTACGTGGCGATAGGCGCCCACAACGATCACATCGGCACCAGCCGAACCGTCTTTGCCCACGATTCGATCTACGTCGCCAATCATCTTTTCCGGCAGGAAGGCGCCGACGATGAGCCGCCGGAGCTGACACCGGAGCGAGCCAGGCAGGTGAATGACGCCGTCGCCACCATCCGGCATCGGACCGGTGGACTCTCGGCCCTGCCCGACACCATCTACAACGGGGCGGACGACGACGGCTCGGGGAGCGTGAGCGTCCTGGAGATCGCGCAGTACTTCGCGGCGCAACGCATCCGGCCGAAGCGATCGATTCTCTTCGTCTGGCACGTGGGAGAGGAGCTCGGCCTGTTCGGCTCCGAGTACTTCACCGATCACCCCACCGTCCCGCGTGACTCGATCGTAGCCCAGCTCAACATCGACATGATCGGCCGCGGGGGCAGCGACGATATCACCGGACGCACCAAGGAGGGCGAGCTGATTCACGGCAACCCGGACTACCTCCAGGTCATCGGCTCGCGGCGGCTCTCCACCGAACTGGGCGCCCTCGTGGAGCGCACCAACCTCGCCGGGAAGCATCGCCTGCGTTTCGACTATGCGCTCGACGCCAACGGTCATCCGCAGAACATCTACTGCCGGAGCGATCACTACTCCTACGCCCGCTACGGCATCCCGATCGCCTTCTTCACCACCGGTGGCCATGCCGACTACCACCAGGTGACCGACGAGCCGCAGTTCATCGACTACCACCGCATGGCCCGTGTCGCGACCTTTGTGGCGGACCTCGCCGGGCGGGTGGCCAACCTCGACCATCGTATCGTGGTCGACCAGCCCAAGCCCGACCCCCACGGTGACTGCCAGCAGTGAGGCGGCCCGACGCCCAACATTCTCCCCGAGGCTCGTCTTGCACTCCCGGTCACCGTATGCGCTGATCGCAGCCGCAGTCGCGCCCCTTGTGGTCGCCGCGCTCGTCGTCTCCCCCGTCCGCGCCCAGGGGGGCTCGGCCCCCGACACGACGCTGCTGCAACGGATGCTGGTGGCCGAGGATGAGCGCGCGCTCGGAGCCGAAGGGATGGCGCCGATGCTGGAGGGGCTCGGCCGGGCCGATGATCTGCTCCGGCTGGTGGCGGTGCGGGGCCTCGGCAGGCTGCAGCGCCCGGAGCTGGTCGCCATCCTGGGAGCGCGACTCGGCGACTCGAACCCATCCATCCGCGCCGAGGCGGCCAACGCGATCATCCAGTCGCTGCGTCGGGTTCGCCGCACCGCGCCCGCGAGCGACTCGGGGCAGGTCGCGGTGGGCCAGGCGCAGTCGCTGCTGTCGAACGCGCTTGAGAATGAGGCCGCGCCCGAGGCCATCGATGCGATGGCGGAGGCGATGGGACGACTGCCGATTGGCGACAGCGCGCAGGGGCGCGTCCTCGAGGCGGCGATTCTCGAGCGCGCCGGCGCGCGCCCCGGACGCGGCCTCGTGCACGGTCTCTACCGGCTCATCCTTGCCCGCCGGTTCACCGGTGGGCTGACTACGAGGGGAGTCGACCTGCTCCGCGCGCAGGCGAAGACCGCGCCCGATACGGCGGTGCGCCGCATCGCCGTGCTTGCCCTCGGTCTCGGTGGCGCGCTCGATAGCGCGACCACGCTGGCGGCGCTGAGGGATCGCGACCCGCAGGTGCGCCGGCTCGCACTGGCGGGAGTTGGGGTGCTCCCGTCAGGCCTCCGTCCGTCGGTCGTCCGCCGGGCCCTCGCGGATACCAGCGTAATCGTCCGGATCGATGCCGTGCGTGCCGCCAGAGTGGGGAGCGAGCGGCCGGATTGCGCGCCGATCATGAGAGCGGTGACCGACCGGAACGCCTACGTGGCGCTGACGGCGATCGACGCCCTCGGCGAGCCCTGCGCAGATGCCGGAGCCAGCCGGGCCACGCTCCTCCAGGCACTGCGGACGCCGCCGCGCACCGGAGCACCGGCCCATCGCTGGCAGGCCCCCGCCCATGCCCTGGTCGCAATGGCACGGATCGACTCGGCGACCGCCGCACCACTGATCGCCAGCTTCGCCACCTCGCCTCGCTGGGAAGAGCGGATGTATGCGGCCCGCGCGGCCACCGAGACCCGTGATGCGGCACGACTCTTCATGCTGGCGCGCGATGGGGACTTCAACGTGCAGGAAGCGGTGGTCACCGGCCTGCAGAAGCTGGTCAAGCACCAGGCCGACAGCGTCTACCTCTCGACCCTCGGCTCGGCCGGCAATCAGGCGATCCTCGCCGCCGCCGTGGCGCTCGAAGGCTCGGCCGAGCCCTCGGCACCGCATGCGATTCTCGACGCCTTCGAGCGGCTGAGTCAGCTCCGCAGCGAGAACGCGCGCGATCCCCGGATGGAGCTGCTCAAACGGATCGACGAACTCGGTGCGCCGGGCGATGCCCCACGACTCCTCCCCTACGCCGCTGACTTCGACACGACGATCGCGGCGGCCGCAGCGCGGATCGTCTCCCGCTGGAGCGGAGTCCTGGTGGAACCCCATCCCCAACCGCTCGCCATTCACCCCGAACCGCTGGCCGCGCTCGCCCTCTCGACCAATCTGCGGCTGCGGATCACGATGGCCGACTCCTGCGGCGGAGGGAGCTTCGTGGTGCGACTGCTGCCGGAAGAGGCGCCTGCGACCGTCGCCCGGTTCGTCCGCCTGGCCGATGCGCGCTACTTCGATGGTCATGTCATTCAGCGGGTCGAGCCCAATTTCGTCATCCAGGGGGGTGGCCCCGGCGCATCGGAGTACATCGGCGACGCGGCGTTCTTGCGCGACGAACTCACCCGGCGACCGAGCTTCCGGGGCACGCTGGGCCTCTCCAGCCGCGGACGGGACACCGGTGACGCGCAGTTCTACGTGAACATCGTCGACAATCCGGTGCTCGATCACGAATACACGATCTTCGGATGGGTCGTCTCCGGGGAGCGCATAGTCGATGGAATCATGGAAGGGGACGTGATTCAGCGGGTAACGGTCCTGGGACGGTAGGCCGGAATGGCGCGGCCGTCGACTGCGCGGGGAGGATTAGCTGCAGCGCCATCCGGGCTTCGCGGTTGGGTGCGTCGCGCGTGGCGGCGGCGATCGGTCGAGTGACTGCAGGGCCGCTGCTGGATCGTTCCGGAGGCGTGGGCTCATCCCGGGCGGTGATCCTGCCCCCCGGTGCAGGCCGGCGATCATTCAATCATCAGCGGGGAATCTCATGACCTCCTTCGGCATCCGTCGCTGGCGTTGCATGACTGCCGTGACAATGCTCGGCGTGTCGACCGTATCCGCCGCCAGCGCCCAGAACCCGGCCGACTATCCGTCGGTACTCTCCTACCGGACCGTGAAGGTCGCCGATGGCATCTACGCGTTCATCACGCCGGAGGAGCGGACCGGCTTCCAGTCGGGCAACTCGGTCGTGATCATCGGTGACAGCGGGGTGCTTGTCTTCGATACCGGCAACATTCCGGGATCCACTCGCCGGCAGATCGCGGACATCCGCCGGCTGACCAGGCAGCCTGTGCGCTTCGTCGTGAACTCGCATTGGCATCCCGATCACAACCTCGGCAACGCCGAATACCGTCGCGCCTTTCCCGGCGTCGTGATCATCGGCACCTCGGCGACCAGGGATGGCATCCTGGAGCGGGTGCCAGGCTACTTCGGACAGATCAAGGGTTTCGCCCCGACCGATTCGCTCATGCGGATCCGGCTGTCGACCGGAAAGATGCGGGACGGCAGCGCCATGCCGGACAATGTGCGGGTGATGTGGTCGCTGGTGACACGCGACTTTCGGGAGTTCGTGCCTGAAGTGTCCACGGCGACACCGTCGCCCCCCGACCTGGTCTTCGACGACAGCCTCACCATCCGGCTCGGTACACGGCAGGTGAAGCTGGTACGGCCGGGCCGCGGGAACACGGCGGGCGACACCTATGCGATCGTGCCGGATGCAGGCGTCCTGCTGACCGGCGACCTGATCACCGTACCCTGCCCCTTCCCGAGTACCTCCTACTTCAGCGAATGGATCGCGGCACTCGACCGACTGAAAGCGGTCGGCGCAACCCGGATCGTGCCGGGCCATGGCGACGTCATGGATGACTACGCCTACGTCGATCTCACCCGGGAGCTGCTGGTGTACACCAGGACCAAGGCCCGTGAGGCGGTACGCGCCGGAACGCCGCTCGACACGCTGCAGGCCCACATCGACTTCGGCGCCTTCATCCAGCGCTTTGGCGGCGGCGACCCGGTCCGCACCGACGCCTTCAACAGCTTCTACAGTCAACCCGCAGTCCAGCGCGCCTTCGAGGAGGCGACATTCGAGTCTCAGGGACCGGTGCTGCCGGCAGCCGGTAATTGAACGAGGGGGAGGCGGCCAACGCCTCCCCCTCCCCAGGGAATGACATCGCGCCAGACAACCAGGTGCCTAGATGACGGCCCGGGTGGTCGAGGGTTCGGGAGGGCGGCGGCGCTTCGGGGACCCCGGTTCCCTGGCCTCGGTGTCTGCCCCGGCGCGCGGCACCCTGTCGGTAAAGCGGCGCCACAGCACGATCGCCGCGAGGACGCAGGGCACCGCCGCAATCGCGGCCATCGGAATCGGGAGGCCGGCCTTCGAGCCGAGCCCCATTGCCGCGCCAATCAGCACTACGCCGAGCACGGTACGCAGGGTACCCGCGGGGAGGCGTACCGACATGTGGCTGCCGAACCAGACTCCGGGCACCGAGCCAATGAGGATTGTGCCCGCCAGCTTGTAGTCCACGTTCCCCGCGACTACGTGGGCGATCGCCGCCGCCCATAGCAGGATCGCTGCGTGGAAGATGTCGGTGCCCACCACCCGATAGGGGCTCAACCGGAAGAACATGATCAGTCCGAGCGCGATCAGCGATCCGCTGCCCGCCGAGGTGATCCCCAGGACGAAGCCCACCGAGAGGCCGAGCAGCACCGCCGCGACCTTGTGCCGGGCGCGCATCGCGATGGTGTCGCGCTCGCGGGCGATGAGCTGCTTGAGAAAGATCGCGCGGACCAGCGTCACCACGCCGGTGAACGCGATGGCCCCCGCGAGCAGGTAAAGCATCACCGAATCGAAGCTCTTGCCACCGAAGCTGCGCTCCAGCAACCCCACCACCCACACCCCGCCGACCGCCGCCGGTACCGACCCGAGCGCCATCCAGCTCGACAGGGGGAAGTCGATCGTCCCCTGCCGCCAGTGCTTGAACCCGCCGACCGTCTTGGTCACCGCCCCGTACGCCAGGTCGGTACCCACCGCCGTGATGGGCGGGGTGCCGACGAAGAGCACCAGCAGTGGCGTCATCAGCGCACCCCCGCCGATCCCGGTCATCCCGACCAGGACCCCGACGCCAAGGCCGAAACCGATGACCAGCAAGGGGTTGAATTCCATGTGATTTCTCTACCGGGTCTATAGGGTATACGTGCCGGAAGGGAAATTAGCAAGAGGTGTGCCCCCGGGGGGCTCAGGCCCCTGCCAGGCCGGGTACGGCCTCCGCGGGCCGGTACTCGGCCCTGCGAGGAATCAGTGGCCCGAATCCTGGGCGGTGTCAGCCTTCAGGAGGATGGCCCAGTTGCCGATGAAATCGGAGGGAAGGTAGACCCCCGCCGCGCAGGGGACGAAGTGCGAGGCGGAGATCCGGAGCTCGAACGCACCGAGACTGGCGTGTTCGAAGTCGAAGAAGCCGTGCTGGTCGGTGATTGTGCGATAGAACGTCCCCGTGTCCGGCGGCTGCGAATCGACGTAGGCCACGTCTTCGAATGCCACCCAGCCATGCAGGCCGGCGCGGCCCGATTGGGCCTGCAGCGCGGAGGCGACACTTGTCAGCCCCAGCATGAGGACGATACAGCATGCCTGAGCTGATAACGCCACCGCCATGTACCTGGGCACCGCAGGTGGCGTCGCCGGTTCGCCGCGGGCGATCTGTTGAGTGTGGTCCGGCCATTGGGTCTCTCCCGCGGATAGGCGGAGCGCCCGAACCAACGCTGATACAGGACCCTGCCCCGCCGGGCGATGACGATCTGGCCTGAGAGTTCCCCAGCGGCGGCGAAGGGGCAGACGTGGCCGTCGATGCGTCGGACCAGGCTGCTGTCGCGGTCCGGCAGTGCCTGCAGCCTTCCACCCGAGGCCGCCGTGGAGTTGAGAAGCGCAAAGTACGATGCATGGCATCAGGCACCAGCGATTGCTACGAGCGTGATACTGGCCTTGCTGGCCGCTCCACGACATCGAAGTGCGCCGACCGCTCGTCGAACCGTGCCAGCAGCGCCCGCGCTGGCGCCGGCACGACGGCCACCTCGGGGTCGCTGCCTGCGAAGGCCCGCACCGCATCGAGGGAATCGAACCACATGATGGTCACGAATTCGACCTCGTTCCCCGTCGGACGCCGAAGCAGCGCAATCTCCCGGAAACCCGGAATCCCGCGCCGCTCGATCCCCGGGAGGATTTCTTCGCGGAGCAGCCTCTCGTAAGCCGTTGCCTTGTCGGGAGCGGTCCAGCCGCGCCAGATACGCGCCACCATTACTGCCTCCTTGTGCGCAGGGGGTCGGCGGATCGCGCGCCGCGACCAATGGCTACTTCCGCCGGGACGGGATCGACGGTCTGCTGCATCGGGCGAAACCGGAGGGCCGCGGCCCAATCACCGCCCCGATTCCGCCGCTTCCCGCGGCGGCTGGAAGTCCAGGCGGTCCATGCCGGAGTAGCTCTTCGCCGGCCACAGCTCGATGTACTGGATCCACTCGCCGGCGGTGGAGCGGTCTTCACCGGGCCGCTCCTCATCCATGCGATTGCGATTGATGTCGAGCACCATTCCATCCTTCAGCCAGTGACGTCCCTCCGGCCCCTCCGTGAGGCCGCCATGCAGCCGCTGGTCTGCTTCGTCCCGGTACACCTCGTGGCCGGCAAGCCAGCCGTCACCCGCGAGTCGAGCCCGCAGCGCCGCATCCGCCGAATCGATGGCCGCAAGCGTCATCTTCTCCGGAGAGGTGCCGACATTGACGGCCTGCACTCGGGCAGGATCGTCGCTGTAGGTGGTGACGTGGTAGTACCGCGCGCGGCGGAAGGTCAGGGTCGTCCCGGGGATGGTGAAGTCGAACACGCCGTCCTTGCCCCCGGCGATCGCGGAGCGTGCGTAGCGCAGGTCGAGCTTCATCGTCGATTGCCTGACCATGTCATCGAGAGTCATGTCCGGTCGGGCCGCGAGCACCCCGAGATTCGGGCCCGCCAACACCCGCTCGATGGCGCGCCGTGGTGCATCGCCGAGCATGCCGCCATAGATCGCCGCCGGCACGGCGATGGCGAGACCAGCCACGATGACTCCCCATAGTGACCAGATGATCGTGTTCTCGTGGCGCATGGCCGCGGCGACGGCCGTGACATCCTGGTTCCCGGCGCGCACCTGCGCCGACAGGACCAGCTTCACCATGACCGGAATCACGGAAAGCCCGAAGGCGATGAACAGGACGAAATAGAGCCCCACCGCGACGTATCGACTGGCGCCGGAGAGCGGCGCCACCCCGGCGCGCTGCAGCGCATTGCCAAGGAGGGCAGCGCCGACCAGCGCGGCGAACAGCGCGCCAGAGATGATGAGGTGAGTGCGAAGGGTGAGCATGGTAAGGCACTGGCCCCGCAGCCGAGCCGGTCCGTCTCCGTGAGAGTCGCCTGACTGTCACGCATAAGCTGCGGGCAGGGTCAGGCCGGGACAACCCCGCCGATGGGGGAGCAGGGGCGACCCGTCAGCGCTGTTCGGCAGCCACCGGAACAGGGTTCCGGCCGCCGGGCCGAGCGAGGAGCGCAATGGTGATCCCGCCGAGCACCAGCAGGCCCGCCAGCGCGAGGCGAAGGGTGACGCGCTCGCCGAGCAGGGCAACGCCAGCGCCCGCCGCCAGGACCGGCACTGCGAGTTGCACGATCGAGGCAACGACTCTCGACAGGCCGGCGAGCGCCCGATACCAGAGGACGTATCCGAGCCCGGAGGCGACGGCGCCGGAGAGGACGGCATAGAGGACGCCGCTGGGTTCGACGTGCAGGCCGCGGTGCGCCGCCAGGGCGATCGCCAGAATCATCGGGACCGCGCGCGCGAAGTTGCTCGCCGTTTGTCCCAGCGGATCGACGACGGCTCTTCCACGAAGCGAGTAGAGCCCCCACGCCACTCCGGCCAGGAGCATGAGTGCGGCGCCGTGCGGAGCGGGGGCGGTGACTCCGGGGAGGACGAGGTAGACGAGCCCGCTGATGGCGCTGGCGACGCCAAACCACTGCAGCGGGGAGGGCCGATCGCCCTGCCCGAGTGCGGCGAACAGCATCGTCGCCTGGACGGCGCCAAAGAGGAGCAGGGCTCCGGTCCCGGTGCCCAGGCTGAGATAGGCGAACGAGAATGCCGCCGCGTAGAGAAAGAGCAGAGACGCCGAGAGCCACGAGGGAGTCGCGGGGGAGCGCGGCCGTTTGCGGGCTCGGATCAGGAGGCTCAGCGCTGCCGCTCCGGCGAGGAGCCGGACAGCGGAGAAGCTGGCCGGGTCGATGGCCCCGTGGCTGAGCGCAAGGCGGCAGAGCACGGAGTTCGCAGCGAAGGCGATGATGGCGAGCGAGGTGTAGAACGGTATGCGGAGCATGAGGTGAGACAGTGCCTGAAGGTGGAAATGTGAGTGAGAGGCGCATGATACGAGTCCGGCGCGGTGCTACCCTCCCACTCCTTCGCCTTCCTGCTTCCCCACTCTGGCCAGCCAGGTCTCCGCCGACGCCCGGTCCCGGAACGGCTGCACCTGGCAATGCGGCTCGAGGAGCATCCCCAGCATCCGCATCATCCCGAAGCCCACATCGCTGTTGACGACGATCGCCGTGGGGCCCAGCCGCTCGACCCGCGACGCCGCCTCCACCAGCGCGACCAGCCGCCGCACATCGGCCGCGTCGAATCCCGCCTGCGCTTCACAGCAGTCCACCAGCTCCGGGTACGGCTCGCCCCCCTCCGCCAGCTCCGCCTCCCAGTGCGTCCGGAGATCCGCCCAGGTGATCGTCCCGCTGGCGATGGTGGTCATGTGGCGCCGCCGATGATCGATGTGATGGGTGATCGGCATTCGGGCCTGGTCGGCAGTCAGGGGGCGAGGTTGATGGTCCAGCTCTGGGATGGCTCGTGCCACATGAACACGTCGGTCTTCCTGTCGCCGTTGAGGTCCCCGGTGTAGATCGGCCCGTCCGAGCCCGGCGCGCCCTCCCACCGGTCCGGAGCAAAGCCGTTCCCTGCGGAGAGGTTGACCGACCAGCTCCGGTCGCTCGCCTTCCACATGAAGACGTCGGTCTTGCCGTCTCCATCGAGATCCCCGGTGAAGATCGGCCCGTCCGAGCCCCGCGCTCCCTGCCACCGGTCGGTGGTGAAGCCGCTGCCGGTGGACAGATTGACGACCCAGCTCCTGTCGCGCTCCCGCCAGACGAGGATGTCGGTCTTCCCGTCCGCGTTCAGGTCGCCGAGAAAGACCGGACCATCGGAGCCGCCGGCTCCGGGCCAGCGCTGCCGGGTGAAGCCCCTCCCGGTGGAAAGGTTGACGCTCCAGCTCTGGTCGTTCGCCTTCCACATGAACACATCCGACAGGCTGTCGCCGTTAAGGTCGCCGACGTAGATCGGCCCGTCGCTGCCCCACGCCCCCTGCCAGGTGGTGGCCCTGAAGCCGTTGCCGTTGGAAAGATTCACCGCCCAGCTCTTGTCCCGATCGCGCCACATGAAGACATCGCTCTTCCGGTCGCCGTTCAGGTCACCCACGAGAATCGGTCCGTCGCTCCCCCACGCCCCCTGCCAGTGCTCCTCCCGGAAGCCGTTCCCTGCGGAGAGGTTGATCGACCAGCTCCGGTCCCGCGCCCGCCACATGAAGACATCGGTCTTCCCGTCGCCGTTGAGGTCCCCTATCGAGACCGGACCGTCGGAGCCCATCGCCCCCTGCCACCGCTCCCGCCGGAATCCATTCCCGGAGGAGAGATTGACCGACCAGCTCCGGTCGGCCGCCTTCCACATGAAGACGTCGACCTTCCCGTCACCGTTCAGGTCGCCGATGAGCACCTGCCCGTCCGAACCCGGCGCCCCGACCCAGCGGTCGCTCCGGAACCGCCCCGGCAACACCCGCCTGACGCGATCCCGGGTGACATCGCCTACGACGGAAAACGCCGCGCCGGCAAGAAACAGGAAAAGCAACAGCAGTTGAGCCATCGGTGACGACCTCGGGTTTCCCGCCAGTTCCAGTCTCGGGGATGAGGGAAGCAGGGCGGAACGCTGCCGCCATCCTTCCCTCCTTCCCCGCCGTCTACACGAATGGCCGGTCGATCGCCGGGCTCTGCGGCGAAAAGAAGCGCGGGCCATCCTCCGTGACATAGAGACAGTCCTCCAGCCGGATGCCGAACTCGCCGTAGATCGCGATCGTCGGCTCGTCGCTGAAGCACATCCCCGGCTGGATCCTGGTGGGGTTCCCTTTCACGAAGTTGGTCCACTCGTGGCCGTCCATCCCGATGCCGTGGCCGGTGCGATGCGGCAGACCCGGCACCTTGTACCCCGGTCCGAAGCCGGCGTCGATGAGCACCTTTCGCGCCGCGTCGTCCACCGAGCCGCAGGTGGCGCCGACCTGTGCCGCCTTGAACGCCGCATCCTGCGCACGGCGCTCGAGATTCCAGATCTCAGTCTGCCTCGCAGTCGGGGTGCCGAACACGGTCGTCTTGGTGATGTCGGCCTGATAGCCCTCCACCGCGCAGCCGGAATCCATCAGGACGATGTCGCCCTCTCGGAGCTGTTGCGGTTGTGCGCTGCCGTGCGGAAATGCCGACGCTGCCCCCAGCCCCACCAGCACCCAGGGATCGCTGCCGCCCAGGCGCAGCAGCGCCGCCTGCTGGATCTCCTGGATGTCCTTCTGCGTCATCCCCTCGCGCAGCGTCTGGAAGGTCGCCTTGAACGCGGCCATGGTGATGTCGGTGGCCCTCTGCATCAGTGCGATCTCCGGGGGCGACTTGAACATCCGGCACCCCGCGGTGACGCCGTCGGCACTGGTGAGTTCGAGCGCGGGCGCCACCTTGCGCAGGCCGTCCATCACGAAGAACCGCACCCGCTCCTCGACCCCGACCCGTCCACTCCCCGCGCCGCGGTCCTTCAGGATCTGTGCGATGGGCCGGTAGGGACTCTCGTCCTCCTGCCAAACCCGGACGTCATCGGCGAACTTGATGTGTTCGCGGGCCCTCGCCTCCTCGAACGCCGGACACACGAATGCCAGGTCGCCCCGCGCCGGCAGTACCGCCACGAATGGCCGCTCGGAGGGCCACCACTCCATTCCGGTGAAGTACACCATGCTCGTCCCCGGCTCCAGCACAACGGCGCCGAGTTGCTGCTGCACCATGAGACGCTGGGCGCGTTCCATCCGGGCGCGGCGTTCATCGTCCGTGATCGGCGCGATCCCCGCCGTCATCGAGGTCAGGGCCCTGATCGGCCCGGGGAGATCGCAGGGATCGGTGTGAAGTCTTTCCCCGGTGAGCGGCCAGGGGAGCGCGGTGGCGCCGAGCAGGCTGGCGAAGAGCCCGGTGAAGCGGCGGCGGTCGATCGTCATGTCGGACACCCACAGTTGAGACACGAAGCAGTCGGATGGAGCACCATCACCGAGCAGCAATGCCGAAGCAGGAAAGTGGAGCAGCGCTCCCGGGTCGGCAATGGTAGGGTCGTGTGTCCCCCGCGACGGGGGCCACCGTTCTCCTTCGGCGCATGACATGCTGGTGGTCGCGGTCGCCCCCGCGCGGCGACTGCTCGAGGCGGCCGGCTGGGTCGTGACTGAAGCGAGCGATGGGGAAGAGGCGATCGCGTTGCTGGAGGTCCGCGGGGTGGATGTCGACCTGGTGCTCTCGGCCGTGGTCATGCCGCAGATGAACGGCAAAGCGCTCGCCGATCAGCTTCGGCGCACCCGCGCGGGCCTTGCGGTGCTCCTGCGGCAGGACCTCACATCCCCTTGCACGGATCCTCGCGCTCGGCCGGCGGCGTGACCACGACGAGGCCGTAGTGCTTCATCTCCTGCGCCGTCGGCATCGTGCCGTCAGTGCCGCGCTCCAGGAATCCCACCACCAGCACCGACTTGGCCGGCACGGCGTTCTTGAGCAACCGGGGAACGCCCATATCGGCACGGACATGGCCGTTGCCGGCGATCAGCCAGGCAGACCCCGAAGCCCCGGCCGCGATCAGGGTCTGGGTCATCGCCGCATCCCGCACCTGCTGCGCGGCTCGCATCCCCGGGTACATCGACTCGGGGAGCTTGCCGCAGTGACCGTCGAGCAGCTCCTTGTCGATCGCCGCCTGGGCCGTGCTGTCGAGCGGCGACTGCCGCAGCAGCCCCTGCAGCCGGCTGGGCGCGGCGTCGAGGCCGTTCATCACCACCGGGCGCACCGTGTCCCGCGAGAGGCCGCTCCCCCAGAGGCTCTGCCCGTGGGCGATCGCCGCGTCGACCACCGGCTGGTGCAGTGGCCAGCGCCATCCCTTGCGGTCGAAGCCGTGGTGGTCGAGCCAGTCCTCCATGCTCTCTCCTGGAGCCGGCGGCGGAATCGGGCCCGCCGTCTGGACGAACTGTTCGAACACGATCGCCGGATGGCGGGCCGAGATCGTGATCATCGTCCCACGCAGGCGGTGATCGATCGCGTTGTCATGGAACTCGCCCAGCAGCACGAAGTCCGCCGCCGCAACCCGGCGCATCAACTCCCCCGGGGTGACGGGTGCGCCGGTGGCGCCGTTCAGGACCACCACCGAATCGGGGAGGACGAGGGCTGGGGCGGCCGACGCAGCGGCCACGGCGGTTGAGGCATGTCCGCCGCAGGCGGAAAGCAGCAGCAGTGGGGTCCAACGGAGGAGTGAGCGCATGAGCGATAATAATCGGTCGGTCAGTCAGTCCGCTTCGATGACCCCCTCCCCGACCTGGGCTGCATTCCCGGTGACGCCGCCGCGGCCCCGCCCCTGACTGGAGGTGCCCGGCCGCCGGCGCCACTCCAGCACCGCGAGGATGGTGATCGCGATGATCGATACCGCGCTGATGGCGCACCAGGGGCAGAAGGTCTTGAGGACCAGGAACTCGCCGTACTTGAGCCGCACCGTGAAGAGGAACCCGCCCATCCCGAGCACCACCAGCGCCGCCACCGGCCACCGGGCATCGCGCCCGCGCTCGCTCAGGCTCAGCAGACTGGTGGCCAGCAGCAGCGCGTAACCGGCGATCCCTATCAGGGCGACATCCACCCCCATGAACCAGCCATAGCGGCTGAACAGCGCCCGCTGGCAGCCGCCGGTGCCACAGGTCAGCGTACCGATCGCACCGATCTTGTAGAGATGCAGGTACACCGCCGAGAAGCCGGCGATGAGACTCAGCAGGGCGATGCTCATCCGTGCACGCATGCAGACTCCGACTGGCTAAGTGCTTCGAGCAGGGCCCACGTCGCGGGCGCCGCCCCCATTGCTCATCGCACTCCGGCGCGTTCCTGCACCCACCGGACGTAGGCCGCGATCTGTGACACATTCGACATCGTCGCCCGGGTGATCCTCGGCATATCCCCGAACTTCCAATGCTTCTGCTTCACCCCGATCGCCACGGCGCGCTGGAAGTCCTGATCGCTGAATCGGCTGCCGGTGTACAGGGTGTCAATCAACGGCGGGCCGAGTCCCTCGCCCGTGCCGAACCTGCCATGACAGGGCTGGCACATCTCGTTGAAGTGGCGCTCCCCCTCCGCCAGGATGAGGGGAACCGGTCCGGGATCGAAGGCCGGCGCCGCAGGGACGGGGACGGCCGTTTCACCGCCCCTGCATGCGGCGAAGAGACAGCACACCGAGATCCAGACGGCTCGAGCCTGAGGCATGGATCGGAGTCTACCGGCCGGCACTTATGTGGAGAGGCAAGGATCTGGGAGGATTTCTTCAGGAGTGCCGGACCCGCAGCAGCCGGGTCTTCTCTTCCCGCTCCCGCTCCTCGAGCCGGCGCCGCACCTCCGACACCCGCGACTCGAGCGCCGGGGCGAGCCGCTGCTCGAGCATGTTGACCTGCCGGGTGGTGCGGGCCAGCGCCATACCGAGCCGCTGCAGCAGCATCTCCCGCGGGGCGGAGCCAATGAGCTGATCGGTCATGCGCTCGAAGTGATCGGCTGCTGCGACTGTGGCCGGTCCGACCGCGGGCGGCGGCGACTCGCGGCTCGCCAGGGTGCGACGTGAGCGGCGGCCGGTCGAGAATCGTGGACGCGGGCACCCCCCACACCGACAGCGGCCGGATTTCCACCCGCAGATCGCGGTCGGGCCAGCCCCACGGCCTGAGGCCTCCCTGCCCCTCGGCGGCGCTGGCCTCGAGCAGCGCATCGTAGGCCTCGCGCGCCTCGCGGGCGATCTCGGCACGTGCCGAGGCCGCGGGCCGGGCCAGGTGGAACAGCTCTCCGACCAGCGCCTCCCGTTTGCGCCGCAGCAGGGCCGTCCCTCTCGCCATGCGCTCGAGCTGCCGCCGGGTGCGGAGCAGCGCCAGCCGGGTGGCGGGGACCCGCTCGCTCATGGGGTCGCCTCCGTCGATGCGAGGTGGGCCCGCCAGGTCTCGTCGCTCAGCCGGGTCAGGTCGCCGCGCGGCAGGGTGCCCAGCAGCCGCCAGCCGGCGGCGAAGGTCTCCTCGATCCGCCGGCCGCCCTCCGGCTGCCCGATGAACTCCCGCTCGAACCGCTCCGCCAGCGCGAGGGCGCGGCGATCCTGCGCGCCCAGCCCCGCCTCGCCCACGATCGCCGCCATCAGCCGGGCCTCGCGCCCCTGGGCGTAGAGTGCGTAGAGCTGGTCCGCCCATTGACGATGCTCGGGCACGGTGCGCCCCTTGCCGATCCCCGCGTTCATCAACCGCGACAGCGACGGCAGGACGTCCACCGGCGGAAAGATGGCCTTTCCGGTGCAGCTCGCGTGCGAGCACGATCTGCCCTTCCGTGATGTACCCGGTGAGGTCGGGGATCGGATGGGTGATGTCATCGTCGGGCATGGTCAGGATCGGGATCTGGGTCACCGAACCGGGGCGGTCGCGCAGCAGGCCGGCCCGCTCGAAGATCGTAGCGAGGTCGGTGTACATGTAGCCGGGATAGCCGCGGCGACCGGGGATCTCCTGCCGTGCGGTGGCGATTTCCCGCAGCGCCTCACAATAATGCGTGATGTCCGCCATGACGACGAGCACGTGCAGCCCGGTCTCGAAGGCGAGGTACTCCGCCGTGGCGAGCGCCATGCGCGGCGCCAGCAGCCGTTCGATGGTCGGATCGCCGGCCTGGTTCAGGAACAGCACCGTGCGCTCCAGCGCGCCGCTGCGGGCGAACCGTTCCACGAAGGTCTGGGTCTCCCGCGCCGTGATCCCGATCCCGGCGAACACCACCGCGAACGGCTCCCCCCGCGGGGCGCGCGCCTGTTCGACGATCGAGGCCGCCAGCTCGAGCCCCGGAAGCCCCGGCCCGGAGAACACCGGGAGCTTCTGCCCGCGCACCAGGGTGTTCATTCCGTCGATGGCGCTGATGCCGGTCTCGATGAACTCGCTCGGCCGAAGCCGTCGCGCGGGGTTCATCGGTGCGCCGTACAGCGGCCGGAGCGCCTCACCCACCGGCGCGGGCAGCCCGTCGAGCGGGCGCCCCGCCCCGGAGAGCGAACGGCCGATCAACTCGCGGCCCACCACCGCGCGCGCGACCTGGCCGGTGAAGGTCACGGTGGCGTTGCCGGGCGCCAGCCCCAGCGTGTCATCGAGGATCTGGATCACGGTGAGTGCATCCCCGGCATCGATCACCTGTCCGCGCCGGTCGGGCGCGCCGGGCAGCCGCACCGTCACCCATTCGCCCATCGCCACCCGCACCGTCCGCTCGAGGAAGAGCAGCGGGCCGGCCGCGCCATCGGCGCCCTGATAGCTGCGTGCGAGCGGACTCATGGCCTCGCCTCCCCGCGCTCCACTGAAGCGATCTCCGCCTCGGCCGCAGGCACCAGCGCGGCCCAGTCATCGGCTCCCGCGTCGCGGATCGCCGAGAGCGCGCGCCGGGTCGGGGTCACATCGAGTCGCTCGAAGGCCCGGCCCGTTGCGAGCGCGCCGCGTGCCGCATCGTGCAGCGCCAGCGCGAGCCGGGCCAGCGCCAGCGTCTTGCCGGCCGGTGAGGAGGCATCGGTGGCGCTGTAGGCGCTCTGCGCCAGCACCAGCTCCCGGAGCAGGCGCGCCGAATCGAGTGTCAGGCGGTCCTCGTCCTGCAGCGCGTCGGGACCGACCAGGGCCGCGATTTCGCGCAGCTCCTTTCCCCGCTGCAGCAACTCGAGCAGCCGGCGGCGTGCGTCGCCCCAGCCCGCCCCGGCGTCGCGCTCGAACCACGGGAGCGTATGAGAGAGGTACTCCGAGTAGCTCGTCTCCCAGTCGACCGCCGGGAACTGGCGCTGGTGTGCGAGCGCCGGATCGAGAGCCCACACCGCGCCGGCCACCCGCAGGCACGCCTGGGTGACCGGCTCCGAGAAGTCGCCGCCGGGCGGCGAGATGGCGGTGATCAGCGTGAGCGCGCCTTCCCGTTCAGGGCGACCGAGGCAGCGCACCCGCCCCGCGCGCTCGTAGAAGGCGCCCAGCCTGCTGGCGAGATACGTCGGATAGCCCTCCTCGCCCGGCATCTCGGAGAGCCGGGCGCTGATCTCGCGGAGCGCCTCCGCCCATCGCGAGAGACTATCCGCCATCAGCGCCACCCGGCAGCCCTGGTCACGGTAGTACTCGGCCAGGGTGATGCCGAGATAGACCGATGCCTCCCGGGCGGCGACCGGCATGTTCGAGGTGTTCACCACCATGATCGTCCGGTCCATCAGCGAACGGCCCGACCTCGGGTCGGTCAGCGCCGGAAATTCGCTGAGCACCTCGGCCATCTCATTGCCGCGCTCGCCGCAACCGACGTAGACGATGATATCCGCATCGGCCCACTTGGCCAGTGATTGTTCGATGACCGTCTTGCCGGTGCCGAAGCCGCCCGGCACCGCGACCGTCCCGCCCTCCGCCACCGGAAAGAGGAAGTCGAAGACCCGCTGGCCGGTCAGGAACGGGCGGTCGTCGGCGAGCCGCATCGCCGCCGGGCGCGGCGCCCGCACCCGCCAGCGGTGGGACAGGAAGAGCGGAGTGCCGTCAGTGAACAGGACGACCGGATCGCGGACGGTGAACTCACCCTCGTGGGCCTGCTCAACGGTTCCGCTCCTCCCCGGGGGCACCATGATGCGGTGGCTCCACCCTGGTCGCTCCTCGACGGTGCCTATCAGATCACCGGGCGTGAGCACCGCGCCGGGGGCGACGGCGGGAGTGAACCGCCAGCGCCGGTTGGGGTCGAGCTCGCCGGTGCCGCCGCCGGCGAGCAGGAAATCCCCCTGTATTTCCGCCAGTTCCGGGAGGGGGCGGCCCAGCCCATCGAGAATCGAGCCCAGCAGTCCCGGGCCCAGTTCGATCTCCAGCGGCTTGCCGGTGAGCACCACCGGCTCCCCGGTGGCCAGCCCCGTGGTGTCCTCGTACACCTGCAGTGTGGCCACCAGCCCCTGAACCCGGATCACCTCGCCCAGCAATCCGCGGCCCCCGACCTTCGCCAGTTCGTAGAGCCCCGCTCCAGGCAGCGGCCCCGCTTCCACCAGCGTGCCCGTGACCCGCCGGATGGTGGCGCTCGAGGACGCGGTCATGTGAGCCGCACCCGGTAGCCGATGGCCTGCCGCAGCAGCTCCGCGATGTAGCTGTCCACCCCTTCTTCGGCGGCACGCCAGCGCGGGCTCGGGAAGGGGACCAGGAGCGGCAGGGGCCGGCGCGCCAGCTCGTGCCGCAGCTCCATGGGAAGCCGGTCGAACAGTTCCTCCTCCATGAGGAGCACACCGGTGCCCGGGTCGGCGGCGAGATCGAGCAGCCGGTTCTGCGCCTGGCCAACGGTCTCCACTTCGATGGGGCGGAGCCCGGCGAGCAGAAAGCCCGGGGCCACCGCCGGCCGGCAGAGCACCCGCACGGTGTAGCTCATGAGCGGGCCTCCGTCCGTTGCCGCTCCAGCGCGGGCACTCCGAGCGACAGCGACCAGACCGCGCGCTGCAGCACCACCACCTCGCGGCGCAGGCACAGGAGGTAGTGCACCACTGGCGCCGCGCCGAGCGGCTCGAACCGAGCGCGCCGGCCCCACGCCCGGCGGCGGACGGTGTCGATGGCAGACTCGAGCGACAGCAGCGCCGCGCCACCCCGGCGGAACACACCGGCCAGCGGGTCGCCGGCCCATGCGCGGGCCGCAATGGAGAGCCCCTCTTCCGGCGACGCAGACCGCGCGATGCCGGTGAAGGTCTCCTGCGTAAGATGCGCGCCGCCGGGGAGGAAGAGCCGTTCCGGCGCCAGTTCGTCGCCACGACCGGCCAGGACCAGCCCCGTGCGCAGGTTGTCGAGGTCCACCGACTCGGAGAGGAAGTCGCGCCAGCCGCGGTCGCGGCCGGCCGCGCGGAGCGAATCCTCGAGCACGGCCCG
The DNA here is from genome assembly GCA_963825065.1 of uncultured Gemmatimonadales bacterium. GTDB lineage: Bacteria > Gemmatimonadota > Gemmatimonadetes > Gemmatimonadales > GWC2-71-9 > JADJOM01. Next base: position 155,304 of record CAWGRU010000002.1, read on the forward strand.
GCCCAGCGCAACTTCGAGTGAGAGCAGATCGGGCTCACCGGTCCGTCCCGGCTGGAGCGGCTCGGCGTAGGGCGAGCGCCACAGTGTCAGCAGGATCACGATCGCCGCGACGGACTGCTGTCGCGCCAGCTCGGCCTGCACCCGCTCGGGCAACGTGGGTGTCGGGATCGCGCCCAGCAGGCGCGCTTCGGCGGGCAGCGCGGCGACTGCCCCGCGAAGCAGTGCCCGCAGGGTACGGCGGTCCTCGTCGCCGAAGAGGATCGGCGCCAGCCGCTGTCCCTGATCCCAGCGGGCGAGCTGCCGGAGCCGCGCGCTCGCGCCCCGGCGGATCGCCGTCTCCAGTGCGGCAGCATCGGGCCGCGACTCGGCCGAGAGATAGCCCGCCGCAGCAAGCTCCCTCGTGAGGGTCGAAAAGTCCGCGGCGCCAAGCACGCGCGCTCGGCCATCGGCATCGAGCAGATGGGTAGAGAGCCCCGCCGCACGGACGATCAGCGCATTCATGGTCGACCGCCGCTCTCCCCGACGAACTGCCGCAGGATGTAGATGCGCGCCTCCGCCTCGCGGGCCGCGAGACGCCCCGCCATGCTCGCGTCCACCGTCAGCCGGCCGTCGCTGGTCGCCACGATGCTTCCCGACCCCACCGTCCGATCGGGGACGACCGTGACGCCGGGCCTGCCGTCGAGCGCCTGCGCTACCCGGGCGCTCGCCTGAGGCGCGGTGCGAATGTCGGCCGGCTCCGATCCCGTATAGGCCAGCGCGTCCTGCAGCAATCCCTGCAGCAGGGCGCCGGCAGCCTGCGCCACCGTAGCCGTGGAGAGCCGTTCGCGGACCCGGGTGAGGACCCGTTCGAGCATCCCCTCGCGACTCGCCAGCACCGAGCGTTCCGCGGCCCGGGAGGCGAGCGCCCACCGCTGCTCGGATTCAGCGCGGAGCAGGGTGGTGGCGCGGCCGAGCGCATCCTCCCGTCGCCGTGTCAGGCGCGCGCCGGCGGCGGCGGTGATCGCGGCCGCTTCCGCCTTGGCCGCTTCCAGCTCGCCGGCGATCCGCGTCTCCGCCTCCCGTTCCAGCGCCGCCAGCAGCTCGGGCAGGGCCATGGAAGGTCAGACGCCGCCGCGCAGCATGATGAGCACCGCGACCACGAAGCCGAGGACGACCATCGTCTCGGGAATCGCCACCATGATGATCACCGTGGTGGTGAGCTCCGGCTTCTCCGCCAGCGCGGCGGCGCCGGCTGGTCCGATCTTCGACTGCGCCCACGCGGTCGCCAGGGCGGGGACGGCGACCGCGAGCGCGGCGGCGAGGGGGATCCAGATCGACATGCAACTCTCCTTGCTAGGCGGCGCGGGACGGAGGCGGCGACCCGTGCCCGAAGGGCCGGTATGCCACCCCGCCCGGGCTGTAGAAATTTCCGAAGAACTCGACGTAGTGGAGTCGCAGCGCATGAATCGCCGGGCTCGCCACCCCGAGCGCGAAGTTCACCAGGTGGAACAGAAGCGCGAACACCACACCCACCAGCGCGCTCCCGAAGGCGCCGGCCATCTCGTTTGCCACCACAGCCAGCATGACCGAGGCGGTGCCCAGCGCCATGATACGCGAATAGGAGAGCACCCGGCCCAACGTGGAGAGAAACTCCACCGGCGCCACGATGCCTTCGACCACGACCATGATCGGGAAGATCACCAGGATGACGATGGTCACCGGGGTGAGCAGTCGTCGCGGCAGGACCTCGACGCTGGTCAGCAGCGCCACGACGACCAGTATCAGCATCACCGCAGCGAGTCCCCGACCGATCGACTGCCGCCGGTGTCCGCGGAAGCTGCTCACCGCGCCGATGATCAATCCGAGCAGCATGTGCACCGCGCCGATGGAAACCGCCAGCACCAGGAACGGGATGATCGACTTCTCCCGGTCGAACAGGAGGGCGTGCAGCCCGAACCAGCGCCTGCCCAGGTCGCCGAAGAACTCACCGAACAGCAGGCCGAACACCCCGCTGAACAGAGCACAGGTGATCAGGATCTCGGACAGCGAGCGTTTCCAGCCCTCCGTCGGCGACCGGCGCCTCAGCAGCAGCCCTCCGATCAGCAGCATCAGCGCGTAGCCGATGTCACCGAGCATCAGGCCGAAGAACATCGGAAAGAAGACCGCCATGAACGGGGTCGGGTCTATGCTGCCGTAGCGCGGCAGGGGCAGCAGATTCACCAGCAGCTCGAAGGGGCGGAACAGCCGCGGATTGTGCAACACCACCGGCGCGGTCTCCGCAGTCCAGGAGTCCTGCCCTACCTCCTCCAGCACCACCTCGGCGCCGAAGGCCTGCGTCATCGTGGTCCGCAAGCGCTCGAGCGCGTCGGTCGGCAGCCAGCCCTCGAGCACGAAGGCGTGGGCGGTCACCCGGGCGAGGTCACGCGCATCGAGCCGGGCCAGCAGGTCCCGGAGGAGCAGGATGCCGGCGCGCAGCATCGGGCCGTTGCGGCGGCCCGCCTCGGCCAGCTCCCGCTTTCGCGCCGAGAGCTCCTGAGGCAGTTGCCGGCGACGCTCCATCATGGCGGGCATCGCCTCCGCGAGGCTCTGCCCCGCGAAGCCCGCCGGGAGGCTCACCTCGCTCACCCGGCCGGCCGCGAGCCACTGCTCCACCCTGGGGGCGGCGTGCTGAGGGACCAGGATGAGCAGCGCGGTCTCGTCACCCGGGAGCGGATGATCGCGGATCTCGAACGCCTCGCCGAGGAGCGTGGTGAGCTCGGTGCGGAGCCGGCCGACTGTCTCCCGCTGCCCCGGCCGGAGCACCACGTGATAGGCGCGGCCGCTGGCCCACCGGCCTTCGCTCCGCAGGAGCGGCTCGAAGGCCTCGAAGACTGCCGCGTACCGCGCGAGGAGGGCCTGCTCCTCCTCCAGTGCCTGGACCCTGGCGATCGTCCGCTCGGCATCCCGCCGCGCCCGCACAATTTGCCGCGCTACCTGAGGCAGCGGCCGGTCGGTCTGCGCGGTGGGCCCGCTGGGCGCCACGCCGAGCAGACGCTGCGCCACGCCGGCATCCTCCAGCAGCCGGGTGAGCCGGAGCCGGAGCCGTGACTCGCTTGCTGAATTCTCCAATGGAATGAGGGCTCCGCTCTCGGGCGGTGTCGCGAGGTGCACCACCGAGAGTTCCTGGAGCCGGCTCAGGACCTCGGGGAGCCGGGCCCGCGGCCCGAGGATCCGCATCCGCGACATCGCGAGGATCATCCAGGTCCTCCGTCCGGCTCGGCGAGCCAGCCCAGCACCGCTTCCGCCAGCCGATCGACATCCTGGGCGGATGCAGCCGTGAAGAGCGCGGCCCGATCCCGGGCCGAGGCTTCTACGGTCGCAATGCGCGCCGCAGTCTCCTGCGCCAGCTCACGAGCCCGGGTGTCGCGCTCCCGGGCGACGTCGGCATCGAGATGCTGCTCGGCCAGCGCCGCGGTCTCCCGCGCCCGGGCGACGATCGCGCTGCACTCGGATCGTGTCGCCTCGAGTCGGGTGGCGAGCATCTGTTCCGTCTCCAGCAGACGCACCAGATCGCCCGCGGATCCTAGCGGGGCGGGGACTGGGTGGGAGCTGGAGCGCGGCATCGCCCTGACAACCTCAATGCTGGCGCCCGGGGGGCCTAGCCGCCCGGGGGCGCCGGAAACCGGGCCTCACCTGCACTGCCAAGATGACCCGGTGTTAGGGAAGGGGTGATGAATGGGCGTATAAGGGGGCTTTCACTTCCGCTTCGCGCCCCCTGAACTTCAAGTGGCTATTGACGTTGACGAATCGGGGAATTCCGGTGGGAATGCTGCTGGACGATCAGTCGACCTCGATGACTCCCTCGCTGACCAGCACGGCGGTTCCGCCGATCCAGGCTCCGACAACGGTGCCGTCGCGCTTCTCGGTCCGCGCTTCCAGGACGCTCGGGCGGCCCAGCTCCACCCCCTGTGCGATCCGGTACTGGAATCGTCCGCTGGGCTCCGCGCGCCTGAGCGTGAGCAGCCCGGCGAGGGCGCAGTTGGCGCTGCCGGTGGCGGGATCCTCGACGATGCCGTCGAGCGGGGCGAACATCCGCGCCCGGATCGCGAAGTCGTCGTGGCTGTGGGTATAGAGGTGAATGTCGGGCACCACGCCCTGGGCGACGATCGCCTCGAGCCCGATCATGTTGGTCCGCGCCCGGGCCAGCGCCGCACGGTCCCTGACCTCGGCCATCAGGAACGGCAGCCCCACTGACGCCACCTGCGGTGGGTGGGTGGTGATGACAATGTCCTTCGGCTCAAGCGAAACGGCCGCCGCGAGTGCTTCCACCGAAACCGTCTTGCCGAGAGAGAGCGACTGCGGCGCGGAGAGTTCACACTGGAAGGATGAGCTCCGCCGCTCGATCGTGACCGGCACCAGCCCCGCCTTTTCCTCGAACGTCACGGTGATGGTCGAGTCGATCGCACCGAACTCGCCCGCCTTGGCCAGCACGAAAGCGGTACCGACATTCGGGTGTCCGGCGAAGGGGACTTCCATTGTGGGGGTGAAGATCCGCACCCGGCGGGTATGTCCCTGCTCGGCGGGGAACACGAACGTACTTTCGGCGAAGTTGAACTCCCGGGCGACTTGTTGCATCTGCCGATCGGACAGCCCGGTGGCCGCGGGAAGCACCGCCAGCTGGTTCCCTCCGAATCGGGTATCGGTGAACACGTCGCAGATGAAGTAGCGGTAGCCCATTGAGGGATCGGCCCCGCTCACTCGACGGCGGGACCCTCAGTGAATGTGGTCGGCGTGCCGCTCCGGCTGAGCCAGAGGTAGACCGGCACGCCAGTCGCGGTGAGTCCGACGCCGATGAGCGTCTCGACCGGCCGGTACACCACCGCGCTCACCAGGAAGCCGGCCATCACCACGATATACACCAACGGCGTCCATGGGTAGCCGGGCGTCCGGTAGCCGGTGTCTTGCGCGCTCCTCGGCCGCAGGCGGAAGATCGCCGCCACCATCAGGATGTTCGCGAGCTGCCACGGCACCACGAAGAAGTTGACCAGCCGGGAGAACGAGCCGAAGAATGCCAGGGCCGCGATCGACGTGGCGGCCGTGAAGACGATCGCGCCGACCGGTACGGCGGTCCCCGGCGACACCCTGCCTAGCCGGGCAAAGAACCACCGCAGCGCACCGGCTGACGACCCGATGTGCGCCGCCGCCAGGGTGTAGAAGAGCCGCGGCAGGGTCATCACCAGCCCACCGAGTGCGCCAAAGATCGACACCAGCATGAGCAGGTTGAGCAGCGGGCCGCCGCGGGGACCGTAGGCGGCGGTGGCCACCGTCGCGGCGACGGTGGTCGGCGCCTGCCGCATCGCCCCGAGCGGCACCACCCTGAGGTAGGCGACGTTCACCACCAGGTAGAGCAGGATCAGCATGCCCACGCCGAACCCAAGGCCAAGCGGCAGATCGCGCTCAGGGCGCCGCACCTCGCCCGCGACGTGCGAAACGTCGATCCACCCGTCGTAGGTGAACAGCACCGCCGCGACGCCGAGACCGGTGAATCGGAAGAAGGAGAGCAGGTTGCCATCGCCGCCCGTCGCGGGCGTCGGCAGGTAGTCGCCGGCCTCGGTGCCGGCCGCATGAGGGACGAAAAGGAATGCTCCCGCGATCAGCGCCACGATGCCACCCACCTTCACCGTGGTCACCAGCACCTGCATCCAGCCGCCCCACTTCACGCCGGCGAGATTGACGCCCGCGAAGAACGCGATCGCCGCGGCGCCCCACCAGACCGGCGTGACGCCGCTGTCCGCACCGAGCATGCGATGCATGAACTCGCCGAAGACGATTGCGATCCCTGCCACCGAGCCGGGTCCACTGACCCACAGTTCGAGCCAGACCAGCAGGAATCCCCAGAAGGGCCCGAATCCCTCACGCAGGATGTGATAGCTCGCCCCCGCGAACGGCAGCAGCCGGCACAGCTCCGCGAGTGTCAGCGCGCCGCAGAGGGTGATCAGCCCGCAGAGGGCCCAGATGAAGTGAACCTGCCAGGGATGCTGGGCCAGTGCCGCCAGTTCGCCCGGGGTGAAGAACACCCCGGAGCCGAGCATGTCACCGGCGACGATGGCAACGACTGCCGCGAGGCCGAGCTGGCGCTTGAGAGACGGAGTCGCCGTCACGCCGAGCGCACCGCGGCGACCAGGCGGGTCACCTGCGCGGCGACCACCCGATCGGTGGCCTCGGGTCCGCTCCGCAGGGAGGTGCCGACGATCGCGCCGTCGGCGAGCGGCATCAGCCGCGGGGCGTTTTCGGGGGTGAGTCCGCTGCCGATCAGGATGGGCAGCCCGCCGGCGCGTGCGGCCAGAAGGTCATCGGGCGCGGGTCCGATCCCGGTCTGGTCGCTGGTCACGATTACCGCATCGGCGCCGGCCAGTTCGGCTTCGCGCGCCGACTGCGCCAGCGGCTTCGGCCCGCCGATCGGGGTGCTGTATTTCACCTGCAGGTCGGAAAAGAGCAGCACCGATTGGGCACGGAGCCGCTCCCGGTAGGCGAGCACCGCGGCCGGCTCCGGCTCGAACGGGCCGCACTTGGTCATCACCCGGTCCACGAAGAAGTCCATTCGGATGAAGCGCGCCCCGGTCGCCGCGGCGATCGCCAGCGAGGCGCGCCAGTCATTGAGCAGCACCTCCACGCCGATCGGCACCCGGGCGCGGGCCACCACCTCGCGGGTCACCCGGGCCATCGCCGCGTGAATTTCGGGACCGCCCACCATCGTATGCGGCTGGTCGAAGTCGTTCTCGATCAGGGCGCCATCGACCCCGCCGCGCTCCAGGGCATCGAGGTCGGCGAGCGCGACCTCGACCAGCGCATCGATCGAGGTGAACCCCGGGTACCCCGGCATCGGCGGAAGCGCGATCATGCCGATCACCGGCCGGGACATCGGGAAGAGAGCGCGGAAGCGGGTCATTCCCCGGTCACCGTCGCGCCCAGGTGCCGGATGACCTCGGCCGCGCGCCTGGCACCGGCATCCAGTGCGGCCGCGACATCGCGATCGCGGAACCAGGCGACCGCGAAACCAGCCTGAAAGGCATCGCCGCAGCCCGTGCTATCGACGAGCTGCTCGGGAGGGACGGCGACCGCTGGCTCGGTGTAGCGGCGCCCCCTCACCAGCGCGCTGCTGCCGGCGGCGCCGTGGGTCACCACGAGGAGGGTACGGGTGTGCCTGGAGCGGGGCTGGAGTCGCCCGACCATCGCTTCTCCACCGCTGATGAAGAGGAGGTCGAAGACCTCGAGGAATGGATCGATGCCTGCGAGACTGGGGCCGAGGTCCTCCCCATCGAGCAGATCGGCCACCCGCGCCGCGGGGAGATCCGGAGCACGCAGGATCGCGTCGGAGAGCGACGCGAGCTGCCGGAATACCGGAACCGCGACGATGTCGAACCCGCCCAGGAAGGCGAGGTCATCGTCACTCAGGCGGAACTCCGCGAGGACGCCCGGCGTGTAACCGCCACGCGGAAAGATCCGTTCGCCGCCGGCAGCGATCCGGATCGTCTGTGAGGCTGTTGCGCCCCTGCTCCGATGCATGTGGCTTGTGTCAATTCCCGCCCGCGCGAGGCGCGTCAGCACCGCGTCGTGTCCTGCGTCGCTCCCGGTGCACGAGAGCAGCGCCACCTGCTCGGCGCCGGCGCGCTTCGCCTGGATCGCGAAGTTGAGTGAGATCCCGCCGACGCTCTCGATCCCCTGGTCGAGGTACCGGTCGATGGTGCACTCACCCACCGCGGCGATCTTCATGCGTCTCCTCTCCCAGCGGGGCGCCTCCTCCAGCTCCGCGACGAGACTGCAGGTGCCACCCGCCCATGCCCGCCGTAAGGACCAGCAGCCAGACCGCCCAGTTGGTGATCGCGAGGATCAGGACGCCGGCCAGGTCCATCCGGATGTGCCCCGCGGAGACCTTCGGGCCGAGTACCAGCCCGTTGCGAAAGCCACAGCACAGCCCGGCCGCCGCCAGCAGCGCCACGCCGGGCAGATGCGCCAGCGCGACCGGACTCTCCCAGAGTGGCGCGTTGGACACCAGCGATGAGCCGTAGTACGGAAAGCCGCGAACGGAGAGCACCACGCCGAGCAGGAGCTGTATCGCCGTCAGCGCGGGGAGGAGATGATACAACCAGCGTCGCATGAGAACCGGGGTGGGCACGCTGCAAGGTACGGTCTCCAGCGCCCTGCGGAAGAGGGTGGCGCCCCCTGGACACTCGTCATATCGTACCCGCGTGACCGCCCACCTCTCCGGCCGACTGCCTGCCACGACCGCGCTCCGCATCCTGCTCCGCCAGGCGGGCGTGGACCTCTCCGAGCCGCTCCTGTTCGTCCTCGCCGGTGGTATCGGCGCCGGAGTCTTCTCGTTCATCTATGAGAAGGAAGATCTTGCCACCCTCTTCCTCGCCGGACGCCACCTCTGGGCCGACGAGCAGGCCTACTTCATCGAGGCCGCGAAGCGACTCGGCTTCCGTGCAGTGGTCAAGGAATCTACCTCGACAAAGGTGGGCGAGCAGCAGTTGCGAGAGGCGCTCGACCAGGGCCACGTTGTCGTCGCCTGGGTGGATCTCGCCCACCTGCCGCATCGCGCCGCACCTGCGCGATTCTCCGGCGGCGGGTATCACGTCCTCACCGTCTACTCCATCGCGGGTGACTCGGCACTCATCGGCGACCTGGGCCCCGCGCCGGTCACGATCCCCCTGCGCGACCTCGGTATCGCCCGGCAGCGCATCGCCAAGCAGCGGAACCGGCTGCTCTGGCTCGAGCGCGCGACCGGCAAGAGCACCGGCAAACCGCCAACGCTCGCATCGCAGACCCGGGACGCGCTGAAGAGCTGCGCGACGGCGCTCGCCCGGGCGAAGATGAGCAACTTCCGGCTCGACGCCTTCGAGGAGCTGGCCGACCGGATAGTGGGAACAAACAAGGAAAGCTGGGCTCAGCAGTTCCCGCCCGGCGGCCGGATGTGGACCGCGCTGACCGCGCTCTATGAATACATCGAATGTCATGGTGGCGGCGGGCTCTGCCGGACCATCTTCGCGGAAGGCCTCCACCTAGCGGGATTCGATGAATCCGCAGAGCGGTATGCCGCGCTCGGCCTCAGGTGGACCGCGCTCGCGGATGCGGCGCTCCCCGACGGCATCGCCCAGTTCAGGGAAGCGCGTGAGCTGCTCAAGCGGAAGGAGGGGATTTCCCGCAGCGGCGGATCCATCGCCGACATCCGCGCCACCTGGGAGCGGCTCGATCGACTGGCAAGTGAGGTCCGGAAGCAGTTCCCACTCACTTCGACGCTGGCAACCGAGCTCCGCAACGACCTGAGTGCCCGGCTGCGGGAGATTCACCGCGAGGAGGTTGCGGCGCTGGCCGCGCTCAACTCATGAAGAGTCTTCGCTCGCCGTGATCGAGACGGGAGGAGGGAACGGCGCAGGCAGGGTGTGGCGCTGGACGAAGTCGAGAATCACATCGGTGGTGCCCTGAAAGGGCGGATCCGGCGCGTCATACAGGCAGCCCGTCGACCCTCGAAGCAGCCCGCGGCGGCCAGGACCATTGCCCACCGCCCGCCTCGGAAAGATGGGTGGCGCCGACCGGCGAGTGCTGCTGATACTTCAGGAAGCGTCATTAGATGGCACGCGCGCCCGGATCATTGTATTCCCTACAGGCAGAGATCCCTGATGTCCCTTCGCCCGTTCGCAGCAATCTTCGCGCTCCTCGCCCTCGCCTGCGGCTACCCGACGCCCAAGCCGGAGAAGCCCAAGCCGGTGGAGCTGCCGCCGGCCCGGACCTCTCCCACCGGCGTCACCCTGCAGGACCTCGTTTCCGGCACCGGCCAGCGGCTGCAGGCGGTGAGCGTCGTGAGCGACAACATCGTCTGGGTTAGCGGCACCGGCGGCACCTACGGGGTCAGTCTCGACGGAGGTCGCTCGTGGCGTACCGGAGTCGTGGCGGGGGCCGAGACGCTCGAGTTCCGCGACGTGCATGGCGTCAGCGGGCTCGAGGCCTACCTGCTCAGTTCGGGCAACGGACCCGCCTCCCGAATCTACCGGACCAGCGACGGCGGCCTCGACTGGCAGTTGCAGTTCATCAACCGGGACAGCACCGCCTTCTACGACTGCTTCGCCTTCTGGGACCGGAAGAGCGGGATCGCATGGAGCGACAACGTCGACGGCCGGTTCCCCTATCTGGTTACCGCCGACAGCGGCCAGCGTTGGGAACAGCGCTATCTCGACGGCGCCACCAAGGGGGAAGGCGCCTTTGCGGCCAGCGGCACCTGCCTCGTTACGGAGGGAAGCAGGAACGCCTGGGTGGCGACCGGAGCCGGCACCGAAGCGCACGTGCTGTACACTCCCGATCGCGGCGCGACCTGGCAGCGCTTCACCACCCCGATCGTCCAGGGCACCAGCACCACGGGGCATACCTCGATCGGGTTCCGCAACGCCCGTGACGGGATCGCGGTCGGCGGCGACATCGCCGACACCAGCGGCGTCACCGACAATGTGGTCATCACCCACGATGGCGGCCGCACCTGGTCGAAAGGAGGCCACCCCTCCTTTCCCGGCGCGATCTTCGGCGCCGCCTACGTTCCCGGCACCCCGGCCACCGTGGTCGCCGTCGGCCCCCGTGGCGCCAGCTGGTCCGCCGACGACGGCCGGACCTGGACCGCCCTGGATACCCTGAGCTACTGGAGCGTCGGCTTCGCGAGCCGCCGCAACGGCTGGCTGGTCGGTCCCGCGGGCCGCATCACCAAGGTGAGCTTCTAGCCGAGCGCTGGCACAGCGCCTGCCCTTCCGCCTCCTCCGGGCGCCGCAACCCCGCGGATTTCCGTGACTTGGCGCCCGCCACAGGCGCCCTCAGGTCATTGTGTCGGTCAACCTGACCCGCAGGAGACACTTTGACTCGGGTGGCGCATCTGCTCTGGAGGAGCGCATGTCCCGTATCTGGCCTCGTAGCGTCACCGCAATGGTGGCTGCCGCCTTTGCCTCCGGCCTGCTCATCGCCGGAGTCTTCAATCTCCCCCGTCACTCCGCCGCCCAGCCGATGGCGGCCGCCACGACCACGACCGCCCCTGCGCCCGATCTCGGGGCACTCACCGGCCTGAGCGACGCGTTCGCCTCGATCGCCGAGCGGGTCAAGCCGAGCGTGGTATACATCGAGAGCACCCACCGGGAGAAGCGGGTCGCTCGTCCCGAGATCCCGCGCGAGTTCGCACCCTTCTTCCGCGGCATGCCTGGTGAACCCGAGAAGCCGGAGCTCTCCCGCGGCTCGGGCTCGGGCTTCGTCGTCTCGGCCGATGGTGACATTCTCACCAATGCCCACGTCGTGGATGACGCCGACCGGGTCACGGTGCGCCTGCTCGATCACCGCCAGTTCGTCGCCAAGGTGCTCGGCACCGACCCCACCACGGACGTCGCGCTGATTCACATCGACGCCCATGGACTCACCCCCGCGGTGCTGGGCAACAGCGATAACAGCCGGGTCGGGGAGTGGGTGCTCGCAGTCGGCAATCCGCTGGGCGAGAACCTCTCGTTCACCGTCACCTCGGGGATCATCAGCGCCAAGGGCCGCACCCTGCAGCTCCCCAATCAGACCGATCGGAGCATCCAGGATTTCATCCAGACCGACGCGGCGATCAATCCCGGCAACTCCGGCGGTCCGCTGGTGAACGTGCGGGGCGAGGTCATCGGCATCAACAGCGCCATCGCGAGCGAAACCGGCTTCTACACCGGGTATGGTTTCGCGATTCCGGTCAATCTCGTCAGGCAGGTGATGGACCAGCTCGCCCATGGCGGCAAGGTCCACCGCGCAGCCCTCGGCGTGCGGGTCAAGGACGCGACCGAGACCGACGCGGCGTATGTGGGGCTGGTCGATGTCCGGGGGGTGGTGGTCGAGGACATCGGCGACGCCGATTCCCCGGCGCGGAAGGCCGGGCTCGAGCAGGGTGATGTGATCGTGGCCGTGGACGGGAAGCCGGTCGACTACGTCGGCCAGGTGCAGCAGGCGGTCGCCTTCCGGAAGCCCGGTGACGACGTCGCCATCGAGGTCGCCCGCAAGGGCGGCGCCCACCGGACGCTGCACGTCCGGCTGCAGGAGGCGCCGTCGGCGGAGGGCACCCTCGCCGAAGCTGAGCGCGCCCCCGCCGAGGCCGACGAGGGCCGGACCGCCGTCGCGGGGCTGGGACTGACCGTCGCCGCCGGGGAAGAGGGGGGCGTCCGCGGGCTGGTCGTCACGGCCGTGGATCCCGAGGGGCCATGCGCCGACCAGATTGCCGAGCCCGATCAGGGCGGCCCCGATGTCATCGTGTCGGTGGAGGGCAGGTCGGTGAGCAGCCCGGCTGAGCTGCGAGCCGCGGTGCATGCGGCGGGCGCCGGCGCCATCATCCAGATGGGAGTGTACAACGCGCCGAGCAAGACCCGTCGCATCGAACGGGTGCGGCTGCCCTGATCGCGCCAACCCGGTGAAGCCGCGCGGGCGACTCACCCCGAGTGCAACGAGGGACCTACTCTGCTTGAGTAGATCCCTCGCTCGTGGCACTCACTCGGGATGAGCTCGCGGCGGCGGCCGCGTGCTTACTTGAATGAAATCAGCTCGACCTCGAAATGCAGCGTCGCGTTGGGCGGAATGGTCGGCGGCGAACCCTGGGGCCCGTACGCCAGCGCACTCGGGATCCAGAACTCGTACTTCGAGCCGACGTTCATCAGGGCGACGCCCTCGGTCCAGCCCGGAATCACCTGATTGAGCGGGAATGTGGCGGGCTGTCCGCGCTTGTAGGAGCTGTCGAACTCCTTGCCGTCGAGCAGGGTGCCCTTGTAATGGACCGTGACCGTGTTGGTCTTGGTCGGACGGGGGCCGGTGCCCTCCTTGAGGACCTTGTACTGGAGCCCGCTGGCCGTGGTCTTCACGCCGTCTTTCCCCTTGTTGTCGGCGAGGAACTTCTCGCCGGTGCTCGTGTTCTCCAGGCCGGCGACCGAATCCTTCTGCCGCTGGATGCCCATCATGCGGACCTGGAAGGCCATCATGCTGGACTGCATCACCGAATCGGTGAACTTGGCGGCGCTGCCCGCCATGCCCTCCTTGAGCCCGAGGAAGATCAGATCGGGCTTCACCGGCACCGACTGCTGCTTGAGGTTCTCGCCCATCTTGTAGCCGAGGATGTAGCTGACGGTATCGTCAGCGGAGGCGAGCTTGGAGCTGCCGGCGCCGCCCGCCTGCTGGTCGCAGCCCAGCGCCAGGACGGAAACCGCAAAGAGGGCCGGAATGGCCAGGGATCGCATGCATACTCCCAAATCAGGGGTCACGGGGGACAGCTTTGGACGGGCGGGAATATAGCGTAGGGGCGGGCCAATGGCCCGCCCCGATCGCCCCCCACCGCCCGGGCCGCCCTACCGCCGCTCCAGCCGGAAGGCGATCTCCCGACCCATCCCCTGGGAGTAGGCCAGCGTGATCCAGAGCAAGGCGAACGGTTCGAGCAGGCGGGCCCGGACCAGCGGCCCCGCATCAACCATGGCCAGGCCGAGGTCCTCTCCCAGCGCCCGCACCATCGCCTTGCCGGCCGCGTCATCTCCGCAGTACAGCATGGTCACTGCTCCACCGGGGTAGGTGGACGCCAGGAAGTTGTTCGCCCCGGTGGTATTGAAGCACTTCACCACCCGGGCACCTGGCGCCGCCCTGGCAACCTCTTCCCCGCCCGAGGTGTCACCGGCCACCGCCAGTCCCGCCAGGTTGGGCGCCAGCGGATTGGTGGCGTCGATCACCACCTTGCCGCGGAGGTCCAGCCCGGCCACCAGCTCCAGCGTGCCACTCCAGGGGGTCGCCAGCACCACCACCTCGACATCCCGCACCGCGTCCGCCACCGTCGTAGCCCGTGCCGCACCGCCCAGTTCGGCCAGCAGCGGCGCGAGCTTCGCCCCCTTGGGGTCCCGGGCACCGAAGACGATTGCATGTCCGCGCTTCGCCCAGCCGCGGGCCAGATTGCCACCGACGGCACCCGCACCGATGATCGCGATGTTCATGGATTCCCCCTACTGGCCCGAGGCCTCTATCGCCAACCGCGCCACGGCGACGCGGTGAAGAACGTTGCCCCAAGCCTGATCGCACCGCCCTGAATCCGGAAGGGGATCGGTCGCCGCGCGGCAGGCGGTGCGATACAAAAGGTGAGAAGTGAGAAGGATGCAGCCCTGCTCACTTCTCACCTCCCGATTCCTTCCCGTCGCGGCCGACTTCCTGAGATCGCCCGGCCCGCTCAGGTCGTCCCACCCAGCGTCCGGGTCACCAGATACTGCCCGCAGCCGGTGAAGTCGATCTGCACGTTGGTGATTTCGCCGTTGCGGGTCACGATCAGGTCGATGCGACCGGCAGTGAACCGCGGCGAGACGGTGCAGGTCGGATCGTAGACGAGCGCCGTCGGCGTCGAGGTCACCACGCTCCAGCTGCGGTTGGCGGTCGACCAGCTTCCGGTTCCCTGGACGGTCCACGCGCCGGCGGGAAGCGGGAGATCCAGCCCGATGGTGCCCGGCGTGGTGGCGATGAAGTGGCCCACCCAGTCGCGGGTATGGGTCGCGACGCGGCCGCTGGCATGGGTCACCTGGGTGACGAAGCCGGTGATCGTGTGACCCAGGGTGTCGGGGCTTGCGCCCCATTCGCGGGTTCCGCTCTTCACGGCAACGAAGCTGCGCAGCGGGAACGGCGTGTTCACCCGCTTGAGCGCAAAATTGGTGAACACATGACGGACGCCGAAGCTGACGACGCTCGGCTGCGGGTCGAGGTAGTCGATCGTGCCGCTCAGCGAATCGATGATCTGGCCGTTGGCACGGGTGAAGACGCAGCCGCCGTAGTCGAACCGGGCCGAGTCGGGCACGATGTCCCCGTCGCTGTTGACCAGCGGGACCGGGGTGATTGTCACGCAGGGTGCCGGAGGAATCGAGAACCCGCGGGGCCCGGTGTATGCCATCGTCGAGAAGCTCACACCGGTCACCGTATTGAACGAGGAGACATCCGCCAGCTCGTCGGCATCTTCGGCGACGTCCTGGCCCAGGTCCTGGGCCTGCACCTGTGAAAGCGCATTGAGGGAGCTGCTGGATGGTCCGCTGCTATCGCTGCAGGCGCCGAGCGTCATGGCCAGCGCCGCGAGCAGCGCGACACCGAGCTTGATCGGGGGATGCGACATACCGGGTGCTCCTTGTGGGGGTGTTCCCTTCGGCCAGCTTCCACCCCGGCGGATGCGGATCCCGAGCGGTTGTTAAGTCGTGACCTGGGTCACACCACGACCTTCCCCGATGCGCCGGACGGCACCTGCGCCGGACGAAACGAAGGCGGGAGGGGCCACCGCCCCCCCCGCCGATAAACCGCGCAACAGCGGCGCCCGTCAGGTCGCGGGGACGGCCGTTCGGGTGACCGTGTACTGTCCGCAGGAGGGGAACTGGATGGTGACGTCGCTCGCGTTCCCGTCGCGGGTGACCACCAGGTTCAGCTCGCCAGCATCGAACCGCGGCGGTTCGGCACAGGCGGGGTTGTAGTGCAGCGGGGTCACCGTGGTGACGGCCGCGTTCCAGGAGCGGGCGTTCTTGGTCCAGTCCGAGGTGCCGTTGATCGCCACGTCGCCGGCGGGCAGCGGATTGCCGAGGAGGATCGAGCCCGGTACGTCGGCAGTGAACTTGGCGATCCAGTCGCGGACGTGGGTCGCCGTCTGTCCCGCGCCGTAGGTGTACGAGGTGGTGAACTGGGTGAGCGTGTGCCCCAGGGTATCCGCGGTCGCGCCCACCTGACGGGACCCGTTGTAGATCGCGGAGGTCGTGCGCTGGGTCACGCTGTTCTGCATCGTCCGTCCGAAATTCGTGAACACCGACCGCATCGCGTATCCGGTGACCGTGGGCTCCGGGTCGATCACATCGATCAGCCCCGCCAGCGTGTGGGTCATCGCCCCGCGGGTGAAGCTGCAGGCGTAGCTGAACCGCAGCGAATCGGGGACGGCATCTCCATCGCTGTTGACGACCGGCAGCGGACCGAGGGTGGGTGTGCACGGTGCGCTGAACGGCCCTGCCCCGGTGCGGGGCGATAGCGGGATCGCGCTGACCGCATCGAATGCGGACGCGTCGGCGAGTTCGCCGGCATCGGTGGCGACGAGTTCGCCCATCGAGTCGGCCTGAGCGGCGGTCAGCGAGTGCACCGAGCCTGAGGGACTGTTCGAATCACTGCACGCCAGGAGGCCGAGCGCGAGCGCGAAGCCTCCGGCGACGAGAGTACGTGTTCCCTGCGACATATGGCACCTTCCTTCGACTACGTTGACGAGTTGCCTTCACGTTGCTCACCACAGCACCTGGGCCACCGCTGGTGAATCCCCCTGAACACCGGCCGGAATTCTGGTGGCCACCGGCCGGACTTCAAGAAGTGCGCGGGCGGCAGCCAAACAATCCGAACCGGCCCAGGATGCGCTCGAGCGGGCAGAAGCCGGTGATCGTGGACTGAATCAGATTCACACCCACGAAGGCGGTGAACAGGAACCAGTAGGGGCTCACCCACCACCCCAGGGCCAGTGACAGCAGGATGAATGTTCCGGCGATGCGCCGGATGACGGCCTCATTGCACATGCAAAGTTCCTCCTAGATGAAATTGTCCACCGGCATCAGGGCAGCGTGGAGTCGTTCCCCCTCCGGCGCCGTCTGCTGCCAGGCCGTGAGTGCCGGCAGCACCTGAGTGGCGGCCTCGTCCGGGACCATCGAGAAGTAGATCGTCTCTTCCCCGGGAAAGGCGCGCGTGCCCTCATGGCGACCGGTCCGGCCGGACCCGTGCGCCGGTGCGTACCAGGTATACCCCGCAATGCGATTGCGGTCGAGCAGTTCCGCCACGGCGCGGGGGTTCGGGCCGGTATACACCACCAGCAGCAGCTTCATGTCTGACTCCCTCCCTCGTCATTCCGCTTCATCAGCTCCCAGTACAGCAGCGGCACCACCACCATCGTCAGCAGCGTCGCGACGATCGCCCCGCTCATCAGCGCCACCGCGAGTCCCTGGAAGATCGGATCGAGCACCATGACGAGTCCGCCGACGACGACGGCGGCGGCCGTCAGCGCGATGGGCCGGAACCGGACTGCGCCGGACTCGATCACCGCCTGGCGGAGGGGCGTACCCCGTTCCTCCGCGAGCTGGATGAAGTCCACCAGCAGAATCGAGTTCCGCACGATGATCCCGGCCAGCGCGATCATGCCGATCATGCTGGTCGCGGTGAAGAACGCCCCGGTGATCGCGTGGCCCGGCAGGATGCCCACCAGCGTCAGCGGAATCGGGGCCATGATGACCAGCGGGATGGTGAACGACTCGAACCACCAGACCACCAGCACGTAGATGAGCAGCAGCACCGCCGCGAAGGCCAGGCCGAGATCGCGGAACACCTCGATGGTGATCTGCCATTCGCCATCCCACTTGATCGCGGTTTCGTCCAGCCGGTCGGGCTGCACCGCGTTGTAGCGATGGATTTCCGCTCCCGCCACCCGGATCGTGTCCAGGGCGCGGTTCATCCCGAGGATCGCATAGACCGGGCTCTCGATGCTGCCGGCGACGTCGCCGGTCACGTAGATCACCGGCCGGAGGTCGCGGCGGTACCGAGCCTGATCCCGGAGAGTCGAATCGATGGTGACGAACCGCCCCAGCGGCTGCGGCCCCATCCGCGTCGGGATCGGAATCGAAAGCAGCGCCTCGGCGGTCGACCGCCGGGCCAGCGGCAACCGCGGCACGATCGCGATCCCTTCGCGCGCCGTGCCGGATTCCGCCCGGCCGGCGGGGTTGCCCGATTCGGCCAGGTAGACCGTCTGCACGATCTGCTCGACGCTCGCCCCGGCGGCCGCGGCGCGGGAGCGGTCCACCCGCAGACTCAGCCGTGATTGCGGAGCCTCGACGGTCCAGTCCACATCCACGACGCCAGGCGTCGACTCGAAGACCCGCTTCACCTGGGTCGCCGCCGCCAGCCGCGCGCTGTCCGTCCCCGCGTAGACCTCGGCCACCAGGGTGGAGAGCACCGGCGGACCGGGAGGGATCTCCGCGATCTTGGCGCTCGCCCCGTAGCGCCGGGCGATCGAGTCGACGGCGGGGCGGACCGCGACCGCGATCGCGTGACTCTGTCGAGACCGCTCTCCCTTGCCGACCAGGTTCACCTGCACGTCGGCCACGTTGGCGCCGCTGCGCATGAAGTAGTGCCGGACCAGGCCGTTGAAGTTGAACGGCGCTGCGGTCCCGGCATACACCTGGGTGTTGCGTACCTCCGGTACCGTTGCGCAGGTAGGCCGCCACCTCAGCGCCGAGCGCGGCGCTGCCCTCCAGCGTGGTCCCCTCCGGCGGATCGAGGATCACCTGGAACTCCGACTTGTTGTCGAACGGCAGCATCTTCACCTGGACGATCCGCGCGGCCACCAGCCCCATCGAGAGGAAGAGCAGCAGCACCACGCTGCCGTAGAACAGCCATCCGCCGTCGCGGCCGGTCCATGAGGCCACTCATGAGACGGTCGTAGAACCGGCTGAAACCGGTGCTCGGGGTCTCCGCCTTCCGCGCCGTGGACCCCCTCGCTCTGCTGGACGTGCCCCTTGAGCAGCCGGTAGGCGAGATACGGCGTGATGACGAACGCGACCGCGAGGCTCGCGAGCATCGCGACACTCGCCCCGACCGGGATCGGCCGCATGTAGGGGCCCATCAGTCCGCGGACGAAGGCCATCGGCAGGATCGCCGCGATCACGGTGAAGGTCGCGAGAATGGTCGGGTTGCCGACCTCGTCGACCCCTTCCACCGCCGCCATGGCGGGATCCTTCCCGCCCATCGCGATATGGCGATAGATGTTCTCCACCACCACGATGGCGTCGTCGACCAGAATGCCGATCGAGAAGATCAGCGCAAACAGGGTGATCCGGTTCAGGGTATAGCCCAGCGCGTAGTAGCTGAACAGCGTCAGGGCGAGCGTGACCGGCACCGCGACCAGTACCACGACCGCCTCACGCCAGCCCAGGAAGAGCCAGATCAGCAGGGTCACCGACATCGTGGCGATGCCGAGGTGGAGGATCAGTTCGCTCGCTTTCTCGCGGGCGGTCTCTCCGTAGTTCCTGGTCTCGGCCACCGACACATCCGCGGGAAGGAGTCGCGCGCGCGCCTGTTCCACCCGCTCCAGCACCTGGCGGGCGACGTCGGTGGCGTTGGCGCCTTTCCGCTTGGCGATGCTGATGGTGACCGCGCTGGCGGAGCCGGAGTCCCGGGTCGCGTAGGTGACGTAGTCAGTCCGCTCGCCGAATTCCTCGCGGACCTGGGCCACGTTCCTGAGGTAGACCGGCGGAACCGCCGCGGGAACTGACCACGACCCCAGCGACGTCGGCCGCATCGGCTTGAGAGCCGCACCGACCTGCACCCGATACACCGAGCCCCCGCTGGCGAACTCTCCCGCTTCGACCCGGGCGTTCGCCCCGGTCAGCGCCATCGCGACCTCGCCGGGAGTCACGCCGGCCGCCGCGAGCCGCGGCGCGTCGAGGTCCACCCGGATCTGCCGCGGCTGACCGCCGATGACCGAAGTCTCCGCGACGTCCGGGCACGGTGCGGATCTCGTCCTGGAGCTGGGTGGCCATCTGCCGCAGCTCGTTGGAGCCGTAGCGGGTGGAGGAGAGCGTCAGCGTCAGGATCGGCACGTCGTCGATCGAATGCGGCTTCACCAGCGGCGGCAGCGAGCCGGGCGGCAACCGGTCCATGTCGGCGAAGAGTTTGGCGTGGACCCGGGTGACGCTCCGTTCCTGGTCCTCACCGACCTTGAATCGCACCGTGACAAGGGTGTAACCCTCGCCGGCCATCGAGTACACATGCTCGACCGCCGGGATCTCCCACATCCGCTGCTCGATCGGCCGGGTGATGAGATTCTCGACCTCGGCCGGGGTGGCGCCCGGCAATGCCGCGATCACGTCGATCATCGGCACCGAGATCTGGGGTTCCTCCTCGCGCGGTGTCGCCAGGATACCGATCAGCCCCACCGCCAGCGACGCGATCGTCACCAGCGGTGTGAGCTTGGAATGCAGGAACCGGCTGGCCAGCCGTCCGGCGAAGCCCATGGTCAGTGGCTCCCGTCGAGGATGACGTCACCCGACTTCAGGCCGGAGAGGACCTCGACCCGAGGCTCCGTCCCGAGTGGAACGGCCTTCACCCACCGCAATTCGCTGCCACCGGCCGTCTTCACTCGAACGCCGGTGAGGTCGCCCTCCTGAATCAGCGCGCTCGCCGGCACAACGATCGCGCTGCGGGTCCCGTCGGGGATCCGGATGGTCGCGGCGCTGCCGGGGAGGAACTCTCCCTTCGGGTTCTGCACGATCGCGTTCACGGTGTACACCGCCCCGTTGGGCGCCGGCACGGCGCCCTCGAGCACCGCGCTGACGGGACGGCCCTCGATGCTGGCGTCCAGCGGAATGCTCTTCCGGAGCGCCGCGCTCACCCGCGGTGGCACCGTCACGCTCACCCGGAGGCGCGAGGCGTCCTGCACCTCGAGGATCGGGGCACCGGGCGCAGCAAAGGCGCCCGGATCGACGAATCGCTGGGTGACCACCCCGCCGAACGGCGCCCGGATGTCGGCGTATGCCCCGACCGCATCCAGCTCGGCCCTCGAGGCACGCGCGGCGCTGAGCCCGGCGTCCGCCCGGGCGAGCCCGGTTTCCACCTGCTCGAGCTGATAGCGGGTCGCCGCGCTGTCGGCGTAGAGGGCCCGGAAGCGGTCGGCCTGGGTGCGGGCATCCTGGTACATCGCTTCCGCCGCCGCGATCCCAGCGTCGACCTGGGCCCGCTTGGCATCGACGTCACGTGCGTCGATGCGGGCGAGCAATTGTCCGCGGCTTACGCGATCACCCTCCCGCACCAGGACCTCGGTCACGGTCCCCATGAGCTTGGTGCTCAGGGTCGCCCGCCCGATCGGCTCGGCCACGCCGGCCGCCTCGAAGGTCGCCGTGATCACGGTGTCCCGCACCGTGACAGGCTCCCCGCCGGAGGCCGCCGCAGGTTCCGGCCTCGGCTTGCCTGCTTCACCGCCGCCGCAGCCGGCCAGCACCATTGCAAAGAACAGCGTCGCGCCATGGATCCGCGTCATCATCGTCACCTAGTTCTCGAGGTCCTGCAGGGGCGAGAGATCGAGCCCCTGCGCCTTCCGCATCTCCGCCAGCGCCACGATGACCCCATAGCGCGCCGCGACGTCGCCCAGTTCCGAGGCCGTTTCGACCGCGGCGGCATCGAAGAGCTCGGTCACCGTCGCGAGCCCGCCGTCGTACTTTCGGGCCACGATCCGGTGTGCTTCCACCGCCTGAGCCACGCTGCGCGTGGCGATCTCCATCCTCGCGAGCGCCACGGCGAGCGCGTCACTCGTGCGCACTGCCTCCAGCCCGGCCTGCGCCCTCGCGGCCTCGGCCATCGCCTGCGCCGATGCGCTCCGGCCCCTCGCCGCGCGGATCTCGGCCAGCTCGGAGGCGCCTGCGAAGGGCGTCCAGGTCAGCATCACACCGAGGGTCCAGGCACTCTGGCCGCCGAAGGGAGTGTTGGCGGTGTTCCAGTCGATCCGGCCGAAGCCGTTGAGCCGCGGCAGATAAAGGGAGGTGGCTCGGCGGGCGTCTGCCCGTGCGGCTTCCCGGGCCGATTCGGCGGCTTCGACGTCCGCGCGCGCCCCGGTTTCCCGTGTGTCGGCTGAGACGACTCGGGCCCCCGCGAGCCGCTCCGCCTCCGGCAATGATCCGGGAAGGGTGAAGGCCGTATCCGCGGGATCGCCCATCAGCACCGCGAGCCCCCGCTGTGCCAGGCCGGCCTCACTCTGCGCGCTCAACAGCATCGCTTCCACCTCTCCCGCCTTGACTGAAGCGAGGAGCGCGTCGGAGCGGGTAACCATCCCCTGATTCGCCATCGATTCCGCCTGTCGGACATGCGAACGAGCCGCTTCCAGGGCGGCCCGCAGGGTCTTGACCTGCTCCTGCGCCAGCACCGCACCCCAGTAGGCGCGCACCACGTCGACCGCGGTGCCGGCCCGGGTCCACTGCTCGGACGCGTCGCTGGCCCGGCTGGCGCTGGCGGCGGCCTTGCGGCCCAGCCAGGCGTCGGCGTTGAACAGCGGCTGCTCCACCACGAGACCGGTCATGAGATTGCCCGTCGGATCCGGATCGTTGAGACTGGCCGGCGCAAAGGCGGCAGGGGTCACCGCCCGCTGGCGCAGCGTGAACCCGAAGGCATTGAGTGGATCGGTGGTCTTGAGGTAGCCGCTTTCGACTCGAAGCGTGGGGAGAATTCCGCGGTACGGCGCCAGCGCGGCTCCCGCCTGGGCCGCACGCTGGCCGGCGGCGATCCGGTTGGCATAGGCGGAGCGGCCGGCCCGCTCCAGCGCTTCCCGCAGGCTCAGCGGCGCCTGGCCGGTCGCCGGGGCAACCGGGAGGCCGAGCACCGGCAGCAGACAGAACAACCGCAGGACGACAGCGCGCATGGTGATCCCCGGGACGGCGGGAGGGACTGCACTCTTGCTAATTCTTGTATGACTATATAGTAATAGAGTATGGCAGTCAAGCCCCGGGTGCCGGCGCCGCCGGTGCGAGTGGCTTGGCGAATTGCCGGCCCTCAATTCATCCTTCTATGGCCACCTGCTCCGGAGTGATGCAAACCTTCATGTCTGCCCGGCACCTGTCCCCGGAACAGCTCCGCCACATCGCGGAGCGGTTCAAGGCTCTCGCCGAGCCGTCGCGGCTCGAGATCCTGCATGCCCTCAAGGATGGGGAACTGACTGTGACGGAAATCCTGGAGACGACCGGATTCGGGCAGGCGAACGTCTCCAAACACCTGCAGATGCTCTACGGCGCGGGATTCGTGGTGCGGAGAAAACACGGCGTCAGCACCTACTACCGGCTGGCTGACGCCGATGTGCTGCGACTCTGCGAGTTGATGTGCGGGCGGCTGGAGAAGGAAACCACCGCACGGAGAAAGGTGTTCAAGGGATAGTGAGGGTATCTCGCGGCGCAACGTCGAGCGCCGCGAATTCACCCGAGGGTGCGGCGTATCCGCCCCATACGAATCGCGTCTTCCCGCCGAGCCCTCTCCGCCGCTCAAATGTTCTTCTTCACCGCAGGCCGGCGATGATCCCGTTGAGGCGCGCCTTCTGCCCCTCGGGCGCCAGACTCAGCGCCTTCCGATAGTTGGCCAGCGCCTCCTGCTTATTGCCCTGCTTGGCGAGCGCCTCTCCATAGCTGTCGTAGGTGTTCCAGGACTCCGGATGGTCCTTGATGTTCTTGCGGAACATCGCCAGGGCCTCGTCCATCTTCCCCTGATTCATGAGCTGGTAGCCAGCCAGGTTCACCTCGACTTCGGTCGCGACGGTGAGCGCCTGCGCCCGCAGCGCCGCAGCGCCGCTGGCGTTCCCCCGGCGGGCCTGGATCGCCGCCTTGGTGTTGAGCGCCGCGAAATTGGGCTGGATCTGTACCGCCGTATCGGCCCACGCTTCGGCGACGTCCAGCTCGGTGTTGTGCTGCAGCGCCCACCGCGCGCCCTCGATCCAGGGCTGAGGGAAGAAGCGGGGGAGGTCGCGAAACTGCGATCGCAGGCTGTCCATGACGACCCGATTCACCAGCACGGTGATCGGGATCGGGACGGCCAGTTTCTCCCAGCGCAGCGTGAGGGTCACGCCCGTGTCGCTCGGCTCATCGAAGCTGTACTGCAGCTTCTCCATGAAGTCCGCCGCGCTCGGCGTCACGGTCAGCCGCAGCGCGTCTTCATTCTGTCGGTAGCTGAAGCTCCCCCAGGCATTGGCCTGCCGGCTGAGGATCACGGTCCAGGTTCCGCTGGACGGGATCATGTGAATCCCATAGCGCCCCGCGGGCAGTTGCGTGCCCCCGACCGTAAACGGCGAAGTCGAGGCAAACACCGTGTTCTGGTTAGCCCCTGCCCGCCACACCGTATCGAAGGGCACCAGTCCGCCCCAGATCTTCCGTCCCTTCACGGAGGGCCGGTGGTAGGATACCGAGAGTTCCGTGAGGCCGATGGTCTGCCCCACCATCGCCGCCTGACTCTCGAGGGGCACCTTCATGGTGGGCGGCGCCTGGGCCGGCAGCGGGGGAGCCGCGGTGATGGCAAGCAGGAAGACACCCGCGGCGGACGCGCGGCGATAGCACATGGAACCTCCTGGCAGGGGAAGCGGCGGTGGCCTCCGGCGAGACGCACCTACGGGCTGGGTCGCGATTCGGTTCCGGACGTTTCGCGGTGAACGCCCCGGCGGGCCGTCCGCGGACGCTTACTCAGGGGCTGGCCGGCGTCGGACAGGCACCGACGCTGGTAGAATCCGACTCGCCAAGCATCCGAAGCGTCTCTCGCCGGCTCTCGCAGACACCCGGGCGGCCGGGGTGAATCGTCTCCGCAAGGTCGAGCAGCACGAGGGCCTTGGCCGGATTGCCGTCGGCCAGCGCGATGCGCGGCCAGTAAAACGAGGAGAACGTGAACACCTGTTCGAGCAGCCGCCGGGCCGACATCGCGACCGCGCTGTCACTCTCGTCGGTGGCCTCCCGCTGCAGCCGTTCCACGGACAGTTGCTTGAGCAGCCGAGGCAGCTCGAGCGTCGTCCCGGGCCGCCGCAGATCGGCGACGACCCGTCGCAGCGCACCGAAGTACTCCTGATACCGGTGCTGCACCTTCTGTTGACGGCCGAGCGCCTGACGCACCGGCTTGCTCGCCTCGAGCCGTGACGCCAGACGATCCACATCCGTCACATCGCGCAGCCCCCGGAAGTCACTCGCCACCGCCCGGTAGAGCCGGTATGCAGCGGCCCGATTGTCGGCGAATTCGGCCGCGGCCGCCGCCCCCGCGCGAGCCTGAAAGAGCGAATCGATCCACGCCTCCTTTCTCCCGGTCAGGCCCCGCCGCATCGCCTGCAATTCGATCCAGGTCACCGCATCGTCCATTACGGAGGCGGGCGGCCAGCTGTGCGGCCCCGGATAGAACTCCACGTGGTGGCGCACCCCCCGGGAATCCAGGTAGGCATCGAGGTCCACCACCTCCTCGTAGTTGAAATCCAGCACCCCCGCGCCGCCATAGAACACCAGCGGCGCCTCGGCGCCGACGGCAAACGGCGTCGGAGGTAGCCAGCCCGACGTGAACCCGGCGCCGAAGCCCAGCAGCCCCGCCACGTTCCCTTCCAGGTTGTAGCCGTATTCCCAGCCGGCACGCGCCGTCCCCGAAAACCCCGCCAGGTAGAGGCGATGCGGGTCGATCGCGAGCTGCTGCTGCGCATCGGCGAGCATGGCGTTCACCGCGGCGGCGTTCGGGTCGTCCAGTTCGTCGCTGCGGGTGTTGTAGGAACTGAGCACGATGTACCCGTACCGCTCCGCCGCTCGCTGGACCAGCCGCAGCGGCACCATCGCACGGCCCCGCGGATCCATCAGGATCAGCAGCGGCCATTTCGATGTGGTGTCGTAACGGGTGGGCAGGTAGACGGCGTAGGCCTGTCCCGGGGCACTCGGACTGACCACCCGTTCAAGCAACGCACCTGGCTGAAAACGCCCCGGGTCCGGCGACTGACCGTCGGCTCGCCCGCTCAAGCCCGCAGCCAGCAACAGCGCGAGTACGGCACGGCGACGATGGCGAACGAGCGGCTCCATGGGGTGCCTCTGGAAGGATTCGGATCGGGGTGGCAGGGGCTACCTGACGGAGACCTCGAGTCGCAGGTTTTACTGCGCTGAAGCCGCATTCCGACAACGACTTAGGTAGATCCGACGAGGCTGACTGCGAGGTGAGCCGGAAGTGATGCCACCGATTAGCTTCTCTTTCTGAAACCTCAACCCTGGAGCCGTTCCATGTCTCGCCCTGTCGCCGCCGTCGTCGGTCTGGCGCTGCTGCTCGCCCTCCCGGCCACCGCGCAGGCCCAGCTCGGCGGCCTGGTCAAGAAGGCCAAGGACAAGGTTGCGCCGCCCGCCGCCGCGACGCAGTCCACCGATCAACCGGCGAGGCTGCCGGGCCCGACGATCACCAGCGCAGTGGTCGATCACTTTCTGCTCGGACTCAAGGCCGAGAAGGATGCGAGAGACCGTGCCGCCGCGGCGGCCGAGGAGCGCCGGCGCAAGGACGCGGAGGTCCGCATGGATCCGCAGACCCGCTACTACACCTGCTTGAGCGAGAAGCAGCAGCAGGATCCAGCCTACCCCCAGATGCAGAAGCTGGCCAAGGATGGTCAGGACGCGGCGAACAAGGGCGACAACAACCAGGTGATGCAGATCGCCATGCAGATGCAGCCGCTGCAGATGCAGCTGCAGCAACACGCCGAATCGGCGTGCGCGACCCTCAAACCGGGTGCGGCGCCCGCGACGCCGGCGCAGAAGGCGATCCAGGAAGCGCCCGCGGTGCCGCCGGAAGAGGCCGGTGCAAAGGCGGCCGGGCTCTCGCCGGTGGAGTACGGACAGATCAAGGAGCTGATCTACACCTATCTCGGCTACGGCAAGCGTGCCGGGCTCACGGATGATGAGAAGCGCGCCGTGGATCCGAAGCGGGAGCAGTTGAAGGACGGCCTGAATTCGGTCGGGATGCCATGAGCATCTGGCGCACGCTCCTGCTCACGGCGCTCGCCGGTGCGCTGCTCGCCTTTGGGGGCGGGCGCACCGACGGGCCGGCCTCGCGTCCCAACGGCGCCGTGGCATGGACCGTGATCCGCCCGGGCCTGGAGCAGGGCAGCCTTCGGATCGCGGCACCGGGAGAGGGACGCTGGACCCGGATCGTGCTCCTGCACATCGATCCGGCGCGCTACCGGCTGCGGGTCGACACCCGGCTGAGCGCCGACTTCTCCTCGGCGGTGTGGACGGTGGACTCGGCACCGCCGCAGGCGGTGGCGGCGTGGAACGCCGGCCAGTTCAACGGGATCGCCCCGTGGGGCTGGACCGTGATGGACGGTCTCGAGTTGCGGCCCCCGGGGAGCGGGCCGCTTTCGATGGCCGTCGTCGCGGACAGCGCGGGACGGATCAGCCTGGTGGGACCGGACAGCATCGAAGCGCTCCGCGGCGCCGGAGGAATCGCGACGGCGTTCCAGTCATATCCGGCTCTGCTCATTGGCAGGGGTGAGGTACCGGCCCAGCTCACCACCGCGGACCGGGGCGTCAACGTCGCGCACCGCGATGCGCGGCTGGCGATGGGGGTGCGCGCGGACGGCTCGCTGCTCGTCCTGCTCACTCGATTCGACGGGCTCGGTGAAGCGGGTGGCCCCATCCCCTTCGGGCTCACCCTGGCGGAGACGGCGTCGCTCTTGAAGGACCAGGGGGCGGTGCGCGCCGTGGCGCTCGATGGCGGGATCTCCTCCCAACTGCTGCTGCGGGCGCCGGCAGGGCCCGACCAGGCCTGGCGTGGCTGGCGCAAGGTGCCCCTGGGCGTGGTATTGGAGGCACGCGTCTCGGACTAGCCCTCCAGCGGTCTTCACCACCGATTCATGCAGGCGGCCTACCTTTCCGGCAACCCCATCGCAAAGCAGGCCCGATGCATCGCTCGCTCCTCATCCGGCAGGTGGCCCCGGCGGTACTGGGGTACCTGGGGCTGATTGCGGCGACGCTGCTCCTGGATCTCGCCCTGCACAAGGCCGGACTGGTCTGGATCGGGCTCTACCTGGGCCCGGTCGGCACGGCGCTGATTGTCCTGTCCTTCCTCTACTCCCTTCGCAAGCGGAAGAAGATCAGCTTCGGTGCGCCGAAGCGCCTGCTGGAACTCCACGAAACCCTGAGCTGGACGGGCGCGCTGCTGATCCTCGTCCACGCCGGCATACATGTGAATGCGATCATCCCGTGGCTCGCCGTGCTGGCGATGCTGGTCGTGGTGGCCAGCGGCTTCACGGGGAGCGTCCTGGTCAAGCGCGCGACGGAAACGCTGAAGCACCGGAAGGCGGCGGGTGCTGCCGGGGAGGACAACGCGGTGCTGGACGCCGTGACTCTCGACCTGATGAAGAAGTGGCGCACGTTTCACATGCCGATCAACGCCGCCTTGCTGGCCCTGTTCGCGATTCACCTGGTCAGCGTCGTCATCTTCTGGCACTGGTAGGGGACGCGAGCCATGCAGAGCCGATCGGCGCTCCTCGGAACCCTCGCACTCGCGGGCGCGATCATCGTGCTCTCGCCCCGGGTGGCGCTCAGCCCCGGACCGCTCACCTCGGGCCACACCGAGATCGCCAATGACTGCCTGGGCTGCCACGCGGTGCTCCGCGGCGCGCCGGCGGTGAAGTGCATCGCCTGCCATCCGCTGGACAGCATCGGGATCACCCGGCGGTCACTGGTGCAGCCTGCCAACGCCCGCCCCGCGCTCGCAGGCATGCATACCGAGTTTCGCACCGCCGACTGCCTCGACTGCCACACCGATCACGCGGGTCCCGATCCCAAGGGGGCCACCCGCGCCTTTTCCCACGAGGCGCTGAGTCAGGCGCTCCGGGAGCGCTGCGTCGGCTGTCATGAGGGAAATCGGCCCGCGGACGACCTGCACCGGCAGGTGGCCGGCGACTGCGGCACCTGCCACAGCATCAAGGCCTGGACCCCGGCCAGCTTCGAGCACACGCAGTACTTCGTGCTGGATCGCGACCACAACGCGAGCTGCAAGACCTGCCACATCCAGTCGGCGGGGTATCGGCAATACACCTGCTACGGCTGCCACGAGCACACCCCGCAACGCATCGCCGCCGAACATCGCGAAGAGGGTGTCATGTTGTCCAACCTGCCCGACTGCGTCCGCTGCCATCGCTCCGCCAGCGAGCACGAGGGCCGCGGTGAGGGCGGCCACGAGGGTGGAGGAGGCGACGACGACGACTAGTCGCCCCCGGCCCAGCTCCCGCCAAGCGCCTTGTAGAGCTGCACCGTCGTGGCCAGGTACTGCCGTTCCACCTGCGCCGCGTTCAGCTCCGCGTTGAACAGCCCCCGCTGCGCATCGAGCACCTCGAGGTAGCTCGAGATCCCGTTCTCGTAACGTTTCTCGGCCAGCGTCGCGGCGCGACGGAGGGCCCGCACCTGGGTTTCCTGCGCGACCAGCTGGTCCCGCGTGGTCCGCACCCCCACCAGGGCATCGTTGGCTTCGCTGAGCGCGGAGAGGACCGCCTGTTCGTACTTCGCGCGGCCCTGCTCCGCCCGCGCCTGGGCGGCGCGCTGCTGGTTGAGCAGCCGCCCGCCGGTGAACAGCGGGATCGAGATCCCGCCCTGCAGCTGGTAGATCTCCGCCGCGCTCCCGAACAGTTTCGAGAAGTCGGGGCGCTGGGTGCCGTACGACCCGGTGATCATCACCCTGGGCAGCCGGTTGCCGAGTGCGACACCTACGCGGGCCGTGGCGGCCGCCCACTCCTGCTCCGCGCGGCGCACGTCGGGCCGCCGCAGCAGAAGTGCCGACGCGAGCGAATCCGGCACCGCGACGGCGGCGACCGTCTCGGCCAGCGGACCGCCCCTCGGAATCACTCCCGGCTCCTGTCCAAGCAGCAGGCGGAGCTGATTCTCCTTCTGGGTCCGGCGGCGGGAAAAGTCCGCCACCCTCGCAGCGGGGTCGGCCACCTCCGCCTCGAACCGGCGCACATCGAGTTCCGAGATGACCCCCTGCTGAAATCGCTGCCGGGCGAGCGCGAGCGTCGACTGGCGCGAGACCAGCGTCTGCTCCGCAATCCGCAGGTCGTCGTCGAGCTCCCGCAGCTCCAGATAGGCGGTGGCGACGTCGCTCACCAGCGAGAGCACGATCGCGCGCTGGTCGGACTCCTTCGATTCGTAGTCGAAGCGGGCCGCCTGAGTCTGCCGCCGGAGCTTCCCCCAGAAATCCAGTTCCCAGGCGAGGTCGGCCGTCACCCGGACCGCATCGAACTTCTGTGCCGGAAAGGCGCCGAAGATGCTCTTGTTGGTGCTCGCCGTTCCGTTCGCGGTGATCTGCGGGAAGAGGTCGCCCCGTGAGGCGCCGAGCTGGGCGCGGTATTCCCGCACCCGTTCGACGGCCACCCGCAGGTCGCGGTTGTTGGCTACCGCGGTGCGCACCAGGGAGACCAGCTGCGAATCCTGCAGGACCGCGAGCCAGGCGATGTCGCCGGCGGAATCGAGTGCGAGCGCTGCCGGCCGGCTGAGCGGCGGCACCGTCGAGTCCGACCTGTCGGCCTCGCGGGCGGCGGCGAGGGAATCGAAGAAGCCGCGCACCACCGGGGAGCTCGCGCTGTCGCGAACCGTCACCGGCGCCGGCGGGGGGCCGAGCTTCACCGACGGCCCGACCGCGCAACCGGCGGCGGCGAGCAGCAGCATCGAAGGAATCAGCGTCAGTCGCATGGTCAGTGTCCCTCCACCGCCGGGACCGGCGCGGATGTCGTGACTCCGCCGCGCAGTCCCCGTTCGCTGAACCTGCGGATGACGGCGAAAAAGAGGGGAATGAAGAAGATCCCGACGCTCGTTGCGGTGAGCATGCCGGCGAAGACGCCGGTACCCAGCGAATGGCGGCTGGCGGCCCCCGCGCCGCCGGCGACGGTCAGCGGAAAGACGCCGAGGATGAAGGCGAACGAGGTCATGAGAATCGGGCGGAACCGCTCCCGCGCGGCCTCGACCGCCGCTTCGGCGATGCTCAGCCCCTTGTTGCGGAGCTCGGTCGCGAACTCCACGATCAGAATGGCGTTCTTCGCCGCCAGGCCGATCACCGTGATGAGCCCGACCTGGAAATACACGTCGTTCGCCATGCCCCGGAAGTAGACGCCGAGAAACGCGCCGAGCACGCCGAAAGGGAGGCCGAGAAGGACGGCGAATGGAATGGACCAGCTCTCGTACTGCGCGGCCAGCACCAGGAAGACCAGGATCAGTCCCAGCACCAGCACCAGGCCGGTCTGGCCCGAGGAGGCCCGCTCCTGGAACGACTGGCCGCTGTAGGCGAAGCCGACGCCCTGGCCGGCATACTTCTCCTGGATGAGCTGTTCCACGGCATCCAGCACCTCGCCGGAGCTGTGTCCGGGACGGGGCACACCGGTGACCAGCGCAGAGGGAAAGCCGTTGAACCGGGTCACCAGACTCGGCCCGCTCCGCAGTTCGGTGTGCACCAGCGCCGAGAGCGGGACCATGTCGCCCTTCGCGGTGCGCACGTAGAAACGCCCGATGTCTTCCGGCTTCTGCCGGAATTGCGACTGCGCCTCGGCCTGCACCCGGTAGGTGCGGCCGTAGAGGTTGAAATCGTTGATGTACAGCGTCGACAGCATCGCCTGCAGCGTCGAGAAGAGCTGGCCTTCACCGATCCCGCGGGCGAGGGCGGCGTCCTTGTCGACGTGCACGAACACCTGCGGCACGTCGGTGCGGATCGAGGCGTTGACCCCGGTCACCTGGGGGAGCTGGTTGGCGTCCTGGGTGAAGGCCTGCACCTGCTGGCCGAAGGCGCGGATCGGCTGCGCGGACCGCGCCTGCAGGTTCATCTCCAGGCCGCTGGTGGTGCCGAGTCCGGGAATCTCGGGGAGGTTGAAGCCGAAGGCGATCGTCTGCTTGAGCCCGAACAGGGCCCCGTTCACCCGGCCCACGATCGCGTCGAGACTCTGGTCCTTGCTGCCCCGCTCGTCCCACGGCTTCACATTGATGAAGATCGTGGCGCTGTTGGTCTGGTTCGACTGGGTGAGGATGTCGAGCCCGACCAGGGCGACGATGTTGCGGACCGACTTCTCCTTCCGCAGGATGCCCTCGATCTGGGCCACCACCGCCTCGGTGCGGCCGCGGGCGGCGGCATCGGGGAGCTGCACCCCGATGGCGAAGTAGCCCTTGTCTTCGGTCGGCAGGAATCCGCCCGGGACCCGGCGGTAGAGCACTCCGATCAGCACCAGCAGCACGGCGAAGGCCGCGATCCAGGTACGCGGGCGCTGCACCACCTTCCCCGCGGCGCCGGCGTAGCGCTCCGTCAGCCGGCCGAACTTCGCGTTGAACCAGCGGAAGAACCGGTTGTCCGTCTCGCCGACACTGTGCTGGAGCAGCAGCGCACAGAGCGCCGGGGTGAGCGTAAGGGCCACGATCCCCGAGAGCACCACCGCGATCACGATGGTGATGGCGAACTGCTTGTACATCGCACCCGTAATCCCGCCGATGAAGGCCACGGGGATGAAGACCGAGCAGAGCACCAGCACGATCGCGACCAGCGCCCCGCCCACCTGCTGCATGGCCCGGTCCGCAGCGACTCGGGGCGGGACGTGTTCGTCGTCCATGATCCGTTCGACGTTCTCGATCACCACGATCGCGTCGTCCACCACGATGCCGATGGCCAGCACCAGGCCGAACAGGGTCAGGGTGTTCACGGTGAAACCGAGCGCCGCGAGCCCCAGGAAGGTGCCGATGATGCTGACCGGCACCGCCAGCACCGGGATCAGGGTGGCGCGCCAGCTCTGCAGGAAGAGGAAGACCACCAGCGTCACCAGCGCCATCGCCTCCGCCAGCGTCTTGATCACCTCGCGGATCGATTCCGTGACGAACGGGGTGGTGTCGAACGGCAGCGCCCAGCGGATGCCGGCCGGAAAGGACTTGGCGAGTTCGTTCATCCGGGCCACGACGGCGTTCTTCACGTCGAGCGAGTTGGCGCCGGGACGGGTGTAGACCAGGAAGATCGCGGTGGGCTTGCCGTTCAACCGGCCGACCGCATCGTAATTCTGGGACCCGAGATGCACCTCGCGCGATGTCGCGGACCCGCACCATCGACCCGTCGCTCTTGGCCCGGATCACGACGTTGCCGAATTCCTCCGGACTGACCAACCTGCCGCTGGTGATCACCGGCAGGGTGAGCTGGGTGGTCTCCGGCGACGGTTCGCGCCCCAGCCGCCCCGCCGGGTTGGTGGTATTCTGCTCCTGCACCGCCGCCGAGACATCCTGCACCGTCAGCCCCATCTGGGCCATCCGGTCGGGATCGAGGCTGAGCAGCATCGAGAAGTCGAGCTGACCGTAGATCAGGGCACTGCCGACACCGGGAATGCGCTTGAGTTCGTCTTCGACGTACAGCTTGCCGTAGTTGCTCAGATAGGCGGCGTCGTACTGCGGGTCATCCGAAGTGATGGCACCGGCGAGCAGGATGTCGCTGTTGGCCTTGCGGATGGTGATGCCGTTGCGGCGCACCTCTTCGGGCAACCGCGGTTCGGCCAGCTTCACGGCATTCTGCACTTCGACGGCGGCCAGATCCTGGTCCCGGGAGATGTCGAAGTACACCGACAGGTTCATCGTCCCGTCGCTGGAGTTGGACGACTTGTAGTACAACAGGCTGGTCAGCCCCGAGAGCTGCTGCTCGATCGGCGCAGCCACCGCCTCGGCCACCACTTCGGCATTGGCGCCCGGGTAGTTGGCGGAGATCTGCACCGACGGCGGTGTGATCTGGGGATAGCGGTTGATCGGCAGATTGTGCAGCGCGAAGCCGCCGAGCAGCGTGATGACGATGGAGATCACGGCGGCGAGGACCGGCCGCCGGATGAAGAAGTACCTGATCTCCGGAGTCGGAGTGTGGTCGCTCACCGGGAAGCCCCCCCCGCCGGTGCGGCGTTGGCCACCGGGCGGGCGGTGCTGGCGCTGTCTCCCAGCGGGACCGGATGCACCACGCGGCCCGGCCCCACCTTCTGAAGCCCATCAACGATGACCAGGTCGCGCGCGACGATGCCGCTGTCGATCACCCACTGATCTGCCGTCCACTGGCTCCCCAGGACGGTCCGCGCCTGCACCGTGTCACCCTTCCCGACCACGTAGACGATCTGTCGCCCCATCTGCTGCAGCACCGCGCGCTGCGGCACCACGATCGCATCCTTCCGCTCCAGCCCGACGAGGTGCGCCCGGACGAACTGTCCCGGCACCAGCAGTTGATCGCCATTGCTGAATTCGGCCCGGAACTGCTGGGTCCCGGTGGCCGGATCGAGCACCGGATCGATGAACCCGAGCCGACCGGTCCGCGGAAATGGCGAGCCGTCCGGCAGAATGAGCTTCACCTTCAGCGGCCCCCCGGCGACGACCTCGCGCGAGGCGACCGGATCGCGCTTCCATCCCAGCAGCTGCTGGGCCGAAGGCTGGAAGGTCACGTAGATCGGATCCAGCACGTCGATCGTGGTCAGGATGTCGCCGGAGCCGGTGACCCGGGCGCCCAGCTCGAGCTGCGCCCGCCCCACCCGGCCGCTCAATTCGGCGCGGACGGTGGTGTCGTCCAGATGCTTCCGCGCACCATCCACGGCGGCCCGCGCGTCTTCCACCGCCGCCGTGGCCTGCTGCAGTTCCGCCTCCGCGTTGTCCACGTCCTGCCGGGCCACCGCGTTGTCCGCCAGCAGCGGCCGGAGCCGAGCCGCGTTCCGCTCCGCATTGGCGAGCCGCGCCTCGGCCTGTGCCAGGCGCGCCTTGGCCCCGCGCCACTCCGCGTCGTAGCTCGTCGGGTCGATGCGGTACAGCACCTGACCGGCGCGCACCGAGGTGCCCTCGGTGAAGGCCCGTGCGACGATCACCCCGGAGACCGAGGCGCGGACGTCCACCCGGCGGGAAGCCTGCACGTTCCCCACGAACTCGTAGTCGGTGGCCACGGTGCGGGGAACGATTTCGATGACCGAGACTTCAGCGGGCGGAAAGGCCGGCGGCGCGGGCTTCTGGCAGGCGATGCCCAGCAGGCCCAGGGAGCCTGCCATGACGGCACGCGTCAACATCAGCGATCGGGACACGGAGGGGACGTCTCCAGCGCGAGGGAATGATCGATCGTTTCGAGGAACTGGGCGAAGAGCTGGTCGTGGGTGGGGCGATTGGCCTCGAACTGCGAGAAGTGATGCACTCCGAGCATCAGGCCGACGAGGCCGCCGGTGATGATCCGGGCCTGCAGCGCAACGTCCACCCGGCGGAACTCCCCACGCTGGATGCCCGCCGTCAGCACCGCACCGAGGAGTCGCCGGCGGCGTTCGCCCAGTTCGCGGCACATCAGCCCCGTCGCCTCGGGGAATGTCTGCGCCTGGGCCAGGCCGAAGAGGATCAGGTCGACGGTGCCGGGACGCATCAACTGCTGCCACATCCGGGTGAGCAGGACCGCCAGCAGTTCGTGCGCGCTGCCCTGGTGGGTGGCGAGCAGCGCCTCATCGTCGGTGAGGTCGTTGAGGAAGCGATCGGTCAGCGCCGCCTCGAACAGCCCGCCCTTGGAGCCGAAGTAGTGGGTGATCGTACCGGCGCAGACCCCGGCACGTACCGCCACAGCGGCAAGCGTGGCGCCGTCGAAGCCCTGCTCGCCGAACAGCTCGACGGCGGCCTCGAGAATCTCTCGGCGGCGCTCGGTTGGGCGGCGCTGCCAGCGGGGTGGATCGGGCATCGGCTCGGGCTTCACGGACATGAATTCCTTCGGATTGGCCGCTCATACGTAATTGGCTGGCCATTCAATAACCAGAGGCAATATTATCTGTTACAGCGGCTTACATAATTGCTGATTGTTGATAGCAATGGGAATAAATCGAAGGGATGACCTGAAGCGGGCAATGGCCGAAGCGGACCGGGCGGCGGGATCGGCCGGGAAGGGTTCGGCGGAACTGCTGTGGCGGGAAGGACTTCAGACCCGGTCGGAGTACCTGGTCCTGGCGTCGAGCGGGTCCTGGCGGAGCTTGGGCTGACTCCCACCGTACACGTTGCTGCTCAGCCAGGCGAGCTCGGCATCGAGCTCCTCGCGGCCGATTTCCTTGTACCAGGCCTTGGGGCGGCCATCGGCGCCGGGGTTCCAGCGATAGCGGCGGGTCTTGAGCGCGTCCTTGGATTCGATCGGCGCCTGCTCTGCCCAGAGTCGCACCGATTTGCGGCGGGCGGACTGGAGCAGCAGCGCGAGCGGGAGTTCGCCTCCCTCGAGCGGGGTGGCGAGGAGGTGGATCAGGGCCAGACAGTCCAGGTCGGCGCGATGCGCGCCGTAGAACAACCCGCAGCGCTTGATCAGCAGGAATTCGAGCGCGCCCGAGCGGCTCCCGGCGGAGCGCCAGGGGACTTCCAGCTGACTGCAGGCCCAGTGCTTCTCCCGGAACAGCGGTAGCCGCCGTTCCACGAACGGCCGGTCGAAGCCGGCATTGTGGGCGATGATCAGGGCGGCGGAGTTCACCACCGACTCCACCGCTGCATCGTCGATCCGTTTGCCCTTCACCTCCTGGTCGCTGATCCCGGTGAGCGCCACGATCTCCGCGGGAATCGGGCGGCCGGGGTCTTCGAGGTAGGTGATGGGGTCGCGGACCTGGTAGATCCGTCCGGTCTCGGAGGAGAATTCGAACGGCACCATCGCGAGCTGGATGATGGCATCGCTCCCGACGCCGAGGCCGGTGGTCTCCACGTCGAGGGCGAGCGCGGTGGTGGTCCTGGCACCGTCGGGCGGATTGTAGGAGGACACCCGCTGGAATCGCCGCAGGACCTTGTAGTCGCCGGTGGCTTCGAGGATGCGGGCCAACTCGTCAGGCGTGGGGGGCATGCAGGGCTCGGATTTGGGAAAGCGCCGCGAGAGCCGGCCAACCGCCGTCCACTATAGCCGAAAAGGGCGCCGCTGGAAACCGCGGGCGGGACCGTCCTCCGGCGCTTCGGCGCCGTGATGATCCTGGGAAACGCGATCGGCGTGGTGCGGCAACGCTGGGTCCGCTGCGGCGGCAGCCGTACCCCGCCCGACGGCAGGATCATCGCCCTCAACGGCGAGGCGGGACTTCAGGCGGATACCCTCGCGCCGGGCCTGCACTGGGTTACTGGCCGAGGCAGTACGACATCAGCGTCGTCCCCTTCAACGAGATTCCCGAGGGGAAGGTCGGCATGGTGGTCAACCAGGCCGGCGCGCCGCTCAAGACCGGCGAGATCGCCGGCCGGAGCCGGAGCCCCATCGAAGTGCCAGAGAATCGACACAGATTCGCGGAGATAAGAAGGACGGAACTCGGAATGAGCCCAGCATCCGAGGGGCCGAATCGTGCTGATAGGTGGCGGGGGTCATCGATGCCCGGTCAGCCGCATGGCGCCTGCTGCGAGCCGGATGCGGCTCGCAGCGACGCCAGGTCCAGGTGCTGCTTGAAGCTCACCCGGCGGGAGCCGCTCTCAACACTCCTCCCGGACTCGGGCGGGTCAGTGGAGCGCCGGCACCCAGCCCATCCGCTGCACCCGCTGCAGGAAGCTCTCCGCAAAGGCACGGAGCTCCTCCCAGTCGGTGTATTCGTAGTCCCGCGACGGATCGGTTTCGACTCCAGCCCGCCGTGCCATGTGGCGCATGCCCCAGCGCTTCAGCCAGCCATAGCGGCTGTAGAGCAGCGCGCCGGCGACGGCGAGCGTCGCCGTCGGCCGCCAGCCGGTCGTGGCGAAGAAGCGCTCCATGATCAGCCTGAGTTCCTGCTGCACCTCTGGTTCGTGCTGCAGCATGCCGAGGCAGACGGAGAGGAATGCGCTGGGCATGCCACTTAGCTCGCGGGCGTGGGTTTGTACCCACTCACGGACCGGCCGCTGGTAGTTGCTGAGGTGGAGTGAGGCGGCGACGATCACCGCGTCGTAATCCCTCGGATGGGGATCGGCGCGGCCAGCGCCTGCCTCCACGACGTTGACAGTTGCACCGAGGTCTCGGAGATCCTCGCCCAGCCGGGTGGCGATCTTGGCGGTGTGACCGTCGGTGGTACCGAAGAAGATGAGAACGCGGGGCATGGCAAACCCTCCAACCGGAGCGGAAGGCGACAGCAGAGTGCACGGTTCCGAGAAGGTGAATCTGGGAACCGGTTCTTCCGGGATGGATGAAGCGGTAATGAAGGAGTCTTCTCAGGGTAACAGAATCGCCTTGGCCCGCTCGAGCACCACTTCCCTTGCCCCCTCGAGGAGCGGCTTGAGGAACGCTTCCGCGTCATCCACCAGTGCGGCGCCGGTGTCGTCCGCCACCTTGCTCGCCAGCTTCTTGATCACCGCCTTGATCGCGCCGCGGAGGCTCTGGTCGGGGGCGCCTGCCTTCACCAGCGCCGCCTTCATCTCCTTCTGCGCCTTGGCCGAGAGACAGCTCTCCAGCAGCGCCACCGCAGCATCCAGGCTGAGGCGGACGATCGTGGGCGAGAACGACCCGTCCGAGGCGTAGCCGAGGTCGCTCAGCCGCTTGCGCAGGTGATCGGTGACGACCGGGTTCTCGATCTCGAGGGCGAAGAGGTCGCCCTGCTTCTGGAGCAGCGGCCGGCGAAGGGCCTCCTTGAGGAGGCCGTCGAGGTCGGTGGCCCCCATGCGACGCAGCTCGCGATCATAGATCAGACTGCGGGCTCTGCTCCTGGTGATGCGGAGCGAACGGATCAAGTCGTGAATCGACGGCTCGGCCGGCAGTACCTTGACCGACACCAGCGCCTCCAGCACGAGGAGATCGATCTCCCGTTTGGGAAGCACCCCGAAGGCAGGCGTCACGTAGGCATCGAGCAGGGCGGCCAGCGCTCTGCGGCACTCGAGGTCGCTGGCCGACGCGAAGGGATGGGGCGATGACATCGCAGGTGCTCCGGCGGTGGGGCGGGAACCAGATGAAGCCAGCCAACGGCGAATCTCTGCGCGAATCTATCCGAGGTCTGTGACAGGAGCCACGCCATGCGGAGCCGCGGAGAGTATTGCACCGGCGGGGGCGGAGCCTACTCCAATTTTCATCACACCATTTCGAGGCAGACTGGGGGAGACCCCGGGAGGTCTGTGCATGTCCCAAATGAAGACGCCGCCCCGGTGGGGCGGCGCACGACACGATAAGAGTGTCCGCGAACCTAGACGGCGTCGAACCAGAGTTCCACATCGTAGTGGATGGTGATCTCCTCACCCATCGCGATCGGCCGCAGCGCCTCCAGTACCATCGCGTGGCGCTCGTGGTCTGGCCAGACGCCGGCGTTTGCCGCCTCGGAGTGGTTTACCAGGCTCACGACCCCGAACGCCACGGCCCCGCGCCAGCCCGCGAGGTCGGCCTCATCCCCATCCCAATGGAAGTAGTGATGGCCGAGCGACGTGTACTCGAGGTGTTCGGCCTCGGCCGCGGTGATTACCGACACCGGCGCGACCTCGATGGTTTCGCCCTTCTCGATGGGCCGCGCGGCGAAAACGCCTCGCCCTTTGACCGGGTCATGACGGATGACAATGGGGGCTGCGTCGGAGAGGGTGGTGAGGTCGAGCGACATTGAGCCGAACCAGTTCACGCATGAGGAAGGCACTGACCAGCGAGGCGGGAATCATAGTGGCGCCGTTCCGTGGCGGTAGTGGCGGAGCGGACGCTTCATCCCCGTCAGTTGGCACCGACTCCATCCCGCACCGATGTTTCCTCCATGCGTCCCACTGAACCCGCGAGCCATCTCTGAGTGAAGCAAGAGTGGAGGCAGGCGAGAAGGCGCTCGACGCCGAGGTCATCGTTGTCGGCGCCGGGGCGGCGGGGCTGGCCGCCAGCCGGCGTCTCGCCGCGGCCGGTCGTTCAGTGCTGCTGCTCGAAGCGCGGGATCGTCTCGGGGGCCGCATCTGGACGGTGGATGGCCCGGTGGAGCTTGGAGCGGAATTCGTGCACGGGCACCCGGGAGCCACGCTTGCCCTCCTGCGCGAGTCCGGCTGCGGGGTAGTGAGTTGCGATGGCGAACATTGGGTCGCCCGAGACGGTCGCCTCCAACCGATGCAGGATCGCGACGCCAGCCTTCGCCTGCTGCTGAACGAGGCCCGTGGGCTCGCCCCGGACATCTCGGTCGCCGACTTCCTCACGCGAATCGAGGGAAACGAGCGATTTCGACCCGTCGCCGAATGGACTCGGCTCCTGGTCGAACAGTTCGACGCCGCCGACCCGGCCCGGGCAAGTCTGCAGGCGATCGTGCGGGAGTGGACCGGCGACGCGAACGTCCAGGCTCCCCAAGGGAGGCCGGAGGGCGGCTATGCCGCCCTGATCAACCAGCTCGCCCGTTCCTTCGAGATCGGCCGCATCGCACTGCGACTCGAGACCAGG
This sequence comes from uncultured Gemmatimonadales bacterium, assembly GCA_963825065.1. GTDB lineage: Bacteria > Gemmatimonadota > Gemmatimonadetes > Gemmatimonadales > GWC2-71-9 > JADJOM01. Next base: position 195,132 of record CAWGRU010000002.1, read on the forward strand.
CTCCGGGCGGTGCACTGGTCGCCGGGGTCGGTGGAGCTCGAGACCGAAGAACGGGGCATCCCGAAGCGGCTCACGGCCCGCGCAGCCGTCATCACGCTCCCGCTCGGCGTGCTGGCCGCCGAACCTCCCGATCCCGCGGCCGTGCGCTTCGAGCCTCCGATTGCGCGGCAGCGCGCTGCGTTTACTGGCCTGGCAATGGGTACTGCACTGAAGGTCTCGCTCCGATTCCTGACTCCCTTCTGGGAACGGATGGAACAGGGCCGGTGGCGCAATGCGAGACTCTTCCACTCCAGCGATGCGGTGTTCAGGACCGTGTGGACCGCGATACCGGCACGGACCCGCTGGCTGACGGCGTGGGTTGGCGGCCCTCGCGCAGAACGGCTCGCCCGGGAATCGGACGACGCGGTCATTGCCAGTGCGGTCGGGAGCGTGCAACAGCTCTTCGGGTCGCGGGTGGATGTCGCGAGCCTGCTCGAGGAGGCCCGCTACCACAACTGGCAAGCCGATCCATTCGCCCGGGGCGCGTACAGTTATGTCCTGGTCGGCGGGACGAGGGCCGGGCGGATGCTCGCCGAGCCGGTCGATGCCACGCTGTTCTTCGCCGGCGAGGCGACTGCGGATGCGGGAGAGGCCGGAACGGTAGCGGGAGCGCTCGCCTCAGGGGAGCGGGCGGCGGCGGAGTTGACGGCGGCGTTGGGCGGCTGAGTCCGGCTGTCCGACCGCGAGCGACCCTGGCTCCAGGCAGAGTTCGCCACCTCCATGGTTTGCCTGTCAGTGGTGACCTCGCGCTCTGGCGGCAAGTCGGACCGGACGATACCATGCTTTTGTGGGTTGTTTCCGCGCTTCACGGCGGCGCTCTACCGGACGGTCCTGGACGAGCGCCGTTCGCGATGCCGACGGCCCTTGTCGTACTGCTCCTGGGCGGGACCGAAACCGCGTGGGTTACGGTGACCTGGATTGCCGTCGAGCGCCGCGGAGCTTCCGGCAGGCCCAGGAACCGCTCTAGTACCCGGCAGGTGTCCACGACCCCGCTGCCGAGTATTGGTGGGGGGATAGCATGTCAGGCGACCCGTCGAACATCCCGAAGGGATGGAGACCGCCATGCCCAGACGACTGCAGATCTACGTCTCACCGGGAATTACAGTCACCTTCGATCCCGAGATCTGCATGCATTCCGGCAACTGCGTGCGCGGTTTGCCGGCCGTCTTCGACGTAAGTCGGCATCGCTGGGTCATGCCCGAACTGGCGCCGCCGCAGCAGGTGGCGGATCAGATCGCCCGCTGTCCGTCAGGGGCGCTCCAGTATCGCTGGCCCGACGAGGCTCCGGACCAGCCGGCCTGAGGGTGCGCGCCCCACCCCGCCCCGCTGAGCGGTACCACACCGACGCCAGTTATTCTCCCCCATGACCACGATCCCTCCCGCCCCCGGCCCCGGCTACACCGACGACGCCGCCGCGCCGCCGCTCTGGGTGCGGCCCGATCCGGCTCTGGCCGCCGCCGGCATCGAGGGCGAACTCGTGGTCGCGCGGGTGCGAGTGGTTGCGATGGCGCTGCTGATGATCGCGCCCACCTGGAACATCACCCACTATCCCGGGGTGCCGATTCATCAGACCGGCTTCGCCGTGACGCTGGCCGCCAGCTTCGCGGCGCTCGGAATCTGGCTGCTGCTGCGCCGGGGTGGCTGGCGGCCGTGGGTCGGGTTCGCGTCCAGCACCTTTGATGTGTCCATGGTGAGCATTGCGCTGGTCACCTTCCTCATTGTGGGCTCGCCGCTCATCGCGCTGAACTCGAAGGTCACCTTCGAGATGTATTTCCTGGCCATCCTCGCCACCAGCCTGCGCTACGACGCGCGCATCTGCATTGTGGTGGGGCTGCTCACTCTGGCCGAGTACGGCGGCCTCTGGGCGTGGTCCGCGGTGCACTACGATCTGAACGACCCCGTGTACGCCGCCGAGTCCGGCCCGTACTCAGCTGTGGACCTTTCCACCCGGCTGATCCTGCTCGGGATCGCCACGATTCTGGCCGTCACCATCGTCCGCCGGGCCCAGCGGCTGCTCTACCTCGCCTCACGAGACCGGCTCACCGGCCTCTTCAATCGGGGGCACTTCGACCGGGCCCTCGGCACCGCCATGGATGGCACCACCCGTGATGGCTTGCCGCTGTCGCTGGCGATTCTCGACCTCGACCACTTCAAGCAGATCAACGATATCCACGGCCACGCCCTGGGCGACCGCACCCTCTGCCAGGTGGCCCAGCGGCTGGTCGGCGCCATGCGACGCACCGACATCGTTGCCCGCTACGGTGGCGAAGAGTTCGTGATCCTGCTGCCGGGCACCCCGCGGAATGCGGCGCTGCTGCGGATCGAAGCGCTCCGCCAGGAGCTCGCCACCACGGCCATCGATCTGAGTGACGGACAGTCGCTTCGGGTCAACTTCAGTGCAGGCATCGCAGGGACGCCGGCCGATGCGGACGCGACGACACCCAAGGCGCTGCTGATGCGCGCCGATGCCAGGCTGCTCGCCGCCAAGCGCGCGGGCCGCGGCCGGTGCATTGGAGCGGAGTTGTGACGCGGCGAGTCGACGCCGGGACGACGGGTGGATCGTGACCCCACCACTCTCGCGCAGAAGCCTCCTGCGACAGGCCACATTGGTGGGGATCGCATTCGGCCTCCCCACACCGTGGTTCGCGCCAGGCAGCCTCGATCCGGACGAGGAACGTCTCACCGACTGGGTCGGGAAGCTCCGGGCGGAAGGATTGTCGCTGGCCGACGTTTCACTCGGCCGGAGCGCAGCGAGAGTCGGCGAACTCGCCGCAGGCACGCCGTATGAGCCGGGGACGCTCGACGCATACCTCCGGGCCGACGGCCGACCGTCGGACCCGGAACCGCTGGCGCTTTCGCTTACCCGATTCGATTGTGTGACCCTGGTGGAGGGGTGTCTCGCAGTCGCCCGCGTCGCGGGTCAGGAGGGGCCGCCGTCGTGGTGCCGGTTCGGGCGGGAGGTGGAGCGGATGCGGTACCGCGGCGGGGAGCGCCGCGGGTACGCATCGCGACTGCACTATTTCAGCGAGTGGATCGATGACGGCGCGAGTCGCGGGCTGCTGCACGACCTCGGCCAGGAGCTGGGAGGCGAGCGCGACTCCCGCCTGCTCCGCTTCATGACGGAACATCGGGCGAGCTACCCTGCCCTGGCCGACGAGAAGACCTTCCGGGCGATCGCGGCGATGGAACGCCGCCTCGACATATCGCCGAGGTGGGTAGTGCCCCTCGCGCGGATTCCCGTCGTGGCAGAGCAGATCGAGACCGGCGACGTGCTGGCGTTTGCGACCGCGACACCAGGGCTCGATGTGACCCACGCCGCCTTTGCCTACCGGGACCGGGAGGGCACCCTGCGGGTGCTGCATGCCCCGCTGTCCGGCGGGGTCGTGCAGATCTCACGCACAACACTGCCCGAATACGTCGCGGCGCTGCACCGCTGCCCGGGCATTTTGGTGGCCCGCGCGCTGCGGTAGCCGCCCGAAGGCCATTCAGGCCGCGCCCTGCCCCTGACTTCGGGCGGCTACCGGATCGATCACCGTCGCAACCATCTCGATCCGGGAGACCGGAACCCCCGCCAGCGCCGCGTGCCGCAGAATCAGGGCCTCACTCTTGGCCTCATACAGGCAGTAGAGTCTGCCACCGGTCACGTAGCTGTGCATCCATCGGATCGACGGTCCGAGCGCGTCGAGTGCTTTGCATGAGCAGAGCGCCAGCCGCCTCAGCTCCGCGGGGGACAACCGCCCCGCACCCGGTATCTCACGCTCGATGACGAACTGCGGCATGACCCCCTCCGGCTCGAAACACGCCCCCTCACTCTGCAACCCTCTCCGTAATACAACGCACCCGGACCGGGCGGATTCTCAGCCAGCGCCGGCTGGCACTGGCTGGTGATCCGCATCGTGACGCCTGACATCGGCAGACCGGCGCTTGCCCAACACCCCGCGGACCGGTACCGTGAGAGCGTCGGCCATCGACTTCGCGAGCTCCGCCCCGCGCCCCCATTCGATCCCACTCGACCATGGCCCGACTGTCTCGTAGCATCCTGCTGATCTCAGGGGCGTGGCTCGTGCTGAGCTGCGTCGACTCCTCCGGCCCCAACCCCGATTCCTCCCGTCCGCCCACGAGCTTCGCGGCCTGGCTCGAATTGTCGCTCATAGGCCAGGCTATTCGCGCGCGCGACGCCCGCGTCGATCGCATCATGGCAACCCTGGGGTGACGTTCGTGCACTTCGGCAAGACAAGACTCAGACCAGTCCAGCCGAGAGTGGTGTTGAGCTTTAGCCAATGCTCTGCGCCAGAGGCGCCCCACGCAATATGCCTACCAGTCGTCGCCCGCAGCGTTTGGAGCGGCTGATGCGCGACTTCCTGCACGATATCCGCCATGCGGGAAGAGCCCTATGCCGGGCACCAGGCTTCGCACTGATCGCGGTTAGCTGTCTGGCCGTTGGCATTGGCGTCAACGCGATCATGTTCGACCTCGTGGACAGCCTTTTCATTCGCGCGCCTGCGCATGTCGAGAATCCGGAGAGAGTTTTCCGACTCGCGGCCCAAGTGGTTACGCGAGCCCACGGGGAGATTGTCGGTTCGACCTTCACATTCCCCGAATACCAGGCGATACGCTCGCAGCAGACGAGTCTTATAGAGTCCGGTGCGTTCGCGGAGCGTACCGTCACGCTAGGGCCCAGCTCCGGGTCGTATGCTGGGAGCGTCGCGGTGGTGACGGCTTCCTACTTCACGGCGCTAGGGGTACGGCCATTTCACGGCAGACTGTTCGATCCGGAGGACGACGCTGTCGGGGCCCCCCCGTCAGCAGTGCTCGGGTTCGGCTTCTGGAAGCGGCAGTTCGGCGGTGATCCATCGATCCTGGGCCGAACGCTACGCGTCGCCGGTACCGAAGCCGTGGTGATCGGCATAACCCCGGATGGTTTCTCCGGTCTCGATCCGAACGCGGTGGATGCCTGGGTGCCTTTCTCGGTCTTCGGGCCGACCATCTTGAACAATCCCGAGTTGCTCACGACCCGCAGCACCGCCTGGGCGGAGATTGTCGGCCGGCTCCGCTTGGGTACTCAGCGACCGGGGGCCGAGGCCGAGCTTACCGCCGTGTGGCGCGCGTATCACCAACAGCCCGGTGAGTACCCCGTGGTAGGGCGAGTGGTCCTGGGCCCGGTATTGAAGGCATGGGGTCCGATTCCGGGCCGCGAGAATCTCATCGCCGGGCTTCTCGGCGGCATGTCCCTGGTGGTGCTGTTAATTGCGTGTGCAAATGTTTCGAATCTCCTTCTTGTTCGGGCGCTGCAGCGGGAACGGGAGGCGGCCATACGCATGGCGCTCGGTGCCTCGCGGCGGCGTATCCTGCAGGAATCCCTGCTGGAAGCCGCGCTACTCGCCTTTGCCGGATGCCTGGCTGCAGTCGCCGTGGCTACGATTCTCGGGCCCAAGTTGGAGGTCTTCTTTCGCCCCGCGGGAACCGAACTTGCGAGCATGCATCCTGGTCGTATGGTGGCCTTTTCCGCAGTGCTCGCGATCGCCTGTGCACTCTTCAGTGGGCTGGCCCCGGGCCTGCTGGCCGTGACCCCCGACGTCGCCTGGGTAGCGAAGCAGGGTGGTTGGGAGCCCCGGAGTTGGCGTCGAAGGGGAGCGAAGGTGCTTGTCATTGGGCAGATGGCGATGTCCATGGCCCTCCTGGTCTGTGCCGGGTGGTTCCTGCGAAGTCTGCAACACCTCCGAGGCATCGACCTCGGCGTGACGCCGGACCATCTGTTCGTGGTTTCGTTGCCACTGCTAAGTAGGAATGAGCCAGCGGCCGCAGTCACGGCGAGCTACGGGACGCTCGCCGAGCGGCTGAGAGGGATAGCAGGTGTGGAAGGAGTCGCAGCAGGCGTTGGGGCCCCGTTCTTCCCTGCTCTGATGCTCCCCATTTCGCTCCCACCCGGGCTCGCCGAGCCCGGCAGCCCGACAACAGCAATCGTCAATGCCGTCTCGGCCGAATACTTTGGAGTCGCCGAGTTGCGATTGCAGGCGGGTCGAGGACTATCCGCGGGAGATACCCGGGGGGCTGAGCGTGTGATTGTCGTGGGACACACGTTGGCGAGCAAACTGTGGCCGCACGAGAGTGCCCTCGGAAGATGTGTGCGGCTCGATGAAGAAGACCTCTGTCGAACGGTGGTGGGTGTCGCCGAGGATGTGCCTCTTTCGACGATCTTCGACCAGCCATCGCCGCGACTCTTCATCCCCCTCGCACAAGACGACTTCTTTGGCAAGCCGGACGGCCTGCTTGTTCGGATGCGGCCCAATGCAGTGCTGTCAGCCCGCGACGTGAAGGAGGCGCTCGGCGCGGGCCCCGGGAGGGAAACCTCGGTTGAGGTGAGCTCGCTGGGCGACATTGTGGGGGCGCAGATGAGGCCTTGGCGGCTGGGGGCCCTCATGTGCTCGGTGTATGCCGGGCTAGGAGTCCTCCTGTCTGCGGTCGGCGTCTTCTGTGTGCTGGCGTTCTCTGTGGTGCGTCAGACACGTGCATTCGGAATTCGAACCGCGTTGGGGGCGACTCCGCGGCAAATCCTCCGCTCAGTCTTGATCGACGGAGCAGCGCGTTGCCTCGTTGGCGTGGCTGTCGGCGGGGTTATTGCTGGAATCGGCGGTCGATTCGTCGAATCGCTTCTGTATCAGGTGTCTGTGCACGATCTCAGGTTCTATCTGATCTCGGCCGCAGTGGTGGCCCTCGCTGGTCTCAGCGCGAGCTACCTTCCGGCGCAGCGTGCGACCCACGTCGAGCCGATGATAGCTCTCCGGCATGATTGACACAGCAGTTGTCGACACTCCACCGCACTTGATGGCCCCCTCGGGCCAAGTGCTCAGTTGAGCCCATTCCCAATCGACTCGTCGGCCCCCAGAACGGCGGCGTCAATTTCATTCAAGAGCCCACTTCGGAGAACGCAGTGTTGGGTCAGCAAGCATTGGTGCAGACGAGGCGCGACCAACGACGGGAAGATTCCATTCATGACTCCAAGGTAGGGACTGGCAAGGGGCGGTCGGCAGCGGAGGAACTGACCGGCGCTGTGGCGAGAGCGGTGCGGAAGCAGAGCCGTGATAGTGGGGCAACACCCTACACGCCACCCGACAGGCTCGAGCCGAATCAAGGAACGATGGGTGTATTGGACGTGTAACTCTACGGCGGGCAAACAATTACCAACAGTGGCTGGGGAGGGAATTGACCCGAGCCGCTGGCGGCGAGGGCGACTCCCCCCAAAGCAAAACCCTCCGATCGAGGAGGGCTCCGTGAGACGAAGTGGCTGGGGAGGGAATTGAACCCCCGACACGCGGATTTTCAGTCCGCTGCTCTACCAACTGAGCTACCCAGCCGAAAAACTCTCCCCCATCCGACAGGGTGTGGAGAAGGGGCGGGAATATAAGGATAAGTGGCGGGCAGGCAAACCCCGAGCCGGCCTTTCCTCGCGTGGCGGTGAGCGGAGGCAGAACCGTCCGCCGCCTCAGAGCGTTACCGGGGAAACACCCCTGGAGCCCTATGCCCCGCCCTGTCCTCACCCTCACCGCCGCCACGGCCGTCGTCCTGTGCGCCTTCATCGCACTCAACACCGCCGCCCGTTCCACCGCGCTGGCCCAGACCCGGAGCCCGCTCACCGGCGAGACGCCATCGGTCCGGCCCGCGCCCGCCTGGCGAAACAGCAGCTGGCTCAACACCCCGGACGGGAAGCCGCTGACCCTGTCGGCGCTCAAGGGCCGAGTCGTGCTGCTCAACTTCTGGACCTTCACTTGCTGGAACTGCACCGGCCTGGTGCCGTCGCTGGTGGCCTACGACCGCGCCTACCGCGACCAGGGGCTCACGATCATTGGCATCCACGATCCCGAATTCCCGCCCTACGGCGGGGAGCACGACAAAAGCAACGTCGCCAACGCGCTCAGGAAGTACCACATCGAATATGCCAACGCGCAGGACAACGACCACGCCACCTGGAATCTCTACGACATCCAGGCCTGGCCGAGCTACGTCCTGATCGACAAGCACGGCAATATCCGGTACCAGGGTGCCGGCGAATTCCATGTCGACGACGCGAACTACCGGGAATGGGATGCCCGGATCCGGGCGCTGCTCGCCGAGTGAAGCCATGGTCTGCCCTGGACCGGCGACGACCGTCGCAATGATCAGGGGCTTGCTCTACGACGGCGGGACCCCTCCCGGGCAATACCGTAAGAGATCCCTCTCTGCGCTGGGGATGGTCGCCGTGTTGCTCTTCAGCTGCGCCGCGCCACCATCTCCGTACCTCGACCTGCGAACGGAGCGGGTCGGCGCCCGCACGCGCCTTACCCTGTTGCCCGCCCCGGGCGCGCGGATCAACGCCCGGCTGGCTCCCGCGCTGGAAAGGGCTGACGGAACGGTGCTCCACTTCCACGGAAGCGGCGTCACCGCGGACTCCAGCTACTTCACCGCGCCGCCGACGCTCGAGGTAGCCGGCGATCCGGCGGGCGTCATCCGGGCGAGCGTCTGCCCGGCGGGCGAGGCCGTTTGCCGGCGGGTAGAGCTACGCAGTCGGCGCTGAGCGCGCGGGCGGCATCGTCGCCATCAGCACCTCGGCGTGACGGACCAGCGGCTCGCGCTCCAGCAGAAAGGCGTCATCCTCGGGGTAGTAGCGCGCCACCGCGTGGTCCTCTCCGGCAAACCGCTTGATCGCCTCGACCGAGTCCCAGAAGCTCGTCAGGAGGTAGTGGGTCTCTCCCCCTTCGGTCCAGCGCTCCACCAGCACGCCGAGATTTCCGGGTGTGGCCCGGAAGTCCCTGAGCCCGGTACGGTTGAGGTACGCATAGTACGCTTCCCCCTTTTCGGCGGGAACGCGGCCGTGCCAGCTCCTGGCGATCATCGTGCACCTCCTGCGATGGGTATGTCGGTGAAGAGTCGCTCAAGCATCGTCGCGAGCCGCCTCGCACACCGCCGGTCCGGATCGAGGCCCGGGTCGTAGATCGTGAGCTCGAGCCCGAACGCGAGAGGGTGATGCACCAGCGGAGTAAGCAGCTCCACCAGTCCGTCGATGCTCAGCCCGCCGGGCTCTGGCGAATCCACCGCGGGCATCACCTCGGGGTCGAGGACGTCGGCATCGACATGAATCCAGAATCCTGCGAGCCCGCGCCGGCCCAGCCGTTCCAGCGCCCGCCTGGCTGTGGCCGAGGCGCCCCTCTGCACCACCTCGCGATCCGCGAGGTCGAGCACCCCGAGATCCGCGAGCGCCTGTTCCCCGTACCTCGATTGCTCGAGGTCCCGGCGCCCGATCAGGACGACATCCGAGGGTTCGACCAGAGGGCTGCCTCCGCCCAGCCGGGCGAGCCGACCCTCACCGCGCCCGACCGCCTGGGCGAGGCACATGCTGGCCGCCGACCCGGTCTGGGATTCCGCCGGCGTGGCAAAGTCCGCGTGCCCGTCGATGTAGGCCAGGCCCACCGGCCGGCCCGTCGCCTGGCGCATGCCTGACAGAGCGCCGAGCACGACGCTGCAGTCGCCCGCCAGCAGGATCACGAACTGTCCCTCGCGGCTTGCCTCGGCGATGCGTGCCCCCAGCGCGAGGGAATACCGGGCCACCCCTTCCTCGTTGCGCACCCCGCCTTCCGGCCGCACCCTGTCGACATACGGCGGTGGGAGGACATCGCCCAGATCCTTGGCGCCGAGGCGCTCGATTACGCCCATCCCCCGCAACACGCCCGGCGCCCGGTGCACCTGGCGAAGCTTGCCGTTGTCGTACGGCCGGATGCCGATGGACGAAGGGGCACCGAGAATGACGCGCGAACGGACCGGGACCGCCATGGCGTTATCACCTGTAAAAGCCATTTAGACGGTAATAACCACGACGGCGCCGGTCAAGCAGCCCCGACTGGTCCGGGCGCAGAATCGGACTACATTGGCCTCATGGCGCACCCTGAGTTCGAGCTGGTCGGCGGGCATCCTGCGCTCGACTTCCTCAACACCGTTCACGACTGGACCGTCCCCCACCCGCGGGATCATCTCGCCGATTTCGCCGCGGCGCTGCGCTTCGGCGAAGCCGCGGGCGTGCTGACACGCGCCGAAGCGGGACAGCTGGGCCGCCGTCCCGGCCCGGCCGAGCTCCGCCGACTGCGAGTACTCCGGGCGCTGCTCGCACGAGTGATCGGCACGCTGATCTCGGGTGGCACGCCGCGCTCCGGGGATCTCGCTGCGCTCGCCGCCACGGCAAGGGCCGCTGCTGGCGCGGCGGGGATGCGGGTCGAGCGGGGACGGGTGCGGCGCGAGTTGCGCCTCGATGCGGCGGGGCCGGCACTCCTGCGCTTCCGGCTGGCGGAGGCCGCCCTCGGCCTGCTCACCACGACCGGGACGGACCGGGTCAAGGCGTGCCCCCGCTGCGGGTGGTTCTTTCTCGATGTCAGCAAGAACCGGTCGCGCCGCTGGTGCAGCATGGCCACCTGCGGCGCCAGCACCAAGGCCAGCCGGTACTACTTGAAGTCGCGAAAGCTCCGAGCGCGTGGCGGATGACCCGGCCTGGCTAGCCCCCGCACCCTCCTCCTGCCATCTTCTCTCCCTATGCCACACCCCGGCCTGCCGAACCTCACGGTGCTGGACCATCCGCTGATCCAGCACAAGCTCACGCTATTGCGTGACAAGACCACCAGCACCCGCGACTTCAAGCTCCTTGTCAGCGAGATCGGGATGCTCATGGCATACGAAGTGACCAAGGACCTCCCGACCGTCGCGGTGGAGATCGACACGCCGCTCGAACGGATGACCGGGCGAATGGTCTCGGACAAGAAGCTCACGCTGGTGCCGATCCTCCGCGCCGGCCTGGGGATGGTGGATGGCGTCGCGCAGCTGCTGCCGACCGCGCGGGTGGGACACATCGGCGTTTCCCGCGACGAGGACTCTCTCGAGCCCACCCGGTATTACGCCAAGCTGCCTTCCGACGAGCGCGATCGTGACTACTTCATCCTCGATCCGATGCTTGCCACCGGCGGCTCCGGCACCGCCGCCGTGACCACGCTCAAGAGCGCGGGGGCGCGGCGCATCAAGTTCCTCTGTATCGTCGCCGCGCCGGAAGGGGTCCGCCGCATGCTGGATGGCCATCCCGACGTGCCGGTCTACGCGGCTGCGCTCGACCGCGCCCTCAACGAGCACGGCTTCATCGTTCCCGGGCTCGGCGACGCCGGGGACCGGCTCTTCGGAACCCGATGACGATGCGCATCACTTTTCACGGGGCCGCCGGACAGGTCACCGGCTCGATGCACCTGCTCGAGGCTGCCGGCGCGCGGGTGCTGCTCGATGCCGGCCTGTTTCAGGGCAAGCGCGCCGAGACCCGTGCACTGAACGCCAATCTGCCGATCGACCCGCGCCGGATCGACACGGTCATTCTCAGTCACGCGCACATCGATCACGCGGGGCGACTCCCGCTGCTGGTAAGCCGCGGTTTCCACGGCCCCATTTACGCCACCGCCGCGACCCGCGATCTCTCCGCCGTCATGCTGCCCGACGCGGCGCACATTCAGGAGAAGGACGCCGAGTACCTCGCCCGGCGCGGGAAGGCGGGTCCGGAGAGCGAGCCGCTGTACACGATGGCCGATGCGGTCGCGGTCCAGGATCTCATGGTCGGCGTCCCCTACCGGCGGGTGCAGCACCTGCGCAAGCATCTCGCCTTCGAGTTCACCGACGCCGGCCACATTCTCGGCTCGGCCTCGGTCGATCTCCGGGTGACGGAGAACTCCGGACACCGGCTGGTCTTTTCCGGCGACATCGGCCGCGCGGGACTGCCGATCATCCGCGACCCCGACCCGCCCTCGGGGCCGATCGACACCCTCATCATCGAGTCGACCTACGGCAATCGCAGCCACGATTCCATCGGCGACGCGGAGGAGAAACTCGGCGAGCTGGTGCGCCGGGCGGCGGGGCGCGGCGGCAAGATCCTGATACCGTCGTTCGCGGTCGGCCGCACCCAGGAGCTGGTCTACAGCCTCCACCAGCTCTTCCGCGCCGGCAAGATCCCGGGCCTGCCGATCTTCGTGGACAGCCCGCTCGCCGTGGATGTCACCGCCGTCTTCCGGCTGCACCCCGACCTGTTCGACCGGGACGAACGGATGATCGAGAAGACCACCGCGCTCTTCGATTTTCCGCTGCTCAAGTACATCCGCGACGTCGAGGACTCCAAGAAGCTGAACACGGTGCCCGGGCCGGCCGTGATCATCGCCGCGAGCGGCATGGCCGAGTCGGGCCGCATCGTCCATCACCTCGCCAACCACGTGGGCGACCACCGCACCATCGTGCTCTTCGTCGGCTTCCAGGCCGTCAACACCCTCGGCCGCCGCATCCAGGAGGGCGCCAAGGTGGTGAAGGTGATGGGCGAGGAGGTCACGCTCCGCTGCGAGGTGGAAACCATCGGCGGCTACTCGGCCCACGCCGACAAGACCGAGTTGCGGGCCTGGGTGCGCCGACTCGGCGGGCCGATCCGGCGGGCCTTTGTCGTGCACGGCGAACCCGATGCGGCAACGGCGATGGCGCAGATTCTCCGCGACGAGGGGATTCGCCAGGTTGAGATTCCGCGTCAGGGAGAGTCGTTCGAGCTGGCCTGACGGGACGCGCGGCGAGGGGAAAGGAGCAACCGGAAGAAGGGAAGGGACCGGCATTTCCCCCGGCTCTTTCCCCTTTCCCATTTCCCGTTTCTCGGTAGTAAGTTCTTCCCGGTGAAGCCCGCCCCTCGCCGCCTCCTGCTGGTCCTCCTCGCCGGAATCACTCTCGGATATCTCGCGTGCTTCGTCGGCGTACTGCTCGCCAGCCGGGAGGATCAGCGTCACCCCGCGGGGGCGATCGTCGTCCTCGGCGCGGCGCAGTACAACGGCCGGCCTTCCCCCGTGCTGCGCGCCCGCCTCGATCATGCGCTGGGGCTGTACCAGGAGGGGCTGGCGCCCACGATGGTGGTGACCGGCGGCATCGGCGAAGGCGATCGCGTGAGTGAAGCCACGGTCGGCCGGCAGTACCTTGTCGCGCACGGCGTGCCTGACAGCGCCGTCGTGGTCCGTCCCGAGGGTCGATCAACCCAGGCCTCCATCCGCTCGGTGGCCCAGTGGGCCCGGGAGCACAAGGTCGGACGGGTGATTCTGGTCAGCGACCCGTTCCATATGCTGCGCCTGCGTCTCGAAGCCGGGCGGGCGGGCCTGAGAGCCTGGACCTCGCCGACCACGACCAGCCCGATCTCCGCCAGCCGGCGGGAGGAAGCGCTCTTCCTCGCGGCGGAGGCGCTGAAGATTCCAGTAGTACTGATCGGTCTGCGAATCGGGCGGTAGCACCCAACTCCGCATGCCAGTACCGCAGGGCACACCGGCGCAAGACCGGTTCTCACCGGAAGATCTCCCTCGATGCTCGTCCGCTCCTGCAGTCGGGGGCTCGCAGTGGTCTGCGCCTCCGCCGTCTCGCTCTCGCCCGGTCGCACGCTGACCATCCCGTCTTCGATCGCCTCCTGGAGACCGCCGGAGCCAGCCCGAACGGCTCCACCCCCGAAGACCGCATCGACTGCGACGAGTCGGGACCCTCCAATCCGCTGGCTGGAGCCGGCCCGGATGGGCGCGAGCTGACTCGGTAGCGCGCGCCGGGCCACTCCGCGCAGCGCGTTGTTCAATGTCCATGGTTACAAGCTTGCACCGCCCGGCACATTCCCGTAGCCTTGTCTGCGGGGGACGTCGACCCCATGTTCCCGGCGATGACGCTTCTCTCCTCTGAGCGCCGCTACCAGGGCCGAGTGGTCAGCCTCGACGTGGACACGGTGCAGTTTCCCAACGGGTCGGTCGGCGACCTGGAGATGTTCCGTCATCCTGGTGCGGCAGCGGTCGTCCCCATGCTGGACGATCTGCAGGGCCCAGACCCGCGGGTGCTGTTGATCCGGCAGTTCCGCCACGCGGCGGACGGAGTGATCTGGGAGATCCCTGCGGGTCGGCTGGACCCGGGCGAGGCACCGGAGAAGTGCGCCAGGCGCGAACTCGCCGAAGAAACCGGGATGCGAGCCGCGCGGCTGGAGCGACTGACGACCTTCTACACGACGCCTGGATTCACGGACGAACGAATCCACCTGTTCCTGGCGGGCGGATTGGAGGAGGGGGAGCACAACCGGGAGGCAGACGAATTCCTGGAGCTCTGCCCCACCCGATGGTCGGTGGTGATGGACATGATCGAACGCGGTGAGATCATGGACGGGAAGACGCTGGTTGCCCTGCTGTACACCCGGGCGTTCCGCGCGAGGACGCGCGGTTAGGAGGGAGGGAGCGATGGTGCTCATCCGGTTGCTCAAGTCGGCGCTGACGGGAGGAAAGCGCGAGACGCCCCCCGCGCCGGCGGCTGCTCCGCAAACCGACATTACTGCGCTGATCGAGGCGCATCTGCAGGGAGATCCGCGGGCGTTCGGGCAGATCGTCGCCCGGTACCAGGTTCGGCTCCTCAATTTCGTCTTCCGCATGATCGGTGACCGCGAACGGGCGGAAGATCTGGTCCAGGAGGCCTTTCTCCGGGTACACCGGCATCTGGACCGCTTCGACCGCAGCCGGAAGTTCTCGACCTGGGTCTATACCATCGCCTCAAACCTCGCCAAGAACGAGCTGCGCAACCGCAGCCGGTCCCCGCTGGTGACCTTCGAGCAGGCCCGGCCCCGGGACGAGGAGGACAATCGTCCGGTCGACTTCGAGGACAAGGACAACAGGCCCGACGACCTCTACGAACAGCGCACCCTCAAGGCACTGGTCGACGAGACCGTGGCCAAGCTCGCCTCGCACCACCGCGAGGTCTTCGTGCTTCGGGAGCTGGAAGGGAAGAGCTACGAAGAGATCGCCGAGATCATGCACTGCAACCTGGGCACGGTGAAGAGCCGCCTGAACCGGGCCCGCCAGAGCTTCGCCGAGCTGATCCAGCCGCACCTCGACTGACTCCTCCCGTCCGGTCGGAACCTTATACAGGTTCCACTGTATTACTGGGGTAGTTGCGGCCGCTTCGTCACTTGCGACCCGCGCCCAATCCCACAAAACCGAGCCGCAAGCGCTTTATGAACTGCCGCGAATTCCGACAGAAGTATTCCGCGTACCGTGACGCGCACGATCCGGAATTGGCGGCTGAGATGGACGACCATCTCGAGGTCTGCCGGTCCTGTACGGCCTACGACCGCGCGGTGCGTGAGGGAGTCGAGGCGCTTCGGGGAAAGCAGGTGGCCCCCTCGGCGGACTTCCTGATCCGCCTAGAGCGGCGGATCCGGAGCGGTGAACTGGTCCCCGAACCCCTCCCACCCAGGGTTTCCCCGTGGGCGGCGACGGCCGCCGCCGCCCTATTCCTGACGCTCGTCGGGCTGACCCTCAAGGAAATCGTGGTGATGCCTCCGCCGGTGGCCGCGGAGGTGCAGCCGATGGTGCTCGCCCGCCCGCGGCTGGTGGCGGGAATCCCATTCGTGACGTTCGAGCGCATCAAGTAGCGGTCTCCGCTGCCGTATCCAACCGCAGGGCCCGGAGCCTCCCAGGGAGTCCGGGCCCTTCCCGCGAGTCGAGCCGGAGCTGGTGGCTGACGGGTAGCGACCGACGGCTTATGTTCCCCCCATGCCTCGCCACAGCCACGACGATCTCCTCCGCGCGCTGGCCCGGCGTGAGCTCCAGCCCGCCTACTACCTGTTCGGGTCCGAAGACATCCTCAAGGAAGAGGCCTCCCGGGCCATCGTCGACCAGGCCCTTGAACCCCACGAACGCGACTTCAACTTCGACCAGCGCTCGGCGGCGGGGTTGAGCCCCGAGGATCTGCACGCGCTGGTGAACACCCTGCCGATGATGGCGAATCGCCGGGTGGTCGTGGTCCGGGATGTCGAGGCCTGGAAGAAGAAGGCCGCCCCGCGCGAGGTACTCCTCAGGTACCTCGCCAATCCGTCGAGCGACACCGTACTTCTTCTGGTCGAAAATGCGCCGGCCAACGAGGAAAGGAAGCGCGAATACGAGCCCGACGGCGAACTCGTCGCCCGCACCTGGGCCGTCGAGTTCACGGAGCTTCCGCCGGAGCGGGTGGCACGCTGGCTGGGCCACCATGCCAGGCGGCTGGGGGTGGACTTCGGCGAGGGCGCGGCCGAGCACCTTGCGGCGGCCGCCGGCTACGACCTCGGCACTCTGCGGTCGGAGCTGGAGAAGCTCTCCGGCCTCACCGGCCAGGGACCGATCAGCCGCGAGCAGGTCGGCGACCTCGTCGGGGTGCGTCACGGTGAGACTCTGGAGGACTGGGTGGCCGCGGTGCTCGCCGACGACACCCCACGGGCAATCACGCTCGGCAGCCGGGTGCTGGAACAGGCGGGGATGTCAGGCGTGAAGATGGTCACCTCGCTCGGCACCGGCCTGGTGGGACTCCGGCTGGCACGGGCGCACTACGACAAGGGCGCCCGGGGCGGCGCGCTGGAGCGGGTGCTGTTCGACCGGCTGCGAAATCTTCGCGCCTTCGGCCTCGGCGACTGGAAGCTGCTCACCAGATCGTGGAGTCGCGCCGCTGAGTCGTGGCCTGGCGCACGGCTCCGGCTCGCGATTCGCGCTACACTTGAGGCCGACATGGCCCTCAAGGGCACCCGCGTGTCCGACGAAGCCGGGGTGCTGGCGGACCTAGTGCTTCGGCTGGCTGGCTCGGCAACTCGGCGGCCCGTCGGCTCGGCGGGCGGCGGTTCGACCGGCGCACGCCCCAACACTGTTGCCCGAAGTGGAGCTACAGGATGAATCGGAATCATCAATCGCCGAGCCGCTCCGACGGCCTTCCTCGGGTCGGGATCGCGCGGGCGCGCTCCCAGGGGGCCCTCGGTCGCCGAGTCGTCGAGGTCGCCCTGCTGCTCGGCCTCGCGTTCGTCGTCCGCCCCGCGGCAGCACAGACCGATCCCCGGCTGCTGGACGTGCTCCGGATCGCCCAGGAGGGCGCCAGCGACTCGGCGCGCAACATCGTGACCCGATTGCTGCTACAGACCCCGCCGACGGATTCGACCTATCCCCAGATTCTCTACACCATGGGGCTGGTCTCACGAAGCGTGGATGAGATGCGGAGGACCTACACCCGCGTCGCCGTCGAATACACCACCTCGAGCTGGGCCGACGATGCGATCTACCGCCTCGCGCTGCTCGACTACGCCAGCGGCGATCTCGCCAGCGCGGCGCGACAGCTGGAGCGGATCCGCAACGACTATCCCGACTCGCCTCTGCTGGGGCCGGCGGCGGAGTGGGCCGCGCGTGCCTTCTTCGAACAGAAGAAGGTGAGGGAAGGCTGTAACTGGCTGACGCTGGGGCTGGAGCGCACCAGCGATGACGTCGAGCTCAAGAACCGGCTCGAGTACCTGAACGGACGCTGTGCCGTGCAGCCCCAGGAAGCCAGGCCCGACACCACGCCGGCACCGACGACACCAGCCACGCCCAGCGGGTTCGGGGTGCAGGTGGGGGCGGTGAACACCCAGGCAGCCGCCGACAAGCTGGCCAGGGATCTGAAGGACGCCGGGTTCACGGCCTACGTGGTGAAGGAAGGCCCGCTCTTCAAGGTGCGCGCGGGCCCCTACTCCGACCGTGCCAAGGCGCTGCAGGCGGCGGAGCAGGTACGCCGCAAGCTCAACCGTTCGCCCTTCGTGGTGAAGGAACCGTGACCAGCCGCCCGGCCGAACCGGCCGGCACGCCGCTCATGCAGCAGTACCGGGAGATCAAGTCCCATCACCGGGACGCGATCCTCTTCTTCCGCATGGGCGACTTCTATGAAATGTTCTTCGACGACGCGCATCTGGCGGCACGCATCCTGAACATCACGCTCACCGCCCGCGGGGACGGCGTGCCTCTCGCCGGCGTCCCGGTGAAGGCGGCGGCCGACTACCTCCGCCAGCTCATCGCCGCCGGCCACCGCGTCGCCATCTGCGAACAGGTCGAGGATCCGAAGCTCGCCAAGGGGATTGTCAGGCGCGAGGTCATCGAGACCATCACCCCGGGCGCCGTCCTCGATGAAAACTGCCTCCCCGGTGTACGCAACAACTTCCTCGTTGCGGTCACCGGCGACGGACTCGCCGCGATCGACCTCTCCACCGGCGAGTTCATCATGGAGACCGTCGAGCCGGGAGCGCTGACCGAGGCCGTCGGTCGCCTGGCCCCGGCCGAGGTCGTGATGCCCTCCGAGTTCGAGGCGCACCTCGAGGATGGAGTGCTCCGCACGCCGCGCGAGAAGTGGGAGTTTGATCCCGAGCTCGCGCGTGCCGAACTGGCCCGCCGGTTCCAGCTCGCCAGCCTGGACGGGCTGGGGCTCGGTCCCGAGGACGCGGGAGCCGTGGGCGCCGCCGGGGCGCTGCTGCGCTACATCGGCGAGCTGCAGCCCTCCGGTCTGCCGCACCTGCACCGTCCCACCGTTCGCCGCTCCGCGCGACATCTGTGGATCGACGAGATGACCCGCCGCAACCTGGAGCTGGTCGAACCGCTCCGCGCCGGCGCGCGCGGCACCACCCTGCTCGAAGTACTCGACTCGACCCTGACCCCGATGGGAGCCCGGCTGCTCCGCCGCTGGGTGCTCTCGCCGCTCCGCGAACCGGTCGCGATCGGCGAACGGCTCGACGCGGTGCAGGTGCTGCTTGAGGACAGCCGTGGCCGGGCCCGCATCCGGGAGGCACTCGATGGCGTGCGCGATCTCGAGCGACTCGCCGGCCGCGCCGCCGCCGGCCGTGCGACTCCCCGCGAACTCGGTGCCCTGCGCGACTCGTTCCAGCGCCTCCCCGACGTCCTCGAATCGCTCACCGGGCTGGGGGAGCGGGATCGCAGCAGCGCGCTCGGCCACGTGGTCGAGGAGTTCGACCTGCTCGCCGACCTCGCCGATCAACTCGACCAGGCGCTCAGCGAGCGGCCGCCCGCAGTGCTGGCTGACGGCGACGTCATCCGCCCGGGCTTCGACGCCGAACTGGACGAGCTCCGCGACCTGCGCGATGGGGGCAAGCAGTACATCGCCACGCTGCAGCAACGGGAACGGGAACGCACCGGCATTGCCTCGCTCAAGGTTGGCTACAACAAGGTGTTCGGCTATTTCCTCGAAGTGACGAACGCCCACGCCGACAAGGTGCCCGCCGACTACGAGCGCCGGCAGACACTCACCGGCGCCGAGCGCTACGTGACTCCCGAACTCAAGTCGTACGAGGCGAAGGTCCTTGGCGCCGAGGAGAAGATCGGCCAGCGGGAAGGGGTGCTCTTCACCCAGCTCCGCAACCTCGTGGGCCAGGCGACGGTCCGGGTGCAGGCGACTGCGTCGGCGCTGGCCCGGCTCGATGTCTGGGCATCTCTCGCGGAGACGGCGGTGCTGCACCGCTACGTCCGGCCCGCAGTGCACGACGGACTCTCGCTCACCCTCCGCCAGAGTCGCCACCCGGTCATCGAGCGGCTCATGCCGCGGGAGTCGTTCATCCCGAACGACGCGAAGTTCGATCCCGCCGAGCGGCTGCTGCTGGTGACCGGCCCGAACATGGCGGGCAAGAGCACCATCCTGCGACAGATCGGGCTCTGCGTGATCCTGGCGCAGATGGGGAGTTACGTGCCGGCGGAGGCGGCGGAGATCGGAGTGGTGGACCGGCTGTTCACCCGGGTCGGTGCCAGCGACAATCTCGCCCGCGGGCAATCCACCTTCATGGTGGAGATGAGCGAGACCAGCGCGATCCTCCACAACGCCACCAGCCGGAGCCTGGTCCTGCTCGACGAGATCGGCCGGGGTACTTCCACCTACGACGGCGTGGCGATCGCCTGGGCGGTCTCCGAGCATCTGCACGACCGGGTCGGCTGTCGCACCATGTTCGCGACGCACTACCACGAGCTCATGCAACTCCCCGAAGAGCTGGCCCATGCCCGCAACCTGAACGTCGCCGTCCGGGAGACCGGAGATCAGGTCGTCTTCCTCCATCGGCTCGAGGCCGGTGGCACCGACCGGAGCTACGGTATCCACGTGGCTCAGCTGGCCGGGCTCCCCGCCGCCGTGGTCGCGCGCGCACGCGAAGTGCTCAAGACCCTCGAGGGAGAGCACCGCATGGTGGAGGGCGCGCCTGCCGAGACCGACCCCTCGCAACTCGCCCTGTTCGGTGAGACCCGGCCTCACCCCGTGGTCGAGGAACTCAAGGGCATGGACCTCGACAGGATGACCCCACTCGAAGCGCTCACCCGGCTCGCCGATCTCAAGCGCCGAAGCGAGGGGTAAACGTGGAAGCGCTGGTCCACGACGTAAACGTTCCCACGATGATCGCCGCGGCGCTCCTGGTGCTCGCGGTGATCGTGGTGATCCGGATCGGCAAGGCGCTGCTGATGGCGGCCATCCTCGGCTCCATCGCCGGAGGGGTGTCGCTCGGCCAAGGCAATACACCGATGACCGCCGGCACCCACGCCGCGATCGGATTCGGAGTGGCGGCGGTCACCCTGCTCCTGATCCGGTTCACGAAGAGCCTGATGCGATGGCTGCTGATCACCGCCGTCGGCGTCAGTGCGCTCTTTCTCTGGGGGCTCGGTACGCCATGAGCATCGGGCCTTGCCGCTTCCACACCGCGACGACGGCCGTCGGACTCCTGCTCGCGGCCTGCTCAGGGCGCGAAGCGGGCACCGTCCGGCTCCCCGACCAGACGGCGCGTCGAGGGGATGATCCGCCGGTCGCGGTGAACGCCGAATCCCCGGTGGAGTACCCTGCCACGCTCTACGCCCGCGGGATCGAGGGGAAGGTCGTGCTGCGGCTGTTCGTGGATGAAGCGGGCAGGCTCGCCCCCGATTCGACCAGGATCGCCGAGTCGAGTGGCTATCCAGCGCTCGATTCGGCGGCGCTCGTCGGCGCCCCCAAGCTGCACTTCGCCCCGGCCCTGAAGAACGGCGTGCCGGTCGCAGCGACCTTCCTGCAGCCGGTTTACTTCCGCCACCCACAGGCCGGGGGCACGACCCCATGAGGCGTCTTCCGACGGTGTAACCGGAACGCCGGACGGTGTAAGATTCTGTCCCGAGCGGCAGCCAGGCCGCTCCAGGTACCAGCAGGTTTTCTTCGGCCGAGGACCGACGCCGTGACCCCGCCGCATGTGAAGGCCTACGACTCCGTCCTGCCCACTATCGGCTGGACCCCGCTGATCCGCCTGTCCCGAATCGGGGCCGGACTCCGCACTCCGGTCTACGGCAAGGCCGAGTATGCCAACCCGGGCGGCTCCGTGAAGGACCGCATCGGACTGCGCGATCATCGAGGACGCCGAGCGGCGGGGAGAGCTCAAGCCCGGAGGCGTCATCGTCGAAGGCACCAGCGGCAACACCGGCGTGGGCCTCGCCGTGGCGGCCGCGATCAAGGGCTATCGCTGCATCTTCACGATGCCCGACAAGATGTCGCAGGAGAAGGTCCGCCTGCTCAAGGCCTACGGCGCGGAAGTGGTCATCACGCCGACCGCCGTGCCGCCGGACCACCCGGACAATTACGTCAACAAGGCCAAGCAGATCGTCAAGGAGACCCCGGGCGCCATCCTGGCGAATCAGTTCTACAACCAGGTGAACCCGCAGGCCCACTACGAAACCACCGGCCCCGAGATCTGGACCCAGACCGAGGGCAGGGTGACCCACTTCGTGGCCGGAGCGGGCACCGGCGGCACGGTGAGCGGCACCGGGAAATACCTGAAGGAGAAGAATCCGAAGGTGCGCGTGATCGCGGGCGATCCCCAGGGGTCGCTGTACACCGGCTTCTCCAAGAGCCAGACGCCTCGGCGAAGGGTACCCGTACAAGGTGGAAGGCATCGGCGGCGACAAGATCCCGAGCACCATCTGGTTTGATGTGATCGACGAATTCCGCCAGATCTCCGACCGCGACGCCTTTGCGATGGCTCGCCGCTGCGCCCGCGAGGAAGGCATGCTGCTCGGCGGCTCGGCCGGGCTGAACGTGGCGATGGCCATCGAGATTGCGCGGGAGCTGGACGACCCCTCCGCCTGCGTGGTCACGATCCTCTGCGACACCGGCGAGCGGTACCTCTCGAAGGTCTTCAACGACGAGTGGATGCAGGAAAACCAGCTGCTCGACGCCCCCCGGGTCACCGTCGAACAGCTGCTCCTGCGCCGCGCGGCCAACGCGCCGGCACTGGTGAGCGTCGCGCCGGCGGCCGCGGTGCGGCAGGCGCTGACCCTCATGAGCACCTGGGGCGTGAGCCAGATTCCGGTACTCGAGGCCGGCCAGTGCGTCGGGAGCCTCACCGAGAACACGCTCATGACTCGCGCCCTTGCCCAGCCGACGCTGCTCGACCGGCCGGTACGCGAGGTGATGGACAACCCCTTCCCCGTGGTGGACGCCCTCACCCCCACCGAGCGGCTCGCCCCGATCCTCACGCGGGAAAGCCCGGCGGCCCTGATCCAGAAGGACGGCAAGCTGATCGGTATCGTGAGCCGGTACGACGTGCTGCAGCAACTGATCGGGACCCGCTGAACGTGCGGGTGACCGTGCTCACGGGCGGCGCGTCCGCCGAGCGGGACGTGGCCCTCGCCTCCGCCCGACAGGTCGTGCCGGCGCTGCGCGCCAGTGGCCATTCGGTGGTGGTGGTGGACACCGTCACCGGCTTCGTCCCCGAATCACGGGAGGCCGATCACCTCCTGGGGAAGGTCGGGACGACCTGGCCGTCGGTATCGGAGCTGCAGGCGCGGGAGCGGACCTTTCTCCTCACCGCGCTCGGGGCGCTCCCCGAGGTGCGGGAAGCCGACGTGGTGTTCCTGGCGCTGCATGGCGGCCGCGGCGAGGACGGCACGATTCAGACGATTCTCGAAACGATCGGCGTCCCCTACACCGGCAGCGGACCGCTCGGCAGCGCCATGGCGATGGACAAGGACATCTCCAAACGGCTCTTCCGCGAGGCGGGGGTCCCCACCGCACGGCTGGTGCATGGCTCCGGTCACCGCGGCGGAAGCCGGCAAGGCACTCGGCTGGCCGATCGTCGTGAAGCCCTCGAAGCAGGGATCGACCGTCGGGCTGACAGTGGTGAAGCAGCCGGACGATTTCGACCGTGCCGTCTGGTACGCGCGCGAATTCGACGATGAAGTGATGATCGAGGCGTTCGTCCCGGGGCGGGAGCTGACCGTCGGGCATTCTCGAGGACCGCGCGCTTGCCGTGGGCGAGATCATTCCCCGGCACGAGATCTTCGACTACGAGTGCAAGTACACGCCGGGCATGTCGGAGGAGATCTTCCCCGCCGACCTGTCCGGCCGCGTTGACCGCCGAGTCCCAGCGCCTGGGGGTGCTCGCCCACCGGGCGCTCAAGCTGGGCGGATACTCCCGAGTCGACTTTCGCTTGACACCGGCGGGCCAACTCTTCTGTTTAGAGGCGAATACGCTTCCCGGAATGACCGCGACCAGTTTGCTTCCCCAGTCCGCCAAGGCCTTGGGCATCGAGTTTGCGGCGTTGTGTGACCGGATTTGCCGCACCGCCCGGAAGGCCGGGGGGCGGGAACTACCAGGAAACCCACAGGGTTTAAGTAGTTGAGCGTCCAATGTCCTTCAGCAGCCCGACTTTCCCTCGTCTGACCCCCTCCGTTGCCCGCCTCATCGCGGTCACGGCGGTGGCGCAGCTGCTGCTGGAGACCATCTTCACCTCCCACAGCATCACCGCCGCGCTCGCCATGAACCCGGCGGGTTTCGCCGGTCGGCCATGGGGGGCGGTGACCTACCTCTTCGTCCACGCGAACATCCTGCACCTCGCGACCAACATGCTCGGCCTGTACCTGTTCGGGACAGCCGTCGAGAACCGGATGGGGTCGCGGTCGTTCCTGCTCTACTACATCTACTGTGGCATTGGAGCGGCGGTTTTCTCGGTCCTGCTCAATTTCATCACCCCGCAGAGCCCCATCATCGGGGCGTCCGGGGCCGTGCTCGGCATCGCCGTCGCCTTTGCGATGTTCTGGCCGGACGCGGAGATCATGGTCTTCCCGATTCCGGTCCCGATCCGGGCGCGCACCCTGGTGATCGGCCTGGCGGTGATCGACGTGGTCTTCGCGCGATGGGTCCAGGACGGTCTCGCCCATGAGGCGCATATCGGCGGCATGCTCGCCGGCTGGCTCTTCTTCAAGATCCAGGCGCTTTCGCAACGCCGCCCCGCACCCGCCCCGCGACAGCAGTCCGAGCGGGTCGTCATGGTGCAGCAGACCGCCGCCACGCGGGAGTCCGAACCGGCCTCTGCGGCACCGTCGCGGCCACTGGCTCCTCGCCCGGGGAACGACCCCGTAGCCGCCGAAGTGGACCGGGTCCTCGACAAGATCAGCGCCAAGGGCATCGGCAGCCTGACCTCGGAGGAGCGCCGCTTCCTCGACGAGGTGAGCAAGCGGAAACAGCGGGAGATCAACTGAGCGCCAGCCTCATCCGGCGCCCACCTCGACCCGCAGTTCTCCTCGCGCGCTCGCCGTACCGCTCCTCCTGACGCCTTCCCTCGAAGCTAGCCCCCGTCAGACCGCGCCGCCCCCCCGCTCTGCGCTACGCCTATCTGGTGGGTCTCGGTGGAGCGTCGGCGATCTCCAGCAGTGTGGGGTGCGCTTCCCCGGCGAGCTGAATCGGCAACCCGGCCCCCACCGTCTGCCGCACGACCCCCGGGTGCGCTGCATCAGGGGGTCGTGCCATCCCAGCCGGACAGGGTTCCATCGCAGGGCGACTATTCGACCACGAACGAGCAGCGCGGCCGTTCTCCGCGATCACACTGCTCCCGAACGCTGACTCCCGATATCTCCTCGACCACCGTCTCCACGACCCGGCAAACCTCAGGGTGTGCCTGCACCACTTCGCCCAGCGGGCAACCGGAACCCACCAACGTTGTCGTGCGTCCGGTGGTCTCGAGCTGCAGCCTGCCACCGAGCGATTCAAGAGCGCGGGCCGCCACCAGAAGCCGCTCACGCTTGCTCCCGGTGGCCCGAGGGGCGGCGAGCACCAGACGTCGTCCGACTTCCCGCAACAGGGAAATCCGTTCCGCCGCGGAAAGCCGATCCCCCAGCACATCGAGCAGCGCCCGAAGCACCGGCACGTAGGATCTGGAGAGCAGGAAGTCGGCGCGCAACGTCAGGCCGTAGACCAGCGCGGGCTTCCGGCCGCTGGGCCGCCGCCCCTCCACCCGCACCAATCCGTCCCGCTCGAGCGTCGCGAGCTGGAGCCGGACCGCATTGCCGGTGATGTCGAGCGCCTGCGCGAGATCCTCCACCGTCCGGGGAAGGTCCCGGAGCAGTTCGATGATCCGGCCCTGGGTACCCTCAAGGAACCGTTCGCTCAGATGGTGTGCCGTCATGACCGCCTCCTGCCGCAAGCTACGCAGGGGATGGCCCGGAAGCAATAAATTAAGTAAAAACTTGACTTATTGCTGTCGGGGTCCTATCATGATCCCGGTCCAGCCCAACCGAGGCCGGCCATCACTCTCGTCATGGAGATCCCAATGCAGCATCCTTTCCGTGCCCTGCTGGCGGCCGCCGCGGTGTTCGCGGCGGTTCCGACGGTCCTCACGGCGCAGAAGCTCACCGACGCCAACATCGTGGCCATCTTCGATGCCGCCAACACCGCCGATATCGAGACCGGCAGGCTGGCGGCATCCTCCGGAACCTCGAAGGAAGTGCGCGAACTGGCTCAGTCGTTCGTCGACGCCCATACCAGCGTCCGCCAGCAGGGCCGCGATCTCGCAAAGAAACTGGGGGTCGACCCTGTGCTCCCCGCCAGCGACCAGGGCGCAGAGCAGCACGCGGCCGCCATGACATCACTCAAGGGAAAAAAGGGCAAGGCCTTCGATGTGGCGTTTCTCGACCATGAGATCGCCTTCCACCAGGCGGTGATCGACGCGGTGACGACGACGCTGCTCCCCGCCATCCAGAACGCGGACCTCAAGGCATTCGTGGAGAAGGTCGCTCCGGCCTTTGTGGGCCACCTCGAGATGGCGAAGAGCCTGCGCGCCAAACTGGGCGACTGACCCGCGGGCCGGTGCCGACAAACGCTGCGGGCAGGCCGACCCGGCCCGCCCGCAGCGTGCAGCACCATGGCAGCTCCTGCGTGCCTACAGATACCGCGCCGCTGCCATCGCGACCACCGCGACACCAAGGCAACCGGCGGACAGCCGGCCGAAGAGCGTAAGCCGCTGCCGGATCTCCCCCAATCGGCTCACGTACGACTGACGCAGGGCATCGGTGCCCGCCCGCAGCATCGCCCCCTGCACCTCCTCCATCCGGACGGCGAGAGGTCGCACGGCGACCACGCCGAGGAGGTAGCCCGTCAGCGCGGCCATGCCGCCAAGGCTCAGCGTGAGCCCGATCGGGACCCTGAGCCAGGCGTGGGAGAGACCGCCGGAATCGAGCCAGAGCAGCGCGATCCCGGAGAAGATCGCCAGCGTCGAGGTGGCCACGAGCACGTCGTGATAGCGCCGGCGCTTGAGCTCCGTCAGCACCGTCCCGCCCGCGGGGCCCGCCGCTCCCAGGCTCGGCACCAGGAGGGTGTTGATGAAGAAGACGGTACCCGCCCAGAACACACCGCTCGCGATGTGGACGATGCGAAGCCCGATCATGAATGCAGACATGGTCGCTTCCTCGGTTAGTTGCGCAGCAGGTATTGCCGCGGCGTAGGCGCCTGGCCACCCAGGCCCGGCAGAGTATCCTGGGCGACGGTCCCGGTGATGAGGCCGGGACTGGTGGCAGGCGTCGTGGAGGTGCATCCGGACGGCAGCGGACCGCTGACCCAGACCGCCTCGCCCTGATCCTCGAGCTGCCAGTCGCTGCGGGTGAGCGGCGGCGAACCCTTCGCCACCGTTGGCGTGGAATAGCCGAGGCAGCGCCCGCTCACCTCCACCACCCGGCCGACGAGCGCCGGGGTGGTGAGGATAGCGTGCACCGTGGTCGGTGTGGTTCCACCGGCCGGTGCGGCCGCGCCCGCGCCTCCGCGATGGCAGTCCGAGGCTCCGGCGACGAGCGCGAGGGAAAGCATCATGGCGCGCATCAGCGACCTCTCGGGGCAAAGGGCATCGGCTTGCCGAAGCGCCGGGCCGGCGCCGTCGGCTCGTTGGCGGCGCGGGCGGCCATCAGGCGGCGGATCGTAGCCACCTGCGCCGGCGTGATCTCATGGGTGTTGGCCCGGATCCCGGCGGCAACGGCCGGGCCGGGCTTGCGCAGCCCGCCCATCGGCGGTGGCGACGGGAACGTGGTGATGGCGACGTACTTGAGATCGCTGTACATGCCGGCTTCAACCTTGGCGAGGTCGGCCGTCGGGTCGTTGAGCCACGAATTCTGCAGTGTCAGCGAGTCGGGCTGTCCGCCACCCCCGGTCAGCAGCAGGCTGAAGGTGTCGCTCTGCGCAAAGCGATACGCCAGGTCGTAGATCGGGCGGTGATCGTTCGGATCGCGCCAGAGGTTCGCGTAGATCTTGTACGCCCCCTGCTGGATCACCCGGTTCGTCAGATAACCCTCGAAGTTCACGCCATCGGCGTAGGAGTCGTTCGAAAGCGTGCCATTCGCGGAGACGCTGCCGAACGCGGGGATGTAGATGTTGCCATCGGGTTCGAGCACCCAGAAGTCGATATCCGCCCCGGCCGCGATCGCCGCCTGATCCCAGACCAGGTAGGCCTCGAAGGCGCTGCCATCACCCTGATCGATGGTGGCGTTGGCCGTCGTGCCTCCCCCGGTGGTGTAGGCGGCCAGAAACGACGTCCACGCCTTGCCGGGATACTCGGTCTGATACGCGGTCAGGCTCTGCGGCCCGTTCGCGTTGAAGTTGTCGCTGCCGACGCCGCTCGGCAGCACGATGTGCAGCCCGGTGGCACGCGCCACATCCGAGGCCGCCTGCTGCCCACTGCCGGCCCCGTTGCGTGCCCGCGAGACGATGCGGAACGAGGGGCTCAGCGCCTGGGCGCGAGTCGCGGCGATGTCCTGCTGCAGCGTAGTCTGCCCCGTGACCCGGACGTTCAGGGAGTCGAGGAAGTTCACCACGTCCGTCAACTCGGAATAGCTGAACTTCTGGCTCGACGCCGCCGCCTCGCTGATGGTGGTGCCGAGTCCGCTGTTGAGTCCGGCCTGCAGGTCGGTGGCGAGCTGGCCCAGGGTGGCATCGAAATTGGCGAAGCCGGCCATGTCATACGCCGACTTGGTCGTGGAGGCCTTGCTTCCCTGGTACGAGGTGTTGAACCGGTCGACCAGGGTGCCGGCCAGGGTGTGGGCGTCCATCGTGGGGTTGGTCTGGATCGCGTCGATGATGCTGGTGTAGGGATTCCCCTCTCCCGGCACCACCTCCTCCGACATGACCGCGAAGTCGGTGAGGCCCACGAGCTTGGTGAGGGTCTCATAGCCGGCCATCAGGCACATGTCGAAGTCGATCACGTCGAGCTGGCCGACGCCTGTGAGCGCGGTCTTGAGCTGGTCGAGCGACATCAGTCCGCTGCCCGCGCTGGTCTGGTCCTGGAGCAGGCCGGCGTATCCGCCGCCGTGGTTCCAGAGCACCAGCAGGTAGTGATTCGCGGGATGGGTCTGCTTGGCCCACTGAATGAAGGCCTTCAGTGTCGCCGGGTTGGTCATGTCCACGTTGCCGATGTCCTGCACCGGGCCACGATCGGGGCCGTTCTTCGCGCTGCCGCCCGCCTGCTCCACCGAGTAGCGGAAGGTGTTGAAGTTCGGCCGGTTGAAACATGACGCGTCGCACTGATACTGGCCGAGCACGTCGGGATTGAATTCAGCCTGGACCACCACGTTCACCTTTGGGTCGACACCCGCGTCCTCCATTTCATCCAGGTCGAGGATGCCCTGGACGGCGAGGCTGTTGTCCGCCGCCATGTAGACCATGACGGTCCACTCCGGATTGCCGCCACCACCGCCGCCGCCGCCGCCCCCACCCGGAGCGGTGGAGTCGCTGCCGCCGCATGCGGCCACGGTGAGAGCCGCCGCCAGGAGGCCGATACGATGCAGTGCCTTCATGTGTCGCTCCGATACTGTTGGTCGAAGGGTCGTGGCGGCCCGGGAGGGGACCCGGGCCGCGGAGAAGCTAGTGGTCACCTGGAGTCGCGTCAGTCCGGCCCGGCGCGGCTGCGAGGCCGTTCCACGGGTAGAACGCGGACGGCTGCCCGTTGGCGTACGCCAGCAGCAGCGCCGTGCTCCCGTAGCCATCGTCCCCGATTCCCCAATACACCGTCTCGGGGTCCTTCGGGATCTGCTTGGTGTAGTTCCATTCGGGGTGGCAATCGTCAGTGCTGTGCAGGATGGCTTCCGTCGGGTGGATGGTGAACGTGTGATTCACCGTGTCCACCGTGACGGTCCCCTTCTTCCAGAACATGGCGACGTCGTTGCAGCTGTACGACGAGCTGTACACCCGGTAGCCCCACTGGAACTGGCCGTCGGAAGTGAAGCCGTAGAAGAGCCCCTCGCCGTAGGCGTTATCCCACGACCCGCTCAACGAGTCGTAGAAGTTCGAGGGGGACACCTCGCCGTGATACCAGGTTCCGACGAGCTCCGCGGGCACGCTGGTCCGTGGAGTGCCACCACCGTCGTTCGGACCGGTTCCGCTACCGCCGCAGGCACCCGCTACCAGGGCGATCAGCCCGGAGCCGAGGATGATACGTGACGTCGATCTGAACTTTCTCATCATTGCCTCCTTGATCGAGGCGCGCTGCTGGCGCGCCGTCACGCGGAGAAGGGGAGTACCTGTGTCCCCCTTCCCCGTCCCCTTTCATCTCACTTGGTCACCAGGTACTGCCGAAGCATCCGCGGCGGGCTGAGCACCGGGATGGTATCCTGCGCCACCCGCGCCGTGATCCTCGCTGTCCCCGCCGCCGGCGTGGTGCCGCCGCACTCCCTGGGCATCGGGCCGGTGACCCACACCGCCAGGCCGTTATCCTCGAACTGCCAGTCGTGCCCGGTCAGTGGCCGCGCACCCTTCGCCACTGTCGGCGCCGCGTAACCGAGGCACCGGCCCGCCACGACCACCGTCTCGCCGACCAGTGCCTGCGTGCTCAGCACCTGCCGCACCGTTACCGCTGGCGGGCTGCTCGCCGGAGCTGGGCCGCCGCTCACCGGGGGGTGGCACGCCGCCACTCCCACGAGCAGCGCTGCGGCCTTCTGGATCACTCGCATACTCCACCCCTCATGTTGAATGGCCGTTGACGGTCATCGCTTCGCGTGACACGCTGCTGGGTCACGCTGCGCCCCCGGAGCGGCGCTCACCTGCATCGCTTCGGGGCCGGGGCGATCGTTCGGATCGCCCCCGCGCTGTTCAGTTGAAATCCAGATCCGCTTCCGTGAGGCCGAGCCCGCTGAGATCCCAGTCCCAGGTCAGCCGACCCGCGGTGAGCGGCAACCGGTCGCCCGACTGCCGGGCGCAGAAGTACCCTGCCACGGTGACCAGGCGCATCGAGCTGGCATCCGCCGGTCCGCTGCGGGCCTTGAAGCCGAACTGGCCGCCCAGATGGCCCCCGGCGAGGGGATGCAGCCGGACCTCGCCGCCGACGGCGAAGAACACCTCGGAGAGTTCCTCACGGTCGCTGGTGCTGTAGAGCGCGATCCACTCACCGACGCTCTGCTGACCGGCGTACACGTCTCCGACCGGTGTCACCCCCAAGGGAAGGACCGGCCCCTGGTAGATCAGGTCGATCGCCGCCGTCCCGCTGCGGTCGCGCAGGTGGAGGAAGACGCCAGGTGCCTCGCTCCGCCGCGCCGGCGCGAAGCCGGCCTCGCCGCGCATCGCGTGATTCACCGCGCCCGAGATCGACACCTGGCAGGAGCCGAGCGACTCCGGCGCTGCGTTCACGATCCGGGTGGTTCGCTCCGCCAGCATCCGGGTGGTCCTCGCCGCCATGGCGGCCCAGCTGTCGCGCATTCGCATGATTCAGGCTCCCGCCTTGAAGGTGTAGGGCCCTTCCCAGTCTCCATTGGCGTTCTGCAGCAGCAGCTCTCTTCCGCCCGCCCCGTCCGGCTGCACCGACCAGCCGTAGGTCGCGGGCAGGACATCCTTGTAGGTCTTGCTGCTGGTGTGGCCACAGCCGTCGTCGTTCTTGCCGACGGCGCGCGTGGTGTTGAGCGTCAGCGAGGCGGCGTCCGCCGTCATCGCGCCCGCGACGTACAGATCGGCCGTCTCCATGCATCCGCCGAAGGCACTCGCCAGATGCTGGGTAAAGGTGAATCGGCCGTCGGCGGTGAAGTGGTATGTCTCGCTTCCGCCGAAGGCGGCCTGGCAGACGCCCGTCAGCGGATCGCAGACCTGTCCCTGGGACGCGGTGGCGATGTTCCAGTCGCCGGCGAGTTCCGCCGGGATCGGCCCGCCGTCCGGACCGGTGCCGTCGCTGCCGGAGCCACCGCAGGCCACGATGAGGATCATGGGGCTCACCAGCCAGCGCATCGCCCGGGAGGTGGAACTGCGGAGTGCGCTGGGACTACCATGTTCGATCGACATCGCGGCCTGCTTTCCTGGCTCGAGTCCGCTGGGCCGCCATGGCCCAGGGTGGATCTGCTGCGTCCGTCGTCCTACCGTCCCGAAGGCTCCACCGTGAGCGGCGCCAGCATGCCGTGCATCAGGTGGGGCTGGCCGTCCTTGGCATCGGGGACGAAGCACACCATCGCGTAGCTCCCCGCTTCGAGCGTCGTCTCGACCATGCCGCTGGTTCCCGGCGCGATCGCCACGATGCCGCCGACCGGCCGACCCGGAGGCGGCCCCTGCTCCCCGCCCGCCTCCCACGCCGCCACATCCGCCGCCACCTTGCCCGGGGCCAGCTTGATCAGCACCAGCTCATGCGGCTGGGTGGCGTCGTTGAAGACTTCAATGAGGTGATGACCGGCCTTGATCGGCCCCGACGGCGTGAAGCCGTAGTCCTTGAGCCGCATGCTCAGGTCCGCCTTCGGCGCCTTGGCGAGGCCGGCGAGCGAGGGCGTCACCGTGAAGCCGGCGACCATGCCCTTCATCATGTGCGGCAGATGATCGGCCCCGGGGATCACGCAGATGACGGCGTAGTTCCCCGGCACCAGGTTCTCGATGACCTGGGACGAGTCGCCCGGGATGACCGCGTTGGGTCCGCCGACCGGCACCGCCCACGCCGGCGGCGGGCCGTCGTGCGGAAGCGCCGCGAGGTCGGCAACGGTCTTGTCCCCCAGCAGGTGCAGCAGCTGCGCGTGGTGCAGTTCGGTGCCCCGGTTTACCAGCTCGATCCGGGTGGCGCCCGCCGGCTGGGTGGCCGGCAGCTCGAAGCGATAGTCCAGCGCCACGATCCGCATCGTGGCCGGCTTTGCCGGCGAAGGCCGGACGGTCCGCGCCATACCGAGCAGGGCGAGCGTGGCGCCCGTCAGCATCAGGGTGGTGCCCAGGTGGCGCCGGGCGGGGTGCGAAGTCGGGGTCATCGGATACCTCTCCTGTTCCTGTGCTCCTGCGCGAATCGGCAGGCGATCGTCGCCGTGATGGCAACGCTGTCCCTGGTCATGCCGACGACGGTCACCGTGCCGGCGCTATCGTGATCCTGCAATGAGACCGCTCCGCTGCCCTTGAGGCTGGGCGCGCTCGGCCGGGTCTCGATCTCGTGGACCGTCCCGACGAACAGGTCGCCGAAGACGAGGCCGAGGTAGAACTCGCGCGGCCGACCCGGAGCCGGGACGACCAGCTGCAGACTCCGCAGTCCGCTCTTCGGACCGGTCCAGTCCGTCATCTGGACCGCCCAGCTGCCGGGTCCCACCAGACCGCGCAGGCACTCTGTCGTCGTCGGCCTGCTGTCGTAACTGCCCGGATTGGAACCGCCGGCGATCTCCAGGTGCACCACCGTCGCTGGAGCCGGCGGCTGCCTGGTGCAGGCAGAGAGCGCGAGTACCGCGACCGCGGCCCAGCGACCGATCCCCATCATCGCGCCCGCTGCCGCCGCGTCGCATGCAGCATGGTGAGTTGCGCGGTACCCGGGCTCGCCGTGAACCGACCGCTCACGGAAATCGCCATCGAGGTGTTCGGGTCGGCGATCTGTCCACCCACCGCATCGAAGGAGAAGGTTCCCTGCAGCTTGCCGTTCGAGGCGCCGGTGATCTTCACCGTGCCCGTCGTGGCGGCGAAGATCGCGGTGACCTGGCCGTTGTCCGAGTCGTAGGCCGTCGCCACCCAGTCACCATCACCCGGGTTCCCGTTCACTGCGTCGGTCAGTGCATAGCTGCCCACCGCCGGCGTCCAGTTGCCGATCCGGACGATCTGGATCAGGGCACCGCCGGTCGGGTCGTCTTCGGCCATCTCCACCGCAAAGGCCGACTGGCCGGTTTCCCCATCTACCACGTTGCCGAACTTCGCGTCGCCATTGACGGAGGTCTGGACATCGCCGGTGACATCCGCTGTAAAGGCCGGCTTGCCATTTCCCGGACCGGTCGGGCCGTTGCCATCGCCTCCGCACCCGGTCAGGACCGCGGCCGCCACCAGGGCCATCCACCGAACCGACTTCATGGGACTCTTCTCCGCCTGAGGTTGTGAAATCGGGGCGCTTGCTCGCCCGTCGGACGGGGGGTACAATAGGCCGAGCGTTCACCTGCTCATGACCTGCCGGCAACTCCGCGATCACCTCACGATCACCTGACGCAAGGCGTTTCAGGTCATGACTTTGGACTGGGCTGATCGGTGGCGGGCGGGGTGGGACCTGCTGGGAAGCGCCGTACCGGGGCCCGAGGTGATGACCGCGGTGCTCGCCAGGTACCAGGAAGCCGGCCGGTTCTACCACACCCTTCAGCACCTCGGCGAGTGCCTCGACCTCTTTGGGGAGGCGCTCCCTCTCGCCCAGCGGCCGGGCGAGGTTGCCATCGCGCTCTGGTTTCATGACGCGATCTACGACACCCGTCGCTCCGACAACGAGGCGGCGAGCGGCCGATGGGCAGAGCGGGTGGTGCTGGGGGCCGGCGGATCATCCGGGGTGGCGGCACGCGTGGTTCAGCTGATCCTGGCGACCCGGCACGCCGAGCCTCCTTCGACGGGTGATGGGGAGCTGGTCGTGGATATCGATCTCGCGATCCTCGGTGCCCCGGAGGAGCGGTTCGCGGAATATGAAAGCCAGATTCACCGCGAATACGGCTGGGTCCCGGACCTGGTCTTCCGGCCAACTCGGGCGCGCATTCTGCAGGGATTCCTGGAACGGAATCGGATCTACTCCACGGCACAGTTTGCGGCGCGGTTCGAAGCCCGCGCCCGATCAAACCTCCTGCGCGCCCTGGCGCGCCTGAACGCCTGAATCCCCGCGCTCGCTGAATCTCAATGCCGCTGCTGTATCTCAAGACTTTCGGTGGCCTCGCGATTCAACGCGACGGCGCCCCGGCGGAGGGCGCCGGGGCCCAGCGGCGGCGGTTGGCACTCCTGGCGCTGCTCGCGGCGGCAGGAGAGCGGGGCATGTCGCGGGAGAAGCTGCTGGGCATGCTCTGGCCGGAGAGCGATCTCGAGCGCGCCCGGAAAAACCTCGCCCAGGCGGTCTACGCGCTCCGGCGGGATCTGGGTGCGGAGGAGCTGGTGCAGGGCACCAACGAACTGCGCATCGGCTCCGAGATCATGGGTAGCGATCTCGCGGACTTCAGGCGGGCGATCGCCGAAGGGCGAGTGGAGGAAGCGGTCGCGCTGTATACCGGGCCGTTCCTCGAAGGGGTGTACCTCGATGAAGCGCCCGAATTCGAACACTGGGCGGAAGGGGAACGAACTCACCTCGCACGTGAATTCGCGCATGCCCTCGAGTCCCTGGCCGAATCGGCAGCCAGCCGGGGCGAGTACCGACGGGCCTCCGGCTTCTGGCGCAGGCTGGCCAACACCGATCCGCTGAACGCCAGGGCCGCGCTGGGTCTGATGCGGGCCCTCGCCGGTGCGGGAGACCGGGCCCAGGCGCTGCAGCATTTCCGGGTCTACGAGATGCTGCTCCGGCAGGAGCTCCAGCTCGCTCCGGATGCGGAGATCCGCCGGTTCGCCGAAGAGCTGCGACAGGAAAAGGCGGCACCGACTCCACCGAGTGTCACACCGGTCCCCCAGGCGGACGCCGCCGTCGTCGCTCCGGTGCCGCGCGCCCCACTGGCCGACGTTCCGGTTACCACCATGCCGGGGACGCCGGCGGTGACTCGCCCCGCCCCCACATCGGAGCCGTCCGGCCGTCGCATGGTGTCGGGCTTCACGGATGAATACGCGCGACCCCGCCCAATTCCGGCGCACCGCGAACCCACCCCACCGCCGGCAACTCCGTCGCCGGCGACCCGTCGCCCGCCACTCCTCAAGCGAAGAAGCACGCACTGGGGAATGGTGATCGGTGCGCTGGCGACACTGCTCGCCATCGCCGGGATCCTGAAGATGCGAGTGACGGTCACTCCGGCCGATGCTACCCTTCCGGTCGTTGCGGTCGGGCTCATCCGGGACTACACCAAGACCGGCGGGGAGCTCACCCGCCCGCTGGCGGATATGCTGGCCACCGATCTGGCGCGCGCTCGCGACCTGCAGGTGATCAGCACCTCCCGGATGTACGAGCTGCTGGCCCAGGGCGGTGTGATCACCGACACGGCCGCCGCGGTGGTCCGCGCCGCCCGGGCCGCCGGCGCGAGCCAGTTGCTCGACGGCGCGCTGTACCAGCTCCCGGGGGGACGGCTCCGGCTCGACCTGCGCCGGACCAGTCTGGCGAGCGGGAACATGATCCAGTCGTACATCGCCGAAGGCACCGATCTGTTCGCGCTGGTGGAAGAGGCGCGCAAGGGGATGGGACGAAGCGTGGACAGCACCGCGGGCGGGAGCCTGGCGGATGTGACCACGAAGTCGGTCCTGGCCTACCGTCTGTATGAGGAAGGGCTGCGGTCGCTGGCCAGCGGTGACGCCCCTGCCGCGCAGCGCCTGCTGCGGGATGCGCTGAAGGAGGATTCGACGTTCGCGATGGCGGCGTACTGGCTGGCGCGGGCGAGCGGCACCTACAATGACACCGCGCTGATCAAGGGCCTCGAGCGTGCGGTCCGGCTCTCCAGCCGGGCCAGTGACCGGGAGCGGCTGACGATTCTCGCCGGCTGGGCCAACAGCGTGGGTGATCCGTCTGCCGAGGCCATCGCGGAGACGCTGACGGTCCGCTACCCCAACGAGCCGGAGGGATACCTCTGGCTCTCGTCGAGCCGGGTATGGGGCGGCGACTTCCCCGGCGCGATCGCGCCGCTCCAGCGGGTGATTGCCCTCGACTCCATCGTGCTCAAGCGGGACGTGCAGAATGGCGCCCCGCCCATCCGCTGCTACGGCTGTGAGGCGTTCTATTCGCTGATCGGCGCCTATCAGATGATGGATTCCCAGCCGGCGGCGGTGCGCACGGCGAGAGAGTGGGCCAGGATCCAGCCGAAGAACTACCTCGCCTGGGGGCAGGTCAGCTGGACTCTGATGATGGCGGGCCGGCTCGGCGAGGCGCTCGCGGCCGATCAGCAGGTCTCCATCCTCGCTCCCAGCATCCAGCGGGAGGGGTTCAAGGCGCAGGTGGCGTTCCGTGCAGGCGACTTCGCCACCGTGGATGCGTACTTCACACCGTTGCAGGACGGTCCGATCGCCACCGAGGGATTCAAGTGGATGAACCTGAGCCTGCGGGCCCAGGGCCGGCCACGCGCGTCGCTGATTCCGGGCCGGAAACTCCGGGAGACGGAGCGCGCCTCACGCCGCGACGCGGCGCCGTACAATGCGCTCTTCGAGGCCCAGTCGTGGTTCGACCTCGGCGAATTCCGCCACTCGGCCGCGCTCTTCGACTCGATCTCCCGATCCCCCCGCGATTCGACGCCCTCCCAGGTCGCGCGGCACCGGGTCTGGACCGAGACCCTCCGCGCCACCGCGCTGGCCGCGGCGGGAGACACCATCCCGCTTTCCGCCCTCGCCGACAGCGTGGAGCGCTGGGGACGGGGCAGCGCCTACGGCCGGGACCAGCGGCTGCATCATCACATCCGGGGGTTGCTCTACACGGCGCGGGGGAAGTTGATGGACGCCGCGCGCGAGTTCCGCCAGAGCATCTTCAGCCCCACGCTCGGCTACACCCGCACCAACCTGGAACTGGGCAAGGTGCTGCTCCGGCTCGATCAGCCGCGCGAGGCGGCGTACTGGGCGGAATCCGGCCTGCGCGGCAGCTACGACGCCGCGAACACCTACGTGACCCCGACCGAGCTGGCCGAGCTCGCCGCCTCGGCGTGGGATGTCGCGGGGGAGCGAGACAGCGCCATCGTCCGCTACGAACAGGTGCTCCGCAACTGGAAAGACGCCGAGCCGACGTTCAGCGCGCGGGTCGAACGGGCCCGATTGCGACTCGCGGCACTGCAATCGGGCCGCTGAATCGGTGTGAGTTGGCTCACAGCCGACAGGCGCGGAACGCAAAGCGGCGCACTGTCAAGGCAGCGGTGCGCGAGCGCGGCATCAGGAGGGCTTGCGCCTCGTGACGAACCTCCGATATTCACGCCTGTGCTGATCAATCTCGTCCCCGAATTCCTCGCCGTCCTCCAGGCCGCCGACAAAGAAGCGGCGTTCGAGCAATACCTGAACGCACACCGGGCCGTGCTCTCCGCGTACTGGCACAACTACGTGCTGGACCTCGAGAGTCCCCAGGCCCGTGCGGTGATCGCGCACGCGCTCAATGCCGATCGCTCCGACCTGCATGAACTGATCGAGTCCACCGACGTCGAGGGCATCGTCGAAGATGCGATCGCCCAGTCGACCGACCTGCTGCAGGTCGACCGGCCGACCGATGTCTACCTGATGGTGGGTATGGGCGCGGCCAACGCCGGCGAGCTGGTGGTGGGCGGCCGCGGTGTGGCCTTCATCTGCCTCGAGCACTTCACCGGCCGGGCCAATCCCGAAACGTATGGCATGGGCCTGCCGCCGGAGCTGATCCCGTTGTGGGTCGGCCACGAGCTGGCCCACACCGTTCGCTACACCTCGCCCACCAGCCAGAGCGAACTCAAGCGCCTCGTCGCGGACCAGGGCGGCTACTACGACTACTGGGTCACTGGCAGCCGCGCCACGCTACGCGAGCTGCTGGCCAACGAGGGGCTGGCGGTGCACGCCGCGGAGGCGGTAGCCCCGGGACTCGACGCCGCGAACTACTTCGGCTATCCCCGGCGGCAATATCGCCGGCTGCGCGAACTCGAAGCGTTCCTGCGCCGGGTCGTCGAGCCCGAGCTCGAGGGTCGGGGCATCGGCCTGCGCCTCCGCTACCTCTCAGGCGGCATGAGCCCGTCCGCGCGGCTGGTCGGCGGACGAGTGCTGCCGGAGCGCTCCGGCTACTACCTCGGGCACCGCATGACCGAGGCGCTGGTGCAGGAGCGGGGTATCGCCGGAGCGCTCCGCGCCACGGCGCAGGAATTCCAGGCCGCCGAAGAAATCGCGCGCGGCGTGCAGACCGCCTGATGTCCAGCGATCCGATCACGATCGTATTCAAAAAGAAGGGCACCATCATCGTCGAGGGTGCCGCGATCGTCCGCGATGAGGACGGCAACGAAGTGCCCCAACCACCCGCCAAGCACCCCGGCATCCTCAAGCTGTGCGGCTGCGGTCGGTCCGAGACCAAGCCCTTCTGCGACGGCAGCCACAAGAAGTAGCCGCTTCTAGCCCTCCAGCCGCGCCGCAATCTCCTTTACCAGCTTCGCCGCCACCCGGGCAGTCAAGTCGCGCAGGTCATTCACCGGATTGAGTTCCACGATATCGCCCGCGACCAGCGACCCGCGGGGGATCGTCTGCAGGATCGTGATCAACTCACGGGTGGTGAGCCCCCCCGGCTCCGGGTGGCTGATCCCCGGCGCGAAGGCTGGATCGAGCACATCGAGATCCACGGTCAGGTAGACGGGACCCTGGAGCCGGCCGGCGGCGGTGATCATCGCGTCGACGCCGGCCCGCATCGGAACGATTTCCACCCCGAACCGGCGCGCCTGCGCCTGCTGCTGGGCGTTGAGGGTCCGGATACCGCACTGCACCAGATGATCGGCTAGCCCCTCCTCCATGATGCGGGCGAACGGCGAAGCATGCGAGCCCGGGTCGCCGCCGAGCGCATCGTAGAGGTCCGGATGGGCATCGAGGTGCAGGATGGTGAGGCGGGGGGCGTGACGCCGTACCGCGCGGACGATCGGCCACGTGATGGAGTGGTCGCCCCCCAGCAGCAGCGGCCGGACGCCGGCGCCCAGCAGCTCGCCGACCCGCGCTTCGATCATGGGCCGGGGATCGGTGACCCCGAGGAGTTCCAGGTCGCCCGCGTCCTCGAGCAGCGGCAGCACATCGCGCACGTCCTCGTTCCAGCTGTTGCTCGATTCACTCCGCAGCGCCGCCCGGATCGCCGCCGGTGCCGCGGCCGCGCCCCGCTGGAACGAAGAGCTGGCATCGTAGGGGATGCCCAGGATGGTGACCGTCATGAGGGCGCGGCGCGCATCGGAATCACCGCCAAGGGAAACGCTCGCGGTCTGCTCCGTGGGCCGGTGGAAAGGAACCGGTGCTGACGCTCACTCTGTCGCATCGCTCGTCCTCTTCAGACTGCGCGGCTCGGGCCGGAGGTCAGCCGAGTGAGACGGGGGCCCCCACCGCAAGCCGGCCGGTGCCGTAGTGAACCACGTTCTCGCCGAACAGCACCTTGTTGTCCACCCGCCGGAAGCTGGCCAGTGTGCGGAGCGGTTCATCGCCCAGCCGGTGGCCGGTCTCCTGATCGGTCGTGGTGACCACGCAGCGGGCGCAGGGCTTCACCACCTGCATCGGTATATCCCCGATCCGGAGATGACGCCAGTCTCCCTCGGCGAATGGGGCGGAACCGGAGACCACGAGATTCGGCCGGAAACGATTCATCGGGATCGGCGACCCCAGCCGGGCGTTCAGGTCGGCGAGTGACGCTTCCCCGACGAGCAGAAACGGAAAACCGTCGGCGAAGCTGGCGCGGCCCCCATCAGGGGCCCATGACGCATCGACCGGGCGAATCACGCTCTCCGGCATGTAGGCCAGCATCACCTCGTGACCCAGGTAGTCGGAGAACCAGGCATCCGCCTTGTGGTCGGGGGCCACGACCGAAAGGGCGTCGTGCCAGACCCGAGCGGCGATCGGGCGGCCTCCCATCGGATCGAGCGCGACCACGAGCTCCGGCCGGTCCGGCGCCGTGATGCGGAGATGGGGCGGCGCGATCGCCACCCGCACCCGCGCAAAGGCGGGCAGCTCTCGCTGGGTGAGAAACTCCCCTCGCGGCGTCACGATCATCCAGCGGCGATCATACCGGAGGCCGAACGCGTCGACCTCCCACTCGGTCATGCTGATGCCGCCACAGGACTTT
Organism: uncultured Gemmatimonadales bacterium; assembly: GCA_963825065.1. GTDB lineage: Bacteria > Gemmatimonadota > Gemmatimonadetes > Gemmatimonadales > GWC2-71-9 > JADJOM01. The sequence goes on from CAWGRU010000002.1 coordinate 235,373, forward strand.
ATCGGGTAGACGTGGATCGAGGAGAGGTGCATGGCGGGAAGAGATTAAGGGGTGGGCCCCTGCGAGTGAAGACTGGAGATCCCCGGCACCGCCCGGGATGACCGGCGCGGAGCGAGACTCACTTTCCCACGCAGAAGGTCGCGAACAGGCGATCCAGCACCTCGTCGATGTCGATCGCGCCCACCAGTGCGTCGAGCGCGTGCACCGCCTCCTGCACGTGATGGGCGGCAAGGACCGCGTCGCCGCGGGGCAGCAGATGCGGTCGCGTCGCCTCGAGGGCAGCCGCCGCACGGGTGAACGCCACCCGATGCCGCTCCCGCGTCAGGGCGGGCTCGAGGTCGCCGAGGCTCGCGCCGGAGCGGAACAGCTGCTCGGCCACCACGCGGCGCAACTCCGCCAGCCCCTCGCCTGTCACCGCGGAGACCCGGAGGCCTGCGCCGCCGCTACCAAGATCCGCCTTGGTATGAACCGCGAGTCGCCGAGCCGCCCTGAGGGGTCGCTGCGCAGCCGGGTCGCCTTCGGTGTCCGAACGTCGACCGGCGGCCGAGCCTGCGGCATCATCGCACTCGAGCACCAGGTCGGCTGCCTCGAGATACCGCCGGCTCATCGCCTGGCCCAGCGCCTCCAGCCGGTCCTCGGTGAGCCCCATGCCGGCGGTGTCCACCAGCCGGATCGGCCACCCCAGAAAATCGGCCGGCGCCTCGATGGCGTCGCGGGTGGTGCCGGCAATCTCGGTCACCAGCGCCCGATCGGAGCCTAACAGGGCGTTGAAAAGCGACGACTTTCCCGCGTTGGGGGGTCCGGTCAGCACCACCAGCGCTCCCCGTCGCACCCGCTCGGCCAGCGGCGCGGTGGCGAGCAGCCGCTCGATGGCACCGGCGACTTCCGCTCGGGCCGCCTCGAGCCGGACATGCGGAATTGGCCCGTCGTCCTCCTCCGGAAAATCCACCGCGTACGCCAGCATGGACAACAGATCCACCAGCGAGGTGCGCAGGGAGGCGATCCGCCGCGACAGGCCTCCCTCGAGCTGATGCAGCGCCGCCCGCGCCTGCGCCGTCGCCTCCGCATCGATCAGGTCGCCGAGCGCCTCAGCCTGGATCAGATCGAGCTTGCCGTTCAGTACCGCGCGGCGGGTGAACTCGCCCGCCAGCGCCGGACGCGCGCCCGCCGCTTCCAGCGCGCTCTGCAGCCGGGCCGGTACCACGTGACCACCGTGGCACTGGAACTCCACCACATCCTCACCGGTCTCGCTGCGCGGCCCCGGGAAGACCAGATACAGCCCCCGGTCGATCGGGGCGCCGTCCCCGTCGAGAAAGGTGGCGAGGCGCGCCTCCCGCGGGGGCGCGAGCCGGAAGTTGCGGATGACCCGGCCCGCGACCTCGAACGCGCCCGCGCCGCTCAGCCGGATCACGGCGAGTGCGGAGCGGCCAACCGGTGTGGCGAGTGCGACGATCGGATCGGAGAACATGAGGGAAGATGTAAGAAGTGAGAGGTGAGAAGGCCACCCCCTGGCCCGCTCACCTCTCCCGACGCGACGGCGATCGCGGTCGCGCTATTTCCTGGTGTTCACCACGACCGGCGGCCCGGCGGTCTTGGCCTTGAGCCGTTCCTTCGCGAGATACCACTGCTGAGGCACGCTCACCAGGTTCTGGATGAAGTAGTACAGGTTGAGGCCCGAGGCGAAACTGATGAACAGCACCGTCATCATCACGGGGAGCATGTACAGCATCATCTTCGACTGCGGGTTGGGCGGCATGCCCAGCATGCCGACCTTGTTCACCGCGAACATCGAGGCGCCCATCAGCACCGGCAGGATGTACAGCGGATCCTTGAGCGACAGGTCCGGCAGCCACAGGAAGGACTGGCCCCGCAGCTCGATCGTGTTCGCGAGCACGAAGAAGAGTGCCAGCAGGATGGGCCAGGGCAGGAGGAGAGGCCAGCAGCCACTGAAGGGATTCACCCCTTCGCGCTTGTAGAGCCCCATCACTTCCTTCTGGAGCCGCGCCGGATCGTCCTTGAACTTGTCCTGGATCCGCTGCATCTCCGGCTGCAGCGCCTGCATCCGGATGCTGGCCCGCATGCCCTTCTGGTTGAGCGGCCAGAGGACCAGCCGGATCATGATGCCGAAGAGGATCAGCACCACGCCATAGGCGATGCCCAGGTGCTCGTGCATCCACACCAGCAGCGCCCGTGCCGCGACGGCAATGGGCCGGATGAGGGTGCGGAAGCCGGGCCAGCCATACGGGTTGATGTCGTAGAAGTCGTGCCCGATGGCGCGGAGCCGGGGGTATTCCATCGCGCCCACGTACAGCCGGTAGCGGAAGGTCCCGGCCGACGGGACGGGGACCCCGAAAGTGGTCGCCGCGTGGATGACCTTCGTCTCGCCGGGCCGAGCCTGGGCCGTGATGCCGCTGATGTGGGCATCGCCCGAGTCCACCGCGAGCAGGGCCGCCACGAAATATTTGGACTTGACCGCCGCCCATTCGAACGGCCCTTCGTAGACCGCGTTCTCGCCCGCCTTGAGCTTGGCGAAGAGGTGCAGCTTCGACTCGTCGGTCTTGGTGACGATGCCGTAGGTGTAGTAGTTGGCCGCCGAATCGGCCTCGGTCTGACTGAACCCGCCACCCATGTCCACCAGCAGGTGTCCGCCGACCGGGCCCAGGCCGGTGAACCGTCCGGTGACGCCGATCTGATAGTCCGCGGGCTGGAAGTGATAGGTGAGGCTCAGGCTTACCCCGCCCCGCGTCGCGGTCAGGGTGAGCGAGTCGCTGCCCGTGACGTCGAGGCTCTTCGCCGACGGCACGAAGTCCCAGTCTGCCAGCCGCAGGGTGTCGTTGCCGACGCTCACCGCCAGCTGGTGGATCGCCGTCTTGTCAGGCAGCAGCCGCACCGTCTCCCCCCGGTGCCCGGGGGCCAGGTTCTTGTATTTCTCCAGCGACGCCTGGACGATGGCGGCGCCGCGGGTGGCGATGGCGTAGTGATACAGCGGCGAGCTGACCACGACCGTCTCCGCCGGCTGGGCCAGCGCGGTCACCTCGGGCGCCGGCTGGCCAGCGGGAGCCTCGAGGGCGGGGGTCGAGTCGCGCGCCGGCGCGGCAACCTGACCGGTGTCGGCGCGGACGCCGGGCTTCGCCACCGGCTTGGCGGGTTTGAAGAAGAACGTGGGCGCGATAGCGATCACCATCATCAGCGCAATCGCCCAAAGGACGCGACGATCCATGGAGTCTAGAAACCGAGGTCAGGGAACCGGGTCATAGCCGCCCGGATGCCAGGGATGGCATCGCACCAGGCGGCGGGCGCCGAGCCAGACGCCCTTGAGCGCGCCGTGGCGCCGGATGGCGTCCAGCGTGTACTGCGAGCAGCTGGGAGTGAACCGGCAACTGGGAGGCAGGCCCGGAGAGATGAACAACTGATAAAGGCGGATCAGCGCGATCAGCAGCCAGCTCAGGGGAGTGAAGATCCACCCGATGATCGAACGGCGCCCCGGGGCAGGCTGCTCACCACCGGAAACCCCCGATCCCGGCCGCATCACAGCCCCGCTACCCACGCGACCAGCTCCGTCTGGAGCTCATCGAACGTCGCCGCGTAGGCGTCATTCCGCGTTCGGATGATGAGGTCCCGATCACCTTGCCGGCCTTGGATCTCCCGTCGCCAGATTTCGCTGAGACGACGCCGCAAACGGTTGCGGGCCACCGCGGAGGACTGGAACCTGGGTACGATCAGTCCCATCCGTGGGTGGCCCGCCGTGTTATTCAACCAGATGAACTCGAGCAACCGAGACCGGCGACGCCGACCTGCCGTGAGGCACCGCGTCCGCTCGGCCTGACCCGCGAGGCGGCTCGACCGCGGCCGCGCTTCGCTTGGCGTCAGCGGGTCCCGTGCTTGGAACCGATCGAGACGACCAGCCGCTTCCGACCCTTCTTGCGGCGGCGCGACAGCGTCTCCCGGCCCCACCGGTTTTCCATCCGGGCGCGGAAACCGTGCTTGGCAATGCGACGCTTGTTCCGCGGACGATAACTCGGATTCATCGAAATATCCCCTCAAATGAGCCCGCAAACCTAGCCGAACAACCCCGGTCAGGTCAAGGTTGACTTTTCCACATCCCGCCCGTACAATCGGCTGCCCTTGCGAACGCCCCACCCGCCCTGAAGCAGCATGCCGCAGTCCGCCAAAGAACTCTGGAAGCTTATTCTCGATGAGGCCGGTCGACAGCTTCCGGACAAAGTTGTTCGTGCCTGGCTCGAGCCGACCGAAGCCGTCGGTCTCGAGGCCGACCGACTCGTCGTGGCCGCTCCCGACGAATTCGCCGCCAAGTGGAACGAGGCGAACCATGGCGCCCTGCTCTCCAAGCTCGCGGAAACGGTGGCCGGAAAGCCCATCGCCGTGACCTTCCGCGTCCAGGAGGACCGGCAGCGCCGGCCCCAGATGGACTTCTTCGTCAGCCCGCCGGCCGCCGGCCAGGCGGGTCAGGCCGCCAATCCCAGCAATCAGCCGCTCAACGAACGCTACACCTTCGACACCTTCGTCATCGGCAAGTCGAACCAGCTGGCCGCCGCCGCCGCGCACGCGGTGGTCGAGGCCCCCGGCAAGACCTACAACCCCCTGTTCATCTACGGCGCCACCGGGCTCGGCAAGACCCACCTGATGCAGGCCATCGCCCACGCGATGCTCCGCCGGGGCCCGGGCACCCGGGTGCTCTACGTGAGCGCCGAGCAGTTCATCAACGAAGTGATCGAGGGCATCTCCCGGCGCACCATGCCGGAGCTCCGCAAGCGCTACCGCCACGACATCGACCTGTTCCTGGTGGACGACGTCCACTTCCTGGAAGGCAAGGAAGCCACCCAGGAGGAGTTCTTCCACACCTTCAATGCCCTGTACGAGGCCGGCAAGCAGATCGCCCTCACCTCCGACCGCCCTCCCAAGGAGATCCCGGGGCTCGAGGCGCGGCTGGTGAGCCGGTTCGAGTGGGGCATGGTGGCCGATATCGGGCAGCCCGACCTCGAGCACCGCATCGCCATCCTGCGCAAGAAGCAGGAGCAGGACCATCTCGAGATGACCATTCCGGACGACGTCCTCCGGTTCATCGCCGAGCACGTCCGGTCCAATGTGCGGGAGCTCGAGGGCTGCATCATCAAGCTGCTGCTCTACGCCTCGCTCAAGCACCGCGAGGTCTCGATCGAGCTGGCCCGCGAGGCACTGGCCGACAAGATCCGGCCGGGCGAGGACGGGCCGATGACGCCCAAGACCCTGCCGACGATCGACCGGATCCAGGACGTGGTGGCCCGGCGCTGGGGAGTGACCGCCGAGCAGCTGCGCTCCAAGGCGCGGATCAAGACCCTGGTGGTCCCGCGGCAGATCGCGATGTACCTCGCCCGCGACCTGCTGCAGATGCAGTTGATCGAGATCGGGCAGGCGTTCGGCGGGCGGGACCACTCGACCGTGATTCACAGCGTGGACAAGGTCCAGCGGCAGATGTCGCGCGACCGCAGCTTCCGGGACCGGATCGAAAGCGCCCGTGCCGAACTGGTTGCACAGTGATGATCCACGAACGATGTGGGTGATGTGGGAAAGGCGGACAACCGGGTGAATCACCCCCAGCCGGTCCCCGCCCTCCACAGCGTGTCCACAGTGGAATGTCGCAGAACTGTCTGTCGGAGCAGTCGGTTGAGAGGTTCGTCCACATATCCAGACCGCCTACTGCTACGACTAGGTTTAGTTAACTGAGAACTAGTAGGCTTTTCTTGCACGCCGAGGGACGGGATGAAGTTCACAATCACGCGAGAGCAGTTCCAGGAAGGACTCCAGGCCGTCAGCGCCTCGATTCCCACCAAGACCACGCTCCCGGTGCTCTCGAATGTTCTGCTCGAGGCGACCGGAGACGGGCTCAGGCTCTCGGGAACCGATCTCGACATCGCGGTGAGCACCACCGTACCCGCGTCGGTCGACCAGGAAGGCGCGATCACTCTGCCGGCCAAGAAGCTCTCGGACATCGTCCGGGAACTGCCGAGCGCGGCGATCCGGCTCACCAGCTCCGGTGAGCAGCGGGCCACGATCGAGTGCGGCCGCTCGAAGTTTCGCCTGCTGGGGCTGCCCCGGGAGGAATTCCCGGCCTTCCCCTCGGTCAAGTTCGATGCCGCCTGGCGCTCTCGGGCCGGCGACGTGCAGAAGCTGGTGTCGCATGTCGCCTTCGCCGCGAGCACCGAGGAGAGTCGGCCGATCCTCAACGGCGTGCTCTGGGAACTCCGTCCCGACCGGATGCGGATGGTCGCGACCAACGGTCACCGACTGGCGCGGATGGACGTGCCTGTCACCGCCGGGATCGGGAAGGGCCAGGCCGATCTGATCATCCCGCCCAAGGCACTGGACCAGATTCGCCGGCTCTTCGCCGACTCGGATGAGCTGGAGATCGCCAAGAGCGAGAACCATCTCGGCTTCCGCTCGGCGACGACCCAGGTCTACACCCGGCTCATCGAGGGACCGTACCCGAACTACGAGCAGGTCATCCCCCGCGAGAACGACAAGACCATGACCGCTGACAAGGCGGCCCTCACCTCGGCCCTGCGCCGCATGAGCATCGTGGCGAGCGATCAGACCCACCGCATCCGGATGGGGCTGGCGAGCGGCTCCTGCAAGCTCTCGGTCCAGACGCCCGACCTGGGCGAGGCACAGGAGGAGATGTCGGTGAGCTACGACGGGGAGACGATGGAGATCGGCTTCAACGCCGCCTATCTCCTGGAGATCATGAAGTACATGCCGACCGACGAGGTCCGCATGACGTTCAAGGGTCCCGAGCGCGCCGCCACCTGCGAGCCCGTGGGCTGGAACGACCCCGCGGCCTATCTCACTCTGGTGATGCCGCTCCGCCTGGTCGACTGATGCCCGCCCGGCGGTCGGGCCGCACCGTGCACGTCATCGGGGTCCCGATGGACCTCGGATCGGGGCGCCGCGGCGTGGACATGGGTCCCTCGGCGATCCGGATCGCCGGGCTCGAGACGGGACTGCGGGAGCTGGGCCATGTGCGTCGTCGACGAGGGCGACATCGACATCCGCAACATGGAGCAGCTCAAGGTCGGGGAGCTGAACGCCCGTTATCTCGGCGAGATCAGCCACGCCAGCCGGCTGCTGGCCCACCAGGTGCAGCGGGTGATGCGCCGCGGCCATTTCCCGCTCGTGTTAGGCGGGGATCACTCGATTGCCGTCGGTACCGTGTCCGGCGTGGCGGGCTGGGGACGGACCCGGGGCAAGAAGCTCGGGGTGATCTGGGTGGACGCGCATAGCGACATCAACACCCCCAGGACCTCCCCCACCGGCAATGTGCATGGCATGCCGCTCGCCGCGCTGCTGGGTCTGGGGCCCGCTTCCCTGGGCGCGATTGGAGGACGCTTTCGGAAGATCGAGCCGGGCAACGTGGCGCTGGTCGGGATCCGCAGCGTCGATGAGGGCGAACGCGAGCATCTCCGCCGTCTGGGCGTGCACGTCTACACCATGGCGGACATCGACCGCCACGGCATCCATATCGTCATGGAAAAGGCGATCGGCAACGTCACCAAGGACACCGAGCTGGTACATGTGAGTTTCGACCTCGACGCCGTCGATCCCAGCCTGGCGCCCGGCGTCGGGACCCCGGTCAAGGGTGGCCTCGACTATCGTGAGGCGCACCTGGTCATGGAGTCGATCTGCGCCGCCGGCGTGATGAGCTCGCTGGAAATCGTCGAGGTGAATCCGATTCTCGACGACCGCAACCGCTCCGCCGAATTCGCCGTGGAGCTGGTGCAATCGGCCTTCGGCAAGAAAATTCTCTGAGTCAGTCATCCTCGTCAGGCAACTTCCGCAGTCCCGGTTTCGCGCGGCTCGGCACCGGGCCGCGCGGCGGGTGCTGGTGAGCGCCCTCGTCGCCCGCCGGGTGCCGGGCTCGCGGCGGCCGCCGCTGATCGCGGGGGTCGTGCTGAGCGCGGCGGGGCTGGGCATGATCGCGCTGCTCCGGGGGTCGCTCGCCGGCTGGGTCTTCCTCCTCCCCGGCGGCTTGCTGCTGGTAACCGGCATGCAAGCGCCGGGTGCACCGGTCGAAGCGATCGTGATCGATGACGCCGGCCTCTCCTATCACGGCATGAAGGTCGGTCCCATTCCGTGGGACGCGATCATCCGTGCCGATGTCGCCCGGGTGAAGCACATCCCGGTCGTGGCGCTTCAGCTCACCCAGCCGGACGCCTGGCTCGATCGCATGCCGGAGAGCCACCGGAAACTCGTCGCGCTGGGAACCGCGGAGCTGGGGCTCCCTCCGGTCTTCCTGTATGCGGCGGGGCTCGACCACTCGGCCGAGGAGATCGTCGCCGCAATCAACCAGCGCGCCCGGGGGAAGCCGTAGTCAGGAAGGTCGCCACCCGCCGTGCCACTCCGGGGTCGCGCATGATTGCGTGATGCCCCAATCCCTCCGTCTCGACAAACTCCGACCCCGGCCATGCCGCGGCGATCGCCCGGCCCTCGGTGAGCGGAATGTCCTCGTCGTCGCGGTCATGGATGACCAGTGCGGGCGTGTGCAGGGTTCGCGCGAGGTCGGCGATGTGCAGGTCCTGGAAGCGGAGCCCCAGCCGCCGTTCCAGGTTCGCGACCATCCGGTCCTGGGCCTTGCGGGGGAGTGCGATCAGCTCGGCGAAGCGATCCACGAATTCGGGCGGCGCGCCGAACGGTGCGATCAGGGCGGCCCGCTCCAGGCGCAGCCCGCGGTGGAGGGCCACCGCGATCGCGGCACCGCCCAGGGAATGCCCCGCCGCCGCGTGCAGCGGCCCCAGCAGGGCCGCAACCTCGAGCAGGGCGGCGGAATACTCTGGAAGACTGGTCCGCGTCCCTGGGGAGTCCCCGTGGGCCGGCCCATCATAGGCGACGACCCGGAAGCCGGCCTTCACGACCAGCGGCGCGAGTAGCCGGAAGCGGGCCGCCCGGCTGCCCCAGCCGTGTACCATCAGCACCGTCGGCCCGGACCCCCACTCCCACGCGGCCAGCGTCCCCGTCGAGATCGGCAGCTCGATCGGGGTGCCCGTAGCGAGAAACTCCTGCTCCTGGTCGCGGATGCGGGTCCGCGGCGGCCGGCAGAAGACCTCCTCCGCCCAGCGCGCCGCCTGCGCGGGCGCCACCCTGCCCATGGTGCGGAAAGCCGTGCGGATGCCAAGCAGGGTCAGTTCCTTCTTCACTGGGCACTGTCCGTCTGAGCTGGCACCGGCGCCGGACCGCCCGATGTGTCGACCAAGACCGAATCCGCCGGGGTCGGTTCGAGGCTGTCGGCGCCCTCGGGTTCCGTTGCGGGAGCGGCGTCGACCTCCGGCTCCTCCTCCCGGGGGACCTCGATCTGTTCCCCACGCATTCGCCGCAGGATGAGATTCTGCCGCCAGCGCATCCGGCCCGGTCGGAGCCGCGGATTGGACTTGAGGGGGAAGGGGAGCGTCCCGGCGAGCGCGGCCGCCTGGTCCCGGGTGAGTGTCCGGGCCGGGTGCTTGAAGTAGAACTCGCTGGCGGGTTCCACCCCCCAGACCCCGGCGCCCAGCTCCACCACGTTCAGGTACAGCTCCATGATCCGCCGCTTGCCGAGCGCATGCTCCAGGCGCCAGGTGATGACGGCCTCCTTCACCTTGCGGAGCGGATTGCGTGAGGCGGAGAGATAGAGATTCTTGGCGAGCTGCTGGCTGATCGTGCTCGCCCCCCGAAGCTTGTCGCGGCGGCTCCAGGCGTGCGGCAGTACCGCCCGGAGCGCGGCGCGATCGCGCGGATCCGCCCAGGAGAACTCCGGCCGCCGATACCCCAGCGCCTGTGCCAGGGCGAGGTAGTCGAAGCCGTCGTGGGTCAGGAACTTGGCGTCCTCGCCGATCATCACCGCTTCCTGCATCACGGGCGCGATCGAATCGAGCGGCACCGGGCGATACAGGCGGCCCGACGAATCCAGCCGCTTGATCGCGGAGCTGGTATCGGGGCGCATGGCCATGAACGCCGTCTGCCTGGGCCAGTGAGTCCGGTACCAGAACGGCGGCGGCCACACTGCGAACAGCCAGAAGACCAAGCCGCCCGCCAGGAGGCCGAGCAGAGCCAGCGCTCGCCGCATGAGGTGCGCTATCGGAGAAGGGTCATCCGGAGGATGGACGATTCGCGGGCGGGAACGGTCTGGCCGATCGAGGGCAGGGTGACCACGACGTCGGTGATGCGATAGCCCTCCACCCTGAGGACCCGACTATCGGTGCCGAGCTGATAGGTCAGTGAATCGGTGCCGTTGGCGAGCACCGTGATCGGCTGGCCGAACTGGGTCCCTTCCCCGCTGGCGTTACGGTTCCGGACCACGGTGACCTCCAGCGCGCCGTTCGCCGGCGCCGGGGGCCGTGCCCGGCTGAAGGTGATCGCCGTCTCGTTCGCCTCGAAGGCGCTGACCCGGGTAGGCCGTGTGGTGGAATCGCTCCATGAGGCCCCGGGCCGCGCGCCGTCGGGTGGAAGGACCGGAAAGAGCAGTTGGACCTGATCGCGAAGCTGGTCGCCGACCAGCGATCCCCGGCCCCCGCTCAATGCGACGAGTTCTCCGTCAGGCAGCCGCAGGCCGGTCCACCGCTCCCCCCGGGCGCTGTCGAGCGACGCTGCGAACGTCGTCAGCCCGCTGTCGCCGACAATCGAATCCACCTGGGTCGTCAACCGGGTGCCGCTGTCCGCAGCGACCCAGGTGATGGTGACGAAGGCGGTGCGCCCCTGGACCTGCATCTGCTCTTCCCCGGTCGGCATCGTGGCGACCACCGAGTCGCGGCGGACCAGGGCGTAGCGCTGGATGCCTCCTCCGGCCCGAGGGTAGCGGATGGTGACGTCCCTGGCGGGGTCCGTGCGCCCGGGGTCCATGGTGGGTCGAGGCGCCGGCGTGGGGCCGGGGGGACGGGCGGGCGGCGCGCTCGACGCGCAGGCCGCGCCGAGCAGGAGGAGCGTCGCCCGCCAGGGAGAGGACATCGATCCCTACTTGAGGAGCGTGACGGTGCCTTCGGTCGTGATCTCGACCGGCAGTGGCTCCGGAGCGATCGCTGCGGTGATCGCCAGCGACTGCTTGCTGCTGTAGGTCGAACCGAGCGAGAAGCCGTCAGCACCGACGAACCAGGTGATGGTGCCGCTGCCGGTCCCTTCGAACGACATCGAGCCCTGGGGGCCTTCCTGGCTTCCGGAGATGGCACTGCTCGAGGCGCCCGCGACCTTGAGGACCTTGGCACCCTCGAAGTTGTCGCTCGAGGCGAGGAAGTTGGTCACGGTGCGGACCAGCACGCCGCTGCTGCCGGTATCGGTGTCGGTGGTGTCCGTCCAGCTCGCCCCTTCCCTGGTACCCGCCTTCACCGGCGGGAAGATCTCCTGGAGGATGCCGCCTACCGTCGCCGCGACGGGGTTCTCGCCCTCGAGCTTGAGGTTCTTCACCCGCCCACTGGGCTGCCGGAAGCCGTGCCAGGTCGCGCCGGAGGCGGACTTCGCGGCGTCGGCCGGGATCGGAGCGCCGGGCGCCACCTGCAGTGAATCGAGCAGGATCGTCACGGCCTGTCCGCCGGCGCTGTCGCTGGCGGTGACGGTGACGAAGCCAGTCGCGGTGATCTCGACCCGCTGCTCGGACTGTCCCAGGGCGGTCAGGTTGACGACCTGCAGGGTCTTCAGGTCGACCTTGTAGCGCTTGGTGGCCGGCGGAGCGCCCGGCGACCACGCCGTCAGGGTGCCGAGGCTGAGGGCCGCGACGAGCCAGGGACGAGCAATCATGACTTCCTCTGATTGGGGGAGGGTTGGGTGGGCTCAGGTCCCGGCGGTGTGGAGGTCGGGCTTGGTCTTACCGAAGACCGCCACGAGTTCCACGTCGTCGCTGGTCACCTTCAGCAGCTTCCATCCGCGCTTGCGCATGTCCTGTCGCCACGTGATGAGCCGGTCCCAGTCCTTCGCGCTCGTACGGAATACGCGAAGGTCTGCGACCTGCTCCCATGACTCGGGATACGGCTTGTTCTGGTCGTGCGATCCGCTGGGTCGTGCCATCCTGCCATCCTGCCTGATGCTGCTGCGAAAGCTACCTCCCAGGTTCGGGAGGACGGGAGGGGCCGGGGGACTGGCCAGGGGCGGAGCAATTGCTCCGCCCCTGTTCCAGTCCCCCGGCCCAGGCTGGACCGTAAGCCGAGTTCTGTTTGGTGCACGCCGGCGCAAGCGCCAGGATACACCAGATGGTCATCTGTCTGGGACGGCCGTCGCCGGCCGCCTCGAGCAGCCTACCCGCGGCTTCCCTCGCTTGCGCTCGGGATGGTCGGTGCGGGCCGCACCTCGCCGCTTATTTGGCCTTGCTCCGACTGGGGGTTACCGTGCCACCGCTGTTACCAGCGGTGCGGTGGGCTCTTACCCCACCCTTTCACCCTTACCCGTCTTTCGGCGGGCGGTTTGCTTTCTGTTGCCCTGTCCGTCGCCTCTCGGCGCCCAGGCGTTACCTGGCAGTCTGCCCTGTGGAGCTCGGACTTTCCTCGGGCCGGTTTCCCGGCTCGCGACCATCGCATCCAGCCTGCCCCGGAAGATACGCCGGGGGACGGGAATCGGCTATTGAACCCCCTGTCCGGCACCTCGCCTACCCCACCCGGCCCAGCCGGATCCTGAGTTCGGCGATCAGCGCATCGAACTGGCCGTCGGCATCGTCCCATTGGGAGAGCGCCTGGCGGTACTCCTCCCGGGCGAGGTCGGGCTTTCCCTGATGTTCGTAGATCTCGCCGCGCAGCATCCGCGCCTGCCCGGCCAGCATCCAGCGGACGTCGAACCCGTTGTTGGAGAACTGGTCCGTACGGAACACTTCCAGCGCCTGCAGCGCCCGCCGGTCGTCGCCCAGCTCCCGCCAGGCGTTGGCGGCGATCATGTACTTGTACCCGGCCCATTGCGGCCGGCCATCGTAAGTCTTCGCAGTGCTCGAATCTGGCTTTGTGAGCTGGCGCCGGGCTTCGGCCGAATCCCCGCGCTCCAGTGCCTCCAGGGCCATGAGCTCCGGTGGGGTCGCTCCGCCGCCGAGGGCCTGCAGTTCATTAAGCGGCGTGGGATCGGACCGGTTCTGGAGGTACAAGCCGAGCGCGGCCGCCCACCCGTAGTTCACCACGCCGGCGCGCGAGGCCTTGGGTGCGCGCCGGGCGCTGTCGGCGACGAGGTCCCAGATGGCCTTCAGCTTGGCCGGCGGCGCGCCGAGCGCAGTGTACAGGTGACTCTGCCAGAGATGGCCGAGCAGTGAGCGGTTGCCCAGCCGCTGGGAACCGATCGCGGTGGGATTCCACGCGGCGCTGATCTCGGCCTGCAGTTCGAGCGCCCGGGTTGCGACGTCGACCTTGCCGAGGTAGCCAGCGGCGTTGGCGCCGTTGCCGACCGCGGCTATCGCGTCCAGGGCGGAGAGCCGGGCGTTGTCGAAATCCCTCGCCTTCCCCGTGGCCAGCGCCTTCTCTACCGACTTCTCGGCCTCCTTGTAGTCCCGCTGGTCCGTCAGGACCTGGGCCCGCACGAAAGGCAGGTCGGCGCGGTCGCTTCCTTCCGGCGACCGACTCAGGCGATCGATCTCGCCGAGTGCCGCATCGAACTGCCGCGCGGTGGCCAGCCCGAAGATCAGCGCGTTCTGGGCGTGAACGTTTTCCGGCTGGTGGGCCAGCCACTCACGCGCGCTGGCGATCCCCTCGGTGCGCGCCCGCAGAACAGCCTGGGCGAGCTGGGCCGAGTCGAGACCGGCGCGGGGCGTCCCCTCCTTGGAGCCGGCGAGCGAATCGCCCGGGAGCAGCGCCATGGACGGGTTGTCGGCGGCAGCTACCCGGTACATGAAAGCGAGGTGTTCGAAGGCCAGATAGTAGTCGGGATCGAGGGCGATCGCCCGCTTGAAGGCCCGGAGTGAGGCGGTCATCACGCCCGCATCGTGGCGCGCCGAGGGATCGTGGAAGTCGACATCGCCGAGTCCGTACCACGCGTCCGCGTCGGTGGAGTCCCGGGCCAGGAGGGCCTGGTAGGCGGCGCGTCCCTTGGGGAAGTCCCCTTCGAGGAAGTTGCGGTAGGCGCCGATCATTGCCCGGTCGTGCTCGGGGAGCCTGCCGGCGAACTGGGTGGCCCGGTGGATCGCGTCGAGGCCGGCGGAATCGAACTGGCCCGCGATCCAGCCCCGGGTGAGCGACAGCTTGTAGTAGGCCAGTCCGAAGGTGCTGTCGAGTTCGACCGCCCGTCGCAGCGAGTGCTCCGCCGCGACGAGGTTCCAGCCGTTCAGCTCGTCGATTCCCTCCAGGTAGGCGCGGTAGGCCTCGAGCGAGGCCGTGGTGGCGTGGGCGAGGTCGGTAGTGAGACCGGTGGGCGCGCCCGACAGGTTGAGCAGCTTCGCCGCGAGCTGGTCGAACAGCGGGCGGACGTCCTCGCCCGGCTTGCCGGCGACCTGCGCCGCGTCCAGCCGGGTGCCGCTGGCCACGTCGTACACCCGGGCGACCAGTTGCAGCGAGTCCCCCGCCTTGGTAAAATCGCCTAACACGACTGTCCAGACGCCGGCGTCCCGTGCCAGCCGGCGGGCCATCTCGAGCCCGATCGCCTGCCGCACGTCCAGCCCCCGCCGCTCGAGCAGGTCGTGCAGCCGCTCGTGGTCGACCACGGTGAGGTCGGTCCACTGCGACAGGTTGAGCGCGAGCATGCTCACGCTGCCGTCGCGCAGCCAGTCCACCGCCGCGTCCTGGCGCAGGTTGTCGAACGGCAACACCAGGATCGAGTGGCGGGGATTCACCCCCGAGGGGGGCCCGCCCGGACGCAGCGCGAAGAAGGCCGCGAGCGACACGACAGCGGCCGCCGCAGCGATCATGCCTGCTCGCCCCCGCCGTTTCTGCACCGTGGCCGCGGGAGTTGGCGACTCGCCGAGCACCGCCCGCCGCAGCTCGGCCCCGGTCTGCCAGCGGGCGGCTGGGTCCTTCTCGAGGGCCCGGGCCAGGGCGTGAGCCAGCGCCGGTGGGGTGTCGGTGCGCAGGCTCTCGATCGGCACCGCCTGCTCCGCCAGGTGTTTGGAGGCGACCGCGGCCGCGGTCGGGGCGCGGAACGGCGGCCGCCCGGCGAGCATCTCGAACGCCACCACCCCGAGGGCGTACAGGTCGCTTCGGGCATCCACGGCATCCCCGGCGGCCTGCTCCGGGCTCATGTAGGTCGGGGTCCCCACCGCGACACCCTGGGCTGTCCGGGCGCTGTCCGTCTCGCCGGCCATGACCCGCGCGATTCCGAAATCGGCCAGCATCGCCCGCCCGCTCGCCTGATCCAGCAGGATGTTCTCCGGCTTCACGTCCCGGTGCACCAGCCCGGCCTCGCCGGCCGCGTGCAGGGCGTCGGCGAGGTCCGCGACGATCCGGGTGACCACTTCGATCGGCAGCCGCCCCTCCCGGAGCAGCCGGTGGCGGAGGCTCTCGCCCGGCACGTAGTCCATCACGTAGTACACCAGGCCGGTCGCCTCGCCGGCAGTATGCACCGCCACGATCCCGGGATGCCGGAGCCGTGCGATCATCCGCGCCTCGGCGAGGAACCGCTGGGTGATCGCGCTGTGCACCGCGAGCTCCGGATGAACCACCTTGACCGCGACCGGCCGATCCAGAGTGGTGTCCCGTGCCAGGAACACCACGCCCATGCCCCCATGCCCGAGCTCCCGCTCGAGGCGATAGTGGCTGCCCAGCGCCGCCTGCAGGCGGCCCATGAGGTCGGAAGGTGCGGTCACGCTGTGCAAGTTAGGTCCGGTTCGAGAAGACGGCCAACCGGCTGTCACTGTGGACGCCGGTCATTCCACTCTGACGCACGAGGGACCGCGGGGGTTGCAAGCTGCGCCGCGGCACACTTGAGCGGGGGTTGAGCCCCTCCGCCTAGTGTGGCCCGTCCCCATTTGCCGAGGTGCCCCTGTGAACCCCCTTGCCGTCCCGGGTGAGCCGGCCCCGCCGCTGATCGCGGCCGTGCTTCGCCCCGAGGAACGTACCCGGGTCGATGCCGCGGGAACCGGCTGGTTTTCGGTGGTCCATCGCGAGAGCATCCCCGATGCCATCCGGGCCGTGCGGGAGCGTCCGGTCGACGCGATCCTGGTCTCCGTCCACCAGTGCCCGGAACCGCAGATCGACCTGCTCGGTCACCTGGTTCGGGGCTTCCCGGGCATCCCGACCGTAGCGCTGGTGACCCGGCACGATCCCCAGGGATCGGAAACGCTCCTCCAGCTGGGTGCGAGCGGCGTTCGCCAGGTGGTCGACGTCACCGGCCCCGACGGGTGGCACCGGCTGCGGCAGGTCCTCGGCCAACCCGCGAGCCGCGATACGGCCCGGCTGCAGGGGCCGGTCCTGAGTGCCCTCGGCGCGGTGCCGCCGGATACCCGGCTGTTCTTCGATGCCCTCATCCGGCTGGCCCCGGAGGTGCCCACCGCCCGGCAGCTGGCCACCCGCCTGGGCGTCCGCTGCACCACGCTCATGTCGCGGTTCTCGCGCGCGGGGTTGCCGTCGCCCAAGAGCTACCTGGCGGCCATCCGGCTGGTCCATGCCACGCTCCTGTTCGAGCGCCCGGGCTACACCGTCGCGGACGTGGCCT
Organism: uncultured Gemmatimonadales bacterium; assembly: GCA_963825065.1. Classification (GTDB taxonomy): domain Bacteria; phylum Gemmatimonadota; class Gemmatimonadetes; order Gemmatimonadales; family GWC2-71-9; genus JADJOM01. The sequence goes on from CAWGRU010000002.1 coordinate 251,936, forward strand.
ACCGACTCGACTACTCCTCCCCACAGAGCTTCGGCCGCCACGTGAGGGCGCTGCTCGGCATCACCAGTTCGGAGCTAAGGCGCCGATTCACCTTCGACCTCGCGGTCGAGCGGTTCGTCACGCTGATGATCGAGCCGTACCAGGAGACGCTGGCGCGATTCCGGCCTCTCGCGCCTAGGGAGGGGTAGCAACGCGAAGGGCGGCCGACATGGCCGCCCTTCGCCCCCGGAGGTGCCCCCTCCGGGCCGCCCGAACCACGAATCAGGACCGCAACCCCAGTCGGCTGGCGGTGGTGAGCGCGACGACGGGCCACCCCGCCGCTTCGAGCGTCGCCCGGCCACCCTCCTCGCGATCGACCACCGCGAGGATGCCGAGGACCGCTCCCCCCTCCTCGCGAACGGCCTCGATGGCCTTCAGTGCCGAGCCCCCCGTGGTGATCACATCCTCGACGATCACGACCTTGTCGCCAGCGGCAAAGTTTCCTTCCACGCGGCGGCCGGCGCCGTAGGCCTTGGCTTCCTTCCGCACGCTGAAGGCATCCACGATCGGCGGTGCCGCCATGCTCGCCGCGGCGATGGCGTAGGCCACTGGGTCCGCCCCCATCGTCAGGCCGCCGACCGAGCGCGGTGCCCAGCCGGCCGTGCGCAGCGCCCCGAGGCCCAGCCGTCCGATGAGCGCGAGCCCCTCGGCGGACATCGTGGTGAGTCGGCAATCGATGTAGAAATTCGAGGTGCGGCCGGAGGCGAGCACGAACTGTCCCCGCTTCACCGACCGCTCGAGGACGAGACGATCCAGCGAGGCGAGATCCGGCGAAGTCATTTTCCGAAGAGGCTCTTGAGGAAGCTTTTCCGTTCGCCACCGTCGCGCAGCGCCGTGCAAAGGCGGGCGGTGAACTCGTCCACCGTCTTGCTGCGCTTGCTCAGATCGCGTTCGAGCCCCGCACTGATGGCTTCTTCGACGGCGGGGGGGAACCTGAGTCCCTTCACCGCCTGGTTGAGCGGGACCGGCGGCTGGGTGAGTAGCTGCTGGAAGAGCTCGCGCGGCGACCGGCCGCTGTAGGGCAGAGTGCCGGTGAGCAGGTAGTAGGCGATGGTGGCCAGGCTGTAGACGTCGGCCTGTCCGGTCACCAGTTCTCCGGACAGGGCCTCCGGGGCGACATATTGCAGGGTGCCCACGAAGAAGCCGGTACGGGTCAGGCGTTCTTCAGGTTTGAGGTCGGCATCCCGCGCGATCCCGAAATCCAGCAGGACCGCGCGCTGGCTCTCGGGGTTGTACATGATGTTCGCAGGCTTGAGATCGCGGTGGATGATGCCTTGGGCGTGCGCGGCGGTGAGGGCGGCGCCGATCTGCTCGATGATCGTCGCCACCAGGGTCGGGGCGAGTCGCCCCGAGCGGATGGCGAACTTCTCCAGCGCCTCGCCGTCCACCCACTCCATGGCGAGATAGTACAGGTCGTCGGTCTGACCGTATTCGTAGGTCTTGACGATGTTGGGGTGGCTGATCCGTTCGCCGAATTCAGCTTCGCGCAGGAAGCGCTTGACCGCCACCGGATCCTGGGCCAGCCGGGCGCGCAGGACCTTCAGGGCGACGGCGCCACGTTCGGGATGCGAGGCCTTGTACACCGTGGCCGTGCCGCCCTCGCCGACGTGCTGTTCCAGGTGGTAGCCGGCCACCGTCCGGCCGAGGAGGCTGTCTTGGCTCATGGGATTGCCTGAAGCTAGTCCGCCCCCTAGGCGCGAGCAAGCATTCACGCTTGACGCTCTTCCTTCACGGCCACTAAGCTAGGTCATGATGTCCCGACCCCTGTCGTCCGGCGTGATCGCCGCCACTGTGTTCCTCGTCGGCTGCGGCTCCTGGGGCCGTGCCGGCGGCGCCCCTTCGCCGAGTCAGGGCGAGGCCCTTACCCAGATCATTGATCTCAATTCGGTCTACCGGCGGCTCGGCCGGCTGACGTCAGGGGAACCGCTGCCCTTCGTGGCGGATGTCGCGTTCTATGGCGGTCCCGGCGACTCGACCGTGGCGGTGCTCGCCGCCTCGCTGGAAAACCGCAATTTTGCCTTCCAGCGCGAAGGGGACGTCTTCGTGGCTCGCTACCGGGTGGAGATCTCGGCGCAGCCGGCCGGCGGAGGGCGCATGGTCCAGGTCGCGAAGGAACAGGCCGTGCGGGTCCGCACGTTCAACGAGACCCAGCGGAGCGACGAGAGCATCCTCTACCAGGATGGCCTCACGCTCTCGCCAGGCAACTGGCGTATCGCCCTGCAGGTCTCCGACAAGTTCGGCGGAAAGACCGGGCGCGCCGAGGCTGCCTACAAGGTGCCTGGATTCGGACCGGGGAGTATCTCCGCACCGCACCTGGTCTATCAGGCGAAGGCCCGCGCCGCGCGGAGCGCCCCGGTCGCCGTCATCCTCAACCCGCGCGGCACGCTCGCCTACGGCGGCGATTCGGCGCTCGCCTTCGTCGAGGCCTACGGCCTCTCCGGCCCGACCCTGGTGCCGGTCACCCTCACCGACGCGCGGGACAGTCTGATCCTCCGCGACACGCTGCATTTCGCCGGCGGGCGTGAGGTCGAGAGCACGGTGCTCCGGTTCGCCCCCGATTCCGCGCCTCTGGGCGAGCTGCACATCGTCGTCGGCAGCGGGGATCGAGCCGACAGCACGATGGCGATCGTGTCGTTCTCCACCGGCTGGGTGGTGACGAATTTCGATGATATGCTCTCCCTGCTCCGCTACTACCCGCTTTCCCCGGAACTCGATTCCCTCCGCAAGGCGCCCCCCTCCGAGCGGGCACGGCTGTGGAAGATCTTCTGGCGCGCGACCGATCCGAACTCTGCGACGCCTAACCACGAGGATCTCGATCTCTATTTCAGCCGCATCGCGCTGGCCAACGCCCGATTCCGGGACGAGGGCACACCGGGATGGCGGACCGACCGGGGCGAGGTGCTGATCCGCATCGGGGAGCCGGACGAGGTATTCGACGCCTCCCCGGCGACCGAGGGTCGACTCATCCGCTGGGGATATACGCAGTACCAGCTGGTGCTCTATTTCGTGGACGAGACGGGATTCGGGCGTTTCCGGCTCACCACGGCCTCCAGGGCGGATTTCGAACGGGTGGTCGCCCGGCTCACGCGGCAGGCCTCGTAGTCGCACGTTGCCCGCCGGGCCCGGGGGGAGCGTGGCGGCTCGCATCCGCCACCGTTTCCCGCGAGCCCGGCGGTTCTGCTTTATCTTCCCCGCATGCCTCGCCACCAACCGCCGCAACTCTTCCTCATCGACGGCTACGCCCTGATCTACCGCGCCTTTTTCGCGCTGATCTCGCGGCCGCTCCGGACCTCCAAGGGCGAGAATACCTCGGCGGCGTGGGGTGTCGTCAACTTCCTGCTCCGGCTCAGGGAGAAGTACCAGCCCGAGTACCTCGCGTGGGTGCATGATGCCGGGGACTCCTTCCGCACCCAGCTATACCCCGAATACAAGTCGACCCGCGAGAAACTCGACGACGAATTGCAGGCCGAATTCGACCGTTCCGTGGAGCGGATCGAGCAGTTGCTGACGGCCTTTCACGTGCCGGTCATGAGCGTGCCGGGGTACGAGGCCGACGATGTCATCGGTTCGTTCGCCCGGCGGGGTGTGGCCGAAGGGTGGCAGGTCGTGGTCGTGTCGGGAGACAAGGACTTCTACCAGCTGATCGGCCCGGGTATCGCGCTGCTCAACCCCGGGCGCGGTGGCCCGGCGGCCGTCGATGAGCTGTGGGTCGACGAATCCAACGCGGCCAATCGGCTGGGCGTGCCGCCGGCCCAGGTCGTGGACTACCTGGCGCTGGTCGGCGACAGCTCCGACAACGTGCCCGGCGTGAAGGGCATCGGCTCCAAGGGCGCGATCGAGCTGCTGCAGGAGTTCGGGACCCTGGAGACGATGCTCGCCCACGCCGGCGACGTGAAGGGGAAGCGGGCCCGGGAGGCGCTGCAGCAGCATGAGGCGGAGGCGAGGCTCTCGAAGCAGCTGGTCACGATCAAGACCGACATCCCCGTCAGCATCGACCAGGAGGCGCTGACCGAGCGGGAGCCCGATCTGCCTGCGCTGCTGCGGTTGTGCGGCGAACTCGAGTTCTACAGTCTGGTCAAGCGATTGGAGCAGGACGTCGCCGGGGCGCCGGCGGTGACGGAATCGGCCGGCCCCGCGGAGTCTGCGTCCCCGGTCTCGATCGTCGCTGAGCCCGGTCAGCTGGCCGCGCTGGCCACCCGGCTGAGGGCGGCGCCGCTGGTCGCGCTCGACACCGAGACCTCTTCTCTCGAGCCACACGATGCCGAGCTGATCGGCCTGTCATTCGCGGCGACGCCGGAAGAGGTCTGGTATCTCCCCTTCGGCCACCGTCCTCCGGCGGGGGAACTCGCCGCCCCCGCGCCGGTGAAGGTGCTCCCCCCGATCACCGATCCGGCGTGTGCTCCCATCGCGGCACTGCTCCGCGATCCGGCGGTCCGCAAGGCCGGGCACAACATCAAGTACGACTGGCAGGTGCTGCGGCGCGCCGGGGTCGAGCTGCAGGGAGTCGTCTACGACTCGATGCTCGCGAGCTTCGTGCTCGATCCGGGGCGCCGCTCGCACGCCATCGACACCCTGAGCCTGGAGCACCTCGGGCGCGGCATGCGGCAGTACAGCGACCTCACCGGCAAGGGGAAGGCGCAGATTCCCTTCGCCGAAGTCCCCGTGGCCGAAGCCGCCGCGTACTGCGGCGCGGACAGCGCCACGGTGCTCGCCCTGCATGAGTTCTTCGCGCCGTCGCTGCGGGACATGGGGCTCGAGCGGCTGCTCGACAGCATCGAGATGCCGCTGGTCCCGGTGCTGGTCGACATGGAGTGGGACGGGATCGCGATCGATCGCGCCATCTTCGCGCGGCTGGCAGAAGAGCTGACCCGCGACATGGCGCAGCTCGAGGTCAGGATCACCGAGGTGGCGGGGGTGTCGGTCAACCTGAATTCTCCCAGGCAGCTCGCGACGGTGCTGTTCGAGAAGCTGCAGCTCCCGGTGCTCAAGAAGACCAAGACCGGTCCCTCGACCGACGCCGATGTGCTGGACCAGCTTGCTGCAATGGGCCACCAGGCCCCTGCGCTGATCCTGGAATACCGCGAGGTCCAGAAGCTCAAGTCCACTTACGTGGACGTGCTGCCCTCGCGCATCAATGCCACCACCGGGCGGATCCATACCAGCTTCAATCAGACCGGCGCAGCGACCGGGCGGCTCAGCTCCTCGGACCCCAACCTGCAGAACATCCCGGTGCGATCGCCCAGAGGCGAGGAGATCCGCACCGGCTTCATCCCGGGGCCGGGTTGCCGCTTCATCGTGGCGGACTACTCGCAGATCGAGCTGCGCCTGATGGCCCACCTCTCGGAAGACCCGGCCTTCATCCAGGCCTTTCGTTCCGGTGGCGACATCCACAAGCAGACTGCCTCGATCATCTTCGGAGTGCCGGTGGACAAGGTGACCGCGGAGATGCGGGCCCGTGCCAAGACGATCAACTTCGGCACCATCTATGGTCAGGGACCGTTCGCCCTCTCCAAGCAGCTCGGCATCACCCAGGAAGAAGCCAAGGCGTTCATCACCCAGTATTTCGAGCGATTCGCCGGGGTGCGCGCCTATCTCGACCTGCAGGTGAAGCTGGCGCGGGAGAACGGCTACGTGGAAACGCTCTTCGGGCGGCGGCGCTACATCCCCGAGATCAACGAGAAGAACTTCAATCTCCGCGCCTTTGCCGAGCGGACCGCGGCCAACTCCCCGCTGCAGGGCTCGGCCGCCGACCTGATCAAGATCGCCATGGTGCGGATCCATGCGGCGCTGGCCGCCCGGCATCCGGAGGCCAGGCTGCTGCTGCAGGTGCACGACGAACTGGTGCTCGAAGCCCCGATGGCGCAGGTGCAGGCGGTGTCCGGGCTGGTGAAGGACCACATGGAGGGAGCGGCGACGCTCAAGGTGCCGCTGGTGGTGGATGTCGGCACCGGACCGAACTGGCTCGACGCCAAACACTAGGAGCGCGTGATGACGGCCCTCTCCCGGCACGCCCCCGCACGGTCTCGGCGGGGTTTCACGCTCATCGAGATCCTCGTCGTGCTGCTGGTCCTCGGCATTCTCGCGGGGTTGGCCTATGCACGGCTGCAGTCCTCCAAGGACAAGGCCGTGGTGGCGGGAATGACCTCGGACCTGCACGCCATCGCGCAGGAACAGGAGGCCTACTATTTCCAGAAACGATTCTACAGCCCCACCATCGACTCCCTCAACGCCAATCCCTCGCCCGGCAACGTGATCGTCATCGTGGACGGCACCGCCTCGGGGTGGTCGGGGAGCGTGAGCAACCCCAAGGTCGCAAAGCAGTGCTACATCTTCGTGGGCAGCTCGGCGCCGATTGGCTCCGCGACGAAGGACGGTGTGATCGACTGTTCGTAGGGAGCTGACTCAGCGCTTCCTGCGCCGCACCCCCGGCCACCAGTTCCACTCCCCCGCCAGGTGCATGATCGCCGGCACCAGCACCATCCGGATGATCGTCGCATCGAGCAGCACCGCCACCGCCAGTCCGAAACCCAGGAACTGCATCGCCAGCACCCGGGCGAACGCAAACACCCCGAACACCAGGATCATGATCAGCGCCGCCGAGGTGATCACCGAGGCGGTGGCGGACAGGCCTTCCTCCGTGGCCTTTTCGTTGTCGCCGTGCTTGTCGAAGGCCTCCTTCACCCGCGCCAGCAGGAAGACCTCATAGTCCATGCTGAGCCCGAACACCACGGCAAAGACCAGCACCGGCACCACCACGAAGATCGCGGAGGTTGGCCCGTCGAGCCCGAGCACGGAGGCGCCGAAGCCGTGCTGGAAGACCAGCACGATCAGCCCGAAGGTGGCGCTGACCGAGAGCGTGTTCATGATGATGGCCTTGATCGGTACCAGCACCGACCGGAACACGATGGCAAGCATGAGCCCGGTGCAGGCCAAAATCAGGACGACCAGCATCGGGAAGCGGTGGAGCAGCACGTCCTGCAGGTCGAGGGAGGCCGCCGTGTAACCGCCGACCAGGATCGTCCCGCCCTTGAGCTGCTTCGGCGGATGGGCGCCCAGCAGGCGGGCGCGCGCGGAGACATCCATGCCGGAGGTCAGCGAGGTCGTGTCCCGCAGCACCACATCGATGAGCGCGGCACGCGCATCGGTGCTCAGGTACGCGTCCAGGAAGGCGCCGTACTCCTTGTGCGCCTCGGCCAGGTCGCTGTACAGCAGCGAATACTGCAGGATCGATGATGTCGAATCCAGGTTCACGATGCTGCGCACCTGGGCCACGCGGGGGTCTGCCTTCAGGGAATCGGACAGCGCCTTGAGGCCGCGCAGGCTGGCAGCGCTCACCATCGTCTGTCCGGGCGGCGCCTCCACGACGACGCGCACCGGCAGGATGATGTTGGCCACGCCCATCCGCTCGAGGCTGAGCACCCCCTGCCCCGCCTCGGTGGCCGTGGGCCACCAGTTGCGCGATGGCAGGCCGATCCTGATCCAGAACACGGGCGCGGTGAGAATCGCGATGATCGCGGCGCCGACCGCAAGCGCCCGCAGCGGATTGCGTGACAGGCTGCGGGCCCACTTCTCCCACGCCGTCGGCGCGTGGTACCAGGTCAGGCGCCGCGCCAGCCAGCGGGGTCGGTCGATCTGCCGGCCGAGGACGGCGAGCAGCGAGGGGAGCAGCGTCGTCGAGAGCGCCACGGCCACCGCCACCACCACCAGCCCGCCGATTCCGACGCTCTGGGTCTCGACCAGCGGGGTCAGCAGCAGTGCGGCGAAGCCGACCACCACCGTCATGCCCGAGGTGAGCACCGCAGACCCTGCGGTGGTGAGCGCCCGTGCCGCCGCTTCCTTGCTGCGGATCCCGCGGTTGAGTTCCTCCCGGAACCGGGTCACGATCAGCAGGGAGTAGTCGATGCCGACGCCGAGCCCCAGCATCGTCGTCATGTTGAGAACAAAGACCGACATCGGGGTGTAGTCGGCGAGGATCACGACGACGGCAAGGGTGATCCAGATGGCCATGAAGCCGACGATCAATGGCAGGATCGCGGCGACCAGCGCACCGAAGGCCAGGAGCAGGATGCCGGCGGTGAGCGGCAGCAGACGGATCTCGCCTCGCTTGCTGTCCGCGGCCACGACGGTGCGGACGTCGAGGTCGAGCGGCGCTCGGCCGGTGACGCGGAGCCGGTAACGCGCCGTGTCCACCCCGGTCGCGCGGACGACCTCCCGCACCACGGCCCGGACCGGCGCCACCAGCTTGCCCACGCTGTCGCCCTTGTCGGCGTCCATCGCGAGGATGAGAAACGTCGCCTTGCCGTCGGCGCTGATGAATGTGGAGTCGCCGGTGGAGCGGAACGAGGCGACGGTCGTGATGTAGGGCTGGCGGCTGAAATTCGCGATCAGGCTGTCGAGCAGGATGCGCGCCGCCCCGCTGTCCGCAGGCACCGGAGACTCGAGCGTCACCGCGAAGAAGTCGTTGAGCGGTTTGCTGAAGCGGTCCCGCAGCAGCTGGTCGCTGCGGGACGCCTCGGTGGGTTCCCGCGTGCCGCCGCGCACGTTCAGGACCTGCACCACCTGCGGAGACTTCGCCGCGGCGAGATAGCCGATCACCGACCAGAACACGATGATGGCCCAGCGCCAGCGGATCAGCGTCCGCGAGATGACAGAAGCCACGAGTGTGGGAACTCCCGGGAAAGAGACCGGCGGCAGGGGCGCGGCGCGGGCTGCGAAATTCTAGAGGGCCTCCCACCCCCGCGCCAGCCATAGCAGCCGCTGCGCGGCCTCGCGATATTCCATGTCATGCTGCTTCGCCGGATCCTGATCGCCGTTCTGGTCGCGCTCCTCGGCCTCGTGGTCGCGGCCAAGGCCCGCCGAATGCTCATTGCCACGGGTGTCGCGGCACGGTCCACTCCGGCCGACCTCACCCTCGCCGCCCACGTGGGCGACCGTCGCTCCCGGCCGCCGGTCGAGCTGCCCGCGGGCCTAGTGCCGCCCCTCGACTCCTTCACTCGCGCCGGCGCCCGCATCCGCCTCGAGGCCGAGCCCGAGCGGCAGTACCTGGATTCGCTCTTCGCCGAAACCGACTCGATCCTGCGGCACTGGCCCGCCGGCGGCAACGTCATTCCGTTCGCCATCGTTCCTGGAGGACCCGAGGGCTTCCGACCCGAGATGGTCTCGGAGGTGCGCTGGGCCATCGACGCCTGGAGCCCGGCCTCCGTGGGGCTCCGCTTCACCGAAAGCGCGGACACCGCCGGCGCCGTCTTCGTGGTCCGCTGGGCCGACACCCTCGATGCCGCTCGTGCCGGGGTCACCGATGTTACGTGGGATCGGGCCGGTCGGATCCGCCGAGTCGATATCTACCTCGCCACCCGCTCGCCCAGCACTGGCCGGCCCCTCGCCGTCGAGACCCGTCGCGCCGTGGACCTGCACGAGATCGGGCATGCCCTGGGCCTGCCCCACTCCGCCCGTTCGGGCGACGTCATGTACCCGGTGGCCGGCGCCACTCAACTCTCTGATCGGGACCGCTTCTCCCTCCGCCTGCTCTACGAACTGCCCACCGGCTGGATCGGCACGGTACTGCCGGCACCAGTGCGGTGATCGGCCGACGCGTGGGGCTCATCTTGCTCGCGGGCATGGTCGCGGGACCGCTGCGCGCCCAGGACTTCCGGGTCGCCGATTCCATCGTCGAGTCGGGGATCCACCGGGGCATCTATCCCGGAGCGGTCCTGGTCGTCGGACGGAAAGCCGGGGTGCTGCACCAGCGCGGCTTCGGTCACTTCACCTGGCGGTCGACATCACCGACGCCGTCGCCTGACTCGACGCTGTGGGACCTCGCCTCGCTGACCAAGGTCGTGGGGACGACCGGCGCGATCATGCGTCTGGTCGAGCAGGGGCGTATAGCACTCGACGTGCCCGTGAGTCAGTATCTCCCCCGCTTCACGGGCGGTGCGAGAGGCCGGGTGACGGTGCGCATGCTGCTCGATCACACCAGCGGGTTGCCGAGCTATGTCGAATTCTTCAAGCTCGCGGCGACCCGTGACAGCGCCATCACCCTGCTCTACACCACTCCGCTCCGACGGTCCCCTGGATCCGCGGCGGAGTACAGCGACCTCAACTTCCTGCTGCTGGGGCTGCTGGTCGAACGGGTCTCCGGGGAGCCGCTCGAGCGCTTCGTCGAGCAGCAGGTGCTGGTACCGGCGGGCATGGTGCACACCCGCTATCGTCCCGCGGACTCGACCGCGGCGCGAACTGCGCCAACCGGCCAGTGGCGCGGCCGGCCCGTGTGCTGCGTGGTCAACGATCAGAACGCCGTGCGGATGGGTGGCGCCGCCGGCCACGCCGGCCTCTTCAGCAGCGGGGGTGATCTCGCCCGCTATGCCCGGCTCTGGTTGAACCTCGGTACCATCGACGGACGGTCCATCTTCGACGCCGGCACCGTCCGCCGTTTCCTGCTGGTCGACGGCGACTCCTCCACCCTCGACCCGGATGCGACCCGGCTCCTCGGTTGGGAGCGTCCACCCCGGCGCCAGGCGTCGCGTCCCGTCGACTCTGCCTACGGCAGTCTGCTCTCGGCCCACGCCTACGGGCACACCGGTTGGACCGGGACGCTGATCTGGATCGACCCGGAGCGGGATCTCTTCCTGATCCTGCTCACCAATCGGAGCTACGGACCCCGCATCGGTCATTCCATCCGAGCGCTGCGCGCGGTGCGCGGAGCGTTGGCGGATGCAGTGGTTCGAGCCGCGGGGCGTTGACCGATCCTCGGGCACATACCAGTGTGTCCTTCTCCCCTTTGCTGCGATTCCATGCTACGTTCCCACTATGGAAGCAACCAAGCAGACGCCTGAGTCCGTCCGGAAGGCCCTTCGCGGGGTGAAGGATCCGGAACTCAACCTGAACATTGTCGATATCGGACTGGTCTACGACATCTACGTGGGCGAGGCGGGGGACGTGAAGGTCAACATGACCCTCACCTCCCCAGGCTGTCCGGCGGGTGCGGAAATCGTCGGCGACGTCAAGCGCACCATCGAGGATCTCGAGGGTGTGACATCCGTCGAGGTGGAGATCGTGTGGGAGCCGTACTGGACTCCGGAGAAGATGGACCCGCGTATCCGGGCGTTCCTGGGCGGCTGAGCAGACCTCGCGCCCGCTACGGCTTCAGGCTCGCCTCGACCAGAGCGTCCCCCAGTACCTCCCGCTGCCACCGTCGCATCCCCTCGATCGTCGCCAGCTCCACTGTCGTCTTCGGCTCCAGCCGGGCAAGCGCTTCGAGGATGCCGTTGGCGCACAGGACGCCCGGCGCGAGGGGCAGCCGTTCGGCAGCCGCATTGCGCACGGCCTTCAGTCGCTCCAGGCGTGCCTCGTACGCCAGATCCGGTGGCGGCCGGCGAGTGCGTTCGAACACGGGGATGCTGTCGATCGGCGCCGCCACGCCGCGGGCCACGGCCTCGAGCAGCTCCGGCCCCCGACGGCGCAGCTGATCGGGCGAGAGCGCCTTGAGTTCGCGTAGCGCCACCTCGTCAGCCGGCATCGCCTTGGCGATCGTCACCATCGCCTCGTTCATCAGCACCCGGAACGGTGCTCGGTCGAGCTGGCTCGCCGCCGTCTCCCGCCAGGCGAACAGCTCGCGCAAGACCGCGAGCTGGTGTCCGCGCAGGATCTTGGACCCCTTGATCCGGAGATAGGCCTCTTCCGGCGGGCCCGATTGATTCCAGCGGGTCTGCTGCAGCAGTTCGAACTCCTCCGCCGCCCAGCTCCAACGTCCCGCCGTCACCAGTTGTTCTTTCAGGATGTCGCGGAGCGTGGCTAGGTAGCGGGTATCGTCCGCCGCGTACTCGAGCATGCCCGGCGCGAGCGGCCGCATCGACCAGTCGGCTCGCTGGAATTTCTTGTCGAGGGTGACACCCTGGTACTTCTCCAGCAGCGCGGCGAGTCCGATGCCCGGCTCGTTGAGCAGCTGCGCGGCGATGCGGGTATCGAAGAGGTTGGCCGCGGTGAATCCGTAGTCTCGGCTCAGAATGCGCAAGTCGTAGTCGGCATCGTGGAAGATCACTTCCACCGATCGGTCCTGCAGCAGCCGGCCCAGTGCGCCCAGGTCACCGACGGCGAGAGGATCGACGACCGCTGTCCGGTCACGGGTCGAGAGCTGCACCAGGTAGATGCGGTCGCGATACCGGTGGAAGCTGGCCGCCTCGGTGTCCACCGCGAGCAGCGGGATGCCATTCAGCGTCGCCATGAAGCGATCGAAGGCGCTCTGCGATTCAAGGTAGAGGATCTCGCGTCCCGGCGCGGCGCTGCTAGTCACGCGGACTCACCATTTCCAGTCCGGCCGCGATTTCGTCGAGTGCCTTGCTGAGGGTCTTGTAGAATTCGGCGTCCGGTTCGGGCTTGCCGCCCATCGCCGCGTCCATCTGCAGCTTCCGCGCGAGGCGCGCGGCGTGGCGGATATAGTCGGTGGGTGGTTTCATGGGTCGTGCCGGGGGATCGGGGTTGAGGGGTGTCGAGGGGATGCGACCACCTGGGAGTGCAATGTAGTCGGGTTGCGCACGGCCTCCCGTGCGATCCCCTGTTCCTCGTGCCGGAACCGATGTACGCTCTTCTGGGTGACGCTTCCACTCCTTGAGCTGCTCCCCTCCCCACCGCCCCGGGCGGCGCTCGGCACCTTCCCGTCGCCGATCCAGGAACTGCCCGGGCTCGCCGCTGCGCTTGGTCTGAAACGACTCATCGTCAAGCGGGACGATCTCAATGGAACGCCCTTCGGCGGAAACAAGCTGCGGGCGCTTGAGTGGCTGCTTCCGGCGGCGGGTCCCGCACTCATCACGATGGGCGGCTTCGGCTCGACCTGGTGTGCGGCGCTCGCCGTCACGAGCGCACGCTGCGGCCAGCGTGCCCATGCTGCACTCTTTCCCCAGCCCTGGTCCGAGACGGTCGCCGGCGCGCTTTCCACCACGCTCGCCGACGGGCACGTCGCGCTTGCGGCGTCACGCTGGACCCTGCCGCTCGCCATTGCTCGAGTCTGGCGCATGGCCCGGCGTGCGGGGCCGGTCACCTGGTTGCCCGCTGGCGGAGCCACACCGCTCGCGGTGCTGGGGAGCGTGAACGCCTCACTCGAGTTCGCCCGACAATCCGGAGCGTCGCTCCCGGCCGTCGAGGCCATCGTGGTACCGCTGGGCTCCGGCGGGACCGCGGCAGGTCTCCTTGTCGGGGCCTGGCTGGCGAGCTGGGATGTCGAGATCTGCGCGGTGCGAGTCACCGATCCCTGGTTCGCGAATCGGCGCCGAGTTCTTGCGCTCGCGGCCGGCACCGTGGCACTGCTCCGGTCGCGCGGACTCGTCGTCCGGCCGGGCGCGGCCCGGCTCCGGGTGCTCGGCGATCAGCTGGGAGGCGGCTATGGGCATCCTACGCCGCAAGCCATCGAGGCCCAGGCCTCGATGGCGGCGGCCGGTATCGCGCTTGATCTGACCTACGGTGCCAAGGCGTTTGCCGCACTCCGCGGCCTCGCCGGTTCCTATCGACACCTCTGCTTCTGGCATACCTTTGATCAGCGGCTCACCGCCCGATCGGCGCGCGAGCATCCTCTCCTGCGCGAGGCGCGCACCTTCGCGGAGTCGTTGTGGCCCCACCCGAAATCGATCTGACCGTCTACCCCGACGAGTGCGACGCCTTCGGCCACCTGAACCAGGCGTCGTTCCACGCGCTCTTCGAGCGGGCCCGCTGGGAGATGCTGGCGCGCGGGCCGGGCATGGACTTCTTCACCCGTCAGGGCAGCTGGCCTGCGGTCAGGAAGTCGCTCGTCGAATACCACGCGCCCGCCTTCCCCGGAGATGTGCTCCGCTTCTCCCAGGTGCTGGTACACCTCGGCCGGACCAGCTTCACCCTGCGGCAGACTGCTCGCCGCACCCGGGATGACTCACTCGTCGCGACGGCCGAGCTGGTCTTCGTCTGCGTCGATCAGCAGGGCGCACCGGTGCCCGTGCCGGAGGCCCTGCCGCAGGTCATGGCCGACCGGCCCCTGCCGGGCAACCTTCGCCGCATCGCGGTCAATGGCGTGAACCTCGCCGTGGATGTGCGCGGGCAGGGTCCGGCCATTCTGTTCGTCCACGGCTACCCGCTCGATCATACCATCTGGGAGCATCAGCTCGCCCACCTCGACGGATGGATGCGAATCGCGCCCGATCTGCGCGGCATGGGCCAGTCCGACGCGCCCGACCTGGGCTACAGCATGGCCACCTACGCGGAGGACTTGCTGGCGCTGCTGACGGCGCTGGGGGTCGAACGGACGGTCCTGTGCGGATTGTCAATGGGAGGCTACGTCGCCCTCGAGATGGTGCGACGTGCCCCCAAGCGGATCCGGAGCCTGATTCTGATGGACACCCGCGCCGATGCGGACAGCGCGGATGGGCGAAGGGCGCGGGATGCGGCCGCCGCGCAGGCGCGGGAGGGCGGCGCGGAGGCGATCGCCGCGGCCATGCTCCCCCGCATGCTCGCGAGAACGGCGCCGGAGGAAGCGCCGGCGCTCGTCGAGCGGGTGAGGCGGATGATGGAGGCCACACCGGTGGCCGGCATCCTCGGGGCGATCACCGCGATGCGGGATCGGCCCGACAGCACCGGGGTCCTTGCTACACTGCCGGGGGATGCCTCACTGGTCCTGGTCGGAGAGGACGATCAGCTCACCCCTCCGCCGCTGGCGCGCGCGCTGGCCGATGCTCTTCCCGGCGGACGCCTGGCGATCATCGCGGGGGCCGGTCACCTGCCCCCACTCGAGCGACCGGAGGCGACGACCCTCCTCCTGGCGGAATTTCTCGCCGGTCTCGGCCCGCCGAAGTAGGCCTGCAACTTTTTCGGGTGTCCCGGCGTCTATAGCTGTGAGCGGTGCACCGCCCACTTCGGTGGCATCACCGTTCGGTAGAAACCCTTCCCCAAACGCTCCGGAACCGCGGCCAGGCAGTTCGGTTCCGGGGCGCCTCTCCTCTTGAGCCACGCTCCAGCAGTTCCACTCTCCCACACCGAGCATGCGGTGCGGTTCGCGCAGGCACTGGTAGATGCTGCCTATGGTCTGGTAGCTCTGCTCGATCGACGAATACGACACGACCCTCCAGGGGATCTTCCGGAGGGTCGTGCGAATCGAATCCGGCCGGCGGTCGACTGCCGGAACCTAGCTCACTTCTTCGGCCGACCGGGGGGATTGTCGCTGTTGAACACGTCCTTGTTCTTCGCGATGTACGCCTGCTGATTCGCCGGCACATCCTCTTCCGGAAAGATCGCATTGACCGGGCATTCGGGTTCGCAGGCACCGCAATCGATGCACTCGTCCGGGTGGATGTACAGCATGTCCTCGCCTTCGTAGATGCAATCGACGGGGCACACATCCACGCAGGCGCGATCCTTGACGCCGATACAGGCTTCAACGATCACGTAGGTCATACAGCTGCTCCTTGTGGTATGAACCGGCCGCGGGCCGGATTGGCGACGAGTGCTGGAATCAGCGTGGCCAAGTATTACGAAGCTCTCACGCCCGGCGCAAGGGGGCCGATTATGTTATCGGCATGAACCGGAGACTGTTCACGATTTCCTTAGTCATCGGCCTGCTGGTGCCCGGCCGCCGGCCATTGGCCGGCCAGGCCTGCCCCAGCGGCCCGATGGCGCTGGTGCTGTCGGGCGGGGGCGCCAAGGGCCTCGCCCACATCGGGGTGCTACGGGTGCTGGACAGTCTGGGCATTCGCCCGGATCTGGTCGTGGGGACCAGCATGGGTTCGATTGTCGGGGCGATGTATGCCAGCGGTTACACCGGCCACCAGATCGACTCCCTCACCCGCACCCTGAATCTTGCGGACCTCTTCCGCCAGTACGAACCCACCGCCCCGCGGTCACTGGGCTCCCGTCGCCCACTGGTGGTCTGGGAGGAGGGTGAAGGTGGCTTCTCCCTCCAGCGCGCCGCGGTGCGTGAATCCGAGGTGAATGCCCTGATCGACGCCGCGATGCTGCGGGGGAATCTGGTCGCGCGCGGTTCCTTCGACTCCCTGCCGATGCGCTTCCGCGCTGTCGCGACCGATCTTGCTCACCGGAGCGACGTGGTGCTTGATGGTGGCGACCTGGCGCAGGCCGTGCGGGCCAGCATGTCGATTCCCCTGGTGTTCACGCCCGAACGGATCCACGGTCGGTACCTCGGGGACGGCGCCCTCGTCGACAACATCCCCGTCCGGACCGCTCGTGGCCAAGGCGCCGCGCGGGTCATCGTGTCGGATGCGACCGAGCATCTGGTGGACACGGTGAATCTCGCCAACCCGATCGCACTCGCCGATCAGATCATCGGCTACCTCGTCAATCAGCCGGTGGAATCGCTGGGTACCCTCGATCGACTCATCCGTCCCGACGTCGACCGCTACAAGAGCCTCAACTTTTCCAGGCAGGCGGTCGCCGACCTCATCGCGCGAGGGTACGCGGCGGCCCGTGCGTCGCTCGCGGATTATCCCTGTCCCTCGAGCCCGGGACGGGCGGCCCGGCGCCCCACCTGGGTCGAGACGGTGAAAGTCCGAGGCAGCCGCCCTCCGGAGCAGGCGTACCTCCGGCGCCTCCTGGGGCTGGCAGAGCGGGACTCCCTCGATCTCGCCGCGCTTCGGGCGGGCTTCCGGGCACTCGGCGCCTACGATGAATTCCGGAGTGTCTGGCTCAACCCGACGGGAACCGGTGATACGCTGGCAGTCGAGATCGAGGTGCGACCGGGACCGCGCCGGCTCGGCGCCCTCGGACTCGCGTACGACAACGATCTCGGCGGCAGGATGTGGGCGGGCGGCGTCGATCGCGCCTTCCTCGGACAGCGGCTGGAGAGTTCAGTCGCCATCGCACTCGGCGAGTTGCGTCAGGATCTCGACGTCGGTCTGCGCCCCGCCACCATCGGTAACCGCCAATTGCGGCCGGCGCTCACCGTACAGATCGCCCGCGAACACATCCGGAGGTTCGACAAAGCCGGTGTGGAGCTCAAGTCGCTGCGGACCAGGGAACTGGTGGGATTCGCAGGTCTCGAGCAGGGGGTCGGGTCTCATTGGCAGGTAGCCGCGGGCTTCCGCTACCACACCTGGTACGATCCGATCGCCGGCGATGGCGCTGCGGCTGGCGGTGTGGTGCGAATCTCCTCGAGTGTTCGACCCTCCGGAGAGGGTCTGCACGCTGAAGGGATTCTCACCCGCCAATACCGTCGGGTCAGCCTTGCGGCTTCCACCCGGATTCCGGTTGCGGCTCGCTTCGCGATTCTGCCCTCGCTGCGCTACGGCTGGGGGAAGGATCTGCCACTCTCTGCCACCCACATCCTCGGCGGCTATGAGGGTTTTCCAGGGCTGCACATCGGTGAGCACCGGGGTGACCGGGAGGCATACGTCAGTCTCGCCGCGACCTACCGCCTGATCGGTGTCGTGAACCTGCGGGTGGAGGGAGCCGCCGGCCAGACTGCGAATGGCGGACCGGCTGTGCCCCCCAGTGGCCAATGGGAGTACGGTGGACGCTTCGGCCTCAGCGCGAACACGCCGATCGGCCCCATCCGGGTGGAGTACGGGCGGGCGCGCGGTGGGCGCGATGCCATGTTCGTGCGGCTGGGCGAGTGGTTCTGACGCGAGCGGGGCGAGGCACCTGCCCCGCCCCACGCCGACTGAGTGCCCCGCAGCTCAGGACTTCCCGAGCACGTTCTTCTTGAAGCCCTCTCCCGGTCCCGGCTTGGGGCCGATCCAGCAGCGCAACACCGCGTCGGCGAATTCCTTTCCGGGGATGGAACCGCGCTCCACCCCTGCGATCTCGATCTTCGAGCCCTCACCGGGAATGTAGGTGAGGAGCATTGTTTCCCCGTTCTTGATGTCAACCATCATCGCACACAGCTCGGCGAATTGCTGCTTCAATTCTGCCGACGCCTGCGGCGTGTTGTCCTCCAGGCCATCGTTCCACGCACCGCACATCTTGCTCTTCGTGCCGTGACCGGAGATGAAGTGCATCACCATCTGCCGTGGCGTGTCGGCGGCGAGGATTTCCTCGGCGTTCGATGACTGCGAGACCAGATAGAGCCCGGCGACATAGACCTTGACGATGAATTTCTTGCGGAGCGCCATGCCGTTGAGAGTCAACGTATGCTCGCCGACGGTGATCGCGTCTGGCATCGTGACTCCACTCACCGTCCGGCCGGTGTCGGCAGCGACGAGCGCGGGCGGGGCGACCGGCAGTGAGAGCAGGCTTGCAATCATGAGCAGCATGGAAGTACCTCGGCATGCGGGTGGAACATTGGCGGCCTGATCGGCCGAGTTGTCGGGTGGAGTGAGGGGGCGCAACCCAACGCTCTACGGAGCGGTCAGCGCGACTCCACCCGGGACCAGCGCCATCGACGCGCCGGCAGGAACCTGAACATACAAGTCACGGCCCGTGGAAGTCAGCGCTGGGTATTGTCGTCCGATGTCTGCCATCATTGGTATGAGGAAAGTCTCAGGAATGGGCACGCCCTGGACGGTGACGGCGCGGAGGTGAAACCGTACGGCCTCCTTCCCCGCCGGCGCCAGCTCGATCTCCGCGGCGAGCCTGGTGTCCGGCGGGAGCAGCAGCACAAGCTGGGTCAGCGCTTGCCGCGCTTCCGCGGGAAGCTCACTGATTCTCCCCCCGATTCGAATCAGGCCGCTGTCAACGGTGACGGTGTATCGGAAGTCGGCGGGGATGTCGCGCACACCAAGGCGAGCCATCAGATAGGCGGTAAAGTCGCCGGCATCCACCGTCGCCCGTGGAAGCTGGTGGTCGACGAATACGGACTCGACCAGCGCGGAGGCGCGGAACACGCCGCCGGCATCGATGGGTCTTGGTACGACATTGCTGTCGGTCTGGGCACCGGCAGGGCTCGCCATCAGCGTCGACAGGATGAGCAGCGGAGCGGCCGCGCGAATCAGCATGTCGTGAATCCCGTTTGCACCGCATATTAGACGATCCGCTACTGTCATGCGGCAGTCACCAATTTCGCCGAGGCCTCCATGGAATGGAACATCATCGGGATGAACTTCCTGTATGCCGGACTTGGTGTCATGCTCATGTTTGTTGCCTACCGCACGATCGACAAGCTCACGCCTGAGGTGAACTTCGGCGAGGAATTGCGGAAGGGGAATGTCGCAGTTGGGATCTTCATCGCGGCGATCTTTCTGGCAGTCGCGATCATCATCGGAGGTGCCCTCAATTGATGGCCGGGAAGGGTCGGCCAACTGGCCGCAGTGTGGTCTGGGGACTGCTCGCTCTTCTTGTGGCGCTCCCCTTGGCCGCCCAGCGGCCCACCGAGCGATACGACCCGACGTTCAAGAAGTACACCAAGCGCTTCTTCGGCGTGGGCTTCGACTGGCGACTCTTCAAGGCGCAAGGGATGACAGAGAGCAATCTCAATCCCGCGGCGTCCAGCTGGGTTGGGGCGAGGGGCATCATGCAGCTGATGCCGTCCACCTTCCTGGAAATCCAGACGAGGAATCCCGCCTGGAGCTCAATCGACGATGTGGAATGGAATATTGCCGCGGGGATCTTCCACGATCGGCGATTGTGGCGGTTGTGGAAGGACTCGGTCGATACCCAGGACCACCGGTACTTCATGTTCGGGAGCTACAACGCGGGACGGGTTCCGATCCTTCGGGCGCGGGAGGCCGCCAGACTCAAAGCGCTGGATCCCCGGTACTGGGCCAGCATAGAAGTGGTCGCGGCTGAGGTCCGGGGTTGGCGACACGCCGAAACGCTGGGCTATGTGCGCAGAATCCGGGAGAATCTGGGGAGGCTTGATGCCCGGGGCAGGGTCACCCGCCCAGCGGAAAAGCCCTGAGCTGCGGGCGTGAGGGCTCTGCATCGACGCCCCATGGCGCCGTGACTAAGACGCGCTCGGTGACGCGGTCCAGCCTGTCTTAACATCCCATCGTTGGGATCGGCGGCGATTTCCTCTCTGCCCCCGCCCGTGCGTGCGGTCCCTAGACGCCCCGGATAGGGGGAAGCGCTTTAGAGCAGGCCGCTGAGCGGGGTCGCGTAGCTGGCGGAGCGGGGCTCGGGCTCGCCATATCGGCCTTCGTGCGCGTGCTGCCGGTTCCATTCCTCACGCAGGCAGTAGGGATCCAGGCCATGGGGGCGGTCGACCGCCAGTACCCCGTCCAGATGGTCGATCTCATGCTGGACCAGCTCCGCACGATCACCCTCGAGCTCCACCGTATGCCATTCTGACTTGAGATCCTGGTAGCGCACCTTGATCCGGTACGCGCGGGATACCCGGACCAAAAGGGCGGGGAAGGAGAAGCAGTCGTCCCAGACCGTGAAGTCCTCATTCCCCACGTCGATGATCTCCGGGTTGATCAGCGGCCAGGGTTTGTCCATCTCGATGTAGACAATCCGGACCGGTGCGCCGATCTGGGGTGCGGCGATGCCCCGGCCGATCCCGAAACGAGACTGGAAGTCGCGCAGGGTCTCCCGCAGGTCGTCGATGATCACCCGCACCGCCGTGGATCCGGGCTTCGTAATCGGCTCGCAACGAGTGCGGAGGATCGGGTCCCCCAGCATGCGGATGCGATGAATGGTCATGGCTTCGCCCGGTCAGGGGTTATTGGTACTCCCCAATCTCGTGCGTGAACTCCGGTACCACAATAGCTGGCGCCCCCTCCCGGGCCAGATGGAGACGAACCACGAATTGAAGTGAGTAGTAACAGCAACCTCTAAAGCCGCGTGACTAACTCCTATTCCGGGGCGAATCTGAGATGGTGCCGTCGCCGGCCGACTGCCGCCAATGGAAGTCTCTAATAAACAACACTATATGAGTTCACCCCATTGAATTGGTTTTTAGTTGACAAATCCCGTCGATACCCCTTAGGATTGGCTCCTCTATGGGAACCTCAATAGCAGAGCAGCTGGCGGAGCATCCGCTCCCACCGGCCTACAAAGGGCCGCGGGGGATGCTGTTGGTCGCGCTCAAGCGTCACGGGTCGCTGACCGCACGGGAGCTGTCTGAGCACCTCGGTCTCTCGTCAAATGCGATCCGGCACCATCTGAAGGAGCTTGAGGCCGAGGCGGTCATCGGTTACCGGCGGGAACAGCGCGGAGTCGGGGCGCCGACCTACGCCTGGTACCTCAGCTCCTCAGGGGAGGCTCTCTTCCCCCAGCGGTACAAGGAAATGCTCACCGAGATCCTTGACCGGGTGATGGAGCGCAGCGGGCGGGAGGCGGTCGTGGCGGCACTCGAGACCCGGTTCGCCGATCTGACGCGGAAGCTCCAGGCCGAGCTGCAGGACGCCTCGCCTGAACGGCGCATGGACGTTGTCATCCGATCGCTGGTCGAAGGCGGATTCATGGCGGAGTGGCAGGTGAACGCGGACGCAGGTGGCTTCCGTCTGACCGAACACCATTGTGCCATTCGCGCCGTCGCGGAACGCTTTCCGGAGATCTGCGCCGCCGAGGTTCGTTTTCTGGAAGAGGTCCTGGCGGCGGCGGTCCAGCGGGAAGCGCATATGCTGGACGGATGTACGGCCTGTGAGTATCACGTGCGGTTCGCTGCGCCGGCGGAACCCACCCTCACGATGTTGCAGGGGTCGGCAGCGCCGATCCATGAGGAGCGGCAATGAGCTCATCGACGGAATCATCGGTCGAGTCGCTGGTCAATCGGGAATACCAGTACGGGTTCGTGACGGATATCGAGGCCGATTCCATCCCGCGTGGTCTGAGCGAGGATGTGATCCGGCTGATCTCGGCGAAGAAGCACGAACCGGCCTGGATGCTCGATTGGCGGCTCAAGGGATACCGGCGGTGGCTGGAGATGAAGGAGCCCCATCATTGGGCCAACATCACATACCCGCCGATCGACTACCAGAACGTCATCTACTACTCGGCGCCCAAGACCAGGAAGCCGCTCGGCAGCCTCGAGGAGGTGGATCCCGAGTTGCTGCGTACCTACGAGAAGCTCGGCATTCCGCTCTCCGAGCAGAAGCTGCTGGCTGGCGTGGCCGTGGATGCGATCTTCGACAGCGTTTCTGTAGCGACGACCTTCAAGGCGACCCTCGCCAAGTCGGGCGTGATCTTCTGTTCGATGAGCGAGGCCGTGCGCGAGCACCCCGAACTGGTCCAGAAGTATCTCGGTTCGGTGGTGCCCTACAATGACAATTTCTTCGCCGCACTCAACACGGCGGTCTTCAGCGACGGCTCCTTCGTCTATGTGCCGAAGGGCGTCCGCTGTCCGATGGAGTTGAGTACCTATTTCCGGATCAACAGCGCGGATACCGGGCAGTTCGAGCGGACCCTGATCGTCGCGGATGAGGGCGCCTCGGTGAGCTACCTGGAGGGATGCACCGCCCCCAAGCGGGACACCAACCAGCTGCATGCGGCGGTGGTGGAGCTGGTCGCCATGAAAGGCGCGTCCATCAAGTACTCCACCGTGCAGAACTGGTACGCGGGCGATGCGGAGGGGGTGGGCGGCATCTACAACTTCGTCACCAAGCGCGGCAAGTGCGCAGGCGACGACAGCAAGATCTCCTGGACCCAGGTCGAGACCGGATCGGCCATCACCTGGAAGTATCCGAGCGTCATCCTTCAGGGTGATCGCTCGGTCGGAGAGTTCTATTCCGTGGCCGTGGTGAACGGCCGGCAGCAGGCGGACACCGGCACCAAGATGATCCATGTCGGCCGGGATACCCGGAGCACCATCGTCTCGAAGGGCATCTCCGCCGGCCGCGGGAACAACAGCTACCGGGGCCAGGTGAAGGTGCTCGCCAAGGCGTCCGGCGCCCGGAACTATACGCAGTGCGACTCGATGCTCATCGGGAACCGCTGCGGCGCCCACACCTTCCCCTACATCGACGTGCAGAATCCGTCCGCGGCCGTGGAGCACGAGGCCTCCACGTCCAAGATCGGCGAGGACCAGATCTTCTATCTGAAGCAGCGCGGGCTCAATACGGAGAACGCGATCAGCATGATCGTCAACGGCTTCTGCAAGGAAGTGTTCAAGGAGCTGCCCATGGAGTTCGCGGTCGAGGCGCAGAAGCTCCTCGGCGTGAGCCTGGAAGGCAGCGTCGGATAGGCAGAGATTCGTCCGGGCGGCGTTCACCGTCGCCCGCCATTCGAGGAGCGGAACGAGTGCTAGAGATCATCAACCTGCATGCCAAGGCCGGCGAGAAGCAGATCCTGAACGGCATCTCCCTGACCGTGAAGGCAGGCGAGGTACACGCGATCATGGGCCCCAACGGCTCGGGGAAGAGCACGCTGGCCCAGGTTCTGGCGGGGCATCCGGCCTATGAGGTCACCGAGGGTCAGGTGACTTACCAGGGTCAGGACCTCCTCGAGATGGAACCGGAGCTGCGCGCCCAGGCAGGGGTGTTCCTCGCCTTCCAGTATCCGGTGGAGATTCCGGGAGTCTCCAATGCCTACTTTCTGCGTGCCGCGCTCAACGAGATTCGCAAGTCGCGGGGCGAGGAGGAGATCGACCCGATCGACTTCATGGATCTCGTCGAGGAGAAGCTGAAGGTGGTCGAGTGGGGGCCGGAGATCATGTCGAGGGCCGTCAATCACGGCTTCTCCGGCGGCGAGAAGAAGCGCAACGAGATTCTCCAGATGGCGGTGCTCGAGCCGAAGCTTGCCATCCTCGACGAGACGGATTCCGGGCTCGACATCGATGCGCTCCGGATCGTCGCTGGTGGCGTCAACAAACTGCGCCGTCCCGACAACGCCACGATCGTCGTCACGCACTACCAGCGGCTGCTCAACTACATCGTTCCCGACTTCGTGCACGTCCTGGCCGGCGGCCGGATCGTCAGGTCAGGCGGCAAGGAACTCGCCCTCGAGCTCGAGGCCAAGGGATACGAGTGGCTCACCGAAACGGTGGGGTCGGCGTGAGCACGACCTACCTGCGGGACTTCGAGACGTTCGCCCAGAACGGTGGCGCGAAGACCGCGTGGCTGCAGGGCCTCCGGCAGTCGGCGGCCGACCGCTTCAAGGCGGCCGGCTTCCCGACTGCGAAGGACGAGGACTGGCGCTTCGTGAACCTTGCGCCCCTCACCGGAACCGAGTTCCGCCTGGCGCCGTCGGACGTCACCGGCGTCCGCGCCGAGGAGCTCGCGCCGTTCCTGTACCCGATTCCGGGTGTGAGTACGCTGGTGTTCGTCAATGGCCGCTACGCGCCGGGCCTGTCGAGCCTCGCGGCGCTTTCCGCGGGCGTGACGGTGCGGAATCTCGCAGGTGCTCTCGGGGCCGAGTCGGCGCTGCTGGATCGGCACCTCGGCAAGTACGCGAAGCTGGAGCAGGACGGCTTTACCGCGCTCAATACCGCGTTCGTCCGGGACGGTCTCTTCGTCCATGTTGGGAGCGGCGTGGATGCCGGCGCGCCCATTCATGCGGTATTCGTCTCCGACGGTCGCGCCGAGGGAGCGGTCAGCTATCCCAGGAATCTCATTCTGGTGGAACAGGGCGGCCGGGCGGCAGTCATCGAGAGCTACGTCGGCTTGGTCGAGAGCGCCTATTTCACCAACGCAGTGACCGAGGCGGTCGTGGGCGAGGGCGGACACCTCGAGCACACCAAGATTCAGCGCGAGAGCGAGAAGGCCTTCCATGTGGGCACCACCCACATTCGCCAGGGCCGGGACAGCAGGGGGTTCTCGCACTCGGTGAGCATCGGCGCCGGGTTCTGCCGTAACAATCTCGATGTCTTCCTCGACGGGCCAGGGATCGAAGCCCAGATGCTCGGCTTCTACATGGGGCGGGGCAAGCAGGAGGTCGACAATCACACCTCGCTGTTGCACGCCCATCCCAACTGCTCGACGCGCGAGGTCTACAAGGGCATCCTCGACGGCCGCTCTCACGGGGTCTTCAACGGCAAGATCTACGTGACTCCCGAGGCCCAGAAGACCGACGCGAAGCAGACCAATCGGGCGCTGCTGCTTTCGGATACGGCGCGCATCGACACCAAGCCGCAGCTCGAGATCTTCGCCGATGACGTGAAGTGCACCCATGGTGCCACCATCGGCAATCTCGATGAGGCTTCGGCATTCTACCTGAAGAGCAGGGGCATCGGCGGCGACCTCGGTCGGAGAATCCTGACCTACGCTTTTGCCGCCGAAGTGCTGGAAGAGCTCCCCTACGAGCCGGTACGGGCCGCCCTCGAGAAAGTGGTCATGAACCGGCTCGAGGAGCGCGAGGGCTGAGATGTCGAGGACCGCGCCAGCTCAGACTCGCGGTTTCGACGTCGCCCGACTGCGGCAGGACTTCCCCATCCTGCACACGACGGTGCAGGACCGACCCCTGGTCTATCTGGACAACGCGGCAACCAGTCAGAAGCCCCGGGTGGTGGTCGAGGCAGAGGCCGATTTCGCATTGCATCGGAATGCCAACGTCCATCGCGGTGTTCACCTGCTCAGCCAGCGCGCCACCCAGGCCTATGACCAGGTCCGCGCCGATCTCGCGCACTTCCTCGGCGCTGCCGAGCCGGGAGAGATCATCATCACGGCAGGAACCACGGCCGGGCTCAATCTGATTGCCCAGAGTTACGGGCGGCAGGTCCTGCGGGCGGGAGACGAAATCCTGCTTACACAGATGGAGCACCACTCGAACATCGTCCCCTGGCAGCTGGTGGCCCAGGCGACCGGTGCCCTGATTCGGGTGATCCCGGTGACGGATCGCGGAGAACTGGATCTGGCCGCCGCGGCAGGTGTGATTTGCCCCCGCACCCGGATCGTTGCCCTGAGCCACGTGTCAAATGTGCTGGGCACGGTCAACGATGTGCGCGCCGTCAGCGACCTCGCCCACGCGGCAGGCGCGGTGGTGGTGGTCGATGGAGCGCAGGCGGTCGCGCATCTCAGAGTCGACGTACGGGCGCTGGACTGCGACTTCTATGTTGCCTCGGCGCACAAGATGTACGGCCCGACCGGTGTAGGCTTCGTGTATGGTCGTGCGGATCTGCTTGAGGCGATGCCGCCCTGGCAGGGGGGTGGTGGCATGATCCAGAGCGTCACCTTCGAGGCGACTACCTACGCTCCGGTGCCGGCGCGGTTCGAGGCGGGCACTCCTCCAATCATCCAGACCATTGGGCTCGGCGCTGCCGTGAGCTACCTGCGAGCACTGGATTGGGCCGCGCTCTCGGCTCACGAGGCGGACCTGCTCGAGTACGCGACCACTCAGGTGTCCTGCATTCCGGGGGTTCGGCTGGTGGGCACTGCTGCCGAGAAGGTCAGCGTCCTGTCCTTCGTGCTGGACGGGATTCACCCGCACGACGTCGGGACGGTGCTCGATCTCCATGGCGTCGCGGTACGGGCAAGCCATCACTGTGCCCAGCCGCTCATGCGACGCTTCGGGGTGCAGGGAACGGTGCGGGCTTCCTTCGCGGTCTACAACAATCGCGAGGACGTCGACGTGCTCGTGTCCGGATTACACGAAGTCCGCCGGGTCTTTGCCTGATGGCCGACGCCAGCGAGCTGTACCAGAGCATCATCCTCGACCACAACCGGGCGCCGAGAAACTTCCGCGTCATGGAACTCGCGGACCGGTCGGCCGAGGGGTACAATCCACTCTGCGGCGATCAGCTCAAGGTGTGGATCAAGCTCGACGGTGACCGGATCGCCGATGTGAGCTTCCAGGGATCGGGATGCGCCATTTCCAAGGCCTCCGCCTCGCTGATGACGACGGTGGTCAAGGGCAAGACCGTGGCGGATGCCGAGAAGATCTTCGAGAGCTTCCACCGCATGGTCACCGGGCAGGGCGGACCGGCCGATGACCTGCCCGCGAAGCTGGCGGTATTCGCCGGGGTGCGTGAATTCCCCGCGCGGGTGAAATGCGCGAGCCTTTCGTGGCACGCGCTCAAGTCTGCGCTGGACGGTCAGCGCGACACTCAGATTTCGACCGACACAGGAGCCTGAAATGCCCTACGATCCTCGCCTTGTCCAGCCGATGCGCGACGAGATGGTGCGCATGGGTGCCAAGGAGCTGGTGACCGTCACCGACGTGGACGCCTCGCTCGGCGATCACAAGGGAACGACGCTGGTCTTCGTCAACTCCGTCTGCGGCTGTGCCGCCGGCGGCGCCCGGCCGGCGCTCTCGCTTGCCCTGCAACACCCCAATCGGCCGCAGCAGGTCGTGACGGTCTTCGCGGGACAGGATACGGACGCGACCGGACGGGCCCGGCAGTACTTCGCCGACTACGCGCCGAGCAGCTCCGTCGATGGCTCTTCTGCGGGATGGTGACGTGGTGCACTTCGTCCACCGGCACATGATCGAGGGTCACTCGCCGCAGGATGTCGCCCGGGACCTGACGGCGGCATTCGACCGCTTCTGCGCGACGACCTCCGTCTGATGTCGGGGCACGTCTTCCATCCCGGTCATTCCGATCTCCACGGCGTCACCGTGGTCCTCGAAACCACCGGGGACGAGGTGCTCTATGTTGGCCGCTATCACGAGGAGACTCCGGGCGGGATCCTCCTTCACGATGTGGCGGAGCACCGGCCGGTGGAAGGTGGAGTGACCCGCGAGCAGTTCCTGGCCCGCACGCTCAAGTTCGGGGTGCATGCCCAGCATCGGAATCTGGTGGTTCCTGGGGGCAAGGTCCGGCGGATTACGCGACTGGTCGAGTGGGCGGGGTAGCAGGCACGAGCGCCAGCGAGTGGAGCCGGGGCGGGGCCGGGGCAGGTGTCCCGGCCCCGCTGCCACTCAGGGCCAGGCCTGCTCCCCCTCCTCGTCGACTAGCGTGATGGCGTCGACAGGGCAGGCCCGCGCAGCAAGAAGAATGCGCTTGTCCCTGGCGCCCTCAGGGTTCAGCACGACACACAGCTCTTCATCGTCGAGCTCGAACACCTGGGGTGCCAGGGAGACGCACTCCGCGTTGCTCTCGCAGAGTTCGCGGTTGACGGTGATACGGTAGGGCATGGCGCAATTATAGGATCCGGGCTACGGGCAGGCCAGAGGCTGGCCCCCTCGCCGAATTCGGGATTCCCGCCATCTTCCGTGCGGGGGCCTGCGAAACATCTCACCATCGCCGGGCGTAGGTGGCGCCGCTCAAACCAACCCAAGGAATTCATGAGCATCTCTGTGATCCAGGTGGACCATGTGACCAAGCGTTATGCTGGCCACACCGCCGTCCGCGATCTGTCACTGACAGTATCCCGCGGCGGCATCTTCGGGCTGCTGGGACCCAACGGCGCCGGCAAGACCACCACCATCCGAATGCTCCTCAGCATCATCGTCCCCGACGAGGGCACGGTGACCCTGCTCGGGCAGGTGGGGACCGGCCGGGATCTCTCCGCCCGTATCGGCTATCTGCCGGAGGAGCGCGGCCTCTACCCGAAGATGCGGGTCCTTGACCAGCTCGCCTTTCTGGGCGAGGCCAAGGGTCTCGGCCGGTGGGACGCGCGCAAGCGGGCCAAGGCCTGGCTCGAACGGCTGGGCCTCGGCGACTGGGCGCTCAAGAAGGTCTCGGACCTCTCCAAGGGAATGCAGCAGAAGGTGCAATTCGCCGGAGCCCTGCAGCATGATCCCGAACTCGTCATTCTCGATGAGCCCTTCAGCGGGCTCGACCCCGTCAACAGCCAGGTGATGCGGGACGTCGTCGTGGAAGTGGCCCGCAGTGGCCGGACGGTGCTTTTCTCGACCCACATTATGGAACACGCCGAGAAGATGTGCGACCACTTGGTGATCATCGCTCGGGGGGAGAAGGTGGTGGACGGGAGCATGGCCGAGGTGAAGCGTGAGGGGGGCAAGACTCACATCGCGCTGACATTCACTCGCAACTCCCAGGCGGCTCGTGCGATTCTCGCGGACCGATCGCTCGTTGCCACCGTGGACGATGCTGGGGCCAGTGCCGAGGTTGGGCTGGTGCCGGGGGCCGACCCGGAACGGCTGCTCAAAGCGCTGGTTACCCAGGACGTCGGGCTGTCACGTTTCGAGGTAGTCGAGCCCTCGCTCCAGTCCATCTTCATCGCCAAGGTTGGCCCGGAGTCGGCTCGCCCCGTCGCCCGTGGAGAGGTCGCATGAACAAGATCCTCGCGGTCATCCGGCGCGAGTTCATCGAGCGGGTACGGACCAGGGCGTTCATAATCGGCACCGTCCTGGTGCCCGCGCTGTGGATCGGATTCGGGCTGCTCCCGCGCCTGCTGCTCGAGCGGGAGACTGGAGCCCAGCGACTCGTGGTCCTGGACCGGACCCAAAGCCTCGTCGGCGAGCGGGTCGCCCACGCCCTCGAGGCCGTGAAGGCCGGGGAAGGGGAGGCGGCTCAGTTTGCCGTGCAGCGCATGGAGGTGGGCCCGGGGTGGGAGACGGTGCGAGACTCGCTGGTACAACTGATCGGGCTTTCGCAGCCGGCAGTGGCGGCTCCGCACGGCGTCCTGATCCTCGATGAGCTCTCCGTGGATAGCGGCAAGGCGACTTACCTCGGCTCGAATGTCGCCAGTCCCCGCATCACCACCGCCATCGAGCGTGCAATTGAACCGGCGTTGCTCGCAATCCGGCTGGAACGGATGCATCTCGACTCGAGCGCGGTTGCGGCTGCCATGGTGCGGCTGTCGCTGCAGACCACCCGCGTGACCGAAGGGCACGCAACGGCCCAGAGCGGCGAGCAGACGTTCTTTCTCGCCTACTTCATCGACATGCTGATGTACTTCGCCCTGCTCTTCTATGGGATTCAGGTCAGCAGCGCCGTGATGGAGGAGAAGACCAATCGCATTGTCGAGATCCTGATTTCGAGTCTCCGGCCATTCGATCTGCTCATGGGCAAGGTGGTCGGCGTGGGTGCGGCCGGGCTGATGCAGATGGGCATCTGGCTGGGGACCGGATTGTTTGTTAGCCGGATCCTGAGCCGCCCAGGACCCGCCGGGTCTGCAGCCACCGGGTTTCAGCTTCCCGAGGTCTCCGGCGCGCTGGTGGGCGTGATCCTGATCTGCTTCCTGCTGGGCTTCTTCTTCTATGCGAGCATCTACGCCGCAATTGGGTCGATGTGCAATACCCAGCAGGAGGCGCAGCAGACCGCGACGCCGGTAACGATGCTGGTCGTCGCCGGGATGATCCTGATGTTTGGTCTTGTGAACGACCCGAATTCCACCCTCGCCAGGGTGGTGACTTTCATCCCCTTCTTTACCGCCCTGGTGCTCCCGGTGCGTTATGCGCTGACCCCGCTCCCGCTCCCCGAGGTGTTCGGAGGGATTCTCGCCTTGGTGATCGGGATTCTGGCGGTTGTCTGGCTCGCTGGGAGGATCTACCGCGTGGGCATCCTGTCGTATGGCAAGAAGCCGTCGCTGCGCGAACTCTGGCGCTGGGTACGCACGGCCTAGCCTTGCCGAGATGATGACGCTCCAGGCACGAAGGGGCGGCCCCTCTGGGGCTGCCCCTTCGTCCATGAAGGAGATCACGATCACTCGGTGTACCGTCCCGCCGCTCGCCGGAGTAGGTTCTGTTGCATGAATCGATATGACGTGATCGTCATCGGCGGTGGGCACGCCGGCGCGGAGGCGGCGAGTGCCGCCGCCCGCGTCGGGGCTCGCACTCTGCTGCTCACGCAGAACCTTGAGACTATCGGGCAGATGTCCTGTAACCCCGCCATCGGCGGGATCGCCAAAGGCACGGTGGTTCGGGAAGTCGATGCGCTCGGCGGGATCATGGGCCGTGCGACCGACCGGTCGGCGATTCAGTATCGCATGCTGAATCGCTCC
Organism: uncultured Gemmatimonadales bacterium; assembly: GCA_963825065.1. Classification (GTDB taxonomy): domain Bacteria; phylum Gemmatimonadota; class Gemmatimonadetes; order Gemmatimonadales; family GWC2-71-9; genus JADJOM01. The sequence continues at coordinate 282,601 of CAWGRU010000002.1, forward strand.
AAGGGCCCGGCCGTCTGGTCTCCCCGCGCCCAGTGCGATCGGGGGCTGTATCGACGTGCGGTGCGGAGCCTGCTCGAACGACAGTCGGGACTCCACTTCGCTCAGGGGACTGTCACCGACATTCGAATCAAACAGGCGAGGGTCGGAGGCGTCACGACGAGGGAAGGGATCAGCTATACCGCGCCGGCCGTTGTCGTCACTGCCGGGACCTTCATGAGAGGGCGGATCCATCTCGGCCTGGACACCGCGATTCCGGCTGGCCGTGCTGGCGAGTCGCCCGCAGTAGAAATATGTCAAGTATTTGAACTACAAGGACTTACAATAGAACGCTTCAAGACGGGTACCCCTCCGCGCATCGATGGGAGAAGCGTCGATCTGGATAGGTTCCAGCGGCAGGACGGAGACCAGGAGCCGTATTGGTTCTCCTTCCATGAGCGGGTGCCGCGACTCCCGCAGCTCCCATGTTATCTGGGCTGGGCCGGGCCCGAGGTGCGCGATGTCATTTCAGCCCATCTTCAGGAGTCGGCGCTGTATGGTGGGGCAATCAGCGGGCGTGGTCCGAGGTACTGCCCGAGCATCGAGGACAAGATCGTGAAGTTCCCCGACGCCGAGCGGCATCAGGTGTTCCTCGAGCCGGAGGGACATGACACTGCAGAACTTTACGTCAACGGACTATCGACTTCACTCCCACCCGCGATTCAGTTGCGGATGCTGCACGCGGTTCCCGGGTTGGAGGAGGCCAGGCTGACCCGCCCCGGCTACGCCATTGAGTATGACTACCTCCCCCCCACTCAACTTCGCCCGACGCTCGAAGCCCGCGGTATCGAGGGTTTGTACTTCGCCGGGCAGGTCAACGGGACGACCGGTTACGAGGAGGCGGCCGGGCAGGGGGTCGTAGCCGGACTCAATGCATCCCTTTCCGTCCTCGGCAGGGAGCCCGCCATCTTCAGGCGAGACGAGGCGATGATCGGCGTACTCGTCGACGACCTGGTCACCCGTGGCGTCGAGGAACCCTATCGTCTCTTCACCTCTCGGGCGGAATACCGACTCCTCCTGCGCCAAGATAATGCATTGCGCCGACTGCTTCCGTTTGCCGAGGCGCATGGCTTGTTGGGTGTCGATGAGGTGCGCGGCGCGCACACCCGACTTGCTGCTGAGGAGGCAGCATTTCGGTTCGCTGAGGCCACGGCCTTGGCGCCCGAGAGCGTGAACCCACTGCTTGATGCACTCGGCGTGAGTCGAATCGCGCAGCCCACCAGGATTGCGGAGGTTGCCCGGCGACCCGAAGTCCGCTTGCGTGACCTGATGTCGCTCGCGGGCTGCGGCTATCCTTCCGAACAGGCAGAGTGGGCTGACATCGAACTGAAATACGCCGGCTACCTGTTGCGGGAGCGTGGGCACGCCCAGCGACTCGCGTCACTAGATGAGTTCGTTTTACCGGAAGACCTTCCATTCCATGCTCTCGCCACCATCTCGTTCGAAGCCAGGGAGCGCCTTTCCCAAGTCCGGCCGGCGACCTTGGGTCAGGCCGGGCGGGTGTCCGGGGTATCCCCGAGTGACCTTCAGAACCTCGTGATTGAAGTGAGCAAATGGCGGCGAAATCGCGAACTCTGTTCGCCGTGAGGCATGGGATGCCCGCCTGTTTCACGTGAAACGTGGCTGCCGGCTTCCGCTCAAGAGCAACGGGATCATGTTTCACGTGAAACGCCTGCCCGGCGAGTCCGCCCAAGCCCTGTTCATATCCGGCTCGATCGCTCCCGCCTCCGATTCGGCATTTCGCTGCGAATGCCCGCGCTGTATATTGGCTTACGGGCGGGAGGTTGCGAGCAACCGCTCGACTCCAACATGAATTCAAGTCGTATGTCCTTATAACACAATAGTTTATAAATGGCCAGAATCATCGCGATCGCGAACCAGAAAGGTGGCGTCGGCAAGACGACCACGGCGGTGAACCTCGCCGCCTCGCTGGCCATCTCTGAACGGAAGACACTTCTGGTCGACGCCGATCCCCAGGGCAACGCGACCAGCGGTGTCGGCGTTCGGCGCGAGCAATTGCGCTTCGCGCTCTACGACGTGCTCATCGATGGCCGTCCGGTCGCCGACGTCATCGTCAACGATCCCGCCTTGCCGTACCTCGACATCCTTCCCGCGACCCAGGACCTCGTCGGAGCCGAGCTCGAATTGGTGGAACGGGCGCAACGCGAGGGGGTGATGCGACGCGCGTTGGAATCGGCGCGGGATGCGTACGAGTTCATCCTGATCGACTGCCCCCCTTCCCTCGGTCTGATCACACTCAATGTGCTGGCCGCCGCCGACGGCGTGATCATTCCGATCCAGTGCGAGTACTACGCGCTTGAGGGGATCTCACAGCTGCTTAACACCATCAAGCTGGTACAGCAGAACTTCAATCCGCGGCTGGCCATCGATGGCGTGCTGCTCACCATGTACGACTCACGGGTCAATCTCTGCCGCCAGGTCGCGGCAGACGCGAAGGAATACTTCGGCGCCCGCATGTTCCCGACGGTGATACCCAGAAATGTGCGGCTGGCCGAGGCGCCGAGCTTCGGCAAACCGATTCTCCTCTATGACATCCAATCGGTCGGAGCCAAGAGCTACCTGGCCGTCGCACAGGAACTGACGCGGCGGGTAGAGGCGCTCGCGCCCGGCGGGGAGCCGGCGCTCCCGGAGGTGCATCCGTGAGCGAAACCAAGCGACTCGGCCGCGGCCTGGAGGCGCTGCTTGGGCCGGTCTCCCGCCAGGCTGCCGAGGCGAACGGCTCGCTGCTGGAGCTGGCAGTCCAGAGCATTCGTCCGAACCCGTACCAGCCCCGCGCGAAGCTCGACGAACCGCAGTTCTCCGAACTGGTTCACTCTCTCGAGACCGCCGGCCTGTTGCAGCCGATCATCGTTCGCCAGCATCTCGATGGCTACCAGCTGATTGCGGGGGAGCGGCGCTGGCGGGCCGCCCAGAAGCTCGGCTGGGCGAAGATCCCCGCCGTCGTCAAGGAAGCCGACGACCGGACGCTGCTTACTCTGGCGCTCGTCGAGAACCTGCAGCGCGACGACCTTTCCGCGATCGAGGAGGCGATCAGCTATCAGCGGCTGATCGACGAGTTCCATCTGTCGCAGGCGGATATCGCGCGGCTGGTAGGCCGGGATCGTTCGACGATCGCGAACGGTCTGCGCCTCCTGAAGCTGCCGCCCGAGGTGGCGGAGATGGTTGATGGTGGCCGGCTCTCAGAGGGACACGCGCGCGCGCTGCTTGGGCTGACCGATCGCGCCCAGCTCACGAAGCTGGCGCATCTCGCGGCGGAACAGGACTGGTCGGTGCGAGATCTCGAGGCGAAGGTACGGGGGGCTCGGCCCGGCGTCACCAGGAAGGAACCTGTCAGGCAGCTTTCGCCCGCCCACCGGCGAGTCGAAGACGCCCTGCGCAAACGGCTGGGAACCGATGTCAAGGTGACTGCGAAGCGTCGCGGGCGCGGGCTCATCACGCTCAGCTATTACTCCGACGAGGATCTCGGACGCGTGCTCGAGCTGCTGCTCGGGGAGCCGTTCCAGGGATGAGTGCATGAGCGAAACTCCTCGATACGTGACCGTCGTCATTCATTCCGACGGCGCCGTCGCATCGCGGACATACCGATTCCCGCGCTGGGCGGTGCGCGCCGCCTTAGGGGGGAGCATCGGACTTGGTGCGGCGGCGCTGCTGGGTCTCGCCCTCTACCTCCCGATTGCCGCTGCGGCTGCTCGAGTGCCCGGGCTGGTCAGAGAGGTCGAACGGCTGGAGAACGACAACCACAAGATCGGAGAACTGGTGGCCGCCCTCGATAGCGCCGAACGGCGCTACGACCGCATCCGGGCGATGCTTGGCGCCGATATCGTGCCCGATCCCGTCCAGCTTGCTGCGAGCCTGCCGGTGGCGCCGGCACTCCGCGCCAAGGCGACCGGCGCCCCGGTCTACGAGACCGGACCCTCGGAGCCGAGTCACTGGCCCCTGGAGGAACCCGGCTATGTGACGCGCGGCCAAGCGGCAGATGGCTCCGCGTCCAATACTGGTGGTGAGGCCCATCCCGGCGTGGATATCGCAGTACCGAGCGGCAGCCCGGTCCGGGCCTCCGGAGGTGGTTCGGTCCTGCAGGCGGGGGTCGACTCCGAGTATGGCATCTTTGTGTTGCTGGAACATCCCGGTGGAATTCAGACGATGTATGGGCATCTGACACGAGCCGCCGTTGCTGCGGGACAGGCGGTGGACGCCGGCGAAGTCATCGGGCTGTCAGGGAACACCGGGCGCTCCAGCGGCCCCCACCTGCATTTCGAAATCCGACGCGATGGGAAACCGATCGATCCACGGACCCTGGTCAAGGAGCAATCCTGATGGCGATGTTCTCACGTCCTACCCAGTCTGCTCGTTCCGATTCCGCAGCCCGCCGAACCGATCCAAACAGTCTGACCATCATTGCGGTAGGCGCCACCATCGTCGGCGATATCGCTAGTGAAGGGGTGGTCAAGATCGAAGGGACGGTGCAGGGAACCGTCCGGGCGGGTACTCAGCTCCTCGTTGCACCTGGCGCCCTGATCCGAGGCGATGTGTTTGCATCTGAGGTCGTTGCCGGCGGCGAGATCCACGGCGGCGTGAACGCCGAGCAGCGGGTCGAAATTCAGGCCGGCGCGATAATCCACGGTGACATCCGAACCCAGCGGATTCACATTGCGGATGGCGGTCGTGTCAACGGACAGATCTCTATGGAACCCAGCGAGCGGGACCGGGGAACGGCACTTGGGATGGTCGAACGTGGCGACGTGGCGAAGGTTCTGCCGGCCTGACTACGCGGACTTCCCACAATCGTTGATAAGTACCCCAAACTTGTGGATAGTAATACGATTTGGCCCGTTACAAACGGCCAACTGTTGTTATGATGGTACTATAATATCATGTCACTGAAACCGATGGTCTCGGCACTCCTGCTGGTCGCGGCAGTGAGTAGTTGCACCAAAGAACACTCACATTCTGGCTTCCGGGTTGGGCTGGTCACACCTGGGTCCATCGCCGATGCCGCATGGAATTCCGGGGCCTACCAAGGCCTCGAACAAATCCGGGACTCGCTCGGTGCGGCCATCAGTCACGTCGAGGCGAGAACGCCGGCCGACCAGGAAGAGGCCCTCCGCACATACGCCTCCCAGGGGTATCAGCTGGTATTCGGTCACGGCTTCGAATTTCAGGGTGCGGCCGAGCGGGTTTCGGCACACTTTCCCGGGACGGCATTCGTCGTCACTTCCGGAGAGCGGGTAGCCGGCAACGTGTCCCCCCTGATCTTCCGCTTGTCGGAGGCCAGCTATCTGGCCGGGATGGTCGCGGGGGGGCTGACCAAGACGAACACGATTGGATTCGTGGGCGGGATTGAACTGCCACCCATCAAACAGGCGGAGGACGCCTGGGTTGCCGGCGCCAAAGCGGTGAATCCGGCGATCACCGCCAGGTCGACTTACCTCAACACCTTCGACGACGTCGCGGCAGGGCGAGAGGCGACGCTCGCCCTGCTCAAGGCCGGTGTGGACATGGTTCACCACAACGCCGATCAGGCAGCGCTCGGTGCCTTCCAGGCCGTCAAGGAATCACCGAACGCATACATCTTCGGGGCCAACCTGGACCAGACAGCGCTGGCGCCAAATCGAGTGCTCGGTTCCGCGGTCATTGATCTGCCGCGCGCCTTCCTGGCCGTGGCGCGGGAGGTGAAGTCCGGCGGATTCCAACCACGCGTGGAATCATTCGGCCTGAGGAGCGGGGTGATTCGATACCAGCCGAATCCCGCGCTGGGGAACACTCTGCCCGCCGCGCTGAACGCACGGGTGATGGCCGCGAGGGACTCGATCGCCGCACTGGATCGGAGCTCCACCCCCTGACCATGAATCAGCCAGGCGCCTCGCTCGCAGAGGTGGCGGGCCATCTCGACGGCTATCTCCGTATCCGTGACGTGCCCGATGACGTGAACGCCCTCAACGGACTGCAGGTCGAGAACTCCGGTACCATCACCCACGTCGTAGCCGCCGTCGATGCAACGCAGGCTACCATCGATGGACTGCGGTCCTCGCCAAGCTCCGGCCCCCCGCTGCTGCTGGTCCATCACGGTCTCTTCTGGGACGGCAATCAGTGCGTCACCGGCCGGCGTTATCGCCGGCTGCGCTCCCTGCTGGAGCAGGACGCGGCTGTATACTCCGCTCACATTCCGCTCGATCTCCATCCCGAAGTCGGCAACAATTCGATCCTGGCTCGCCGGCTCGGCTTGACCGATCCGGTTCCGTTCGGGAATCACAAGGGTGTGTCGATCGGTGTCGCCGGAACCGCGCCGGCCTCAGGGAGTACACGAGCCGGTCTGGCCAACCTTGTGGCGCAAGCCCTGGGGATCGCCTTCGAGGCTATCCGGGTTATTCCGGGGGGACCGAATGCCGTCGAGCGGGTGGGAATCATCACCGGGGGCGCCGGGAGCGCGATCGCGCAGGCCCGGGCCGCCGGCTGCGACACCTACGTCACCGGCGAGGGCGCTGCGCACACCTACTTCGACGCCATGGAGCTCGGCGTCAACGTTCTCTACGCGGGTCACTATGCCACGGAGACGGTCGGCGTCCAGGCGCTCGCGGCACATCTCGAGCAGCGATTTGGCCTCCCGTGGGCGTTTCACGATCATCCCACGGGGATGTGAGAGGGATCCGCAGCCGGGGAATCCCGAACCGGAGCTGCTTTCGACAGGCGGATTGACGCATTCGAATCAAGCTGCACCCGCATCTGCGCGGTGATGATCCCTCACCTCCATTCCGCCGGAAGCCCGCCCCTCCCGACGAGACCAGCCTCGAAGCCGGCGTCTCCTTCTTTCGGCGATACCCTTCACGGCCCCACTCCTCAGGATCCAAGTCAGCCAAGCAGGGCATCCCGACTCCTGCCTGAATTACCTTCACGCGATTCGTCTGACCGGCGCCAAGGCAGCCTGCCCGAGGCACGCCGCTGGTTCGGGGGCGCATCCAGACGACGGGAAGGGGAGGGCCGCGAGTAGATTGAGGGCGGACGATCGAACTCAATGTTCCAAGCCGGCTGTCGGACGTGTCCGCCTTTCGTTCTCACCCAGCGCCCACCGATGAAATGCTGGGAGCCCAACCGGGCCCAAGATGAGATGTGAGCGGATCACCCACGGTCACACCGCCATCGGCAATGGAATCGGGCGATGCAACAACCTCCAATCGCGCCACGACCCGTGACGGATGTCCTGAAACTCTCCGGCATCTCCAAGCGCTTCGGCGCGACGCAAGCTCTCCGTTCTGTGGACTTCACTCTCGAAGCGGGCGGGATCCACGCGCTCCTGGGCGAGAACGGGGCAGGAAAATCGACACTCATGAAGATCGCCTTCGGGCTCCTGCACGCCGATTCGGGGACCATTGCGGTTCATGGCAACCTCCGCCCGGTTCGGGGCCCCGTTCAGGCACGGCGGCTCGGGATCGGCATGGTGCACCAGCACTTCACCTCGATTCCCAGCTTCACCGTTGCGGAGAATGTAGCGCTCGCCACGGGATGGCCGCCGCACCCCCGGGCGCTCCGAGCGAGGGTCGCAGCATTGATCACCGAAACCGGCATGGACCTCGACCCGGACGCGCCGGTTCAGGAACTCTCGGCGGGGCTCAAGCAACGCCTCGAAATCCTCAAAGCGCTTGCCGCCGAAGCGCGGATCCTCCTGCTCGACGAGCCTTCTTCGGCGCTCTCACCCGTGGATGCCGAATCACTGCTGGAACTCATCCGGGTGCTCCGCGACCGGGGCGTTGCTTCAGTGCTGATCACCCACAAGCTGGATGAGGCCCTCGGCCTGGCGGACAGGGTCACCGTCCTGCGACGCGGCGCGGTGGTTCATACCGGCCCGGTGGCGGAGGTCACCGCGCATGAGCTGGCGGTCTGCATGCTGGGCGAAGCCCCATCTGGATCGGCAAGGCTTGCGCCCGAACCAGGAGAGATCAGGGTCCGCGCAGATGCGGTGGCGGTGGCCCGTCTGGGTGCGAGCGGGACGGGGCTGCGCTCAGCGAGCTTCGTGGCGCGCGCAGGTGAAGTCGTAGGGGTCGCGGCGGTGGAAGGAAACGGCCAGCGGGAGCTGCTGCGGACGATCGCGGGCCTGATGCGCCCGCGCCAGGGTACGCTCGAGGTGACCGGACCGGTTTCGTTCATCCCTGAGGACCGGACTACCGAGGCCCTCGTCGACAGCTTCAGCCTGACGGAGAATCTGGCGCTGAGCCAGGGTCGGAATGCACCATGGGTCCATGGCCTGTGGATGAATTGGCGCGAGGCACGAGGCAGGACGGCGGCGCTGATCCAGCAATTCGCAGTCCGGGCCCCCGGCCCGGAGGTGACCGCGCGCTCCCTCAGCGGCGGAAATCAGCAGCGCATGGTTATCGCCGGAGCACTCGAGCGGCGTCCGATGGTGCTGGTCGCCGAGAACCTCACTCGCGGGCTCGATCTGCGAGCCACGGCCGACGTGCACCTCCGCCTGCGTGAGACAGCGGCCGCCGGGGCCTGCGTCGTCGTTCACCTTGCGGATCTGGACGAGTTGCGCGAGGTGGCGGACCGGATCCTGGTACTGGCGAATGGCGTCCTCAGTGAGATGGAGCCGACCGCCTCACGATTGGACATCGGCCGCCGAATGCTCGGCGCAGGGCGTTAGGTGGCGAGTCGATTCCCGTGGCTGCGCAGCCTGCTGCCCGGCGCCCTCGCGCTCGTGGCAGGAGTCAGCGCACTTGGCTTGGGACTGGCCCTCTTCGGCTACGACGCACCTGCCGCACTGAGCGCCATGTGGCGCGGCGCGTTCGGTTCTGGCGACGCGATCCTTTCTTCTCTGCTCCCGAGGGCCATCCCGCTGATCCTGATCGGCCTCGGCGTCGGACTTGCCTTCCGCGCCGGGGCGCTGAATATCGGTGCGGAGGGCCAGTTCTATGCCGGGGCGATGATGGCCACCTGGGTCGGCTTGGCGGTCGGCTCGTGGCCGCGAACCCTCGGGGTGGCTACGGTGCTGGCCGCCGCCTGCGTGGCCGGCCTGGTGTGGGCGATCGCACCGGTCGTGTTGCGGTTGCGCTTCGGCGTTCTCGAGGTCATCAGCACGCTGCTGCTCAACTTCGTCGCCGAAGCGCTCGTGAGCTGGATGGTGGTCGGACCACTGCAGGAATCCCGGCACATCTACCCGCAGAGCGACCAGTTGCCGATTGCGGCGCGCCTGCCGCAGCTACCAGGGACCCGGCTGCACCTCGGGCTCCTGCTCGCGCTGGTACTGGCCGGGGCCCTCTGGACCTTCGGGCGAAGGACCCTACCGGGATTCCAGCTGCGGGCAACCGGCGCCAATCCGATCGCTGCCCGAGTGATAGGCGGGGTGAACACCAGCCGGGTCTTCGCCCTCGCCCTGCTAGCCTCGGGAGCATTCGCCGGACTCGCCGGCGGGACCGAAGTGTCGGGAACTACCTATGCGCTCTTTCAGAGCCTGTCGCCCGGTTACGGCTTCACCGCGATCGCAGTCGCACTGCTGGCGAGACTCGACCCGCTTGCGACAATCGCCACCGGTCTGCTGTTCGCGGCGCTGGAGGCGGGGGCGAGCGCCATGCAGCGCGATGCAGGGGTGCCCGCGGTGGCAGTCTTCATGGTCGAGGCGGTGATCATCATAGTCGTGCTCCTGGGGGATGTCGTCCGGCGGCGGACGACCGTCCTCGCCGCGGGCAACTGAACCATGGGCGCGGATCTGGTCACATCCTTCCTGGCCGCGACGGTGCGAGTGGCGACACCGCTCCTCCTGGCTGCGCTCGGTGAGACTATCAGCGAGCGCGGAGGGGTGATCAACCTCGGAATTGAAGGGGCGATGCTCGCCGGAGCGCTGGGTGCGGCGCTGGGGGCGACTGCGGGTGGCCCCTGGTCAGGCCTCGCGGCAGCCACGGCGGCGGGGGTCATGGTCTCGGCGATCTTCGCCCTCGTCGCGGTGCGGGCGGGTGCCGATCAGATCATCACGGGAACGGCAATTACCCTGGGGTGCGTGGGTTTGACCGGGGCGATCTACCGCAGAGCATATGGCGCCGCCGGCGTGGGGCTGTCGCTCCCGACCTTTCCGGTCCTCCCCCTCCCCGGGCTCTCGCGCATTCCCATCATCGGCGCGGCGTTGTTTCAGCAGAGCGTCCTGACCTACCTGGCGTACCTCGCCGTTCCGATTCTCTGGTGGACAGTCTACCGGACGAGGTGGGGGCTGCGGCTGCGTGCGGCCGGAGAATCTGCCGGCAATGCCCGCGCCGCGGGGGTGCGGGTGGAGTGGACTCGAACTGTGGCGACAGTCATCGGCGGGGGGTTTGCCGGAGTGGCGGGTGCGAGTCTTGTGCTCGCGCAGGTAGGCACCTTTGCCGAAAAGATGACCGCGGGACGGGGGTTCATCGCGATCGCGATCGTTGTACTGGGGGCGTGGAACCCGGCGCGCGTCTTCTGGGCCGCACTCTTCTTCGGGGCTGCGATGGCGCTACAGTACATCTTCCAGTCGTTCCTGTCAGGCGTGCCCTACCAGCTGTTCCTCGTGCTGCCCTACCTGCTCACCCTGCTGGTGCTGGCGGGCGTCGTCGGCCGGGCCCGCGCCCCCGCGGAACTCGGGCGGTCTACGGACGACTGACGACCCGGGGTCCCGTGACGGCTTCAGGACGGGGACGATTGGCGCATCTCCTCCCGGGTCCGCAGAATCATCTCGCGTACCCTTGCGTTCAGCGCTTCGGAGTCCGCGACGGCCAGTCCGGCAGTCTCGACCGGCTCGAGGACCCGCACCTCCGCCTTGGACCGCCCGAAGCGCCAGCCATGCTTCGGCAGGGCGGTCGCCGTGCCGCCCACCACCAGCGGCAGGATCGGCACGCCGGCGTCGATGGCGAGTCGGAATGCCCCGTCCTTGAACGGGAGCATCTCCCCAGTGGTGGAGCGGGTCCCCTCAGGGAAGATGATCACCGATACGCGCTGTTTGAGAATCTCCCGGCATCGGCGCATCGCTTTGAGGGCGCTCTTGCGCGTGCCACGCTCCACCGGCACATCCCCAGCGAGCACCATATCCCAGCCGAGCACTGGAATCCGGAGGATTTCCACCTTCGAAAGCCACTTCATTTCCCAGGGGAGGTGGCTGATCAGCAGGATGTCGACAAAGGACTCGTGGTTGGAGACGACCACGAAGGGCCGCCGAGGATCGGCCGGCATGACGCCCGTCACCCGGAAGTGCCAGAGCGGGTTAAGGGTCGCCGTCACCACACCGATCTTGCGAAACAGGAGTCCAGCCCAGTAGCGCGCCGGATCGAATGGCGCGGTGATCAACCGGACCAGCAGCAGCATGGGGAGCCAGACGACGCAGCAGATCCCGAGCACCAGCCAGGTCCAGAGCGAGACCACGGTGATGTACAGGCGATCCATGGCTAGTGACTGTGGCTGCCGCCGGCCGGTTCGTCGGGGATCTGATCATCCCACAGCGCGAACACGTTGCCATCGGGGTCCGAAATCATCGCCATGACGCCGAAGGACTGCCGGGTTGGCTCCGCGACGAACCGCACTCCGCGATCGTGCAGCCGTTCGCAGTAACCCAGGATGCCTTCGACGTGGAATGTGATCCCGGTGTGCCGGCCGACCATCGCCTTGGCTTCGGGGTGGACTGCGGGATGCACGCTCAGATGCGTCGAGCCCTCGAGAAACTCGGCGCCGAACGAGCCCTCGCGGGTGACAGCCAGGCCGAGGTCGTCCCGGTAGAACCGCTTGGCCCGGTCGATATCACTGACGAAGATGGCGATGGAATGGAGGGAGGGTGCCATGGCGGAACGGTAGCGCCCCCACCGGGGTTGGCGCCACGGGGGTCCTAGGGGAGACTCTCCCAGGCCGCCCGCCAGTTCCGCCGCATGCGATCGAGGCCGGGACGAGCCAGCGGCGTATCGCCGAACCGCCGGTAGAACTCCGATTCGTCCATCCGTTCGAACAGGTCGGGCCCCGCTCCACTCAGCCCTTCTCGCGGCCGGAACTCAGGGACGGTGGACTGCTCGGCGAATCGTTCATTCCAGGGGCAAACCTCGTTGCAGATGTCACAGCCGAATGCCCACCCCTCGAGCCGCTCCGCCAAGGCCGGGTCGATCGGCCCCTTTTGCTCGATCGTCAGATACGAGATGCACCGAGTGGCATCCAGGACCCTCGGCTCGACAAAGGCGCCGGTCGGGCAGGCCTCGAGGCACCGGGTGCAGGATCCACAGTGGTCGGTCTCGAATGGCTGATCCATGTCGAGTTCGAGGTCCGTCAGCACACTTCCGATGAAGAACCACGAGCCCACACCGGGGCGCAGGAGCATCGTGTTCTTGCCGATCCAACCCAGGCCGGCTCGCTGCGCGAGTTCGCGCTCGGGAATCGGGCCGGTATCGACGTACGGCCTGGAGACAGTTGCGCCGTTCTGGCGGAGAAAGGCCGCCAGTTTCTCCAGTCGTGTGAGGGTAGCCCGATGGTAGTCTTCGCCACGGGCATATCTGGCGACCCTGGGGCCAGCAACAGGGATCTGTGAGTAGTAGTAGTTGTCCAGAACCATAATTGCACGGGCGGCATCCGCGTCGGCTAGCCGCGGGTCTTTGCGCTTCTTCGCCTGGCGGTGGATGTAACGCATGTTGCCCCCGTATCCCTCGGTCAGCCAGCGATCGAGCGCCGACGCGTGGGGCACGGGATCAAGGTTGGTGATGCCACAAGCGAGGAAGCCGAGGCGCAGTGCCTCGGCTTTGACCAGATCGGCGGAGAGTGCCGTCACTTGGGGGGACCGGCTGCGGCCGGGATCGGGTGTTCACCGGTCATCCCGGTCTTCCGGCGATCGCCGCCGCTCCACGACCAGGTGATCAATCGAGCGCCGCGTTGATACGTGAAGTAGGCGTAGGCCCATTCGATGAGAACAATGATCCGATTGCGGAACCCGATCAGGAAGAAGATGTGGACGAAGATCCACACCAGCCAGGCCATCAGTCCGCCGAATTGGAGTCTCCAGATGTCTGCGACCGCGTGCCCGCGACCGATGACGGCAAGCTGGCCCTTGTCCCAGTAGGCAAACGGGCGGCGTGGCTTTCCGGCGAGGTCCCCAGCAATGACTCTCGAAGTGTATTGACCCATCTGGATGGCTACTGGACAGATACCGGGAAGCGTTCCGAATCGCTCATCGACAAACGCGGCCGCATCACCCAGGACGAACAGCTCCGGGTGGCCCGGAATGGTGCAGTCCGGCTCGACGATGACGCGACCGGCCCGATCAAGCGGCGTGCCGAGCGAGTGGGTGAGCGGGCTGGCGACGTTGCCGGCCGCCCACACGACCGTCTGGGTCGGAATGGTCCAGCCTCCCGCCACGACGTAACCGGAGCGGATGTCGCTGACCATCGTCTCGACCCGCACCTCGACGCCGAGCCGCCGCAGTTCCGCCTTCGCACGGTCGGACAGCGCGGGAGGATAGCTCGAGAGCAGCCGCGGCCCCCCCTCAAGCAGCATCACGGTAGCCTCTCGCGGGTCAATCCGGCGGAAATCCCGGCGCAGGGCGTAGCGCCGGATCTCGGCAAGCGCGCCGGCGACCTCCACGCCGGTGGGCCCGCCTCCGACCACCACGAACGTCAGGTGTGCATGCCGTTTCACCGGGTCGCTCTCACGCTCGGCGCGTTCGAAGGACAGCAGTACCCGGCGTCGAATCTCCTCGGCGTCTTCCAGGTTTTTGAGACCGGGGGCAAAGGTCTCCCAATCATCGCGCCCGAAGTATGAATGTCGGGCGCCAGTGGCGAGGATCAAGTAGTCGTAGCCAACAATACCACCATCACCCAGCGCGACTTTCCGCTCGGCCACGCGGATCTCGGCCACCTCACCAAGGATCACCTCGGTGTTCTTCTGGTCGCGCAGGATGGATCTGATCGGAGAGGCGATGTCGCTCGGGGAGAGCGCGGCGGTGGCCACCTGGTACAGCATGGGCTGGAAGAGGTGGTGGTTCTGGCGATCGATCAGGGTGATCTCGACCGCTGCATCGGCGAGTCCCTGAGCGGTGTACAGGCCCGCGAAACCACCACCGACGATCACGACCTTGGGGCTAGTCACGCAGGATTCTCCGCCTCCACCGGGCGAACCGGAGTACATCGCCGACCGGGGGGACGGCGCGCTCCTCCCCGTATGCGGTGTGCAACCGCCACTCCAGGTAGTCTCGATCAGGCAGCGGCAGGCAGGGGGCGCGACGCCACCAATTCCGTCTGCGGAACGCCCAGCACAGCGCGATCAGGTCCAGCGCCACCGCGGGATTGACGAGCGCTCGCACGGTGAGACGCGCCATCAGTCCGGTCATGCTGGTGGGCTCGGCCATGCGGATGAAGATAACCACTGTATATTCTCCCCTCCATGACCGCGACCGCGGCTGCGCCTTCGCTGGCGCGCTACCGGGACCAGTTCCCGATCTTCCAGCATGCGACCTACCTCAACAGCTGCTCGCTCGGCGCGCTGTCGACGCGTACGCGCGCGGCCACGCTGGAGTATCTCGACGCCTGGGAACGCCGCGGGGCGTCCGCGTGGTACGACACATGGCTGCCCGCCACGGAGCGGCTTCGGGCCGCGTACGGACGGGTGGTGGGGGCGCCGGCGACAAGCATCTCACTGCATCCTTCGATTTCGTCGGCACTCACCGTGGTCGCCGAATCGGTCAGCTACAGCGCCCGCCCGAAGGTGGTCACGACCAGCCTCGATTTTCCCACGGTGGCCTATCAGTGGCTGGCCAAGCGTGATCGCCAGGTAGAAGTGGTCGTGGTCGAGAGCCCCGATCAGACGACGGTTCCTCTCGAGTTGCTCGCAAGGGCGATCGATGAGCGGACTGCCCTCGTGGCGACGAGCCACGTCTTCTTTACCAGCGGCGCGATCCAGGATGTAGCGGCGCTTTCGGCGATCGCCCATGCGAACGGCGCGTTCCTGCTGGTCGACGGATACCAGGCGGCGGGTCAGCTGCCGGTCGACGTCGACGCACTCGGTGTCGATTTCTACTGTGCAGGTGGCCTGAAATGGCTGCTGGGCGGTTCGGGCATCGCGTTTCTCGCGGTGCGACCGGAACTCATTGCGGGGCTGGAACCGGCGGTGACCGGCTGGTTCGCTCACGCCGCGCCATTTCGCTTCGACCCGCGCTCGCTGGAGCGGGCGACCGACGCGCACCGATTCGATATGGGCACGCCGGCGGTGGCCGGGGTGTATGCTCAGCTGGCGGGGCTCGAAATGCTGGAGGAAATCGGGCCGTCCGCCATCCGCCGGGTGACTCATGCATTGTCGGAAGACCTGATCGGCCTCGCGCAGGAACGCGGACTCCGGCCGAAGGTGGCCGCAACGCCGGGCGAACGCAGCGCGATCGTGATGCTCCCGCGCGAGGACCCGCACGCCGACGTCCGCCGTCTCGCCGAGGCCGGTTTCATCATTGATGCCCGTCCTGGCCACATACGGGTGTCCCCCTACTTCTACAATCTGCCCGATGATCATCGGGCGTTCCTGGAGCACCTCGTCAGTGAGTAATCGCGAAATCCGTCACAGTGACCGTGCCAGCCGCCCCACCGCGGACGAGGAGCTGCTGGAGAACGTCGCTCTTCCGGAGCGGCCGGATGCGCTTCGCAAGACCGATCCCTGGCGGGTTCTGCGCATCATGGGCGAATTCGTCGAGGGCTTCGAGAAACTGGGAGACGTCAAGGACGCGGTCGCGATCTTCGGTTCCGCCCGCACCCCGGGCGCGGACCCGCACTATGCCACCGCCGTGGAGACGGCCCATCTGCTGGCGCGGGCCGGCTTCCCGATCATCACCGGGGGCGGGCCGGGCATCATGGAGGCGGCGAACAAGGGGGCCGTCGAGGGCGACGGCCTGTCCATCGGCTGCAACATCGAACTGCCGCACGAGCAGGGCACGAACATCTACGTCCGCCGGAGCATGTTCTTCCGCTTCTTCTTCGTCCGGAAGATGATGTTCGCGAAGTACTCGATGGCGTTCGTGGTGTTCCCCGGGGGTTTCGGCACGCTCGACGAGCTGTTCGAGGCCTTGACCCTCATTCAGACCGGGAAGGTGAGCAGCTTCCCGGTTGTGCTGGTTGGGGTCGCGTACTGGAAGGGGCTGGTGGACTGGCTCACCGACACGCTCATCGCCGAGGGGAAGATCGACGCGAAGGATCTCAAGCTCTTTCACCTGACCGATGATCCGCGGGAAGTACTACGGATCATCCAGGCGGCAAAGGACAACGGCCAGACCAATGGCGGCCGCGGCACCGTCTAGTCCGGACTCCACGGAATACAGATGACCAGACCCAGCACGCCCTTTCTCGGTGGGCGCCGGATCAATCCGCAGGCGATCACCGGCAGGGAATCCACCGCCGACCTGATCGACAACGCCTTTCTGGCCTACAACGCCGGGCGGTTGCGTGAAGGATCCCTCCTCTTCACCCAGCGGATGCTGGCCCCGGAGACGACCGTGGGCATGAGCCTCACCGGCGCGATGACGCCGGCCGGGCTCGGCATGAGCACGCTGATCCCGCTGATGGAGGCCGGGTTCGTGGACTGGATCATCTCCACCGGGGCGAACCTCTACCACGACGCCCATTTCGCGCTGGGGCTGTCACTTCACCAGGGGAGCCACACGGCCGACGATGTGGAGCTGCGCGAGCAGGGCGTGGTGCGCATCTACGACATCTTCTTCGACTACACCGTCCTGCTGTCCACCGATGCGTTCGTGCGCGAGGTGTCGGCGCGCCCGGAATTCCAGCGCGCCATGAGCAGCGCGGAGTATCACTATCTGCTGGGGGGCTACCTGCGGGAACGGGAGAAGGCGCTGGGGCTCAGCAAGCGTTCCGTCCTGTCGATGGCGCACGAACTCGAAGTGCCGATCTACACCAGCTCGCCGGGCGACAGTTCCATCGGCATGAACGTGGCCGAACAGGCGCTCTCGGGCAGCAAGCTCCGATTCGACGTGAGCGCGGACGTCAACGAAACGGCGGCGATCGTGCTGGAGGCGAAGCGGAGCGGCGGCAAGAGCGCCGCGTTCATCGTCGGCGGCGGAAGCCCCAAGAACTTCCTCCTGCAGACCGAACCGCAGATCCAGGAGGTCCTCGGCATCGACGAGAAGGGGCACGACTACTTCCTGCAGATGACCGACGCGCGACCCGATACGGGGGGCCTCTCCGGGGCGACGCCCAACGAAGCGGTAAGCTGGGGCAAGATCGACCCGGACATGCTCCCCGGCACGGTGGTGGTCTACATGGACAACTCGGTGGCGCTGCCGCTGCTGACCGCCTACGCGCTGGCCCGCCACGCGCCGCGCCCGCTGCGGAGGCTGTACGGGAAGCGGACCGCGATGATGGATCGCCTGGTCACCGAGTACCGGGCGGCGCTGGCGTTCCGCGACCGGCGGGCGGAGGAGGCGAAGGGCTAGCGCACTCCGCGGAACAGCAGCTCGAGCAATTCATCATAGACCGCCGCCGCCGCCGCCGGATCTTCCGCCCGAATCGCGGCGGAGGCGCAGTGCTTCAGGTGGTTCCGCAGCAGCTCGCGCCCGGCACCCCGGAGTGCTTCCTGCACCGAGGTGATCTGGGTGATGACGTCGGTGCAGTACCGCTCCTCCTCCACCATCTTCTGCAGCCCGCGCACCTGCCCTTCGATCCGCCGAAGGCGGGTCAGTACTCCAGCCTTGATTTCCGGATCGACGGCGACGGCATGGCGTTCGTCCCTGGAGGTACCGCACGCGCAGGTGACGTGAACGGGATCGGTCATGGCTGGATCTCCCGAGGGAATGCGGCCGTCCTCGACGCACAACCTCGACGGCAAGCGGGGAACATCACGAGTCGCTGCGGCGGGTGACGGCGCGGCGGAGCCGCAGGCTGTTTGTCACCACACTGACACTGCTGAACGCCATCGCCGCGGCACCCATCGCCGGCGAGAGCCGGAGACCGAGCCACGGATAGAGGGCGCCTGCAGCGACGGGAATACCGATCACATTGTAGGCGAAGGCCCAGAAAAGATTCTGCCGGATGATGCGCATCGTGGCCCGGCTCAGCTCGATCGCGGTGGCCACTCCACCGAGGTCGCCTCGCATGAGGGTGATCTGGCCGGCCTCCATCGCGACGTCGGTCCCGGTCCCCATTGCGATGCCGAGATCGGCGCGGGCCAGCGCGGGGGCGTCGTTCAGTCCGTCACCCACCATGGCCACCACCCGGCCGCTCTCCTGCAGCCGTTCGACTTCGGCCAGTTTCTGGTCGGGGAGGACCTCCGCGACGACGCGATCGACACCGACCGTCCGACCGACTCGTTCGGCGGCGCGCCGCTGGTCCCCCGTCAGCATGATCACTTCGAGGCCCATCGAGCGCAGCCGCGTGATCGCGGAGCCGCTGCTGGGCCTGATGGGGTCGGCGACGGCGATCAGGCCAGTGACCCGGCCGTCCACGGCCACGAAGGCGATGGTGGCGCCGCCGTCGGCCAGGCGATCCGCCTCTGCTTCCAGGTGCCCCGGCCTGATGCCCAGCTGGTCGAGCAGCTTCCGATTGCCGACCGCCACGGGACGGCCCTCCACGCGTCCGGTCACGCCCAGGCCGGCGAACACCTGGAACGATTCCGCACCCGCAATGACTAGCCGGCGGAGGTCGGCCGCCCGCACGATGGCCGCCGCGATCGGATGCTCGCTCAGGTGCTCGAGCGCTGCGGCGTATCGGAGGGTCTCGTCGGAGTCGCTCCCCGCAGCGGTATCCATGCTCGAGAGGACTTCGGTGACTGCTGGCTTGCCTTCGGTGATGGTGCCCGTCTTGTCGAGTACCACGATCCCGGTCTCTCCGGCAAGCTGCAGGGCCGCGCCACTCTTGATGAGCACGCCGAGCTCCGCGCCGCGCCCGGTTGCGACCATGACGGCCGTCGGCACCGCGAGCCCCATGGCGCAGGGACAGGCGATGATCAGCACGGTGACGGCCGAGACCAATCCATGGAGCGCCGCGGGCTGCGGCCCGAAGTCGAACCAGAGCACGAACGTGGCGATCGCGAGTGAGAGCACCACCGGGACGAACACCGCCGATACCCGGTCCGCCAGCTGCTGCACCGGCGCCCGGGTGGCTTGCGCCTCGCGAACGAGGCGGATGATGCGGGCGAGCACGGTGTCCCGTCCGATGCGGGTCGCCCGGATCCGGATCGCGCCGGCGCCGTTCACTGTGGCGCCGACGACCGCCGCGCCGACAGCCTTGGTGACCGGCAATGGTTCACCCGTCAGCATCGATTCGTCGACCGTGCCACTTCCCTCGATGACTTCGCCGTCCACAGGCACCCGCTCGCCCGGGCGAACCAGGAGCTCGTCGCCAACCTTGACCTGCGCGATCGGGACCTCGACGTCCACGCCGTCCCGGCGAACGCGGGCAGTGGCCGGGCGGAGGCCCATCAGGTGTCTGATGGCACCCGAGGTGCGCCCCTTGGCGCGTGCCTCGAGCAGGTTGCCCAGCAGGATGAGCCCGATGATCCAGATGATCGCTTCGTAGTAGACGTCCGGTGGAAGGCCGTGGCCGCGGAACCAGTCGCTCGCGACGGTCGTCGCAAGACTGAACAGGAGGGCTGACCCGGTGCCGACGGCAATGAGGGTGTTCATGTCGGCGGAGTGGTGCCGGAAGGCGGCCAAAGCCCGGGTATAGAAGTGCCGGCCGGCCCAGAGGACGACGGGCAGCGTCAGGCCGAGCATCGCCACGCGAAGCAGGTTGCCGGGTACCTGGAACAACCAGGGCGCTACGCCCTGCAGCAGGAGGCTCAGCGGCAACATCAATCGGAGAGCCGGGTCGCTGCCCATCCCGGCGCCAGGCTCCGCGTGCGAGAGCGGCATCGACAGCACCATCGCGAGCGCCCCGGCCACGAGACTCACCCAGAACTTGTCGCGCAGCTCCGCGATCTCGGCGTCCCGGGCCCGATCCTGGGCATCGAGTTCCTGCTCGATGGTCCGATCGACCGGCGGGAGTTCCGCGCCGTACCCGGTGGTCTTGATGGTCTCGATCAGCTGTGCCGAACCGGTGAGGGCGGGGTCGAAGGCGACCATCGCCGAGCCCGTCATCAGGTTGACACTCGCCTCAGTGACTCCCGGGGTCTGCTCCAGGACCCGCTGCACCCTTCCGCTGCAGGCGGCGCAGGTCATCCCTGTCACGGTCAGGCTCACATGTTCGGGTACCGCGGCGGTTTCGGCTGGCATGCGCCCCTCCTACTTCCGCACCTGCAGCTGACCGTGCACCATCCCCATGCCGCAGGAGAAGTCGAACGTGCCCGGCGCCGTAGGGGTGAACTCCACCGTCGTCGTTGCGCCCGTCGGCAGGAAGCGGCGGACCCCGAAATCGGCGAACACCACCTCTTCGGTGCAGCTGCCGCGATCCTTGCGGTCGAAATGCAGGCGCACTGGGCGGCCGGCTTTCACCTGGACCACGGACGGCGAGTAGCCGCCGTCCACGACGATCGTCGCTTCCTGGGCGATCGAAGAAGCAACGGCCTCGAACACGCGCGGGCGTGCCGCGACGAAGAAGTACCAGTACACCCAGCCGATTGCGGCAATCCCGGCGCCGGTGACGAGGAGTTGGATCACGGACATGGTGGCCTCTTACGCGGGGGTGATTGCCTCTACCTTGTATCCCGCCCTTTCAATGGCGGCCTTCACCTGCTCGCTCGTTGTCGAGTCTGTCAGGCTGACTTCCGCTCGCCCGATCCGGACCGAGCGTAGCTCCAGACCCGGCAATGAGGAGAGCGCCTTGCTCACGGCGTTGAGGCAGTGTCCGCAGGACATGCCGGAAATGGTTATCGCTATGTCCTTCATTGGATTGTGCCTCCGTTGTGCGGTGCGAGCCGGGCTAGTTGCCACAGCCAATCTATGATAGGGGGTGGGGCTATGCAAGTAGGGGGTGGGGGTATATATCGGCGTTGCGCCAGCTCGCGGGGCATGGACCCTGCCCTATAAGGGCGTATGCCGATAGGCGAGGCGGACTTCCGTGAGCTGATCCCGCTGCTTCACCCGCGGACGCGCATCCAGGACATGGATGAGCTCAAGGCGTGGTATGAGGCGGTGGCGGATGCGCTTCGCCCGGAAATGCCGGCGGAGCTGTTCGCTCTGTGGATCTATGGCCCGGATGGGGAGCCCATTCTCATCGAGCCAGAGGCGCTCGTGGCCGACGGGCTGGAGATCCCCCCGGCCCATCCGCTCGCGAATCAGCTGCTGCTGGACGAGCTCGAGGATCGGATCCGGCGGGCGGGCTATGGCTCGGTGCTGATCCGGCCCATCCGGCACGGCGGCCAGGATGTCGGGCTGATTCTGCTTGCCGCGTTCACGCCACACGCCTACGGCCTCAGGCCGCAGGGACTCCTGGATGCGGCGACGAACGTGATGGCACCGATGCTGGCCCGGGTTACCCGCGCCGGAAGCGGCCCCGACGAAGCCGTCGCCGGGGGCCACACGCTCAGCGCGGATGCGGGTGCCCAGGGCTCCCAGGCTCGGGACCACGCCCGGGAGGGTGAACTGTTCGAAGGGGTGGCCGACGCGATCGGGGGTGCCGGCACGCCGCGCGACCTCATGCTGGCGCTCTCGTTCTGCCTGCAGCCGATCCTCCCGCACGACAGCTACGAGATCCTGATCCCCGACCCGACCGGTGAGCACCACTATCGCCTGGCGCTGCACGGCCACGGCGCGCTCTGGGGCGACCCCGAGCTCTCCGTTGGCACGGCAACCGTCGACCCCGCGCGCCTGTTTGCCGAACGGGACACGCTGCTGGTCGGGGATGCGTCCGCCTCCGACCAGACCCGAGTGCCGGAGCTGGTGACGGTCCGCGGCCCGGAAGAGCCGCCCCGGTCGGTGATCGGCCTGCGTCTGAAGGTGGTCGAGCGCCTGACCGGCTACCTGCTGCTGGGGAGTGCCGGTCCGGACATGTACCGGGAAGAGGACCTGGCACTGCTGGAACGGGTAGGTGCGCTGCTCGCGCCGCGGGTGGACGGCATCGTCTCGGCGTGGCAGTACAGCGTGCTCAAGAGCCAGTTCGACATGCTGCGCCACATCCCGATGCACCTCTCCCGCATCGCCGAACTGCTGGCCACGACGCCGTTCCTGGGCGAGGGGACCAAGCTGTTCGTGAAACAGGCCTCGGCGCTTCTCCCGATGACGCGGCTGGAATTCGCGGTTCGCCTGACGGACGAACATCGGGTGGCCGTGCTCAAGCCGGGAGTGGCCACTCCGCTCGCCGATCTTCCCCAGGAGCCGATCGAGGGGACGGGAGTGGCGCAGGTGGTGCGCGGCGAGGAGCCGTTCCTCCTGACAACCCAGGATGAAGGCCCGGAACCGATCGCCGTCCTGGTGGTGCCGCTGCGTACCGGCGGGCGGATCTTCGGCGCCATGGCGATGACGGCGAAGGGGCAGGCGACGTTCACCCGCACCGACATGGCGCTGGCTCAGCAGCTCGCCGATCTGGCGGCCCCGCACCTCGACCTCGCGAGGCGGGCGGCCGGACCTCCGCCACCATTCATTCCCGGCTGGAAGCGGCCGACGCTCAGGCCTGAGAAGGAGAAGGGGTAGGAGTACCGGGGTGCATCGGTGGCGGGCTGCTCTGCGACGCCCTTGCCCACCGGAAGAAGAGGACGCCAAATGCGAACCAGATCGGCAGGTCGCCGATCAGCTTCATGATCAACCCTGCCACCTGCTGATCCTGCTGGGCCGACAACGGCGCGAAGATCCGGGGCGCCAGTTCGTACGTGGCATAGAACGGATAGTCGGCAAAGGTGAGGAACGCCGACGGGATGATCGGTACCAGCGTGGAAGCAAACAGATAGGCCATTTTCATCGGCCGGCTCATCCTGCCGACGTCCGGCGCGGGGGCCAGCGCCGGCCACCAGAGCGCGAACCCCGCCAGAAACCAGCCGAAATCGATCGCCAGCGCACCCAGCTGGGTGCTCATCGCCCCGTCGACCACAGCGGGGACGTGGGTGACCAGCAGAATCACGTTGAACAGCGTCAGCCCCATCACCGGACTGGCTCCAACCCGCAGCACCGGACCGAGCCGGGGATGCCTGAGGCAGCGCTGAATGACAGGTCCGGGGATCCCCAGCAGAAGGCAGGGCGGCGCCACCAGCGAGAGCAGGATGTAGGTCACCGTATGAAAGGTCATCAGGTATCCAGCGCCCAACGCCCCGATGGGCCAGTCCAGCGCAATCCAGACCAGGAACAGGCCGAGAAGGAACCAGGCGAGCGCCCGCCGGCCCGTCCCCTCCAACCCGCCGGCTGTGCCGACGCGCCCGGCCACGGCGGGCCGGACAACGGTCTTCCAGTACCAGAAGCCGAGCAGCGCGACGAACAGCCATACACCAGGGTAGGCCTTCCAGGCCCAGGTCCAGGGCTGCCCCGTCGCTGAGCACCACCACTGCACGATCAGCTCCCCTTGGTGAGCAGCACGAGGTCCTTGGCCCAGTCGGCCTGGCGGATGCCGAACGGGTACACCACATGCGCGAGATTGTCTCGGGTGAAGGCGAGCACGATGGCGGAATGTCCGACCGTGTACGTACTCGCCGAGACGCCCGGCTCCTTTACCGCGGCCCCGAGCCGCGACTGTCGCATCGCATTGGCGATCGCGACGGTATCACCGGTGAGGCCGATGAAGCGGTGATCGAACTTGTCGAGCCAGGCGCGCATCACCGCCGGCGTGTCCCGCGCCGGGTCGGTCGTCACGAACACGACCTTTACGGCGCTGTTGACGTCCGGAGAAAGTTTGCCGAGCGCCGCCGCGATGTTGGCCAGATGGACCGGGCAGACGTCGGGGCAATTGGTATACCCGAAGAAGAGCAGAGTGACGTACCCCTCGGTTTCTTTCCGGAAATCGTAGGGTGTCCCCTCGGTCGTCGTCAGGACGAAGTCCGGTTTTGGGGTGGGGGAAGGATCTGCGGGCCGGCCAACCCCTCGGGGTTGAACACCTTGGGCGTGGCGGGCTTGCAGCCGGCGCTCAGCGCGGTGAGGGCGAGGAGAGTGGCAACGACGTGGCGCATGGAGATTCTCGACCGGTCAGGTGCCCTTCGCCAGCGTGGCGAGGTCCGATGCCCAGGCATCGGCTCGGATGCCCGATGGGTAGGCGACGTGGGCAAGGTTGTCAGTGGTGAAGGCAAGCACTACCACCGTGTGATTGATAGTGTAGCGGCCGGAATCGGAGTTCACCGGCACCGGTACCATCGGCATGCCGAGGCGGAGCTGGGTGAATGCGGAAGCGATGGATGCACTGTCTCCGGTCAGCCCGATGAAGCGGGGATCGAAGTGGTTCAGCCAGGTCCGGGTCACGACCGGGGTGTCGTGCCGAGGATCCACGGTGACGAAGACGACCTTGATGCGCGCGACAATCGCTGGATCGAGCCGGTGCATGGCGGTCGCGATGTTCGCCAGCTGGACGGGGCAGAGGTCCGGGCAGCTCGTATACCCGAAGAAGAGCAGGGTGACAAACCCCTCGGTATCCCGCTTGAGATCGAAGACCGAGCCATCGGTGCTGTTGAGTACCAGGTCGGGCTTCGGCACTGGCGGTACGATCAGCGGTGCGTTGAGACCCTCACCCCGGAATTCTCTGGAACCACCGGGGCCGCAGCAGAGGAGGGTCAGCAGCAGCAGCAACGGCGCTGAGCGCGTGGGGGAGGCACGTCCGGGCATGGACCGTCACACCTTCGGGGCCGGGAGCGCTACCAGGATGGCGGTGACCGCCAGTAGCAGCGTTCCGATCAGCAGCTCGATCGTCGCTGAGCGGCTCAGCTCGGCGCTGGCCGCGGCGGTCCCCAGCCGGGGAGATACCCGGCGCCAGTTCCAGGCGCCCAGCGCCATCGTCAGCGCGAGCAGCCCCGTCTTGACCAGCAGGGTTCGACCATAGGTGGTGCCCCACAGATTCGCGAGATCCCCCACGTAGGCGTACCCCATGAGCAGTCCCGCTCCGATGGCGAGGCCGGCGCCGGTGAGGGCGACAGGAGAGAACGACGCAATCATCCGGGCGATTGCGGCGTGATCCCGGTCGAGGTCATGGGTGGTGGGCCGCCGGTCGGCGCCTAACGATGCCAGGCCGCACATGGCGACCGAGAATAGCGTTCCGAGCCAGACGCCGCCTCCGATCAGGTGCACGGCATGGAGGCCCACGCCGAGCGTCCTGCCCCATGGATTCTCGACGGCGTGCCCGGTGAGCGGAGCGCTGCACACCACGGCGAGCGCCGCGGTTCCGAGCAACGCGATGCCCGACACCGATCGCCTCGGGGCGAACAGCGTGAGCACGAAGCTGAGCGCTGCTGCAGCGACCTGGGCCATCCAGCCTCGCCCCCACGTCGTCTGGAAGAGTACGGGCCGGGCGACCTCCCAGGTGGTCGGTTCGAGAGGATCGAGGAAGGAGCGCACCTGACCGTAGGCGCGAAGCAGATGGGCCGAGAGCAGGAGAGCGGCCGCTATGGATGCGACCCGCCAGACCCGGCCCAGCGCCCGTGCGGCCAGCGAGGTGTCGTCGTCATCGGCGTCCCGCCAGCGGGGGAGGAGCGCAGCGAAGACGCAGGCGCCGACCAGGGCGAGCGTCGCCACAAAGGCGAGGCCCCGGCCGATGGCGTAGAGATCGAGGGGCAGTGGCGCGGCATCGTGGTTCACGGAACGCGACCCGGAGTCACTGGGTTGATTGTGCTGGCAGGAGCGGGAGAATCACCCGCGACGGCTCTCGCCGGGAGTGGTGAATGCTAATGGTACCACGACGGGTGGCCCGGGTGTCGAACTCCTGGTCGCCCGTTTGCGGGTTCAACGAGAAATAGGGCGCGAAACTGGCCGAGATCACGATGCGGACCCGGTGGCCCGGGAGAAACCGGTTGGCCGTGATGGTGCGATCGAAGAGCAGGTGCACCGGCTGTCCTGCAGGGATCAGTCTGCGCTCCGGCCCGCCCTCCCGGTAGCTCGCTCGCACCAATCCGTTGCCCGCGCCGGCGAGATTCCATGCTGTGCCGTCGGGCGCGACGTCGTAGAGTTGCATCCAGAGATCGAAGTCCGGGACTGTCGCGCTGGCGACGAGATCTGCCACCACCGGGCCGGCGATCTCCACGGCATCCTCGAGTGGTGGCGTCTCGAAGACCAGCGCATCGGCCTGGCCGGCGAGGGCGCGGTAGTCGTGTGGACCGGGCGTGCCGTTGAACGGATCGGTGAGTGGGTGCGAGGGATCGGTCCGGAACAGACTGGCAGCGAGCCCGCTCGGCGGCATCCGATGCGCGAGCAGTCCGGTGGCCGGGCGCAGGTGCGTGCGTGCGAGGTAGAGAGTATCCGGGCGCAGCTCGGCCGGTGGCCAGACGGAATACCGACGCCACTCGTTGGCTCCCATCATGAACGCCAGCACCGGCGGCGTGGAATCGGCTCCTGCCGTGTCGTGCTTCAGGTATCGATCCATCCATGCCAGCACGACGCCGGAATAGTCGAGCGCCGCTCCCGAGCCGAAGGTCCGGTCGGCGGTGCTGGCTCGCTTGGTCGCCTCGACTCCATGGATCCACGGGCCGAGAATCAATCGGGTACGTCCACCACCACCCGACCGCACGATCCCGGCAAAGTTGGTGGCCGCACCCATGGGCCCGTACGGCTCGTCGAACCAGCCCGAGAGATTCAGCACGGCGACGGAGAGGTCCTGGTAGTGGCCATCGACAGCGGCCCAGTTCCACCAGGGATCGCGGGGAGGGTGATGCATCCACTCGTAGTACCAGGGCGCAATGCTCTTGAGGTCGGGAAGAGTGAGCAGCGGCCAGTGAGCGTGCAGGCGAGCGAGCGTGGTGTCGTCCATGGATGGCATCGCCAGGCCCAGCCGCCGACTGCCGTCTGGCGCGATGTTGAACCAGGTCCAGTCCAGCCACGATCCATCCCACACGCCGCCAGAATACCAGAAGCTCTCCGGAGTGGCGTAGGTCATTGCCGGCGCCATCGCGCGCAGGTGGGGCGGATGCTGAAGGGCCGCGAGCCACTGTACGGCGGCGGGGTACGACAGTCCGACGGTGCCGACCTCGCCGCTGGACCAGGGCTGGACAGCGGCCCATTCGATGGTGTCGTAACCGTCATTGCCCTCGTGGCGATAGGCCTCGAAGTCTCCGTCGGATCCATAGCGGCCCCGCACATCCTGCATCACCACGACGTAGCCGCGGGCGATGGCTTGCGCGGTGAGGCCTGAGGCTTCGGTATCCCGGCGGTCGTAGGGAGTGCGGAAGACCAGCACGGGGAATCGGCCGTCGCGGTCGGGGCGCCACACGTCGGCCCGAAGCACGACGCCATCCCGCATGGGGATGGCGACAGTGGGGTCAATCCGGATGCCCGTGGGCGTCTGGGCGCCGAGGGGCGCCTGGACGGCGAGCGAGAGAGTGAAGGTGGCGAGGAACCGCACGTCAGGGCTTCGCGGCGCCTGCCGGATCGTACGTGAAGTAGTACATGCCTCGGACCGCGTGACCATCATCGGAGCTGGTGCGCCACATGACCATGTACTTCCCCGGCTCGAGCGTGACCGGCACGGGACCCGCGACGGAGAGCGTGTCATCGGTGGCGGAGAGCTTCACGACGGCCACCGGAGAGTGATCGGCCTTCATGATGGTTGCACCGGACAGAGCGACTTCCGGCTTCTCATTGAACCAGAGGCGGACCTGCTTCGGAGCCACGGTGATCGTACTGTCGATTCCGGGCTCGGCCTTGACGAGGTGGGTATGAACCGTGGTCCACAGCGGCGCAACCGCGAGCGCGGCAGCCGCGCCGAGGACCAGATGGGTGTGTCGCATGCACAACTCCGCGAGAACGTTTGGTATTGCGCTCCGCCGGTCGCGCATCCCGGCGGAAGTGGGACGGGAATTCTAATACCGCCACCGCCCGGCTGCCGGGATCTCCGCTTGCCAGCGGCGCCTCGCCGGGCGCATCATTGGCGACGGTTGTTTACGCAATCCAGCGAGGATTCATGCGTCTTTCTGCTCTGCCTTCGATATCCCGCCTTCTTCTCCTGGCGCTGGTGGTCACGGCCTGCGCCCGGTCCCGGAAGCCACCGATCGCTCAGGTCGGCGACGTGGCCCTGCTCTCCGCCTATGCTCACCCCTCGGCGGGGGATGCCGGCGCCGTCTACCTGACATTGCGCAATGACGGTACGTCGCCGGATACCCTGCGTGAGGTGAGCGTGCCGGACTCCGCGACTTCGATGCTCATGACCACATCGGCGGGACACATGCAGATGATGCCCGGCCTGGTCCTGAACGGCGGCGAAACCGTGGCGATGATTCCGGGAGGGATCCACGTGATGTTCGGCGGGCTCAAGCGGGAGTTCGCGATCGGGGACACGATGCGGGTGACGCTGCACTTCGCGCGGGCGGGCTCGCTCGAGGTGAAGGCGGTCGTGCTGCCGTTCGGAGACATTCCGGAGTAGAACCCACCGAGCCGAGGTATCTGTCCTCCCTGCCGAGATTCGGGTACCGGCGGCATGAGCGGGCCGCCGGCGACAGATGCGTGGCCTCGGCGCCACATGCGGCCCGCCCCGCGCAACGGCGAGCGCTTCCCGGGGCCGATTTTGCGTCCCTTTCCCCGATTCAGCCTGGTCTGATCCCTGCCCCGTGGAGTTCCACGGGTCGGGCTCGCCTTCGGCCGATTAATGGGTCCTGAGGAACCGGGCTCCGGCAGACCCCCAGGAACGTCTCCGGACTCGCATGACGGGATGTTGAAATCAGGCCCTCGGAACTCGCTCAACGACCTGGAGGGAACCCGACAGCCGGAGGCTGCGGTCACGTCCATGCTTGCACGGACGATTCGCTACCATCGGCAAACGCCGATCGAGCAGCTCGGAACCGAGGCGCTGCGCCTGCTCCTTCAGGAAGGGGAATCGGTCGACGTGCTGCTCCGGGTGGCCATCGACCGCTTGGAGCGGAATCCCTTTCTGGCCGGGGATTTCCATCGCGGCGACCTGCTGGTGGCGGTACTGCATCAGCCGCCGGCGGTCTGGGTCACGGTCCCTGATCTCCGTGCCCGCGCGTACACCCTCGCCGAGGATACCGGGGAACTCGTGGACCTGCTCGAGCCGGAGGACCGGAAGATCGTCGATCGGGCCATCGGCGCATTCAAGGCGCGCTGGAGGAACGGCGGGGCCGACGGCTAGTGCTTCGCTCCGCCGCTCTGTCATTCCTCCGCGCACCTTGATCCGGTCTTCCGGCATCAGAACTCGGTACTCAGCCGCAGCACGGCCGTCCGCCCCATCCCCGGATTCTCCGCGTTGGTCTTGATCCGGCTCAGGAAGTTCGCGTAGGCCTTGTCGAACAGGTTCCGCACCACAAGATCGATGTGCAGCCCGCCCTGGCCGGATCCTACCGAGAAGCCGGTCCCGGCATTCACCAGGGTGTATACCACCGACTGGTATCCCTTTCCCCCGAATGCCTGACTGAAAAACGTGGCCTCTGAGGGGTCGAGCCTCGTCTGGCGCCCGTTGGTTTCTCCGCCCAGCGAGAGGTAGGGGTTGTCGAGCAGTCCTTCATGCGGCGCCTCGAGCCGGACCGTGTAAGTGGCGCGGAAGGGCGGAATCGACGGGAGCGGATTGCCGGTCGACGTGTTGGTTCCCTTCACGTAGTCAGCTGTGCCCTGAAGATGCAGCCAGCGGGTCGGGTGGTACTGCGCCGCCCCCTCGAAGCCCTGCAACCGGGCGTTGCCCTGGGTGACGTCGTAGATCTGGAATCCGGAGGCGCTGTCGACCGTCCCGGTCGGCACGGTATAGATGAAGTCCTCCACCCAGTTCACAAACCCGCCGATCTCCAGAGCGAGATTACCGGTCTGCACCCGGAGCGCGAGGTCGGTGTTGAGCGACTTCTCGGTCTTGAGCGTCGGATCTCCCCGCTCGAAGGCGACCGTTCCCTCGTGGACCCCATTGGAGAAGAGGTCGAAGCTGGATGGCGCCCGGAACCCTCGTCCCACGTTCAGCACGATGGCGGCCGGCTCGGCCACCTTGTAGAGCAGCCCAATGTTGCCGGTGACGGAGTTCCAGGTCCGGGTGCCGGCGACGCCACTCAGTGTGGTGTCGCGGAGAGCGAGGTGGCGGTAGTCGACGCGCGCGCCGAACGACAGATCCCAGCGCTGGCCGTGGATCTGCTCGAAGCCGTACAGGCCGGCGGTGTTCATGTCGGTGTTGGGGATGAGCGTCTCCGCGCCGAACTTGTCGAAGCTGGTGTGCGCTCCGCTGATACCCAGAATGCCCGACATCCGGCCGACGGGCGCATGGTGCAGGTGGGCGTCGAGGGTGTAGTTCTGCGAGAGCAGCCCCAGGGCCACTGCCGAGGTGGTGTCGTCCTCGAACTCCCGGCGCCGGTTCCTCTCCCAGCCGCCTACGATGTCGAGCCGGGACGCACCTAACGCAAAGCTCCCGTCGAGCTTCGCGCGGCTGGTGGCGATACGCTGGGTGGGCGTGGCAAGCGGGTCTTCATCGGTCAGCTGGATCCGCTCGTTCCGCTGCGAGAAGGTCGCCGACAGACCGCCCCACGAGCCCCGTCCGCCGACCGCCAGGCTGCCACCGCCCGCGCGGTTGCCGCTGTTCCACAGCTCGTAGTCCGGCGTCCGCACATTTTCGCTGGTGCGGCCGCTCAATTCCGCGCGTACTCCGAGCCCGCCACTCGCGCCCTCCAGCAGAAGGGCGCCGTCGGGCTGCCGATTGTTGCTGCCATAGGAGGCGGTGGCTTCGCCGTGGAACAGGTGCGTTCCCCGCTCTGCGGCCGGGAGCGGCTTCGCGATCACGTTCACCACCCCGCCCAGCGCATCCGAGCCGTACAGCACGCTGGCGGGGCCGCGGATGACCTCGATCCGGTCTGCGAGGGCGGTCTCGATGTTGGGGCCGTGCTCGTCGCCCCACTGCTGAGTCTCCATGCGCTGCCCATCATCAAGAACCAGTACCCGGGTCGAGGTGAGGCCGCGGATTACCGGCTTGCCGATGCCCGCCCCGGTACTGAGGCTGTGGACTCCTGCGACCTGGTTCAGCGTTTCACCGAGACTAGGCGACTGCGCCGCATGCAGATTCTCGCCGTCAATCACCGCCGTCGGTTGCGGCGAGACCAATGGGTCGGTTGCATCCGGAGTCGAGGTGACCTGAATGGTCGGGAGCTCGACCAGCGACTCCTTCAGCACGGCGTCGAGCACCAGCTCCTCGGCGCCGATGACGATGTGCCGCACCTGTGGCGCGTAACCGATCGCAGAGATCGATACCTGATAGCGGCCGCCCGGCAGATTGCCGAACATGTAGTGGCCATCGTCGTCGGTCTGCACCGAGCGCCCCGCCTCGATTACAGTGACACGGGCGGCCACGATGGGTGCGCCGGTCGCGGCGGTTATCCGGCCGCGGAGCGATGCCGTGAGGATGGGAGATTCGGTGACGCGGGGGGTGACTGGGGACGCGGTGCTCAGCAGCAGCAACGCGCCGAAGAGACTGGGCAGCATTTACTCCTCCCTGAGTGCGCAGGCACACCGCGCCGGCTGGCACGGTGTCGCGGCTGCGGATGGTTCGCTGGAATCGGGAATCGATCAGGCGAACGGAGAAGGGGGAGCCCTGGACCGATGGAGAGTGGAGGGGAGACTCGGCGCGAGGCGCGAGACATGGACCAGCAGCGTGGCGACGGTATCCGCGAAGGGGACTCGAATGGTCGCGGTCGCGGGCGAATGAAGCCGGAGTTCGCCGAGCAGCCGGCCGAGGACGCAGTGTTCGACCGGATCGTGACAACCGCCCCGCTGCTCGACATGGACCTGCGGAATCCGGTGCGGCGCATCGAGTCCGTGGTCGAGAAGTGCGTCCGTCGCCGAAAGCCCGAAGCTCCCCGCGACGAACAGCGCCGCGAGGAAGAGGGCCCGGGGCCGGCCGCGGGGCGTGCGCATGTCCTGGCTCAGCCCCCTGTCACGCCGCCGGCGCGGGCATCAGCCGCCGGACCAGGAAGGCCAGCAGCAGCAGCATCCCGAAGACGCAGACCACCAGCGGGCCGGTGGGCAGATCGTACCGGAACGAGATCCAGATTCCGCCCGCGGACGCCAGCGACGCCGGCAAACCAGGAGATGACCGCGAGCCGGTTCAGCTTGCGGGTGAACTGGAACGCGATCGCCGCCGGAACCACCAGGAAGGAGAACACCAGCAGGACGCCGACGATCGGCACCGAGAAGGTGATCACGATGCCGAACGACAGGTAGAACCAGAAGTCCCACCACTTGAGCCGCCAGCCCTCCGCCTCGGCCTTCTCCGGTTCGAAGCTGATCGTCAGGAACTTGCGCCGCAGGAACACGTGGAAGAGCCCGACCACGGCGTACACGACGGCGAGCCGGCCGATCGCGGGCCAGCCCACCCAGAGCAGGCTCCCCACCAGAATGTCCTTGATGGCCTCGCCGCCGCGGGGCGACTTGTCCGCGACCAGCAACCCCGCCGCCGAGGCGACTACGTACACGATGCCGATGATCGCTTCCTGCGGCACCTGGCCCTTGCCGTGCGAGGAGCGGGTGGCGGCGAACATCGCCGCGCCGGCGGTGGTGAAGCCGAGCGCATAGACGAACGACATCGCCGAATCCGCCTCGGCGCCCACGAAGATCGCGATCGTGGAGCCGAGGGCGGCCATCTGCGCCAGCGAGAGGTCGACGAAGATCACCTCACGCGCGATCACGTGAAGTCCGAGATAGGAGTGCATCGCGACGATGACCATGCAGGCCACCAGGGGCGCAAACCAGAGGCTGTGGATGAGCTGGTCGATCATCAGTGGGCTCCACCCTGGAAGCCGGCCGCGAGGCCGTTGACCCAGGTGTTCATGAGGTCGAAGTAGGTCTCGACGCCGGGCGCGCCATGGGTGTTCTCGGGTACGATGACCGCCCTGGCTCCGGTCTTCTCCGCCACCTGCTGGATCTGGTTGTGGTCGAAGTAGTTCGAGGCGAAGAGCACGGGAATCTTGCCGCGCCTTCATCAGCGCGATGACATCCTCGACGTGCTTCGGCGTTGGCGGAATGCCGGGCTTGGCCTCGATGTAGTCGGCGCAGCTGATCCCGTAACCGGTGGCTGAAGTAGGCCCACTCCTTGTGGTAGCAGGCCATCTCCTTCCCCTGGAAGGCGTCCGCCTGCTTGAGCCAGCCGCCCAGCGTGTCGGCGAGCGGCTTGCCCTGATACTTCGTGGCGCCGAGGAAGGTGCTCAGCTTGTCGGTCTTGAGGAGGTCGAAGGCGGTGGCGGGAGTGAGGATCCCCACCAGGTCGGCGCCCATGGTGGCCTCGAGGATCCGCTTCTCGAAGTCCTCCTCCCGCTCGGTGAAGTACGCGGCATCCGCGGGGGAGACCCGGGTGAGTCCCGTCAGGATGTTGCGGGCGATGATGATCGCGTTGAGCGGGTCGGTGTGGATGTGCGGATTGCCGTCCGCGTGGATGTCGCCCTCCGAGCGGTTCAGCGACGTCGGCACCTCCAGCAGCGTGATGCCGGTGTAGGCCGTGACGTAGCCCGGGTCCGCCCTCGGAGACCTTGCGGTTGTTGGCCCGATCGAGCAGCGCGGGCACCCACAGCTCGAGGTCGAGGCCGGTGGTGACGAACAGGTCCGCGTCGCGCAGCACCGCGCACGAAGCTCGGCTTCGGCTGCACGAAGTGCGGGTCCTCGTCGCCCTGCGCGATCGACGTCACGGTGCCGCGGTCGCCGGCGATCTCCCGCGCGATGGACGCGTAGGTCGTCAGGCTGGTGACGATCTTGACCGGGGCGGCGGCGCGGCGATTTCCCAACTCGGCGCCTCGCCGGGAAGGGGAGTCGCCGGTGACTCGGCGGCCCGGCCTCCAGAAGGGCGGCAGCGACGAGAGCGATGGACAAGAGCATGATGGGACTCCTCTGACGGCTGAGGGCGAACGGCGTTCGCCTAGTAGGTCTCGTGCTTGTGTGGCCCCATCGCGAAGACCGCCTGCAGCAGCAGCCGGTCTTCGTCGCGGGCAAGATCCTGATGATGATGCTGGCCTTCGAGGCGCAGGTAGACGAACTCGCTTTCCCAGAAGGTGATGGTGGGTGAGAGCTGCCACTCCCTGGTGGCTGCACCGCGGGGCGCCTCGACGTAGTCGTAGCGGGTGCCGAAGATCCACCGCTGGCTCACCTGCCACGTCAGATCGGCGAACATGCCGTAGCGGGTCGTCGTCTGCGCCGCGTCGCGGCCGTGAAACTGGTAGCCCTCGGCGCGCAGCGTCAGGTTCTGCCGGGTCCCGGCGTTCGGCGGCCGCCAGGTGAGCCGAGGTCGACGCCGAGGACCCGCCGCGCGCGTGGTGTCGGCGTTGCCGCCCAGCGCAGTGAATCCGACCTGGCCATAGGTGCTGCGCGACAGCTGCCAGAAGTTCTGCAGCCGACCGAGCAGGGTACCGTGGCGCCCGCTCCCGTACATGGCCGGGCTCTCGTCGGTGGTGCCCTGCAGCCAGACCTCGTGGGTGCCGTGGAAGATCGAGAGCGGCAGCGCGGTGTAGAGCGATAGCCCCGCGCCGGAGAGCCCGTCCGCGGTCAGATAGCGCTGGTAGACGAGCGGGTACTCGGACTCGGGCAGGGCATGCAGGTGCCAGCGGTTGAGATCGCCGATCTGCTGGCGGAAGAGGCCGAGGTCCGCGCGGATGCGCCCCGGCAGCCCGGTGTAGTACATGTAGCCCTCCTCGATCCCGACCTCCTCGTTGGAGAAGGTCATGATGACCTTCGCGTTGGAGTAGGGATCGAGGGTGGACTGCAGCGCGACCTCGAACTCGTGCGCGTCACCCTGCAGATGATCGCCCCGGTGGGAGCCGACGAGGCGGATGTCGCCGGTGGCGCTGATCTCGGGATTCATCGCCGAGCCGCTCCGCTGGCGTCCGATGAACTGGGTTGGGCCCGCGGGTGTCGTGTCCCGGGACGCGCCCGCCGCCGGTGCCTCGCCCCCTGCCGCGGCCGCGGCAGCGCGGAGCGCGGCGAGATCGTCGCCGCCGGAATCAGCGGGCGCCGCGGCGGCCTGGCCGGCGGCGCAGCGCGCGGCGATCATCCGCTCGAGGCGCTGGTTGAGCCGGGCCAGCGCAGTCGAGACCGAGTCGTTGCCCACGGGTACGACGACCGCCGGTCCCGTGGGACAGCCGCCACCTTCGAGTGAATCCAGTCGTGCCGTGAGCCGGGCGAGTGCCTGGCGGAGATTGTTGTCGCCGGTCGGCTGCTGCGCCTGGAGGGTCGCGGCCCCCAGCAGAGTCGCGACGGCAATCGCCGCGGCGAAGCGGGTGCGATATCGCATGAAGACTCCCAACGTCCTTGTGGCCCCCTCATGGAGAGGGGAGCTGCGTGACCATCAGATGTGGATGAGACCGACGGTCAGACGAGGGGGGGAGCGCGGGACTGCCGGAGGGTGGAGTCGGCCGGAGAGACGGGGACCTGCGCGTCGAGCAACCGGGCTTCACGCACCCATCGCAGGATGACGGCGCGCGGGGCCGAGAAGCTCGGCAGGCCCCGGCCGCTGGCGGCGTTGGTCCAGAGCGCGCAGCCCAGGGCGTGCGCGGCTCCGAGTGCGAGCGGACGGCTGACGATCGACCGGCTATCCGTCGGCGCCTTCAGCCCGTGCTGGTGAAAGAGCACCGCGTCCACCAGCGGGAGCCCGAAACCCCCGCCCATCAGGACGAGCATGAGCAGGAAGGCCTGCGCACGGGCGAATCGGGAGCGGTGCATAGCGATGTGAAGGTACTCGCGAGGGCGGTCGGGCGGGAAGCCCCGGCCCCGTTCCGAGCGTCTAGCCGCTCACGACTTCCATGCCGCCCGGCCACAGGCTGAGGCGGGAGCCCTAGAAGGGCACGGAGAGGAGGAGGCTCAACCCACGATTCCGGAGGCTGGCGATATCGCTGACGGAACGGAGCCCGCGACTGTATCGCGCCTCCAGGGAGAGCTCGTTCTTCTCGATCGGGATGCCCAGGCCGACGCCGCCTTCGAGCGCGACGTCCCAGGTCCGAAAGGTTGCTGGTGTGGCTTGGCTGCATGGTGTGCGGACCAGCGGGGATCCCGGTTGGCTGAATTCCACGTTGCACCCTATCCGCGCACCGGGCACGCCGCCGGCGATCAGGACCAGCTTGGTGCCGGCGAACGCCGGAATCCGGGCTCGCAGCAGAAGGGGAAGGTCGAGGTAGACGAGGTCGAGTTCGAACCGGAGCGGGACCGGAGGGCGTCCCCGTGGTCACGGTGGTTGTGCCGCCCTTGCTGGCGATGAGGAGGCCCGGTTGCACCGACAGCCACCCCGAGAGGGGAACCCGGAAGTAGGCGCCGGCGACCGCACCGCTGCGAGCCTGGATTCCCGCCGCCCCGGAGCCGTAGAAATCGGCCCTGCGGTATCCCAGCTCCACGCCGACGGTCGCGGCGGACTGCGCGCTGAGGGGTCGGGCTCCCGCCGGGAGCAGCGCGAGCATCGCCGCGAGCGCCGCGCAGCGGACGAAGAGGTTCACGCCGGTTGACTCTCGACAGCGACCAAAGGCCGGACGATTTCGATGCTTCCCGAGGGTCGCCGCAGCGGGCCCTCCGTCGGCAGGATGAACCAGAAGCTGGCACCGGTTCCGTACACCGATTCACACGCCGATGCTGCCGCCATGCATCTCGACGAAGCGGTGCGATAGTGCCAGTCCCAGTCCGGTGCCCTGCTGTTGCCTGCTGGCGGACGGGTCCACCTGGCTGAATTCGTGGAACAGCTTGGGCATGTCCTCCGGTTTTATCCCCATCCCGGTGTCCCGCACCGAAACCCAGAGCGCATCCCTGGCCACGTATCGCTGGGTGTCTGTGGCCCGCTCCGCCGGGAGCGGCAGGGGAGCCCGGGTCGCGATCGCCGAGACCGTGACCAGCCCTTCTTCCGGCGTGAACTTCGAGGCGTTGGAGAGCAGGTTGAAAAGTATCTGGCGGATGCGTAACCCGTCGGCGAGGACCGGCAGCAGGTCGTCGCCGATCTCCAGCCGCATCTGCTGACGCTTGGCGGTCCGCAGCGGGGCGGTGTCGGTCACCGCGCCGAGGATCATCTCGCGCAGGTCCGTGGACGCCAGGGTCAGCGTCATCCGCCCCGCTTCGATCTTGGCCAGGTCGAGTACGCTGTTGATGAGGCCGAGCAGGTGATTCCCGTTGCGGAGGATGGAGTCCAGGAATTCCCGCTGCGACTCGTTGAGCGCGCCGAGTTCCTCGGTGAGCAGGAGGTCCGAGAAGCCGTTGATGGCATTCAGCGGCGTGCGCAGTTCGTGCGACATGTTGGCGAGGAACTGACTCTTGAGCTCGGTCGCACGGATCAACTCGCGATTCTTGGTCGGCCAGGGCCTCTTCCTTCCGCCGGCTCTCCTCCAGCACGTGCGCCCGGTCGAGGCCCACGACGACCTGGTCGCCGAGCGTCTGCAGCAGGTGCACGTCGGCGTCGCCGTAGGGGCGCCCGTCTCTCCGGTTGAAGGCGGCCAGCACGCCGATCACCATGCCGGAGGACCGGAGCGGTACGCCTACCAGGGTCTTGAGCGGAAGGTCGGGGATGGGAAAGTTGCGCGGATCGGCGTCCATGTCCGAGGAGGTGAGCGGCGCCTCTTCCGTCACCACCGACCCGAGCAGCGAATGATCCACCGGCAGGAGCCGATCGCGGGTGACCACGATCCTGCCCGTCCCCGCGGCGATCCGGACGAAGCGGCCTTCCTCCACCACGAACCCGATCGCCGCGCTCTCGCTCGCCAGCAGCTCGGCCGCCGCGTAGGCCACCGCCTGCAGGACATGCTCGAGCGAATCATCGGAGACCATCACCCCGGCTGCCTGCTGCAGCCAGGTGAGCTCCTGGTCGCGAAGCGCCGCCCGGCTCTCTGCCTCCACTCGGGCCGCACGCTCCGTCCGGAGGTGCACCAGCAAGCCGCGGACTCCAAGCCCGAGGGCAACGGCGCCGAGGACCAACAGGGCCCAGCCGAGGGAAGCGCCGCGCGCAGTCGCCCAGGTCCCCGCGGTCGCCAGGCCGAGCCCGCCCGCCAGCAGCCCGAAGGGAGCCGGGCGCATTGCCGGCTCTCCCTTCGGCAGCGAGATCGTGGTCGGTGCGGCCATACCGTGCGCTTGTCCCTGAGCTGGGTTTTCCTCACAGGAAACGGCTGTAGGGGCCGTCGTGGCCGCCCCGCCCAGGCGCCCTGCCTGCCCTATTCCGTCAGTAACTCGTGGAAGGCTGTCTCTCCGGTTTCCAGCATCCGCCGCAGGTACGGCCGACAGAGTCCGCAGTTGTCGCCGCAGCCGGTCTCCCGCATCACGTCCGCCAGCGACCACCCCTCCGCCCGCACGAGGGGCAGGAGGCGTTCAAACGGAAACCGCCGGCAGACGCACATCGTGACACTTATTCTCGGCATCGGGGCCCTGCGACTGGAGGGGGAGCAAGAGGGCCCGTCAGGGGTTGCTCGGTCGAATGTCGAGTTCGCTCACGGTGGCCCGTTCGGGGAGGTGGAGCGTGCTGAGCACGGTTTCCGCGACATCCTCCGCGTGGAGCACCGTCGCCAGGTTGGGTGTCAATGTCGATTGATTGCGGATCAGTGCGGTGTCCACCGTGCCCGGGCAGATCGTGATGACCCGGACGCCCTCCTTGCGCACCTCCATCATCAGGGCGCGGCTGAATCCGAGCACCGCATGCTTCGAGGCGCAGTAGGCGGTGCCTCCGGCGAAGCCGTTGCGGCCCGCCAGGCTCGAGATGTTGACGATCGCCCCCCGCTTCCTGGTGCGCATCCCCGGCAGGACCTCACGGGTCACCAGGTACATGCTGCGCAGGTTGGTGCCCATCGTCGTGTCCCATTCGTCCAGGGTGAGCTGATCGAATGACTTCAGGATGGCGACGCCGGCGTTGTTCACCAGCACGTCGATGGGGCCGAGGGACGCGGTGATCGTGGCGACCATGGCGTGCACGTCGCTCTCCAGCCCGACATCGGCG
Source organism: uncultured Gemmatimonadales bacterium (assembly GCA_963825065.1). GTDB lineage: Bacteria > Gemmatimonadota > Gemmatimonadetes > Gemmatimonadales > GWC2-71-9 > JADJOM01. The sequence goes on from CAWGRU010000002.1 coordinate 321,513, forward strand.
GGATGGCCCGCCGCGGTGATGCCCGCCGCGGCGAGATCATCGAGCAGGCTGCGCAGCGTGGATGGGGTCCGGGCACAGACGCCCACGGCATAGCCGGCGCGGCCCAGCGCGAAGGCGGTGGCGCGGCCGATTCCTTCGGTTGCCCCGGTGACGAGTGCGATTGGCATGGAATGAATCTACCTCAGTTGGCTTTCAGGTCGGCCAGCTCCCGCCGCAGCAGGTCCAGCTCCCGCATGATCTGGTGGTGATGGATCGCATCGGAGGACGGCACCCGCCCGATGAAGCAGAAGGTCCCGCCCGGGTAGAGAATGGCCTGGTCGACCTCCTTGAGCGAGGGGAACCCCTGCTTCCTGGCGGCGGCCTCCAGCTCCTCGACCGTGATCTTCTCGTCGCGGAGCCGCGGCTCGTTGATGGTGCCGGCGTGAATCAGGACGTCGGGTCCGCCCTCGATCACCGCGGCGAGCCTGCGATTCCGGTAGGTGATGACCACGACGATGTAGTTGACGAGCAGCAGCGTGGCGGCACCGATGAACCCGCCGAGCACCGAGTTGTCATCGCCGATGATGGCGTTCTGCACCGCGTTCGACAGGGTCAGCAGCACCACGAGGTCGAAGGGGTTGAGCTGGGCCAGTTCGCGCTTGCCGGCGAGTCGAAGTCCACCGACCAGGAAGATGTAGACCAGGATCGGTCGGATGACCTTCTCGGCCAGCGACACGCCGGGGATCAGGAGATCGTGCCAGAAGGGGGACATGGTGGCAGGGGAAGAGGGATGGGGGAAAGAGGTCGGGTGAGAACTACCGCCCGATGCGGGGCTGGTCCAGAGCAGGGCCCTGCCGCCGGGGCTCTCCTCCCTTTTCCCTGGTCACAAGCAGCCCCTTACCTTACGCCAGGATGACGATCCCCCAGCCTCCGACCCGCCCACCCCGCCGAGCGATAAAGTCGCTCGAGCCGCCGCCCTCCTGGCGGGTGCGCCTCCGGGCGACCCGGCACCTGCCGCGCCTGCTGAGGCTGGTGTGGGAAACCCATCGCGGCTACAGCGCGGCGATGGTGGTGCTGCGCGGCGTTGCGGGCGGTGCTCCCCGTCGGTGTCCTCTGGATCGGGAAGCTGATCATCGATGCGGTCGTCGGGCTGGTGGGCGGGGCGGCCCCGCCGCGCCTGCACGACGGGGGGCCTTACACGGGGCTTGCGCTGCTGGTCGCTGCGGAATTCGGGCTGGCGGTCTTCGGTGAGCTCCTTGCCCGCGGCTCCGCGCTGGTGGAGTCGCTGCTCGGCGACCTCGTGGCCAACCGCACCAGCGTCGAGCTGATGGAACACGCCGCCAATCTGGATCTCGAGCAGCTCGAGAACTCGGAGATCTACGACAAGCTCGAGCGGGCCCGCCGGCAGACCGTGGGGCGCATCGGGCTGGTGACCGGCCTGCTCGCCTCGGTGCAGGACCTCGTCACGCTGATCACCCTTGCGGTGGCGCTCACGGTCTACGTGCCGTGGCTGCTGGTCCTGCTCGCCCTGGCGGTGCTCCCTTCGTTCCTCGGCGAGACCCGGTTCGCGGCCCTTGCCTATTCGCTGCTCTTTTCATGGACCGAGGAGCGCCGCCAGCTCGACTACCTCCGCTACATCGGCGCCAGCGACATCTCCGCCAAGGAGATCAAGCTGTTCGGGCTGGCCCGGTTTCTCGTCGGCCGCTACGCCGAGCTGTCGACCGAGTTCTACGAAGCCAACAAGGCGCTGGCCGTACGGCGGACCATCGTTGCCTCGCTGCTGGCCCTCGTCGGCACCCTCGGGTACTACGGTGCCTATGGCGCGATCATCTACCTCACCGTCACCCGCTACGAGTCGCCGGCGGGGCCGTTCACGATCGGCGTGCTCACCTTCCTCGCCGCTTCGTTCCGCCAGAGCCGGGACCTGATCCAGCGGACCCTGCTGTCGGTGTCGCAGCTGGTGGAACAGAGTCTCTACCTGGAGGACCTGTTCTCCTTCCTTGAAGTGGAGCCCCGGATCCGCTCGGCGCCGGGCGCACCCGCCGTGCCCACCCCGTTCCGGGAGGGTTTCGTCTTCGAGGATGTCGGGTTCCGCTATCCCGCGTCGGAACGCTGGGCGGTCCGGCACCTTTCGTTCCGGCTGGCGCCCGGCGACCGCATCGCCCTGGTGGGAGAGAACGGCGCCGGCAAGACCACGCTCGCCAAGCTGCTCGCCCGGCTCTACGACCCGAGCGAAGGGCGGATCCTGCTCGACGGCCGCGACCTGCGGGAGTACGATGTGGAGAGTCTGCGCCGCCATGTCGGCGTCATCTTCCAGGACTTCTTCCGTTACGACTTCACCCTGCGCGACAACATCGCCGTGGGTGACATCGACAAACTGGAGGACCGCGCCGCCATCGAAGCCGCGGCCGAGCGCAGCCTCGCGGACAGCGTCGCCGCCAGGCTCAGGGGAGGGTACGGGCAGTTGCTCGGCCGGCGGTTCGAAGGCGGGGTGGACCTCTCCGGTGGTGAATGGCAGAAGGTGGCGCTGGCCCGCGCCTACCTGCGGGACTCCGAGCTGCTGATCCTCGACGAACCAACCGCCGCCCTGGATGCCCGCGCGGAGTATGAAGTGTTTCAGCGTTTCGCCGAGCTGACCGTGGGCCGGATGGCTGTGCTGATCAGTCACCGATTCAGCACGGTGCGCATGGCCGACCGGATTCTGGTGCTCAAGGACGGAGAACTGCTGGAGCAGGGAACTCACGAGCAGCTTCTGGCATTGGGTGGGCTCTACGCGGAACTCTTCCAGCTCCAGGCCGCCGGGTATCGCTGATCTGCCGGGTCACGGCCGAGTCACGGATCGCGGCGAGGATTCCGCCGGACCTCACACAGGACGGGAACATGACTGTTCGTACTGCCATCACGCTGCTCACGCTGATCGCCACCGCCTCGCCCCTGACCGCCCAGCAGCAGGCGGCACACTGGGAGAGCTGGAGGGCCCCCAGCGTCTTCTCCAATCCGGCCGCCGCACCGGCCGGGCACAGCGCCTCGACCGTCGGCATGGTCGCCGCGGGGCTAGGCGGCGGTACCGTCGGTTTTTTCGCAGGCGGATTGATCGGCTACGAGCTCGGCGGCGGCAGCCTCATCTGCGGTGATGACTCCTGCGGACTCGAAGAAGCGGCCTACGGTGCCATCGCCGGCGAATCGGTGCTCCTCCCGCTGGGGGTCCACCTGGCCAACCGGCGGCGGGGCAACTACGGGCTGTCGCTGCTGGCGTCGGCCGCGCTTGGCGGGCTGGGCATCCTGGCCGTGAACGCGACCAACGATGGGACGCCGCTGATCGTCGTGCCGGTCGCCCAGCTGGTTACCTCCGTCCTGATCGAACGGGCGACGTCCCGCTGATTTCCTCGCCGGACGTGGAGGCGCCACCGGACCGGGACGACCCTCCCGGCCCGGTGTGCCACGCGTCACACGGCTAACATTCCTGCCGGCCCCGCGTCCCCCTCGCGAATCCCAACGAGGAATCCTCCATGCTTGCCCTGCTCACCGCCGTCCTGTTCACCGTCTGCGCCCCCTCGCAACCCCGACTCTCTCCCGCCACGCTGCGCGGCGACTGGGAGCTGCTTGGCACCAGGCGGGTGAGTTTCCGAGCCGAGAAGGACGTCATTCCCGTCACCGCGGCCGAGGGCCGGTTTACGGCGCTCAGGCTCGAGGTGGAAGGGGGCAATCTCGAGATATACAATGTGCGGATCATCTTCGGAGACGGTCAGAGCTTCTCGCCGGAGACCCGCTTCGTCTTTCGAGAGGGCAGTTGGAGCCGGACCATCGATCTTCCCGGCGGGGCTCGGGTGATTCGTCGAATCGAGTTTCTCTATCGGAGCGAACTGAAGCGGGGGCGGGCCTGGGTCCGAGTGTACGGGAGGCAGTGAGAGACAGGGGGTGAGGCGCGGGAAGTCGCCGACATTCTACTGCCCGCTTCTCACCCGCTCCGCCGCCACGCGGTAGGCCAATCGGCGGAGCAGTCGCGCCTCCTCATCGCTGAGCACGCCCAGCCCCTGCCCGAGCAGGGCGAGTCGCTCGAGGCTCTGCCGCAGTTCGGCCAGGCAGGCGGGCCGGATCAGATCGGTGACGAAACGCATCGGGGGAGGGTAGCCGCTGCACGCCGCGGCCCCCTCCCCCGATTTACGCGCAGTGGCGCGAATTGCCGCGGATCAGCTGCTGCTCTGCGGTGGTGCGGCCTGGAGGATCGGGGCCGCGGCCTTCGGCTCCGCCCGCCGGGTCCCCGCGGTGGTCTTGCCGACCATCCTGACCAGCGGCGAGACCTCGGTCGTGCTCTTGAGGTAGGCGTTGGGATCGTGCTCCAGGGCGCCTTCCGGCAGCCACTGGTACAGCGAGCCCAGTTCGCTCCGGATCCGGTTATGGTAGAACTCCGGGAGCACCGTCGTCTCGCCTTCCATGTAGTCGCGGACGGTCTTGTCGGTGTCGAGCAGCTTGCGGATCGTGGTGTGGTACTTGATCCGCCCGAAGCCCTCGCTGGAGACCGCGCGCATCACGTTCATCCACTTCGGGATCGCGGTCGGCGTCGCCGGAATACGGCGGGCGATCGCCTTCCACGAGAACGAGTAGCGCGTCACATCCACGACATGGTCGTAGAACTTCTTCCATGTGTAGTTGAGCGGCTTCACGTTCATCGCGTGATTGTTGTTCAGGAAGTGGAAGGGGAACGGCAGCAGCCGGCGCGCCCGCTGGTAGTCGAGGTTCATCGGCGCCGCCCGCCCGAAGGCCGACAGCAGCGAATACGCCGGGAAGGCACCGGGCGAGAGGTCGATGAACCTCTTGGTCAGCTCGAACGGCTCGTCGCCGGCGTCACCGTCCATCCCGACCACGAAGTTGGTCTGGATGTAGGGGATGTACCGGAGGATCATGTTCACGTGATCCGAGACCTGCCGCACCTTGTCCATGCCGGTGCGGCTGGTCTTCGATTTGTTGCCCAGGTCGTACCAGGACTCGATGCCCGGCAGGATCGCCTGGAAGCCGTTCTGCCGGAGCCGCTTGAGGTGCGGCTCCGAGAGGAGCGAGAGGCTGCTTTCGGCGATGTGCCGCATGCGGCCCTGCGGCACCACCGCCTCGATGGCCTCCATGTAGTCGTCGAACCGGACACCGAAGTTCGGATCGTGCCACCCGATGATCGGGTTCTTGAACTTGGTCAGCACGAACGACAGGTCGTCGCGCAGCTGCTGGAAGCTGAACGGCTGGTAGTCGACGGTGGAGTCGATGCAGAAGCTGCAGGTGTACGGACAGCCGAGACTGCCGAGCATCGGCACGATCTTGATGGTCGGCGCCTTGGCGAGCGTCGGCTGGATGAAGGTCCAGCGCTCCTCGAGCGACGGGATCTCGTTAGGCTGGTTGGCGGCGCTCAGGAACTGCCCGGTCGGCCGGTGCTGGGCGCAGTCGGTCAGGATGTCGTCCACCACCTTCTTGTCGGTGAAGCCGACGACGTAGTCGAAGTACTTGACCGCGTCCTCGGGGTAGCAGCGTGCGTGCGGCCCGCCGAGCACCGTCACCGCGCCGCGGCTGCGGAACAGCGCGCTGAGGGCGTAGGAGAGCTGCGCCGACTGGGTGAAGGCCCCGATGAAGAGCAGGTCGAGGTCGCTGGGGAGTTCCGCGAGCAGGTCCTCCATTCCGGTGTAACAGACGAAACGGACGTCGTGACCCGCTTGCTGGCACCAGACGCCGATGGCCTGGGGCATGATGCTCGCCAGGTTCGGATTCATGACCCGCCCATAGAGGGACGGATTGGGACTCTTGGTGACGAGATCCAGTATGCCTATACGAAGGCGGCGCAAACGCCCTCCTGGGTAAGTGAGCCCTGGGAGTGGGAATGCCGCCCGACGGTTGGACGGCCGCTGTGAGGGAGTCCTGAAAGGGGGCTGGGAGAGCCCCACGGCGACTAGGAAATTCCCCTTACGGACCCGCAGGGTCAAGGTCTGAACCGAATTTCACCCACTTCTCATCCGGTGCCATTTGACACGCCACCGTCTGGCCCGCATCATAGCCCAACCCCTACAAGGAGGTCGGCCCTATGCGGGTCTATGGCTCGAAGGCCATCCGCAACGTGGCATTGGTAGGCCACGGGGCGGCTGGCAAGACAACCCTCGTTGACGCGCTCGCCTTCGTCGCGGGTTCCAGCAAGCGACATGGCAGCATCCAGGAAGGCACCACCCTCACCGATTACTCCGCAGACGAAATCGAACGCAAGCACTCCATCTCCCTCGGCCTCGCCTTCGCCGAATGGATGGATTGCAAGATCAACCTCCTCGACAGTCCCGGATTCCTCGATTTCCTCGGCGAAGCCACCGCGGCCCTCCACTCGGCTGATGCCGCGGTCGTGGTGCTCAACGCCACCGGAGGGGTCGAGGTCGGTACCGAGAAGGTCTGGGAGATCTGCGACCGGCTGCACCTCCCCCGGCTGATCTTCGTCGGGCAGATGGACCGTGAACGGGCCAATTTCGAACGGGTATTCGACGACGTGAAGACGCACCTCTCCCCCAAGGTGGTCCCCGTCGAGATCCCGATCGGCAACGGCGCCGACTTCCACGGAATCATCAATCTGCTCACCGACGAGGCGCTCACCTACCGCAAGGGGACCAAGACCGGCGAGTACGACACCGTTCCCCTCCCGGAGGACGTCAAGGACAGCTACGCCAAGTACCATGAGCAGCTGGTGGAGTCGATCGCCGCGACCGACGACGCGCTGCTCGAGAAGTATCTCGGCGGCGAGGAGCTGTCGCGGGCCGAAATCGTCACCGCGCTCAGGAAGGGGGTGCTGGCGGGCGAGATCGTGCCGATGCTGGTCGGCAGCGCCACCCTGACCTACGGGATGCGCCAGCTGCTCACCGAGATCGTGGACCTGCTCCCGTCGCCGGTCGAGGCGCCGCTCCCCGAGCAGTCAGGCGACTATGACGGGTCCCCGCTGCTGGGGCATGTCTTCAAGACCATCTCCGAACCCCACGTCGGGGACGTCACCATCTTCCGGCTCTACCGGGGCGGGGTGAAGACGGGCGAGGAGGTCTGGAATCACGAGCACAACGTCGCGGAGAAGCTCAACCACCTTTCCCTGCAGCAGGGGCGCGAGCGGATCGAGGTCCCCGAGCTGAACGCCGGCGACATCGGGTCGGTCGCCAAGCTGCGCGACACCCACACCAACGACACTTTCTGCCGCAGGGATCACTCGGTCCACATGGCGCCGATTCCCTACCCGGAAGCGGTCGCGACCGCGGGCGTGGTGGTGAAGAACCGGGGAGAGGAAGACAAGCTCGCGGCCGGGCTGCATAAGCTGCACGAGGAGGACCCGACCTTCCATTTCGAGTACAGCTCCGAGCTGGGACAGACGCTGATCCACGGCATGGGAGAGCGCCACTTCGAGATCGTGCTCGGCCGGTTGCTGGCGAAGTTCGGGGTCCACGCGGAGCTGGTGCGCCCCCGGGTCGCCTATCGGGAGACGCTCAAGGGCCGGGGCGAAGGCCAGGGAAAGCACAAGAAGCAGAGCGGCGGGCGCGGCCAGTACGGGGACTGCTGGATCCGGCTCGCCGGTCGTCCCCGGGGCAGCGGCTATGAATTTGTCGACAACATCGTGGGTGGCGTGATCCCCAACAAGTACATCCCGGCCGTCGACCGGGGCATCCAGGAGGCGGCGGTGCGCGGAGTCATCGCCGGATATCCGCTCGTGGACTTCCAGGCCGAATGCTTTGACGGCTCATACCACGATGTGGATTCCAACGAGATGTCGTTCAAGATGGCCGGCATCCTCGCCTTCCGGAACGTCGCCAGCAAGGCGAGGCCGATCCTGCTCGAGCCCCTCATGGACGTGACGGTCTGGGCCCCGGCCGACCTGCTGGGTGACGTGATGGGCGATCTCTCCGCCCGCCGGGGCCAGATCCTCGGGACCGATCAGGATGGCCGGCTCACCCGCATCCGGGCGATCGTGCCCGAGGCGGAGATGTACAAATACGCCACCACCCTGCATTCGATCACCCATGGCCGTGGTACCTTCCACCAGGACCCGCACGGCTACGCCGAGGCCCCGCCGGAGGTGACGGCGAAAGTCGCCGCGGAGCACAAGAAGGATCACACGGAAGAGGAGTAGACCGCATGGCGATCGATCCACGCCTGACCACGACCGCGTTCCAGCTCGATGGCTATCGCGTCGCCCAGACCCTCGGTGTGGTTCGCGGCATCACCGTACGGTCCCGCTCTGTCTTCGGCACCGTGGGCGCCAAGATCCAGACGGTTTTCGGCGGGAACATCACGATGTTCACCCGCCTCTGCGAAGCGGCTCGCGAGGAGGCCTTCAACATCCTGCTGGTGCACGCGGAGGAAGTGGGTGCCAACGCGGTCATAGGGATCCGCTACGACGCCGGTGAGCTGATGCCAGGGGTGACGGAAGTGCTGTGCTACGGAACTGCGGTGGTACTCGAGAATCCCTGACCGGCGCGGTCCGCGCCAATTCGTCTGCGCCCAGCAACGCGCCGAGCCACTCTGGCTCGGCGCGTTGCACATTAAACCGGCATGAACAGCGCAAGTCGTGATTTCTGAAGCGGTTCGATTCAGCCGCGGGAGGCCCGGGGATTGCGGGTGTCATGGTGCGTGCACTGGTAGGCGGCGTTCACGCTCGATTCACTTCCGTGAACTACTCTGCAGCTCGACCCCCTTGAAGATGGATCCCGATGCTCACCAACGCCGCCCTGCTCGCAATCGGCCTGCTGTCCCCACCACAGGATACCGCCATCGTCGCCGCAACCGTTCCGGACAGCGCACCGCCGAGCTACGCCCCGTCGCTGGACAATCTCTCCCTGCTCGGAGCGACCACCGCCGCCCTCCTCCCCGTCATTCCCACCGCTGGCCGCGCGTCGGGCGAGCCCGGGGTGACGAGCCCCGATACCACCCGTCGACGCAAGGCCATCGAATACAGTGATGGCTATTACACCCGGCTCAAGATCCACCAGGTTGCGAGCTACCTCACAGTGCCTCTGTTCGTCGCCCAATACCTTGCGGGACGGGAACTTTGGAACCATCCCGGCTCCCACGGCCTCGCCCGCGACGTGCACGGCCCGCTGGCGGCGGGGATCGCCGGCCTGTTCGCAGTGAACACGGTGACCGGGGTCTGGAATCTCTGGGAGGGCCGCAAGGAGCCGAAGGGGCGGACCCGGCGGTGGGTGCACGGACTGACCATGCTGGTGGCGGACGCCGGCTTCGTGGTGGTGGGGGCGACGGCACCGGAGCATGAAGACCGCTTCGGCGGGACGTCGACCCCGTTCAATCAACAGTCCGGAGCCAGACTCCACCGCGATGTCGCGATCGGCTCGATGGGGCTCGCGCTTGGCAGCTACCTGATGATGCTCATCTGGAAGGACTGACCGCCATGTCACTGGTGCATGCGATGGCCGCGGCCGTGGCGCCGTGGGCCGACTTCTACAACGGCAGCAAGATCGCGCAGATCGCGGTCAGCTTCGGCCACTTCGGGGGCATGATGACGGCCGGCGGCTTCGCGCTCGCCGCCGACCGGGCCACCCTGCGGGCGGCGGCCGCCCCCGCGCCCGAGCATCCCCGTTATCTCCGGGATCTCGCGGCCATTCACCCGATCGTGGTCACCGCCCTGGCGGTGACGGCGTTCAGCGGGCTGCTCATGTTCGCGGCCGACCTCGAGTCGCTGATCGGCGCCCCGGCCTTCTGGATCAAGATGGGTCTGGTGGCGCTGCTGCTCTTCAACGGCTGGGTGATGCTCCTGGCCGAGCGCAGCCTGGAGGTTGGCGATCCCTCCGACGCCCGTGGCTGGCGTCGTCTCCGCGCCGCTTCGCTGGTGAGCCTTGTGCTGTGGTTCTCCGTGGTGCTCGCCGGTTCGATTCTGCCTAACGTCATCTGACGAGACTCTTCGTGACCGACTGTTCCAGCGGCTGCGGCCTGCCCGGCCGCCGCCAGTTCCTTAAGGACGCCACCCTCGCCGTCGCCGCCGTGATGGCGGCCCTTTCCGCCACGCCTCGGGAGGCGGCCGCACTGCCGATCAGCCTGGGTCGGGCGCTCCGGGCCGCAGGCGACGAGGCGACCTATCCGGTTCCCGCCGGCGACGGAGCAACCATCGACCGCGACAACGAGGTGATCCTGGTCCGTTGGAAGGGTTCGCTGTTCGCCTTCGCGCTCTCCTGTCCCCACCAGAACACCGCCCTCAAGTGGCTGGGCGACGACGGGCGGTTTCAGTGCCCCAAGCACAAATCGAAATACCAGCCGGACGGCACCTTCATCAGCGGCCGAGCCACCCGCAACATGGATCGCTTCGCGCTGCGCAAGGAGGGCAAGAACGTCGTGGTGGACCTCGCCAAGCTCTACGAGAGCGACAAGCAGAAGCAGCTCTGGGGCGAAGCCCGACTGGCGGTGTAGCATTCGCGCAGCCGGGGTGACCGCCGTCACCTTGAAAAACAGGCCCGTCACGCTACTCTGAATCGAGATCCCCCGATCCAATCCGGAGTCGTGATGGGCCTTCCCGCTGTGATCCTGGCGCAGGCGCTGGTCAGCCTCGCGCCAACTCTCTCGAACGTGCGCACTCTCCCCGAGGCGGCCAAGATGCCCGCTATCGAGGCGTTCGCGGAGAGTCCCGGCGCTCCGGCGTCGTGGGGAGGAGGACTGGTCCCCGATTCGGTTCGCCGGCACCGGGCGATCATGCTCTCCGACGGCTACTACAAGCGTCTCGACATTCACCGGATCATCGGGTACGGCACCCTTCCGCTCTTCGTACTCGAGTATCTGGCAGGGCAGCAGGAGCTGCAGAAGGGAAGCGCCGCCCCGCTCTGGGCCGACAAGGTCCACAAGCCGGCGGCCTACCTGCTCGCGGGCGCGTTCACGGTGAACACGGTGACCGGCGTGTGGAACCTGGCCGCGGCGAGCAAGGTGGAGCAGGGGAAGCCCCGGCGTTGGGTCCACTCGGTGATCATGCTCGCCTCCGACGCCGCGATGATCTACGGCATTTCGAAGGCGCCGACCGTCGCCAAGATCGACGCCCGCATCGCCGCCGGAAAGCGCGGCGGGTGGACGCCGCACAAGTCGTTCACCGTCGCGTCGATGAGTCTCGCGACCGTGGGTTACTTCATGATGTACGTCTGGAAGGAATGAACGGCAGGGCTACGAGAGCATCGCTTCGAGGTCGGACCTGAGCTTCTCCGCGCCCAGCCGCTCGAAGAGCCGGGCTGCCTCCTCGCGGTGCAGATCGGCCTCGGCGGTGCGTCCCAGCCGGCGCAGCGCGACCGCGGCCACCCCGGCGCATTCCGCCTGCAGCTGCAGGATCCCGTACTTCGCGGCGACGCTCCGCGCGGCGATCGCCAGGTCCGCGGCGACCGCAAACTTCTCCTCCTTGAGTGCCAGCAGCGCGCGGAGCCGCGCCACCTCGGCGAGCCCCACCTCATCATCGGCCTCGCGGCAGAGCCGTTCGGCCCGCCCCAGCTCCTGCCGGGCCAGCTCGAGTTCCCCGCGATCGACGTGAATCTCCGCCCGCCCCATCACCGCGAGCGCCATCAGTGCGCATTCCCCGACCTGCTCCGCGTGGCGCACTGACTGGAGCGCCGCCGCCTCGGCGTCCATCCAGTCCTGCCGCTGCCGGAAGGCGAGACCCAGGTTGTGATAGGTCTGCGAGGTGCCGCGCCGGTCGCCCAGCCGCTGGTAGGCGAGCAGCGCTGTCCGGTAGAGGCTGAGCGCGAGGTCGGTCCGGTTCCGCAGATGAGCAACCGAGGCAAGGTTGTTGGAGGCATTGGCCGCCATCCGGGTGTCGTCCACCACCCGCGCCAGTTCCAGCGCCTCACCCAGGCAGCGCTCGGCGTCGTCGAGCCGGCCATGCTCGAAGGCGATCACGCCGAGCAGGTTGAGCGCCCGCATCCGGCCGTCGGTGTCGGCGCGGGCGCGGAAGTGCTGCAGCGCCGACTCGGCGAGGGTCACTCCGGCCCCGAAGTCTCCCAGCCGAGTGGCGGCGGTGGCCGCGAGGAGATCCGCCTCCGGCGGGCGCGCCGCGGCGTCGGCGCGCTGGTGCGCGTCGAGGGCCTCACGGAAGCGCCCCGACTCCACGAGCTGACGCAGCTCGCGGGCGGGATCGTCGGAGAACGAAGAGAACTCGGTCATGGCATCCGGTCACCAGCCGGCTTCCCAGAGGGACGCCGGGCCGATTCGAGGATTCTCAGTACGCCAGGGCGTAACGGCTGAAGCCGAGGATATCGGCCTGCACTTCGTCGAACTCCTCCGACTTGATCGATCCCACCCGGGTCAGGCTGTCGCCGGGCTGTTCCTGCACCCAGAGATTGATCTGGTTCTCGATCGTCGAATCGGTGATCTGCGCCTCTCCGTACTCCAGCTCCAGCTTGGCGGGGCGCGAGGCGTTGAATCGCAAGCCGCTCGGCTGGAAGTCGAACAGGACACTGTCAGCCGCTGGCTTGATCCAGATGAAGACCGAGTCCACCGCGGCGAACGGGACGCCGTTCAAGTTGGACAGTGAACCCGACTTGACCTCGAACTTCAGGAACTTCTCGCCCGGCGTGCAGCTTCCGTCGTCGAAATAGATCGCGACCTCCCGGTCTTGATCGGTCCGGGCCCAGAACCCGACGCTGTCTTGGCCCGGGCAGAGTGGCGGCGCTGCCGGGAGCGTCACGATCGTGAGGGCGCCCGGCGGAACGACGATTGGCTTGGTCGGCCCCGAGGAATCGTTGCAGGCGACGGCCCCCGCGGCGAGCGCGATGGTGGTCAGCAAAGCGATGCGATGGTTGCGGTTCATGAGTCGGTCCTTGTTATGGGGCGGCCCTGTCGGTCGCCCTACTCCTCGTCGCCCTGGCCATCCAGGATGCGCTGCAGCCGCGGCCGCGATATACCCAGACGCCGGGCGGCTTCACTCTTGTTGCCGTTCACCAGGTCGAGCATCGCCTGCGATGCCGCCTGGGTGATTGCCTTGATCGTCGCCGGGAAGGGCAGTCCCCCGTCCCTCGCCGGTTCCGCCGTCTGACGCCCGGCCGGCAGTTCCGCCAGGTCGAGCGTGCCCGGTGCGCTCAGCACCAGCGCGCGCTCGACCGCGTTGCGGAGTTCGCGCACGTTGCCCGGCCAGCTGTGCGCCCGGAGCGCCGCCCGCACCTCCGGCGACAACACCGGATTCGGGAGGCCATACTGGGCCGAGAGCCGAGCCGCGAAGGTCTCGGCCAGCAGCTCGATATCTTCCCCCCGGTCCCGAAGCGGCGGCAGCACCAGCGCCACCACGTTCAGCCGGTAGAACAGGTCCTCGCGGAACTCGCCCCGCCCCACCGCCGCAGCCAGGTCCATGTGGGTGGCACCGATGACCCGGACATCCACCTTGCGGGTCGTCTGCCCGCCGACCCGGCGGATCTCGCGGCCTTCGAGCGCCCGGAGCAGCTTGGGCTGCAGGTCGAGCGGCAGGTTGCCGATCTCGTCCAGAAACACCGTGCCGCCGTGGGCCAGCTCCATCAGGCCGGGCTTCGCGCCGGTCGCGCCGGTGAAGGAGCCCTTCTCGTGACCGAACAGCTCGCTCTCGAGCAGGTTGGCCGGGATGGCGGCGCAGTTGATCTCGACGAAGGGCGCCGCGGCTCGCGGGCTGTCGTAGTGCAGCGCCCGTGCGAGCAGCTCCTTTCCCGTGCCCGTCTCCCCGCCGATCAGCACCGTCACATCGCGATGCTGAGCCACCCGCCGTGCCTGGTCCAGTGACCGCTTGAGCGCCGGGCTCGTGCCGATGATCGCCTCGAACCCGGAGAGCCGCCGCTCGTCGGCGGCGAACTGCACCGCGCTGACCCTGCCCGCGGCATCATCCCGTTCGCGCTGCAGCGAGCGGCGCAGCAGGCCCAGGTCCTCCGGCAGCGCGAAGTAGTCCTTCGCCCCGCGCTGCAGCACCGCCGCTGCGAGGCGGTGATCGGGGGAGGCCCCCACCACGTATCGATGGACCCCCGCCGGCGGCGCCCCCAGCAGATCGAGCGCCGCACTTTCCGCACCTCCCGCCAGCAGCAGCGTGCAGGAGGCTCCTGCCGGTGGGGCTTCGCCCTGGCCTGGCTTCCAGTCGAGGAGGCCGGCGCCGAGATCGGTCGCCAGATCGGCGATCGTCGTCCGGAAGCTGTCTGAGAGTCGCACGATGGCGATCTTCCAGGTCGGTTCGCTCAGGTCTCTGCCCCTTTCAGCCGTCAGTCGTCAGCCGCCAGCGAGGGGAGAGATCTCCGATCGCTGGCGGCTGACGCCTGACGGCACGCGGTGCTAGCTGTCGTCGCTGCCGTCGTCGTCGTGCCCGTCGTGGTTCTCGTCACGGAAGGCGTGGAACGACGTCCGGATGTTGTCGCGGACGAGGTTGTCGTTCGCGCCGCCCTTGTTGGCCGTCGCCGGATCGACGAAGCCACCCGCCCCGTCGGCGAACCAGCCGGAGACGTCGACCTTGATGGTGACATCCACGTTCGCGGCCGAGTCTGCCACCGTGATCGGCGGCACCAGCGCGATGCGCTGCTCGGCATTCACGTCCGAGGTGAACACGAACGGCGTGCCGTTGTAACTGCCGACCACCCGGATGCTCACTTTGTTGAATTCGGGGTGCGCGGCCAGGAAGGCGGCGTCCTTCGCGTCGGCGCTGTCGTCCTCGGGCTTGTGGATCTTGATCCGGAGCTGATCGTAGGTGCCGGTATCAACCACCACGCTGAACGCCTGGTCCACGCCGCCGGCGAGCGGGACGTCGAGCAGGAACGGGCCGGCGTTGAAGGACTCGCAGGCATCATCGTGGCCGTCGCCGCCGTTGTCGTCGCCTTCGTGGCCCGCGCCGTCGTGGCCGGTGCTGTCATGCGACATCGCCAGAGAGCCGCTGTCGTCGGAGCAGGCGGCATCCTCCATCCGCTTGAATCGGAGGTCGCGCAGCACCAACTGCACGCTGTCCAGCACGACGGTGGCGCCGTTGCCGGTCAGGGTGTCGGAGAGAAAAGCGACGCGGGCCGGAGCGGCGCCGATGGCCTTGCTCGAGATGCTGAACGTCACCTGCGAACGGGCGCTCGGCGCGGCGCCGCCGTCGCTGCACGCCGCCATCGCGCCCACGAGTGTCATAAGCGCCAGCAGGCGCGGGGTCTTCGTGTTCATTGCTTCCTCCGGGACGGGTCAGGAAAAGGTGCTGCTCACGTCCGGGAGAAGAGCAATCGAAATGCCGGGTATCGCCTGAGCATAAATCAATATACTGCAATGACTTGCCAATCTGTCTCGGGGTTCTCGCCACGATCGAAACGATCGGGCTGGAACGGAATGTTACACCTCATGCGGCTCCATGTGAATCAGGACCCCCGCTACTTCGGGGACGGCCGTCCGGATGGCCGACTTCACCCGGCCGCTCAGGATGTGAGCCTCCCGCAGGGTCATCGTCGGTTCGGCCTGGACGTGGAGGTCGACGTAGTAGCCAAAGCCTACCTTCCGCACCTTGAGCTTCTCGATGAATCGAACATCGGAAGTGCCGCTTGCGGCGGCGCTGATCCGCTCGAGAAGTTGTCCGCGCGGGCTCCGGTCCATGAGGTCGTCGATCGCAGGCCGGACCAGCAGCACCGCGTTGACCATGATGACCCCGGAGGCGACCAGGGCGGCCCAGTCATCCGCCGACTCCCATCCGGGGCCCCCCGCCAGCGCGATGCTGATCCCGATGAACGCCGCTGCTGAGGTGATGGCATCGCTGCGGTGATGCCAGGCGTCGGCCTTCACCGCGGTGCTCGCGACCTCCTTGCCGACCGCGCTCACCCGGCGGAAGAGCACTTCCTTCACCAGGATGACGCCGACGAGCACGGCCAGTGTGAACGGCGCGGGCGCATGATGTGGCAGGCGGATTTCACGGATGGCCTCCACGGCGATCCCCGCCGCGGCACCGATCAGCATCAAGGCAACGACGGCCGCGGCAAGCGGTTCGGCCTTGCCATATCCGAACGGGTATTCCTCGTCGGCCTGCTTGGAGGCGATGCGGAGCCCGCCCCACACGATCAGGGAGGAGAAGATGTCGGCCGAGGATTCCACGGCGTCGGCGATGAGCGCGTAGGCATTGCCCAGGACGCCGGCGAACAGTTTGATGATCGCCAGGACGGTGTTGACCAGCAAACCGACCTGGGCAGACTGGATGCCGCGACGTGCGGAGGACGTCATGCGCCATAAGATATGGTCTGCGGGGTCCGGGCGCACCGCAACGCGAGCCCGGTTCCGAACCTAGTGATGACTCATAACGACGAAGGCCCCCCCGGCGTTGCCGGAGAGGCCTCGGTCTGAATCAGCAACCCGCCCGTTGGGCGTCCCTGGGTCAGGGCCCAGTGCTGTGGTCGTCGTGGCCGTCGTGATTGTCGTCCTCAAAGGCGTTCAGCGACGTCTCGATGTTGCTCTTGACCTCGCCCTCGGCCTGGCCGCCCTTATTGGCCGTGGCCGGATCGATCAGGCCGGTCGCGCCCTGATTCAGGAACCAGCCGTTCAGGTCGACGAAGAGCGTCAGGTTGGCCCCGGTCGAGTCGGTCACGGTGATCGGCGGTACGAAGTCGTGCTCCTGCTCCACATCGAGATCCGAGGTGTAGCTGAACGCGGTCCCGTTGTAGGTGCCGGTCATCTTCACGCTCACGCCATCGAACGAGGGATTGGCGGCCAGAAACGCGGGGTCATCGCTCGCCGACGGCTTGTGAATCTCGAACTTGATCTTCCCGTAGGAGCCGGTGTCGATCGCCACGTTGAAGGTGCGCTGCGCGCCGGCGCCGAGGGGCAGATCGAGCAGCACCGGGCCCGCCTTCAGCTCTTCGCAGTCATCACTCGATGGCGCCAGGCTGTCGCACACGGGCGAGGAGATCGACCGCTCGAGTTCGATCCTGCGCAGAACCAGCTGGACTCCGGTCACCACGATGGTGTCGCTGCCGGCGGTCAGGATCTCCTGGCCGATCGCGGCGCCGTGGAACGGGGCGGCCGCGCCCTGCTTGGTCGCCAACTGGAAGGCGACGGTGCGGCCAGTGCTGCTGGGGCCGCTGCTGCTGTTACAGGCCGCCAGGAACGCGGCCGCGGCCAGAGCGGCGGAAGAGAACTTGATCGCGGACATCTTCATCTCCTGAATGGGTTGTGAGTACCTCGCTGTCTACGGCCGAGTGGAAAGGCAACTACAAGGCCGTTCGCGCAGAATCGTCACACTCCGTTGCAGTGCAGAGGGTTATGCGGTCCGAGTGACCCAGATTACGGTCACTCCTGCCAGTCCATCGCGATCCAGATGCTATGAATCGTTGCGGCTGCCGGGCTTCATGAACTTCCTTATCCTCTCTCGCGGGTGGTCCGCCACCGCTCTACATTCCACCCGGTTCGGGCGCCCGATGGCTTCGCGAACCGCCACTTTCCCGAGGGACCATGGTTATCACCCGCCCAGATGCTGCCGAATTCGCCCCGTACTACGGCACCTACATCAGTGAGGTGAGCGGGACTGACGCGCTGGCCGCGCTGATCGCGCAGCGGGCCAGCACGCCCAAGTTCCTCGCGGCGATCCCGGAGAGCCGCGCGGGGTTCCGCTATGCCGACGGCAAGTGGAGCATCCGGGAAGTGGTCGGGCATCTGAGCGACGCCGAGCGGATCTTCTCGTATCGGCTGCTCCGCTTTGCGAGAGCGGACGCAACCCCGCTGGCGAGCTTCGACGAGAACACCTACGTGCCGGCCGGCGACTTCGAGCGGCGGAGTCTCGCCGACGTGGCGGCAGAATTCGCCGCCGTCCGGGAGGCGACGCTCGCGCTGGTGAATGGGCTGACTCCCGAGGCGCTGCTTCGGACAGGCACCGCCAGCGGCAAGATCATGAGCGCGCGGGCGCTCGCCTGGGTGATTGCCGGCCACGAAGTCCACCATCTCCGGGTCCTCGGCGAGCGGTACATGGGCTGAAGCCGGCGGCCCGGGGTCCGCGCCGGGCCGATCATCGTCACCAGGGAAGCGCCGCCCTTCCGTGTTCGTCGAGCGCGTATTGCCTTACTCCTCACCACCTGCTCATGCCGCGATCCCACTTTCGTCCCGCCGCTGTGATTCTCGGGTTCGTCGTCGCCCTGATCGGTTGCGGCCGTGAGGCGCCCTGCCCGCGGTGCGATACCATCGTGATTGCGGCCACAGGTGAGCCCCAGTCGGTGCTGCCGCCGCTGGCCGTCGAGACCGTCGGGCGCGACATCGGCGACCTGGTCTACGAGCGACTGG
Source organism: uncultured Gemmatimonadales bacterium (assembly GCA_963825065.1). Classification (GTDB taxonomy): domain Bacteria; phylum Gemmatimonadota; class Gemmatimonadetes; order Gemmatimonadales; family GWC2-71-9; genus JADJOM01. The sequence continues at coordinate 339,693 of CAWGRU010000002.1, forward strand.
CGACCCTTGCCCCCGGCGCGGCGCCGATCGATGCCGCCGCTTACCGGCCGGCGCTGGCGGAGAAGTGGGAACGAGCCGACAGCCTGACCCTGCGGTTTCACCTTCGGAAGAACGCCCGCTGGAGCGATGGGCAGCCGGTCACCGCGGGAGACGTGGTCTTTTCATTCCAGGCCTTCAGCGACTCGGTGCTCGATTCGCCGGCGCGACCCTACCTCGAGGGAAGGCTGACGGCCAGCGCGGAGGACTCCTCGACCGTGCTGATCCGGTTCACCCGTGCCTATCCGGAACAGCTCTTTGACGCCACCTATCATGTGCGGGTGATCCCCGCCCACGTCTGGCGCTGGATGGTGCACGAGAACTGGGGCCCGGACACAGGCCTGGCCCACATGGTGGGAAGCGGGCCTTACCGGGTGCAGGCGTGGCAGCGGGGCCAGTCGCTCACACTGGTGGCTGACACGGCTGGCGGGCGGCGGACCAGGATCGGCACCGTGGTCTGGCGCTTCGCCAGCGACCCGGATGCCGCGCTGAATCTGGTCCTCTCTCACGAAGCCGATCTGATGGAATCAATCGGCGCGCCCGAGCGGGTGGCCCGGGTGGAGGCGGATACCGCACTGCGGACGGTGCGCTACGCCTCGGCGGCGTACGGATTCCTGGGGTACCGGCTTGCGGGGGGACGACCGACCGCCGGGTCCACAGTCCTCCGGGACCGGACGGTACGGCGCGCCCTCGCGATGGCGGTGGACCGCTCATCCATTGCTGCGGGGGTCTTCGGAGCAGGATCCAAGGCGCCGCCGGGTCCGATGTCCCAGCTGCTATGGGTCTGGGACGACAGTGTCACGGTCCTGCCGTACGACACCGCTGCGGCGGGTGCGGCTCTCGATGCCGCCGGTTGGCGCCGGGGCGCGGACCGCCTGCGCCATAAGAGCGGGGCGGTGCTGGGCTTCGATATCCTGGTGCCCGCTACCAGCTCGTCCCGGAAACGCATCGCCGAAACGCTGCAGGAGGAGTGGCGACTCGCTGGTGTCGCGGTGACGGTGACGGCGGTGGACTTCCCGGTCTTCCAGCAGCGGTTGGGCACCGCACACTTCGACAGCTACATTGGCGCCTGGCTGGACGAGCCGAGTCCGCGAGGACTCGCGGATCAGTGGACCGCGGCCGGGATCGGAGTGCTCAACTATGGCGGTTACGTCAATCCGGCATTCGACCGGCTGTTCGCGAAGGCGGTTGCGGCCGCGGATGTGCCGGCGGCGCGCCAGGCGTGGCGGGCGGCGTTCGATACCCTGAACGCGGATGCACCGGCGGTCTTTCTCTATGCGCCCGCGAACGTCGCGGCCGTGTCCCGCCGGGTGGAGGGCTTCGCCGTCGATCCGTATTCCTGGCTGAGCGGACTGCCCGGCTGGACCGTCCGTCGGCCGTGACCGGCGGCTGAAGACCCGAGCCCGCTGTGACGGGCAGCCCCCGTGTCTCACCATCCCTCCCGGAAGGACCCATGCGCCGATCCGGCGTCCTGCTGCTCCCACTGCTGGCTGCCTGCGCCATTGAGCGGCGCGCCCCGATGGTCCCCGCGGAGCTAGTACTCAGACACGGCGCGATCTGGACCGCGTCGGCCGAGCGACCGTGGGCCGAGGCGCTCGCCGTGCGCGAGGGGCACATCGTCTATGTGGGGGATGACGGCGGGGTCACCCGGTACATCGGCAGCGAAACCCGGGTGGTGGACCTCGTCGGCCGGATGGCGTTACCCGGCTTTCAGGACAGCCACGCCCATCCGCTCTCGGGCGGGCTCGAAATGGGCGAATGCAATCTCTACGACGCGGAGAACGCCGCCGAGGCCGAGGGTGTCATCCGCGCCTATGCACAGGCGCACCGCGACCTGACCTGGGTGAAGGGGAACGGCTGGCAGCTTCCGCTCTTCCCCGCGGCGAACCCGCGCCGGGAGATGCTGGATCGTGCCGTGCCCGACCGGCCCGCGCTCTTCTATTCGGCGGATGGGCACTCCGCCTGGGTGAACACCAGGGCACTCGCGCTCGCGGGCATCACCCGCGAGACCAAGGACCCTGACGACGGACGCATCGAACGGGATCCTGCCACCGGGGAGCCGAGCGGCACACTGCGGGAATCGGCGATGGATCTGGTGGCCTCGAAGCTGCCGCCGTACAGCGCGGAGCAGCGGATCGGCGCGGTGCGCCGGGCGCTCGCCGAGGCCAACCGCTTCGGCATCACCGCCATCACCGATGCCGACGCGGGGCCGGAGTACCTCGAGGCCTACGCCGCCCTGGACCGGAAAGGAGAACTCACCGCCCGGGTGACCGCCGCGATCCACACCGAGAGCGGCAATCCCATTGAAGCAGAGACCGCCCGGCTGCGCGAGCTGCGCACCCGGTACCGGGCCGGCACCCGGCTGGCGGTGAATACGGTCAAGCTGTACGCCGACGGCGTCATCGAAGCGCGCACCGCCGCGCTTTTGGCCCCGTACCTCGACGGCCATGGCGACCGGGGCCCGCTGAACTACGAGCCGGACGAACTCAGGGCCCGGATCACGGCATTCGATCGCGACGGATTCCAGATCCACGTGCACGCCATCGGTGATCGGGCCATCAGGGTCACGCTCGACGCCCTCGCGCACGCCCGCGAGGTGAACGGTCCGCGTGATGCCCGCCCCATCATCGCCCACCTGGAGCTGATCGATCCCGCCGATCTCCCGCGATTCCGTGAGCTCGGCGTCATCGCGAGCTTCCAGCCCTACTGGGCGCTTCCCGACGAGTACATCACCAAGCTCACCGTACCCGCCCTCGGGCCGGCGCGCTCCCGCTGGCTCTATCCGATCGAGAGCGTGATGAACAGCGGCGCCGTGGTGGCCGGGGGGAGCGACTGGACCGTTTCGACCCTCAATCCCCTCGACGCAATCGAGGTCGCCCTCACCCGTCAGGAGCCCGAGACGCCCGAGGGGCCGGTGCTGGTGCCGGAGGAGCGGGCGGACCTGCCGCGGATGCTGGCCGCCTACACGATCAACACGGCCTACGCGACCCGACTGGAACGGGAGACCGGCTCGCTGGAGCCGGGCAAGGCCGCCGATCTGATCGTGCTCGATCGAAATCTGTTTTCAATTCCGGTGCACGAGATTCACCAGGCCAAGGTGCTGCTCACCATGCTCGACGGGCAGACGGTATACCGGGACACGACGTTTCTGAAGACTCGAGCCCAGTGACCCGGAACCTGCAGGTATATCAGTCGCCCGGGATCGTCGTGACCTACGACCCGAACCTCTGCGTCCACGCGGCGATCTGCGTGCGCGGACTCCCGAAGGTCTTCGATACCGCGCGGGCCGCCTGGATCCATCCGGATGCGGCCGAGGCGTCCGAGGTGGCCGCGGTCGTTGCGCGCTGTCCGAGTGGCGCCCTGCAGGCGGTCCGGCCCGGCATCGCGCCCGGGACGGACACCGCCGCAGACGCTGCAGTGACCGTGCGGGTGCTGGGAGACGGGCCGGCGCTGGTGCGCGGTCCCGTGACGCTGGAGCTGCCCTCCGGTGTCACCCAGGCGCGGAGCTCGTTCGCGATCTGCCGCTGCGGCCGGAGCCGAGAGACTCCCTTCTGCGACGGCAGTCACGCCAGCGTCGGCTGGCGCGCCCGGTAGCAGGAAAGGAAGAGGGAGAGGACGCATGAGTGGTGCGGACGGTTCGAGGCTCGGCGGCCTCGGTCAGATCGCCATCAGGGTGCGGGACCTCCCCCGAGCCGTGCGATTCTACCGCGACGTCCTCGAGCTCCCGTTCCTCTTCGAGGTACCGACACTCGCCTTCTTCGACGCGGGCGGCGTGCGGCTCATGCTGGGCGTGGCGGAGGATCCCAGGTTCGATCACCCGGCCTCGATCCTCTACTACCGGGTTGGCGACATTCACGCTGCCACCGGCAGGCTCAAGGAGAAGGGCGCCCGGTTCGAGAGCGAGCCCCACCTGATCGCGAAGCTGCCGGACCACGAGCTGTGGATGGCGTTCCTGACGGACGGCGAAGGCAACACGGTGGGATTGATGAGCGAGGTACGGTCCTAGGCCTGGCGGCTGGCTTCCCGTTCGAATGGATTGTCGTAGTAGGCGTGCCCGCCGCGGAGCACTGCCGAGAAGCTGGCGCCGAGATAGAGCAGCGGAAAGAATGCCCCCCAGCGCTCATACTGGCGCACGTGGACCCGTTCGTGGGCGCGGGTCTGCTCCAGGTCGTCGTGGGTCCTGGCGAGCACCACGTGGCCGAGGGTGATCGCGGCGATGGACATAGGGGGATAGATCCGTCCGAGGACCACGGGCAGGAATCCACCGCAGGCCTCCAGCACCCCTTCCCGCACCTGCACCACTCCCCCACCGAGACGCGCAAGCAGCGCGACACCGGCCGCTGGCGCCGAGACCGGCGACACCCAGAGGTAGAGGAGGGCGCGCATCGGCCAGGATGCCCCGATCAGCCCGCGTTCGAGGCGTTGCGGCGCGCGGCCTCGAGCTGAGTGGCGAGGTTGGGCAGGCTGATTCGCTGGTGGGAGGTGTGCCAGACCGGCCGGGCTCCCCGCAGCAGGATGACCTGCGGCGAGGCGTGATGGACACCGAGGGTACGGGCGATGTCCTGAGAGAGCGAACGCTGGTGAACCACGTCGAGCTGATAGATCGGGAGCGAGGGTTCCTGGCGGGCGAAGCTCTCGATTGCGTCGATCGCGTCGAAGGAAACGCCACAGCGGGGGCTATGCTTGTAGAGCAGCACCAGGTCATCGTCGGGGAGACGCTGCAGCCAGTCGGCGGCGGTCGCGGTCTCCAGCGGGATCAGCGTCATGCTGAAAGAAAGCGCCGGAGCCCGAAGCGATGGTAGTGGTCAGCCGGCCGGCCGTTTCCGTTTCTTGCGTCGTGCGACTTCGATCGCCTTCTCGGCCCACGGCCTGAGCGCGTCCGGATCGTCGAGCAGCTCCTCCGGCACCCGGTAGTACTGCATGATCTCGCCGCCCTCGCCGAAGGGCTGGAACGGCCCCATCCCGCGTTCCTCGAAGTCGCCCCGGTTGCTGTCGTCCACCTTGAAATAGAGCACGTCGTCATCGGCGAGCGCGAAGAACAGGTTCCCGGCGTAGATCCCCAGTCCGCCGAACATACTGCGGCCCCGGATGCCGGTGATGATCCGGCCGAGCTGTTCCAGCACCCAGGTGCGATAGCTGTCGCTGACGGCCATCAGGCGCGCCTGCCCGTACGCAGGTCCTTGAGGTAGTGCACGGTTTCCTCCCCATAGCCCAGCCGGCTGTACAGCCCGCGGGCCCGCGCGTTGGTCGCAAAAACGTTCAGCGTCATCCGGCGGTAACCGACCTCCAGGGCCCACTCCTCGGCCGCTTCCATGAGCCGACGCGCCAGTCCCCTCCCCTCGGCCTCCGGCGCGAGGGCCAGAACCTCCACGTGCCCGTGACGCTCCCCGGTGAAATAGTCGGTCTTCGTCGTGGAGAAGACGTACCCCAGCACCTCGCTCGCGTCTCCGCCGGCCACGATGATGCTCGTGGCGGGATCGGGGTGATGGAGCGCCTCACGCAGTATCCGGTGGTCCGCCGCGGCGATCTCCGCCGCGCCCCGCCAGGGCGGGAGCGGGAAGGCGGCGAGCCTGGCGGTGAGCGCAAGCAGAGCGGCCTCGTCGGTCGGTGCGGCTGGGCGGATCGTCGTCATCGAGTCGGGTGGAGCAGCCCTGGGGTTGGCGGAGCGGGCGGTAGTCAAAGTCCGAGCAGCCCTCGCCCCACCGCCGCCTCTTCCAGCCAGGCGAGTGAACGCGGCGCCTGCTCGAGGGCGGCAGTCACCGCCGGGAATGCCTGAGGCGGAACCCAGGCCACGAGATAGCTCCGGCTGGCCTCTTCGATGTACGCGGCCCAGGTGTCCCAGGGCGGTGCGTCCTGGGTGTCGAAGTACCCGGAGCTGACGGCGCGCGCCGCACCGTGCGAGTGCGGAGGGGTGGGGAAGTGAATCAGCAGGCGCCCCCCGGCGAGCGGGTCGAGCGAGCGCCGCCAGCTGCGGCCCAGGGCGAGCAGGCGTGCCGCCGCGACCGCTCGCACGGTATCGGGCCAGGGTGCGGCGACCGGTGGAGCGAGGGCCGCACTTCTGAGCACTTCCCCGAGCGGGTCCTGGTTCGCGCGGCGCAGGCACCAGGACACCGTCTCAGCCAAGCGCTCGCGAAACGGCTGGGGCGAGACCGAGATGTCCGGTTCACTCCGGAGAATTTCCGGCGCTGTCATCGCCTCACCCTCGGACCTCCTCTCCAGAGTGGCGCACCCCGGACCGCCCCCCGCAAAGCGGGGAGCGGATCTCGCCCGTTACTTCGGCGCGGCAGGGGCCGTGGGCGGCGGGTTATCGCTGTTCCAGATGTCCTGCACCGCATGCCACTTTCCATCCGTCTTGCGCCAGATCACCAGGTACTTGCCGTTGTCCTTTTGCTCACCAGCGGGGGTCGGCACGGCAAAGGTCCAGTTGCCTTCTTCGACGGCGCGGTCGCCGCTCACCACGATGGTCCCCGGTGCGAGGTGCAGCGACGCCTTCATCGGCCACAGCTCCGCCCAGAACTTCCGCACTCCGTCGCCCATGACCCGTGGCATGTTCGGCGGCATCAGCACCGCGTCGGCGGCGTAGATGGCGCTGATGGCCGAATCGTTCTGGGTCGTGAGCCAGGTATTCCAGTTGGTATCGATCTCCCGGATCGCCGCCTCATCGGCCTTGGTGTCGGTCGCCGCGCCGCCGCCGGCGGTGCAACCTGCGGCGAGGACGAGCGAGCAGCCGAACAGCAGGCGGGCAGGCAGACGCATGGGTCCTCCGGACGATGGGCAAGGGACGGGTACGGTTCACATGATGGCCGCAGCAGCCGATTCGCGCCAGACCCGCCGCCGGCGGTCACCGTGCAGCGACCAATGGGTCCGCCGTGCCTGCGGGCTCGGAGGAGCGATCCGGGTCGGGCTAGTGTGGGGCGGGAGGCGCTGAGCCGGCGCAGCCCTGATCCTGCAGGCGCAGCGCGGTCAGGTCGATCACGGCCCAGTCGCTCTCCGCCGCCGGACTCAGGTCGGCCAGGACGCGGACCTCGGTGTTGCTGCGCCGGTCCACCCGCAGGGTGGTGATTCCCCTGAGGAGAACGAACATGGACGCCCCGCCCTCGTCCCGGGCGTCGAGCGCGACACCGAGGCACTTGCGTCCCCGCACCTGGGCGCTGGCGAACTGCCCTGACAGCCAGTCGGTCCCGAAGACCGGCGCCTTTGCCAGCACTCTCGCGCCCGCGCGGACCAAGGTCCCGCCCTGGTCCTGGACTGCCAGCGGAGCGACTATCGCCAGCGCCAGCGCGAGGAGCAGGGCAAAACGTGAGGACATCCGTGTCCCGGGAGTTGTGTTGCCGTCCGGAGCACCGCCGCGCGTGGTCCGCGCGGCGGCGTCCGGGAGCCGCTCTTACTTCTTCGCGGGGGCCTTACCGGTCTTCTCGAGGGTCTTGAGCCACCGGACGGCGGCAGCGAGCGCCGGCTTCTTCCCGCCGTGGCTGAAGTCGCCGAAGTACGCCTTGAACTTCGGCCGCCATCCCTTGGGAGACTGCCGGTGGCCGACGCGCACGACGTACCCGAAGGTGCGGGTGCTCGGCTGCTCGACGCGGCAGATACCCGGCGGAAGGTTGCGGTTGACACTGCGGACGCGAGGCGCCGGCAGCGTGACTTTATTCTTGGTTCGCCTCGACGCGACTGGCTTCCGCGCGACGGCCTTTTTCCGTGGTGCCATTGAGATGTCTCCTCTAGCCGCCCACCGGGAGCGATCGTGTCGCATCGGGGCGGGGAGTGTAATTACTCACGTCGCGCACGCGAATGGAAGAGCCTGCCGCCTTCATAATTGCCTTTCCACAATGTGGACGCGCGTTCAACGCCCTGCCGCCTGCAACAGCCTGACATAGAACCTGACACCCCAGCCGACATTGCTGACTGATAATCGCTCGTCGTTGCCATGGACTTCGTCCCGATTCTCCTCGATCGGGATCAGGTAGGGGTCGAGGCCGTAACAGATGATACCCGCCTGGGCGTACGTCGGGCGGTCGCTCGCGCCGGGACTGACCGGCGTCGCCAGAGGGACGCCGGGCAGCAGTTCGCCCGCCAGCCGCTCGATCACCCTGAAGAGCTCCGTGTCCAGCGGGGCATCGTACCGGGGCGGGAGCGGGGAGACCTCCTCCAGCTGGATGCGCGGATCCCCGATTACCCGGACCAGTTCGCGCCGGAAGGCGATTGGGTCTTCGTCGGGGAGCAGCCGGATGTCGAGTTCGGCAGATGCGAGTTGCGGGATCGTATTTGTCTTGTTGGAACCGGTGAGGACGGTCGGGCTGATCGTGTTGCGAAGGAGGGCATTGCGTTCCGGCTCGCGAAGCAGCCAGGCTCGCCCGGCGGGCGAAGCAAGCGCGGCTCGCGGGTCGGCGAGCCAGCGCTTCCCTTCCCCCGGCTCCCCCGCCGCCATCGCCTTGAAGAAGCGCTCCACCGCCGGGGTCAGCCGCACCGGTGTCTGCCACGCGGCCACGCGGGCAACCGCGCGCGCGAGCCGAGGCACCGGGTTCTGGTCGCCGATCGGCACCGAGCCGTGGCTGGTCTTCCCCTCGGCGACGATGCGGGTCCAGTAGGGCCGCTTTTCGCCGACGTCGATCCCGAACCAGCGCACCTTGCCGCCCTCGACCCGGGTATCGGCGCCTTCGGTGAGGAGGTACTCCACATCCGCGATCAGGTCGCGATGCCTGGCGACGAAGGTGATCGCCCCGATACCGTCCGACTCCTCATCTGCATTGCCGATGTAGACGATGTCCCGGTCCAGGGTGATTCCCGAACGCTTGAGCGCGATCAGCGCCATGAGCTGTATGATGCCGTGTCCCTTCATGTCGAGCGCGCCCCGGCCCCAGACGTAGCCGTCGCGGATCTCCCCGCTGAACGGCTCCACCGTCCACTGCGACCGGGTTACCGGGACCACGTCCATGTGGTGGACCAGGGCGATCGCTTTCTTCTTCCCGGTGCCGCGCAGGCGGGCGTAGAAGTTGGCCCGGCCCGCACCCATCTCGGTGGTGTCGAGGACCTGCCCCTCGATGCCCTCTCTCGCGAGGACCGCTTGCAGCCAATGCGCGGTCTGGAGTTCGTTGCCGGGGGGATTGGTGCTGTTGATCTGGAGGTACTGCGACAGCAGCCGGGCGCCCTCCTCCTGCAGGGCGGGCCAGTCGAATGATTGCGGCTGCTGGGCGGCGACGGGGGAGGCGGCGAGCGAGAACGCGAGTACCACTGGGCGGATGCGCATCCAGAGAATATGGAGGACGCTGATATTCCGCGCATCCACTCGCGGCCCGGTGCTCTTCCGCCTCCCCGCTCCCGCACCGCAATCCGGATAGCTCGCTCGGGGCGTCTGCCGGCTCCGGCTCCCGTATTGCGGCAACATTCGCATCGTGGTTCGGCGGCGGGTCTGCTGCTGGCAGCGGCGTCGACGCACTAGTAAAGCACCATCACCCCGGGCGGCGGGCGGAGGACCTGTCCGGCCTTTTCAGTCGTGCCGCTCACCACGATCGTCGTCATTCCCGACGTTCCCGTGCTCGCCCTGCTTCGCACTCAAGAGTCATGCGCCGGCGCCCGCGCCGGCGCTAGCCCAGAATCGTGACGCCGCCAGTGGCAAACGCCCGGATGTTGTCCCGCCCCAAAAAGTCGTGGGGAAAGCCGAGTTCGATGCGGCTCGCCTCGTCGAGACGGGCGAGGTGCTCGTCGACGAGGGGGACGACCAGGGCGCCGAGGTTTTCGTCGAGCTGGCTGCGCCGCTTGGCGCCGAAGATCGGGCTGGTGACTCCCGGCTGCCGGATCACCCACTGCAGCGCGACCTGCGCGGGCGTCACTCCCAGCTCCGTGGCGACGGCCTTCACCGTCGCCGCGATGCCGAGGACGCGATCGGTGAGGACACCCAGCCCCTTCGCAAAGGCCTGCCGCCCGGAATCCTCGGGGGCCGCATCGGTCGAGGTGAACTTGCCGGTGAGCACCCCGCCGGCGAGCGGCGACCAGGGCGTCACTCCGAGGTCGAGGTCTCGCGCCATGGGAAGGAGCTCGCGCTCGGGTGTGCGCTGCGCCAGGCTGTACTCGATCTGCAGCCCGATGAACCGGGACCAGCCGCGCAACTCGGCCATGGTATTGGCCTGCGCGACCTTCCACGCCGGCGTATCGGAGATCCCGACGTAGAGCACCTTGCCCTGCCGCACCAGGTCATCGAGTCCCCGCATCACCTCGTCGATCGGAGTGCGACCATCCCACGCGTGGACCCAGTACAGGTCGATGTAGTCGGTGCGCAGCCGCCGAAGGCTTTCGGTGACCGCTTCCATCATGGTCTTCCGGGCGTTCCCACCGGAGTTGGCAACGCCCGGCGTTCCGGTGATGGTGTATTTGGTGGCGATCACGAAGCGCTGTCGGCGCCCCTCGAGGAATTCGCCGATGAAGCTCTCGCTGGTCCCCTTGGTGTACCGGTTGGCGGTGTCGAGAAAGTTGCCTCCCTGCTCCGCGTAGCGATCGAGGATCCGTCGGCTCTCCTCCTTGTCCGATCCCCACTTGGGGCCATTGTCGATGCCGAAGGTCATGGTGCCGAGCGCAAGCGGCGAGACCAGCAGGCCGCTGTGGCCGAGGCGCCGGTAGTGGTCGAGGCGGGTGGGGTGCGTCATGGCGTCACCTGTGGGCTGTGATGCGACCATCGGTCCAGGGTGCATTGTCGAAGCGAGGACTCGCGCGGGGTATTCGTCAACCCGCGCTCCCCGCTGTAGATTCGCCCGACCCACTCCAGGAGTCGCTATGTCTCCGACGCTCCGTCGGGTCGTCGCGGTGCTCGCCGGTCTCGCCTCGGCGATGGTCATCATCACCCTCTGCGAGGCACTGGGCGGCCAGCTCTATCCGCCGCCCTCCAACCTCGACCTCACCAACACCGAGGTGCTGCGCGCCTATGTCGCCCAACTTCCGCGGGCCGCATTGCTGCTGGTGCTCGCTGGCTATGGGGTGGCGGCGCTCGCAGGTGGGTGGATTGCGACCCGGCTCTCCAGGACCCCGTCGCTCCACCCGGCGATGATCGTCGCCGCGGTGCTGCTCGGCGCATCGGTGATGAATCTCCGGGCGATTCCTCATCCAGGCTGGTTCTGGGCGGGAAACCTGCTCTTCGTCATCCTGCTCCCGCTGGTGGGCGCGCGGCTGGCCGGCCGCGCCATGGCGGCCGGCTGATCAGATCGTCACGGCCTCGATTGTGACCCCGCCGGCGCGGATCGCCTGCGCCGCCACCACCGCGGGGAGGCCCGCCAGCTCCGCCACCCGCACGGTCAGCATGATGGTCCCCAGCCGGCCGGCGTCCTGCGCCAGCTTGGAGGCGACATTCACCGGGGAGCCCGCGATGTCCCGGCGGTCGCCGCCGAGCTCGAACAGCAGCACCCGACCCACGTCCATCCCGATCCGGAGCGCGACCCCCTGCAGCAAGAGAACCTCACGGAGCTTCCGGGCGAAGTCCACCGCGTGCCTCGCGCTGTCGAAGAGGTAGATGCAGAGGCCGCTGGTGCTCTTCACCTCGGTGCCCGACAGATCCTCGACCAGACCGGTCCCGATCCGCTTGATGGCGGCTGCCATCGCGAGATCGTTGAGCGCGGCCACCTCCGGTATCTCGCGATCCTCCCGCTCCGGCTCGATGACCACCACCGTTACCTCGCGGTAGGCGGGCCGTGGCACCACCGAGGTGCGGCGGGTGCGCTGGAACTGGGCCAGGCCGCCGTAGAATTCGTCGGTGAAGGGGAGCGGGTAGTGGAAGTCGCTCGCCTCGATCCCGCCGAGCCGGGGTCCGTCGTTCACCCGGTGGATCTCGCCGAAGCGCTCGAACAGGTCGCCGCGCAGGGTGAGCTCGAAGGAGGCGGTCTGGCCCAGCGTCACCGCGACGGTGTCGGTCACCAGCAGTTCGCCCGCCTCGGTGAAGTCTTCGGCGATCGCCTCCACCAGATCTGCATCGAGACCGTAGATCCCCGCCCCGAGCTCGTAGAACTCGCCGCGATGGGCGCAGACCCCGATGCCCACTTCGCACTCTTCCTGCACCCGGTCGAGCAGCGCCAGGAGCATGCTCACCACATGATCGGGGGAGACCCCGTCGGGATAGAACATCGCGGTGTTGTCGGCCGCCCACACGCCGATCGGGATGCCGCCGATCGCCCTGCCATAGGCGTGGGCCAGCTCCTTGGGGCGGCTGACCATGGCGAGGATTTCGATCAGCGAGCGCTCCTTGCTGAGCCGGGTGAGGCCGGCCGCGTCGGAGCTGACCACCGTCCCTCGCAGTGTGTACGGCCCGAGCAGCTCACGCGCCGCTTCCAGGGTCTGCGCGCTCCGGGTCCATGCGGCGACCACGCCGAGGGGCAACTGCTGCCCGGCATCGGGCGGAAGATCGAAGAAGCCGGGCGGAAACCGGGTGGGGCTGAAGCGGGGCATCGGTGTCGCCTAGAAGCGGAGTTGCTTGAGGTAGGAGAAGCTGGCCCGCGCCGAGGCGAGCGGATCGGCGGGTTCGTCGTGCTCCACGAAGTAGTGCCGCACTCCGGCGCGCGGCGCCTGGGCCAGGATCGCCTTCCAGTCGATGGTGCCGGCCCCGACGTCGACCATGCTGCCGTCGGCGGCCATGTCCTTCACGTGCACCAGGTGAAACCGTCCGGGATACCGGGCGAAATACACCAGCGGATCGTGGTGGCCCTTCCGGATCCAGTAGAGGTCGAGTTCCATCACCACGACCGAGGGGTCGGTCTGCTCCAGGAGCAGGTCGTATCCGGTGCGGCGGTTCTCCCCGGCCGGATCTGCCGCATCCTGGAGCTGATCGAACTCGAACCAGTGATTGTGGTAGCCGAGCGTGAGACCCGCCTTGCGCAGCTTCGCGCCCGCCTGGTTGAGCGTACGGGCGAGCTGCCCGTAGCCGGTAGAGGTACGCATCTCCTCGGGGATCCATGCGAGTACCACGTACTTGTGGCCGAGGGTGGTGGCGTTCGCGATCGTCTGGTCGAGGCCATCGCTGAGCTCGGCGAGGCCGACGTGTCCGGAGGGTGCCCTGAGTCCATGGCGGTCGAGGATTCCGCGGATCTCCCGTGCGGGCCGCTCGTAGAGACCGGCAAATTCGACCTCCCTGAACCCGATGCGCGCCACCTCGGCCAGGGTGCCCACGAAGTCTTGCTTGAGGGCCTCCCGCAGCGTGTACAACTGTACCCCGATCGTACGGAGCCTGTCGTTCATGAGCGGGAACCGGGGCCGGGGCAGGGACGCGACTGCCGCGGCGGAGAGGGTGTGGAGGAACTCCCGCCGGATCATAGCTCCCTGCGCTTCATGAGGTCCACCGCGTGGCTGGCGGCTCGGGCGGTGAGCGCCATGTAGGTGATCGACGGATTCTGATTGGCGGAAGACGCCATGCAGGCGCCATCGGTAAGGAAGAGATTGGGCACACCCCACACCTGGTTGTGGCCATTGAGAATGCTGGTCTCGGGATCGCGGCCCATCCTGGCGGTGCCCATCTCATGGATGGTGAGGCCCGGACTGGGATAGTCGTCCGTGGCGCTGATGTCGGCCGCGCCCGCTGCCTCGAGCATCTCGGTCGCGGTACGGACCATGTCCTTCCATTGCGCCCGCTCGTTCTCACCGAAGCTGCAGTGAATGTGCAGCGCCGGGATGCCCCACCGGTCGGTGCGCTCCGGATCGAGTGTCACGAAGTTCTCCTCCCGCGGCAGGCACTCCCCGAACCCGTAGAACCCCATCACCCACGGTCCCCGCTCGGTGATCAGCGACTGCTTGAACTCGGCACCGAAGCCCTTCATGTGCTGTCCCCGCCCCCAGCCGTTGCGCCACGCGCCGCCCTGAAAGGCGTAGCCGCGCAGGAAATCGGGATGCGCCTCCGTCACATTGCGGAAACGCGGCAGGTAGATGCCGTTGGGCCGGTTGCCATAGGTGATATGGTCCTCGTAGCCGGGGATGGTACCGGTGGCGCCATGCCCCATCGAATGATCCATCAGGTAGTGGCCCAGCACCCCGTTGCTGTTGCCGAGACCGTCGGGAAACTCGCGGCTCTTCGAGTTGAGCAGGATCCGGGTGGACTCGAGGGCGCTGGCGTTGAGGAAGATGATCCGGGCCGAAAACTCGAGCGACTCGAAGCTGTTGGCATCGATGACCCGGACACCGGTGGCCCGGCGGCGGCCGCCGTCGTAGCTGATGCTCTCGACCACGCTCCAGGGCCGAAGGGTGAGTCGCCCAGTGGCCGCCGCGGCAGGGAGGGTGGCGTTGAGACTAGAGAAATAGCTGCGGGTGATGCAGCCCCGTTCGCAGGGGCCACAGTAGTGGCAGGCCTTCCGGCCGTGGTGATTGCGGGTAAGCACCGCGCAGCGGCCGATGGTCAGCACCCGCTCCCGCCCGTACGCCCGGGCCAGCCGCTCGCGCACGTGGCTTTCAGCGCAGGAGAATTGCATCGGCGGCAGAAACCGTCCGTCGGGGAGTTGGGGGAGGCCTTCCGCGAGCCCGCTCACCCCGATGAACCGCTCGACATGATCGTACCAGGGCGCGATATCGGCGTAACGGATCGGCCAGTCGACTCCATGCCCGTCCCGGGCATTGGCCTCGAAGTCGAGATCGCTCCAGCGGTACACCTGCCGGCCCCAGGTGATCGAGCGACCGCCCACCTGCCGCCCGCGGATCCAGGAGAAGGGTTTGTCGTCCGGGGTGGTGAAGGGATTCTCCAGGTCGTTGACGAAGAACTTGCCCGCCCACTCGTCGCACGCATAGCAGTCCTTTTGTACCGGCTGTTCGCGGGCGAGCCTCGCCCGGTCGCCCCAGCCGCGAAAGGGGAGCTGCCACGGCTGCACATGCTCGACGTAGTCGGTGCCGGGATCCACCGGCCCGCCGGCCTCCAGCAGCAGCACCTCGAGCCCGCGCTCGGTAAGCTCCTTGGCTGCCCAGCCGCCGGAGATGCCGGAGCCGATGACGATGGCATCGTACCGGGTGCGCATCAGTGGCGGGCGCAGCCGTCGAAGCGGCCGGGGATGATCGGGTCGCGGGTGATCTCCTTCACCACCTGCTCGGCGGTGAAGTAACCGTAGACGGTGAGCGACTTCAGCGTCGCGAACATCGCCTCGGCGCTCCCGGGTCTTCCCGCTACACCGTCCAGCGTGGTCAGGAGGGCAACCTGCCGATCTACCGAAAGCTCGGTGAATCCGGTCACCGCACGCGCCTCGAGATCGTAAAGGCCGGCGATGAACCCGTCCCGCTCCGCCTTTTCATACCACTGCGCCAGCAGGTGGTCCACGAAGGCGGTGACGCCGACGTCCGACGCGCCGGGGGTGTCGGTGCGGGGGATGATGAGGTCGCTGATGGCGGTGACGAGCGCCGCCTCGGCAGGGGAGAGGGCTTCGAGATCCGTACTCCGCGCGGTCCGATGCGCCCGGCGGCCGAAGGCGACGGCGGCACCCGCCTCTCGCGGCACCCATGGCAGCAGCGCCGTCGCCGTGAGGATCCGCACCAGATCGCGCCTGCGCATCGTGGGCCTGTGAGAGGAAGGGAATGCCGATGAAGGTACGGCGAACCGACAGAGGCGTCTAGCGGAATCCGCGTCCGGCGTCTGTTGCGCAAACCCTCACGCAGGCGCGGGTCTACCGGAGGCCCCCTCCGGGTCGTATCGTTGAGTGAGAATCCCTCCCGACTTCGAGATCCTTCATGCGTCTTTCACCGCTTGCCTTCGGCGCCCTGCTCCTGCTTGGTTCAGGCATCGCCGCCGCCCAGGACACTCCCCCGCCCAATACCCTGACCGCCGAGGAACAGCGCGCCGGCTGGAAACTGCTCTTCGACGGCCGCAGCACGAAGGGATGGCGTGGGTTCCAGAAGAAGAAGGCGCCCGATGGCTGGAAGGTCGAAGACGGGACGCTCACCCGAACCGCGGAGTCGGGGGATCTGGTTACCGACAAACAGTACCGGGACTTCGAGCTGGCGCTCGAGTGGCGGATTTCCGAAGGCGGCAACAGCGGCATCATGTACCGGGTGACCGAGGGGAGCGAGGCCACCTACCAGACCGGGCCGGAGATGCAGGTGCTGGATGATGCCCGTCACGCCGATGGCAAGAACCGCCTTACGTCGGCCGGATCCGCCTACGGGCTCTATGCGTCGCCGGCGGGGATCGTGAAGCCGGCGGGCGAATGGAACCAGGTCCGGATCGTGGTGCGGGGCCACCACGTGGAGCACTGGCTCAACGGCGTGAAGGTGGTCGAGTACGAGCTGCAGAGCCCCGACTGGGAGGCCAGGGTCGCCGGGAGCAAGTTCAAGCAGTGGCCCGGCTACGGCCGCGCGCCCAAGGGGTACATCGCGCTGCAGGACCACGGCGATCGGGTGTGGTACCGCTCGCTCAAGATCCGAGAGCTCCGATGATCCGAGTCAAACTGTCGACGATGATGTTCCTCCAGTACTTCATCTGGGGGGCCTGGTTCGTCACCCTCGGCACCTATCTCGGCGCCACCCTGCATTTCGACGGGCCGCAGATCGGCGCCGCCTACGGCAGCATGGCGATCGGCGCGATCGTCGCGCCGCTCTTCGTCGGCATGATCGCCGACCGCTTCTTCCCCACCCAGAAGATCCTGGCGCTGCTCCATTTCGTGGGCGCCGTGCTGCTCTACTGGGCCTCCAATGAGCCCGGGTTCGGCACCTTCTATCCGGTGCTGATCGGTTACGCCCTCTGCTACGCGCCGACCCTCGCCCTCACCAACTCGCTCGCCTTTGACAACATGCAGGACCCGGCGAGGGAGTTTCCGCTGGTGCGGGTGCTCGGCACGATCGGCTGGATCGTCGCCGGCCAGGCGATCGGCCAGCTCGGGCTCGAGGCAACGGCCGTTCCGATGCAGATTGCGGCCGGGGCCTCGGTGGTGCTGGGGCTGTTCTGCCTCTTCCTTCCCGACACTCCGCCGCATGCGGCCGGGAAGCGGCTCACTATCCGGGACATGCTGGGTCTCGACGCGCTCTCGCTGATGAAGGATCGCTCGTTTGCGGCCTTCGTGATCGGCAGCTTCCTGCTCTGCATCCCGCTCCAGTTCTACTACGCCTTCACCAACCTGTTCCTGAACGAGATCGGCATGGCGGCCCCGGCGAGCAAGATGACGCTGGGCCAGATGTCGGAGATCCTGTTCATGGTGCTGCTGCCGGTACTGCTGGCGCGCTGGGGCACCAAGACCATTCTCCTGCTCGGCATGGCCGCGTGGGCCGCCCGCTATCTGATGTTCGCGAACGGGAACGTCGGGGGCGGAGCGTGGATGCTGTATGGCGGCATTCTGCTGCACGGCATCTGCTACGACTTCTTCTTCGTCACCGGCCAGATCTACACCGACCAGCGCGCCGGCCTCAAGATCCGCGCGGCCGCGCAGGGATTCATCACCTTCATCACGCAGGGTGTGGGGTATCTGATCGGTAGCCTTGCCTCGGGGGTGGTGGTACAGCAGTTCGCCCTCGCCGCCGGCGGCCACGACTGGCACGCCATCTGGCTGCGGCCCGCGGTGGGGGCGGCGGTGATCCTGATCTGCTTTGCACTGGTCTTCCGGGAAGGTCCGGCGCGGGTAGGGGCGGACCTCTAGGTTCGCCTCCATCCGAGGTTATTCCCATCCGACCCCAGAGGCGGGTTCCCTCGCCGCGGTCATACTGACAACACCCAAGGTGCGTCATGAGCCGTTCCAGGCCCTCCCGCCGCGAGTTCGTGCAGAGCGCCGGCGCCTCCGCCGCGCTCTTCCACATCGTTCCCCGCCACGTCCTCGGCCGCGGCTACCAGGCGCCCAGCGACACACTGAACGTCGCCTGCATCGGGGTCGGCGGGATGGGACGCAACGACGTGCGCGGCATGGAAGGGGAGAACCTGGTTGCGCTCTGTGATGTGGACTGGGAGAGCGCCGCCGACGCCTTCCGCAGCTACCCCAACGCCCGCCGCTACAAGGACTACCGCGAGATGCTGGACAGGGAGGCGAAGAACATCGACGCGGTGACGGTCTCCACTCCCGATCACAGCCACGCCGCCGCCACGATGCTGGCGCTCCGGGCTGGGAAGCACGTCTACTGCCAGAAGCCGCTGGCCCGATCACTCGGTGAAGTCCGCGCAGTTCGGGCCGAGTCCGTTCGGCGCCCGAAGCAGATGACCCAGATGGGCAATCAGGGCCACACCTTCGAGGGCACCCGCCAGATCCGCGAATGGGTCGAGGCCGGCGCAATCGGCACGGTGCGCGAGGTGCACTACTGGACCAACCGTCCGATCTGGCCCCAGGGAATCGAGCGCCCGACCGCGCTGCATACCCCGCCGCCGACCCTCGACTGGAATCTCTGGCTCGGCCCCGCACCCGAACGGCCCTACAATCCGGCGTACGCTCCGTTCAACTGGCGCGGATGGTGGGACTTCGGGACGGGCGCTCTGGGAGACATGGCCTGTCATGGCATGGACGCCGCCTTCTGGGCGCTCGACCTGCGTTACCCGACCCGCATCATTCCGGAAACCACCACGCTGTACGAGGAGACCGCGCCGAAGTCGTCGCGCATCGAGTATCACTTCCCGGCCAATGCCCGCCGGGGACCGATCACGGTGGTCTGGCGCGACGGCGGGTTGTGGCCGCCCAAGCCGGCGGGGCTGCCGGAGACGCTGAGCTGGCCGCCGCAGGAGATCGGTGGGCAGATGTGGCTGGGCGACAGCGGGGCGCTGCTGGCAGGGATGTACGGCGAGGATCCGCGGCTGCTCGACCCGGCGAAGGACGCTGCGCTCAAGGCCAGCCCTCCCGCGCAGAAGTACGAACGTTCTCCCGGCGTCTATGCCGAGTGGATTCGCGCGATGAAGGGCGGGGCCCCGAATCTTTCGACCTTCGATGGCCATGCGGGGCCGCTGACCGAAATGGTGCTGGCGGGGTGTCTCGCGGTACGGATGGGTCAGCCACTCGATCTGGATCCGAAGAGCGGGGCCCTGCTCACGACCGGCGTGCCCGAGCGATGGCTGAAACCGGACTACCGCAGAGGTTGGGTGCTGTGACGGTGATTGATGTCACTGGCAGGGGGGAGGGCGAATAGTATATTGCCGGCGTAGCTCATAGGTCCGGCGGTCGGCCGGATCGCCTAACGGGAGGGGTCAGGCCCCTTCAGTTGCAGGCGCGAATAACGCTCTGAGAGCGTGCTTCGCGCCTGTCTTGTTTTCCGGCCCATTCAGGGCCTCGGCATGGAGGATTCATGTACGACTCTGCGACGCCGCCGACCGAATACCGGCCGGCGCCCTCGATCGGCCTCCGGATTTCCGTCACCCAGCGGCGATACCGCTTCGCCGCGCTGCTGAGTCGGCTGAGCGGTCGGAGCCTCGAGGATGCATGGCGTTCGTTCCGTCCGCTTCCGGCGCCCGACGGGGCCTGGGGCGTTCCCGAACACGGCGTCGCACCAGGTCCCGACTGAGGGCGTCCCACACTTCGCCCAGAGGAGGCAGCATGCCGGAGCGGGAGAAGATCAACCCATGGTGGCAGGCCGAGGAGAGCGACCATCCCGCCGAGACCCATCGCCTGGAGCGGACCACCCGGGAAATCCCGGCTCGCCGCACCGGCGATTACCCGCCCGAGAAGTCCCCCATCCCGGAAACGCGGGAAGGGGACGGGGAGGGCTGAGTGTCATCATTCGTGGTGGAGCGAAGCCGGCTGGTCGCCCGATGCGAAGTCTGCGGACTTGCCACGCGGAGCCCCATTCGGGTTATCGCCAATGGGGCTACTCACACCTTCGACAGCTATCAGTGCGCCATTCACCGGCTGGCCGCCGAGTGCGAACACTGTGGCTGCCGGATCCTGGGGCGGTCGCTGGAGTCCGAGGGGCGCCACTTCTGCTCGTCGGAATGCCTGGCCGCGGTCCGTGAACTGCCGGCCAGGGTGTACCCGATCCATCTGCGCAACACCTAGGCGCGGACGCGAGCCGGGAAATTCGATCCGGTCGCCGAGTCGCGACGACGGCCGGTGGTGGTATAGATCGCGGTGCGCACGGCATTATCAACTGGAGTGTGACTCATGGCAGGCAATCTCCTCACCTTCGGGATCAGCACCATCGCGGCGCTGACCCTTCTATCTCCCACCAGCTGGACCGCCACGCTCGAAGCCAAGGACGGATCCCAGGTCGGCGGCTCGGCCAGGATCGAGGCGGTCGGCGCCGACTCGAGTCGCACCACTCTACAGCTCACCGGTGCCAAGCCGGGGAGCCAGCTTCCGTGGCATGTGCATCAGGGCGCCTGTGGAACCAAGGGTCCGGTCGTCGGTGATCCGCTGTCCTACCCGATGCTCCAGGTGGGGCCGGATGGCAAGGCCGTTGGCACGCTGACCATGAGCTCACCCCCGCCTGCCGCCGGAGAATACTCGGTGAACGTGCACCGCTCCGCTGGTGACATGACCCCGATCGCGTGCGGTGCGTTCAAGCCGGACGGCGAGGTCCACACCATGCCGGCGATGCCCAAGGACACTACCACGCGGCCCTAGCGACTGCGCTGGTGGCTGGGGGGATCAAGGGCGGCGGCGTCCAGCGGGGCGCCGCCGCCTTTACCGTCTCCGTGATCACTCGTCGTGCGCACAGAGGGGGTATGCGCCTCGATGGCGCTGCGAAAATGCGCTCGGCTGACGGGTGGGTGGCGGCGACATCTGATGAGCGAAGAAGGAAGGAGGAGACCGGAGCCATATGGCCCCGGCCTCTCCGTGGGGTAGGAGACTGCGGTGTTACGCCCCCGGAACTAGCGGGAACTGCGGCCGGGAGCCTGTCCCAGGCGGCAGGTGCCGCCCGGGCCAGATGATCGACCTCCGGCCGTCCAGCAGGCCGAAGATCACAGGGAAAGCCAGACTCAGGATCTCGATCGCGAGCAGGAACAGACCGATGCGGGTCGTCACGGTCCCGACCCGGGTCAGTCCCGCGGCGGTGGACGAGAGGCCCAGCAGGAGGAACACCAGGGCGAATCGGAACATGGGTATCTCCGTCCTATCGGGCCGCGAGCATGTGATGAGTGAAGTCGTCCACCTGGCGTTGCATCCCATTGGGTGGCACGCTGCCGCACTCCGTCCGCCAACCTTCGGGCCAGTGCAACATCATGAGGCCCTCTGCCGGGATGGCGCCGCCTGCGCGGGAGTGTGGTGTGCCCTGGCACCGCCGTCCGGCATCTGCTCGTCGTGGAGCTCGGCGAATTCGGACTCCAGTTCCTGGAGCTCCGCGTCCGGGAGCTGCTCGAGGTTTACCAGTGACGTCCGGGCCTCTGTTACCGCGCGGAGCAGCTCGTCCAGCTTGAGGTGCATCGCGCGCGAGTCCCGGTTCTGAGTGTTCTGAATCAGGAACACCATCAGGAAGGTGATGATGGTCGTACCGGTGTTGATGACGATCTGCCAGGTCTCGGAGAAGTGAAACCTGGGCCCCGTCGCCGCCCACGCCATGACGGTCGTGAGCGCCAGCAGAAAGGCCCATGGCGATCCCAGCCGGCGGGAGGCGTGCTCCGCAAACTTCCGGAAGCGTTCTCCCGGGCCGACGGCGGCGTGCGCCGGGTGTCCCGCTGTCAGGATGGCCGTCACGTGCCGTTCCGCCTTCCTCAGAAGCTCAGCGACAGTCCGGCGGTCAGCGCCAGATCGTTCTGGAACTTCTTCGATCCATCGAAGTTGCCGTCGTACAGGTAGTCCTCGGCGTCGAATCGCACCCCGATGCTGTGCCCGATCGGCAATCGTAGGCCGGCACCGATGTTCCCGCCGAAGTCCGTCTTGCTCTGGCTGGAGTTGAGCACGTCACTGCCGCGGCGGATGAGCGCCGGGCCGGCCCCGACATACAGACCCAGGCCGGAGGCCGCGGGGCTCAGCCCGATCATCAGCCGCAGGCTGGCGAGGACGACATTGCTCTTCCGCTCGCCGTTGATCGTTGCCCCCGCGACCTTGATGCGCGCCGGCGAGTAGCCCCCGCTGAGCTCGAGGCCGAGTGGACTCTTGCCCCAGAGGGTGAGCCGGGCGCCGCCGACGAAGCTGTTGTTGCGCTTGATGCTGTTCCCAACGGACGAGAACGAATTCTTCGTGGGAACGTAGATGCCGGCGTACGGCGTTAGGCTCACCGAGCCCTGGGCGCGCGCGGGACGCGCGACCAGGACGAGGCTGAGAACCGCGACGCCCGATGTGAGGGCACGAAGCGTCAAGGCGCCAATCATGGCCGATTCATGAGTGAGAGATTGGGTGATTCCGCCGTCACAAGGTCGTCGAAGGTGATGGCGTCGATGTCGCTGGTGCCCCAGCCTGCCAGCACGATCGTGTAAGTGCGCCCAGCCTCGAAGTGCTGGTCCTTGAGCTGGATCGGATGCTTGGTCTTCACGTTGCTGCGGATGTCGAGCGTGCCGCTGGCCGGATCGATGTCGACGAACCCGGCTTCGACTCCTTCCCGCACATTCGCGAAGAGCGGGATCTTCTGGCCCTGCATGGCGATGTCCACGGTCCCGAGATCGGCGGCGGCGTTGATGACCCGGATCCGGGCCTTGCCGGCCGCGGGCAGCAGTTCATCCCGCAGGATCCTGAGCCGCGGCTCGCCCTTGTCGTTCGGGTAGGCGATGACGGTATACCGATTGCCGTCACGCATCGTCTCGTGATTGTCGGTCAGCACGCTGTCGGTGCCGGCGGAGCGGAGTCGGAAGGTCACGAGATTGTCCCCGACCGTCTCGTAGGCCGTCACGGTCTTGTACGTGGTGCCCGTGAAGAGCGTGCGATCGTCACTGGAGACGTCGATGGCGCGCTTCGACGGCATGGCGTTCACCAGCCGCACCAGCGTCTTGCCGTGGCGGGCCACTTCGGTGCCCGCGGGCGAGGCGGAGGTCTGTCCGTTGTCCTTGGTGGTGACCACGGGACGATCGGTCTTGCTGCCGCCACAGCCGACGGCCAGGGCCAGCGCCGCGCCAGTCAGTAGGTACTTCGATACAGTGTACATGGACATCCTTGGCAGAGTATGGGCGAGGGTGATCCGGGTGCCCAGTCGGCACCCGGAGCCCGACCGGCACTACACCTTCGCGTGCGGATCCTCGAATTCACGGATCTGGCGCTCGATGTCTTCCTTGGCCGAGCCGTAGTGCTTCTGCAGCAGACCGGCCAGCTGGTCGCGCCGGCCCGCGATCACGTCGAGATCGTCGTCGGTGAGCTTGCCCCACCGCTCGCGGATCTTGCCGCGGATGACCTTCCACTCGCCCTGCAGGGTGTTCTCGTTCATTGGAATTGCCTCCATATGTGTGATCGGGTGGAAACGCCGGAAGGCGTGACGCACCGCAGGCTGTCCGCGGTGCGTCACGCCTTCGACTGGCGGCTCACCTTCGCCGTCCGTCAAGGCGGCCCGGCCTGGTGCCGGGCCCCTCGTTGTATGCCGCGCCACGCCGTGCTGGCCGCGTCGCAGGCTTGCCCATTCTATACCTCCACTGCCCGCGGGACCGTGAGACCGTGAGACTGGTCACGGACCGGCGGCAGACTTCACTCGTGGCGCATGCAGAGCGCCACGGCCGCACCCGCCGAGAGGGCGGCCGTCCCCGTCATGTTACTTTCCGGCCCGCGAGCAGGCCGAACACCAGCGTCAAGAGGAAGACGGCCAGAAAGATGAAGAACAACACCTTCGCGATCCCGGCCGACGTGGCGGCAAGCCCGCCAAAGCCGAGCAGCGCGGCGACGAGCGCGAAGATCAGGAATGCCAGGGCCCATCTCAACATGGTCGGATCCTCCGCGGGTGATTCAGGCTACCTGCTGGCTCGGCGCGAACCGCTGAATGCGGGAAGTGGCGTGCGCCAGCACCGCGACTTCAAGCCTGGAGCGCAGTCCCAGCTTGGCCAGGACGTTGTGGACATGACTCTTCACCGTGTGGACCGCGACGCGGAGCCGCACCGCGATGTCCTTGTTGCTGAGTCCTTCGGCGATCAGGCTCATCACCTGACGTTCACGCGGGGTCAGCGAAGTCGTCGGGTCGGATTGCACCGTCGGCTCGGGATTG
The DNA here is from genome assembly GCA_963825065.1 of uncultured Gemmatimonadales bacterium. Lineage (GTDB taxonomy): Bacteria > Gemmatimonadota > Gemmatimonadetes > Gemmatimonadales > GWC2-71-9 > JADJOM01. Next base: position 363,687 of record CAWGRU010000002.1, read on the forward strand.
ATCTGGAGCATGCCATTCCAGGTCATAATCGGGTTTCTCCTGCGTGGGCGGATCGCTCCGCGTGGAAAACAGAAAAGGCGCGCGGGATCGGTGCTGCTGATCCACGTCGCGCCTTCGACTTTCGAGCCTGTCGCTCGCCCGTCAAGGTGGCTGCATTCACAGCCTATGTCGTACTGCCCGATTCAATCTACACTCAAGCACTCGCAGATGCAAGCTTCACCTTGTCACCATCCTCTGGCGGTGATCTGCCTCACGATGCGACTTACACGTGCTGTAGCAGCAATTCGAGCTTCTCGCGCAAATCGCCGAGTGCCTTGGACTTGAAGGCGCCCTTGGTCTCCTCCAGCACCCGGATCGTTTCGGTCACGGCCTCCTGCAGCTGGGCGCCTCGCGGGCAGTTGATCAGCTGGCAGGCATGCTGCGCGACCGGCGGCTGGCTGCTCAGCGCGCGGCCCAGCTGCTCCAGGTCGGTCAGTGAGCCCATCACGTTGCGGAGGGTGAGCGAGAGGAACATGTCCACCGGTATCCGGGTCCCTGCCGCCCCGGCGCTGGCGAGGTGCTCGAAGTCCTCTCGCCAGGTGCGAAGCCGCTCCTCGGTGCGCTGCATCGCCTGATAGGAGCGGAACCGGCCCACCGCCCGCCGCACCCGCTCGAGCAGCTCTGGAAAGGCGACCGGCTTGGTAAGGTACGCCGCCACCGGCAGCTCGATGCACGCCACCGCGGAGCGGACCGACGGGTAACCGGTCAGGATGATGACCGGCAGCCCGCCGCTCTTCTCGGATACCTCGCGCACCAGCCGGAGGTCGGCGTTGCCGGGCATTTCGAGATCGGTGATCAGGAGATCGAATGGCTCGGATGTCACGGCGTTCAGCGCACCCTCGCCATCGCTCACCGTGACGCACTGATATCCCTCCTGCCGGAGCAGGTCCGCGGTCGCGTTCAGGAAGGTGGGCTCGTCATCGGCCAGCAGAATCCGTCCGGCTTCGGGCATGATCATACTCCATTATCCAGCGTTTTCAGGGGAAGTCGTACCACAAACTCGCCGCCGCCACCGTCGGCATCGCCGACGGCGATGGTGCCGCCGGCAGCGGTGACGGTGCGGCGCACCAGCGCCAGGCCGAGACCCATCCCGCCGGTCTTCATGCGCTGGTCCTTGGTACTGAAGAACGGCTCGAAGATCCGCTCGCGCAGCTCCATCGGGACTCCGGGGCCGCGATCGGTCACCCGGATCTCCAGGTGACCATCGGCCACCAGCGCGGTGACGCGTACCGCCGTTCCCGGCGGGCACACCTCGATCGCGTTCTGGATCAGGTTGTAGGCGATCTGTCGCAGCATCGCCGACGGCAGCGGGATGGCACTCGGGATGTTGCGGTATTCGGTGATCACCTCGACGCCCGAACTCCGGTTGACCTGCTCCAAGAAGGCGATGGCATCGCCCAGCACCGTCCGTAGCGCGGTATCGCCGCTGGTGTCCTGCTCGGGGCGGTAGGTCTCGTACAACTGCCGGGTCACCGCCGCGATCCGGGCGATCTCCCGTTCGATCGCGCCGACATACGCGTAATGCGGATGGGTGGTGGGGACGGCGCCCTTGATCAGCAGGAAGGAGTTCTGGATCCCGGCGAGGGGATTGTTGATCTCGTGGGCCACCCGCGCCGCCACCCGTCCCATCGTGGTCAGCGTATCCACTTCCTGCAGCGCCGCCTCGGCACGCCGGCGGGCGGTGATGTCGCGCGCCTCGAGCAGGAACTGGGTCGGCTCGCCCGCGGCATCGAGAATCGGCTTGACGGCGATCTCGAGGATCGTCAGCAGGCCGGCCGAATCCCGCACCTCTTCCTCGTAGTGCGGGGTGCCACCCGCCATCGCCGTGGCAGTCGCCTCACGGATCCGGGCGGCGGCCTTCTGATCGGCCGTCCACCAGAGCGTCTCCCACACCGGCTTGTGGCGTACCGCCTCCAGCGCCGTCCCCCGTTCCACCAGCGCCACCTGGTTGGCCTCGATCACCTCGCCGTTGCGGTCCAGCAGCATCTGAAACTGAAAGCCGCTGTCGAAGATCGCGCGGAACCGCCGCTCGGTGGCCTCGCGCGCGGCCTCGGCGGAGCGGGTCTCCGTCACGTCGGCGCTGATCCCCAGCATCCGTCGCGCCTGGCCGGTGGGGCCGCGCTCGACCACCCGCCCGCGATCGAGGATCGTATGCCACTCGCCGCTCCGGCTCTTGATCCGGTACTCCGCCTCGAAGCTCGTGGTTTCGTCGGCGAGGTGCCGTTGCAGCGCGCTTTCGACCTCGGCGCGATCCTCCGGGTGGATCAGCTCCGCCCAGGACGACCGACCCCAGGAGACCGATTCCGGGTCGTAGCCGAGGTGGCGCCACAGCCCGGCGCTGCGTTGCGCGTCGTCGGTCAGGAGATCCCACTCCCAGATGCCATCGGTGGCCCGCTCCAGCGCGGAGGCGAGACGCACCCGCTCCGCCTCACGAGCGGATCGTCTGGCGGTCTGCCCGAGGCGGATCGTGAGGGGCAGCAGTCCACTCCCCAGCACCCCCATCAGCAGCACCAGGTCGGGGAGATTCGACTGCAGCCGATCCAGGGTCGAGGGCATCGGCCAGGCGGTGAGGCTCAGTTCGAGGTCGCCCATGTCGAGCGGCAGCGCCTGAGTCCACGGCTGGTCTGCCGCCGCGGGCCGCGGCGCTCCGTCGAAGGGGCGCCGCCCGCTCTCCAGCGCAAACCGGAAGCCGGAGGTGGTGTCCGCAAAGGCAGGCTCGAAGAATTCGGCCGACCGTACGATGCCGGCCATTGCGCCGACGCAGGACTCTGCGGTGCAGGCCGGTGTCACGATGACGAAGCGACGCGCCGCCGGGTCGAGCGGCAGGTAGGCGATCGAGTCACGCAGTCCGCCGGAGGCGTGAAGGTAGCTCCGCCAGACGGAGTCGAGACTGGCGTCGGCGACGGTCCGCCCGGCCTGGTCGGTGGGTGACGGAATCACGTCGAGCCAGAGCCCGCCCTCCAGTCCGGGCAGATCCCGTTGCAGTGCGCGGAGGTCCCGCACCTGCTGGTCGATCGATGCGCCGGACTGCTTCCGCTCCGTCACCCGGCCGAGGGAACGCGCCGCGACGTCGAGCTCCCGCGCGAGTGAGGCGCGCTTGGCGACCGCGGCCTGGAGGGTCTGGGAGAGTACCTGGTCCCGTTCCCGGGCCGACAGCGCCCGCCACAGGACCAGCACCGTGACGATGCTGGCCACGCCGACCGCGATCGCCAGCCAGCGAGCCGATTCGGCGAGGCCGCGGGACCACACCAGTCGCAGGAAGCTGACCCCGAGCAGCAGTGAGCCAACCACCACCTGCATCGCGGCACCGGCCACCACCGTGTCGCTCAGGGGATCGATCACCCGGGCTATCCGCGCCACCCCGAAGGTGATCGCGAGGGAGAGCAGCACGAACCCGGCGATCCCGAGGCAGAGCTCCTCGAACTGGTCGCCGAGCAGCACGGCGAGGAGGATACCCATCGCCGCGGTGGTGATCATGACGGCGGACGCAAGTGCCATCCCCTGATCGGGGAGTTGCAGCATGCCGGCGGTTCCCGCCAGTGAGGCGAGGCCGATCACGAGGCTCAGGCCTGCGGCCCACCGGGCGAGCGGGCGATACCGACGGAGGAAGCCGTAGTAGCCGATCGCCAGCGCCGTCATGGCAATGGAGGAGAGCAGCCGGAGCCGGGGCCACGCATCGAATGGCGCGGCGAGGCGTTCAAGGCGCGGTGCCTGCCCGAGCAACCCCAGGACCCCGGCCAGCAGCAGTCCCCCCGCCAGGAGATAGGCGAGCCGGCGCGCGGGTCTCGGCCGCAGGCTGGCCGGCAGCTCGGGAACGTCGGTAGCGGTCATGACACCAGCACGGCGAGAAGACGAAAAAGGCACGAACTCCGCGCCCACTGCGCGGCCGTCCGTGCCTTCGACTTGCGGAGCAGATCCCCGCCCGACAAGGCCTTCCTTCTATATGGAGCGCTGTTCAGGATGGTACGATAGCCGCCGTTCCATGGAAAGGCAAGCGAATCAGCCGCGTTCGGCTGGTTGCGGTCTTGTTGAGCGACCCGTGCAGGACGTAACATCCCTTCTTCCGGCAGCACCGCGCCATCGCCCACTCCGGGGACGCCCCTTCGCATGCATCCACTCGCCGGTCAGCCCGCCCCGCCGGACCTGCTCATCGATGTCGCGCAGATCGAGCGCGACTATCACGACCGCCGGGTGAATCTCGACGATCCGACCAAGCTGGTGAGCTTCGGCACCAGCGGGCATCGTGGGACGCCGCTCGACGGCAGCTTCACCGAGGCGCACATCCTGGCGATCAGCCAGGCCATCTGCGAGTACCGCGTCGCGCAGGGGATCACCGGCCCGCTCTTCATGGGCAAGGACACCCACGCCGCGAGCCGCGCGGCCGAGCGGACTGCGCTGGAGGTGCTGGCGGGGAACGGGGTCGAGGTGGTGATCCAGGCGGCGGACGGCTTCACTCCGACGCCGGTGATCTCGCGGGCGATCCTGGTCTGGAATGCGGCGGCCCCGGCCCCCGGTCGGCGGGAGGGGCCCGCCGACGGCATCGTCATCACCCCGTCGCACAATCCGCCGCAGGACGGCGGTTTCAAGTACAACCCCCCCAATGGCGGCCCCGCCGACACCGACGCGACCGGCTGGATTCAGGACCGCGCCAATGCGCTGCTCCGCGACGGGAATCGCGGCGTGAGGCGCGCGGCGGGAGACTCGCGCCAGTCGCCGACGGTGCGCGCCGTTGATCTTGCGGCCGACTACATCGCCGACCTCGCGAACGTCATCGACTTCGACGCGATCCGACTCGGCCGGCTCACCATCGGGGTCGATCCCCTCGGCGGCGCCTCGCTCTCGTACTGGAAGCCGATTGCGGAGCGCTACGGCCTCAACCTGACCGTGGTGAATGCGGCGCTCGACCCCCGCTTCGGGTTCATGACCGTCGATCACGACGGCAAGATTCGGATGGACTGCTCCAGCCCGGCCGCGATGGCCGGACTGGTCGGACTCAAGGACCGGTTCGACATCGCCTTCGGCTGCGATCCCGATGCCGACCGGCACGGCATCGTCACCCGCTCGGCGGGGCTGCTCAACCCGAATCACTATCTCGCCGTCGCGATTCGCTACCTGCTCACCTCCAGGCCCCGCTGGTCGAAGAGCGCAGTGGTCGGGAAGACGCTGGTCTCGAGCGCGATCATCGATCGGGTGGTGGCGCAGCTCGACCGCGGGCTGATGGAGGTTCCGGTAGGCTTCAAATGGTTCACCTCCGGGCTCTTCGACGGGAGCTGCTGCTTCGGGGGCGAGGAGAGCGCGGGCGCCAGCTTCCTCCGCCGCGACGGCACCGTGTGGACCACCGACAAGGACGGCATGCTGCTCGGTCTGCTGGCCGCGGAGATCACTGCCGTCACCGGCAAGGACCCGGGAGACCTCTATGCGGAGATCGCCGCCGAACTCGGCTCGCCGGTCTACACCCGCATCGATACCCCCTGCTCGCCGGCGGAGAAGGCGGGGTTCAAGAAGCTGACGCCGGAAGCCGTCACGGCGACCAGTCTCGCCGGAGATCCGATCGAAGCCAAGCTCACCAGGGCTCCGGGCAACGGCGCGGCCATCGGCGGGCTCAAGGTGAGCACCAGGAACGGCTGGTTCGCGGCGCGGCCGTCGGGAACTGAGAACGTCTACAAGCTGTACGCGGAGAGCTTCCGGGATGCTGCGCACCTGCAGCGGATCGTGGCGGAGGCGCAGGGGATGCTGAAGCAGGTGCTGGGATAGGCGGGAGCCGGCGCGAGTGAGCGGAAGTCGGCGCCCGTCGCGCCTTTCCCGCTCCGGGCCGCTGAGACGCCCCGCGCGCCTCAGGGCGGGAGGGGCGCGGCCGAGTCCGATTGCTGCAGTAATCCGGTGAATTCCAGCAGCTCGCTCGTGCCGAGGTCGGAGACGACCCAGTAGTTGAAGTCGGGGCGGCTCCAGTGCAGCAGATGATAGCCATGTCGGGTGAGTGCAGCCGGCCCGCCGGCCGGGCCGCCGTCGGCGGGCCAGAGGAAGACGTTGATGATGTGCTTCCGCCGCTCGTATACCAGCGCAGCCACCTGCCGGCCGCCGAGGTACTCGAGCCGCCCCCCGATCAGCGGATAGCCCAGTCCCGCGAAGTCGTAGACCGGTGGCGAAAAGGCCAATCGCCCGTTGAACCAGGGCTTCACCGTATGCTGGTCGGTGCTGGCCACATCGGTCAGGTGCTCGCCGATGAGGGAGCGGATGTGACTCTCGAGCACCGAGTCGGCGAGCCGGTCGCGGGCGGCACGCGCGGTGGCGAGCTGCCAGCTGCCGATCGCCACGATGGCCAGCATCGCCGCGAGCGCCAGCCACCGGCTCCCTCGCGCCCCGCTCGGTGGGCGAGGCTCACGCGACCCTCCTCGCTCGCGGCGCGCTCGAGGTGCCGCCGCAGTTCGGCGGGCGCCGCGTAGCTCGTGAGGCTCCCCGTCAACGCGGCGCGGAGCGCGAGCTGCCGGTCCCGCGCCGCGGCGCAGGCCGCGCACCCCGTGAAGTGGGCTTCAATCGCGGCGGCCTCTTCGGCGGGCAATTCCCGGTCGAGCCACGCCCCCAGCCGAGCCCGCACTTCATCGCAGTTCATCTTGGTGCCTCCCCTCCGCCCGATCCGGCGAGCCGCCGGGCCAGGCGCTCGCGGGCCCGCGCCAACCGGGACATGACCGTCCCCACGGGGACCCCGGTCACGTCGGCGACCTCCCGATAGGAGAGTCCCTGCAGCTCGCGCATCACGATCACCTCGCGAAAGATCAGCGGCAGTTCATCGAGGGCGCGCCGCACCGCTTCCCGATCCGCGGCGCGGATCAGCGCTGCTTCCGGCTCAGGCGTCTCGTCCACCTCGGTGTGCAGCTCCTCGTCGAAGGGCACCTCGCGCGCTCCCGCTCCCTGACGCCGGAGCAGGGTGTGGCAGGTATTGCGCACGATCGCCAGCAGCCAGGGACGCGCGTCGTCGCTCCGGCACTGGTCCGCACTCCGGAGGGCGCGCAACAGCGCCTCCTGCGCCGCGTCGCGTGCCTCCTCGGCGTCACGCATGAAATAGCGCGCGAGCGTGTAGGCGGCGTCGAGGTGCGGAAGCACCAGCGTTTCGAAGCGGGAGGACTGGCTCGGACTCACCCGTGCTCTCAGGAATGCCGGCGGCGGGACGGCCCGGGAGACCCGGGCCACGTCCGGATGCCGGACGGCGGCGGTCGAAATGTGAGGCACCGGCGCCGCCGTGGGAAGCGCCATTCCAGGCCTAATGGGCCGGGGTCCGGGAGCTGGCTTTCTCCCAGTTCACGAACAGGAACCCTCCGGGCGCGTCGAACTCCGGGTCGCCCGGGCCGGGCAGGATCTGCAGTTGCAGCTCCTCGATCGGGTTCTTCGAGCAGTCCCAGCAGGCCAGCGCCCAGTCCCCGGGGCGCCGGGTGCGCGAGAGCAGCATCACGTGAACCATCGCGTTGTCGGTCACCAGCGTGTCATCGCGATAGAGATGCCCGATGGTCCACATCGCCACCCTGCTGTTGATTGTCGGGACCAGCGGCGTGTGCACCTGGGTGACGCCGTGATAATAGAGGCCCATGATCACCCCGCCGAAGCGCGGGTGGTGCGGGACGTCCTTCGTCTGAACCCGGTCGAGTCGGAGCCGCCAGTGGCTCCCGTCCTGGGTCACGAAGGTCGCGGTGCCGTCCACCGAATCGCGGACCGCGCCGAAATCCCATGCGGTGAAGGAGAATCGCCCCGAGATCGGCGCGACATTGTTGGAATAGGGGCCATTCTTCACCTGGGACTCGAGCCCTTCGCGCTCGTCGCCGAATGCGTGGAGGATCGGTGCGGCGCTGTCGGGGAAGGGGAAGGGGCCGGGCAGAATCTGGATCACCGGCCCGCCTCCCTGCACCGCGACGACCTGCGGCTTGGTCCCCACGGGCTCCATGGCGTCGTGCATCGCCGGCGCCGCCGCGGTGGCGGTGACGGAGAACCGGGCCTCCATGCCCAACTTCTTGTGGCTCTCCCCGCCGACCGGACAGTACAACTCGTAGCGCCCGGCCTTGAGGGTCAGCTCGAGAGTGTCGGTCATGCCGGGTTGCAGCAATTCCACCTCCTTCTCTACGCCTCGCCCCTCGACCTCGAGGCCGTGGGGGATGCTGCCGGTGTTGGTGACGATGAAGCGCACGGGGCCCGCAGGCGCCGAGCTGGCGGAGAGTTCGAGCTTCCATTCCGAGAGCTGGACCTGAATGTCGGAAACGGGGGCGGGTGGCAAGGTGAGCACGGCAAGGAGCGCAAAGGCGAGCGACATCGGAGCATCCTCCAGCGGGTTCGAGTGGGCGCGGAGTGCGCCCACCCGACTAGACCCGGGGAGGGGGCGATTTATTCCCGGAGGGTTGGCTGGTAGGGGTAGAGCGGCTGCAGGCCTTCGTTCGCATGGAAGTGCAGCGTGCTCTGAATCTGGTGGCAGCCAACCGAGGAATATGTTCCCGTGCCGAGCGTGTCCCCCGTCTCGATCGGCAGGACCAGCGTGTAGTGGGTACAGTTTCCGTAGGGAACATCCTCGCGCAGGGTCAGGGTGAGCAGATTGCCGTTCCTGACCCCCGAGAACCGGCCGTAGTCGTCTCCGAAGCTCGCCGTATAGTTGATTCGCCACCGGCCGGCAATCGAATCGGTGAGCTCATCGAACCAGAGACCGAAGTAGTCCTCCGAGCCATAGTCGGAGAGGAACGGGGGTTCGACGAGGACCGCGCAATTGGGCCCGAGCGCGAGGCGCGACCTCGCGGAGGTTCGGGTGAGAACGATTCGGCTGTTGAACACCGTGTCAGGGGTGACCGGGGTGAGCGGCACTGCCCGCTGCCGGCTCTCGAACCCGGACACACCCCAGCATTCGTTGGTCGCTACCGTGAAGACCACGCTGTCGAGCTGCGGGATACTGTAGTACGCCAGGTGCCTGGCGAACCGGCCGAGTGTATCCGTCTGACCGAAGTATCGAACATCAAAACTGCTGGCCACGCCCTGCTGGACCGAATCCGGCCCCGGCCACGCCCACCAGGTGATGGTGACTCGGGGGACGGGGGCGCCATCCGGGTCAACCACCGTGCCGGCGACATAGACGCTCGGATCGGCCACCGGCGGGACCACGACCTCCGGTGGCGCCTGGTCGCTGCAGCCGGCCAGCAGCATCGCGGCGAAGGCGACGAGCCCTGCGCTGCGGTTCATGGAGTCTTCTCCTGCCTCGACTGGAAACGCTCGGTGGAGCGGGCCCGCGCCTTCTCGGCCTCCACCGCCCGGTCGCGCGGCGGCGCGTTGGTCACCAGCGATTCGAGCAGCGTCTCGGCGGCCCGGGTGACTTCATCGACCGCCCGGTCGAATGCGGCCTGATTCGCCTTGGAGGGCCGGTTGCAGCCGCTCAGCTTGCGGACGAACTGCAGCGCCGAGGCCCGGATCTCGTCGGCGGTGGCCGGCGGCGCGTAGTTGTGCAGGGTCCTGATGTTGCGGCACATACGGTACCTCGCAGGAATTGGCCAGCCCCGACCGGCGGCATCGGTTACCATCCGGCGATGCCACTTAAAAGGTATCGCGCCGTCGCTGCACCTGGAAAGCTGGAATCGACCTTGCTTCCCCGAGGGCCGCGGGCGAACCTGCCGGGTTGCCCATGCCCGACCGCTGCGGCAGCAATTGTCCCTCGCGCGGCAATGCGAGCGGTCTCCCCGGGATCTTCCCCGCAACGGCCCGTGTCCGTCATCGAAAGATGAACGCGCGCCGTCGCTTGCACCGTAACGTCTCATCCGCGGTTCAGCCCCTGTTCAGCATGCCTGGCATAGGTTCTCCGGTACCACGCGACAGGAGGGTGTATGCGTGCCTACTGGAAGGGCCTCATGCTGGTGGCCGCGTTCGGGGTGAACGCGGCGTGCGGCGGAGATGGCGGGACCGGTCCCGGTGCGAGCGAGATCACCGGCACCTGGCAGCTCACCAAAGTGCTGTTCGTGAGCCAGGCCAACCCGCAGCTGTCGGTTGAACTCATCGGCCAGGGAGCCACTGCGACCCTGACGATCGATCCCGCCAAGACCTATATGACCATCGTCACGATGCCGTCGGCGACGCCCGATACCACCACCGGGACCTGGTCGCTGGGCGGTGATGTAATCACGATGGTCGAGACCGGGTCGAGCGGCAACATGCAGTTCAACATTTCGCTCACCGGCAATACCCTGAAGCTGAGTGGCGGCCACGTCGATTTCGACGTGAACCAGGACGGCATCGACGAGCCCGCCCTGCTCAGCCTGGAAGGCACCCAGTAGCCATCGCCCCGAACAGCGGTGGGGAGGCGGAAGCGGGCCACCCGGTGGGTGGCCCTTTCTCGTGTCGATTTCGCCCCGCGGGGTTTGTCGCTTTCATGAGACCGAGCCCCAGGGAGCCCGACGGGCGCCGGGGCTCGTCAGGCGGCGGCCGACGCGTAGTCGAAGGTCGACGCGAACCCGCAGCGGCCATGGACCTCCCAGCGGAGGAGGCCGTCATCCACCCGCATCACCTCCGCCGTGACCTCTTCGCCCGGACGATCGTGGCCGGGAATGCCGCAGGAGACTGCCAGCTCGGAGGGCACCGGTACGGTCGCCCTCACCGTCACCGCATCGCCGGCACGGATCAGCCACTGGCCTCGCTCATGCTGGAGTTCGATCGTGGCCGGGCGGACGTCGTAGACCTCGGCGATCGCCGCCGCGAAGTTGCGCGTGGGTGTTCCCCCCGACCGGCCCAGGAAGATCCCCGCGACCGCATCGTACTGCGCCGCGGTGGCCTCCTCGTCCACATAGAGACAGACCCGCCAGGGCTTGCCGGGCTCGTCGTCGCGATAGAATCCGGCCAGCACGACCGAAAGGCCCGACAGCCCGAGCCCGCCGAACCATCCCTCGGTGATGCGCCAGGAGAGCACGAAATCGCACACGCCATAGCTCGAGCCGCTCCTGAGCTTGACACCGCCCTGACGCCGGCAAGGACAGATCGCATCGCAGTTGCAGGCCTCGAAGTACGACCCGGCGACGCGCCATTCGGAGTTCATCGACGATCACCCTTCATGCGATGTCAGGCGGCCTGGCAGCGCTGAGAATCCTGGGCCGCGCTGCAGTCGCTGCGGCATCTCCATCAGCCTGGGCTGCCGGGCATCGGCATGTCCATCGGCATATCCATCGGCATCGGCGCCGCGTGGGGTCTCAGCGCGCCCGCCAACCCCGGGTGCAGGGCGACCGAGAGCCCGAGCGCGATCAACCCCACGCCAATCAGTCGTGCCGTGCGCCAGCCGTGCGGCAGCACCTTCTCGGCGAAGACGAGGAAGGCGATCAGCACCACCCACGCGATGCTCATGGCTCCCGCCGCGACCAGAATGACCATCAGGCCCCAGCAGCAGCCGATGCAGTAGCCGGCGTGTTCGGCCGCCAGCCGGAGCGTCGCCGCGTACCCGCTCCGCCAGCGCCGCATCAGGAACCCGAGTGGCGACTCGCAGTAGCGGAGGCAGACCCGCTTCGCGTCGGTGAGCTGGTAGATCCCGGCCACGATCAGCACTCCGGCCACCAGGTACGGCGTGGCAGCGTCGAACGACGGCCACCGTGCGGCCAGCGATGCGGTGGCGAGGTAGCCACCATAGACCGGTACCCCGAGCAGCAGCCAGAGGAGCAGGTAGACCGCGGCGAAGAGGGCCACCGGGATCGCACGCTCCCGCTGGGCCGACAGCCGCCGGCTGACCGTGCGGTAGAGCATGATCATCGGTGCGGCGCTGGGGAGCATCATCGCCGCCATCATCACGCCCCATTGCACGGTGAACGCCGCGCCCTCCGCGAAGGAGGGGGACATGCCCGGCATGGACATTCTCGAGGCATCCCGCAGCACCATGAGCCACGCCTGCACCGTCACCAGGCCCAGCGCGGCCCCCAGGAGGAGGGTGCCCGGCCCTACGGCCACCGCCGACCGCGTCCGGCTCATGGTCCCTGGTATTCGAACGGGGCTACGGCCGCGTAGCGCCCCGAGTGCTCGAAGTTCACCGGCCCCGCGATGCGGAAAGTGGAAGACGCGCCGAGCTGCCCCTCCTTGAACACGAAACCTTCGGGCAGCACGGCGCGAGGGTGCACTTCGGCCTTGGTCACCGGATTCCTGACCGGCTCCATCTGCAGGGTGATGTAGCTCCCCGCCTTCACGCTGCTGGCATAGCCGTCGACGGACACCTCGAACGGCGCGAACGTCGGCCCGTTCACCTGGGAGATGGTCGCGCTGATGATCTTCCATGGGCCGCCCGCCTTCCCGGAGATCAGCTCCAAGAGCGCCCGCCGCTGGCGCGCGTCCGCGCGTTCGTCGAGGACCAGCAACGCCTCGCCATTGCCGGCGTGAATGACGCCCGGCCAGTTCACGGCGATGCTCAGGTTCAGCCCGGAGAGCGGCACGTCGCCGAAGGCGCCCTCCTCGATGTGCCAGTTCCAGTTGCCCTCGCATTTCCCGGTCGACGGAATGCCGTTGAAGTTGCAGGGGCAGCCGTAGTCGCAGTTGCAGGCGAGGATGACATGGCCGCGGAGCTTCCACTCGGGCGCCGAGCTGCCGTTTGCGGAGGACCCGGTGGCGGAGGATGTGGATACGGTCATGCGAGCTACCTCTTCGGGGGATGAGGGGTGTCCCGTCGTCCAGCAGGGTGCGCCGCCGCGGTATTCCGGCGGCACAAGATCATGCGGCTCGATTCCTCGTCAGTCAACCTGTCCAACCGTGAGGGTGGCTGCAATCGGCCAGCGACCGAGGGGCATGTCAGTGAAATGCCTACGGCTCCCGGTACCCGAGCCTCCCGGCGTTCCATGTAGGCGAAGTTCTGACACTCCCATCGGGTCACCGCCGATGCTCCGTCCATGGCGCGTCCGGTATCCTTGCGCAGCCGATGGACACAGCGGCATGCGCCGGGCGCAGGCCCGGGTGCAACTGGTGTTTACCTCAGATAGGAGTACCTATGAATCATCGTGCCGAAGCGCTCGCGACCCGCCTCGAGGCAGGGGCGGCGCACCTGGCGAAGCTCACCGAAACCCTGACGGACGCCGAATGGAACACCCGGGTCCGGGATGGCCGTACCGTGGGGGTCATCGTCCACCACGTGGCCAGCATGTATCCGATCGAGATGGACGTGGCGCGCACTATCGCTGGCGGGAAGCCGGTCGAGGGCGTCACCTGGGAGAAGGTCGCGGAGATCAATGCGAATCATGGGCGCGACAACGCCGCAGTGACGAAGTCGGCTGCCTTGGCGCTGCTCCGTCAGAACAGCCGGGAGGCAGCAGCAGGAGTCCGGAAGTTCAGCGATGCCGAGCTGGACACAGCCGCGCCCTTCTCGCTGAGCTTCGATGCGCCGATGACGGCGCAGTTCGTCATCGAGGACCATGCCCTCCGCCACTCCTGGCACCACCTGGCCAGGATCCGGGCCGCACTCGGGCGGTAACCGGCGCCCGGGCGGCGCCTCCCCCTGGGGAGGCGGCTGCCCAGGGGCGTCCCGGCTGGCGCTTGCGCTGGTTACCCCGCAACCCCGAGCCGCTCGTATGCCGCGAGCGCGCTCGGGCTGAAACAGGCGAAGGTCACCAGGGAGAGACTGCCGGGCTCGCGGAGCGCATCGCGCACGGTGGCGACGGTCGTCCCGGTCGCGAAGTCCAGTGGATAGCCATAGATGCCGGTGCTGATGGCCGGAAAGGCGATGCTCTGGAGCCGGTTTGCCCTGGCCAGATCCAGGGATGCGCGATAGGCGGAGGCGAGCTGCCCGGCCTCTCCGCTCGTGCCCCCATGCCAGATCGGGCCGACGGCGTGGATGACGAACCGGGCCGGGAGCCGGAAGCCGGGAGTGATTCGTGCTTCGCCGGTCGGGCAGCGCCCGGCCTTCCGGCACGCCAGCGCAAGCTCAGGCCCGGCGGCGGCATGGATGGCGCCGCACACCCCACCCCCGGGAGCAAGATCGGAATTCGCGGCGTTGACGATGGCGTCCACGGCGAGAGTGGTGATGTCAACCAGCCGGGCCTGAAGGCGAGCGGTCATGAGATGGAAATCCTCGTGCCCTGACGGCAGCGGCCCTCAGGGGGCGTCAGGCTTCCTGCCTTCGCGTTCGAGATGAAAGCGGTGCAGCACCGCGTGAATCACCGGGCCGAGCATCACCCCGGCGAGGACGATGAACACGAGGCCGGCGAAGAGGGCGTACCCGCCTGCCAGCCACTTGCCCGGCGTCGTCTGCAACCGATCGACCGGGCCCATCCCTCCCAGCAGCATCGCGGCATTGAGGAAGGCGTCGGGCCACGGCAGGTGCTCGACCCAGTGGTAGATCGACATGCCCATCCCGAGCGTGGCCAGCATGAGTGGAAAGAGCGTCCAGGCGCGGGACGCCATGTGGCGGGCGACATGCCATGGGTGCGGCGAGACCTGGACAGCGGGGGTCTTCAAGGAGCCCTCCTGGAGCGGATGAGACGTCCGAAAATACCCACAACTCCCGGGCGGCGGGCCCGCCGGCGACGGTACCGCTGAGCGGGACGAACGCTACGCCGAGGGGATCTTGAAGGAGTTAGCGGAGACGCTGATCGGCGACCGGAGAGTTCCAGGCGCCGGCTGGCTCGCAGCTACTGCACCCGTTCGGCCCGGGTCGTATACGCAGAGCGGCGTCGTACCGGATGCCACAGGGCAAGCCCGTAGTGCTCTTGATGATCGGCGTTGTGGCCCGCGTGGTGCCAACGCTTCTCGAGCTCCGTGATGCGAAGGTAGCCTCTCACCGCCTGCAGTGAGGGGTCCTCAAAGTAGATGGCGTCGCGATCGAACCCGATGGCGACCACCCAATGGCCATCCCGCCATTGCTCCCGATAATCGAGGCGGCGCCGTGACCGACCCTGCCGGCGCACGCGACCCCACGCCTGAATCAGGAGGAGGACCGGGTGGTGAAGGCGCAGCTCGGCTTTCAACTGGGCGACTGTCATCTGAGTGTACGCCCGATGGCGGAGCCCGAATCGCCTTGCTGTTCGCTGAATGGGCTCGGGGTCGGTGCCGAGGCGATGATCCGGCCGGAGCAGTCGGACGAACTCCCATTCGTCGTCCGGGCCGACGCCGTAGTACTTGCAGACCGCCTGCAGGCAGGAAGCCCCGCAGGAATAGGCGGTCTGCTGCGTCGTATCGGGAACCCCGACGCGGATGGCGCCGGCGGGGATTGGTCGAAAGCGGCGGGCCATGGCACCCTCAACCTGCCCCCCGCCCAACCTCGGCGCAAGCGCCCATCGGATTACGCGGCGCACACCGGTGGAGACCCCGGCGTGTGGGGCTGCCGGCTTCAGCCGGTAGCCCTCCCCCAGATTCGCCATCTGCGTACTAGGGCTGAATCGCGACTCTGCGGATCACGCTCCGCCTGAGCGACGCTGGGTTCTGCAGGCTGCCGTCCTCGCCCACCTGATCCCAACCGCTGTTCGCAATGAAGACGAAGTCCCCGCCAATGAGCACCCCGTGAGTCGGCTCCACCAGCTCCGGCGCCCCGGCGGCCAGGATCTTCCAGCTCACGATCCGGAGCGCCGGCCCGTCGAGCTCCATCCGCACCACCCGATTGGGCTGCACTCCGTTCTGTACCACGATCAGGGTCCGTCCGCTGAGCTGGATCCCGTCGATCCCTTTCATGGGCAAATCGGCCGGCGCCTCGAGCCAGGCGACCGCGCCGCTGGTGAGGTTCACCTTCGCGATGCCCCGCGAGTAGTCCGCGACCAGCACCTCGTGCGTGCCTGGGATCCCCGCCGGCCCCTGCGGCGAGCGGAAGGTGCCCGGCGCCACCAGCGGCACCAGCCGGCGGGCCGCCGGATCGAGAAGATAGAACCCGCCCCCGCGCGAGTCCGACACCGCCAGCGTGCCATCGTCCAGCAGCGCCAGGTCGGCCAGCACCCGCCTGACACCGGCCTCCTCCGGCAGCTCGTATCGGCCGGCGAGCTGGCCGGTCTTCAGATCAAAGGAGAAGACCGCCGTGCGGCCCAGCTCCTCCTGCTGGTTGCCTGCCCCCTCCGCGGTGGCGCCGCTGGTGACCCAGAGCCGATTGCGCGCGGTGTCGAGCGCGATGGCGTACGCGGTCCACAGCCCGCTCCCTCCCGGTGGCACGAAGTCCCCTGGCACACCGTCGCGCCCGATGGCGACGATCCGTCGCTGGTGCACGCTGCTCACATACCAGGTCGAGGTCCGCCCGTCCCACGCGAGGTCTTCCGCGATCAGCGCGGAGTCGGGCAGGGTGAGCACGACCTCTCCCTTGCCGGCGGGCGCGTCGGCCTGCGCCCCGAGCGTAGTGGACAGGAGGGCAACGCAGCAGCACGCGCCGGCGAGGGCGACGGTCGCAGAACGCATGGGGTCTCGGCCTGGAACGGGAAGCGGAGAACTCAACGGCCCTCTCCTACGACCGCGGAGCTCCCCGGGTTGCAGCGAAGAGGTGAAGGTTCGCTACTGCGAGGCGCGGAGCCGCCGGAACTCGGCCACCTGAGGAAGTCCGGAGTCGGCCTCGCGCCAGTTGTACTCCAGCTTGTCGAGTGCATACTCCGCCTGCGCGGTGTCGCCGGCCTCGTTCGCGGCGTGAAGCAAGCCGTACAGCGCCGGGAACCGCCCCGGCGCCAGCTCCAGCGCCCGCTCGAATTCCCGTTGCGCCTCGGCCGGACGCCTGGACGCGAGCAGCAGTTCGCCCAGCAGCTCATGCGTGGGCTTCACGATCTCCGGCGGGCCGAACTCCGCGGGCAGCGCATCCTCGGCGCTCCCTGCCGTCTTGAGCATGGCGATCGCCGCAGCCTTCCTTCCGCGAGCCCAGGCGAGTCGGGCCCGGAGCTGGATGGCGAGCACCTTCGGCACCTCGCTGCGCCTGGCGTAGTCGGTGACCGCGGCCTCCCGCTTCGCCATTCGGTCCAGCCTCGCCAGCGCGCCGTCGGCCACCGCGAGATGCCCCTGCTGGATCTGCGCAACGGCGACCACATAGGCATCCATCGCCTTGGCCGCTGGCGAGGCGAGGCTGGTGTCGAGCACCCATCCCGCCGCCGAGTCGGACCACGCCCCGGTGTCGATCAGATAGTGCGCCCGCATGCTGAGCATGCCGCTCTGTCGCCCCGCCGTCGGGGACAGGGCGAGATTGGCGCGCATGACATCGAGCTGGCGGCGCGCGTCGGCAAACTTTCCCTCCTGCAGCAACCCGTAGTTCATCCACGAGGTGTAGTGCCCCGGCTTCCACCTGGCAGAATCCGGGCCTGAGGCGATGACGTTCTGCCTGACAGTCTCCTCCCACATGCCGAGCGCCAGGAAGATGTGAGTCGTCATGTGCTGGGCATGATCGGCGTTGGGCACGATCTGCGAATACTCCCGCGCGGCGAACAGGCCGAGCGGGGCGTGGATCGGATCATCAAAGGCGTGGATGATGTAGTGCAGCGCCCCGGGGTGCTGCGGGTGCTTGCGGTAGACCTCCTCCGCGAGGGCGCCGGCCCGCATGTAGGTCGGCACGTTGCGCACCCCCTGGCTCAGCCCCATGAGCCAGAGGGCGTAGAAGACCTTGGCGTCCTGGTCGTCGGGGTAGGCCGCCGAGAGCCGCTCGAAGGCGCGCGCAGTGAGGGTGTCCCGTCCGGGCTTGCTCGCGTCGGCGAAGTACAGCGCCTCGGTGGTCTCCAGGTAGCGCCGCTCCCGGTCGGTGGGCGCCTTGGCGAGCCGCGCGGCAGGGGTGTCACCCAGCTTGCGTAGCGCCGTACGTGCGGCGGCGGTGTCCTGCTCGTTCCAGAGCGGGTGAGTGTGGGTCATCGCCTCGCCCCAGTAGGCGAGCGCGAAGCCGGAGTCCGCCGCCTCTGCCTCGCGGAAGGCCTGGGCGGCGTCCTCGTACTCGAAGCTGTGCAGCAGCAGCAGTCCGCGCATGAACGGCGCCTGGGCCTCCGGCTTTGCCGAGGTGGGGAAGTCGGTCTGGCCGAGCCCCTGCGCGGCGAGCGGCGTGGCGAAGAGCGTGAGCAACGGGATGGCAGAGAGGAGTCGCATGCTATTGCACCTTCGCGATCGCGTCCTTGACCCAGCGGCTGTCGGGGTACTTCTGCTGCAGGGCGTTGAGCAGCGCCCGGGCCGAATCTTTCATGCCGGCGGCCGAGAGCGCCTCGCTCGCAAGCAGATCCTTCTGCACTGCGAAGAAACGGCTCTCGGGCGGCACCTGGATGGTGCCCAGTGCGGCGAGGGCGCCGGTGGGGTCCTTGCGATCGCGCAGCAGCGACTCGGCGGCGAGCAACCTGACACTGGGATCGTTCGGCGCCTGGCGGCCGAGTTCGTCGGTGAGCCTGGCCGACTCTTCGAGGTTGCCGGAGTCGCGGGCAAGCTGGGCCTGGTTGTAGAGGCCCGCGATCAGCAGCCGACGCACGTCGGCCGGATCGCCGGAGCGGGTGCCGATGCCGCCGGCGTAGGAGTAGACCAGATCGCCGCCACGATCGCCGGCCTTGTACAGCGCGCCAACGCCGCCCAGCCCCGTGAGAGCCGATACCAGCAGCAGCTTTGGCGCCACCCGCTGGTTGCCGCGCAGCAGCAAGGCGCCGACCTCCAGGAGTCCCATCGCCACGAAGATGTTGCGGGCCCATTCTCCCGCCTCTTCATGCTCCTCGACGGCCTCGCGGACCCCGGGGATCCGCTCCGGGATCTGATGGGCCGCGTGCCCGGACTCCGCCGCGATGACGCTGGCGACCGCTGTCATGATGATCAGCGCGGCCGCAGCAGGGCCGGTCCAGGCGAGCCGGCGGGTCAGGGAGACCAGCCGGAAGACGACGCCGATGATGCCGAGTGCTACGACGAAATGAACCAGCTGGGGATGAAAGATGCCGATGTCTGGCATGCGCATTCGAGGGGGAGAGGGGAAGGCCAGTTCCGAGTTCCGAGTTCCGAGTTCCGAGGACCAAGTTGGGAATGGTACACTCGGAACTCGGTACCCGGAACTCGGAACTCAGCCTCTCACGGCCGTCGCTTCCTTGACCAGCTCTCCCATGAACCACGCCCAGCCGAAGGGGTAGTCGCCGACGTCGCTGGCGCGGGTGAACCCGGAATGCACGAAGGTGACCCGGGTGCCCCCGTCGACCGGCTCGAGCCGGAAGGAGATCTTCTGGACCGGTACGGCGGAGTCGCCCCGCCAGTCGGGCCAATCCAGGATGAGCAGTTCGTCGGGCCGGAGTTCCAGAATCCGGGTGGGGCCGCCGTGGACGTCCCGGCCGTCCACCTTGTAGGACCAGTTGAGGTCGTAGCGGCCGCCGACTTGTGGCTCCACGATGGCCGAATCGGTGCCGAACCACCTGTTGATCGCCGCCGGCTCGATGAGTGCCCGCCAGACGGTGGCGGGGGGTGCATCGATCATGATGGTCTGGCGGATTTCGGGAGCGGGATCGGTGTAGTCGGGGAGCAGAATCCCGGTCCCGCCCGTCAGGTGTTCGCTGAGATTGCCGTGGGAGAGCCGCCAGTGGTCTTCGATCAGCTCCTTCTCCCGTGGGACCGGCAGCTTCCCCTCCACGCTGTGGCTGATGCCGAGGCTGCTCCCTTGGCTGTCGGCGGAGACCACCGCGGTGACCTCGCTCTCGATACCCCAGAGCGGCCATTGATAGGCGAGCAGCAGCCCCGCCTCGAACCGGGTGATCCGCTGCCGCGAGTCGGCGGCCACCGGCGCGCCGATGGTGTGCCTGCCCCAGAAGTGGTAGCGGCCGCCGACCCTGGTCTCCACGTCGGCGTGCTCGGCGAACCAGCGGCGAAGCTGGCTGGGGCTGATGAGGGCGGCGAAGAGCTGCGCTGGGGGCGCGGCGACCTTGAAGCTGTTCTGATAAGACCAGGTCATGGGATCTCCCGATTGCCGGCGAGCGACGTTGTCGCAAGTGCGGCCGGCGAAAGCCAGCTCTCGCGCAACAGACGGTCGTTGAAGCGACGGGCGGTCAACCCTCCGCCGAGCCGCCGCGTCAGTACCGCCAGCTCAGCGTATCCGCGTCCGCCGGGTGATGCTTCCGGATCTGATCCATGATGCGGGGGACGAACATTTGCGCATACCTCAGCCGGCTGTAGGCGTTCGGCCGGGTGTGGTCGCCATTCCAGCAGTGCTCGGCGCGCGGCTGGTAGTCGACCTCGATGTCGGGCGCCGGATCGGTGAGCAGCTTGAGCCGGTTCTCCACCAGGTAGACCGCATTGTTGAGGAAGTAGTTGTCCGCCTCGCCGACGTAGATGTGGAGCTTGCCGTTGAGCTTCGGCCCAAGGGTCGGCCAGTCGCGCTGCAGGATGTTCCCGAGATCGAAGTGGTCCTTCCAGTACTGGGCGACGGTGGGGTCGATGACACCGGTGCGCTTGTCCCAGATCGGTGCGGGGTAGCCGTCGGCGCCCACCGGGGAATAGACCGCCTGCCAGATGTCCCACTGCCCCCCCGAGCGACCCCGGGTGCCGAGCACCAGCTCGAGGCGGTTGGACTGTTCCACCGTGGTGCTGATGTGGCCGCGGTAGTCGCGATGTCCGGGGCGGGGCACGAACTTCCATGGGCCGCCGCTCTGATAGGCGCTGCGGTCGGCGTAGAGATCGATGACCGTGTACTGCTGGAAGTCGATGGGATCGGGGCAGGCGGCCCACGCGCCGTTGAATTCATCGGGATAGAACATCTGCACCGCCATCGCTTCCCAGCCGCCGGTGGAACCGCCGTAGGTGAAGCGGGCCCAGCCCTGGCCGATCCCCCGGTACTTCTGCTCCAGATACGGCAGCAGCTCATGCATGATCGCGTCGCCGTACGGGCCGTTGTTCTCGGAGTTCACCGCGTAGGAGTCGTCATAGTACGGGGTCGGATGCTGGATCTGTACGAGCAGCACCCGCGGGAAGCCGGGTCCGGTCCACTCCTGGTAGAACTTGTACGCCTCCTGCTGCTGGATCCGGTTGTACCCCTGCAGATCGAAGCGGGCGCTGTAGTCGGGCTTGAGGTCGGGATCGGGCGGGGTCTCCCGCCACGGCTCGAAGTCGGCGGGGAAGTGGCCGTGGTCGATCACCAGCGGAAAGCGGGCGTCGGGGTGGGCGTCGAATCCCTCAGGCATCAGGATGTTGGCACCGAGGTAGACCGGAGTGCCCCAGAAATCGGAGAGCAGCTTCGACTGGATCCGCTCGTGGCGGACGTATTTGGTATCCGTGGGCCGGGCGATCTCGGGAATCTCCTGGTCGAGCGACACGGCGATCACTCCCGGCCGCTTCGGGTTCCAGTCGATCCACCGCGGTGTGCTGTAGAGGTTGCCCGGCTTCCGGCTCCACTGCTGCCCCTCGCCCCGGTCCGGAGGCAGCTTGACGATCCTGCCGTCGGCGCGGTGAAAGGTCTCATAGCGGTTGAGCAGCGCCTGCACCCGGTAGCGCCCCGCCGGCACGCCAGTAAGGGACTCGAGCGGGTAGCCGTTGGCCCGGGCATCGACGGTCATCGGCCGCCCCGGTGCCCAGCCGTCCACCTCGACGCCGAAGATCAACTGGGTCTCTTCCTGGTCGCCGATCTGGAATCGCGGCTCGTCGGTCGAATCGTTCGACAGCATGAGCAGCAGGCGGCCGTCGAGCGTGGTCGCGCTGCTCCTGCCCGGGATGGTCACCGCGAAGCGGGGGCTGGCGTCACGGCGAACCTGTGCCACGAGCGACGTGGCGGAGAGGGTGCCGAGAGCGAGGCAGAGCAGGAGCCGGAGGCGCATCGTCGGGGTTCCGTGGTAAGGAAGAGCTACTGCGGCGAGACCTGCACGACCCAGAGGTCACTCTGCCGGTCGTCGATCATGAAGTAGATCCGTTGGGATCCCAGTGCCCAGGAAATCCGATAGGAAGGGCGCGACGGGTCGTCGAAGCGCACCACCTGGCGTGAAATGCCGCCCGCCGCGGGCACCGACCAGAAGGAGGCCACCCCGTGCGGGTCGTGGCTCTTGTAGTAGATCGTGCGACCGTCCCCACTCCAGTATGGCGCTTCCGCGATCGGAGCTCCACCCCGCGCCGGATCCACCAGCACTCGAACCGGGCCGGAGTCCGCCGGCATGATGCCGAGCACGCCACCGAGCAGGGCGCTGGTAAAGGCGAGCTGTCGGCCGTCGGGCGACCAGACGGGGCTGGCGCCGTAGTTCAGTCGAACGACCGGCGCCTGCCAGGAGCGGTCGGGGGCGCGACGCGTGATCCAGATGGCTCCCCCCGAGGTGGCCTCCGAGTAGGCAAGGGCGCCGCCATCGGGCGACCAGACCGGTGCCGCTTCCTGGCGCGGGGAGCTGGTCACCTGCTGGCGGGGTCCCCCGTCGAGCGGCATGACGTAGATGTCTCTCGATCCCGATCGCCAGGAGTGGTATGCCACCTCGCGCCCGTCCGGAGAGAGGTCGGGGAAGAACTCGTCGATCGGGTCGGTCGTCAACCGCTCCGGCTCTCCGCCGTCGACGGGAAGCCGGTAGATGTCGGCGCTGCCATTCAGGTCGGAATCGTAGGTGAGCCAGCGGCCGTCACGGGAGGCGCGCGCATTCTCGACGATTTGATTGCCGTGCGTTACCGGCGTCGCCTGGCGGACCGAGATCGGCGCACCGGTCGGGATCGGAAGCGACCAGATGTTCGAGGTGGCGTTGTAGAGGGCGTAGGCAAGCTGGTGGCCATCGCGGGAGACCGAGATCGACTGGGCCCCGAGCCCCACCGTCAAACGGATCGGGGCGCCACCCGGAAGGCCGCCGCGGACTCGCAGGGCGAATATGTCCCGCGGGCCCTCCCGGTTCGAAATGAAGTAGAGCCACCGGCCATCCGGCGACCAGACCGGCGCCTGATTCAGCCAGGTGCCGTCGGTGACGGGGGTGATGGTGCCGTCGGCGACGCGACAGACGACGACGCGGCTGGGCGACAGATTGCCGTAGTGCGGGCCGATCGACAGAAACAGATCGTTGCCCGCGCTGCAGGCGATTTCGGCGCCGCCAGGCGACCAGGTACAGAAGTTGGGCGCCTCGATCCGGGCGAGCGGCCGGACCCCACCGTCCGCGTCGCGGATGAAGAGCGAATCGGCGACGACATAGGCGAGGCGCGCACCGTCGGGCGCCCAGTCGGCGAAGCGCACCGGGCTGCCATTCCTCGCCGGGACCTCCTGCCGCGCCGGTCCGCCGGAGGCCGGCGCGCTGAACACGGCGCCGCGGCTCAGGAAGAGAATGCGGGTGCCGTCGGGAGACCAGCGGGGCATGCTCGACGCATCGGTGGAATCGTCGCTGGCGGCGTTCTGGCGCCCGCCCGCGACCGGACGCACGAAGACCCGCAAGTCGGTCGAACTCCCCGCGGCGTAGGCGACCAGACGGCCGTCGGGCGAGATCGCCGGCTGCACTTCGAGCCCCGGGTCGGAGGTCACCTTGGTCGAGCGTTCGAAGCGGAGGGGCACCGCCGCCGGTGTCGGCCGCAACCGGCCCCAGGCCGCGATGATCGCCGTGATGCCGATGGCCGCGTACAGCGCGGCTCGGGGGCTGAGCGACTCGGCGACTTGTCCACCGGTGCGCAGGGCATCGGGTCGCCTCGAGGCCGAGCCGGTCCCCATCAGGGCCGCGGCGAACTCCGCCGCCGTGCCGTAGCGGTCCGCCGGGAGCTTCTGCAGCGCGGTCAGCACCGCCTCTTCGAGCGCGGGCGGGATGGTCTTGCGTTGGGCGGACGGTGGGGCGGGTTCGCTGGTCATCACCTTGGCGATGATCGCCTGCGGGGTGGGTCCGCTGAACGGCGGCTCGCCCACCAGCATCTCGTAGGTGACGCAGCCGAGGGCGTAGACGTCGGAACGGGCCGTGATGTCGCGCTCGCCCATCGCCTGCTCGGGGCTCATGTAGTGCGGGGTACCGAGCGAGAGCCCGGTCTCCGTCAGCCGGTGGCCGCCGGCATTGCTGGCGGCGAGCGCGATGCCGAAGTCCGCGACCAGGGCCTGGCCGTCGTGCAGCAGGATG
The DNA here is from genome assembly GCA_963825065.1 of uncultured Gemmatimonadales bacterium. Classification (GTDB taxonomy): domain Bacteria; phylum Gemmatimonadota; class Gemmatimonadetes; order Gemmatimonadales; family GWC2-71-9; genus JADJOM01. The sequence goes on from CAWGRU010000002.1 coordinate 387,629, forward strand.
TTCTCGGGTTTGATGTCGCGGTGAATGATGCCGTGGCGGTGGGCGTAGTCGAGGGCGCTGGCGACCTCCGAGGCGATGCGGACCGCATCGGCGATGGGAAGCTGCTTCTCCCGGGTCAGCCGGTCGCGCAGCGATTCGCCCTCGACCAGCGGCATCACGTAGTATGGGCGGAGCGGCGCGCCGCCTTCGTACTCGGAAAAGGACCCCGAATCGAATAGCGGCAGGATGTGCGGGTGTTGCAGCGCGGCCGTCGTCCGGATTTCGGCGAGAAACCGCTCGGTGCCGATCACCGCCGCCAGCTCAGGGCGCAGTACCTTGATGGCGACGGGGCGGCCGTGCCTGGAGTCCTGCGCCAGGTAGACCGTGGCCATGCCCCCCTGGCCCAGCTCACGCTTGAGGTGGTAGCGGTCGCCCAGGGCGGCCGCGAGGCGGTCCGAAAGGTTGCTCACGAAGGGGGAAGATGCAGGCTTTCCTCTGGTGATGCGAGTCCATCATGACGACTCGCGCGGCGACACCGCCCGCCCCATCTTTCCACTCCATGACCGACTACAGAACCTCCCGCCGGATCACCGATCGGTGGTCCGAGAGCGCCGCCGCCCCGGCCGGCGCCGATCCCCTCGATGGCCTCATCCGTCTTTCCAATCTCCTCGGCGTCGAGACCCGGCTGGTGCAGCCGGGGGGCGGCAACACCTCCATCAAGATGAAGGTGGCGACGCCGGATGGGGGCGAGGAAGACGCGCTGCTGGTGAAGGGGAGCGGCACCGACCTCCGCACCATCGGCCGCGAGGGGTTCACCCGACTCTCGCTTCCGCGCCTCGCGCCACTCGGCAGCATCACCGCCATGAGCGATGCCGAGATGATGCGCTTCATGGCTAAGTGCATGCTGGCCGACGGGCCGGCGCCGAGCGTGGAGACGCCGCTGCACTCGCTGCTGCCGCACCGGGTGATCGCCCATACCCACGATGTGGCGACGATGAGTCTCACCAACGTGAGCGACGGCGTCGCGGAGCGGCTGGTGGCGGAGCTGTTCGAGGGGCAGATCGTCTACGTGCCCTACACCCGGCCCGGCTTCCCGCTGGCGCGCGCGGTGAGCGGCATGGTGGACAGCATTCCGTCGAACACCATCGGGATGACCTTGGCCCACCATGGGCTGGTGATCTTCGGCGATGATGTGCAGCAGTGCTATCAGCGGCTGGTGAAGGTGGTGGGCAGGATCGACGATTACCTCGAGACCGCACGCCGTGGCCGCAAGCTGCTGGGCGCGGTCACCCACGCGGTTCCTGCCATCGAGGATCGGCACCGCCTGGCCGAGACCGTCATGCCAGCGGTGCGGGGCGTGCTGGGTGCGAACGAGCGGGTCATCCTGCACCTCGATGTTGACGCCGGACTGGCCGGCACCCTGGCCCACGAACGGATGCCGGAGCTGGTCCGCCGCGGCATGGCGACGCCGGAGCATCTGCTGCGCGCCGGCCGGCTGCCGGTGTGGCTCGACTTGAGGGAGGTGACGGCGCCCGACCAGGTCGTCACCGCGGTGCACACCCAGCTCGGCAGCCAGCGGGAAGAGTACCAGGAGTATCACGAGCGCTACGCGGCGGCGGGGGAGAAGCCGCTCGACGACTGGGCCAAGGTGGTGCTGGTGCCCGGGCTCGGCATGATCACCGCCTTCAGCGACAAGAAGAACGCGCTGACCGCGAACCTCTGCTACCGGGCCACGCTGGAGTCGATCGAGAACGCGGAGGCGATCGACCGGTTCCAGTTCATTCCGGAGCCGGACGTCTTCGAGTTCGAGCATTGGCCACTGGAGCGGCGCAAGGTCGAGGAGACGATCGCCAGGGAGCGTGCCGGCAAGCTGCTCCCCCGCCATGTGGTGGTGGTGATCGGCGGCGGCAGCGGGATCGGCAAGGCGGCGGCGTGGCGCTTCGCGGAGGAGGGGGCGCACGTCGTGGTGGCCGACCTCGACGGCGCGGTGGCGGGGAAGGTGGCCTGCGAGATCGCCGGCAAGTTCCCCAACCGGGTCATCGGCGGCGCGGCGGACGTCTGCGACGACGCGAGCCTCGACGCGCTCTTCCGGCGCACCGTGCTCGAGTTCGGCGGACTCGACTGTCTCTTCTATACCGCCGGCCGCCCGCCGCGGTTCGCGCCGATCACCGAGATCCGGCGCGAGGACCTGCAGCGTCAGCTCGAGGTGCACTACATCGGCGCGGTGGCGGCGATCGGCCGCGCAGCCACCATCATGCGCCGCCAGGGGATCGGCGGCTCGATCGTCGCGTCGGTATCCAAGGCGGCGGTGGTGCCGGGCAAGGAGGCGGTGGCCTACGGGGGGAGCAAGGCGGCGCTGCTGCAGGCGCTCCGGGTGGCGGCAGTGGAGCTGGGCCCCGACAACATCCGGGTCAACGCCATCAATGCCGACCAGATCGAGACCCCGCTCTTTCTCCAGTTCGTGAAGGAGCGTGCCGCCAGCCGCGGAGTCACGGTGGAGGAGCAGCTCGAGACCTATCGCAAGCGGAACCTGATGGGCGCGTCGCTCATTCCGGCGGAGGCGGTCGCCGATCTCGCGGTCCTGATGGCAAGCAGCCGGTTCCGCTATACCACGGGGAACTTCCTGGCCATCGACGGCGGCCTGCCAGAGGCCTTCCCGCGGTGAGCTGCTGCCGGACCGGCCGCGCGGAAGGCGTGAGGGAATTCCCACGATTCCGTTGAAGCACCGTTCAGACTTCTGTCATCACTTCCTCGGCGGGGGGGCGTTACCATGAATTGACCAGCAGTCTGGAGGCTCTATGCTGGAAGTTCTGGTTGCCTCCCGTCCCAGCAGGCAGACCCGTCCCGTATCCTTCGCCGCCGCTTCGGTGCTGCACGCCGTTGCGTTCGTGCTCTGCGTGATCGGCACCCGGACCACCGTCAAGGTGGTCTCTCGGGCGGTGGACGACACCACGCTCATCTACCTCCCCCGGCTCGCTGCCCCCGCGGTGAACCGCCCGGTACCGGCTCACCCCGGCGGCGGCGGTGGCGGCGGCGGAGAGGGTGGGGGTCTGGTACTCTCGGCCAATCCACCTCCGCGCGGCTTCCAGGTCATCGACGTCGCAGCGGGCGTTCCCACCGAAATCCCCGCGGTGGATCCGAACCAGCGATTCCTCGACCCGCGTGACTTCACCGGACGTGGAGTGGAAGGTGGGGTCGGGTGGGGTGTCGTGGGTGGGACGGGCGAGGCGGACCAGCCGGTGCCCGAGGCGAACCTGGGCGACGCGCTCTATGCCGCGGAGCTGTCGGACGCCCGATTCGTGCCCGCGGAACTCGTGGTGCAGCCCCATTTCGTCCATCCCCGAGTGCTGCTCGCCGCGGGCATCGGGGGACGGGTGACGCTGCAGTTCATCGTCGATACGCTCGGACTGGTGGAGGCGACCTCGGTCCAGGTCGTGGCGACCACCCACGATGCCTTCGCCAACGCCGCCCGCGAAGGGATCGTCGAGGCCCGCTTCGTCCCGGCCCGATATGGCGGTCACCCGGTCCGGCAGTTGAGCCGACTCCCCGTGAAGTTCGTGGTCGCCACCAGCGAGACCAAGAGCTAGGGAGGGGTCCGACGGCCGCGGTCACGTCAGCTCGGCGAAGTCGGCCGGGTGCAGCGCCATTCCCTTGTGAAATAGCCGGCGCAGCGTCGCGATGTCGGCGTCGCGGTCGGCGGTCGGATGGAACAGGGTGCCGAGCCGCAGCACCCTGTTGTTGTACTCGAGCGAAATCGGCAGAATGGGAACGCCGGCCCCGACGGCGATCCGGTGAAAGCCGGTCTTCCACTGCTCGACTCGCTTGCGAGTGCCCTCGGGAGAGATCCCCATGACCCACTGGGGCCGCGCCTGGAAGCGCTCGATGGCCATCTCCACGACGCCCTGGGTCGCCGAGCGATTGACCGGCTCCCCCCCGAGCCAGCGAAGCACCGGGGTCGCCGGAAACCGGAAGATGGTGTGCTTCCCGAGCCAGGTGAGCCGCAACCCGACGGCGAACATCGACATGACGCCGATCGGGAAGTCCCAGTTCGAGGTGTGTGGCGCCACGATCACCACGAACTTCGGCTCCGAGGGGAGTTCCCCCGCGACCCGCCATCCGGCGAGCGCCATCAGGCGGGTGGCCAGCGCCCGACTGAAGGGGGTGCCGCGCCTGGGGCAACCGAGCGGGGGCGGGGTCATTGACTAGCGGGACGCGCGTCCCTGCGACGGGCGCGACCGCAGCGACTCGTCGCCCACGTACGGCATGGTGTAGCACGGGAGGCCGCCGGCGTCGCCAGCCGTGAGGACGCGGAAGATGTTTGCCTGCTGCAGCCGCGCGGTGAGCTTCACCTCTCGCGCAAACCGCTTGGCACTCAGCCCCCTGCCCGGCTCCGGCGCAATGATCTTCAACACTACCTGCCGGCCCAGCGCGGTCTTCTGCGTGAGGTACACCCGCGACATCCGCCCCCCGCCGAGCTCCCGCTCGAGGGTGCAGGTGGTGCCGAGGTTCGTCCGCAGCTCGGCACGGAGGTCGGTCATGCCGGGCTGAGCGCCTTTCCTCGTAGGAGTTCCTGTGCGCACATATAGCCTGGCGTCCCGGCGACGGAGCCGCAGGGATAGGCACCCGCTCCACAATAGGCCAGGTTGGGCCAGCGGCCGAAGCGATAGAACTGCGTCACCGGATCGGAGCCATACTGCCGCTCGAAAAAGGTCTGCCCGCCCACCAGCATCGCGTGATCGAGATTGCCGCCGGGAAAGAGAAAGAGCCGCTGGAGGTCCCTGGGAGTCAGCAGCCGGCTCCAGACACAATCCTCCGGATTCGCGATATGGGCGAACACCTGGGCCTTCACGGCGTCGGCGACCTCGGTGAGCGCTTCACCCTGCCGATTGAGGGCGAGGTTCTTGAAGAACAGCGTCAACCGGTCGAACGGTTCGACCAGGCCGAGCTGTCGCATCGCCGCGCCCTCGCAATAGATCTGGATGAATCCCGGTTCGTAGTCGACGTCCCCCGAAACGGTGCGCAGAGTGGCCCGCTCGAAGTCGGCGAGCGTGTCGACCGCGAACACGAAACGAAAGGCGGTGTCGCCGTCCGCGGCGTCATTACCCTCCTTCCAGCGTACCGGCCTCTGGAACATCAGGGTCAGCTTGCCGCTGGAGCCGAGGAACCTCTTCCCTTCGACGTTGCTGGTGAGCGTCTCGTCTCCGACGAGGCGGGCCGCGGTCAGCGGGTCGGTGGCGAACACCAGCCGGTCGAAGGACAGGGTGCGATTCCGGCCGGACTCGAAGAAGTGCAGCGCCCCGCTGTCGGGGTCCACCCGCTCGACCTGGCAGCCGAGCCGGATGTCGATCCCGATCTCCCGGTTGATCCGGGCGAGTTCCTCGGTGACCCGCCAGATCCCTTCTCTGACGAAGCCGTAGTAGCCCTCGAAGACGGACCCGGAATCCATCACCGGCAGGGTGAAGGCGGAGTAGGCTTCGTGCAGCGACACCGGTCCGCTCTCCGTCACCGTCATGCCCATGTAGATCCTGGTGTAATCGGCGGTGAAATAGTGATGGAGCAGGTCGGCGGCACTGCCGGTGATCCAGAGCCGGGTAAGGGTCTCCCCCAGCCGGGCGCGGGCGGTGGTCAGATCCGGAGGCGTAGCGGTGCGGTAGCCCTCCTGCAGGTAGTCGACCACACGGGCTTCGTCAGTGCGGAATCCGGTGACGTCTCCCCGCTCTCCCCACCTGGCGCGCAGCTCCTGCTCCAGTGCGATCGGGTCGCGATGAATCCATGCGCGCGCACTCGGATCGGGGAAGTACACCCGCTTGGCGTGGTCGGGCACGAAGGTCTCGAGCCGGTCGGCCAGTCCGGTCTCCCGAAAGATGAAATCCGGCATGAGACCGAGGACGGAGGCGCCGAGCGCGTAGCGCTGGGAGTGGCCGTTGACCGTGGCCAGTTCGGAGACGCAGGCGCCCCCGGCCCGATCGGCCCGCTCGATCATCGTGACTGCGCAGCCGGCCCGACGCAGGTAGTGCGCGGCGACCAGGCCGTTGATGCCGGCTCCGACGACGACCACGCGCTGCAGTGCTGGCATGGGCGATACCTACCCGCAGAGGGCTGCGGTCAGCCGCACCGCGCCGCCCCGATCAGCCTGTGGCGCGCCGCCACTCACCGCTGCCCCTGGAGCCGACGGGCGAGCTCCCCTGTCCACCCGAGCACCAGCACCAGCTGCCGGTTCTCCTCGACCGGCCGCACCATCACGAAGCCCCGGCCGTCCGGCAGCACGTCGTAGTTCGGGTGCCACGGGTCGGTCATGTACGGCCCGGTGAACAGCGTGTCGCGCGCCGTCACGGCGAGTGCGGGCGCGGTGGCGATCCGGGCCGCCATCATCCGGGCCCCCGCGCGGTAGAAGAGCCGCCGCCCATCCGGCGCCCAGAGCGGCTCGCCGCCACCGCCGATCGAGACCGGCACCCGCCCCGTGGCGCCGAGGAGCGGCCGCACGTACACCTCCTCGCGCCCCGTTTCGCTGGAGACGAAGGCCAACCATCGCCCGTCGGGGGAGACCCGTGGCTGCTTGTCGTCGTCCACCCGCACGAGGAGCGGGACGGGCGTGCGCTCGCCGGTGAGCGGGAGGAGGAGGATGTCGCGGTTGCGGTCCTGGGTGTCGACCCGGTAGACCACCGCCTTCCCGTCCGGGGTGAACACTCCCTCGCGGATCTCCGCGTCGGTCTCGAACACCGAGTCGGGGGTGCCGCTGCCGTCGGCCCGCTGCCACTCGAGTGAGTTCCGGGTAGTGCGCGACGAGGTGTACATGATGCGGGTCCCGTCCGGCGACCACTCGGGCCGGTCGGTGTACCCGGCCCGTGTCAGGCGCACCATCGCCTGGCTGGCGATGTCCGCAATCCAGATGTCGGTGCCCATGCCCCCCACCACCTCGTAGGCGATCCGCCGCCCGTCCGGCGAGAGCCTCGGGTGGAGGTACGTCTGGGCCGAGTCGAGCAGCACGCGGGCCTCCCCCCGCTCGTCCACCCGGACCAGATGACTCGCCTGGCCGCCCCGCTGGTACACCAGCGTGCCGCTCGCCGAGAGCGCGGCGGGGACCATCCAGTTCGGCGCGGAGACGCTGTCGAGCACCGCGACCGGCGTGCCGGCCGTGAGCTTGCCGGTGTCGAACCGTGCCGCCATCAGGACCCCGTCCCCGCGCACGTACAGGAGCTGGTCATTCACGAGGCCGATGGTGCGGAAGCCCTGCAGCGTCTGGAACACCTTCGCCTCCCCGGTCGTGGTGCGCATCACCCCGATCCGGAGGTCGGCGTTGCCGGCCTTGCCGCTGGTGTAGAAGATCAGCCGCCCACGATCGGCCGAGCGCGGGGACAGCTGCAGCCGCTCCCCCGGGGCGCCCGGCTTCGAGAACTGCTGCGGGACCCCCCCCTCGGCCGGGACGCGCCACATTCCCCGCCCCGCCGCGAGATTGATGCGGCTGAAGACGATTTCGCGGTCGCTCACCCACGAGAGGCCGACGATCCCCGTCGGGTCGAGCTCGCAGACCGTGGTGAGCCCGGTGCCGTCGGTCATGACCTTTCTGACGTTGCCATCGGCCGCACCGAAGGCGATCCACCGCCCATCCGGCGAGAAGTCCGGCATCCGCCCGCCTGCCGTCCCCGGCAGCTCGCGGGAGTCGAGCCGGTCGAGATCGCGCAGATGGAGCGTCCAGTCCCCGCCGGTGCGGCTCGCGGCGTACACCACCTGCCGCCCGTCGGGCGAGATCGCGAGGTACGTCCCGATCCCGTTCACCGGGTAGGCGACCTGCATCCCGGGGCTCGCCCGGAGGTCGAGCCGCACCACCCCCGCGAGCCCCGCCTGCCTCGGCCACCACCCCGCGATCGCCGCGGCGCCGGCGAGGAACGCCGCGAGCGCCCATGGCAGCGGCGCACGTGGGCTCAGGATCGGAGTGCTCACACGCCGCGCGACTCGGGCGCCCGTCGTCGCTCCCGCGCGACCCTGCAGCGCCGCCGCGAACTCGGCGGCAGAGGCGAAGCGGTCCGCCGGGAGCTTGGCGAGCGCGGTGAGGACCGCGTCCTCCACCGCCGCAGGGATGGTGTTCCGCTGCCTCGATGGCGGCGTCGGCGCCTCGGTCATCACCTTGGCGACGATCGCCTGCGCCGTGCTGCCGAGAAACGGTGGATCGCCGACCAGCATCTCGTAGCTGACGCAGCCGAGCGCATACACGTCGGTGCGGGCGTCGAGGGTCCGCTCCCCCATCGCCTGCTCGGGGCTCATGTAGGTCGGCGTGCCGAGCGACATGCCCGTCTCGGTCATCCGGGCACCGCCCGCCTTGCTGGCCGCCAGCGCGATGCCGAAGTCGGCCACCAGCGCGCGGCCGTCGTGCAGCAGGATGTTCTCCGGCTTGATGTCGCGGTGGATGACGTTGTGGCGGTGGGCGTAGTCGAGGGCGCTGGCGATTTCGCTGGCGATGCGGACGGCATCGCTGATCGGCAGCTGTTTTTCCCGGGTCAGCCGGTCGCGGAGCGACTCGCCGTCGACGTAGGGCATGACGTAGAAGAGGAACGAGTCGGCTTCCCCGGAGTCGTGCAGCGGCAGTATGTGGGGGTGCTGCAGGTTGGCGGTGGTCTTGATCTCGGCCAGGAAGCGCTCGGCACCGATCACCGCCGCGAGCTCGGGCCGAAGCACCTTGATCGCGACCCTGCGGTCGTGCTTCAGGTCCTGCGCGAGGTACACCGTCGCCATGCCGCCCTGCCCGAGTTCGCGCTCGAGGCGATAGCGACCTGCGAGGGCGGACGTCAAGCGCTGCATCACGTCCGTCACGCGCGAGCCTTGGAATGAGGGGAGGGATCAGCCGCTCGAAAATACGGCTGAAAAGGTGGGGCGGCTAGACGCGGCCGAGCCAAGCTCGACTCGGAATGGAATGACCGCCACCGACCGAGCGGGTCGGCGGCTGCGAAAGCTCGTACTGCTGCCGCCGCGGCGGCGCCCCGCAGGGCGCCGGACGACGGGTCTCTAGAACTCCGCTCCGACCGGGGTGCGCCACCGCTTCAGTCGCGGAAGGATATCCGCCAACATGACGCGGGCATGGAACTCCGGCATGATGCCCCGCTCGGCCATCGCGCTGGCGCACTTGTTGAGCATGGCCTGCATGGACATGCCGGGGTCGATGAATCCCCCGTCGACGTAGCAGTAATGGCAGTAGTCGTTTACCCGATACCCGCTCGCCTCGGTCCCGAAATCCTCCGGCTTCTGCATCGGCATCCCGCAACTCTGGCAGAACGGCCCCTTGGGTTCCTGGGCTTCCATCTGGCCCTCCTTGCTGCGCTGGCAATTGCGGACGGAGTGCCCGCTGCAGGCAAGTTTGGGCCCTCGGCATTAAAGACCGGTGAAGCCCGCGTGAGAGTGGCCTCGTCCTGCCAGGGTTCAGGGCGAACCCGACGGCGGCGCCGTATCGAGGAGGCGCCGGTCGACATACCCCGGTGGCAGCCGGTCGGAGAGGACCCGATACCACCCCCGCTCGAGCGAATCCACCTGCACGACTTCGCCCGGGCGCAGAATTCGGAGCACCGGCGCCGTATTCCGCCGGCCAGCCCGCACGTTCATCCACGTACTGGCATAGCGGCGCTCGGCCGCGGCCGGAGCGACCGGAGCGACCGGCTCGGCCGTTGGGCGCGGTGCGGCCGCGCCGCCGCCGGGGCTCGGGGAAGGCAGGGATTCGCTCGGCGATCGGGACGGTGGGGACGGGGCCGTGTCGAGGCTCTCGGCGTCCGCGGCCAGCGACTCTCTCAGCGGCTGGGGTTGCGGCCTGGCTGCCGGCGTCGACTTGAGCGCCGGTTGTGGCGAAGTCGGAGGGGGAGCGATCTCGAACCGCTTGATCAGGGCATTCGCCACCACCAGCGTTACCACTGCGCCGGCGATGAGGAATCCGAGCGGAGTCCGGCGAGGCTTGGGGGTGGTCACCGCGCGCCCGAGGAACTGCGCTTCGAAGGCGAGGCCGCAGCGAGGGCAGCGGGTCGCCACGGTCAGCGCCTTCTGGCCGCAGTTGGGGCAAACCGTGTAGGACATCGAGACGGCCCGTTCGGCGGTGGTGCGTCGGCGTGAAGGGTGGGGCGAGCCCCTACGGCCTCACGATGCGGCTCATCCAGGCGTCACCGTGATAGGTACGCTCGAGGATGAGGGCGCGCTTCAGGTCACTCGAGATGCTGACACTGGCGACCGGGCGCGGAATCACGCCGAGGCGCTTCAGGTCGTCGGGCGCGCGCACCTGCAGCAGCGCGACGGATTCCTGGGTCGGGCGGACAGAGAAGAGCAGCGATCCGTCCGCCAGGAACCTGGCCGAGCCCGCCTCGGCGTAACTCCGTGCCCACATGACCGGCTCGCCACCGCTCGCGGAGAGGACAGCCACGCCCAGGCTGTCGTTGCTCCCGGCGTTCCAGCCCACCATCATCAGCCGTTGCCCCGCTGCATCGGCCCGCAGGTCGAAGACAGTCTCGAACCATTTCGGGGCCTGCACCTCCACCTGCTTGCCCTCCCGCTGGATGACGATACGGTCACGCGTCGACGGGACCCACGCCCATCCCCCCGGGACCGGCGTGAGTCCGGTCGCCAGCGAATCGGGAAGATCGATCCCGCCGGCGCTGGTGCCGCTCCGGATGTCCAGCAGACCGGCATGCAGCCCGGTGGCCGTCTGCGCAGTGTGGATCAGCGTGACGGAGTCGAGCCACGACACGTTGCGCAGATTGCCGGTCAGGTTGACCTGGGTCTCGCCGCCGCCGTCGAACGGCATGATCGAGTAGTGGATCTCGCTCCGGCCCGTCGGCGACGGGAGCGTCCGGCCGAGCAGCAGGCGGCCGCCGTCCGGGGAGAGCTGCGCCGAGACCCGGACGCTCCCCTTCAGCCGGCTGCGGTCCTCGGCGAAGCGGTTGGCCAGTCCGTCGGCGAGGTTCACCGCCCAGAGCTGGTCGTCGCTGGTGCCGTCGTCGATCACCAGGGTGCCGCCATCGGCGGTGACGCTGAAGTTGTTGAAGGTGCCCGAGAGCAGGGTGTCCTGCCGGGTGGCGAGCTTTCCCGTCGCAGGATCGATCCCCATCCGCACGATCGACTCGAAGCCGATTCCCGAGCGGGTGAGCCAGAGCGCGTCATTGGTGATCCGCCCCGGGCAGGTGCACGAGTTCACCACCTGGTCCGCCACCTTGCCGCTCCGGTCGAACACCTGCCACCGACCCCGCCCCGACTGCACCACCAGTCCCACGATCCAGCGCCCGCTCGGCATGACGCTCAGGCCGGAGACGCCACCCCCTGGGCCGGCGATGCGGATGCTGTCGGCGACCACCCCGGCGAGGTTGGTGACCCGGGCGTAGAAGACGCTGTCGGACATCGGCGGGGGTGCGACGATCAGCGAATCGCCCCCCGCCCAGAACATCGCGGCGCCGGGGGAGAGGTAGCGGGTGGTCCCGCCGAGCGCGGAGACCAGCCAGATGCCCCAGCGGCCGTTGATCGTGCCGAAGAAGAGCAGGTTGCGGCGGTCGGGGCTCCACTCCAGTCCGTAGGCGGCGCTGGCGGCAGTGAGGATCTTGTGGGTTGCCGTACCCCCGACGTCCTGGATCTCGACGTCATAGCTGCAGCTCCCCGCCGGGCAGTGCCGGGTGATGTACGCGAGCTGCTTCCCGTCCGGGGTGATGGCGGAGGCGAAGACGTCGCCGGTGAAGGTGAGCTGGGTCCGGTCGCGGAGCGCAAAGGCGGCCTCATGCTTGCCGAGCCGTCCGGTCGCGAACAGGGTGCCCACCACCGCCACGGCCAGCACCACGGCCCCGACGCCAACGAAGAGTCCCCGCTTTCCCCCGCCGGCGGAGGGGGTCGCCGCGGTGGTCGCCACCGGCTTCAGGTCGAGGGCGCGGGCGAACTCGCCGGCGCTCGCGAACCGGTCGGCGGGAGTCTTGTCGAGGGCCCTGGCCACGGCGGCGTCGATGTTCTCCGGCACCGAGCCGCGCACCACCCGCAGGTGAGTGGGCCGCTCGGTCATCAGCTTGGCGATCATCGCCTGGGCGTTGGGGCCGGTCACCGGCGGCTCTCCGGCCAGCATCTCGTAGAGCACCGCCGCCAGCGAATAGAGATCGCTCCGGGCATCGAGCTGGCGGTCGCCGGTGGCCTGTTCGGGGCTCATGTACTGCGGGGTGCCGAGGGAGAGGCCGGTCTCGGTCAGCCGGTTGCCGCCCGCCTCCTTGACGGCCAGGGCGATGCCGAAGTCGGCCAGCATCGCTTCGCCCTCGAAGAGCAGGATGTTTTCCGGCTTGATGTCGCGGTGCACCACCCCCATGCGGTGGGCGTAATCGAGCGCGCTCGCCACCTGGCGGGTGATGCTCAGCGCCTCCTCCAGCCCGAGCTGCTTCTCCCGATTCAGCTTGTCGCGCAGCGACTCGCCTCGCACGAAGGGAAGCACGTAGTAGAGGAACCCGCCCTCGGCCCCTGAATCGATCAGGGTGAGGATGTGCGGATGGTCGAGCCGGGCCGTGATCTTGATCTCGGCCAGGAACCGCTCGCTCCCCAGCACCGCGCCGAGTTCCGGGCGCAGCACCTTGAGCGCGACCTCCCGGTCGTGCTTGAGGTCGGTAGCGAGGTAGACGGTCGCCATGCCGCCGGCGCCGAGCTGGCGCTCGATCCGGTAGCGTTCTTCGAGGGCGGTGGTGAGTCGGAGCATGTCACTCATCGTGGTCTCGAAGATGGGGTCAGGGGGGCGAATGCACCAGACGACGGCCCGCCGGGCTCACCGCTTCGCCGCGTCCACCGCCGCCTTCATCTGCGCCACCCAGTTGGGGATTACCCGCAGGTAGGTGCTGCTGTTTTCGGCCGGACCCTGGACGTAGATGATGCCTCCGTCGCGCGAGGGGCGGTTGGACCAGCCGGAGGTATCGGAGAAGCGCGGGTCGCGGCCCCAGAACGTCGGCGGGCCGAGTGGCTCCCCGGTCTCGGGGTTGATCCGCACCAGGTACCACGAGATGCCCAGCCGGTAGAGGACCTCGGTTCCCGAGAGCCAGAGCGGCTCGACGCCCTCCGAGGCGAGCTGCCAGCGGCGCCCCGGCACTGGAAAGCTGGTGACGATGACCTGGTTCCCCTCCAGCGTCTGATACAGAATCAGCTTCTGGTTCGGCGACAGCGAGGCGAACCGGGCACCAGTGAGCAGCGTGTCGAACGTGGGGTGCGCGGCGCCGGGGTCGAAACGTGTGACGACGGATCCGCCCCAGCCCTGGGCCAGGGCGAGATGATCGCCGGAATAGTCGATTGGATCGAGGCTGTACGGGTCGTACTCGGCATTGGCGAGCGTGTCCGGCCGGCCGCCGGAACTGGGCGTGCCCCGGAGCACCGTCCAGCGGGTCGAATCACGCACGGCCAGAAGGAGCTGATCTCCGGAAACACTCCAGAGCGGGTGACGGATCGTGCCACCCCGCAACCAGGTGAAGTGCTGGCCGTTCTGCAGGTCGTAGATCCGGAGTTCGTTCGATCCGTTGCCCTGCACCGAGGCCGCCACCCAGCGCCGGTCGTGACTCAGGTCGAAGCGCTGAAAGTCGCCGCTCTCCATCGGCAGCGGCTGGGGCGCACCGCCCGCATGCAGCGTCACCAGCCGGCCGATCGTCGCGTCGATGCCGGGCGCGTAGACCAGTGTCCCGTTCGACGCGATATCGAATTGACCCTCGCCCAGCGCCTCGCGTCGCATCCCGTCCAGCATCGTGACCGGGCGGTAGGCCATGCGTTGCTTCGCGTCATAGTGAGCGGCGAGGAGTGTACCGTTGGTGGTGAGATACACGAGGTAGCGGCCATCGACCAGCGAGAACGCAGTCCCTACCAACAGCTCGCCGGCCGTACCATCCGGTCGCGCGACGCGAATGCTGCCCACCGCACCCGACTCGGGATCCAGCAGGATCGCGGACCGGTTGTAGGAGCAGAGGAGCTGACCGAGCTCCGGGACCCATCGTCCGAAGGGACAGCGGGGAATCGCCTTGGTGCGCGGTGTTCCGCCCCCCGCGTCGATCCAGCTGAAGCGATTGCCGTCGTCGGTACCTGCGCCGAGCTGGGTGTTCGACATCCATCCGAGCGCGTCGGTGCTCCCCCCTTCCAGCAGCAGACGAGGCTCGCCGCCCGCGAGGGAGAGCAGCATGACGCGATCACCCCGGAGATAGGCCACCCGGTCTCCATCGGGCGAGATCCGCGGTGCGGTGGCGCCCCGGGTGCCGGCCAGTCGGTGCGCGTCTCCGTTCCGCAGACTGCGATACCAGAGCTCCGTGGAGTCGCCCTGGCGGGCGGCGTACACGGTGAAGTCGCCGGCCGCGGCGATCGAGATATTTCTGAGCGGCTCCCCGTAGGAGACGTTGGACGAGGTGACGGCGAAACTCATGGCGGCGCTGTCGGGCAGGACCGCATCGTACACAGTCGGTCCACCGGAGGATCTCCCCCGCAGCGCCCAGAGGGCCAGTGCCAGCAGTCCCACCGAGGCGACGCCGAGCCCGAGGCTGATGGTCCGCCAGGGGCTGCGCTGCGAGCGCGTGGCGTGGGTGGACCGGGTGGTCGCCCGGTCGGTCGAGCTGCCGGTCAGGGCCGCCGCGAATTCCGCGGCCGTCGCGAACCGGTCGGCGGGGAGCTTCTGGAGCGCGGTCATCACCGCATCGTCGACCGCCGGCGGCACGCTCTTGCGCAGCGACGTGATGCTGACGGCCTCGGTGGTCATCACCTTGGCGACGATCGCCTGGGCGGTCGGGCCGGTGAATGGGGGCTCTCCGACCAGCATCTCGTAGGTGACACAGCCGAGGGCGTAGACATCGGAGCGCGCGGTGATCTCCCGTTCGCCCATCGCCTGTTCGGGCGACATGTAGTGCGGCGTCCCGAGACTCATCCCGGTCTCGGTCATCCGGGTGCCGCCCGCCGAGCTCACGGCGAGCGCAATGCCGAAGTCGGCGACCAGGGCCCGGCCGTCGTGCAGCAGGATGTTCTCGGGCTTGATGTCGCGGTGGATCACGCCGTGACGGTGGGCGTAGTCGAGCGCGCCGGCGATCTCGGCGGCGAGGCGGACCGCGTCGCTGATCGGCAATTGCTTCTCGCGATTCAGCCGGTCCCGCAGCGATTCGCCTTCGACGAAGGGCATCACGTAGTACGCGCTGCCGTTGACTTCCCCCGAGTCGATCAGCCCCAGGATGTGGGGATGCTGCAGCGTCGCGATCGTCTTGATCTCGCGCAGGAACCGCTCGGCGCCGATCACCGCCGCGAGTTCCGGCCGCAGCACCTTGATCGCGACCTTGCGGTCGTGCTTGAGGTCCTGCGCCAGGTACACGGTGGCCATGCCGCCCTGGCCGAGTTCGCGCTCGATGCGGTAGCGGTCGGCGAGGGCGGAGGTGAGGCGGGCGGCGACGTCGCTCATCGCTCGAGCCCCGTTACCCGTGCGATCCAGATGTTGCTCTGCGGGCTCTGGAGAGTGAAGTACAGAAAGCCGGCATACCCCGCGACACTCCGGGCATTCGTGGCGTGGGGGTGCAGTGGATCATCGAACCGGACAAGCTCGCGCAGGGAGCCGCCACGCATCGGCAGGGTCCAGATCCCCTGGCGATTATGGAGATAAATGGTGCGGTAGTCGGGCGAGACGACTGGAGTCGCCAGTCCCTTCGGCGTCGCCGCCGTGGCCTGGGCCAGGACTCGCGGCGGGTGGCTCACGCTGTCGGCGCTGACCAGGATCAGGCGACGGTTCACGGTGTCGACCGCCATCAGCAGTGCGGTATCACCCCACGTCGAGGTGACGTATCCGCCCGGGGTCGCGACCTCCCGCGGTGCGCCCCAACCCTGGGCTGACCGCGTGATCACCTGTACACGGAGCACCCCGTTCTCGATCGTCTGCCACGCGAGCCGCTGGCCGTCGGGAGACCACTGCGGATTGCGCTCATCCTGGAACTTGCCCGCCGACACCTGGACCGGCTGGTCGCCCCCTTCGCTCGAGGCCGTGAACACGCGTCGCAGACCGTTGACGATGGCGTGGTAGCCGACCTGCTTGCCGTCGGGAGAGAGCGACACTGCGAAGGCCGGTGAAGTGCCATGGGTGACCTGCTGCACCTCACCGCCCGCCAGCCGCCGGCGAAAGATCTGCTGGGTCCCCGAGCGGTCGGAGTCGAACACCAGCCACTGCCCATCCCGGGAAAGCCAGAAGCTCTCGATGCTCTCCTGGTCGGTGGTGACCAGTTCCGCCGATCGGCTCGACACCCACCCGGTGGCGGGTTCCTTCACCCGCCAGATGTTGCTGCGATTGGTCACGACCGAATAGGCCAGATGCTCGCCATCGGGAGCAAGCGTGATCTGCGAGACATTCAGCCCGACGGTGATCTGCAGCGGATCGCCCCTCGGCTTGCCATCGGAGCCGAGATTGAGCTGGTAGATGTCCCGGGTCCCGCTCCGCCCCGAGACGAAGAGCAGCCGGCGGCTGTCGGGGGCCCAGACCGGACTCAGATTCAGCGCATCACTGGTGGTGAGCTGAACCGCCGGACCGCCGGCGGCCGGCACCAGCCAGAGCGAAGAGACTGCGATGTTCCAGTCGTTCAGATACCGGGAATTGTCGGAGACGTACACGATCCACTTGCCGTCCGGTGACCAGGCCAGCGAGTGCGGGTCGAAGGTCTGCGTGAGCGGCGTGGACTGCCCATCGCTGCCGCGGAGCAGCAACGAGTCGCCTCGCACATAGACCAGGCGCTGCCCGTCAGGTGCCCAAGTCCCGAACCTGGCGCCGGCGACGAGCAGGGTGCTCGATCCGCCGAGTGCGGGGACGGTCTCCAGCCCACGCCGGGTCGCAATGAGGAGCTTGTCGCCGTCGGGGGACCAGCCGCGCGGCGAGCCAGCCTCGGCGAGCGGGACCGCGCTGCCATCGCTGCCCCGCCGCAATTCGACGCGAGTGGCCGTGTCGCCGGGGCCGAGGATGCGGTAGGCGACGCCCTTGCCATCACTGGTGATGAAGGGCGACTCCTGCACCCCTGCGCTTCGGGTGAGCTGCTGCGGCTGCACCAGCGCGGCGGTGGCCGGAGGGCGATTGACGAGAACCAGCGCCAGCCCTCCGACCGTGATCACCACGGCACCGGCGACGGCGCCGCGCGCCCATCGGGGCATGCCGCGCGGCGCCGTGATGGCACCGATCGGCATGGTATGCGTCGGCGTCATTCCGCCGCTCGGCGTTGCGAGCGGCTCGAGCGCTGCCACCAGCTCGTCGGCGCCCTGGAAGCGATCGGCGGGGCGCTTGGCCAGGCAGCGCATTACCACGCTCTCCAGCGCCTGCGAGAGGCCGGCGCGCTGCTGCCCCACCGGCGTCGGCGCCTGGGTCACATGCGCCGCGAGGGTCTGCTGCGGGCTCAGGCCATGGAATGGGGTGTGGCCGGTGAGCATCTCGTAGCCCAGCACACCGAGGGCGTAGATGTCCACCCGCCCATCCATCTGCGGGTCGGCGGAGGCCTGCTCCGGCGCCATGTAGGCAGGCGTCCCAAGGGCCACCCCCGCGGTGGTGAGCTGCTGGCGGCCCGAAGCCTCACTCACTGCCTTGGCCACGCCGAAGTCCATGACCAGCGCGTGCCGCCCGGAAAGCAGGATATTCTCCGGCTTGATATCGCGGTGCACCACGCCGGCCTTATGGGCTACCGCCAGCGCCTCGGCGATTTCGCTCAAGAGGCGCACCGCATCGGGCACCGGCAGCTCGCCGGCGCGGGCCAGGCGGTCGCGAAGGGTTTCCCCCTCGACGTAGGGCATCACGTAATAGAAGAACCCGTCGATGTCGCCGGAGTCGAGCAGGCCGAGGATGTGGGGATGGACCAGCCGCGCGGCGACCTCGATCTCGCGGGCAAAGCGGTCCGGACCCATCGTGGCGGCCAGCTCCGGCCGCAGGACCTTGAGCGCCACCTTGCGGTGGTGCTTGAGGTCCTCGGCCAGGTAGACGGTGGCCATGCCGCCCTGCCCGAGTTCCCGCTCGAGGCGGTAACGGTCGGCGAGGGCGGACGTCAGGCGAACGATGGCGTCCGTCACGCGGGCCTTGGGTAGCAGGGAGTACTGGCAGGCTGCCCGAACATACCGTCCGCCCCGACCCTCGGCCAGACGGCGCGGGGCCTACTCCCCAGGATGGTATGCCCGCTCGGTGTGACTCTTGAGCTGATCGGGATAGAAGTAGACCTCCCGCAGATCGCCCGAGGCGTAACGGGCCGCCTGGTCGTTGAAGTGCGGCGATTTCGGGTTCCCGCTCTCGCCACCGGCCGTCACCGCGCGGGCGTGCACCGAGTCGCCGAACTCCACCGCCGCCACGAAGCTGTTGCCGAAGGTGCCGTAGATCCTCCTGCTGCCGTTGTACGACCGGGCACCGAACGACGCGAGCGAACCCCACCGCGCCGAGGTGAACGGAACCGGAATGCTGGATCCCGAATCGGCGAAGGGATGGACGATGTCATCGGTGAGCCGCTGGAAGCGGTTGATCTCGCCCCAGGCCGTCTGCCAGGTGCCGAAGTCCGCCGTGAGCTTGTCGGTGGCTTCCGCGAGTGCGGTCAGCCGCTGAACCGGCGTGGCGCGCCTGATCATGTAGTCGTACGCGGGGAGATTCTCGTCGTCCGCGCTCTTCGAGACGTCGCGCCAGAGCATGTCGCCCCAGTACACCGCGACGGAGGTCGGCACCGAGGTCGCGGACCAGCGATAGTCCCAGTCCCTGAGCGCCTCGACGGGGCCGGCCAGCTTTGCTTTGAGCGGATCACGTGACGGGAGCCGATCGTAGTCGCGGAGGAGCGGCGGGAGGAGCAGCGCAAAGGCGGGCTGGTAGCTGTCGAACGCCGCGTCGATGAGCGACTGCAGCGTAAAGTCCTGCTTTCCGCTCAGCACCCGGATGGCGTGCACGCCGCGCGGGTTGTCCTCGTAGACGTCGACGTATCGAGGGTAGTCCCGCTGCTTCGGGCTGTAGGGGCCGGCTGCGGTCCACGGCGAGTTGTTGGTGTTCTGGATCCAGCCGTTGGTGGGGTTGAACAGCGTGGGTGTCTGATCCACGGGGGTCAGCCCCTGCCATTCCGTCGCCGGATCGCTGCCGTCCACCGGATGAGTCCAGTCGAAGCGCGGGTCTCGCCTGGGGATGAAGCTGGCGTGGAAGTAGCCGATGTTGCCGTCCGCGTCGGCGTAGATGGTGTTGTTGGAGGAGTTGGACTGCAGCTCGACCGTGCGCCGGAACTCCTGGTAACTGTTCGCCTTGGTGCGGGTGTACGACTCGGTGAGCGCCTTCACCGGCTCCTGCATCAGCCGGACGCTGATCCACTTGCCATCGGCCTCGCGCACGACCGGCCCGTGTCCGGTGCGGTAGATGGTGAACACCTTCCGTCGCGGTCCGCTGTCGCTCCTGAACGGCACGGTGACCGTCTCGACGGTCACCGGCTTCGCTTCGCCGCCTTCCTCGTAGAAGAGGCTGTCGCCCTTCCGCACGATGGTCTCGACCCACTCATCGATGGCGTCGACGCCACTCGAGGTGTGCATCCACCCCACTCGGCGGTTGAACCCCTGGTAGATGAAGAACTGGCCCCAGGTGACCGCGCCGTAGGCGTCGAGTCCCTCGTCGCTCGACATCTGCAGTTCGGAGCGGAAGAAGAACGAGGTATGCGGATTGATGAGCAGCAGCGCGTGATGGGCCGAGGTGTTGGCAGGCGCGATGGCGAATCCGTTCGACCCGCCGGGCTCGGCGGGCAGCGCGGGAGTTCGCACCGCCACGGTCTTCGGCCCGTGGCCGTAGAAGGCGCCGAGTCGGTCGAGTGAGATGCTTTCGATGTCGCCGCCGATGCTGCCCTCGCTGTAGGAGAGCGTCATCCACGGCTCGAAATGGGTGATGACGCGGGGATGCACCGCCGGATGGGTGAGCAGATAGTAGTTGAGTCCATCAGCCCAGGCGTCCATCAGCCGCTTGAGCCAGTCGGGACTCGAGGCGTACTGCGCCTTCAGGGTGTCCGGATTCATAAACAGCTGCTGCCGGAGATCCTGCACCACCGCCGATTCGCCCTCGGCTTCGGCGAGGCGGCCGAGGGAGTTCAGGTAGTTGGTCTCGACGCGGTTGAAGTCGTCCTCCGCCTGGGCGTACACCATGCCGAACACGGCATCGGCGTCGGTCTTCCCGTGGACGTGCGCGATGCCCCAGTCGTCGCGGGTGATGGTGACCACCTGCGCGCGCGCGCGGAGCCGGGCGGCGTCCGGTCCGCCAATCCCCCCGCTGCTGCAGGCGAAAGCTCCCAGCAGGGCGACTAACAGCGCCATTCTCATCTGAGGTAGTCCGTCGCGTGAGCGGAGGTTCAATGTTGCGTGGTCGGCAAGCGCGGACGACAGGCGTTCAACTGCGTCCGTCACGCCGGGGCCTCTGCGATTGGGGATGCGGATGCAAGGAGTGGCAGCCCGATGATAAGGCGCAATGGCGGAGTCGGCCAGCAGAGCCGCCGCGGGACGACTACCTCCCCTCCTGACCCCGCAGTTCGTCGAGCCGCCGCTTGACCGTGGCGACCGCGGGCTGGAGATCGGGGTCGGCGTTCTTCCACTGCTCCACGAACGCCGCGTAGTGGGTCATGGCCTGCTGACGCTCATGCCGGCTGTCGTACAGCTCCCCCAGCCGCTTCTCGACCGCCGCCAGCGATTGGGGGTCGGGCCGCCGCGGTGCCGAAACGGTGAGGTAGCGTTGCAGGTAACTCAGCGCCGAGTCGGGCTGACCGGCCGCATCGAACGTCCGGGCGAGGTTGAAGAAGGTGCAGGCTTCACACTGGGTCGGCGCGCCGTCCTCCCGGAGATCTCCCGCCCGGAACAGGGTCAGTGCCTCGGCATGCTTCCCTTCGGCCAGCGCGATTTCACCGTTGATCACGGCGAGCTGCTGCTGGTTCGGCCCCGCGGCGGCGCCGGTGGGGTCCTCCGTCCGGAAGCGAGCGAGCAGCTGGCGCGCCCGATCGGGTTTACCGGCGCGGGCCAGCATCGTCGCCGCCCAGAAGTACGGGCGGTCCTTCGGGTCCATAGCGGTCCATTGGCGCCCGGCCACGATCGCTTCGACCTGCTGGACTCCCTGCGCCTGGCGTCCGCGGAAGAGGATATTCGCCGTGGCGTCGCCTTGCCCGGCGATCTGAGGCACCCCGCGGTCGGCGAGCTGGGCGCTGGCCCGGTCGTCCAGCGCGATGGCCTGGGTCAGTCGGCCGGCGGTGAGGGCGAGGTTGCGAAGCCCCTGGAGCCCCGCAACCTGGGCGGGAATGGATGGGAGCCGGCTGATCACCTCCGCGACGGCGGCGGCGGAATCGTTCTGCCCGCGGGCGAGGTAGCTGGCGCCGCGACTGGTGAGAATGGCGAACGTGCCGGCGGCCTCGGGCGTGGCCCGAACGATGGAATCGAGCATCGCCGTGGCTTCGTCCAGCCGGCCGAGGGTGATATCGACGCCCACAATCCGGGTCGCGTTCATCACATTCCCCTCGACCGCGAACTCCCGCCGCGCGTAGCGCATGGCGCTGTCCGTCTGGCGGCGGGTCGCGTAGTTCAGCACCAGCTGGTTGATCGCGATCCGGTTCAGGCTGTCGGCGGCGTAGGCTGCCTGGTAGGCGGCCAGTGCCTTGCCCCGATCGCCGTAGGTCCGGTGCGATTCATAGTACGCGCCCCGCACCAATTGCTTCTCGATCTCGGGTAGCCGGTCGGCATAGCGCTCGGCCCGCTCCAGGGCGGAGTCTCGCGCCGCGGCGGAGCCCCGCGCATTGGTCAGGGCGGCCGACAGCTTGCGCCACCCCAGCGCGAAGGTGGAGTCGATGGCCACCGCCTCACGGAGCAGCCGGACCGCCCGGTCGTAGTCCTGGAGCACGTCGTTGGCCTCGGTCGCCTCGCTGTACTTGCGCAGCGCCTCGAGCGAGCCGGTGGTCGCCTGCTCGAGCGGAACGCTGCGCTGCACCCGTTTGAGCGACTCCCCGACCTTGCCCCGGAGCTTGCGGGCCAGCTGATCGACCACATTCAGCAGGTCCTTCACGCCGTCGGCGGTACCCTGATAGGAGGCGAGCGAGACCCGGTCCGCGGTGCTGGTGAGCTCGAGACTCACGGCGTAGCCGGTGCCGACGCGGGCCAGCCGTCCACCCAGCACCGCGGCGGCTCCGGCCCGGGTGGCGACCTCACGCGCGATGCCAGCGTCGAGTCGGGTCTCCCTGCCGCGCTGCATCTGTTGCAGCACATCCGCGACCTCCGACGCCTCGATGACCCGTATCGAGGTCGACTGCGACAGCGCCGCCCGCACCGCCTCGACGACGATCGGCGCCAGCGAGGAGTCCTCCGGCGCCGCGCTGAAATCGGCGAGAACGATGCGGGCATTCTCGGCGAGCGACCCCGCCGCGAGCAGCGAACCCCACGGTCCGATGCCCAGCCCACGCAGGGTCATGAAGCCCACGACCAGCAGCACAAACGTCCCCATGGCATACATCCCGCCCCGCGCGGTGCGGCGGAAGGAGACGTGCGGGTGGGCCTTGAGCGCCATCGTCGCGATCGTCCCCGACGGCACCCTGGCTACCATGGAGCCGCCGGGCGTCAGCGTCGGGGTCGCCGTCACCGCCCGCCGGGCTACCCGCTTCACGTAGGCGGTGGCGAGCAGCGCGGGGAGGCCCAGCAGCATCACCAGCACCGCCCCGGGGAACACCCAGTCGGGCAACCCGATTCCGACCACCGCCGCCTTGGCGAGCAGCGCCACCGCGGCGGTGGCCAGGGCGTAGAGCCCGAGCACCTTCGGCAGCATCCCGGGGGCACTCAGCGCCGACGTCGGCGTGGAACTGGTGCCCACGGCGTCGAGGGCGCGCAGCACCTCGCTGGCCGACCTGGGCCGGTCGGCGGGGTCCTTCTGCAGCAGCTGCTCCACCATGGCGGCGAGCGGCGCGGGGGCAGTCGGGGCGCAGCGTCCGCACCGGCGCTGCCCGCTCGCTCAGGTGGGCCGCGAGCATCTTCTGCGGCGTCCGGTCGGCGAAGGGAGACCGTGCCGGTGAGGAGTTCCTGCGCCATGCAGCCGAGGGCGTAGAGATCGACCCGATGATCGAGGTTCGGGTCGCCGGCGACCTGTTCCGGCGCCATGTAGGCCGGGGTGCCGATCGCCGTGCCCATCTGGGTCAGGGTGGCGCCGGCGCCGGAGGTGCGCGAAGCGCTCAGCGCCTTGGCGATGCCGAA
Organism: uncultured Gemmatimonadales bacterium; assembly: GCA_963825065.1. Lineage (GTDB taxonomy): Bacteria > Gemmatimonadota > Gemmatimonadetes > Gemmatimonadales > GWC2-71-9 > JADJOM01. Next base: position 410,774 of record CAWGRU010000002.1, read on the forward strand.
GTCGGTGACCACCGCCGTGCCGCCGGAGAGCAGCACGTTGTCGGGCTTGATGTCGCGATGGACGATGCCCCGGGCGTGGGCGTATGCCAGCGCCTTGGCCACGTCCCGGAGGATCGCGAGGACATCGCTGATGGGCAGCCCGCTGCCGTCCAGCCGGCTGCGCAGCGACTCCCCCTCCACGAACGGCATCGTGAAGTACGGCAGCCCGTCGACGTCGCCGGCCGCGAGCACCGGGACGATGTTGGCCTGCTGCAGCGAGGCCGCGAGCAGGATCTCCCGCTCGAAACGTTGCGGCGTTCAGACCCTGAACCAGTTCGGGGTTCAGGACCTTGATGACCACCTTCCGGGAGAGCCGCACTTCGTTGGCGACGAACACGCGCGACATCCCCCCGCCACCGAGCTCGCGCTCGATGTTGAAGGCGGCACCGAGACTGGCCTGCAATTGGGACCGAAGATCCACGCGTGTCCTTGTCTGGACGAATGGAGCGGGCAGGGAAGAGCTCGGACTAACCTAAGGGCTCGCCGGTAGACGGCGCCAGCGCGCGCGGCCGGTCAGTGCGCCCGCAGCACCTGCGCCCATGCGGGCTTGCCGGGGTTGCCGACCACCAGCCGGTACGTCCCCGGCAAGGGAACGAACTCGACATCACGGGTCTCCCCGACATCCACCCATTCCACCGATGGCTCGGTGAGCGCCTGGGTCGCCGGGAGATCGGCACCGTCACGGGCGAGCCTGCGCCACTCCACCAGTGAGCTGTCGCGATAGATCGCGAACGGAAACGCGGCGGCGACGCCGATGTTCACGAACCGGAAGCGATGGGGCACCCCGGCGGAGAGTGCGAGGGGTGCCGCCAGGGAATCGCCGTTGACCAGGAGATGGATCGGCTCCGCATCACTGTCCCAGCCCGCCACATAGATGTGGTCGCGCCGGGGATCGAACCGCCGCCCCGGCTCCAGCACCACGATCCCGCCATAGAGGCCCGAGGTGAGCTGCTCGATGTCGTTCATGTGGGTGTGATAGATGAACGTCCCCGCGCGCGGAAGTGTCAGATGTGCAATGAACGAATCGCCCGGCTCGATGGATGGAGCGACGCGTGTGCCGGCCCCGCTCCACCCGGCCACCCCATCGGAGTAGCTCTCGAGTTCGATGCCGTGCCAGTGGATCGCCGCCGGCTCGGCCAGCCGGTTCACCACCACGATGTCGGTCGGCTCGCCCCGGGTGAGCACCAGCAGCGAACTGCCGGTCTCGAGCGAGTCCGGCGCCGGGGCCCGGGCTCCCCGCTGCAGCACGTAACTCAGCCCCCGGGCGGCGCGGCCCCGTCGTTGCCCCTCCTGCACGAAGAGGTGTATCCGGCGTGACTTCCCCCGTGCCGGCTCCACCGCGCCCGGCGCCGGATGCACCACGATCCCCATCACGAGGCCCGCCATGTGCACCGTGGGATCGTGGGCCATCCGATCATGGCTGTGGGCCGGCGGCGGGTCGAGCCGGGTGTCGGGTACCACATGGAACCCGATATGACAGTGGAACAGCCAGTCCCCGGGTCTGTCAGGCACCCAGGCGATGGTCATCGTCTCGAACGGCATCAGCGTCTGGGTGACGGCCATCGGGCGTTTGCCGGGGAGGAGAATTGAATCCGTGAGTCCGTTCCCGAGCCCGTCGATCCGGAAGTAGAACCCGTGCAGGTGCATCGGGTGCGGGCGAGCGGAGCCATTGAGCACCCGCCAGCGCACGCTGTCGCCGACGGTGGCTTCGATCCGCTCGGTATAGGGCCAGGAGCGGCCGTTGATCGCGAGGGCGTTCCGGTAGGTCGTCGAGTCGATCAGGTCTCCCCAGATGTTCATCATGAGGATGCGGTCGGGCGGCGAGCCTCCCGCCGGATCCACGATGAACGCACCCGAGGTCGTCTCCCGCTCCTCGTTCTGGAAGGGCTTGATCGAGTGCTTGCCCGGCACCGCGTAATACAGATAGGTCCCCGGCGCGCCGGCGGCGAAGCTGACGGTGACCGACTCCCCCGGCCGGAGCACCAGGCTGTCGTCAACCGTGCCAGGGTGGGTGAGCAGGCCGTGCACCGCGATGGTCGAATCGGCGAGCCGGTTCCGCACCGAGGCGACGATGATGGTCCCCGTCGGCACCCGGATCAGCGGACCGGGGATCCGGGGGGCGTGCCCCGCCTCACCGAACGCCGCGACCCTGATCGAGGGACCGCTGTCCGCCTCCGGCCGCCAGCTGGCCATGGCCACCTCGAGGTTCAGCTCGAGGGTGTCCCCATGGAATCGGCCCGCGGGGGCGCGGTTGTCGTTCGGCTCGACCCAGGGGAGAGTGTCCCGGGCAGCCGGGGCGCGCGGGGGACGCACCCTGGATGCGGGGGCGAACGGGGCGAAGAGCAATGCGGCCGCGGCCAGCAGCCGGAGCGAGTCGGTCATCGATGTGCCTCTTTACGGAGGAACGGGCGTTTCCGCCCATTCGGACAGAGCGGTCAAGTGCCGGTGCAGGCGATACTGCGTCGTTCTGCGGACCCGGCGCCAACTCGTCAGCGTGCCGTCTGTGCATGCAGGCCGGCGAGCCAGCGCTCGACCAGGACGACTGCAGGTGTGGTCGCGGTCCGGCCGGTGTGATAGGGTTGCAGGAAGAGAAACCCCTTGCCATCGGGCAACACGTCGTACGAATGCTGGAAGTTGTCGTCCACGAACCCGGAGGCGTCGAAGAGCGGCCGGAGCCCGGTGACTTCGAACCCTGGCGACCCGCGGATCCCGGCCGCAACGAGTCGGAAGGTACGGTCGAGGAAGAACAACTCTCGGCCATCGGGGGACCAGCGTGGCTCCGTCCCGCCGCCGTTCGATATCTGCCACCGCGCGCCGGTCGTGGCGGGGAACGGGCGGGCGTAGATCTCGTTCACCCCCGACTCGTTCGAGGCGTAGGCCAGCCAGCGGCCGTCGGGCGAGACGGCCGGATGCAGCTCGGTGAAATCGCTCGCGACCAGGGCGACCGGCGCCGTGTCTCCGCTGGTGCGCACCCCGACGATATCGCCGACGCCGGCCGCACCGTTGTCGGTCCGCATGATGAGCCACTGGCCGTCCGGGCTCCAGCTCGCCTCCTGCACTTGCCGGTCGAGCCGGGCGAGCAGCCGCTCCGGCGTGCTGCCGTCGGCCCGTCGCGCGAAGACGGTGCTCGAGTTCAGCGAGTCCCGGATGAAACCGACGAGCTGCCCGTCCGGTGACCATGCCGGCCGCCGGTCGTGACCCCCGAAGCTGAGGCGGGTGAACGGCCCGTGGTCCAGCTGTTTCACCCAGATGCCGAGTGTCCCGGTTGCGACTCCGACCCCGACCGCCAGGCGGCGGCCGTCGCGGGACAACGCGAACGAGTTGAAGCCCCCGTGCCATGAGGTGTCGATCGGGGCCACCGCGCCGTCCCGGGTGACCCGGACCACCTCGACTTCGCTCGCCACCGAGGTTCCCTGCATGTACACCAGGGTCCCCGATGGGGACACGGTCAGGAACGCCACCCCGGGGGTGATCCGGACCCGCTCGAGCACCGGCACCGCCGTTCCGGAGAGCTGCAGCCGCTTGAGGTCGAAGGGCGCCACCAGCGCGGTACCGTCGCGCCGCACATAGAGCAGCTGCCCGGTCTGCAGATACCACGCCGTCACGGCGTCGTTGAGCAGCAGGCGTTCCTGCCCCGTGCGCAGGTCGAGGACATGCACGCTGATGGTCACGCACCCGGAGGTACATACCGTGAACAACACCCCCCGGCTGCCCGGCAGCGGCGTGGGTCCCGCGACGCCGAGGCCGGCGAGCTCCGGCGCTCGGAGGAGGCTCGTGGCCGGGCCACCCGCGCCGCTTACCCGCGAGAATTCGCTGAGGCTGGGTCCGGTATAGACGATGGAGCCGTCGTCCAGCCACGTCGCCCCGCCGAAGGGAGCGGCGGCAGAATCGGCGAGCGTGATCGCCGCGCCCTCGCCGGGTCGGATCTTCTTGAGGTGCCCGTCCGCAATGAACGAGACCCACTCCCCGTCGGGGGAAAACGCCGGATAGATCGCCCGCTCGGTGCCTGGGATGACGACCGCGTTCAGTTCACCCCGGCGTTTGATCCACAGTCGCCCGTTCTGGACCTCATCCTTGATGATCAGGCTGGCCCCATCGGGAGACAGCGCCAGCGACGAGTATGCGGTGGTAGGTACCGGGCTCTCGCCGAAGGTGATGTACTGCCAGCTGGTGGCGGGTCGGGGTGCCCTGCCTAACCAGACCCAGAGGGCACCCGCCAGGCAGAGGGTCGTCACGCCCCACGGGGCCAGGGCGCGCGCGCGTTCGCGCGGGGTAGCGGCCTGTCCGGCAGCCTCTCGCAGCGTCGCGCCTGTGGCGGCCAGGGTCGGAGCGCCGGGATGGCTCAGCGCCTCCGCGAACGCCGCCGCGCTGGCAAATCGGTCGGCCGGGAGCTTCGCCAGCGCCGTGACCACCGCCGCCTCGACGTGGGGCGGAATCGTCTTCCGCTGCAGGGTCAGGCTTCGCGGCTCCTCGGTCATGACCCGCGCGATGATGGCCTGCGCCGTCGGCCCGGTGTAGGGCGGCTCCCCGACTAGCATCTCGTACAGCACACACCCGAGCGCGTAAACATCCGCCTTGGGTGTGATCTCCCGCTCGCCCATCGCCTGCTCGGGACTCATGTAGGTCGGGGTGCCGAGCGACATCCCCGTCTCCGTCATCCGGGTACCGCCCGCCTTGCTCGCGGCCAGCGCGATGCCGAAGTCGGCGACCAGCGCACGGCCATCGTGCAAGAGGATGTTCTCCGGCTTGATGTCCCGGTGGATGACGTTGTGCCGGTGGGCGTAATCGAGGGCGGAGGCGATCTCGGTGGCAATCCGCACTGCATCGGTGATCGGGAGCTGCTGCTCGCGGGTGAGCCGGTCGCGCAGCGACTCGCCCTCGATGAAGGGCATGACGTAGAAGAGGAACGAATCGGCAACCCCCGAATCGAACAGCGGCAGGATGTGGGGATGCTGCAGGTTCGCCGTCGTCTTGATCTCGGAAAGGAACCGGTCGGCACCGATGACCGCGGCGAGTTCCGGCCGCAGCACCTTGATCGCGACCCGGCGGTCGTGCTTGAGGTCCTGGGCGAGGTAGACCGTCGCCATCCCGCCCTGGCCCAGCTCGCGCTCGATGCGATAGCGGTCGGCGAGGGCGGCCGCGAGGCGCTCGGCACTCATTTCGTGGCCATTTCCGCGACGTAGATGTCGCTCTCCCGATCCTCGACCGGGAAGTAGAAGCGCTTGCCGTCGGTCGCAAAGAAGGGACGGATCGACTGCCAGTTGGGATCGTCCAGCCGCAGCAGCATGCGCGGTGTGCCACCCGTCGCGCTGACGGCCCAGAACGTCGTCCGTCCCCGGGCGTCGTGCGCCTTGAAATACAGGGTCCGTCCGTCCGGACTCCACAGCGCCTTTTCGGCGAACGGGCCGGCCGATCCGGGCTCGAACAGCGGACGCGGCGTGCCTCCGGCAGCACTGACCACCATGAGCCGCGGCTGATCCGACGGGAAAGCGGAGATGCAGGCAATCGCGCGGCCGTCGGGCGACCAGACGGGAAATACTCCCGGCGACGCAATCCGCTCCGGCGCCAGCCAGCCCCCTCCCGACTTCCGACGCACGATGAACATGCTGTAGGGGACCACCTGGTCCCAGAACAGGATCGCGCTGCCATCCGGCGACCAGACCGGGAAGCTCTCCTGGCCCGGCCCACCGGCGACTGACTCCACCGCACCGCCATTCAGCGGCTTCACTTCGATGTCGCGCGACCCATGGCGCCATGTGTGGTAGGCGATGGTCAGCCCATCTGGCGAGAGATCCGGTCCGAACTCATCGGCGGGATCACTGGTCAACTGCTCCGACGGCCCTCCATCGACAGGCATGCGATACAGGTCTGCATTCCCCCGGAGGTCGGAGTCGTAGAGCAGCCAGCGGCCATCGCGGGATACCCCCACATACTCGATGACCTGATGGCTGTTGGTGACTTGGGTCGCCCCCTGTGGTCCCGTCAGACTGCCGGACGCGAGCGGCGCCGACCAGAGGTTGGCCTGTGCCGAATAGACTGCGTAGACCAGTCGCTGTCCACTGGCGGAGAGCGACATGGAGATCGCGCCCAGCCCGGTGGTGAGGCGCACCGGCTCGCCCACCGGCCGGCCTGCGGACGAGAGCGACAGGGCGTAGATGTCCCGCGGGCCATCGCGGCTCGAGACCAGCAGCAGTCGGGTGCCGTCCGGAGACCAGACCGGGCTCTGATTGAACACGCGCGCCTCGAGCACCGTGATGGGCGCACCACCGCTCGCCGGGTACAGCACCACCGAACTCGGCGAGAGGTTGCCGAAGCCGGTGCCCGGAAGGACCGACTCGGAGTTGCCCGCCACGCAGGCGATCCACCGCGCATTCGGCGACCAGGTACAGGAGTGCAGATCAAAGGCTCCGGTGCCCACCAGGCGCATGAGCCCACCGCCGACTGGCACGACCAGCAGGGAATCCCGTCGGGCAAAGGCAATCTCCTTCCCGCTCGGTGACCAGGTCGCGGTCGTGACGATGGCTGTCCCTGCCGGTGGCACGATGGCCTGCGCGCTGCCGCCGAGCGCCGGCGAGACCGATACGCCACCGCGGGTGAGGAAGAGCAGAGTCGAGCCGTCGGGTGACCACTGCGGATGGGTTTCGACGGACGCAGTGTCGTCGGAGAGCGGAATCGTGCGGCCCCCGCCTACCGGCCGGAGGAACACCCGCATGCGCGACGAGTTGCCCGCCGAGTAGGCCACCAGTTTGCCATCGGGGGAAATGGCGGGCTGGATCTCGAGCCCCGGATCGCTGGTGAGCTGCTCCGAGTGGCCCATCACCGGGAGCGGAGTGGTACGGCGCACCAGGGCGAATCCTCCAGCCAGCAGCAGGACGAGCCCCACCGCAGCAAGCAGCCAGCGGACCTTCCGGTCCGTCTTGAGCGCCATGATCGGTCGGGTCTGCGTCGGCGTCATCCCGCCACTCGGTGTCGCCAGCGGTTCGAGTACCGAGACCAGCTCGTCCGCCGTCTGGAACCGGTCGGCCGGGCGCTTGGCGAGGCACTTCATGATCACGGCGTCGAGCGCGGGAGCGAGGCCCGACCGCTGCCGTCCCACCGGCACCGCGTCCTGGGTCACGTGTGCCGCCAGCGTCTGCTGTGGAGTCAGGCCGTAGAACGGTGGCCGGCCTGTCAGCATCTCGTAGCCCACCACGCCCAGCGCGTAGATGTCGACCCGGCCATCGATCTGGGGGTCGGCGGTGGCCTGCTCCGGCGCCATGTAGGCGGGGGTGCCGAGCGCCAGACCGGCGGTGGTGAGCTGCTGGCGCCCGGATGCTTCGGTGACCGCCTTGGCGATGCCGAAGTCCATGACCAGCGCGTGGCGGCCGGAGAGCAGAATGTTCTCCGGCTTGATATCGCGATGGACGACGCCCGCCTTATGCGCCTCCGCCAGCGCCTCGGCGATCTCCGCCAGCAGGCGCACCGCCTCGTGAACCGGCAGCTCGCCGGAGCGGGCCAGCCGTTCGCGCAGGGTCTCGCCCTCGACGTAGGGCATCGCGTAGTAGAAGAAGCCATCGGCCTCGCCCGAGTCGAGCAGGGCGAGGATGTGGGGGTGCTGCAGCCGGGCGGCGACCTCGATCTCGCGCGCGAATCGCTCGGGGCCCATCGTGGCCGCCAGCTCCGGCCGGAGCACCTTCACCGCAACTCGGCGGCGATGCTTGAGGTCTTCGGCGAGATACACGGTTGCCATGCCACCGGCGCCCAGCTCCCGCTCGATCCGGTAGCGGTCGGCGAGGGCCTTCGTGAGGGCGGCGAGCGTGCTCACGGCCCCACCGGGCCTTTCTCCTGAGGTGGGAGGCCCATGCGAGGGAGGAGGGCAAGGAGTCGCGGATTGGCCCGCAGCTTCGGGCCGAGCATAAGGTACATGTTCATCGCGCTGCCGGTGCTACGACCGGCGGCCGCCGCGGCCTCGAGCATGCGCAGGGTCGCCTCGTCTCCCCGCAGCCAGCGGAAGAAGGGAATGGCGAGCACCGGGTTATCGGCGCGACCCAGCGCGTCGATCGTGGCGGCACGGGTCGCCGGATCGCGCAGGCCGCGGGTGATCCGGGTCGACGTCGAATCGATACGCGGCCAGCCGCGGGATCTCTCGAAGGCGGTGATCGCCTCGTCCACCTTGCCCAATGCCAGCTGATGTCCCACCATCCCGCCCCAGGCATAGTACGCTTCGGGCGACTGGGCGAGCCCCTGCTCGTAGAGCGGTGTCGCGTCGGCAAAGCGATCCGCGCCGTCGTAGAACGCGGCCAGCGACAGGGTGATCACATGGGAGAGCGGATCCAGCCGGTGGGCGGTCTCCATTTCGCGAATCGCGTCATCCCACTGGTTGACGCCCGCGAGATAGTAGCCGTACCACTGGTGCCCGGTGGCATAGTTCGGCGCCAGCGTAATCGATTGCCGGTACGCATCGCGGGCCTCCTCCCGCCGATTGCGATACTCCACGATTTCACCCAGCGAGGCGTAGGCCTCACCCAACCGCGGCTCCAGCGCGATCGCGCGCCGCGCCGCGGCTTCGGCCCGCACCAGGGTCGAGTCCCGGTTGAGTCCGGGCACGTCGTATTCCTCGGGAATCGAGAGCACGTAGCTGTCGGCCAGTCCGCTCCAGGCCAGGGCGTAGTTCGAGTCGAGCGCGAGCGCCTTCCTGAACGCTACCGTGGCATCGATCATCCCTTCCGTGGTACGCCGGTTCCAGTGGTAGCGGCCCAGCAGGTAGGCATCGTAGGCCTCGGCGTTGTGAGTACCGCCACGAGTGCCACCGGAATCGGATGCTGTCACCAGCCGGAGCTGGAGCGCATTCACGACGGCCCTGGCCACCTCGTCCTGCACCGCGAAGATGTCACCAGCCCCGCGGTCAAAGCTTTCCGACCAGAGGTGCAGCCCGTCGGCGGTCTTGATGAGCTGGGCCGTCACCCGCAGGTGATCACCGGCGCGCTGGACGCTGCCTTCGAGCACGGTGGCCACGCCGAGCTGGCGGCCAATTTCCCGGACATCTTCCCGCTTGTCCCGGAACGCAAAGGCCGAGGTGCGGGCGGCGACACTCAAGCCGGGCACATTGGCCAGCGCGTTGATCAGCGTCTCGGAGATCCCGTCGCCGAGATAGGCGTCGGTGCGGTCGGGGCTCAGGTCGACAAAGGGGAGCACCGCGACCGAAGCGCCTTGGGCCGCTTCGCCGCCACCCCCGCGGCGCCAGAGGAAGAGGGCGGCCACGATCGCGACCACGACAACGCCGGCGAATGTCCACCGCTTTCGGGATGCGGGAGGTGCGCGGACCGCGGTCGACGGTATCTGAGCCGGCTGCGCCTGGCTCCCGGGACGGAGCGCATCCGCGAACTGGGCGACCGGATTGAATCGATCGGCCGGGTTCTTGGCGAGCGAGCGGGCCAGTGCGCCCGCCACCTCGGGTGGCACCGTCGGGCGAAGGTTGGTGATCGGCGCGGCCTCAGTGATCAAGTGCTGGCGGGTGATCGATTCCGCCGTCGGTCCGGTGAACGGCGCCTGCCCTCCCAGCATCTCGTACAGCACGCAGCCGAGGGAATAGAGATCGCTGCGGCCGTCGAGATTGGGATCGCCCGCGGCCTGCTCCGGGCTCATGTAGAGCGGGGTGCCGACGGAGATCCCGGTCGACGTCAGCTTGTCGGCTCCGGCGTTGCTGATCGCGCGCGCGATGCCGAAGTCGGCCACCACCGCGTGGCCGCCTTCGAGCAGGATGTTCTCCGGCTTGATGTCCCGGTGGATGATGCCGCGCTGGTGGGCATACCCGAGAGCATCAGCCACCTCACGCGAGATCGTCAGCGCTTCGTCGATGGGCAGCTGCTTCTGCCGGTTGAGCCGGTCCCGCAGCGATTCGCCCTCGACCAGCGGCATCACGTAGTAGAGGAAGCCGGCGGACTCACCCGAATCGTAGAGTGGCAGGATATGCGGGTGCCGCAGGTTTGCCGTGGTCGCGATCTCGCGCAGGAAGCGCTCCGGGCCGAGTGCCGCGGCAAGCTCCGGACGCAGCACCTTCACCGCGACCTTGCGGCGGTGCTTCAGGTCCTCAGCGAGATAGACCGTGGCCATGCCGCCCTGGCCCAACTCCCGCTCGAGGCGGTAGCGGTCGGCGAGGGCCGCGGCGAGGCGCTCGGGGTTCACCGCGGAGCGGCTCCCGCCAGGCGGGCCCGCAGCACGGGAAGCCAGTTGGCGGTGACGGTCACCTCGCCCGCGTCGGTGGCCTGCAGGAAGACGAAGCGTTTCCCGTCCGGCATCACGTCCCAGTTGGGGTGCGGGTTGGCGGCGTAAAGGAACCGGTCCACCAGTACGCTGTCCCGCGCCGCAATCGCGAAACCGGGCCCGGTCGCGACGGTCGCCGCCATGATATGCCCGCTCCCCCGGTAGAACAGCCGCCTCCCGTCCCGTGACCAGAGCGGCTCGGTGCCGCCGTCGCTCGACACCTGCACCCGCCCCCCTGGGCCGGGGAAGGGCTGCACTACCACCTCGTCCCGCCCCGATTCGTTGGTTACGAACGCGATCCACCCTCCATCCGGCGAGACCCGCGGCATGTTCTCGATGGCGGTGGCGTTGCTGGCCACCGGATGCAGCGTGGTGTCCCCGGTGAGTCCGCGGTAATAGATGTCCGCCCCGGCGGTGTCGAGCTGGAAGACCGCCCGTTGCGCGTCAGGGGTGAGCATCGCCTCAAAGACATCGAGATTCGGCCCGGCGACGATCGGCGTGGCCTCGGCGCTGAGGTCGACCGGCCGCCACCAGATGGCCGCACGTCCGGACTGGTCGGTGCGGTACAGCACCCGCGTCCCGTCGGGACTCCACTCCGGGCGCTCGTTGAGGGTGCCGCTGGTGAGCCGCGTGAGGGTCCGCGCCCCGAGCGAATAGACCCAGACGTCGCGCGAGCCCGCGGCCCCAATCCCGATCGCCAGGCGCCGCCCGTCGGGCGAGAGCCGGGGAAAGGTGTAGTCGCGGGAGTCCTCGAGCCCCAGCCGCGTAGTGCCATCCGGCCCGGCGATCACCACCCGCGATAGCGTCGACCCGCCCTGGTAGAGGAGGGTGCCCATCGGCGAGACCGCCGCGCGCGCCAGCCCCGTGCTGCTGTTGCTCGTGACGTTGTCGATCAGCTGCACCGGCGTGCCGAGGAGCTTCCCCGTCTCGAAATCCATCCGGACTGCCATCAGCAACCCGCTGACAGTGGCATACACCAGGGCTCCGTCCACCACGCCGAGCGCGTGCATGCCCTGGAGCTCGAGCCGTTTCGTCTCGCCGGTCGCGAGGGTGAGGATCGCCAGGTGCACGTCCGCGCTGGAGGCGGTGCCCCAGCTGGAGTACACCAGGTGGCGTCCATCCGCGAGCGGGAGCGGAGCGGTTCGATACTGCTCCCCCGGCATCCGCTCCGGCCCCGGCAGCGGGCTGGCGGTTCCGCCATTCTGCGGGATGGAATACAGGGCCCGGTTGCCCGATACGATGATCCGGCCGTCGAGTGCCCAGTTGGCGCCGTTGAATGTCCCCGGTGCCGGCGCGACCAGCTGGGGCACGCTGCCGTCCAGCGCAATCTTGAACAGCTGGTTGCTGCGGATGAAGCCCACCCACCTTCCGTCAGGCGAAAAGAACGGATGGGTGCCGTCCTCGGTACCGGGCAGGGGCCGCGGGGTCACCTCGTCGAGGCGGCGCGCCACCAGCTGCAGGCGCCCGCCCGGGCCGGCACCCACGTAGACCAGCGTCTGCCCGTCGGGCGAGACCGTGAGGGGGTTGTAGCCGAGCGAGCTGATGCGGTCGTTGGCCACGGCGGGGATCGTGAACCGCACCACCGGCGAGTCCGCCGCCGGGCGCCGCGTCCACGCGAAGAGCGCGGCAGCGCCGCCGAGCAGCGCGAGCACCCAGGGCGCCATCCTCGCCAGCCGACCGGTGGCCGGGACGGCGGAGGTGCCGCGACGCGTCCCGCTCCGGGTCCGGCCCACCGCGCCCCCCTCCAGCGCCTCGGCGAACTCCCGCGCGCTCCCCCACCGGTCGGCCGGCAGCTTTTCCAGCGCGGTGAGCACCGCCTCCTCGACCGCCTCAGGCACGGTGTCGCGAAATTTCGACGGCGGCGCGGGCTTCTCGGTCATCACCTTGGCGACGATCGCCTGCGCGGTGCCGCCGAGGAACGGCGGGTCCCCCACCAGCATCTCGTAGGTCATCGCGCCGAGGGCGTAGACATCGGAGCGGGCGGTGATTTCCCGTTCGCCCATCGCCTGCTCGGGTGACATGTAGGTCGGGGTGCCTAACGACATGCCGGTCTCGGTCATCCGGCTGCCGCCCGCCTTGCTCGCGGCGAGCGCGATGCCGAAGTCGGCCACCAGCGCACGCCCGTCGTGCAGCAGGATGTTCTCCGGCTTGATGTCCCGGTGGATGATGTTGTGACGGTGGGCGTAGTCGAGCGCGGAAGCCACTTCGGTGGCGATGCGCACGGCGTCGGCGATGGGGACCTGCTTCTCGCGATTCAACCGATCGCGCAGCGACTCCCCCTCGATGAACGGCATAACGTAGAACAGGAACGAGTCCGCGGCCCCCGAGTCGAACAGCGGCAGGATGTGCGGGTGCTGCAGGTTGGCCGTGGTCTTGATCTCGGAGAGAAACCGCTCGGCGCCGATGACGGCGGCGAGCTCGGGGCGCAGGACCTTGATCGCGACACGGCGGTCGTGCTTGAGGTCCTCGGCGAGATAGACCGTGGCCATGCCGCCTTGGCCGAGTTCCCGCTCGATGCGGTAGCGGTCGGCGAGGGCCGCCTTGAGACGATCAATGCTCATGCGCGCCTCAATGGAGGAAGTTCAGTCGCTTCATCAGCGCGATGAATCGGGGCTCCGACCGTAACGGATCGTACATCGGATCGGTCTCGAGCCAGACCAGTGATTGCGAGCTCGCCGCATACGCCTGCTCGAGGTAGTCGATGGCGCGCGCGTGATCGCCGAGGCCGAGGTGGACCAGCGCCAGGTTGGACGGGGCCACCTCCCCACCAGGCGACATGCCCTTGAGGTTCGCGAGGGTCGCCATCGCGCCAGCTCGATCGCCCAGCCGGGCCTGGGTGTACGCCAGGAAGGCCGTGTTGAAGGGCGGCGCGCCCATGGTCTGCGCCCTCCGGTACTTCGCGATCGCCGCGGGCAGGTTGCCGGCCATCAGCGCCATCTCGGCTTCCTGCATGACCGGAAAGAAGAAGGTCGGGTCGAGTTCCGAGGCCTTCCTGGTCAGCGTCAGCGCCTGGGCCGTCCTGCCCGAGTACATGTACGCTGCCGTCGCATCGATCAGGTTGGTGGGTGACAGCGGATCCAGCGCCAGGGCCCGCTGTCCCTCGGCGATCGCCTCGTCGAACCGGCCGACCAGCCCGAGCATCAGGCCGAACTGGTCGTGCGCGAAGGCGTAGTTGGGGTTGAGCGCGATCGCCCGGCGGAATTCCCGCTCGCTCCCCTCCCAGTCGTACTCGAACCAGGCCTTGAAGACGGCGAGCGAGGTGTGTGCCTCGGCCGACAGGCTGTCGAGCTGCACCGCCCGTTCCGCCGCCGCCTTGGCGAGCGGCCTCGCGTCCGCGGCGCGGATGAACCCCTCGTTGTACGCGGCCCAGGTGTAGGCGTCCGAGAGGCCGGAGTACGCCGGGGCAAAGGTCGGGCTCAGCTTGACGGTCTCCTCGAACTGCGCAATCGCTTTCTGCAGGTTGGCGTCACTGGGGCGGTTGAAGAAGAACCGGCCCTTCAGATAGGCATCGTGGGCCTCCGGGTTGACGGTCGGGGCCGCGGCGAGGCGCGACTCTTCCCCGGGCGTGAGCCGCACGTTGATCGCGCTGGCGATGGCCGACGCCAGCTCGGCCTGGAGCGCGAGCACGTCGCTCGAGGTGCGCTCGAAGGTCTCGGCCCAGAGGTGCTTGTCGGATCGCGCGTCGATCAACTGGGCGTTGATCCGCACCCGGTTGCCGGAGCGGGTCACCGATCCCTCCACGATCGCATCGACGCCGAGGGTCCTGGCGATCTCCGGCGTCGGAGGGCGGTTCCTTCCCTTGAATTGCATTGCCGACCCGCGGGAGGTGACCCGCAGCTGGCTGATCATCGCGAGATCACTGGTCAGCTCATCCGTCATCCCCTCGGCGAAGTACTCCTGCGTGGAGTCGGCGGAATAGTTGTCGAGCGGGAGCACGGCGATCGAGCGAATCGCAGCCCCGGACATCCCCTGCTGCCGGTAGAGATATCCCCCGATGAGGGCGACGAGGAGGAGGCTGCCAGCCACGATGAGTCCCCGACGTCCAATGCCGGACGCATGCGGGCCCGGTGTGGGTGTGATGGCTGTTGCGCTCGATACCGCATCGGCGAAGGCCCCGCAGCTCGGGAAGCGGTCGGCGGGAACTTTGGCGAGAGCCCGGTGGATTGCGGCGTCCATGGCCGCGGGGACAGTGGGCCTGGTGGCGCGGACGGGCCGTGGGGTCTCGGTCATGAGCCGGGCGATGATCGCCTGCGACGTGGCGCCCGTGTGCGGCGGCTCGCCGGTCAGCATCTCGTAGGTCACCGCGCCGAGAGCGTACTGATCGGATCGGGCGTCGAGGACCCGGTCGCCGGCCGCCTGCTCGGGACTCATGTACTGCGGCGTGCCGAGAGAGAGCCCGGTCTCGGTGATGCGGGTCCCGCCTGCCTGCGCGACGGCGAGGGCGATCCCGAAATCGGCGATCACCGGCTGGCCCGCCTGCAGGAGGATGTTCTCCGGTTTGAGATCCCGATGGATGACGCCGCGGGCGTGGGCGTAGTCGAGGGCGGCAGCGAGCAGGCCGACGAGTCGCCGGGTCTCGTCTACCGGCAGTTGCCGCTCGCGCTCGAGCTGGGCACGGAGCGTCTCACCCTCGAGGTAGGGCATGACATAATAGAGAAAGCCGTCCGCTTCCCCGGAATCGAATAGAGGAAGCAGGTTGGGATGCTGCAGGTTGGCCGTGGTTCTGATCTCGGAAAGGAAGCGCTCGGCGCCGATCACCGCCGCGAGGTCGGGCCGGAGCACCTTGATCGCCACCTTCCGACGGTGCTTGACATCCTCGGCCAGGTAGACGGTGGCCATGCCCCCCTGACCCAGCTCCCGCTCGATGAGGTAGCGATCGACGAGGGCGGCGGTGAGACGATCGAGGCTCACTGCGGCACCTTCTGCTGGAGGACGCTGGCCCAGTTGAGGATGACGTGCGTCGGCTGTGCTTCCGGTTTCGCGATCGGGGTGACCAGGAGAAAGCGGGATCCGTCGGGGGTGACATCATACCCCACGGAACGATTGTCGAGCTGGCCGGCATCCGGCTTCCGGAAGAGCACGGTCGCCGTTCCGACCTCGCCCGTTGCCGGCTGGAAGGGAATCGCCAGGATGGCGTCCCCCCTCCGGTAGACGATTTCGTGACCGCCCCTGGTCCAGCGCGGCTGCCGCCCGCCGTCGGCCGACACCTGGATACGGCCACCGTGACCATCCAGGGCACGAACATAGACCTGCGGCTGTTCGTCCTGGTTGAACTCCTCGTACGCGATCCACTTCCCGTCAGGAGAGAACGATCCGCTGCGCTGGGTGGCGCCGCGATCGTCGACTGGCGTCGAAGGCCCCCCGGCGATCAGCCGGAGCAGGAGGCGATCATGGTTCATGGTCTCGGTATATGCCAACATCCGGCCATCAGGAGAGATCGAGGCCGCCCGCTTGTCGTAGGCGGTCTCGACGATGGCGGTGTCCGGTGCGCTCGCATCGATGGGAATACGGTGCAGGTCGTAGACCGGATCCTCGAAGGTGTAGATGATGGAGCGACTGTCGGGCAACCACTGCGCATTGAAGGCGGTACCCTGGGCTCGTGTCACCTGCGTCACCACCTTGCGGCTCCGGTTGAAGAGCCAGAGATCCCGCTTCGGTTCCGTCCGGGTCAGCGCGATCCACCTGGCGTCCGGCGAGAGGCGTGGTTCCGCCCACGAGCCGCCGTCGGGGAGTGCCGGCGCCTCGTTTCCGGAGCGATCCGACCAGATCACCCGGCGGTCGACATTCCATTCCGACGCCTTGAGATAGGCAAGCGTGCCATTGTCCGAGACCGCAAAGCCTGCCGAACCGTTGTATGGCTGCCAGGCGACGTCGTCGACGACCGGCACCGCGGCGCCGCTCACCTTGAGCTTCGCCGGATCAAACCGAACGGCGAAGACAGCGCCATCGCGCGCATACAGCAGATAGCCGCCAGCGACGTAGCGACCGAAGACGGCGCCTGCCACGAGAACGGTGCGCTTGCCGGTCGCCAGTACCACCGCCTCGATCCGCGCGTCAGAGAAGGGCGTGGCATAATTGGTGAAAATTGCCGCGCGCCCGCCGGGCAGGGCCTGAGGGAACCAGTGCGCAAATTCGTGTCTGGTGCTGTCGAGCCTGGTCAATTGTTTCGCCGTACCCCCGGATGCCGGCACTGACCAGAGACCGGCATTGCCCTTGGTATACATGACGGTGGCGTCATCGAGGGTCCAGCCCGACCCCGAATTGTTGGAGTCGGCCAGCACGGTCGCGGGCCCTCCGGCCGCCGGGATCTTGTACAGCTTGCCATTCCGCTGATAAGTGATCCATTGGCCATCGTGCGAGAACTCGGGCCATTGGGCCCCCTCCGACCCCGCGATCGGGCGGATCACGGTCGAGCCGAGCCCGCGCACCAGCAGGCCATCCACGCCGGCCGAATCCTGGACCGCCTGCACGATGCGTTGCCCGTCCGGTGAAATGGCCACCCCGGGCTGGTCGACTCCGCCATCACCCATCCTGAAGGCGAATTCCACCGGCTGTGTCGCCGCGGCTGGTGAGGTTGCCCCGCGGAGCAGCCAGCCCAGGACGAGCGCCAGCGCGACGACCGTGAGTCCGGCAGCGACCACGACCGGGCGCCGTGAGCCGACCGGGCGACTGTCCAGGACTCGAGTCCGCGGCGCACTCCGCGTTGACTCGAGCCTTCCCTCCAGCGCGGCCGCGAACTCGGCTGCGCTCGCGAAGCGATCGGCCGGGAGCTTGGCGAGGGCGGTGAGTACCGCGTCCTCGACGGCGACCGGCACGGTGTCACGCATCCGGGACGGCGGCACGGGCTTCTCGGTCATGACCTTCGCGACGATCGCCTGGGCCGTCCCGCCGAGGAAGGGTGGGTCACCGACCAGCATTTCGTAGGTGATGCAGCCGAGGGCGTAGACGTCGGAGCGGGCCGTGATCTCCCGCTCGCCCATGGCCTGCTCCGGCGACATGTAGTGCGGGGTGCCGAGACTCATCCCGGTCTCGGTCATCCGGGTGCCGCCCGACTTGCTCGCGGCCAGCGCGATGCCGAAGTCCGCGACCAGGGCGCGGCCATCGTGCAGCAGGATGTTCTCCGGCTTGATGTCGCGGTGGACCACTCCGTGGCGGTGGGCGTAGTCGAGCGCGCCGGCCACCTCGGTGGCAATCCGCACGGCATCGACAATCGGAAGCTGCTTCTCCCGCGTCAGCCGGTCCCGGAGCGATTCTCCCTCCACGAATGGCATGACGTAATACGCGGTGCCGTCCGCCTCACCCGAATCGATCAGCCCCAGGATATGCGGATGCTGCAGCGTGGCGATCGTCTGGATCTCGCGGACGAACCGCTCGGCGCCGATCACCGCCGCCAGCTCCGGTCGGAGCACCTTGATCGCCACCTTGCGACGATGCTTGAGGTCTTCGGCGAGATAGACCGTGGCCATCCCGCCCTGGCCGAGTTCCCGCTCGATGCGGTAGCGGTCGGCGAGGGCGGTGGTTAGGCGGGGGAGCGGGTCAGACATCGGGATTCGGTCTCGAGTCCACGGCTGAAGCCGCGACTCGGCTGAGGTCACTGAAGTGACCTCGGAAGCCGGACACTGGTCGCTTCAGCGACATCGGCCGAGCCGTCGCTTCAGCGACGTGCCGGCGCGCCACGCCCCCGTGGCCGAGTTCACGGTCGAGGCGGTCGCGGTCGGCACGGGCGTCGGCGAGACGCGGGAGCGGCTCAGCCACGCGGGAAGGTCCCGGTCATCCTACTTCGGCCTCATCTTTGCCTTGAGCTCCTCGAGCCAGTTGTCCACCACCACCAGCTGCCCGGCGCCCGGCGCCTGGTTGATCGCCGCGGAGCGGACCATCAGAAACTTCTTGTCGTCGGGCGTGAGGTCGTACAGCGGCACGACGTTTGACGCGAGCAGGCCGCTGAGCGGGAAGAGCCGGGCGGGCGCGCCAGGCGCAAACGTCGGGCCCGGTGTCACCGGCACCACCATCATGTCGCCCGAGGGCGCCTCGTAGAAAAGTTCACGCCCGCTGTGCGCCCAGCGCGCAGCGGACCCACCCGCCGTGGAGATCTGCCACCGCCCGCCCGCGGTATTCGGAAAGGGCCGCACGAAGATCTCGTTGCGCCCCGACTCGTTCGAACTGTATGCCAGCCACTTCCCGTCGGGCGAGAGGGCCGGCCCGTCCTCGTTGAACCGGTCGGTCAGGAGCGGTGTGGCGACGGTATCTCGCCCTGCGCGGACGGCGTAGACATCCCGGTTGCCGCTGTCGGCGTTGATGCGATAGATCAACCACTGTCCGTCGTTCGACAGCGATGCCTCGGCGATCCCCCGGCCGGGAACCCGCCAGAGCAATTGAGCGGCTGCGCTCCCATCCGCCTTCTTCTTCCAGACCGCGGACGGCCCGCTGTCAACGACCGCGAGGTAGATCACCGACTGCCCGTCCGGCGTCCAGCGGGGCCGGTAGGCAGCCTTCGCCCCGAACGTGAGCCGGGACAGGGCGCCGGAGGGAAGCTGCTTGATCCAGATGTCGAGAGACGCCGTCCCGATCACGTCGATGGCGACCCGCGTGCCACTGGGTGAGAGGCTGAGCGCGAGATTCGTGGACGGGTTGTAGGCCAGTGGCGGATTCAAGGGGGTGACTCCGCCCTCCCGGCTGACCCACACCATTTCCGCCACGCCCCCGCTCATCGAGGCCAATCCAGGCACATAGACCAGCGTGCCGGTGGGAGAGATCGCGACATCCGCCGAGCCGACGCCCTTCGTCATGACCCCCTCGAAGAGCGGCACGGCCGATCCCGTCAGCTTGAAATTGTCCTGGTCGAACGGTGCCGCCAGCACCGCCCCGTCGGCCCGCAGGAACACGAGGTATCCGGGGGCCACGTACCGCGCCAGCAGCCCCTTGGTCAGGATATGCCGCTCGCGAGTCTTGAAGTCGAAGGCGACGATGTCGAAATCCGCCGGATCCAGATTCCGGCGGGAGCGGTAGAGCAGCCCCTTGCCGTTCGGCAGCGCCGAGGGCCAGGCGTGCCCGGTCTCGTGCCTGATCGTGTCCAGGGGTATCAGCAACTCGGGCGTGCCGCCGTCCGCCTGGATGCGGCTGAGCCCACCAGGCGAGTCGAAGTAGATCCACCCGTCCGGTCCCCAGGCGCCGCCACCGCCAGACCCCGAGCCGGAGGTCGCCAGCGTGATCGGGGGCCCGCCCGTCACGGGGACGACCTTCAACTGCAGAGTGGTTCCGGCGCAGAAGGCGATGCGCTGGCCGTCGGGCGAGAAGTACGGGCTCTGGGCGCCCAGCGTGCCGGGCAACGGCGTCGCCTCCAGCTTGTCGCGCTCACGGAGCCACAATTGGTCCCCCCCCTCGCCGGGGCCGAGGTACACAATGCGGCTCCCGTCGGGTGAGATCGCAATGTTGATCCCCAGCACTCCCTGTCGCATCGCCTGGCCGGGCGGAAGTCCCATGCTGTAGCGGATGACCGGTCGCGGCGGGCTCGGACGGAGCAGTGCCCAGGCGGCCATGGCTGTGCTGACGAGCGCGACGGCGGCCAGGCCGCCGACGAGTCTTCGGGTTCGAATGGAACTCCCGACAGCTCCCCCCGGGAGCTGGCGCGCCACGGTCGTCCGTGTCGCATAGCCTGGGTTGCCCAGCGCCGTGGCGAATTCCGCCGCCGACCCGAACCGGTCGGCTGGCAGCTTCTCCAGTGCGGTGTGCACCGCCGCCTCCACCTGGGGCGGGATGGACTTCCGCTGGGTGATGAGTGAGGCGGGCTCTGCGGTCATCACCTTCGCGACGATCGCCTGGGCCGTCGGACCGCTGAACGGCGGCTCGCCGATGAGCATCTCGTAGGTCACGCAGCCGAGGGCGTAGACGTCGCTCTGGGCGCTGATCTCCCGCTCCCCCATCGCTTGCTCGGGGCTCATGTAGGTCGGCGTGCCTAACGACATCCCCGTCTCGGTCATCCGGGTGCCGCCCGCCTTGCTCGCGGCGAGCGCGATGCCGAAGTCGGCGACGAGCGCACGGCCATCGTGCAGCAGGATGTTCTCCGGCTTGATGTCGCGATGGATGACGTTGTGCCGATGGGCGTAGTCGAGGGCGCCGGCGACTTCGGTGGCGATGCGCACCGCGTCGGCGATGGGAAGCTGCTTCTCGCGGTTGAGCCGGTCGCGGAGCGATTCGCCCTCGATGAACGGCATCACATAGTACAGGAAGGAATCCGCTGCTCCCGAGTCGTGGAGCGGCAGGATGTGCGGATGCTGCAGGTTCGCCGTGGTCTTGATTTCGGAGAGAAAGCGCTCGGCGCCGATCACGGCGGCGAGTTCGGGGCGGAGCACCTTGATCGCGACCTTCCGGTCATGCTTGAGGTCCTGCGCCAGGTAGACGGTGGCCATGCCGCCCTGGCCGAGCTCCCGCTCGAGCAGATAGCGGTCGGCGAGGGCGGCGGCGAGGCGCTCGTTCACTCCGGCTTCCCCAGCTTCGTCTTCAATTCCGTGAACCAGTTGAGCACCACCGTGAGCCGGCGAGTCTCGGGGCCCTGCGACGAAGACCGCTGCAGCATCACGAAGGTCTGGTTTCCGGGGCGGACCCCGAAGGCCTGGTGCCACGGCTGGAAGACGAAGGGCAGCGTACCGAAGAGCGCATGGCGGTCTGACACCTGGAAGTCGGACGTCGTCGTGATGCTCGCCGAGATCAGCGAATCTCCCGGCGCGAGATAAAAGAGCTCACGTCCGGAATGTGCCCAGACCGGACTCGTCCCACCCGCCGGCGAGACCTGCCACCTGGCCCGCGTGACGTCGGGAAAGGGGCGGACATACACCTCTTCCCGTCCCGACTCGAGCGAGACGTAGGCGATCCATTTGCCATCCGGCGAGAGCGCCGGCATGTACTCGTCGGCTGGCCCGGCGGCGATGGTGACCCGGGTCGTGTCGCCGGAGAGCCGCCGCGCGTAGAGGTCGCGCACCCCGGCGACGGTGCCGGTACGGTACACCACCCACTGGCCGTCCTGGGACCAGACCGCCTCGTCAATCTGCGAGGTATCTGTGGGGAGCAGCCGTTCCGGCTTGTCGCTGCCGTCGTCGCGGACCCGGTACAGGTAGGTGGCGGGGCCATGCCTGTCAGAGCTGTAGCTGAGGGTGCGTCCATCGGCCATCCACGCTCCGCGATAGTTGATCGTCCCATCGAAGGTGATTCGCGTAAGCGGACCGGCGTCGAGTTGCTTGACCCACAGCATGCCGCCAGTCCCCTCGCCTATGCCCACCGCCACGCGGCGTCCGTCCGGTGAGAGCGTCATGCTGTTGAACCGGCCCAGCCAGGCGGGATCGAGGACCCGGCTCTTCCCTTTCCGGTCCACCTCGGCCGGCGTGGCCCTGCCCGCCGTGAGGCTCGAGGGGAGGTACACCATGGTGCCGTCATCGGCCACGGCGAATTCGGGGATGATCGTGAGTTCGCTCTGCACCCCGCTGAGAAGCACGGCCGGGGGGCGCTTGAATCGCAGCGCGCCGACGTCGAACGGCGCGCCCACCACACTGCCGTCCTGCAGGACCGCGATCAGATCGCCCGTCGGCAGGTAGAACCCGCGCGATGCGCCGCGGAGAATGGTGTCCAGCGCCTGCGTCTTCAGGTTGACCGCCATGAGGACCTGCTGCGCGCAGTTGTTGCCGCAGCGAGTGACCAGCAGGACATCCTTTCGTGGCAGTGCGGTCGGAAAGATCATCCCGCCGTTCTCCGGTGCCGGCACGATCCTCGTGACCGGTCCTCCCGACGATGGCACCGCCATCAGGTTGAAGCTGGGACTGCTGAAGACGATCCGTCCATCGTCGAGCCACGTCCCGCCAGCGAGGATGGGGTTGGCGCCATCCGCCACCTGTGCCGGTGGCCCGCCGCCCGCGGCGGCGATCTTGAACACCTTGCCGTTGGCGAGGTAGGCGATCCACTGCCCATCGGGCGAGAAGAACGGCCCATCGGCGCCATCGGTCCCATCCAGAAGGCGCGGCTGCACATCCCCGCGGTCGCGCACCATGAGGTGGGTAATCCCGCCGAGGCCATCGCCGCCGCCACCCGTTCGGCTGATGAACGCGATGCGCGAGCCGTCCGGCGCGATGGCGAATGCGGTTCCATAGTAGCCGCTGTGGTTCACCCGGAGATCGGGCAGATCGAGCGTGAGCCGGGTGATCGGGGCTGCCGGCGGGTGCGTCAGCTTGATCGCGAGCGCCAGCGCGGCCAGCGTGGCGAGCACCGCGATCACGCTCACCACGCGGAGCGCCCATGGGCTCGCGGCCGGCGGAGCAGGCCGCCTTGCCATCGTCGCGTGCGTCCCCTCGCCCCGGAGCGCCGCCGCGAATTCCGCCGCGCTCCCGAACCGGTCCGCCGGCAGCTTGGCGAGCGCGGTGAGCACCGCACTCTCCACCGCTTCGGGTACGCTCTTCCGCTGCGCCGTGAGTGGTGCCGGCTCTCCGGTCATCACCTTGGCGATGATGGCCTGCGCCGTGGGCCCCGTGAATGGCGGCTCGCCGATGAGGGTCTCGTACGTCATCGCGCCGAGGGCATAGACGTCGCTCCGCGCGGTGATCTCGCGCTCGCCCATCGCCTGTTCGGGCGACATGTAGTGCGGCGTGCCCAGGCTCATGCCGGTCTCGGTCATCCGGGTGCCGCCCGCCGAGCTGACGGCGAGCGCAATGCCGAAGTCGGCGACCAGCGCGCTGCCGTCGTGCAGCAGCACGTTCTCGGGCTTGATGTCGCGGTGGATCACGCCGTGGCGGTGGGCATAGTCGAGGGCGCCGGCGACTTCGGTCGCGATCCGGACCGCATCGGTGACAGGGAGCTGCTTCTCGCGGGTGAGCCGGTCGCGCAGCGATTCCCCTTCGACGAAGGGCATCACGTAGTACGCCGTGCCATTGACCTCGCCGGAATCAATGAGGCCGAGAATGTGGGGATGCTGCAGGGTGGCGATGGTCTTGATCTCGCGCAGGAACCGCTCGGCGCCGATGACGGCGGCGAGTTCGGGCCGGAGTACCTTGATCGCGACTTGGCGATCGTGCTTCAGGTCGTGGGCGAGATAGACGGTGGCCATGCCCCCCTGGCCCAGTTCCCGCTCGAGGCGGTAGCGGTCGGTGAGGGCTACCTGGAGGCGGCTCTGGAGCTCGGGCATCTAGCGGCCGGGCGCGAGACGATCGAACGCATGCTGAAGGCCGATCAGGACGGACCGGCCTGCCCCACCGCTCAGCATGACGAAGTGCTGGTCGTCGGGCGCCACGTCGTATTCGCGGTAGCTGTCACCGGTCGCGAACGCGCCGGTGAAGAGCAGCCGCCGCCCGGTGACCGCGAAGGCAGGACGCAGGGTGACCGTGGCCGCCATCAGGCTGTCGCCCGCGCGGAAGTACAGCTCCCGCCCGCTGTGGGCCCAGACCGCCTCGGTGCCGCCCTGCAGCGAGACCGGCACCTGGGCGCCGGGCCCCGGATAGGGCCGGACGTAGACCTCCATCTGCCCCGTCTCGTCCGACTGATACGCCAGCCACTTTCCGTCGGGCGAGAGCGCCGGCGCGGATTCGCCGAACGTCCCGGGAATGAGGAGCCGCGACGCGGGCGCCGAATCGAAGATCATGCTCCGGATCCCGCTGCGGTCGCTCGCCTGTTCCTGGAACACCAGGCCGCGTCCGTCGGGGGTGACGCTGCCCGCGAAACGGTTGCCGTTGGCCACGAGCAGGCTCTCGGGACGGCCGCTCCCGTCGGCGGCGATCCACCAGAGGTCGTCGTTGCTGGAGTAGACCAGGCGCCGGCCGTCGGGCGTCCAGGCGGGCCGGTTGTTGATCCCGCTGGTCGTGAGTCGCGACCAGGTGCGCTGCGCGATGTCGAGCACCCAGACGTCCCTCGTCCCCGTCTGGTCGGTGATCCCGAGGGCCAGGCGGCGGCCGTCGGGTGAGAAGCGTGGACTGGCGTACACGCGCCCTTCGCTCGGCAGCAGGGTGACCGATCCGGCGCGACCGACCAGGGCCAGACGACGGGGAGCGTTCCCGCCGGACAGAGGGTAGAGGATGGCCCCGCTGGCCGACACCGCCGCGCGCGAGACGAAGCCATCGGGCTGCGAGACGTCCCGCGCGATCGTCACGGGGGCACCGCTCGGCCGGCCCCGCTTCGCATCGAAGGGCAGCGCGATCAGGCTGCCGTCCGCGCTGGTCAGGGTCACGAATCCCGCGGCGACCCACTGCGGCGTGAATCCCGGCTGGTCGAACACCGTGATGACGTGGCTGTCGAGGTTCAAGGCCGCCAGCCGACTGCTCGACCCGCTGAAGGCCGAGACCAGCACGATGCGGGTAGCCGGCACGAGGATCGGCCCCCGGAGGGCGTCGATCGCGCTGTCGACGGCGATCACGTACGGCCGCCCGCCCCGGGCGGACACCGCCATCAGGATGCGCGAATTGGGATTGGCGGCGGGGGCGGTGTGATAGCGAACGGTGTCGTCGCTGCCCCAGGAGAACGAGTAGCCGGTGCAGGAGTCGCAGATCGTCACCGGCGCGCCGCCGGCGAGCGGCACCTTCATGACCTTCGCGCCGTCCATGTAGCCGAGCCACCGGCCGTCGGGTGAGAAGAAGGGGCTCACGCCTCGGCGCGCGCCGGGGACCGGCACCGCGTCGAGCTTGTCCGACGCGCGCAGCATCATGCCCAGACGCGAGGTGTAGGCGAAAGCCGAGCCGTCGGGCGCGTAGGCCAGGCCGCTGCCGTTGTGGTCCACCAGCGCACCGCTGTCTGGAAGCGTCATCGCGTAGCGTAAGCGCACCGGTGGAAATCGCGGCGCCGGTTGTCGCAACACCAGCGCCGCCGCCAGGCCTCCGGCGCCGAAGGCGACGACCCCGACCAGCGCCGCGGGAAGCCATCCGGGCCGGCGCCGCCCCGGGCGGCCGGCGGCCATGACGGTCGTGCGCCGGGTGGCCGTCGTCGGATTCACCAGTGCCATGGCGAATTCCGCGGCGGACGCGAACCGGTCGGCCGGCAGCTTCTCCAGCGCCGTGAACACCGCGGCCTCGACCTGCGGGGGCACGCTCTTCCGTTGCGCGATGAGTCCCGTCGGCTCCGCGGTCATCACCTTGGCCACGATCGACTGGGCCGTCGGGCCGGTGAACGGCGGCTCGCCGACCAGCATCTCGTACGTGACGCAGCCGAGCGCGTAGACGTCACTGCGCGCGCTGATCTCCCGCTCGCCCATCGCCTGCTCGGGCGACATGTAGGTCGGCGTGCCGAGTGACATGCCGGTCTCGGTCATCCGGGTACCACCCGCTCGGCTTGCGGCCAGCGCGATGCCGAAGTCGGCGACCAGAGCGCGGCCGTCGTGCAGCAGGATGTTCTCCGGCTTGATGTCGCGATGCACCACGTTGTGCCGGTGGGCGTAGTCGAGTGCCCCGGCAACTTCGGAGGCGATGCGGACCGCATCGACGATGGGGAGCTGCTTCTCGCGATTCAACCGATCGCGCAGCGACTCCCCCTCGATGAAGGGCATGACGTAGAACAGGAACGAATCGGCCGCGCCCGAGTCGAAGAGCGGAAGAATGTGCGGGTGCTGCAGGTTCGCCGTGGTCTTGATCTCGGAGAGGAACCGGTCGGCGCCGATCACCGCGGCGAGCTCGGGCCGGAGCACCTTGATCGCGACCTGGCGGTCATGCTTGAGATCCTGCGCCAGGTACACCGTGGCCATCCCCCCCTGGCCCAGCTCCCGCTCGAGGCGGTACCGGTCGCTGAGCGCGGCGGTCAGGCGAGCGAACGCGGCCCCGCTCACTTCCCTTCACCCGCGAGCTTCGCCAGCCTCCCGCGTACCTCGCGCACCGTCGGTTGCAGCACCGGGTCGGCATCCTTCCACAGGTCGACGAACCGGGTGTAATTCTCGATCGCCCGGGTCTTGTCCCCCTTCTCCTCGTACAGCTCGCCCAGTCGCTTGAGACTCGGCGCCTGGCTCCACGGCGTCTCCTGGGCCTTGAACCCGGACCCCGCCGAGTCCGCCGCCTGGGCGTACTCGGCCATGGCGGAATCAGGGAGACCGGCACGCTCCAGCGCGAGCCCGGCCTCCCAGTGTCCCCACTCGGCGCGCTGTCCCTTCTTTCCCATTTCGCGGAACTCGACCACTGCATCCCTGGGCCGGCCCTCGGCGAGGGCCAGCCAGCCGCGGGCCCGGTAGTACCGGGCCTCGCCCCGGCGCACCCCCTCCGGCACCGCCGACTCATACTCGGTGAGCAGCCGTTTCGCCTCGACAGGCTGTCCCGCGATCGCGTACGTCGTCGCGAGTGAGTAGTAGGGCCGGTCGAGCGCGGGAATCGACTTCAGCGGATGCTTGGCCAGCGCGGCCTGCAGAATGCCGAGCGCACCCGAGGTGTCTCCCTGGAAGAGCGCCAGCCGTCTGGCGCGCAGGGCCTCGTCGTTCAGGGTCTGGCCCGGGAGCCCCCGCTGCTCGGACACCGCGTTGGCGGCCTGCTGCTCCCGGTCCGCCTCCGCCAGCCGACCATGGATCTGGGCGACCGCGGCCAGCCCGTTGTGCATCAGGGTCTGGTAGGCGGGGTCGCGGACCTTCAGCCCCATGTCGATCAGCGCCCGCCGGGCGCTGTCCACCATGCCGGTCGCCATGAACATGATGACCCGTCCCCGGAGATACCCCGGGGTGTTCCCGCCGAATCGCTTGTAGTCGTCGAGGGTCTTCCAGGCGGCGGCGAACTTGCCCTGAGCCGTCTGGGAGGTGAGCAGCTGCAGGTAGGTATTTCCGACGGTGGTCGAGTCTTCGGTTGCAATTGTCGCGAGCGACTCCGCCTCCGCGAACCGGCCCATCTGGATCAGCGTCAGCGACAGGTTGTTGAGCGCGATCGCATTCTGCGGATCGATCGCGAGCACCCGGCGATACGCCGCCTCCTCCTCGTCCTCCCGGGAGTCGGCGGAGCCGTAGTAGTAGGCGATGGTGAGCTCCCGCTCCAGCGCGGGCAGCCGATCGCGATGCTGATAGGCATGGGAGATGGCCGCGATCTGCTGGTCCAGGCTCGCGGCGGAGTTGCCGAGCGCCACCGCCAGCTTGCGCCAGGCCATGGCGAAGCCGCTGTCGAGGGCGATGGCCTGCTGCAGCATGGGGACGACCTTGCCCATGTCGCCCTGGTCGCTCAGCCGGTTGGCCTCGGAGTAGAGCCTGAGCGCCTCCAGCGAGCCGGTGGTGACCTGCGCCAGCGGCTCGCCACCGCGGATGGTCTTGAGCGATTCGCCGATCCGCTCCCGCACCCGCCCCGAAAGCCTGTCGAGCGCGGCCACGATGCCGGCGTCGTCGGTGGCGGTCTCCTTGAGCGCCACCAGCTCGCTCCCGTCAGCGGCGCTGAGGATCCGGGCGGAGAGGACGTAGCTCTTGCCGAGGGAGCTGATCTCGCCCGCCACCACTGCCTTGGCGCCCTCGCGGGCGGCGACGTCGCGGGCGAGCTGGGCGGTCAGCGGGCCGTTTGCCTCGCGCTGCATTCGCTGCAGGGCGGCACTGATCTGCGCGGTGCTCATGATGCGCACCACCGGCGACTGCCCCAGGTCGATCCGAAAGGCCTCGGTGATCGAGCCGGACAGACTGGCATCTGAGGTCCGATTCTCGAAATCCGCCACGACCAGCTGGTCCTTCTCGTTGAGCCGCCCCGACGCCACCAGCGTCCCCACCGGTCCGATGCCCAGCAGCCGCATCGCGGTGTAGACGACCGCCAGCACGCCGAGCCCCGCAAAGGCGAGCACCCCGCCGCGGATCGCCTTCTGCCAGGTGAACCAGCGCCTGAGTCCCTCGTTCGGCGTCGGCACGATCCGGCCGGTGGCCCGGGCCAGCGCCCGCCGCCGCTCGAGGTGGCCGGTCACCAGCATGATCGGCAGGCCCAGCAGCAGCAGAGCGATGGCTCCATAGAACACCCAGTCGGGCAGCCCGAGCTGGTGCACCAGCAGGTACACGACGGCCAGGACGCCCGCCGACGCGGCGGCGAACAGCAGAGCCACCCGCGCCGGGTGGCTCTTGCGGATCGCCTCCTCGGTGCCGCTGGAGACGATGGGCGTGGTGCCCGTCGGCGTCATGCCGCCGCTCGGCGTGGCCGCCAGCTCCAGCTGGCCCAGCAGCTCCGCCGCGCTCTGCCACCGGTCGGCGGGGCGCTTCTCCAGACAGCGCATCAGCAGCCCGTTGAGCATCACCGGGACCGCCGCGCGGTGCCTGGTGACCGGGTCCGGCACCTGGGTGATCTGCGCGGCGAGCAGCGCCTGGGCCGTGGGGGCGGTGAATGGGGTGCGCCCGGTGAGCATCTCGTACGCGAGCGTCCCCACCGCGTAGATGTCGGCCCGGTGGTCGACGTGCGGATCGGCGGCCGCCTGCTCGGGCGCCATGTAGGCCGGCGTCCCCAGCGCCACGCCGAGCGACGTGAGCGACGACTTGCCGCCGCTGGAGACGCTGACCGCCTTGGCGACGCCGAAGTCGGTGACGACCGCGTGGCCATCGGAGAGCAGCACGTTGTCGGGCTTGATGTCCCGGTGGACCACACCGTTCCGGTGGGCATAGGACAGCGCGTCCACGACCTCCCGCAGGATCTTGGCCGCCTCCGGTACCGGCAACTCCCCCTCCCGCGCCAGCTTGGCCCGGAGGGACTCGCCGGCGATGTACGGCATGATGTAGTAGAGGAGGTCGCCCGAGGCCGCGGCGGTGAGCAGCGGTACGATATGCGGATGCTGCAGCCGGGCGGCGAGCTTGATCTCCCGCTCGAACCGCTCGACGTTGACCGCCGCCCCCATCTCGGGGGGCAGCACCTTGATGACCACCTGCCGTCCCAGCCGGGTCTCCTCGGCCAGAAAGACTCGGCTCATCCCCCCGCCTCCCAGTTCCTTCAGGATGCGGTAGGTATCACCGAGGGCGGCCTGCAGTCGCGACTCGAGCTCTTTTATGGTGGAATTCCGGTTGGAGGGCTGATCTCCAAGTTACGCCCCGCAGGACGCGGGGGCTAGGCGCGCGGGGACCCGACTACTGGCTGTCCGTGTCCACAGATTGCGCAGATCTGCGCTTACCGTGAATCAGCCAGGCCCGCGAGATCTGTGGATGCTGCGGCCTACGCCGGCGCCCTCCCCGCGAGGATGGTGATGTTGTCGCTACCGCCGCGCTCGAGCGCCAGCTCGAGCAGGGTGCGGCAGAGCTGCTCCGACGACTTCATGGCGCCGATCTGCTGCGCGATCTCCTCGTTGCTCACATGCTTGGTGAGTCCGTCGCTGCAGAGCAGCAGCACGGACTCCCGCCGGCGGATGTCGAGCCGGGTCACGACCGGCGTGGCTTCTTCGCCCCCGATCGCGCTCACCAGGACGTGAGTGAAGGGTGAGGTGGCCAGTCGTTCCGGCGGCAGCGCTCCCCGGTCGACCAGGTCCTGCGCCATCGTCTGGTCCCGGGTCACCTGCCGGAGCGTCTTGTCCTGGTAGTGGTAGCAGCGGCTGTCGCCCACCTGCACCACGTACACCCACGGCCACGTGATGATCGCAAGCGTGAGCGTGGTGGCCATCCGGCCCCCATCCTCTCGTGTCGCTGCTTCCGCGCGGACCGCGGTGTGGGCGTCGACCACCGCCGAGCGCAGTGCCTCCTGGAACGCCGACTGGTCGCCCGAACCCACGAGGTGATAGCAGGCCATCGAGGACGAGACGTAGCGGGTGATCGTCTCCACCGCGAGCTGGCTCGCCTCGGCTCCCCCCTTGGTGCTGCCCACGCCATCGGCAACCAGCATGATGGTCGCGAGCCGCTGTCCCCGCAGCGGGAGCTGGTCGGGGGTGGGGAGACTGGTGCCGTGCACCACCACCTGTGGATGCACGGTACACAGGAGGAAGTGATCCTGGTTGGTCTTGCGGACCTTGCCGATGTGGGTGAGCCCGAAGAGATCGAGCTCGTCGTCGCGCGGCCGCTGTCCCGGCTCGATCGGAATGCTGGTGGTGCGGAGATGCGTGGCCGTCATCGCCTGCTCCTGTCTTCCCTGGTCGTTGCCGGTGCCGTCGCGGTCGGGTGCACCACGGCTCAGGCCGTTCTGGTGCGCCGCACGCTTCGGTTGGCCTTGTCCCGCCGGACCGTCTGCCGCTTGCCCTTGATGGTTGTCGCCCGGAGCGCCGCGATGACCTGATCGACCAGCGCCTCCGGCAGCTCCACCAGGGAGTGTCCCTCGGCGATCTCGATCGCCCCGATCTGCTTCGCCTCGATCCCCGCCTCGTTGGCGATGGCACCGACCAGGTCGCCCGCGCGCAGGTTCGCCTTCTTCCCCGAACCGATGAAGATCCTGGTCATCGGCACGGCCGGCTTCCGCGCCGGTCCTTCCCGCGGGGCCGGTTTGCGACCCTTCCCGTCGGGATGACGTTCGCGCCCGGTCGGGGCCGGCGCAATAGGCACCTCCGGTTCGTCCCCGCCCGCGCCCGCCCCGGCCAGGTGGGCCAGCTGGACGGCGGCGGCCGCGACGTCCATCACGTCGAACTCTCCGGCCAGCGCCTCCACCACCACCCGGTAGCTGTCCAGCCCTCCCGCGACGATCGCCTCCCGGATCGCCGCCCGGGTGATCTCCAGCCTCTTGGCCTTGACGTCGAGCACCGTCGGAAGCTGGGCGATCCCGATGCGTTGCTTGGTCAGCCCCTCGATGCTCTTGAGCAGCCGGTGCTCTCGCGGTTCGGCGAAGGTGATCGCGACCCCTTCGCGACCCGCCCGCCCCGTCCGGCCGATCCGATGGATGTAGGTCTGGGGCGATTCGGGGACGTCGAAGTTGACCACGTGGGTGATCTGGTCGATGTCGAGCCCGCGCGCCGCGACATCCGTGGCCACCAGCACGTCCACCGAGCCGCCCCGGGTCTTCTTCATCACCCGGTCCCGCTGGTCCTGCGTCATGCCGCCGTGCAGCGCCTCGACCCGGTAGCCCCGGCCGGCCAGGCTCTCCGCCAGGCTGTCCACCTCGTGCCGGGTACGGCAGAAGACCAGCGCGAGTGTCGGCGACTCGAGGTCGAGTACCAGCCCGAGGGCCGGTACCTTCTGCGCGCGGGTCAGCACGTAGGCGGTCTGCCGCACCTTGGGCAGCGTGCCCGCCGCGGTCTTCTCCTTTGCCACCAGCACCCGCACCGGGTCGTTGAGATGGCGCTCCGCGATCCTCGCGATGCGCGGTGGCAGGGTCGCGGAGAACAGCGCGGTCTGCCGGGTCGCCGGCGCCGCATCGAGGATGCCCTCGATCTCGTCGGCGAACCCCATGTCGAGCATTTCGTCGGCTTCATCCAGCACGATGGCCGACAGCGCGCCCAGGTCGAGCGTGCCGCGCCGCATGTGATCGAGTGCCCGTCCCGGCGTCGCGACCACGACGTGCACCCCCCGGCGCAGCACGGCAATCTGCTGGCCGAAGGACTGGCCGCCGTAGATCGGCACGGTGAGCGCGCCGACGGCGCGGCCGTACCGGTGAAACGCCTCTGCCACCTGCATCGCCAGCTCGCGGGTGGGCACCAGCACCAGCACCGCGGGGCGGGAGGGCGGCGGCGGTCCCTCGGGCAGCCGCTGCAGGAGCGGCAGCGCAAAGGCGGCAGTCTTGCCGGTACCCGTCGCCGCCTGCCCGAGGAGATCCCGCCCCGCCAGCAGCGGGGGGATCGCCTCGCGCTGAATGGGCGTCGGTTCTTCATAGCCGAGCGCGATGAGCGCCTCGGCCAGCGCGGGAGCGACCCCAAGGGTGGCGAAGGTGGAGGAGGGACGGACGGTGTCGGTCATGGCGGCGGGGAGCGGGAAGCGCGACGGTATCACGCGCCAAACATGCACCCCGGGCCCTAACGGCGCGAGGCGCTCCGTCGAAAGGATGATGCCGGTGGTTTCGCTAGGCGATCGTCCAGGTGGTGCCGCTGGCCAGGAGTTCGGCGAGATTGCCGCGGCCGCTCCGCTCCCGCGCCTTGCGCGACAGATCCTCGCTCAGCGCCTCGTAGCTCGGCACCTCGACGTCGCGGAAGACGCCCAGCGGCACCGGGAAGTCGGGAGGAGTGAGCTGGGTGAGCAGGAATGCCGCCCCGCTCGAGGCCCGGGTGGCATCGTGCGTCGCGCAGTCCGCCTCGGTGGCGCCCGCGACGCCGAGGTGCACCACCTCCGGCTGCCCATCCCGGAATCGGATGCCCCGGTCGCGCTCCTCGCCGAACAGCAGCGGTTTGCCCTGCTCGAGCAGCAGGCGATGGTCGTCCCGGGTCTCGCGGTCGGCAATCAGCTCGTAGGCGCCATCGTTGAAGGTGACGCAGTTCTCGTAGATCTCCACGAAGGCGGTGCCGCGGTGCAGCGCAGCCTGCTTCAGCACCCCGGCCAGATGCTCCTGGTCGGCATCCAGCGAGCGCGCCACGAAGGTGGCACCGGCGGCCAGGGCGAGCCCCACCGGATCGAAGGGCCGGTCGATCGATCCCATCGGCGTGGTCTTGGTCTTCTTGCCGAACTCCGACGTCGGCGAGTACTGCCCCTTGGTGAGTCCGTAGATCTGGTTGTTGAGCAGCAGCACCTTGAGGCCCACGTTGCGGCGCAGCAGGTGGATGAAGTGATTGCCGCCGATCGCCAGCGCGTCACCGTCGCCGGTTACCACCCACACCGACAGCTCCGGCCGTGCCAGCTTGAGCCCGGTGGCGATCGCCGGCGCCCGGCCGTGAATGGTGTGCATCCCGTACGTCTGCATGTAGTACGGGAACCGGCTGGAACAGCCGATGCCCGAGATGACGGCGAAGTCCTCGCGCGGGATGCCGAGCGAGGGCAGCAGCTTCTGGACCTGGCTCAGGATGGCGTAGTCGCCGCACCCGGGGCACCAGCGGACATCCTGGTCCGCCATGAAGTCCTTGCGGGTCAGCGGGATTTGGGGCAGGTGGGTCATCCGGCCAGCTCCATGATTCGGGCGTGAATCTCCGCGACCTTGAACGGCCGTCCCTGCACCTTGTTGAGCGGGATGGTATCCCGCAGGTACCGGTCGCGGAGCAACCGGGACAACTGGCCGAGATTGAGTTCGGGGACGAGGACCTGGCGGTAGCGCGACAGCACTTCACCGAGATCGTTCGGCAGGGGGTGCAGATGCCGGAGGTGGACATGTCCCACCTGGATCCCCGCGGCGTGCGCCTGTTCCACCGCCTGCTCGATTGCTCCGTGGGTGCTCCCCCAGCCGACCACCAGCAGATCGCCCGAGGGGGCTCCCTGCACCTCGAGGGCAGGATAGTCCTTCGCCACCCCCGCGACCTTGGCTGCACGGGCCTCGACCATCCGCTGATGGTTCATCCCGTCGCCCGACAGCTCGCCAGTCAGGCAGTCCTTCTCCAGCCCGCCGATCCGGTGCTCCAGCCCCGGGGTGCCGGGCCGCACCCAGGCCCGCGCCAGATTCTCGTCCCGCTCGTAGGCGTTGAAGTGCTCGGGATCGGTGCGGAACCTGACCGGAATCTCGGGCAGGCTCGCGATGTCGGGGATCGCCCACGGCTCGGAGCTGTTCCCGATTCCGCCGTCGGAGAGCAGGACTACCGGGGTCATGTACTTGACGGCGATCCGGAAGGCTTCGATCGCGCAGTCGAAGCAGTCCGCCGGTGACCGCGGCGCGAGCACCGGAAGGGGACACTCGCCATGGCGGCCGTACACCGCCTGCAGCAGGTCCGCCTGTTCGATCTTGGTGGGCATGCCGGTGGAGGGGCCGGCGCGCTGCACGTTCACGATCACCAGCGGCAGCTCGGTCATGACCGCGAGGCCGATGGCCTCGGTCTTGAGCGCCATCCCGGGCCCCGACGTGGTCGTCAGACCGAGCGCGCCACCGAACGCCGCCCCGATGGCCGAGCACACCGCGGCAATCTCATCCTCGGCCTGGAAGGTGACGACGTCGAACTGCCGGAGTCCGGCGAGGGTGTGCAGAATGTCCGTCGCCGGCGTGATCGGGTACGACCCGACGAACAGCCGGAGCCCCGACAGCTCCGAGGCCGCCGCGCAGCCCAGCGCCAGCGCCTGGTTGCCGGTGAGGCTCCGGTAGCGGCCCGGCCGGATCGGGGCGGGGCGCACCTGGAAGCTGACGGTGAAGAACTCGCTGGTGTCTCCGTAGTCGAAGCCGGCGCGCAGCGCGGCGATGTTGCCCGCTGCGACCTTGGGCTCGTTCTTGAACCGCCGGCCGATCGCCGCGATCTCGTCCTGCAGCGGCCGGTGGTACAGCCACAGCATCAGCCCCAGCGCGAAGTAGTTCTTGCAGCGCCCCGACTCCTTCTTCGAGAGCCCCGTCCCCTCCACCGCGCGCGCCGTCAGCGCCCCGATGTCGATGGCGAACAGCCGGTACGTGGAGAGGCTGTCGTCGGCCAGCGGATCCTGTTCGTAGCCCGCCTTGGCCAGGTTCGCGCCGGTGAAGGCGCCGGAGTTCGCGATGATCATCCCGCCCGGCTTGAGCTCCGGCAGGTTGATCTTGAGCGCCGCCGGGTTCATCGCCACCAGCACGTCCGGCGCGTCTCCCGAGGTGAAGACTTCGCGCGAGGAGTACTGGATCTGGTAGCCGGAGACGCCGAACAGCGTGCCCACCGGCGCCCGGATCTCGGAGGGATAGTCCGGCCGGGTGGCAAAGTCGTTGCCGGCGAGGGCGACCGATTTCGAGAACTCGTCCCCGACGAGCTGCATCCCGTCGCCCGAATCGCCGGCGAACCGGATGACGACGGCGTCCAGTTCCTCGACGCGATGGGGCGGCTGGGGTGTGCCGGTGGGCGAGTCGACTCCGGTGCCGGTGAGAGAGCTGGTCATGCACTACTCCTGTCCTGAAGCCGCAGCCACGCATCGATGCCGCGCGCTGCACGTTTGCCGGCCCGCACCGCCTCGGCGACCGGGGCACCGCCATCCACCACGGCGCCCCCGGCGAAGTACTTGGGGTTGGTAGTCTGACCGGTGGCCTGATCGACCCGCGGCCGCCCATCCTCGAGGTCGAGCCCGTCGATCCAGCGAAGGAACTCGAGCGGCGAGCGCCGCCCGGTGGCCCGCACGGCGATCTCCGCGGGCACCACGAACTCGCTGCCGCGCACCGGCGCGGGACAGAGGCGCTCGCTCCCGTCGCACGGTTCGAGGCGCATCCGCTGGCACTCGACTCCGGTCAGCATCTCATCGCCCACGAACCGCACCGGGCCGGTGAGCCAGCGGAACTCGACCCCCTCGGCCTGCGCCGCCTCGATCGCCGACCGGTAGGCCGGCATCTCCGCGGCGGTGCGCCGATAGAGTACCTCGACGCCGGCCGCGCCCGCACGCACCGCCTCCCGCGCGGCGTCGATCGCCGCGTTCCCGCCACCGATCACCGCCACCCGGCGCCCGCCGACCCGCAGCGCACCGCGCTTCAGCCCCTCCACGAAATCGGGCGCGCTCATCACTCCCGGCAGGTGGCTGCCCGGTGGGTGCAGTTCGGGATCGCGCAGCAGGCCGATGCCGACGAAGATCGCGTCGGAGTGAGCTTCGATCTCCCAGAGCCGCTCGGGCGAATCCACCGGCTGGTCGAGGTAGAGCCCCACCCCGAGTGCCAGGATTCCGCGGACCTCGCCCGGCAGCGCGGGCGCTTCGATGGGAGAGGGCTCGAGTCCCAGCCGGAGCATGCCGCCGAACGCGTCGCGCGCCTCGTACACTGTCACGGCGTGCCCCAGCCCCGCCAGCTCACCCGCACAGACCAGGCCGGCCGGCCCGGCGCCGATGACCGTGACCCGCTTGCCAGTGGGGAGGGCACTGGTGCGGTAGGTGGCCCACGGATGCTGGTGGGCGAGGTCGGTGGCGTAGCGCTCCAGCCTGGCGATGGCGATCGGTGACGCACCTTCCCGGGTGAGAACGCAGGCCCCTTCGCACAGTTCGTCGGCGGGGCAGACCCGGGCGCAACTGGCGGCCAGCAGGTTCTCCGCGAAGATGAGCTGGGCCGCCTCTTCCCAGCTTCCCCGGGCGATCGCGGCAACGAACCGGGAGACGTCGATCCCGCTCGGACAGGCGGCGTTGCACGGAGCCGGCTCCAGCAGGCCGCCGCAATGCAGGCAGCGGGCTGCCTCGATCAGGGCAAGCTCGTCGTCCAGCGGAGCGGCGTCCAGAAACGATCCCCTCCTCTGGCCGGGTTCAGGCACGGCCAAGCGCGACCATCCCGTCTCGCCCGGCGGACCGGGCGTGGCAGCATCCGTCTGGCGATCGAAGTGTTCATGAACGGGAGGAGCCATGTCGTCCACCCCCTGAATGTCCGATCCTCGCCGCCGAGACTCGACCGGCGGCGAAGCCCGGCCTGGCTACTACGATTACCGAATGGGTGTGAAGGACCGATGAAAGGAGGCGGAGAAGAGCCCGGCTGGTAAATCGTGCAGGTCGTCCCGCTCGCGGTGGCCTCGGGACGGGTCGGAGGGGATCGGTCCATCGCCGTCGCAGGAAGGAACGGAGGCCTGAACGCGACAGGCGATGGCGAGCGAGTGCTGCAACAAATCCGGGCCCCCGCCCGTTCCGGTGTGGTGCCGTCGCCATCCCATGAAATAGGAGTGCGCATGCCGCGATCCACCCTGGCAGGGCTGATGCCCCTGCTGATTGTTGCCGCGCTGTCGACGCCGACGCGCGCCGGGTTCGCGCAGGGGCAGGCGAGCGCGCCGGTCGGCGCTGTGGTGATGGACCATGCGGCTGCCCCGCGAATGCAGGCGATGGCGCTAGAGGGGGAAATTCATCTCGATGGCCAGCTCGATGAGCCGGCATGGCTGGCCGCGACTCCCGCGCGGCTCGCCACCCAGCGCGACCCGAACGAAGGCCAGCCGCCGTCGGAGCAGACCGAGATCCGGGTGCTCGTCGGGCAGAACGCGCTCTTCATCGGCGCCCGGATGTTCGACGATGAGGCCGCGAAGATCGTGAGCCGCCTGGGCCGGCGGGACGATCAGCAGCCCAGCGACCGGCTGACCATCCGCATCGACTCCCGCCACGACCACCTGACCGCCTTCGTCTTCGACGTCTACCCCGCCGGCAACAAGGGCGACGCCTCGGCCGGCTCCGACGGCAACCAGGATGGTTCGTGGGATCCAGTCTGGGATGTGGTCACCCGGACCGACTCGCTCGGCTGGACCGCCGAAGTCAGGATTCCGCTCTCGCAGCTCCGCTACGACCGCACCGCTGATGAGTGGGGCATTCAGGTGGTGCGCTTCATCCAGCGGAAGCAGGAGGAGGACGTCTTCTCGTATATCCCGAAGACCGAGAACGGCGACGTCAATCGCTATGGTCACCTCGACGGCATGCGCAGCCTCCCCGCGCCGCGTCGCCTGGAGGTCATGCCCTACGTCTCCGGGCGGGCGGAACTCACGCCCAGGACCGCAGGGGATCCGTTCCGCGATGGCCACGATCTCTTCGGTTCCGCGGGCGGCGATGTGCGTCTCGGGCTGACCAACGACCTCACCCTCGACGCGACCATCAACCCCGACTTCGGGCAGGTTGAGGTCGATCCGGCGGTCGTCAATCTCACCGCCTTCGAGACCATCTTCCCCGAGAAGCGGCCGTTCTTCGTCGAAGGCTCGGATCTCTTCAGCTTCGGGCAGCTCCGCGCCTTCAACCAGTTCGGCTCGCCCACCACCTTCTTCTCCCGGCGCATCGGGCGGTCGCCGCAGGGCGGCATCACCGACCCCAATGCCGCCTTCACCGATGTGCCGGCCCAGACCACGATTGCTGGCGCGGCGAAGATCACCGGCAAGACCCGTGGAGGCTGGTCGATCGCGCTGCTCGATGCGATGACCCCGCTGGAACGGGGACGCTATACCACGGGTCCGGGGAGTCCCGTGCTGCGCCAGGCCGTGGAACCGTTCACCAACTACGCCGCGGCCCGGATCCGCCGGGAGCTCAACCAGGGCAACACGGCGGTGGGCGTGCTGCTGACCAGCGTCAATCGCTCCCTGCAGGACCAGGTGCTGCAGGACTCGCTCCGCTCGAGCGCCTACCTCGCCGGCGTCGACTTCAACCACTCCTGGGGCCGGCGCAACTGGGCGCTGGACGCCTCGTTTGTCACCAGCCTGCTCCAGGGGAGGGCGAGCGCCATCACCCGCGCCCAGCGCGCCAGCGCCCGCTACTACCAGCGGCCGGACGCGACCAGTCTCGACTACGACACGACGCGGACCTCGCTCTCCGGCTACGCGGCGCAGATCGCGCTCACCAAGCTCGGCGGCGGCCACTGGCAGGGGAACGTCGCCTATCAGGAGAAGAGCCCCGGCTACGAGACCAACGATCTCGGCGTGACCCAGACCGTTGGCCGCCGCAGCATCGCAACCGACATCCACTACTACCAGCCGAAGCCCGGAAAGCTGCTTCGCGACTACACCCTCGGATTTCAGACCGGCAACGACTGGAACTACGATGGCGACCACACCACCAGCTATGTCGGTCTGATCGAGAACGCCCGGTTCCACAACTTCTGGTCGGTGAACAGCGATCTCTACTACAATTTCAGCTCCATCAGCGACCAGCAGACCCGGGGCGGCCCGCTGCTCATGCTGCCGGATCGCGGCGGCGCCGATCTCTTCCTGCAGAGTTCCAATCGCGGTAGCCTCTCCGTCGGGGCGAACGCCGGCATCGCCTGGAACTCCGCCGGCGGCTACGGTCGGAGTCTCGGGTTGACCGCATCGCTCCGCCCCTCACCCAACGTGCGTCTCAGCTTCGAGCCGAGCTATACCCGCTCCCACGCCTTGAGTCAGTTCGTGCGTGGCGTGATCGACCCCCTGGCGACGCGCACCTTCGGCCGGCGGGCGGTCTTCGCCACCGTGGACCAGCATGAACTCGCACTCGACACCAGGCTCGAGTGGACCTTCACGCCGCGGATGAGTCTGCAGCTCTTCGTACAGCCTCTCATCTCTTCCGGCGACTACAATGACTACAAGGAGTTCCGGACGCCCCGCACCTTCCACTTCGATGTCTATGGCCGCGACGTGGGCACCATCCAGCGCGACCAGGCTACTGGCGTGGTCACCGTCGACCCCGATGGCACGGGACCCGCGGCGCCATTCACCTTCGCCGAGCAGAATTTCAACTTCCGCTCGCTGATCGCCAACCTCGTCTTCCGGTGGGAGTATCGCCCCGGCTCCACCCTCTTCCTGGTGTGGCAGCAGTCGCGGGCCGGCCAGGCGTCGAACGGCGACTTCTCCTTCCGCCGCGACTTCGGCGCGATCTTCGACAACCCCGCCACCAACGTGCTCGCGCTCAAGCTCAGCTACTGGCTCGGGGTGTAGGTCCGCAGCTCTCACAGACTGGAGAGCAACCGAGCCCCGTACACTCTGTGACATCTGCGGGCCCGTCGGTGAAATCTGCGCACCCGCTGGCCACCCGGGGTGCGTCGGGATAATTTGATCCGCAGTCCCCTCGCCACCGGTGTCCCATGGTTCCTCGCCGACGCTTCCTCGTCACCTGCGCCGCCGTCGCGGTGTCCCTTGTCACCGGCGCCCGCCCGCTGCGCGCCACGCACTGCCACCTCGCGCGGCGCGGCCCCCATCCCCATCCCGAACCCCGGCCCGGCATCACCGCCGACAAGGTGCTGACCCACGAACAGCTCGGCGGCGCCGCGGCGGCCATTCCCGCCTTCGACGAGGTGCGGCAGATCCCCGAAATCGTCGACGGCATCCGCTGCAACTGCGGCTGCGCCGACG
The DNA here is from genome assembly GCA_963825065.1 of uncultured Gemmatimonadales bacterium. Lineage (GTDB taxonomy): Bacteria > Gemmatimonadota > Gemmatimonadetes > Gemmatimonadales > GWC2-71-9 > JADJOM01. The sequence continues at coordinate 450,665 of CAWGRU010000002.1, forward strand.
ACCCGAGTTTCTATTCGCTGCTCTCCTGCTATGAGGGCGAGGGGATGGCGCGCCTCTGCGAGATCTGTCAGGGGCAGGGCCGCCTCGCCTACCGGCTGCACCAGGGGGGCAAGTCCCTCGACGAGATCCGCGCCGCGATCGACGCCCGTTTCGGCTGATTCGGGAGCGCCGCACCTTTCCGGGAGTCCCGATGCTCTTTCTGCACCGGCGCGCCGCGCCTCTCTCGTCTCTCCTCGTCGTGCTTCCCGCGCTGCTCTCGGCCCAGGTCCGGGCCAGCGAGCGCGCCTCGATCTCCCAGACGATCGACGGCACCGTGATCACCGTGGACTACGCCCGCCCGCGAGTGCGGGGCCGGGACTCGATCTTCGGCGGTGAGGTGAAGTGGAAGGAGGTCTGGACCCCGGGGGCCAACTGGGCGACCACGCTCGAGGTCAGCCGCGACCTGACTCTCGAGGGTCACCCCGTCGCCAAGGGCAAGTATTCCGTGTGGATGCAGGTCGACACGGCGGAGTGGACCGTGATCCTCGATCCCAAGTGGCACCTCTTCCACATGAGCCGGCCCGACTCCTCGGCCAGTCAGGTCCGCTTTCCCATTCGGCCGGGCGAAGGTCCCTTCACCGAGGCCCTGACCTGGTCGTTTCCCGACGTGAAGGTCACCGGCGCCACGCTGGCGATGGCCTGGGGGACAGTCCGCGTGCCGCTGGCCATCGCGGTCACCCCGTCGCATCCGCTGACGATGACCCGTGATGCGGCGCGCCCCTTCCTCGGGACCTATCTCTTCCGGTGGACGGAGGACGGCGACACCGCGAAGCCATCCCGCTTCACGGTGTCGTACGAGAACGAGATGCTGATGGTGCGGTGGGCCCCGGCGCCCTGGCCGGAGGTCAGCTACTTCCCGCTGATCCGGATCGCCGACGGCTGGTTCAACATCGCGACTATGAAGAATGGGGAACTCTACGACGTCATGAGCGACCTGGTGCTGGAGTTCTCCCCCACGGCAGGCAAGGCGAAGGGGTTCGAGGTGCGCGGCGAGAACAGCAAGCTGGAGGCGACCGCCGAACGGGAACACTGAGGACTGTCTGCCCCCTGGTCCGGCGGCTCAGGCCGGCTCGGGGAATTCCCGCCCCGCGCGAATCCACAGCCACAGGAGCGCGCCGACCACCGCGAAGGCCGTCCCCGTCGCCAGCGCCGCCGTCCAGCCGAACAGCTTGACCGTCACCGGCACCATCAGCGCCCCTGCGCCTCCCACGACATTCCCGCCGGTGTTGAGCACGCCGCAGGCACTCGCGGCGTGCTTCCCCGAGACCGAGATCGTCGCCGCCCAGAACGCCCCCTCGGTGAGCTGCTGCGCCGCCAGGCAGAGCGAGAGAAAGGCCACCGCAACCACCGGCTGACGCGCGGTGGCGGCGGCGAGCAGCAGGACGCCGGCGAGCAGCAGGCCCACCATCACCGGAGCCCGGCAACCGAAGGTCATGCCGTAGCGGCGGGACAGCCGGTCGCACAGAATGCCGCCGATCAGCGCGCCCACCGCGCCGGTCAGCCACGGGGCCGCCGAATAGAACCCGCTCTCCAGCGCCTTGAGGCCCCGGTTCTCCACCAGGTAGATGAACAGCCAGTTGAAGAAGAAGTAGAAGACGTAGTTGCTGCAGAAGTAGCTCAGGGTGAGCAGCAGCACCTGCGGATCGCGGAGCACCAGCTTCCACTCCCCCTTGACCAGGGCGGGCGGCTGCGGCGGGCGGTTGGCGTCGATCAGCACCAGCTCCTCCTGGCGGACCGATGGATGCTCCGCTGGCGTATCCCGGACATACCACCACCAGACGACCGCCAATAGCAGCCCGAGCGGCGCGGTGAAGATGAACGACTGCCGCCAGCCGAATGTCTCCATCAGCCAGGCGATCAGCGGTCCCGCCGCCGCCGATCCGAGCGTGAGCCCGACGTTGGACATGCCGTTCGGAAAGGCCCACCCCGCCACCGGAAACCAGGCGCAGGTCATGGCGCCGCCGGTCACCGGATAGAGCGGTGCCTGCGCTGCGCCCATCAGCGCCCTGAGGGTCACCAGTGCGATCAGGGTCGCCAGCGGAGCGCCGAGTCCCCGGTCGGGGATGAGGCCGATCATGAGATTGAGGACGCCCCACAGCAGCGCGAGGATCGCCAGCGTCTTCCGGCTCCCGATCCGCTCGCCGATCACGCCGCCGGGGAACTGAAAGGCGGCGTACCCCCACGCAAAGGCGGCGAGCACGAAACCGAACTGGACCTGGGTCAGCCCCACGTCCGCCATCATGTGCTCGCCGGCGATGGACATGTTGGTCCGCAGCACGTACGCGACGAAACTCGCGAAGGTGAGCAGGACGAGGATGTGCCAGCGGATCACCGATCGGCCGGCGGGATGGGGAACGGGCTGGTGAATCAGGGGTGGGTCCGTGGCTCGAGTGGATGCGTCGTGGCCGGTCAGGCGCGCGGTCTCAAGATGCAGCGTGACGAGGGTGGGCGCGAGCCCGAGCGGCACGGTTGCGGGGTCGCGCCGCCCCCGCCAGATTCTCGACGCGGTACTCACCAACGAGCGCAACGAGGACAATCATGGCTGACAAGAAGATCATCGCGGTCGTCGGAGCGACTGGCGCGCAAGGCAGCGGACTGGTCCGCGCCATCCAGGGCGATCCCGCTTCTCCCTTCCGGACCCGGGCCCTTACCCGCAACCCCGGCTCCGATGCCGCCAAGGCGCTCGCCGCCCTCGGTGCCGAAGTCATGGCCGCCGACGTCGACGACCCCGCCAGCCTGAAACGCGGCTTCGCCGGCGCCTACGGCGCCTTCTGCGTCACTTTCTTCTGGGCGCATTTCTCGCCGGAGAAGGAGATCGCCGAGGCCGCCTCGATGGCCAGGGCCGCGAAGGAAACCGGCGTCGCCCACGCGATCTGGTCCACCCTCGAGGATACCCGGAAGTGGGTGCCTCTCAGCGATCCCCGGATGCCGACCCTGCTGGGGAAGTACAAGGTGCCCCACTTCGACGCGAAGGGCGAGGCCAATCACCTCTTCACCGACGCCGGGGTGCCGACGACGATGTATAACACCTCGTTCTACTGGGACAACTTCGTCTCCTTCGGAGCCGGTCCCAAGCCGGGCCCCGATGGGAGGCTGCAGCTTACCATGCCAATGGCGGACAAGAAGCTGCCGGGGATGGCCGCCGAGGACATCGGCAAGTGCGCCTACGGGATCTTCAAGCGGGGATCGGAATTCATCGGGAAGAGCATCGGGGTCGCCGGCGAACACCTGACCGGCGCAGAGATGGCGGCCCAGTTGAGCGCCGCGCTGAAGCAGCCGGTGGACTACAACGCCGTTTCCCCTGAGGTGTACCGGAGCTTCGGCTTCCCCGGCGCGGACGACCTCGGCAACATGTTCCAGTTCAAGCGCGACTTCAACGCCGACTTCTGCGCGGCGCGGAGCATGGCATTCAGCCGCTCACTCAACCCCGAGCTGCAGACCTTTGCGCAGTGGCTGGCCCGGAACGCCAGCAAGATCCCGCTCACCTGACCCAGTCGGGGCGGCCGTCCTCGGCCGCCCCATTCTGGAGTCAGGGCACCCCCGCCTGATACGGCGCGAGCTGCTCCTCCACCACCTTCTTGTCCCCCACCACCGCGATCGTCATCCGGCTCGGATCGAGATACTTGACCGCGGTCTGCTGCACCTGCGCCGGCGTCACCGCCATGATGTTCTTCACGTAGCCGGAGAGATAGGCATCCCCCAGGCCGTACTGATCCACGAACTGCAGCTGGTTGATCACCCCGCCCCGCGAGCTGTTCTGGATGGTGAAGATCCCCACCATGTTGTTCTTGATACCCGTCAGCTCCTTCTCCGGCGGCGCCTCCGCCCGCAGCCGGTCGGTCTCGGCGAAGATCTCCTTGAGCGAGGCGCCGGTGACGTTGGTGGTCACGTCCGCCACTTCCAGCCACACCCCCGTCTTCGGCCAGGAGCCGACGAAGGAGAACGGCGAATAGGTGTAGCCCTTGTCCTCCCGCAGGTTGCTGGTGATCCGCGAGGCGAACGAGCCGCCGAGCAGCGCGTCGGTGACGCTGAGCCGGACCCAGTCGGGGCTCGACGGGTCGGCGACCGGCAGGCCGACGCGTACCGAGCTCTGCACCGCGTCCGGCCGGTCCACCAGCTCCACCTGGCGGTGACCGACCGGTGTCGGCGGATTAACCGTGCCGGGCCGCCCGGCGGGCCACGCCCGGAAGGCGGCCCGGATCGCCCGCTCCATCTTCGCTGCGTCGAAGACCCCGCTTACATAGAGATGGGCCCGGCGCGCACCGTAGTTGCGCGCATGGAAGTCCCGCACCTTCTCCGCCGTGTACGTCGCCAGCATCGCTTCCGTCGGGTAGACTCGGCCGTACGGATGATCGCCGAAGACCATCGCGCGGAACTTCGCCCGGGTGATCTGTCCCGGCTGGCTCTGGGCGATGGAGTTGTCCCGCGCCCGGTTCGTCCGCAGCCGCTCGACATCCGCCGCGGCAAACCGGGGGTGCTGCACCACGTCCGCCAGCAGCCCCACAAACGCCTCGCCACTTTCACTCAGGATCTCACCCCCGACCAGCACTCCGTCGTCCAGCGAGGTCGCAGTCAGACTGCCGCCCATCTCCGCCGCCTGGCGGGAAATGTCGGCAGCGGAACGGGTGCTGGTGCCCTCGAGCAGCATGTCGGCCGTCAGTGCCGAGAGCTGCACCTCGGCGGCCGCCTCGTCGATGGCGCCCGTCTGGATATCCAGATTCACCGCAACCTTCGGCACCAGGCCGTAGCGGACCAGGGTCACCTTCATGCCGTTGGTGAGCGTGAACGTCTTCCGCGGTGGCAGCCGGAAGTCCTTCGGTGTGCCCGGGGCGGGCGGTGCTTCCTTCTGGCCCAGGAGCGGCGTCGCCATCAGCACCAGGCCGGCCAGCATGATCGTCGTGCGCATGGGAGTCTCCTGCCTCACTGGCTGCCGGCCGCGGACGCGGTCTTCGCCCCGGGCACGATGGTGTAGACGGTGCGGTTTTCGCGGCGCAGATACTGCTGGGCGGTGTGCTGGATCAGCGCGGGGGTCACCTTGTTGAACTCCCCCTCGAGGCGGTTGATCCGGCCCGGGTCGTTGTCGAACAGCGCGAACGACGCCAGCAGGTCCACCCGGCCGAAGCCCGAGAACTGCTCGATGATGTCGTAGAGACCGGAGCGGATCTTGGTCTGGGCCCGCGCCAGCGTCGCCGCGTCCACCGGCCGGGACTGCAGCTCCTCGATGTCGCGATCCATCGTGGCGATCAGCGAGTCGGGGGAGACCGAGCTGTCGTGGTACACCGACACCATCCACAGCATCGGGCCCTCGTAGTTGAACTGGTGGCCGAGCCCCCAGTTGACTCCCGCGCTCACGTCGCCGGTGTAACCCTTCTGCTGGACCAGCGACTGGTAGAACCGGGAATCGCGGCCCTGACCCAGGATCTGGTCGATCAGTCCCATCGCGAACCACTCCGGCGTCCACCGCTCCGGCATGTGCCACGCCAGCCCGAGCGCCGGCTTCGTCGCCAGCGAGTCCACCCGGCTGGCCCGCCGCTCGGCGGTCTGGGGCGGCTCGCGCAGGTCCGGCGGCGCCGGCAGCTCGGAGGCGGGGATTGCGCCGAAGTATTGCTCCACCCAGCGCTTCGCCTGGGACGGGTCGAAATCACCCACCACCGACAGCACGGCGTTGTTCGGGGCGTAGTACCGGTGGAAGAAGGACGAGGCGTCGCTCAGCGTCGCGGCGTCGAGGTCCTGAAGGTCGCCGTAGAAGTTGTGCGCGTTGTACCAGTTCTGGTTCGCCGCCATCGGCAGGTCGATCCACGGGAACGAACCGTAGGGTTGGTTGAGCACGTTCACCCGCACCTCGCTCTTCACCACGTCTTGCTGGTTGCGCAGGTTCGAGGTGTCGATCGCCAGCCCCTTCATCCGGTCCGCCTCCGCCCAGAGCATCGTCTCCAGGGTATGGGCGGGCACCACCTCGTAGTAGTTGGTGAAGTCGAACCGGGTGGAGCCGTTGAGGATGCCGCCGTTGGACTGGATCAGCTTCACGAACTCCATCTTGCCCAGGTTGCCCGAGCCCTGGAACATCAGGTGCTCGAAGAGGTGCGCGAACCCGGTACGGTCCCGCGGTTCATTCCGGAACCCGATGTGATAGTAGACCCCGACGGCCACTGTGGGCGCAGTGGTGTCTCGCGACAGCACCACCCGGAGGCCGTTCTTGAGCGTGTAGTACTCGTAGGGAATGCGGAGACCCGCTGTCGACTGGGCTCCACCTGCGGCAGGCAACAGGGCGAATGCCAGCGCCACGGCAACGGCCCGGACCGATGACCGGAAAGCGACATGCATCAGGGTAGCTCCACTGGAGATAGCGAGGTCCGCTCCCTACGGATCGGCCGGGTGCCGGTTTCGCACGCAAGGTCGCCCGATCGCAATGTCGCCGAGGTTGACGCGCTCACTGCCCCTGCGAATGTTCAGGGACCCATCGTGTCATCATTTCCCGTCGGGCGCCGTTTCTTCCTCTCTGGTCTCGCCGCCAGCGCGGGAGCCGCATGGCTCGCTGCGTCTCCCGGCTTCGTTCGCGCGGCCGGGGCCGATGCCGCCCGCGCCCTCCGCGACGATCCCTGGCGGGTGCTCTCGCCTCACGAGGCCGAACTCCTCGACGCGGTCACCGAGCAGATCTTCCCGACCGACGACACCCCGGGTGCCCGGGAGGCGCGGGTGGTGCGCTTCATCGATCAGTCGCTCGCCACCTACGCCGCCAGTGAGCTCCCGCTGCTCCGGCGCGGCCTCGGCGAGCTGGAAGCGGTCACCCGCCGCCGTCACCCCGACGCGGCCTCGTTCGCCGCGCTTCCCGCCGCCGATCAGACCGACATCCTCCGCGCCTTCGAGGCCGTCGGCTCGACCTTCTTCGAGTCGGTGCGGATGGCCACCATCACCGGCATGTTCGCCAATCCCGAATACGGTGGAAACTTCGAGAAGGCGGGGTGGCGGTTGATCGGCTTCGAGGACCGGTTCTCCTGGGGCCCGCCCTTCGGGGACTACGACCGTGGGTAGATCCGGGGTCCGGTTCCAGCCTCGAGACGAGGTGGACTTCGTCGTGGTGGGCTCCGGCGCGGCCGGGGGAGTGGTGGCTCGCGAGCTTGCGACGGCGGGCTTTCGGGTGCTGGTCCTCGAGCAGGGCCCCTGGCTCCGCGCGGAAGACTTCCGGCATGACGAACTGGGAGTCAGTCGGCTGCACGCCCTCACCAACGATCCCCGCCGCCAGCCCAACACCTTCCGCGCCACCGAGACCGACACCGCGACCGTAATGGAGGCGGTGCAGTACGGCCGGCTGGTGGGCGGGGGCACGGTGCACTTCACCGGCAACTACTGGCGCTTCCACGAAGTCGATTTCATCGAGCGCAGCCTCAAGGGCCCGGTCGCCGGCACCGGGTTCGACGACTGGCCCATCACCTACGCCGAGCTGGAGCCCTACTACTCGAAGGTGGAATGGGAGATCGGCGTCTCCGGGCTGGCGGGCTCCAATCCATTCGAATCGCCGCGCAGCCGCCCCTACCCGATGCCGCCCCTGCCGATCAAGTCCACTGGCGTCCTCGCCGAACGGGCCGCCGGCCAGTTAGGCTGGCACGCCTTTCCTGCGCCGATGGCCATCGCCTCGGTGCCCTATCGTGGACGCAGCGCCTGTACCCAGTGCGGTTTCTGCGAGGGCTTCGGATGCGAAATGGGGGCCAAGTCGAGCACCCTTGCCACGATGATTCCGGAAGCGGAGCGCACCGGCCGCTGCGAGATCCGGCCCGACTCCTACGTGCGGAAGATCGAGACCGACCGCCGGGGCCGGGTCACCGGGGTGAAGTACTTCGACGCGAAACGGCGGGAGATCTTCCAGCGCGCCAGGGTGGTGGTGCTTTGCGCCAACGGCGCCGAGACGCCGCGGCTGCTGCTCCAGTCCGCGTCGGCCCGCTTCCCCGAGGGCCTGGCCAACGCCAGCGGCATGGTGGGCCGCCACCTGATGTTCAATGGCAGTGCCCTGGCGGCCGGCCTCTTCGATCGCCGGGTGAACGGCTACCGCGGCACCGTCGCGACCCGGGTCATCCAGGACACCTACGAACTCGATCCGGCGCTCGGGCTGATTGGCGGCGGCGGCTTCGACTTCCGCTTCGATGCCCAGCCGATCGGCTTCGCGCTCTGGGGGCTGGCCGGCAGCGGACCGCAGTGGGGGCGCGAGTTCAAGCGGAAGGTGCGGGACTACTTCACCCGTACCGCCTACGTGATGGCGCACACCACCTCGCTGCCGGTGCCGACCAACACCATCACCCTCGATCCCACGGTCCGGGACGACTGGGGTCTCCCGGCGCTGCGCATGACCTGGCAGAACCACCCGAACGATGAGCGGCTGTGCCAGTACTTTGCCGAGCGGGGGATGGATCTGCTGCAGGCCGCTGGTGCCACCGAGCGCTGGGCCTTTCCGCCCGGGCCCGGCCCCTTCCCGCAGGTGCATCTCCTCGGTACCTGCCGCATGGGGAACGATCCGCGCACCTCGGTGGTGGACCGCTTCCACCGCGCCCATGAGGTGCCCAATCTCTTCATCGTCGACGGCAGCAGCTTCGTCACCTCCGGCCGCGGCCAGCCCACCATGACCATCCAGGCCCTCGCCTTCCGCGCCGCGGAACAGATGGCGCGGATGGCCCGGGCCGGCGAACTCGGTCACTAGCCTCCCTCGATCACCGCCTCGCCCCGAGCGCCTCGGCGATCGCGGCCCGTACCGTCACCCGGCTCTCCCGTGCCAGCGTGGCGGTGAGCGTTGCCCTGCCCGCCTCGCCTCCGATCCGGGCGAGGGTCCGCACCGCCTCACCGGCGAAGAGCGGATCGCCGTCGCTGAGGTAGCGCGTCGCGACGGCGATCGCGCGGCTCCGGTCGGGCCAGTCGGCCAGCAGCCCGAGCGCGCCCGCGCGGAGATCCCGCGGCTCCTCCACCGCCGTCATCGACTCCAGCGCATCGAGCCCCGCGGCATCAGGCTTGAGATGCAGTCGCTGCGCCGCCGTGAACCGGACGCTGTAAGCTCCCCCGTGACGAATCCGGTCGACCAGCAGCGCGGTGCCCTCCGGGGCCCGCGCCGGATCGTACACCTTGAGGGCCTGCCCCTGCGCAAAGTCGCTGGGGTCGGTCGTGATCATCCGAACCGCGGTCGCCTGTATCCCCGTGCTGTCGCCGCTCGCCAGCGCACGGATCGCGCGGCCCCGCACGGTGCCGGAGGGGTCGCCCAGCGCCGCGACCAGCACGTCGTGCGACTGCCCGCCGTCGTACAGGTCGATCTGCCGGATCGCCTCCGAACGGATCTCCGGCGCGGGCTCGTTGAGCGCGATGAACCGCCGCGCCTCCCGCGCCGCGGGCGCCGTCGAGCTGTCCAGCGCCGACAGCGCCCAGTACCGCGCCGCGAACTCGAGATCGTGCTTCGCCAGCTCGGCCAGCTCCTCCGGCGTCTGGTCGGTCTTCACCGTGCCCAGCAGCCAGCCCCCCTCATCGAAGCGGAAGCTGACCGGCGACTCGGGCAGTGACAGCACGAAGCGCTGGTCCTGTTCCGTCACCATGATCTCGCGGCGGACCACCGAGTCCCGGGTGATGATCCGCACCGTCGCGGGGAACCGGAAGAAGGGGTGGGTCGAGTCGATCGACTGGGTCTGGCGCACGGTGAGGGTCAGGGTCTTCGCGGTCCCATCCCACGCCCGGGTGACCTGCACCTTCGGATAGCCGATCCCGTAGGCCCACTGGTCGAAGAACCAGTCGAGGTCGCGGCCGGACACCTTTTCCATCGCCGCGGCGAAGTCGGCGGTCTCCACCGGCCGGTAGGCGTTGTCGGTGAGGAAACGGCGCATGCCGGCCCAGAAGAGCGAGTCGCCCAGCAGGCGGCGGAGTTGATGCGCGACCTGCGCCCCCTTCGGATAGACATGTCCGCTGAAGAACAGGGTGATCGGGTCCTCGCCCGGCGTCTCGCCGAGCACCAGCGGCCGCTCCACGTTGCGGTCCGCGCCCATCGCGCCTTGCTGCTGGTTGATCCAGCTCCACTGGCCTGCGCTCCAGCCGCGGCTCTTCTCGTTGTGGACCGACTCCATGTAGGTCGTCAGCCCCTCGTTGAGCCAGATATGCGCCCAGGTCGTCGTGGTGGTGAGATCCCCGAACCACTGGTGCGCCAGCTCGTGGGCGTTCAGCCCGCGCCCGCTGTACTCCGGCTCGCCTCCCGCGCCATGCAGCGCCAGGTCGGTCTGGGTCGTGGCCGAGACGTTCTCCATGCCGCCGTAGGTGAAGTCGGGGATCACCGACTGGCTGTACTTGGCCCACGGGAAGTTGACGCCGAGCACCTCGCTGTAGGTCTCGATCATCGACGGGGTCTCGCCGAAGGTGCGCCAGCCGGCGTTGACGGTGTCCGTTGCGACCCAGTACTCCACCGGGACGCCGCGCCAGCTGTCGCGCAGGATGCTGAACCGCCCCGCCACGATCGAATACAGATAGGTCGAGGCCGGCAGCTCCTGCGTCCAGTGCCAGGTCTGCTTCGCCCCGCCGTCGGCCGGGGTCACCTCGACCAGCCGCCCGTTGGAGAGCACGCTGACGCCGGTGTCGGCGGTGACCAGGATCTCCCAGGTGGTCTTGTCGTTCGGCGCGTCCCAGGTGGGCACCCAGCTGTGGGTCTCGGTCGCCTCGCCCTGGGTCCACATCACCCGGCGCCGCGGCACGAAGTACATCCCCCGCTCGGGACGGCCATGGTAGCGGAGCGTGAATACCACCGTATCTCCGGCCTGGGCCCGCTTCGCCAGCCGGACCGTCACGCCACCGGTGTCAGCGGTGAACCGGAGTCGCTTGTTCCTCGCGTCCGTGGCGCCGTCGATCGTGAGCTGCGAGGCGTCGAGCCGGATGGTGTCGGTGGGCTGGCCGGTCACGACCAGGCGCGTCCGCACCTCCCCGGCGACGCTCCGCTGGTCGAGATCGTAGCGGATGGCGATCCGCTGATGCAGCAGGTCGAAGGTGCGCGGCCGGACCGGCCAGACCCGGGACGGGACGTATTCGCCGATTCGGCCGGTGGCGCGAGGTATCTGGCCGGAGAGAAGAGCGGGAACCACCATCAGGACGACGGCCGCGGTCCGGACGGACCTTCGGCTGCACGATGCGATCACGATGTCTCCAGGAATGCCCGGGGGCGTGGAATATCGAAGGCGGAGGGCCCTACGGAAGGGATGACGGCTGGTTTCCCGTCCTGCGCCGAACGCCGCCTGGCCGGACCCCGTCCGAACTCGGCACTCGGCCTCGGGACTCGGAACTCGGAATTCGGAACTCGGAACTCCTATCGCGCGCTCGCCAGCGGCGCTGGAAGCACCGGCCGGGGATTCATCAGCAGCCCGCGGATCTCCTCGGGGGAGAGCGGCGGCGCAAAGTAGTAGCCCTGGCCGAGTTCGCACCCGAGGCTCATCAGGGCGAGGCACTGCTCGGTCCGCTCCACCCCTTCGGCCACCGTGCGGAGCTTGAGGGTGTCGCCCAGGCCGATGATGGCGCGCGCCAGGGCCGACTTCTCCAGCCCGCCGCCGATGTCCTCGACGAATGGCCGCGCGATCTTGATCATGTCGATCGGGAAGCGCTGCAGGTAGCTGAGCGACGAGTACCCGGTGCCGAAGTCGTCGATGGCGAGCTGCACCCCCAGCGACTTGAGCTCTACCAGCCGCTCCAGCACCGAGCCCTCCTGCTGCATCAGCACGCTCTCGGTGATCTCGAGGACTACCGCCGCCGGGTCCACCCCCGACTCCGCCAGCGCCTCGCGGGTCTCCCGCACGATGTCCAGCTCGTGGAGCTGCCGTCCGGAGATGTTCACCGCCATGGTGAGCGGCATGTCGGGGAAGGCCTGGCGCCACCGCTTCACCTGCCGGCAGGACTCGCGCAGCACCCAGTGGCCCAGCTTCACGATCAGGCCGGTCTCCTCCGCGAGCGGGATGAAGTGCTGCGGCAGCAGCGCTCCGAAGCGGGGGTGCTCCCACCGCACCAGCGCCTCGACACCCTCGATGAGTCCGCTCTTCAGCGAGAAGATCGGCTGATAGACCAGGGTGAGACCGTCGCCTTCGATCGCGGCGCGCAGCGCCGCCTCCAGCTCCAGCCGCCGCTTCACCGCGGCGTACATCTGCGACTGGAAGGTCTCCGCCCGTCCCTTGCCGCGCCGCTTGGCGTTGTACATCGCCATGTCGGCGTTGCGCAGCAGCTCGTCCGCGGCCTCATCGGCCCCCGCCGTGGCCACGCCGATGCTCACGCTCATGGGCACCTCGTTCCCGCCCAGCATGAAGGGCCGGGCCAGCGCGGTCTGGAACCGCTCCACCAGCGCCTCGAGGTCGCTGACGCCCACTCCATCTTCGATCAGGATCGCGAATTCGTCGCCGCCCAGGCGCGCGACGGTGTCGCTCGCCCGCGCCGAGGTGTGCAGCCGCTCGGCCGTGATGGCGAGCAGGCGGTCGCCCTCGCCGTGGCCCAGGCTGTCGTTGACCTTCTTGAAGTCGTCGAGGTCCAGATACAGCACGCTCACCGGGCGACCCTGCCGCCGGGCGAGGGTGAGGGCATGGCTGACCCGGTCGAGGAACAGCGCCCGGTTGGCGAGCCCGGTCAACGGATCGTGGAAGGCCTGGTGCGTCAGCTCCCGCTCCAGCCGCTTGCGTTCGCTCACGTCTCGGCCGTTGAGCACCACGCCGCGCACCGTCGGATCCGACAGCAGGTTGGTGGCCAGCAGCTCCGCGTGCAGCAGCGAGCCGTCCGGCTGGCGGAAGCGCCATTCCACCGGCGGGCTCGCCGCCACCGTCGCCGCCGCCTGCCGGAGGAACTCCCGGGCCCGTTCGCGGTCGTCGCTGTCGACGAGATCGGTCAGGGTCCGTCCCAGCAGCGCCACCGGATCCTGGCGCAGCACCCGCGAAACCGAGGGACTCGCGAACTTGATCGTGCCGTCCGCCCGGATCACCAGGATCACGTCCGACGAGTTCTGCACCAGCGACCGGAACCGCGCCTCCGCCGCCGCATCGGCCAGCAGGCGTACGTTCTGCCGCACCGCGATCAGCTGGCGGACCACCACCAGCGCCGTCATCAGCACCGCCCCGATGGCGATGCCGCTGATCGGATCGATCCACGGCCGCACCGTCGCGCCGAGCAGCAGGCCGTAGGTCGTCGCGATGGCCACGTAGGGGAGTGGCGACAACGCCTGGAACTTGGGCCGCGGCTCCACCCGGCGCTCGCTGCGGCGCACCGGCCGCCGCCAGTACTGTTCGGCGCTCGCCGTCAGCAGGATGTAGAAGAGCAGGTAGACCATGTCGGTCCACGCCGCGCTCCGCTCCCCCATGTCGAGCAGCTCCAGGTCGAACGCCAGGTCGGCGAATATGCTCACCAGGAAGCCCGTCATCAGCAGCCGGAACGCCAGCCGGTTGCCGTCCAGCGGGCCGCGCAGCATCACCGTCGTGGCGCCGTAGAGCACCAGCAGGCTCACCAGCGGATAGGCAAAGGCCAGCACGAAGGTCGAGAGAATCCCCTCGTGGGCCGCCTGGGTCGGACGGATGGTGAAATACCAGATGGCGACCGCGCCGCCGATCAGCACGATCGCGGCATCGAGCGCGAACTTGAGCTTCTCGACGTGCAGCCGGCGCGCCATCGGGAAGGAGAGCAGCGCCGCCAGCATCAGGAAGCTGTCGGCCAGATAGAACGGGTCCGCCCAGGAGACCGTCGGGTTCTGCTTCAGGACCAGGATGTATTCGACCGAAATGGCGTTGCCGATGAAGACCGTCGCACAGCCGGCCCCCAGGAACCGCAGCGCCCGGCGCACCCCTTCGTCCAGCACCGTGTTCCCGGCCGCCAGGAAGCAGAGCACCCCGACTGTGAGGTTGAGGGGAATGAACGCCACATTCCCGAGCAGCGCCCGCAGCTCGGAGCTCCCCCAGCCCGCCCGTTCCCACACCAGGTACGCGAAGGCATAGAGGATGGTCACGACCGTGACCGCTCCCACCCGCCCCCGGTCCACTGGCTCTTTATCGGTCATGCGGCGTCCCGGCCGGTTATGGCCCGTAAGTCCTTTGTCCTCAGAGGCTCAGCTAACCTCAAAAGACCGCGGAAATCCCCATCCAGCCGCATTTTGCGGCTTGAAACGAGGCCAAATACCGCCTATTCCCATACTTCGCCCCATACTGTGGGCAAGCGTGATGCCGGGCTCATCGACTCTCCGCCGCAGACCTTACCCGACCCGTCCCCCCGGGTTATTGAAGAAGGCCTCACAGCAACTTGCACCCTGCTTACCTTGGGGCCATCGATCATGCAGGTACTGATTTTCGCCGTCCGCCACCACCGACCGGAGATGGGCCCGTGACCCTGCAGCTCCCCTCGTTCCTGAAGCTGGCATCCCGGATGTCGATCGTTGCCGTACTCGCGCTGGTGGCGTGCGGCCCCCGCACCGTCCAGCTGGCGCAGACCGAGGATCGGGACGGGCTGCGCTACCGGGTGGGCCAGCAGCAGCCGTTTACCGGTGTGTTGCTGGTGCCTCGTGACAGCGCCACCGGCATCAGCGTGCGGATGCCCTACCGGAACGGGACCCGGGATGGCCAGGCTGAAGGGACCCACGCCAACGGCAAACGGGCCTTCTCGGAGACCTGGAAGGTGGGACGCCGCGAGGGGGTCCGGGAGGAGTGGGATTCCTTGGGCCATCTGGCGCGGACCCAGAGCTTCGTCGCGGGAGAGCTCGAGGGAGTGATGAAGGACTTCAGTCCGGAGAGCACCGTCGTCCTGCAACGGGAGATGCACGCCGGACGCAATGACGGACTATCGAGTTCGTGGTATCGCAACGGCACGAAGCGGAGCGTGGGGCACTACGTCGCCGGGGAGCTGCAGGGCAGCCTCGTGATCTGGTATCCGGATGGCAAGACGAAGTACGAAGGCAACTTCGACAAGGGGAGGCCGGACGGCATCGTCACCGAATATGCTCCAGACGGCCACCCCAAGACCCGCACCACCTGGAAGGCCGGGGTGCCCGACGGCCCGTTCACCCGCTGGTATGAGAACGGCCAGATGGAGAGCGACGGCCGCCATCAGAATGGCAAGGTCGTCGCCATGAAGATGTGGAACCGCGAGGGCAAGCCGGTGCCCCACCCGAAGCTGCCGGCCGTCACCGCCCCGAGCCCGAGCCAGCACCCCGACTGAGCGCCGGCGCGCTCAGGGCTTCCAGGTCCCCTTCGCGACGGCCGGGACGAAGCGGTCCAGGCCGCTCGGCGGGAACTTCAGGGTCTTCCCCTGCTCGGCGCTCTGGTAGGCGGCCATCAGGATCCGCACCACGTCGAGGCCGTCGTCCCAGGTGAGCAGCGGCGATTCCTTGCCGAGGAAGGCCCGCACGAAGTGGCGGTTCTCCGCCTCGTAGCCGTAGGCCGCCGCCTCATTGGCGACGACCGGCATCAGTCCCACCTCGGCGTTCTGCTTCTCCACCAGATCCTCACCGGCCTTGCCCTTCACCTCGCGACTGAAGAACAGCTTGAGCCCCGCATCGAGGGTGTTCCACGACATCGAGTACTCGGGGCCGAGCAGCTCGGCCGAAAGCCGGAGGCCGGCGCCCACGAAGCTCCAGCTCGTGGTCGCCTCGCCCAGCACCCGGTGGCCGTCGGCCGTCTCGAACTCGATCATCAGGCTCGCGAAATCCTCCGACGGCTGCTTGCTGTAGTCGACCTCCTTGCCCATCGTCGCCTTGAGCCGTCTGCTGTACTCGGGGCGGCTCCACTTGAGGCTCGCGATGTGTGCGGTCACCTTCACCGGCTTCACGCTGCTCAGCGCCTCGCCGGGCCGGGTCAGCAGGTGCCGCACCAGCAGCGCCGAGTGGCACATCATGTCGTTCAGCACTCCGCCGCCCTGCAGCTGCCCCCGCCAGAACCAGGGCATGTGCGGCCCGCTGTGCTCCTCCGCCGCCCGCGCCAGGTAGGGCCGTCCGGTGAGGGCGGCGCCCCGCGCCCACAGCAGGGCGCGTCCGGTCTCCACCTGCGGCGCAAACACCTGATTCTCGAGGTAGCCGTGCTTGAGGCCGGCGCGCTCCACCAGGGTGGTGATGAGCTTGGCCTCGGAGACATTCCGCGCCAGCGGCTTCTCGCAGGCGATGCCGATCAGGTCGCCATGGCCGCGCATGATCGGATCGGTCAGCTCCTCGACATTCTCGACCCGTGCCTGGTTGGCCCCGCACAGCCAGATGGCGTCGATCTCCGGATCCACCACCATTTCGGCGATCGACCGGTAGGGCCGGCATTCGCCGATGTCGAGCGTCCGCGCGTAGGCCGCGGCGGACTCGGCGTTCTTGCGGTTGGGGCTCCATACCCCGCGGATCTCCGCATCGCGCACCGCACGGAATGCCTGCATGTGGAAGCGGGCGTTGAAGCCGCTGCCGATGAAGCCGATGCCGAGAGGTCGGGTAGGCATGCGCTCGTGGGTTGGGTAGTGCCGGGTGGAGATGAGACAGGTAAGTAGTAAGACGTTGGTGGAGTTTCGTCCAGAGAGATTGCGGCGGGGTTTGCGGATTTGAGATGCAGATCACAGTCGCGCTGCGGTTCGGGTCACCGGCGACTGCAGATTGGACAGGTTGGGTGGGCTACGACTCTCCCCGCTGCGGTCCCTCAGGGGGATGGGCACGCTCGCCGAACAGCCGCTTCCGCTGCCCGCCGCGCACCTCCTTGCGAGGCGCCAGATCTTCCAGCCGCACCACATCGTCCTTGGTGCCCTTGCGGCGGGCGCCACTCTTCTTCGGACGGGCGGCGGGGGATCGATCGGCGGGATCTCGGTTCACAACACCTCGGCTGGCGAAACTTCGAGGACTTAGGGCGGCGCGGATGCCCCAGTGGCCATCCGCGCCCGGTAGGCCGTACTCGCTCAGCGCTGCGGCTTGCGCGCTCCACCCTTGACGGCGGACGCCTTCTTGGTGCTCACGGCCTTCTTCGGCAGATCGGCGATCTTGGTGTTCTTCTTCTTGTCAGTCATGGCGAGCCTCGACGGGACAAAGGGAACAACGTGGACTGCGTGAGCGAGCAGAAGCTGGAGGCACTATCGAGGCTGGCGTAGGAGTTGAGCTCCGGCGGCCAACCCGGTCCGGCGCCTCGCGTCTGATGGAAAAGCAGCTTCCGGGCCAGCGGACCGCGCTCTGATCAAGTCGTTGTGCAGGAAACGATTAGCTCATTTCCACCCGGCACCACCTCGGCGCCGACGGTTCGAGAACGAAACCATGGTGGCGTCGTTCTGAAACCACGGTATCGAATCGGGACCATCGCGCGGGCTCAGTGGGAAGACTCGCCCAGCTTCCGGTCCAGGGTGGACCGGGACAGCCCGAGGGCGCGCGCCGCCTGCCGCTTGTTGCCGCGGCAGTGCTCCAGCACCTGGCGGATGTGACGCTTCTCGGCGGTGCGCAGCGAGAGATCACCATCCACCTCCCGCTTCGCCCCCCCGGCGGCGGGAGCCGTGCCGCCTGGAGCAGTCTCGGGCGTGGCCTCCAGCAGGACCGCTTCGGCCTCGATGACCTCTCCCTCCGTAACGGCCACGGCGGTATGAATCACCCGCTTCAACTCCCGCAGGTTCCCGGGCCAGTCGTGTCCCATCAGCCGGTCCGCCGCGGCCCGGCTCAGCCCCACGATTTGCCTACCCATCGCCGCGCTGGCGCCCTCGATCTCTTTCGCCATGAGGGTGCCCAGGTCATGGGGCCGCTCCCGCAGCGGCGGCAGCCGGAGCGTGATCCCGCTGATCCGGTAAAAGAGGTCTTTCCGGAAGTGGTCGGTGTTCAGGTAGCGGCTGAGCGGGAGGTGAGTGGCCGAGATCAGCCGCACGTCCGCCTCCAGCAGCAGCTCGCTGCCCAGCCGCTCGAATTCTCCGTATTCCACGGCGCGCAGGATCTTGGCCTGGGCCGCAGCGGTCATGTCGCCGATCTCGTCCACGAACAGCGTCCCCCCGTCGGCCAGTTCGAACTTGCCCTTCACCCGTCGCTCGGCGCCGGTGAAGGCTCCCTTCTCGTGGCCGAAGAGCTGGCTGTCGAGCAGGGTGTCGGAGAGCGCCGCCGCGTTGAACTCCACGAAGGCGGCCCGGGCCCGGCGGGACGAGTTGTGGAGGATCCGGGCCAGCAGTGACTTGCCGGTGCCGGTCTCGCCGAGGATGAGCACGGGCAGGTCGGTCCGCGCCGCGATTGCCGCGAGATGGAGGCAGGTGCGCATCACCTCATCCTCGCTGTGGAAGTCCGCCAGCGTCGCGTGGGTGTCCGGGCGGCGGTCGCTCACGGCTTGGGTGGCTCGGCGAGGTTTTCCCGCAGGGCGCGGATCGGCTCGAAGGCATAGCTCACCAGCGAGCGGCGGCCGACCACGACATCGGCCTGGCCTCCCATGCCCGCCAGCAGCGCGCGGAGCTGGCCCTGCACCCGGATGGAATCGGCGCCGAGGTCCACCAGCGCCCGGAAGGTGTTGCTGTCGGCGCCCATCGTCCCCGCCGGCCCGAGCCAGCGCACCGTCCCGAACTGGACCCCGTAGCGCTGGTAGGGGAACGCGTCGAAGCGCAGCTTCACCGCCTGGCCCGGCTTCACCTGCGGCACCCCCGCCTCCGGCAGGACGAACTGGGCCACCAGCCGGTGCCCGGCGCAGGCCAGCTCGCTCAGCACCTGGCCTTCGCTCACCACCGCGCCCGCGGCCCCCACCCGCAGCCGGAGCACGGTTCCGTCGCAGGGAGCCGTCACCTCGAGTCCCCGGTCCGTGAGGTTCACCAGGTCCCGCTGCAGGGTGGTGATCCGGATCCGGGCGGTCTCGAGGCTCTCCTCGAGGCCCCGCCGGGTCTCGCGGTATTCGAGGTCGCGTGCCTCGACGTCGCGCGCCAGGCGGGCGATGTCGGCGCGGGTGTCGTCCAGATCGTTCTGCGCGATCTGCACGTCTTCCGCGAGCGTGCTGGCTTCGATGTCGAGGCGGGTCGCCTCCAGGCGCCCGACGGAACCGCTGCGCATCCCGGCCAGCGCGCTGTCGGCCAGCTGCCGGGTCTGGGTGAGGCGGTGCTGCTTGGAGGCGATCAGTCGCTCGAGGAAGGCCGCCTTGGCGCGCAGCCGCTGGTCGTCGGCCACGTTGGCCCGCTGCCGGGTCTCGTACTGGCTGGCCGCTATTGTGAGGCGCTCCCGGTCGGTGCGTTGCTGGGTCTCAAGCGTCCGCAGCTCGCTCGAGCGGTCGCTCAGCGGCGCGGAGTTGAGCACCATGAGGACCGCCCCGCGGGTGACCTGGTCGCCCTCGTGCACCCGCATCTCGCTGATGACGCCTTCCTTCAGCGCCCGGACCGGGTCCGCCCCCTGGGGCGGGACCAGGGTGAAGCGGCCGGACACCGTCTCGGGCACCCGCACCAGCACCGCGGCCAGGATGCAGATGCCGAAGAGAGTGATGATGATCCAGGCCAGCCCGCGCGCCGCCCAGTGGGGCGGCACGGTCTCGAGGAAGGCGGTCTCGTCGTTCCAGGGCATCGGATGCCGCTCCTACAGCCCGAGCTGCTGGCTGACGAGGAAGTAGTAGAGACCCTGGCGGCCCATCAGGTCGTCGTGAGTCCCGTGTTCCACCAGCCGGCCCTGCTCCAGTACCAGGATCAGGTCGGCATCTCGCACCGTGCTCAGCCGGTGCGCGATCACGAATGAAGTCCGCCCCTCGAGCAGCTGGTCGATGTTCTCCTTCACCGCGCGCTCGGATTCGGTGTCGAGCGCGCTGGTGGCCTCGTCGAAGATGAGTACGGGGGGACGGGGGTAGACCGCCCGCGCGATGGCCACCCGCTGCCGCTGCCCCCCGGAGAGCGCGATGCCCGACTCGCCGATCCGGGTCTCGTAGCCGAACGGCAGCCGCTCGATGAATTCCCGCGCGTTGGCCACCTGCGCCGCCCACATCACCCGGTCGAGGTCCGGCTCCTCCTCGCCGAAGGCGATGTTGCGGGTGATGCTGTCGTCGAAGAGATGATTCTCCTGCAGCACGAATCCGACCTTCCGCCGCAGGTCCCGGTAGTTGAGGCTCTTGAGGTCGATGCCGTCGTAGAGGATCGTGCCCTCCGTCGGCTCGAGCAGCCCGGCGAGGCACTTGATGAGCGTGGTCTTCCCCGAGCCGCTGCGGCCCACGATCGCCACCATCGTGTCCGGGGGGATCTCGAAGCTCAGGTCCTCGAGGATCGGCGCGCTCTCGGGGCCGCCGTAGCGGAAGCCCACATGCCGGAAGGTGATCCGCCCCTCGAGCGACTTCACCGGGGTCAGGTGGCTGTGATCCTCGCCCTGCTCCGGCTCCTGCTGGAAGATGTCGTCCAGCCGGTTGAGGTAGACCCGCGCCACCTGCAGGTTGTCCCACATCTGGAGAAAGGTCAGGATCGGACCGTTGGCCAGCGCCACCAGGGCGTTGAACGCCACCAGCGCCCCGATCGACATCTCCCCCGCCATCACCAGCCGGGCCCCCACCAGCAGGAAGAGGATGACGGAGAGCAGGGTGACCGTGTGCACCGCCCCCTGATAACTCATGAGGGTGAAGTCCGCCCGGAACCGCTTGCGGGCCACGCTGTGGAACTGCCGCAGCATCAGGTCGCGGAAGGCGTGCTCCGCCCCCAGCGACTTCACTGTCTCGATCCCCTTGATGGCGTCGATCTGGAACGACTGGTAGCGCCCGTGCGACTCCTCCAGCTCGCCGTACAGCGGCCGCAGCCGCAGCGAGGCGAAACGCATGAGCAGCACGATCAGCGGCGTCGTGGAGAGAAAGACCAGGGTGAGCGTCGGGCTGTAGACCAGCATCAGCGCCACCGCGGCCAGGAACTGCGCCGAGGCGGTGAGCGCGGCGACGCCATGCTCCACCAGGAACTCGCGGATCTGCCAGATCCCCGCCAGCCGCCGCTGGATGTCGCCGGTGCGCCGGGTGGTGAAGTAGCTCATCGGCAGGCTGAGCAGCCGCCGGGTCAGGAAGTCGAGCGATGCGGCGTCCACCCGCACCGCCGTCCAGCTGAGCAGGTAGCGCTGCACCACGGTCGCGAGCAGGGTGAACGTCACCACCCCGGCCATCGCCCCGATGAGCAGGTGGAGCAGTGTCAGGTCCCGCTCCACCAGCACCCGGTCCACGATCACCTGGGTGAATACCGGGATCACCATCTGCAGCGCGCTGACGACGAGCGCGAGGCCCGTGGCCTGGGCCAGGTGGCGGAGGTGCGGCTTGAAGAACGGCAGGAACCAGGCGATCCCCAGCTTGGATTCCTCGTTGCGCTCGAAGGCCTCGGTGTAGTCGAACAGCGCGGCGTACCCGGTCCACTTCTCGAGGAACACCGCCCGCGGCACCCTGCGCTTGCCCACGCCGGGATCGGACACCCGCACATGGTCGGCCGCGACACCGTACAGCACCACCCAGTGGTTCCCCTCCCAGTGCACGATCGTCGGGAGCGGGATCTGGTCGAGGTTGTCGGGCGACGCCTTGACCGCACGCGCCGCGAGCCCCAGCTCGTTGGCGCCTTCGCAGATGGCCCTGAGACTCGCGCCGTCGAGTCCGGTGTGCACCAGTTGCCGGATGCGCGCGAGGCTGATCGCCTTGCCGAAGTGGCGGCAGACGATCGCCAGGCTCGTCGCCCCGCAATCCATCTCGTCGATCTGCCACAGGTGCGGGAATCTCCGGATCCGCCGCCCCTGCTTCACGAACCTGCCCTGCTCGTCCGCGAACGGCGCCGCCGGCCGCTCGGCGGCGCCTTCCGTCGCGGCCGCCGGCTCCGGGATCGCCCAGGTCTGGGTCAGGTCCCGGTCGACCTGCTCCTCGCTCACCGTCTCCTGGTCTCGCGCCTCCGCCGGCAGCAGCTCCCGGAACAGGTCGATCGGAATCTGGGCGGTATGCTTGAAGTTGTACTGCGCCAGCTGGTCCTCGATCTCCCGGCGGAAGTCGGGATGCCGTTCCAGCAGCTGCTCATACGCTTCCTGCGTCAGCCGCAACAGCCGTGTCGGCGTCACCGCCTCGACGGTACCTTCCCGCGGCTCGTTCCGGATGACCGACTGCTCCCCGAAGAACTCGCCCTTGCGGAGAAAGGCGATGTTGCGCCGCCGGCCATCGACGCCGATGTGCATCCGGCAGCGCCCCTCCTCGATGATGAACATCGGGCCCGGGGGATCGCCATCCGAGAAGATCGTCTCACCGGCCCGTACCTCGACCGGCTCGAGATCCCGGAGCAGGTCGGCGAGCGCTTCGGGCGGCAACCGGCTGAGGGTGGAGAACTGGCGGAGGAAGTGCTGCAGGTGCCGGTGACGGGCCTGGAGCTCGAAGTACTCCCGGATCTCCGGCCGCGCCGCGACCAGCTCGGTCAGGACGGCGCGGTCGAGACGCAGTACCTCGACGTCGGAGCTGGCGCGCACCGTGGCCGGGTGGGTGCCGGCCTCGAGCAGACCAATCTCCCCGAAGCTCTCGCCGGCCCGCAGCGTGCCGAGGGAGACTTCGTCGCCGTTGTCTCCGACCTTCACCATGCGCGCCCGGCCCTCGAGCAGGACGTGGAGGGCGTCGACCGGGGCGCCGGCCGCGATGATGGTCTGCCCGAAGCTGAACCTGGTATGCTCGACTCGCTCCAGCACCTGCGCCTGCACGTCGGGCGGCAGGAAGCCAAGCACGGGCAGCCCCAGACGCAGTGCCTCGGCGGTTTCCATCAGGCCAGGACCCTCCCTACCAGGAGACGAGCCATTGCACCCGGCGTTGGGCTTCGGTTGCGAGGTACTTCGTCACCAGCCGGTCGGCCGCGCGCGCCCGCACCTCGGGATCGCTCACGCCCGGCATCGTCTTCGAAGTCACCTGGAAGAGCGCGTGCCTGGTGCCGACCGGCGCCGGGCCGATGACATCACCCGGAATCGCCGAGAGAAACAGGGGCTGCAGGACCGGATCCAGATCGTCGACGTAGAACCGCGCGTCCACGGCCTCGAGATGCGCGCTCGCGGCTACCGCTTCCATGCTCAGCTGGTCCTCCCGCAGGCAGAGTGCCGCCTCGCGCGCCTGGTCCAGATCATCGAACTCGACGGTCACGCATCCCAACCGGACCCAGTCCATCTGGTGCAGGCGGATCTCCCGCTGCAGCGCCTCCTCCACGAGACACCCCTGGCGAAACCGTTCGCTGGCTCGTACCAGCCGCTCCAGCAGGGGCTGCCGGCTTCGCAGGTGGGACTCTTCCAGTCCCGCCGGCAGCGGCTTCGGGGGCGGCAACGCGACCCGCTCCCCGACCTCGCCGCCCGCAGCGACACCGGCCGCCATCAACTGCGCCGCCCGCTCGGCCAGCCGCGGACCCAGCGCGGTGCATGCGAGATCGATTCGGACGGCCGCCTCCAGCTCGCCGCGCGTGACGCCGCCGGAGGACTGGACCGGGTCGTCCTCCGGCGCGCTGCGCGCTCGCAGCAGCGAGCGCCGGATGCTCTCGAGCCATTCCGCCGGCGTCACCCCGCGCGCCGCCAGCCAGCTCTCGATCTCCTCGGCCGTGAGCAGCTCGCGTTCGTATCGGAACTCGGCCGCGGCCTCCTCGACCGCCTCCTCGAGCTCTTCGTCCTCGTCGTCCTCCTGCGCGCGCGCCAAGGCAACGCCCCGGGCGAGATCCGTGAGGATCCTGTCCCATCGGCCTTCGAGGTGGGAAATCAGCACCACATCCCGCCAACTGAACGTCTCTTGATCGACCTGGAACAGCGGGCGGGCGAAGAAGTCTGCCATGGGATTGCGAGGTCCCTCCCCGGCTTAGTATGCCGCGAATTCACAACCCCGCAAGAGAGCCGACGACTGGTGCCGGAGGGAAGGGAATTCCTGGCTGGCGATTTACGACAGTGCGGGTCGGGTCCGGGTCAGCGGCGGGCGGCCCACCATCTGCCGAAGGAGGTGATGGATTGGCAGGAGCGGCGCTCCCGGTTCGCCTCGTGGCTCTGCGGGGGCTCGGTGGTATCGACCTGCGCCGAGTCTGCGGCGGTGTGCGCCGCGCGGTACAGGGCGAGACACTCGCGCGCGGCGGGATTGTTATGACCGTAGAGCATGAACCAGGCAGCGAGCACCACCATCGTCGCCAGCGCGCCGGCGACGGTGGCCCTGGTGGGCCTGGGGGGTGATGGTGCGTTCGGGGTGGTCATGGCGGCCTCCAGCTTGGCGGCGGAATCGCCTCCCCTAAGCTGCGGGCCGGTCCGGCCTGGAGCAAGATGGCCCGGTGGCTGCCGGCGGTCTCAGCGGGCGACCACCACCTGTTGCCCGCCGTACAGCGGCGCGGACGGCGGAGCGTCCGGGCTGCCGTCGACGAAGTTCGCGGTCACCCACAGCTCCACCGGATCCCCCGGCTTCAGGGCGGCTGCGCTGCTCGCGACACGCGGGCCCCCGCCCAGCCGGACGAAGACCGGCGCCGCTTCATCGAGGATGACGGCGGCGTTGGCCACCGCCGACGGCTCAACCGCGACCCACAGATCGTAGCTGCCGGCGCGCTGCGCCGCCCCCGGGCGAAAGGTCACCTGGGTGATGAGGCCCTTCATGCTCGGCGGCCCCGACAGGCAGGCGGTGTCGACGGTCATGCAAGCGCGGGGACCGGTCGGTGAGGCACAGGCCGTCAGCAGGGCGGCTGCCACGCAACCCGCGAACCAGAGGGAGGGCGCACGCATAGGGACTCACTGCTTGGGGTTGGGGTACCCGAGGGGACGACCCCCTCTCGGAACGGGCGCACAACCGTCCACCGGTCCGCACTCGGCCACCCGGCAGACCAACCGCCCGGGGGGGGGGGGCGGCGCCCACCTGCTCCCCAGCGGCGCCTTCTGCCAGCGCCGGCTCTGCCAAGTCCGAAGCCGGGCGTCATGCTCCGCCAGGTTTCCCGCGCGGGCGCGCGGCTACGGCGCGGGGTACTCGGTCAGGTCGATGATCTGCTGGGGATAGAAGCCCGCGCCAAACAGCACCACCGTCGTGTCGAGCTGAATCCGGGGACGGGTGATAGTGGGGACCGAGAAGAGGCAGTCCAGGCTCGTCCGATCCGTCGACAGGGTGAGCTTCGCCCGATACCGGCCATCGGTGGCGGTCGGCACGAGAGTATCGATGCTGGTACCGGCACACCCGATCAGCACCGTGGTGTTCGCGCCGGGAATGCCACCGACCAGGGTCACCTGTCCGGTGACCGCGGCCGAACGCACCAGACGCTCGGACGTCGCATCGCTGCAGCCGAGCGACAGCAGGCAGAGGCCCGCGAACAGTGCTGGCCGCATGGATCCCCCCGGTCGCTTCATTTCGGTTCTCACCCGTTCGGTATTCTGGAAATCCGTCGATCCGGCCCTACCGCCAGTTCCAGCTCAGCCCCGTCGCCAGTTGGCCGTCGAACTGGGTTCCACTCTCTACCTTATTCCCCATGGCGTCACGGATGGCCATACTGTACAGCAGCGTCGTAAGCCCGGCCGAGAAGCTGAGCTTCGCGCCGATCGGCAGGCTGGCGCCGACGCCCAGCACTCCCGCGAGGTGGGTACGTCCCTGATACGGGCCGTAGGCCTCGCCGCCGTGGTTCACCAACCCGCTGCCGCCGCTCAGCCAGACCCGCCGCGGTCCTGTCGACCCCAGCAGGTTGACCAGCAGTTGCGCCGTCCCGATGCAGACCCGGGCGGAGGTGCCCGGCAGAACCCCCGCCGGCGTGGCCCCCCCGCCGACATGGCTGTACGCCGCTGCGACCTCCAGCTGGACGCCGAGGTGACGTCCCGCCCACAGGCGAGCCGCGGCACCGACGGTCGGGCCGGCAAGATCACTCGGGGAACCGGGCAGTCCCGTGCTGAAGAAGGGTGGCGGGCGGAATGAGCCGAGCGGAGCGTACACTCCGACGACGGGCCCTGCCTCGAACCGTACCTGGGCACTCGCGGCACCGGCCGAGCCGAGTCCGGCGGCGGCCAGCAGAACAGTGGACCATCGGCTATGGGCCTTCATGTCGTCCGCTTCACCTCCACCGGTGCAATAGGAGACCCTTTACGCCCAAGTTAGGTCACCGCCCTTCCGCCGCAACCTCCTGGCCTGGTGCCTCGGCCAGCTTCAGGATCGGTCACCGCTCCCGATGACTCCCCGGCACCCGCTTCCGGGGCGCCCACCTGTCCTCGTGGAGGACACTCGACCACTAGAACTGTCCTGATTCGGGAACACGCTCCAGCCATCCCTGCCGCAGCGCGGTGCTCGGCCGTTTCATCTCCCTCAGCGTCTGCTGACGCTCACCCCGCGGCGCCTGCCGCCTGGGGGTCAGGGATTCTCGACGCGGCGCGCCGCACTCCCGCCTCGCCGCACCGGAGCCGCGGGCCCGCGCATCGGAGACTCGACCGCCCCCCGCAGGCTCCCGGGCCGCCCCATCATCCCTCTACTGACTCACACCTGGGCCGCGCCCTCCTGCACCGGAACCGCAAGTGCCGGAACGAGATCCGCGGGTACCCGCACGCCGGTGGCGGTCGCTCGCGCCGGCCTCACGGCGGCGGCCACCTCATTGCCGTCGTCGCCTCCCGCGCTCACGACGTGCTGCGTCGCGCTCGCCATGGGCAGCCTCACACTACGGTCTCGCGGCACCGCGGTCGCGCACCGGTGCACTGGCACCGCGTGCCAAGGCATGGAATCAGCGGCTTCTCGCAGCCGATCCGCGGCGCATCCCACCGCTCTGCGGTGCCACTGTCAGGCATTCGTCTGGCTGGCACAGCCTCTGCACTCTCGCCCGCCCGCATACTCCGGGTCGGCACTCCAGTTTCTGGATGGCCACCAGTGTCCGCCGCGTCATGAGCGGCTCGCAAAACAGTGTCCGCGGTCAGAGAGAGGAGGGGCACCATGAAATCTGAAACCTGCCGCAAACTCGAGATGGCCGGTTCCGCCCTCGCGTTCTGTCGGAACAATCCGATTCCCGCCGATCCCGGCCATGCCGTCGTGGTGGCAAGGCTTGAAGAACGGCTCGACCGCGCCTTGGCGATGGCGCGCCAGGAACTGCAGGGTCATCAACGGGTTGAAGCGTCTGCCGAGCACAAGGAAGCGTTGCGGTGGGAGATTCGGGAGGCGCTGCTGGTAATTGCGGGCATCGCTCGTGCTGCGTCCGACGAACACGCCGGTCTATCGGGGCTGGGCGTCATGCCGCCGGTACGGATCGCCGCACTCGACCTCGTGGCGGTCGCCCGGACGATGCTGACGCTGGCTTCGAGAGAGCGTGAAAAGCTGTTGCAGTTCGGGTTGCCGGTACGGCTGCTCGAGGAACTCGCCCTGCGGATCGAACGCTTCGAGGGGGCGGTGTCAGAAAAGCAGCGCGCCGTTCTCGCGCACGTCGGCGCCAGCGCGGAACTCGCCGCTGTGGGGAAGGACATCATCCGGGTGGTGCGGCAGCTCGACGCGCTGCATCGTCACTACTTCTCGAAGGACCCGGAGCGCAGGGCCGGCTGGAAGAGCGCGCGGAATGTGAAGTGGCCCCGCGCCCGGCATCTCGCTGACGAGCCGACCAGCACGACGTGACGTCGCTCGAGATACGCAGGAGCGGGACAGGGGCGGGGCCTGGCCCCGCTCCTACACCGCCCGCGCGAAGTGGCCGCGGGTGTAGCTGCCGCCGGTGATGGCCCGGATGGCTGCAGGATCCGGCGCCCGGCCATCGGCCAGCGCCCGAAGCTGCGCCCGATAAGCCGCCGTCACCTCGGCCACGGGATCACCCGGGACGTTGAAAACCAGCCGGAAGCTGCGGAACCCGCGCCGCCAGAGCGATGGCAGATATTCCGAGGCGTCGACCGGTCGTGAGTGGAGCAGGCGATTGCGGCAGGCAGAGTCGGTGGCCACCGGGAAGACGTAGCCGGCAGGGTCGGTGAGCTCCACATGGGGATGCTTCTGCACGCAGAGGTCCCGGCAGGTGGTGGCTTCCCGCTCGAAGGCCGCCGACAGGGTGCAGTGCTCGATCGTCATCCCCTCCGGCCGCCCGTAGGCGAACACCTCGAACCCGCGTCCCTGCCACGGCGCGCTCACCTGCGCCATCTCGTCGCCCGTCAGCTCAATGGAAAGCACGATGCGGCTGGCGCCGAGCCGGAAGATCTCCTGCGCCGAATGCTGGTTGAAGCAGTTGACCGCGTAGTCGGCCACGACGTCGCGGCCGGTGCGCGCCAGCTCCGCCACCAGTCCGAGGTGTCCGCTCACCAGCGGCGTGTCGAGCGCGAGCCACTTGTCCAGCACCTTCCGCTCCTCCGGCCGGACAATCGTCGGGGTCCGGAGCCGGAGGGTGATGCCGCGCTCGCGGAGCGAGGCCGCCAGCGCCCGCACCCGGGCGACCGGCGGCGTCGGGTGCCGGATGAACAGGTCGAGGGAGATCTCGGTTGCGCCGGCGTTGGCCGCGGCTTCGGCGTCCTCAAGCCGCCAGACCTCGGCGGTGAGGGCGTAGGGTGTCACCCCGTGCGCAGCAGGGGATCTATCCAGGCTGGCACCGTGCCCTCCTTCAAGGGATCCCTCGGTCGCTGCGCTCCCTCGGGATGACAGCGAAGCCAGGGCGCCGCCCGTCATCTGGATCGATGATAGCGCCCGGTCGATCGTGGCCTCCCGCACCGCGAGCCGGTCGGCGGCACTCATCTCCCGGCGACGGAGCAGTTCACGGATCGCCTCCTGCCGGAGATCGTTGAGTGCGCTCACCGGCAGGAAGAGATTGTCGCCGAGGCCGCTCGAGTCGAGCGCGGCCAGCACGAACGGGGTCTCGCCCAGCCGGCCGAGCTGCTCCTCGAGCTTGGCCCGGTCGAGCGGACGCTTGGCGGCCCGGCTGAGCGGCATCGCACTCCGCACCGTGACCACGTCGCCGTTCACCGTGAAGCGCGCGGTGAGCGGTTCCCCCTCGGCGCCGCCGACCAGGATCCCGATCGGCGTCTTCGAGCTGCTCTCGGTCACTCCCGCGAATGACGACCGCGCTCCCGCGAGCAGCGCCGCGTGTGATGAGCGGACCACCACCCAGCCGTCGGGCACGTCGGCGCCGGCGTTGATCGCCTGGGTGATCCTGCCGCCTTTGCGGCTCACCGGCCGCACCCGGGTGACCGCGAAGCCGAGGTTGCCCTTCGCGGCGCCCTCGGGATGCTCGAAGCCGAGTCCGTCGCCCACTGCAATCGGCTGGGAGACGGCGATGAGCAACTCCTTCCCCTCGTGCCCGACCACCCGCCCCAGCTCCGCCCCGCGGTTGTCGGGCTGATCGCGGGTGATGTAGCCGCGTCCCGCCCGTCCGCCGTACATCCCGCCGGTGAATCCGCGGGAGAAGATCTGCACCAGCGGCTGCACCTCGGTGGGGGTCGGCGGCTTCCACTTCCCGGCGGCCAGCCGGTCGAGGAACTCGCGATAGCCGTGGGTCACCGTGGCGACGTACTCCGGCTTCTTCTTCCGCCCCTCGATCTTGAGGCAGCCGATCCCCGCATCGGCGATCTCGGCGAGGTGATCCCACGCGCCGAGGTCGCGGGCGGAGATGAGGTAGCCGCGGTCGAGTTCGGCGCCGGTGAGGGCATCGGTGAGGACGTAGTCCTTCCGGCACGACTGGGCGCAGGCGCCGCGGTTGGCGCTCCGCTCGGAGATCATGCCGGACATGAAGCACTGTCCGGAGTAGGCGATGCAGAGCGCGCCGTGGACGAAGCTCTCGAGGCCCAGCTCGGGCACCGCGGCGCGGATGGCACGGATATCCGCGAGCGTGTTCTCCCGCGCGAGGACCACGCGGTCGACCCCCAGCTCCTGCAGCAGCCGCGCGCCCGAGGCGTCGTGCACCGTCATCTGGGTGGAGCCGTGAATCTCGAGGCCGGGATAGACCTGCTGGATCAGCCGGACGGCGCCGAGGTCCTGCACGATCGCCGCATCGATGCCGCGATCGATGCATTCGCCGAGATGCAGCAGCGCATCCCGCAGCTCATCCGGTTTGAAGAGGATGTTGAAGGTGAGGTAGATCCTGACGCCCCGCGCATGGGCCAGCCGGCAGACCTCTGCGAGGTCGTCCATGGTGAGCTGGGCCCCGTCGTCCCGGGCGTTGAACTTCTCAGCGCCGAGATAGATGGCGTTGGCGCCGTTGGCGAGCGCGGCGCGGGCGGCGTCGAGCGAGCCCGCGGGGGCGAGCAGCTCGGGGACGGGACGGGACATGGGGGGAATCTACAACTGAGCTCATCCCGATTGGATCGGAGCGGGAAAGGGGGAAGGGGAAAGGGGAAGGGGGAAAGGGGCTCTTCCTGCTATCCCCAGCTGACGAAGCGCTGCCTTTCCCTTTTCCCTTCTCCCTTCTGTCCCGTCCCTACGCCTCCCGCTTTCCCTTTCGCCGGCTCCACCACAGCAGCGGTCCCGTCACCGCGACTGCAGGCAGGGTGAGGCTGAACAGGAAGG
Organism: uncultured Gemmatimonadales bacterium; assembly: GCA_963825065.1. Taxonomy (GTDB): domain Bacteria; phylum Gemmatimonadota; class Gemmatimonadetes; order Gemmatimonadales; family GWC2-71-9; genus JADJOM01. The sequence goes on from CAWGRU010000002.1 coordinate 481,006, forward strand.
CGAGTGTTCGCGTTGGCCAGCCCCAGAAGTCACCGGTGTGCACCTCGCGGTTCCACTGCCGCACCAGCCGGTAGGCGATGGGCGCCGAACGGGTCGACACGCTGGCGAGCACCGCAGCGCTGCAGGGGTCGGCAAAGACGAGGGTTCGCCCCGCGGGGGTGCGGTCTCCCGGATACCGCATGACGATGCGCACCGGTGCGCCCGGTCCGCGACCCTCCTGGATCCAGGTGGCCTGGGCTCCGGGTTCGGCGGCCGCTGCCGCCGTGAGCAGGCGATCGAATCCGGCCGCGCTGTCGGGGCCGCACTGCGCCTTCGGCAGCCCCGATCCATCGGGGATCGGTGGCGCGTGGGTCGCCGCCGCCACGGCGTCGTAGCTCTCCCGCTGCCAGTGCAGCACCACGCCGGTGAGACCGAAGGCGAGCAGCGCGAGCCAGGAGTAGGCCGCGAGGGCGCTGTGCAGGTGGAAGAGGATGCGGCGGGATGACCCGGTCCGCACGATGGTCAGGATCTTTCCCGGCCACCAGAGCACCATGCCACTCAGCGAGAGGAAAAGCAGCCCGACCGCCGCCCAACCGGTGATCTCGGAGCCGAAGTCGTCGATCAGGAGCCGGGTGTGGAAATCGTGCACCGGGCGCAGCGACCAGACGTCCTCCCCGGTCCCCAGCACTTCTGCGGAATAGGGATTGACGAACAGATCAGCGTCCGCGGAATCCGGGCGATGCAGGGTGACCGCCACCGCCCGGTCGGGGCGACCGGGGAACTGCACACCGGCGAGTGTCGCACCCGGATAGCGCGACTGGAGGCGTGCCGTCAGCTCGTGGAGCGAGAGAGCCTGGCCCGCCGGCTCGATATGAGTGAGCAGCGAGTTCGACGCATCTTCCAGCTCGGGCTGCACCGCGAGGATCGCGCCGGTAATGCCGAGCACCACAAGAATCGGCGCCAATGTGGCGCCGATGATGAGGTGTGCGGTGAGCAGGGTTCGGCGAAGTGTCATCCGCGGCCGATCAGGCTGAGGCGGTCTCGTGCCGGGTCAGCTTGCGCAACAGCCAGACCACGAACATGCCGACGACCACCCAGAAGGCCACCTTGATCGCGATCAGCACCAGCCCGATGGTGATCCCGATGAGTGGCAGCAGGAACAGGGCGATGACCTTGAAGAGCAGCAGGGCCACGATGCCGGTGGCGGCCAGACCGAGGACGGGCTTGAGCATACTGGAGACTCCGTTGGGGACGGGTGCACTACGAAACATCGCCCCGGGAGTGTCAGGGGTGCCAGCCGCAGCTTCGGGGCCCCCGGGCCCGGCTGTCCGATCGCCTGTTGCGGGGTCTCAGCCGGGCCGGACCCCGAGCTTGTCGAGCGCTTCCGGCGGGCAGCCCTTCCATTCCATCACGAATTGGTTCCCCAGGTAGCGCAGGTCTTCCACGCCGAGCCTGCTGGAGAAGAACCCGGAGGCGGTCAGGTCGCGGAAGCGGTTGAAGAAGGCGACGCCCTGGGAGTGTTCGGGTCTGGCCCGCTTCGGCCAGGCGATGTCGTCGAGGATTGCGCGGCGGCCGGCATCGGAGCTCTCGACGAACTCCCGTGCCGTGCGCGCCAGGGATTCGGCATCGAGCCAGGCCAGCCCGCCCCGGATGCCGGTGCGCATCCCCGGGTTCTCGTTCAGGATGAAGTCCATGAATTCCGGGACGCCGGCGTCGATGGCGCCGCCGGAACGGGCATCGCGCGGAATCACCAGCTCGGAGAGCATCCGCACGGTGGCGTACTCGTGTGCGGTGAAGAACACGGGGTTGAAATCGGTTGCGCCCAGTGCGGCTTGCGCGGCCTCCGTGGCCCGAACCACGTCACGGGGAGTGAGACCCGCCGCCAGCAACGGAATCCCGGCGAGGATCTCGAGCGCGTGGCGCCGTGATACCCCATCCGCTGGCCCGTCCGTCCGCCCGTCCGCCATCACAGCTCCCCCCGCTTCATGGACTGGGTGATGTAATCCGAGGCCCGCATCGAAAGCGCCAGGATCGTCCAGGTGGGATTCTTGTCCGCCTGCGACACGAACGAACCGCCGTCGGTGACGAAGAGGTTCTTCACCTCCCACGCCTGACAGTTGCCGTTGAGCGCCGAGCGGGAGGAGTCGCTGCCCATGCGCACGGTGCCGAGTTCGTGGATGATCGATCCGCCGTTGGAGATGCCGTAGCCGTCGTCCTTCGAGGGCATGGGGTCCCAGACCTCGCCGCCCATCTCGGCGATGAGGGTGCGGAAGGTCTCCTGCATGTGCTTCACCTGGTTGTACTCGTAGTCGCTCCATTTCCAGTGGAAGCGGAGCACCGGGATGCCCCACTGGTCGACCACCTCCGGATCGATCTCGCAGTAGCAGTCCGCGTTGGGGATCTGCTCGCCCCGGCCCGAGAACCCGATCGTGGCGCCGTAGTACCTGCGATAGTCGTCCTTGAGCTGGCGGCCGTAGCCGCCGCCACCGGGGTATTGCTGGATCCCGCCCATGAAGCCGTAGGACGGCGCGCCGAGTCCGCCCCAGATCTCGATATGATAGCCGCGGGGGAAATCGAGCTTCCGGTTGTCGACCCACCACGGCATGTAGAGGTGCGCCCCGCCGACCCCGTCCTCGTTGTGGGGCACGTGGTCCGCCATGCGGGGGATGAAGCCCCCCACGTCGGTGCCGGTGGTGTCGGTGAGGTACCTGCCGACGACCCCGCTCCCGTTGGCGAGTCCCTGCGGAAAGCGCGCCGACTTCGAGTTGAGCAGGATGCGGGCGCTCTCGCAGGCGCTCGCCGCGAGCACCACGATGCGCGCCTCCACCCGCTGTTCCGCGCGGGTCGCCTTGTCGATGTAGAGCACGGCGTCGGCCCGGCCCTTCGCATCCAGAGTGATCTCCCGCGCCATCGCGCCGGTGATGAGCGTCAGGCGCCCGGTCTCCAGCGCCGGATGAATCAGGACGTTGGTGGAGGAGAAGTTGGCGTTGACGGCGCAGCCGCGGTGGCACTGGCCGCAGTAGTGGCAGGCGTTGCGGCCGTTGAGCGGCCGGGTGAGGATCGACAGCCGCGACGGGATGCAGGTGACCGCATGCTTGTCCGCCGCCTGCTTGACGAGCAGCTCCCAGCAGCGCGGCGTAGGGGGCGGGAGGAAGATCCCGTCGGGGTGGTTGGGGAGTCCCTCGACGCTGCCGAAGATGCCGATCAGCCGGTCGACCTCGTCGTACCACGGCTTGAGGTCGGCGTAGGTGATGGGCCAGTCCTCGCCCAGCCCGTCCTTCGACTTGCCCTTGAAGTCGTCGGGGCCGAACCGGAGCGAGATGCGGCCCCAGTGATTGGTGCGGCCGCCCAGCATGCGGGCGCGCCACCAGTCGAACCTGGTGCCCGGGGCGCGGGTGTACGGCTCCCCCGCCACGTCCCAGCCGCCGATGCAGGCGTCGAACTCTCCGAAGGGCCGCTCCGCAGTAGCCGAGCCGCGCCGGGGGGACTCGTGTGCCCACTTGAGCATCGTCGAGTCCCTGGTGTTGTCCCACATGCCGCCGGCCTCGAGCAGCACCACGTTGGCGCCCGCACGGGTCAGCATGTAGGCCGCCATCCCGCCGCCGGCACCGGAGCCGATGATGCAGACGTCGTACGCCGGGCCTCGGGGGAGCTGGGGCATGAGGGGATGCGGGAAGAGGGAAAGGGGGAAAGGGGAAAAGGGAAAAGGGAACGGGATGCGGGAAGGGAGAGGCTACAGCGGAGAGGGCTGGGGCGCCAGTCTCTCCGCTCGGGGGTGGGCTCACTCGGGGAGGTACCGCCGGGTGTAGGAGCGCTGCATCATGCCCAGCTCCACCTGCACGAAGACGATCATCCGGGTCCCGTCGAGGCCGAGGCCGTAGGACTCGGTCACCTTGCCGCCGCCGTCGACCTTGCGCTCCACGATCAGTGCGTCGCCCTTCCAGCGGACCTTGGTCTTCACTTCGCTCGCCCCCTCGCTGGTCTGGCTCACCGCCTTGCCGCCGATCGGGTAGATCTGCTCGCTGCCGTCCGCCTCGAAGGTGGTGAACTGCTTCGCCTCCGCGTCGATCACCACCCGTTCGGCACCGTGGCGTCCCAGCTCGAGGGTCTGCCGGATTCGCTGCTTGTCCTTCTCGTTGAGGTCTCGGCCGTAGCGGCCACCGCCGTAGCGGCGTCCGCTGCCGATCCCGCTGCCGGTTCCGCCGACGCCCGGCGGGCCGAAGCCGGGGTCGCCGGGGCGCTCGCCCGGTGGCGGGCCCATCCCGGAGTCGCCGGGCTTGAAGGTTCCCACCGTGCTGTCCGCGTGGGCCGCGTCCAGCCGCCACGCGCCGTGCGGGCGGGGTTGCTGCGCCGAGAGGATGGCGGGGAGCGCGAGCAGCAGGAGCAGCTGTGCCGGAGCGCGGCGGTGGAGAGCTGGCATGGCCGGACGTTGGTCGAAGACGGTTCGGTTCACAAGTGTGGCATAGGGACCGGTCTCTGATTCTCCCGACCCCTGGATCCCGTTGGCAGGGACGACGGGCGCGCCCGCCGCATGCACGGATGGTCCCGGCCGTCCCCGGGGGAGTCCCGCTCGTCCCCCTCCCCGTGGCGCCTGGGTTGCCCCCGGTTCACATTGGCCTCATGTCGAAGCCCCGTCGCTGGCTGGTCCCGCTCGCCGCCTTTGCGGTCTTCACCTTTTTCGGGCTGTCGAAGTTCGCCCACTTCTGGCTGGACGACCTCGCCCGCGGGCATGCCGGCACGCTGCTGCCTCGGCTCATCGAAGAGCTGACCGGCGCCTACGCCAGCGGCCTGGCCTTCCTGGTGCTGGCCTGGGTGGTGCCGCGGTATCCGCTCGAGCGCGGCACCTGGCAGCGGCGGCTTCCCGCCTATGTGGCCCTCGTCGTGGTCCTGGGCCTCGGGCACACCACGTTCATGTGGCTGAGCCGGCAACTGATCTTCCCGCTCGCGGGGCTGGGCTCGTACGACTACGGCCTCATGCGATTCCGCTATCCGATGGAGTTCGCGACCCAGGCCCCGGACATCATCATGCTGGCGGGAGTGCTCCATGTGTGGCGCTGGTACCGGCGGTCGCGGGAGCGGGAGGTTCGGGAGGCGCAGCTCGAGGGCGAACTCGCCCGTACCCGGCTGGCGCGGCTGGAGGCCCAGCTGCAGCCGCACTTCCTCTTCAATACCCTGAACGCCATCTCCTCGCTGATGTACAGCGACCCCGTCCGGGCGGACTTGATGCTCAGCCGCCTCTCCGACCTGCTGCGCCTCACCTTCGAGCGCGCCCCCGCTCCCGAGGTCCCGCTCGAGGGCGAACTCGAGTGGCTCGGCTGGTACCTCGAGATCATGCAGTTCCGGTTCGGCGATCGGCTCACCGTCCGCCAGGAGATCGCGCCCGACACCCGCCGGCTCGCGGTACCGCGGCTGGTGCTGCAGCCGCTGGTGGAGAATGCGCTCACCCATGGCGCCGCCCGGCACGCGGGGCCCGCCAGCGTCACGATCGCCGCGCATCGGGAGGGGGAGCGGCTGTACCTGGTGGTGAGCGACGACGGTCCCGGCATTGCCGGCGACCCGTCCCGCATGCTGGTCTCCGGCGTCGGGCTCTCCAACACCGTCGCGCGGCTGCAGGTCCTCTATGGTACGGACGCGCAGATCGCGCTCGAGAATCTCGCCGCCGGCGGGCTTGCGGTGCGGCTCGACCTTCCGGCTCGCGCCGCATGAGCGCCATCCGCACCCTCCTCGTCGACGATGAACCGCTGGCGCGGGACAAGTTGCGGGGCTTCCTCGCGCGGCACGCTCGCTTCCAGCTGGTTGGGGAGGCGGGGGACGGGCTGTCGGCGGTGTCGGCGATTGACGAGCTCCGCCCGGACCTGGTGCTGCTCGACATCCAGATGCCGGAGCTCGACGGCTTCGAGGTGCTCGCCACTCTCGACCAGGCGCGGCCGCCGTACGTCATCTTCGTCACTGCCTACGATCAGTATGCGGTGCAGGCCTTTGAGGTGGGCGCGCTCGACTATCTGCTCAAGCCGGTCGCCCCCGATCGCTTCGACCAGGCGCTGGAGCGTGCCGAGCGGGCCATCGATCACGGGCCGACGGCGGACTTCGCCGAGCGGCTGGCGCGGGTGCTGGAGCAGGTGGCGCCGTCCCGGCCGAAGGTCGAGCGCTTCCTGGTGCGGGAGCGGGATCGGTCCTCGTTCGTGGCGGTGGCGGAGATCGACTGGATCGAGGCGGCGGGGAATTATCTGAAGCTGCACGCGAAGGGCGGCACCCACCTGCTCCGCGCCACGATGAAGGAGGTCGAGGGGCGGCTCGATCCGGCGCGGTTCGCGCGGGTGCACCGTACCGCGATCGTCAATCTCGACCGGGTCCGCTATCTCGAGCCCTGGTCGCATGGGGACCAGCGGATTGTGCTCGCCTCGGGGGAGCGACTGACGCTGAGCCGGCGCTACCGCGACCGGCTGCCGCGGACGTTCGGGGAGAGTTAGGCCAGGGGCCCGCTCGTCCCGGCCGGCGTCCCGCCCATCCCAAACTGTTCGCCGCCACCGCCCTCGTTCGCGATCCTGTTCCGGTCACTCACCCGGAGCGGAACGATGTCCCTCGCATTGGATCGGCCGTGGCGCTGGGTTGCCGCCGCCAGCTTCGCCGTCGGCAGCGCCACCCTGCTGGCCTTTCATGCCCCACACCCCGCGGCGCCGGCCTCGAGCTGGAGCAGCTACGGCGCCGATCCGGGCGGCACCCGACATTCACCGCTCACCCAGATCACCCGCGAGAACGTGGGCCGGCTCCAGGTCGCCTGGACATACCGTACTGGCGACGCGAGCCACCCCGACCACGGCGAAGGCCCCAGGGAGGGGTGCGGCCGCTGCCACACCGGCGCCTCCAAGTTCGAGGCCACGCCGATCCTCGCCGATGGCCGGCTCTATCTCAGCACCCCGCTCAACCGGGTCGTGGCCCTCGATCCCGAGACGGGCCGCCAGCTCTGGCGTCACGATCCGAAGATCGACATTGCGCTCGAGCGGAACGAGGGGTTCGTGTCGAGAGGGGTGGCGTATTGGAAGGGAGGGGAACGGGGGAAGGGGAAAGGGTGCGCCGCCCGGATCCTGTTCGGGACGATCGATGCCCGGCTCCTCGCCCTCGACGCGGCCACCGGCGTGCCCTGCGAGGAGTTCGGCGCGCATGGCACCGTTGCGCTCGATCAGGATGTCGGCCGGGTGCAGGTGGGGCAGTACGGGGTGACCTCGCCGCCGGTGGTGGTGGGCGAGGTGATCGTCGTCGGTTCCTCGATGGGCGACAACCGCCGGGTGGACATGGAGCGCGGCACCGTGCGTGGCTTCGACGTCCGCACCGGGCGCGAGCTGTGGAGCTTCGATCCGATCCCGCGCACCGCCGCCGACCCGCGCTACCATGAGTGGTCACCGACCGCCGCGCGGATCACCGGCGCCGGCAACGCCTGGGCACCGCTTTCGGTGGACACCGCCCTCGGCCTGGTCTTCGTGCCGACCGGGTCGGCGGCTCCCGACTTCTTCGGCGGCGAACGTCCGGGCGACAACCGCTACACCAACTCGGTGGTGGCGCTGGAGGCGAAGACCGGCCGGGTGCGCTGGCACTTCCAGGTGGTGCATCACGACCTGTGGGACTTCGATGTCGGGTCCCAGCCCTCCCTGATCACGGTGCCGCGCGGCGGGCGGCAGGTGCCGGCGGTGGCCGTCGCGACCAAGATGGGCCACCTCTTCATCCTCGACCGCGCCACCGGCGTGCCGCTCTTCCCCGTCGAGGAGCGCGCCGTCCCCGCGAGTGAGGTGCCAGGCGAGGTCGCGTCACCCACCCAGCCCTTCCCGGTGCTGCCGCGGCCGCTCTTTCCGAAGGAGCTCGGCCGCGACGACATCTGGGGGCTCACCCCGGAGGAGAAGAGCGCCTGTCAGGCATCCTACGACGCGATGCGGCATGGGCCGCTCTTCACCCCGCCGAGCGAGACGGGGACGGTGATGTTCCCGGGGTACTCGGGCGGGACGACCTGGGGAGGCGTGAGCTGGTCACCGGAGCGGAATCTGCTGGTCACCAATCTCATCCGGATCCCGCTCTGGGTCGGCCTGCAACACCGGGCTCCGGGTGATTCGAGCGGCAATCAGATCGGCACGCCCTACCGGATGAGCCGGGGCATGCTCGCCTCGCCGAAGGGTCTGCCGTGCAGCCGGCCGCCATGGGGGACGCTGGTCGCCATCGACCTGGCGACAGGGGAGCAGCGCTGGCAGGTGCCGCTGGGCCAGGTACCGGAGCTGGCGCAGGTGCCGGGATCGGAGTCGTGGGGATCGCCGAACATGGGTGGCTCGATCGTGACCGCGGGCGATCTGGTATTCATCGGTGCCGCGATGGACGACTATCTGCGGGCGTTCGATCTGGAAACCGGGATGCTGCTGTGGAAGGGCAAGCTCCCGGCGGGAGGCCAGGCCACGCCGATGACCTACGAGTCGGGAGGCCGTCAGTTCGTGGTGATCGCGGCCGGAGGGCACGGCAACCTGGGTACCACCTTCGGGGACTACGTGGTTGCGTTCAGTCTCGCGCGGTGATCGCGGGGCCGCGCCTAGGAGGCGCGACAGTCACCCAGCACTTCGGCGGCGGCGCGGGCCAGTTCGGTGGTGGTCGTGGGCTTGAGCAGCACCCGGTGCACCCCCATCGGTCTGACCACCTCGGGCGGGAAGTCGTCGATCTGTCCGGTACTGAGAATGACGGGGAGTCCCGGCCGGATGCGGGTGATCTCCGTCGCCAGCTCGAGCCCGTCGAGCCCCGGCATCGTGAAGTCGGTGATGAGCAGGTCGAAGGCCGCCGGATCGGCGCGGAGCAGGGTGAGCGCTTCCGCGCCGCTGGTCGCGATCGTGACCCGGTAATTGAGGCCTTCGAGGCGGCGCGCGCCGATGCGCGCCAGCGAGGGCTCGTCGTCCACGAAGAGCACATGCTCGCCGTTCCCCGATTCGGGATCGGCGACGTCGACCCAGGCTGGGGCCGGGTGCGTCTCGAGCGCGGGGAAGTAGCAGCGGACCTCGGTGCCCTTCTCCAGCTCGCTCGCGAGGCGGACCGCGCCTCCGTGCTCCTTCATGATGCCATGCACCATCGCGAGCCCAAGGCCGGTGCCTGCGCCCGGGTCCTTGGTGGTGAAGAACGGTTCGAAGACCCGATTGACCACCGCCGGATCGATCCCATGACCGGAGTCGCGGACCGTGAGCACGGCGTACGGGCCCTCATGGATGTCGGGGTTGGCCCGCGCGAAGCTGTCGCGGGCGTAGAACGCCTCGACCTGGATCGCGAGCCGGCCGCCATGGGGCATCGCCTGCGCCGCGTTGGTGCCGAGGTTCATGACAACCTGATGTACCGAAGTCGCATCCGCCAGCACGGCGGGGAGGTCCTCGCCCACGGCGGTGTCGATCATGATGCTCGTCGGCAGGGTGGCCCGCAGCAGGCACGCCGCCTCGGACACCACCGCCTCGAGCGACAATGGGAGCCGTTTGACTTCCTGGCGGCGGCTGAAGGCAAGGATCCGTTCCACCAGCTGTCGTCCACGATGGGCGAAGCCCAGCAGTTCGTCGATATCCCCCGCGGACTGCCCGGCGCCCGGCTGCCGCCTCAGGGAGGCACCGACCAGTTCGGCATAGCCGATGATGCCATTGAGAATGTTGCGGAAGTCGTGGGCGATGCCGCCGGCGAGGGTGCCCACCGCCTCGAGCTTCTGTGACTGTCGCAGCTGCTCCTCCAGCGTGTGCCGCTCCTGCTCGGCCAGCTTCCTTGCGCTGACGTCCACGATGGAGCTGAGCACGAAACGCCCTTCCTCGGTCTCGATCGGGTTGAGCCCGATCTCCACCGCCAGCTCGGTCCCATCCTTGCGCAGTCCGAACAGCTCCCGTCCCTCGCCCATCGCGCGCTCGCGTGGATCGGCCTGGAAACGGTTGCGGTCCACGGGGTGCTGATGGCGGAAGCGCGCCGGGACGAGCATCTCGATCGGCTGCCCGAGCAGCTCCGCCCGGCTGAATCCGAACATCTGCTCCACGGCGCGATTGACGAGGACGATGTGCCCGTCCGCGTCGACCAGGACCATGCCGTTGGGCGAGGATTCCACCGCGATCTGGAACCGGGCCTCGGCCCGCTTGCGGGCGCTGATGTCCACGATCGAGCTCAGGACGAACAGCCCCTCCTCGGTAATCACCGGAGTGAGCCCGATCTCCACCGGCACCTGGCGGCCGTCCTTGTGGCGGCCGTACAGCTCCCGCCCGGCGCCCATGGCGCGGATCTTCGGGGCGCTGGTGAAGCCGGCGCGATACTGGGGGTGGATGTCGCGGAAGCTCTCGGGGACCAGCAGGTCGACGGTCTTGCCTAACACTTCTTCCCGGGCATAACCGAAGAGCCGTTCAATCTCGCGATTGACCAGTACGATGCGGCCCTCTGCGTCGGTCATGAGCAGACCGCTCGGGGAAGATTCAACTGCCGCACGCAACCGTTGTTCGACGGTCCCGGCTGGGTCCTGAGGCATAGACAGATGCCGCAGTGAGGGGTTGTGCCGGGGGAGGCTATCGGCGTGGGTGGACTCGCTGCTCAGTGCACGCTAAGGCACGGGTCGAATTCCCGCCAGTAGGATACGGGATTGTCCAATGTTCGGTCGAAGCTGCCGGGTGCGGAATCCCTACACCATGTAGGACTTCGGTGGATCCGCCTCCTTGAGGATCGCTCTTTGGATGGAGAAGGCACCAATGTCACTCGGCGTCCTGCCTGTCACGGCCAGCTCGCTGAGGATCCTTCCGATCACCGAAGCGAACTTGAAGGCGTGTCCCGCTCCGATGGCGACCGCGATGTTGTCGTGTCCCGGCACCCGGTCGATGACGAAGTCGCGGTCCGGTGTGAGCGTGTACAGGCAGGTCTTGGTGTAGTGCACCGGTCCGAGCGCCCGGGGCAGGTAGCTGCGGGCCCAGGCCTCGACTCTGGCGGAGTTCTCGGGATCAGGCTCGAAGCTGCGGGTTTCGGCCGTCACCGGTTTGCCCCCGGCATCCTGCGCGATCTTGGTCGCCGGCTCGCCGAAGGCGGGGAAGCCGTAGAAGCAGGGGTCGTCCATCCAGATCCAGACCGGGAAGCGGCCCGGCTCGAAGTCCTTGAGATGCGGGGTCCGGTAGTAGGTCACCTGCTCCTGGGTCACCTCCAGCGGCAGGGTGATGCCCAGCATGCCGAGGACCGTGTTCGACCAGGGGCCGGCGGCGACCACGAGCTTGCGGCAGCGGTATGCGACCCCGCCCGCCACGACCTCCACCTCTCCGCCGATGCTGCGGACCGAGGTCGCCGGGGACCGGTCCACCAGGGTGGCGCCGTGTTCCCGCGCCATCCTGCGATGGGCGTCGTTGGCACGCGCCGCCATCGCGATCCCACCATCGGCCTGGTAGAGGCCGTGGCAGTCATCGGTCAGGACGAACTGCGGCCAGCGGCGCATGATCTCCTTCGCATCGAGGTGTTCGAACTCCACCCCCTCCGCCGTCATGCTGCTGGCATAGGCGTCGAGCGGAATCGCGCTGTCGCGCCGGGCGAAGTCCAGGCCGCCGGTCTTGAGAATGCAGGGTTCCTTCGCGTCGGCCTCCAGCACAGCCCACGACTCGTAGGCGCGCTTGGCCAGCCGCACGTAGGCGGGGGTGTGATACGAGAGCCGGATGATGCGGGAGTGATCCTGGGACTCGCCTCGCACATGGCCGAGTTCGAACTGCTCGATGCCGAGGACGTCCCGTCCCGCGCCGCGGGCGAGCCAGTAGGCGGCGCCGCTGCCCAGGCCGCCGAGGCCGAGCGCGATGTATTCGTAGTCGGTGCGCATCGCCGGAAGGTGGCGCGGGGGGGGATCGGGCGCCAGTCGCGGTCTTCTCGCGGCTGTGACCGAAGGTCACCTCTTGACGCGACCTGCCTGGGAGCGGAGCATCATCCGCATTGTGACACGCCATCCCACGAATTCCGAACGGCGGCATCCCACCGGCACCCAGGCGATCGAGCGCGCCTTTGCGGTCCTGCGCTCGTTCTCCGATGCGCACCGCGAATGGTCGCTGGCGGAGCTCTCGCGCTCGCTCACCCTGACCAAGCCCACCACGCTGCGGCTGCTCGGGGTGCTGGAGCGCGAAGGGATGATTTGCCGCAACGGTCCGGGCGGGAGTTACCGTCTCGGCCCCACGGCGATCGAGCTGGGGGCTCTCGCCCAGCGTACCACCGACTTGCCGGCGGTGTGCCGGCCGGAGCTGGAGCGCCTCGAGGAGCTGACCGGAGAGACGGTGAGTCTTGAGGTGCTGGCTGGCACCCAGATCCAGGTGCTGGATCAGGTCCGGGGCCGCTCCCGAGGCAGCGCCGCCGAGTATATCGGCGCCCGCTGGCCGGCCCATGCGGCCGCTACCGGCAAGGTGCTGCTTGCGGCCGCCCATGCCCTCGACAGCGACATCTGGCGGGAGTACGCCACCGCGGTCGGCCGGCGGTTGCCGCGCTTCACCGACCAGACGATGCCGACACTCGCGCGACTTGTTGCCGGACTGGCCACGATCGAGCGGCAGGGCTACGCCACCGCGATCGAGGAACTGAATGTCGGCTATGCCGCCATCGCCGCGCCCATCCGGGATCACACCGGCCAGGTGGTTGCCGCCGTCTGTCTCGGAGGTCCGGTGACTCGAGTCGCGCGGCGGCGCCTCCGGCCGCTCATCCGGCAGGTCATCGACGCGGCGGGTGAGGTGTCGCGGCGACTCGGCAATGTTCCGGGACATCGGGGGCGTGAAGCAGCGAATAATGAGAAGTGATCTCCTGCGTCTCACTTCTCACTCTTCAGGTCATTGCTTCAGTCGCTTCGCGTACTTCGCCCGCAGCTTCGCGACCTTCGGGGTGATGACCGCGGAGCAGTAGGGATTGCCGGGATTGCGGCCGAAGTAGCCCTGATGGTACTCCTCCGCGGGGTAGAAGCGGTTGAGTGCCGTCACCTGGGTGACGATGGGCGAGGGGAAGACCCGCGCCACGGTGAGTTCGCGGATGACCTCCTCGGCCGTCGCGTGCTGCTCGGGAGAGTGATAGAAGATCGCCGAGCGGTATTGGGTGCCCACGTCCGCGCCCTGCCGATTGACGGTGGTCGGGTCGTGGATGGCGAAGAAGACCTCGAGCAGGTCGTGGTAACTGATCTCCGACGGGTCGAAGCTGATCTGCACCACCTCCGCGTGCCCAGTCTTGCCGGTGCAGATATCCTCGTAGGTCGGGCTCACGGTGGCGCCACCGGCATAACCGGAGACCACCTTCCGCACCCCCTTCAGCATCTCCATCGGTGCCTCGACACACCAGAAGCAGCCGCCGGCCAGGGTCGCAAGTTCGGTTATCGGGTTCACGGCTGCTCCATTCGGGTGGTCGGGGCGCTACTTCGTCACCGCGATGCCGGGTGAGGGCTTCGCGGGCGCCGGCGGGGTGACGGGCTTCCTGGCCCCGCGCTCGAGCAGCCGCGGCAGATTGGCCAGCTCCATGGCAGTCACCGCCATCACCGCCGATGCCTGCCGCAGGTCGTCGCCCAGCGCGTGATCGTAGGTGTCCACCTGCGAGTGATGGGTATGGTTGTAACCCCGGGACTGCTGGTCGAAGTTCCATCCGGGGACGCCGTAGGGGATGAATGAGAGGTGATCCGTCCCTCCCTTGTTGGCGTCGCGGACTGCCCCTGCACCCAACGACGCGACCGGGGCAAGCAGATCCTTCCAGAGCTGCTCGTCCTGGGTTCGGCCCTGCAGCGCCTGGCCGGTGACGGCGCCGGTGCCGTTGTCGAGCACCAGGACCGCCTGGATGCTGTCGGCCTCATCGGCGTGGCGCGCCGCGTAGGCGCGGGAGCCGAGCAGCCCCTCCTCCTCGCCGCTGAAGAGGATGAAGCGAATGGTGCGTGCGGGCTTGAGGCCGGACTGCATGATGGCCCGCGCCGCCTCCAGCACCACCATCGACCCGGTGCCGTTGTCCGTCGTGCCGGTGCCAAGATCCCAGCTGTCGAGGTGGGCCCCGAGGATCACGACCTGGTTGGGCAACTCGGCGCCGCGAATCTCGGCGACGGTGTTGTACTGCATCACCGGCCCCGCGCCGAACCGGTTGTCGATCCGGCCGTCGAGTCTGGGCACGATCCCCCGTGCGGTCAGCCGGTCGAACATGGCGTAGTCCTCGTGCGCGATGACCACGCTGGGGAGCGGCGAGACGCTGTTCGGACTGCCGCTCATGTTGAGCAGTCCCTGCTCCTTGCCGCCGTCGCGCAGGGTGCCGAGCGCGCCGGCCTGCTTGAGCAGGTAGGGGAGATCGGTCTGAAATTGCTGCCGCGCCTTGCGCGCGGTCTCGGAGGTATCCGCCGGCCGCGCGAACTGGGCCCGCATCGCGGCCTGCTGGGCCGCCGAATCGGCCGCCGCCATCGGCGGGCCGTCGGGGTTCCAGATCGGATTGGCCGGTCGGGTGAGGAGCCAGGCGCCTTTCACCCGCCCCTGGTACACGGCGAGGCTCTCGGGGGTTGAGACATCCACCCGCACTACCGGGCCGCTCAGCGTCTTGCCGCCGGTGCCGGCCGTCCAGGCCCAGCTCTCTGCGGTGAGATGGCGCTCGAACGGGGCGCGGATAGTGAACTCCGCGGAGCCGCGGGTCCAGGTCACCCCGAACTGCCACGGTTCGAGGTGCGCCTCGAGGCCGTAGCCGCGGAACTGCGCGGCGGTCCACTCGTTGGCGCGCAGCATCGCGGGCGAGCCGGTGAGCCTGGGGCCGATGACGTCGGCCAGGTGCTGGAGGTTGGGCATCACCTCCGAGTGGTTGAGCGCCTGGTCCAGGATGCGGCCGGCGCCGGCGGTGTCCACCTGGGCCGACAGTGCGGCGGCGCTGCACAACGGAAGGATTGCCAGTCGAAGGAAGCGTATCATGTTCCGATCACCTTGTAGACGTCCCACCGCTGGGTTCCGGGAATGATCAGCGGCGCCAGGGCCTGCGCGTGTTCCTTGAACGGTCCGGCACCCATGCCGCCCAGGGCGGCCTCGAAATCGGCGAGTGAATCGAAGAGGTACTCGTCGACGATGTGCGATGGCGAGACACCGACATGTCCGGCCATCAATCGAATGCCTCGGGCCCGCCGGAAATCCGAGTGGGCCAGCTTGTCCCTGCCCCATGCGGTCATGATGCGGACCGCGTCGCCCTGCTTGCCGAACGGGATGTCCAGGTGCCACTGACAGACGTACATGCGGCCTCCGTGGGAGGGGATGGGAAGGTCACCAATCTGTGCGGCGGAGCCGCCAAGCGGAATGCCCGGCTCAGCGATGCGTCACGGGGCTGCGATCGTACGGGAGCGGTGTGCCGGCGAGGGGCAGATAACGGCCGCGCATGAACCAGAGCGCGGCGGCTCCGGCGACGAACAGCAGCAGGCTGGTCGGCAGGGCCTGTTGAAAGGCGCGCAGCGGATCCTGGCCCGGCTTCACCTGCCAGACGAGCAGGGGGCCCACGACAAAGGCGAGCAGGTTGTTGAGGCCGTGCGCCGCCATCGTGAGACGGAGCGACCCGGTGCGCAGATAGATCGCGGTCAGGCCGAGTGCGAGCAGGAAGATCCCGAGCGGAGAGAGGTGAAAGGCCGCGAAGAGCAGGGTGGTGACGATGATGCCGCGGGTCCGTCCCCATTTGCGGCACCAGCGGTGCAGCAGCAGGCCGCGGAAGATGAGCTCCTCGGCGACTGGAGCGAGCACGATCACCGTAAGCCAGAGCAACACGGTGCCGGCGAGGCTCTGCGGCTCGGGGATCAGGGTATCGGCGCGGTGCAGCCAGGCGCGGACGGCGTCGGGCCGGATGAGCGAGAGCGGATAGTAGAGCAGCCAGGAGCTGCCGTAGTTCACGGCGGTCAGCGCGGGGACGATCGCCAGGATGTGGAGGAGGCCCGGTGAGGCGGGCACCGGGTGATCGAGCCGCCGCATCTCGATCCCGCTCCGCCGGCCCAGCCACCAGGCGAAGAGGAAGAGCAGCGGATAGACCACCGCCATCATCGCCAGCATCCCGCCCGGGAAGAGGGCGAGGGGTAACGCCATCGCCAGCATGATTCCCAGGCAACCCAGCAGGAGCACGCGGGCCCGGAAGCGCGGGGCGGGGGGCGCCGCCGGAGAGTCGGGCATCGACGCGGCTATGGGAGCCGCTCCCCGATATAACGGCGGATGTCGAGTGAGAGGCTCTCCATCGGGGCGTAGAAGCCGCGCTGAAACATGCGACTCCCCATGCCCCGCTGGACCGACTCGCAGATCACCCAGTCCTGCCGGTTGGTGATGTCCCAGAATTCCACCGCGTCCATCGGGTCGAAGCCGGGCTTCCGCATCTCGTCGGGGTGGAAGAGAAAGTCGCAGATGACGGTTGTGTGTGCCGGTCCGTGCGGCCACAGCGTGAAGGCCGCCGCGTGCTCGGCCGACAGGGAGAGCATGAAGTTGGGGTACAGCAGCTCACCCTTGTGGAGTACCCGCTCGTCGTCGCTGAGGCCGGCGAACGGCGCGCGGTCGGTGGTGCCACTCATCGTGAAGGTCCAGGCGCCTTCGCGGTGGGGCACGCCGCGGTCCCAGTCGAGATCCATCCCGCCCTTCTGCTTGAAGGCCGGGACGACGCGGCAGAGCTCCGGGTGCACCGTGCCGCAGTGGTAGCACTCGTTGTAGTTCTCGAGGATCACTTTCCAGTTCGCGGCGACCTGGTACACGATCCGCCGGGCGATGCGCAGCTCGGCCAGCGGGTAGCGGCGCACCCGGTCCGGCGCGCCACCCAGCTGTACGGCGAGCGGGGGGAGTCCCGGCTCGGTCGCGCTGGAAAGATTCAGGAAGACGAACCCGCCCCAGGTCGCGACGCCGACGCCGTACAGCGACAGCTCCGCCTTGCAGAGCCCCTGGCCTTCGTCCAGAAATGGAGCGGTGCGCAGCTGGCCATCGAGGTTGTAGGTCCAGGCATGGTAGGGGCACTTGATGCCGGCGGCGAAGCTGCCAGTGGGGCCGGCACCGAGGCCGGCTCCACCGGGCCTGGGTACGACACCGAGCACCAACTCCGAACCGCGGTGACGGCAGACGTTGTAGTGGGCATGGAGGGCGCCGTCCTTCGCCCGCACCAGCAGGACGCGCTCGCCCGCCACCTCGAGGAGCAGATAGTCGCCCGGCGCGGGGAGCTCCTCTTCGCGCCCGGCGCAGAACCACTCGCGAGTGAAGATCCGGTCCTTCTCCCGGGAGAAGGACTCGGGGGAGAGATAGTACTCGCGGGAGAGTGTGGGCTCGAGGGTCATGCGCGAATTTACCGGGCGCGCGAGGCCCGCGACAGCCAGGATCGGCCGCCGATCATGACCGCAGGTCAGGGTGCCTGGTTGCGCGGGACGGCCCCGGGGCGATCGCTCATCCGGTCCAGGGGACCTCTCCCCCATCGGGTCCGTAGAACAGCACCCACAGCGCCAGGTCGTCGGTGAAACGCTCGAACCGATGTTCCCGGTGCGCCGGTACGAACAGGACGTCACCGGGGCCGAAGGCGACGCGGTCTTCGCCGTTCAGGAACCAGCCGCTGCCACGCATCACGATGTAGACCTCGTCCCGGGTATGCGGTGTCTGGGGGTCGCTGCCCTTCGGCGCGTAGAGTCCGACCTCCAGCGTGCCGTGCTGCAGCAGGACCGCGAAGTGGTCGCCGTACGGGCCGGGCATCCGGGAGAGGGCCTGCGCCAGGGTGAGGTGATATGGCGTCATGTCGTCAGTGCTCCAAACCGGTCAGGGGCGAACATCGAGAGGCGCGGGTCCGCGGGGCGGCCGAGCAGTCCATCCGCGAGCAGCCGGCCGACGACGAGGGCGAGTGACATGCCGTGTCCCGAAAAGCCGCCGACGGCCCAGCCGCTGCCGGGCAGACGCATCACAACCGGAAGCCGGTCCGGGGTGAAGGCCATCGGGCCCGCCCAGCGGTGGGTGACCCGCAACGGCCCGATGTCGGGAAAGAGCGAGGGGAGGACCCGCTCCAGCGCCGCCTGCACATCCTCGGTGGGCGCGCAATCCAGGATGCCCTCGTCGCGCCCAGGCCGAATGGCGCGGCACCCACCCAGCAGGATGCTGCCGTCGGTCGTCTGCTGCCAGTACTCCTCGGTGGCGGTCGTCATTGCCGTCATGCCGGTGCGGAAGAGCGGCGGCCGTGGCGCAAAGGCGAGGGCCTGTCCTCGGACCGGAGTGATCAGCCGCCGCAGCGCGGGGACGAGCTGACTGCTCCAGGCGTTGACCGCGATCAGCAGGGCCTTCGGGTGCACGATGCCCCGGTCGGTGCGGACCTCTGTCTGGCCATCCCGAGTCTCCAGCGCCTCCACCGTCGCCCGGAGCAGCGTGGCGCCGTGACGCTTCGCCGCCGCGGCGAGACCCCGGACCAGCTTGCCGGAGTGAATCAGCGCGATGTCCCGGAAGTACATCCCGCCAGTGATCTCCGGTCCGAACGGGGTGCCGACCATCGCCTGGGCGGCGGGGCGGTCGAGATGGTCCGTCGCGCAGCCATCGGCGGTGAGCAGCGCGGCCAGGCGGCGATTCACCGCGTCCTCCTCGCTGCCGATGGTCAGGTGCAGGTGCCCGACCGGGCGGAAATCGCAGTCGAGCGATTCTGCCGCGAGGATCTCGTCCGCCAGCCGGCGATTCTCGAGAGTCAGACCCAGCAGCTCGCGCGCCCGCCCCCGCCCCAGCCGGGCGACGGAGGCATCGTAGTCCTCGGCGGTGCCTAACGGGAGGAAGCCGCCATTGCGGCCGGTGGCCCCGGCGCCGATACCTTGCCGCTCGAGGAGCAGTGGACACGCCCCGGCGCGCGCCAGCCAGTAGGCGGCGGACAGTCCCAGGATCCCGCCGCCGACGACGAGGAAGTCGCACCCGACCGGCAGCTCCCCATGCTCCAGCGCCGGGGCATGCCCCCACCAGGGCATCACACTGTGCTCTACGCCCACTCGGGCCGGTCCGGGATTCTAGAAACGGTCGAGGTCATGGGCGACAACCGTCTTTCCGGTATACCCGCCCGCCTGCACCCCGGCCAGCAGTTCCGCATCGGTGCCGCCCATGCGGACGACGTGATAGAGCACCAGCAGCTTCGGGCGGGCGCGCGCCGCGAGCGCGCCGAGCTCCTGGTCCGAAGTATGGAAGGAGCGCATGTAGTCGGGCCAGGTGTCGCCGCCGGGACGGAGTTCGGCCTTGAGGCGCGCGGCGGGATAGACCTCGTGGATCAGGATGTCCGCCCCCGCCGCCGCGCGCTCCAGCGCCGGACAGGGCCGGGTGTCGCCGGAAATCACGATGACCTTGCCCGGCGCATCGATGCGATAGCCGAAGGCGTACTTCCAGGCTCCGTGCAGGACCGGAATGGCCGTGACCCGCACGCCGGCGGAATCGTAGATCACGCCGCCGCCGATCTCCCTGACATCCACCTTGTATCCGCCTGCCGCAGAGCGTTCCTTCGCATTGGTGCGGATGGCGATGTCTTCGGCCCACGCGGCGATGATATGGTCGGCCATCGCCTGGGTGCCGGGCGGGCCGAAGATCCTGAGCGGCATCCGCCGGCCCATCACCCAGGAGGTGAGGATCAAGTCAGGCAGGCCGAGGGTATGGTCGCTGTGCAGGTGGGTGAGGAAGAGTGCCGTCACCGGGCCACCGCGGACCGGCAGCCCCGCGGCGGTCAGCTGCCGCTCGGCCCCGGGCCCCGCGTCGAAGACAAAGACCCGGTCGCCGACGGTGACGGCCGTCGCCGGGCCCTGGGCCTTCGGGTCCGGGAACGGCATGCCGGTGCCCAGCATGATGACCTGGGTGCTGTCCGTCTGCACCGCGGGAGGCGCCGGCGTGGTCTGCTGATCGCGACCGGCGAGGAGCAGCGGCAGCAGCGCGAGAAGCAGGGAGCGGTGCTTGAGCATCAGGTGCTTTCTGTTGTGAGTGAGCCTAGTCCAGCAGTCCCAGAACCTCGTAGGCGGCGTTGCGGCCGTTGATCCCGATCACGCTGCCGCCCGGATGGGTGCAGGCGCCGCAGAGGTACACCCCCGGCATCGGCGTCCGGTAGGAGAAGCGGTTCTGCCACATGTACTCGGGCAGGCACTCCCCCTGGAAGATCTGGCCGCCGGTGAGTCCGAGCCGCGCCTCCACGTCCGGCGGGCCGAGCACCTCGGACTGCAGCACGGCGCCGGGGAGATTGGAGCAGAACCGGCCGATGGAGGCGAGGACCAGGTCACCCGCGGCCTGGCGGTGGTCGTCCCAGTTCCCCGACGCAAAGGTGTGCGGCACGTACTGGGAGAAGACGCTCATCAGGTGCTTCCCCTCGGGCGCGACGCTCGGATCATACGCGGTCTGCAGGTAGATCTCGGTCCACACCCGCTTCGGGAGCCTGCCCGCCATGGCGTCCGCATGCCCCTGGCGCCACTCCTCACGGCTGACCGGCGTGTTGATCGTGGCGAGGTGGTGCGGCATCCGGGTGCCGGGGCGGGCCCGGAAGTCCGGCAGCTCGGCGAGCGCGGCGTTGAACTTCACCGTGGCGCTCTTCATGGGGACGGCATCCACCCGCTGCTTCCATCTGGCGTCCGCGGCGGCACCGAGCAGGCGAGCGGTGACCACCGGGTCGGCGTTGGAGATGATGATCGGCGCGCGGATCCGCTCCCCTGCTGCGAGTTCGACACCCTCCCCGGGAATGATGCGGGCCACCGGCACTCCGGCCGCGACCGTCGCGCCGGCCTCGACGGCAGCATCGTGGATGAGGAACGACACCATCCCCATGCCACCCTTCACGTAGCCCCAGCCGCCGGGTTCGCCCTGATCCAGCCGTCCGCAGAAGTGGTGATAGTAGATCGACGCCGTACCCCGGTCGAAGGGGCTCGCCGCACTTCCCACCACGCCCTGTCCCATGTAGGCCAGCTTCATCCGCTCGTCGACCAGGAAGCGGTCGAGCAGGTCGGCGATCGACCAGTCGAACAGCAGTCCGATGGCATCGCCGTCGTGGCCCAGTTTTTCCTCGATCACCGCGCGCGAGGGTGCGCGATGCAGCCAGGTGTCCCGGTCATCGAGGGGGCGGAGGGCGTCGCAGATCCGCTTCATGAGGCCGTGCATGTCGTGCCGGCCCTGCAGATCCTTCGGACTGAAGGCGCGGAGTTCGGCGTCGGCCTTCGCCTCGTCATCCCACAGCTGGATGCTGGAGCCGTCGTCGAAGGGGACGAAATAGCCACCCATCGCCGGGGTCCACTCGTAGCCGCGCGCCGGCAGCCGCAACTCCTCAATCACCTTCGGATGCAGCAGTCCCACCACGTAGGCGCAGGGCGAGACCCGGTAGCCGGGCCAGGTGTCTTCGAGCGTGCACGCGCCCCCGATGCGTTCCCGCGCCTCCAGCACCAGCACCCGCTTCCCCGCGCGGGCCAGGTAGAAGGCGCAGGTGAGCCCGTTGTGGCCGCCGCCGACGATGACGGCGTCCCAGGTGCGGCGGGCGAGCTCGGCGATCGGGGCCGGGAGGCCGACCTTGCCGAGGAGTGGTACCGCAGATCGGGTCATCGGTGTGCGACTCGAATTGGTGAGGGCGCGGGGTCTGCCGCCGTCAGTTCTGAAGATATCGACCGTACCAGCTCAGGTACTGCTCCCAGCGGTGGCGCTGGTAGCTGGGCTTGCTGATGCCGTGGAACTGGCCGGGATAGATGACGAGGCTGGTCGGCACACCGAGGCTGCGGAGGGCCTGGTACATCTGCTCCGAATTGAGCAGCGGCACGTTGAAGTCCTTGCTGCCGCAGAGGAACAGGGTCGGGGTCCTGATCCGGTCGGCGTGCAGGAAGGGATAGGAGAGCTTGAGATAGGTTGCCGCGTTCTTCCACGGCACACCCAGCTCGGCGGTGTACTCGCGCACGTACATGTCGGTGCCGAAGCCGGCGAGGATGTTCGAGATGCTGGCGCCGCTGGTGGCGGCCTTGAAGCGGGGATCGGAGGCGATCACGTAGTTGGTCAGGATGCCGCCGTAGCTCCAGCCGCCGACGCCGAGCCGCGCGGAATCGGCGACGCCCGCCTTGACGGCGTAGTCCACGCCGGCCAGCACGTCCTGCACGTCCTTGTTGCCCCAGTCGGCCCAGATCGCGAGCGAGAACTTCTCGCCGCGACCCGAGCTGCCGCGCGGGTTCATCGCGACCACCGCGTAGCCGTGCGCCGCCAGGGTCTGCCAGTAGAAGTTGAAGTCATTCTCGTATTCGCCGACCGGCCCGCCGTGCAGGTTGAGGATCGTCGGGTAGCGGGTGCCCGGGGCGTAGTCGATCGGCCGGATCAGGAAGCCGTTGACCACGGTGCCGTCCCTGCTCTTCACGCTGATCTCCTCGACCGGCGAGAGGCGCACGACGGCGAGCAGGGAGTCGTTCTGGCGGGAGAGCGGCCGCAGGGTGGTGCCCTCGACGGCATAGACCTCCGCCGGCGCCGCCGGCGATTCCACCAGCGCCGCCAGCCGTCCCTCAGGCCCCAGCGAGAAGTCCTGCACCACCCGCCGGCCGTCGACGACCCGCTCGATGGGGCCGCCGGTGGCGGGGATGCGAGCGAGGTACTGGATGCGATCGTCCTCGATGCGCAGGTAGATGGACCTGCCGTCGGCGCCCCACGTCGGCCGGGTGACGTTCCGGTCGAGCGCCGCGGTGAGCAGCCTCGGTCCCGCGCTCCCGTCGGCCGGAATCACGGCGAGCTTGAACCCCGCATAGTAGATGAGGGTGTCCGCGCCCCCCTGCAGGTAGGCGATCGTCCGGCCGTCCGGACTCCACGCCGGCCGGCTCTCCCAGTCAGGCGCGGCGTCGGGACCGGCGAAGGTGGTGAGCTGGCGGGGCGCGGCGCCGGCGGCCGCATCCATCACCCAGAGATCGTAGTTCCCGCCGCGATCGGGGTCGTCGCCGACCCGCTTGCTGACGAAGACCAGCCGCTTTCCATCGGGCGACCACCCGGGCAGGCGCTCATCATAGCCGCCCGTGGTCAGTGGCTGGACCGAGCGATCCGCGACGGTGAACAGGTAGAGGTGCTTTCGCTTCCGGCGCACGTAGCCGGTAATGTCTTCCTTGAAGTAATAGCGGTCGATCACGATCGGTGGGTCGGTCTTGGATCTGGCGGAATCGTCGGCGGCGGCGGGCTGGGCGTCCGCCGCGACGGAGGTGACCTCGACCGAGTCCGCGTCCTCGATCACCAACACCAGCTTCGATCCGTCCGGCGACCAGACGTAGTCGTCGATGCCCGGCCGGATGTCCGTCACCTTGGTGGCCTCGCCACCCGCGCGGCTCAGCAGCCAGAGCTGGTCGGATTCGTGCTCGTCTCCCCGGCTGGACAGGAACGCGAGCCATTTGCCATCGGGACTCCAGCGCGGCGTGCTCTCGCTTTCCTTCGGGCTGCTGGTCAGCCGGACCGTGGTCTTGCCGTCCCAGCTCGTCATCCACAGATCGCTGACGTGCTGGTCGCCTTTGACATCCACTTCGCTCACCGTGTAGGCCGCCCATGCGCCGTCGGGAGAGAGCTGGGGATCGCTCACATCCTTGAGACGTTGCAGGTCGTCGAGGGTGACGGGGCGGCGGGACTCCTGCGCGGCGAGCGACGCGGCGGCGAGGAGCAGGGCGAACGGCAGGACGCGACGCATGCAGACTCCCGAGTGGTTGACCGATGATCGCCCGGGAATCTCGGGGCCGCAAGTCCGGCACGGTCGACATGTGACCTCCTGCCTGCACCAGCCGATGGCGTGGTCCCGGGTCGCTGCGTCAGGGCCGCAAGGAGAGTGCTGTAATCGGCGTCAGCAGGGCCGGGACTTCTGTCGAGGGGGGAGAGGAGTGAGATTGGGTGACTTCTCGAACCTGTCAGGTTCCCCGCGGTGATTCTGGTCGAGGCCTGTGTCGAAAGCGCGACGTCCGCGGTCGCCGCCGAACGGGCGGGAGCGGCGCGTCTCGAGCTGTGCGGCAACCTCGCCGAGGGCGGGGTCACGCCGGACCTGGAACTGATGCGCGCGGTCCTCGCCTGTACCCGGGTGCCGTTGCACGTGATGATCCGGCCCCGCCCCGGCAGCTTCGTCTTCGATGCGTCCGAGGAAGAGGTCATGCTGGCAGACATCCGGGAGGCGCGGCGGGCTGGTGCGGATGGGGTGGTGATCGGCGCGCTGTCGAGCGGGGAACGCATTCACCGGGCCCGCACCGAGCGTCTGGTGCTCGAGGCGGGTCCGCTGCCGTGCACCTTTCACCGGGCAATCGACGCCACCCCCGACCTGGATGCCTCGGTGGCCCTGCTGGTCGAGCTGGGTGTCTCCCGGGTTCTCACCTCCGGTGGCGCGGCCACCGCGCGCGAAGGCGCCTCCCGGCTGGCGCGGCTGCAGGAGCGCTGGGGTGATCGCGTCACGATCGTGGCCGGTGGCGGAGTCCGGGCCGACCACGTCGCCGAACTGGTGCGGGCGACGGGGGTACCCGAAGTGCACGTCGGCCTGCCGCACGGGATGGATGCGCAGCGAATCGCGGATGTGGTCAACACGCTGACCGGCACTGGAGGATCCTGAATGGGTACCGAGCCGTTACCGACGCCGATCAGCTGGGCCGATTTCGAACGCGTCGAGCTGCGCGTCGGGACGATCATCGCCGTCGAGGCCTTTCCCGAGGCACGGAAACCGGCCTGGAAACTCACGGTGGACTTCGGCGAGCTCGGCACGCGGCGCTCGAGCGCGCAGGTCACCACGCTCTACACGAGAGAGGAGCTGCTCGGCCGCCAGGTGCTCGCGGTGCTCAACTTCCCGCCCAAGCAGATCGGACCGTTCCGTTCGGAGGTGCTGGTCACCGGCTTTGCGCGGGAGGATGGCGCCATCGTCCTGGCCCAGCCGGAGCAGCCGGTGCCGAACGGGGCGAGGCTGGTGTAGCGGCGACCTTCGGTCGTCCTCACGCTCGCCGCGCCCGACGTGGCCCGGCGCCAACCGCATAATCATTCACGCTGGCGTCGGCCGTCCGTCCGGGCGAAATTCCCTGCCCTATGCCCCCCTACCAGTATCCCGATTCTCACGTCTTCTACCGGAAGCTCACCCGGCGCTTTCCGCTCATCACCCGGGGCGAAGGGTGCTGGCTCATCGATGCCGACGGCAATCGCTACCTCGACGGTTCGGGTGGCGCGTTCGTCGCGAATCTCGGCCACGGAATCCGCGAGATCGGCCAGGCGATGGCGGATCAGGCCTCCAGAATCGCCTACCTCAACGGCACGGCGTTCACCAACGAGCCGGTCGAAGCGCTGGCCGACGAGCTCGCCACCCTGACGCCTCCGGCGCTCGACAAGTTCTATTTCCTCGGCAGCGGCTCCGAGGCGGTCGAGGCGGCGCTCAAGCTGGCGCGACAGTACTGGGTGGAGACCGGCAAGCCGTCCAAGCACAAGGTCATCGCGCTCTTCCCGGCGTATCACGGCAATACCCTGCTGGCCCTGTCTGCCTCGGCCCGGGAACACTACAAGACCTATTTTCGGGAATGGCTGGTGGACATCCACCGGATTCCCGCGCCGTACGGCTACCGCTGCGAGTGCGGGGGCTCGGCGGACTGCCCCGTCTGTTCCGGCGCGGGGCTCGAGTCCGCGATCCGGCAGCTCGGGGCCGAGAATGTCGCGGCGTTCATCGTGGAGCCGGTCGGCGGCAGCAGCACCGGGCACGCGGTGCCCGAGCCGGGCTATTTCAAGCGGGTGCGGGAGATCTGCGACCGAAACGAGGTCCTGCTCATTGCGGACGAGGTCCTGGTGGGGGCGGGCCGTACCGGCACCTGGTCCGCGATCGAGCAGTACGGCGTCGTCCCCGACATCGTGACCTTCGGCAAGGGGATCACCGGCGGCTACGCGCCCCTCTCGGTGGTCGTCGCCTCGCGGAAGCTGCTCGATCCGATCGCGAAGGGATCCGGCGCCCTCCTGCACGCCCAGACCTTCAGCCATCATCCGGTGCTCGCCGCGGCGGGGCTCGCCGCGGTGCGCTACATCAAGCAGCACGGGCTGGTGAAACGGTGCCGCGAGATGGGCGAGGTCCTGCACCGGAAGCTGGAGCCGCTGCGCGCCCTGCCGTACATCGGCGACGTGCGCGGGCGCGGATTGCTCGCCGGGATCGAGTTCGTGGCGGACAAGGGGAGCCGGGCGCCGTTCGCGCGGAAACTCAAGTTCGCGGAGACCTTCAGCGAACAGGCGCTCGCAGCAGGGCTGATGACCTGGGCCAACATGGGCCAGGCCGATGGCACCAACGGCGATCTCTCCTGCCTGGCGCCGCCGTTCGTGATCACCGAAGCGGAAATCGACGAGCTGGTGCGACGTTTCAGGGTCGCACTGGAGCAGACCACCCGGAAACTCAACCTGGCCTGACCCCGTCCTGTGCCGCGCGACCTTCGCGTCGCGCACGGACGATGGGACAGGCCGTCTGGAGGATGCATGACCGCTACTGCCCCGCAGCAGAAGATCACCTACACCTCGACCAACGTGGATATGGAGGCCTTCCACCGCGCCTATGATGCGGCGCTGGCGGAGGTCCGGGCCACCGCGGGGAAGAACTACCCGCTCTACATCGGCGGCAAGGCGGTGGAGGTGACCGGCGCCGAGCCGATCCTCGACGTATCGCCCATCGACACCGGCATGGTGCTCGGACGGTTCGCCTGCGCCGCAGAGGAGCATGTCGACCTGGCGCTCCGCACCGCCCACGACGCGCAGAAGGGCTGGGCCGCGCTCTCATGGCAGGAACGGGTACGCATCCTGCGCCGAGCGGCGGAGCTCATTCGCGAACGGAAGTTCCTGCTCTCGGCGATCATGAGCTACGAAGTCGGCAAGAATCGCTTCGAGGCGATGGGAGACACCGAAGAATCGGCCGACCTCATCGACTACTACTGCCAGCAGGTCGAGGATCACCACGGCTTCACCCGCGAGATGGCGAAGATGACGCCGATCGAGCGCAACACCGAGATGCTGCGCCCCTACGGGGTCTTCGTCTGCATCGCGCCGTTCAACTTCCCGCTGGCCCTCTCGACCGGCATGTCGTCGTCGGCGCTCATGACCGGGAACGCGGTGGTCTACAAGCCGGCCGAGGATACCCCCTGGACCGGGCTCAAGCTGTACGAGGTCTATCGCGACGCCGGCGTCCCCAGCGGGGTGTTCAACTTCGTCTCGGGCCATGGCCGGGAGATCGGCGATCCGCTCTGGCAGCACCCCCTGACCGATGGGGTGGTGTTCACCGGGTCGAAGGGTGTCGGCATGCGGATCTTCCACGGCCTCTCCCAGAACTGGGTCAAGCCGTGCCTGATGGAGCTCGGCGGGAAGAACTCGACCATCGTGATGGACAGCGCCGACCTCGACGCCGCGGCCGAGGGCGTCATGCGGTCGGCCTTCGGACTCCAGAACCAGAAGTGCAGCGCCACCAGCCGGGTCTACGTCCACAAGGCGGTCGCCCAGCCCTTCATCGAGAAGCTGATCGAGAAGACCAGGGGGATCACCATGGGCGACGTCACCCGGCGCGACGTGTGGTTCGGGCCGGTGATCAACGACAAGGCTGTGCAGCGCTGGGAAAAGGCGGTGGCCCAGGCCGGCCGCGAGGGAAAGGTGCTCCTCGGCGGGCAGCGGCTGCGCGGTGATGTCTTCGACAAGGGGCACTTCGTCGCCCCGACGATCGCGGAGCTGCCGCTGGCGAGCAGCCTGTTCATGGAGGAGCTGTTCGCCCCCTTCCTGGCGGTGGCGCCGGTCGAGTCCCTGGACCAGGCGATCGCCGAGACCAACAAGGCCGAGTACGGCCTGACCGCGGGGTTCTTCTCGAAGAAACAGGCGGAGATCGACCGGTTCTTCGACGAGGTCGAGGCCGGCGTCTGCTACGTGAACAAGAAGAGCGGCGCCACCACCGGTGCCTGGCCGGGCGCCCAGCCGTTCACCGGATGGAAGGGCAGCGGCTCCAGCGGCAAGGGCGGCTGCGGGCCATGGTACGTGCAGCAGTTCATGCGCGAGCAGAGCCGGACCGTCGTCGAGGGGTAAAGACGGGGCCGGTGGACGGAGCAGAGTGAAGGGGAGGCTGCCGGGGCGGACCTCAGCCGCCCCGGCCCACGAAGAGTCGCCTTCAGCAGCACGGAGCGAACGATGCCCTCACGTCGCATCGCCTCGGTGGATATCGTGCGCGGCGCCGTCATGGTCCTCATGGCGATCGACCACGTGCGAGTGTACTCCGGCCTCCCGGCCGGTGGCCCCACGCCGGGCATCTTCTTCACCCGCTGGATCACCCACTTCTGCGCCCCCGCCTTCGTCTTCCTCGCCGGCACCAGCGCGTATCTGAACGGGGAGCGGCTGGGCAGCCGCCCGGCGCTGTCCCGGTTCCTGGCCGTGCGCGGGCTCTGGCTGGTATTCCTGGAGCTGACGGTCGTGCGACTCGCCTGGACCTTCAACTTCCAGGTCGGCACCGCCCTCGCCGGGGTCATCTGGGTGCTCGGCTGGTCGATGATCGTGCTCGCCGGTCTGGTACGGCTGCCGCTCTGGGCGGCCGCCGCATTCGGTGCGGTCATCGTGGGCGGCCACAATCTCCTGGATGGAGTGGTTGCCGGCCTCGGACCAGACGGTCCGACCGGCTCGCTCACCTGGCTCTGGCAGCTGCTGTATCTCGGGGGTCCGATCCAGCTCGGCAGCGAGGGGCCGGTGCTGTTCGTGCTCTACGTGCTGGTGCCCTGGGCCGGGGTCATGGCCCTCGGCTACGCCTTCGGGGCGGTGCTCCGGATGGAGCCCGCCGTCTCCCGGCGGTATTGCCTCGCCATCGGCGGCGGCGCGATCGCTGTCTTCCTGCTGCTGCGCGGGTTCAATCTCTACGGCGATCCACGGCCATGGAGCACCGCCCGGATGCCGGCGGTGATGTCCTTCCTCAACACCACGAAGTATCCGGCATCCCTCCTCTTTCTCTGCATGACGCTGGGGCCGGTGATCGCGCTGCTGCCTGTACTGGAGACCGCGCACGGCAGGGTAGTGGAATGGGTGACGACCTTCGGGCGGGTGCCACTCTTCTATTACCTGCTGCACATTCCGCTGATTCACCTGCTGGCGCTCGGCTACGACGCCGTGCGGCACCCGGCGGCGGTTCCCTGGCTGTTCGAGAATCACCCCGCGATGGTCGGGCCCGCGCCCGACGGGACCGTCTGGGGGCTGGGCGAGCTGTACCTGGTCTTCATGGTGGCGGTGGCGCTGCTGACCTTCGCCTGCAGGTGGTACGCCGGCTTCAAGGCGACCTCCGAAGCGAAGTGGCTGAGGTACCTGTAGTTCAGTCCTCTTCCTTCAGGCACTCCTCGAGGATCGCCATCCCGGTATCGACATCGTACTGATCGAGGACCAGCGGTGGCGCGAGGCGGAAGGTGCTCTTGCCGCAGCCGAGCAGCAGGAGGCCCTTGTTGAAGGCCCGCTCGGTGATCCGGTCGATGATCTCCGGGAACGGCTCCCTGGTCTGCCGGTCCTTCACGAACTCGATGCCCAGCATGAGACCCCGGCCGCGCACGTCGCCGATGACCGCGTACTTCTCCTGCATGCGGCGGGCGTGGCCCAGCATCCGCTCTCCCATCTGCTGGATGTGCGGCAGCGACTGCTCGATCACGTCCAGGGTGGCCAGGGCCGCGGCGACGCTGACCGGATTGCCGCCGAAGGTGGAGCCGTGGCTGCCTGCCTCCCAGGTCATCACCGACTCCTTCGCGATGAACGCTCCGATCGGCATCCCGGAGCCGAGCCCCTTGGCGGTGATGATGATGTCGGGCTCGACCCCTTCCCAGTCGCAGGCCCACCACTTCCCGGTGCGTCCGACGCCGCTCTGCACTTCGTCGGCGACGAGCAGGATGCCGTGGCGGTCACAGAGTTCCCGCAGCGCCTTGATGAAGCCCAGGGGCGGAATGACGTAGCCGCCCTCGCCCTGTACCGGCTCGAGGAAGATCGCTGCCACATCGTCGGGCGAGACCTGACGGGTGAAGAGATCCTCCAGCGCGGCCAGAGAACAGGCGATCGCGGCCTGGTCGCCACCCATCCGGTAGGGATTGGCGTACGGGACGTGGTAGACCTCCGGCAGCATCGGACCGAAGTGCTTGTGCTGTTTCATCTTGCTGGAGGTGAGGCTCATCGCGCCGTAGCTGCGCCCGTGGAAGGAGCCCTGGAAGGCGATCAGCGCCGAGCGGCGGGTGTGATAGCGCGCGAGCTTGATGGCGCCTTCGACCGCCTCGGTGCCGGAGTTGGCGAGGAAGGTGCGCTTCCGGCTGGGACCGGGGGCGAGCCTGGCGAGCCGCTCCGCCAGCTGCGCGAATCCCTCGAAGTAGAAATCGGTGCCGCAGATGTGCAGGAACTTGTCGGCCTGCGCCTTGATGGCCTCCACCACCCTGGGGTGGTTGTAGCCGGTCGAGGAGACCGCGATGCCCGCCATGTAGTCGATGTAGCGGTTGCCGTCGACATCCTCGACCATCGCCCCCTTCCCGCCCCCGATGACCAGCGGATACTCCTTGATGTAGGAGGTCGAGGTCCAGGCCGCGTCGCGGTCGATGATCGCCTTGGCCTTCGGGCCGGGCGGCGGAGTGAGGATGCGGGGGTAGTCGCGGGTGGTCATGGCGTCACCGTTCGGGTCAGGCCTGGATGCATGGGGAAAGGGGAAGGGGGAAGAGGGAAGGGAACCAGAGAGCCCGAGGGACCCCTTTCCCGTTTCCCCGCTGTTTACGCGTGCACCGCGTGAGTGGCACTCGGCCGCGCTGTCTGCTCCGCCGCCTGCCGCCGCCACCACTCCTGGCCCGACGGCGGGAGGGTGTGGATCGGATCGAAGTACTCATACTTCTGGTTCAGCTTGGCCGTATCGCCCCACTCGATGCTGGTGAGGTAGTTCTTGGTCCAGTAGCTGACGCCCTTCTCCCGGTCGTACTCGGCCACCTGATGCACCCAGCGCTTGCCGACGAAGGGGACGTCGCAGACGATCCGCGGCGTGGCGAAGCCGGGCAGGTAGCCCATGATGTCGTGCTGCAGCTGCTGCGCCTCCCCCACCGAGGTGCGCCAGTGCTCGGAGTTGGGGATCATGTCGCACATGTAGAAGTAGTACGGCAGGATCTTGGCGTGATCGAGCAGCATGAAGCAGAGCTCGAGCAGGTCCTTCGAGGTCGCGTTGACGCCGCGGAGCAGCACGCCCTGATTGCGCACGTCGCGGAAGCCGATCTCGAGCAGCTTCCGGGTCGCCTTGCCGACCAGCGGCGTCACCTGCTGGGCGTGGTTGGCATGGGTATGGAGCGCGAGGTCCACGCCCCGCTCGATGCCCTTCTTCGCCAGCCGCTCCAGCCCCGCGATCACGCTGTCCTGCAGGTAGTGCTGCGGCAGGCCGATCAGCCCCTTGGAGGCGAGGCGGATGTCGCGGATGTTGGGGATGTCCATCAGCGCGCTCACGAACGGCTCGAGCTGGCTGATGTGCAGGTTCGCGATGTCGCCGCCGGAGACCACGACGTCGCGGACCGACGGGGTCTTCCGCAGGTAGTCCAGCATCTGCTGGTGCCGGTCCTTCTGCGGGATGTTGAACTTCAGCTTCTGCACCTGCGGCACATCGTTGCCGACCAGGTCCATGCGGGTGCAGTGTCCGCAATACTGCGGACAGGTGGAGAGCATCTCCGCCAGCACCTTGGTGGGATAGCGATGGGTCAGCCCCTCGACCACCCACATGTCGTGCTCGTGGAGGCTGTCGCGCGAGGCCTTGGGATGATTGGCCCACTCGGTGAGCCGGTCGGCAAAGGCCGGGGCCATGTAGTGGCGCACCGGATCGGCCCACAGGGTCGGACAGGTTCATCGTGTTGATCATGTGGGGCGGGATGAGCATCGACATCGTCGCGCGCTGCTCATGGTCCTTCGCGATGCTGTCGGCCAGCGAAGTCGGCAGCAGGTCGCCGAGCACCGCCTTGAACTCGCGCAGGCTCTTCACCGTGTGCTTCCGCTGCCAGGTGGCGTCCTCCCACTCGGCCGCGGTCACGCCGCGATATCCCGGGATCCTGGTCCAGTCCGGCTCGACGAATTCGCGGGCCGGAGGATAGCGGAACGGCTGACCGGCCTTCATCGGCTGCTTGGCTTCCATGGGCGACCTCGACGGCGGAAAGGCATTGCACGGCATAGTTCAATACTATGCCGTGCTTGACGTTAGATAGGATAATATATAATATATTCTTTGGCAAGACTGACCCGCCAACAGGCTCATTCCCAAGGAACGCAGTGCAACTGGATCAGGTACTGGAGCGGATGCCCCGCGGTGCGCAAGCAGTCGAGCCACGAGCTGGTGGCCGACGTGCTCCGCGAGGCCATCGCGACCGGAGTGCTCAAGGCCAACGCGCCGCTGCCCCAGGACGAGATCGCCGCCCAGCTCCGGGTGAGCCACATCCCGGTGCGGGAGGCGCTGCGCCAGCTGCAGTCCGAGGGGCTGGTGACCTACCAGGCCAATCGCGGGGCGACCGTCACCTCGCTTTCCGCCGACGAGATTCGGGAGATCTACGAGATCCGCGCCATCCTCGAGACGGCCGCCATCCGCACCGCCACGCCGCGGCTCAGCGAGGCGTCGCTCGACCGGGCGGCGGGGATCCTCGATGCGGCGGAGGCGGCGACGGATGGCGCGGCCTGGGGGTCGCTGGATGTCGACTTCCACCAGATGATCTCGGATCTCGACGGCCGGCCCCGGCTGCACGAGCTGATCGCGGGGCTGCTGCGCCGGGTCGACCGTTACTGGCTGTCCCACGGGCTGATGCTCAAGCACCGGGGGCGGTTCGAGCAGGAGCATCGCGATCTGCTGGCCGCGATCCGCTCCCGCGACGCCGAGGCCGCTGCCTCATTGCTGGAGCGGCACCTGGCCGGCGCATCCGAACAGCTCATCTCGGAGCTGGACACCACCCTCGAGCCCGCCGCCGCCGCCCGACCGAAATCCACGGCAAGCTGACGGTTCATCCCCAGGGAGTCGTATGCGATCGAAGGTCGTTTCGATGAAGGACGCCATCGCCGCCCATGTGCACGACGGCGATACCGTGGTGATCGAGGGCTTCACCCATCTGATCTGCTTCGCCGCCGGCCACGAGATCATCCGCCAGCGGCGGAAGGACCTGACGATTGCGCGGCTCACCCCCGACCTGATCTACGACCAGATGATCGCGGCCGGTTGCGCCAGAAAGCTGGTCTTCTCCTGGGCCGGCAACCCGGGGGCGGGCTCGCTGCACGCCTTCCGCCGGGCGGTGGAGAAGGGCACCCCGAAGCTCGAGATCGAGGAGTACAGCCACTTCGGGATGGTGGCGCGGATGTCGGCGGGCGCGGCGCGGCTGCCCTTCTGGGTGATGCGCAACTACATGGGGACCGACCTGCCGACGGCCAATCCGCTCATTCGCACGGTGACCTGCCCGTACACGGGTGAGGAACTGGCCACCGTGCCGGCCCTCAATCCCGACGTCACCATCATCCACGCCCAGCGCGCCGACCGGAACGGCAACGCGCAGGTCTGGGGCCTCCTGGGCGTGCAGAAGGAGGCGGCCTTCGCCTCGAAACGGGTGATCGTGGTGGTGGAGGATCTGGTCGATGAGTCGGTCATCCGGGCCGATCCGAACCGCACCCTGATTCCCGGAATGATCGTCGACGCGGTGGTGGTGGAGCCCTGGGGCTGTCATCCCTCGTATGCCCAGGGATACTACGACCGCGACAACGACTTCTACGTGGCATGGGAGGACGTTTCCCGTGATCCGGCGAAGCTGCAGCAGTACCTCGACGAGTTCGTTCACGGGGTGAAGGACCGCGCGGAGTACATGGCCAAGCTGCCCGGGCTCGCCGAGCGGCTGAAGGCAAAGGACCACTACTGCGAGGGCGTGAACTATGGCTTCTGAGTATTCGCCCTCCGAGATGATGGCCGCGGTCGCGGCCCGCGAGCTCAAGGACGGCGAGGTGACCTTCGTCGGAATCGGGCTCCCCAACCTGGCCTGCAACCTCGCGCGGGCGCTCCAGGCCCCGGACCTGGTGCTGATCTACGAGTCCGGCGCGGTCGGCGCGGTGCCGGAGCGGCTTCCGGTCTCGATCGGCGATCCGTCGCTGGTCACCGGCTCGCTGATGGTCTGCTCCATGGCGGACGTGTTCCAGCTCTTCCTGCAGAACGGCAGGATCGAAGTCGGCTTCCTCGGCGGGGCGCAGATCGACCGGTGGGGGAACATCAACACGACCGTCATCGGCAGTTACGAGAAACCGAAGGTCCGGCTGCCCGGCTCCGGCGGCGCCGCGGAGATCGCGGTGCATGCGAGACGGGTGCTGATCATCAGCCGACTCAACAACCGGGCCTTCCCCGCCGAAGTCGACTTCCTGACCAGTCCGGGTCAGCGCTGTCGAGGCAAGTCCCGGCGGGAGCTTGGCATGCCCGGCGCTGGACCGGTGAAGGTCATCACCGACAAGGGAATCCTGGAGAGCGACCCGGCGACCGGCGAGATGATCCTGACGTCGCTCTATCCGGATGTGACCGTGGACGAGGTGAAGGCAAACGTCGGCTGGCCACTCAAGGTGCGGGACCGGCTCGACCAGGTGGCGCCGCCCACCGCGCGCGAGCTGCACCTGCTGCGCGAGGTGCTGGATCCGCAGAAGCTGTTTCTGGGGTGACCCGAAGCGGGAAGCGGGAAAAGGGGAAGGGGAAGGGGGAAAACACGAACTTTCCCCTGTTCTATCGCGGCAACGGCTCCGGCAGATCGGCCACCACGTAGGCCATCACCGCCATCACCGCCACGCAGCGGGCCAGCTCCTCGGGGTCGAGCTTGTCGAGGGTATCGCCCTGGGTGTGATGGTACCAGAAATAGCGGCTGTCCTGGGTGCGGAGTCCCATTCCGGGCACCCCCCGCTCCATGAGCGGCCCGATGTCCGCCTCGCCACCGCCCCGCTCGATGGAATCCGCCTGCAGCGGCGCCAGCAGCGCGGCCACCTGGCGGATTATCGCAAAGGCCGAATCGGAGCCGGTGAAGTCGAAGCCGCGGGGCCGGAACGCCCCGCCGTCCGACTCCAGGGCAAGGACGTGATCGGCGACGCGGTCGCCGAGCGAGTCGCGATAGGCGGTCCCGCCGCGGAGGCCGTTCTCCTCGTTGGTCCAGCCGACGACGCGGATGGTCCGCCTGGGCCGCAGGCCGAGCCGGCGGAGGAGATGCACCGCCTCCCAGGCGGCCACCACGCCGCCGCCATCATCCATGGCGCCCTGGCCCACGTCCCACGAATCGATGTGGCCGCCCATCACCACGACCTGTTCCGGGTGCTCGCGGCCGGTGATTTCGGCCATCACATTGCGGCTGTCGGCGTCGGGCAGGAGGTGGGCTTCCATCTGGAGCCGGACGACGACCCGCTCTCCACGATCCTGCATCCGGTGGAGCATCATCGCGTCTTCCATCGCCAGCGCGGCGGCCGGGATCTTCGTCACGGTGCTGTCGTAACCCATATTGCCGGTGTGCGGACTGCGGATGCCATAGGGGCCGATCGACCGGATCAGCACCGCGACCGCCCCCGCCCGTGCCGCCGCCACCGCGCCGGTGCGCCGGTACTGGCCGGTCTCGCCATAGTTGGTGAACGGGGCATCGAACAGCACGATCTTCCCCTTCGCCTCGGCGCCTCTGGCGATCAGGTCGTCGAAGCTGGAGACGACCAGGACCCGGGCGGTGATCCCCGCCTTCGGAGTGCCGATGCTGCCACCGAGCCCCAGCATGGGCAGCGGGGCTGCCCGGGGGCTCAGCAGGGTCGCCGATTCGCGTCCCCGTACCCAGTGCGGCACCTTCACTGGCTGGGTCCGCGGGTTGTCGAGGCCGTCCCGCCGCATCTCGGCGAGGATCCAGTCGATGGCCTTCTCGAGCGCCGGCGATCCGCTCAGCCGGTGGCCGCTGCCGTCGACCAGCCGGCCCAGACGGTCGTAGGCGCTGCTGTCGGCGAGCGCCGCGGCGGCGATCCGGGTTGCGACGTCATGATAGCGGCTGGCGATGCCGCTATCCGCGGTTTGCGCAGTGAGCGGGCTGCTGGCGCAGAGCGCGCAGCAGGCCCAGACTAGGTGTCGGAGTGTTCGAGGCATGGCGGAAAATCTTCACGGGGTGGGTCAGATGCAAGTTTGCAGTCTGCTACCCCGCACCGAACGAGGGAGCTCTTGACGAAGCGCGACGCGCAATATCACCGGCAGCCGATCCGGCGAGCAGCGCTCATCACCATCGGCGCGACGGCCCTGATCGCGGCGGGACTCGGCGCCCAGCGCGAGCCGGTTCTCAAGCAGGTCAAGCTCCCGCACAACTATTACTACCGCGAGATGTACCTGCCGCAGGTGACCAGCGGGCCGTCGGAGGTGACCTGGTCGCCCGACGGTGCGTCGCTCATCTACGCGATGCAGGGGAGCCTGTGGCGCCAGCGCGTTGGGGACTCGGTCGCGGAGCAGCTCACCACCGGACCGGGCTACGACTACCAGCCGGACTGGTCGCCGGATGGCTCGCGGGTGGTGTACGCCTCCTATCGCGACGACGCCGTCGAGCTGCGGCTCCTGGATCTCCAGTCGCTGGTCGACACGCCGCTGGTCCACAACGGTGCCGTCAACATCGATCCCCGCTGGTCGCCGGACGGCAGCAGGATCGCGTATGTGAGTACGGCGTACGAGGGGCGGTTTCATGTATGGCAGGTAAGAGTTCCGAGTTCCGAGTACCGAGTGCCGAGTCAGAGGGAATCGAGTCCCGCCCCCGGGACTCGGAACCCGGAACTCGGAACTCCCGAACGTCTGACGGAGGATGTGGATTCGAAACTCCCCCGCTACTACTACATCAAGTACGATCACTACCTCTCGCCCACCTGGTCGCCCGATGGCCGCGAGCTGATTCTCGTCTCCAATCGGGGGAGGATCTGGGGTACCGGCGGATTCTGGAGGATGGAGGCGAAGCCGGGTGCGCCGATGCGGATGATTCACGACGAGGAGACCAACTGGAAGGCGCACCCCGACTGGTCGCTCGACGGCAAGCGGGTCGTGTACTCCAGCTACCTCGGACGGCAGTGGAACCAGCTCTGGGTGACCACGGCGGACGGCGGCGACGAGCTCGAGCTCACCTACGGCGACTTCGACGCGACCAATCCGCGCTGGGCGCCGGATGGCCGGCGGATCGCCTACATCAGCAACGAGGGTGGCAACACGGCGCTGATGGTGCTCACCATCCCGGGCGGCGCGCGCACCCGAATCGACGCCTCGAAGCGGGTGTACCGCGAGCCGGTCGGGCGGCTGAAGCTCAGCGTCGTGGATGCCGCGACGGGGAAGCCGCTGCCGGCGCGGGTGTCGGTGACGGCGGCTGATGGTCGCGGCTACGTGCCCGATGACGCCTGGCGGCAGGCCGACGACGGCTACGACCGGCGGGAGCGGAAGTACGAGTTGAGCTACTTCCACTCCGCCGGCACCAGCAGTCTCACGGTTCCTGCGGGCAGGGTGACGATCGAAGTCACCCATGGGCTCGAATATCGCATGGTCCGGCAGACGATCGCGGTCGCGGCGAACCGGCTCACCTCGATCCCCATCCGTCTCACCCGGCTGATGAGCCTGCCCGGGTGGACGACCGGCGATCTGCACATCCACATGAACTACGGCGGCCACTACCGCGCGACGCCGCAGACCCTCGCCTTCCAGGCCCGGGCCGAAGGGCTCAACGTGGTCGAGAACCTGATCGTGAACAAGGAAGACCGGATGCCGGACATCGGCTACTTCACCGGTCGCCCCGATCCGGTGTCCACCCCAGACCTGCTGCTGGTACACGATCAGGAGTTCCACACCAGCTACTGGGGCCATACCGGCGTCCTCGGCCTCTCGCGCAACGTACTCCTTCCGGGATACGCGAGCTATGCCGGCACGCCGGTCGCGAGTCCCTTTCCCGACAATGCGACGGTCGCCGATCTGGCCCATGCGCAGGGGGGATTGTTCGGGTACGTGCATCCCTTCGATGAATACCCCGATCCCGCGGACACCGGGACCCGGCTCACCAACGGCCTGCCCATCGATGTGGCCCTCGGAAAGGTGGACTACTTCGAGGTGGTGGGCTTCAGCGATCACCTGGCCACCTCGAGAGTCTGGTACCAGCTTCTCAACTGCGGATTCCGGCTTCCTGCGGGTGCGGGAACGGACGCGATGACCAATTACGCCTCGCTGCGCGGCCCGGTCGGCACCGACCGGGTCTACGTGGAATCCGGGCTGCCGCTCGACCGCGGGCGATGGTACGCCGCGCTCAAGGCCGGAAAGACGTTCGCGACCAACGGGCCGCTGCTCCAGTTCCAGGTCGGCACCACCGCGATCGGCGGCGAACTGGCTCTCCCCGCGGGCAGTCATCGCCTCCCGATGCGCGTCACCCTCCGCTCGCTGGTGCCGATGGATCACCTCGAGATCATCGGGAACGGCGCGGTGGTGGCGTCGCTCCCGCTTCGGGGAGACCGGACGAGCGCCGACACCACCGTGATGCTCGATGTAGCCCGGAGCGGCTGGTACCTGCTCCGTGCCTACAGCGACAAGGCGATCGAACCGGTGCTCGACATCTATCCCTTCGGCACCACCAGTCCGGTGTATGTGAGTGTGGCGGGCAGGCCGGTGCGGAGCGCGGCGGACGCGACCTACTTCATGCGCTGGCTCGACCGGCTGGAGGCGGAGGCGGGGGCGCACAGCGGCTGGAACAGCTCGACGGAGAAGCGGGAGGTGCTGGAGCGGATCCGCGCCGCGCGGGCCGAGTTCGAGAAGCGCGCTCGATGACTCAGCAACCGGGGATTCCGATGAAGCTGCTCCTCGCAGGTGTCGCACTCGCCCTTTCGGTCGCGCCGCTCGCGGCCCAGCAGCTGATCGCGATCCGTGCCGGCCGCCTGGTGGATGTGGAGCGCGGCGAGGTCCGCACCGACCAGGTGATCATCGTCCGGGGAGAGAAGATCGAGTCGATCCAGGCGGCCGGCGTCGCCATCCCCCGGGGCGCCACGGTGATCGACCTCTCGGCCTATACCGTCACGCCCGGCCTGATCGATTGCCACACCCACATCGCCGATCCGATCGAGACGTCGAGTGCCGCCGACCCGCTGACGACCTCCGCGGCCGAGGCGGCGTTCTTCGGGGTGCGGAACGCGCGGGCCACCCTCCTGGCCGGATTCACGACGACCAGAGACGTGGGGACCTATCGGGGCTTCGTCGATGTCGCGCTGCGCAATGCGATCAACGACGGGACGGTCATTGGACCGCGGATGAAGGTGGCGGGCGCCTACATCACGGTGTCGACCGGAGGCGGCGAGGTCACCGGGCTTGCGCCCGATGTCGTTCCGCCGCCGGATTTTCGCCGCGGGGTGGCCAACTCCGCTGACGAGGTGCGGCAGCGGGTCCGGGAGATCCTCAACCACGGCGCCGACTTCATCAAGATCATCGCGACGGGCGCGGTTCTGGCTCCCGGCACCCGGCCCGGTGCGCCCGAGTATACCGAGGCCGAGATCCGCGCCGCTGTCGAGGAGGCCGCCAACTACGGAACCTTTGTCGCCGCGCACGCGCATGGGGCGGAAGGGATCAAGCGCGCGGTGCGCGCCGGGGTGCGTTCCATCGAGCATGCGTCGCTGGCCGACGATGAAGCGCTGCAGTTGATGAAGGATCGCGGCACCTGGCTGGTCGCTGACATCTACGACGGCGACTATATCGACTCGGTCGGCACCCGGGACCACTGGTCCGAGGAGATCCTGCGGAAGAATCGGGAGACCACCGAGACCCAGCGCGCCGCCTTCCGGAAGGCCGTCACTCTCGGGGTGCATATCGCGTACGGTACGGACAGCGGTGTCTATCCCCACGGACTCAACGCCGCCCAGCTCCCGTACATGGTGAGGTACGGAATGACGCCGATGCAGGCGCTGCAGTCCGCGACCATCGATGCGGCGCGGATGATGTACTGGGACACCGAAGTCGGTTCCCTCGCCGCGGGCAAGTACGCCGACCTCATCGCCGTGAGAGGCGACGGCCTGGCGGACCTGAAGCGCTTCGGCGAGGTGGCGTTCGTCATGAAGGGCGGCCAGATCGTGAAGCAGGACGGTAAGCCGACCCGATAGGGGAGGAGGCGCCGATGAGGCTGGTTGCGCTGTTGCCGTTGATGCTGGCAGGGGTGCTGGCCTGTCACCGTCACCCGGCGCCCACGGTCGAGGCGGACCCCGGTTCCGGCGAGATCGCGGTGCGGGTGGAGAGCCACAACTTCGCCGATGTGGTGATCTACCTGGGCCTGAACGGCTCCCGGTCGCGGCTGGGGCTGGCGGGAGGAGAGAAGACCACCGTCTTCTTCATCCCCTGGCGGCGGGTCGCGACCAGCGGTCGCCTCCAACTCATCGGAGATCCGGTCGGGGCGAACGACGCGGTGGCGACCGACCAGCTTCAGGTCCGCCCCGGCTCGATGGTGGTGTGGACCCTGGAGAGCCCTCTCAGTCGCTCCTTCGCCGCCGTCTACTGAGACCAGCCTGGCCGAGTCCTGCCGGGCTGCATGGAGGACAAGTCACGGGGGCGAGCGGAACATCCGCTCGCCCCCGTGACTTGTCCGCTTGTGGTAGTGCTCAGGGTGTATCGGGATTGCACTTCGTCCGGTCGAAATTCGGGTTCTGGTCCTCGGAGGCCGGGATCGGGAACGAAACCCGGGTGCCATACGAGCCTCCCCGGAGGTAGCTGCCGGTAGGGAAGACCGCATTGACGCCGAGTCCATACTGCCGCACCAGCCGACGGAGGTCACCGAGCCGGTGACCGGTGGCGTACATCCAGAACGCCCGTTCACTGAACAGCTGGTCGCGGGCCTCCGCCGCGGTCGCCGGCGCCGGAAGGCTGGGGAGTCCGAGCCCGCTGCCGCTGCGGAGTCCGTCCAGGATCGTGCTCATCCCCGGAATGTCGTTCGCCTGCAGCGCCGCCTCGGCCTCGATGAGTCGAGCCTCGACGCCGTCGGCCAGAACGACCGACGTCCCGATATCGGGATACTTGAGGATATCGAACTGCGGCGTGGTCTGGTCGAGGCCGAGGTGCCCGGTATCGACGAACGGCACCCGCGGGTCGGCCGCGGTGCGGAAGGGCTGCCCCACGCCACCTTCGCTGTCGGCCATGGAGATCGATCCGCCTGAGGGACCCGATACGCCGTAGATGAAGATCGCGTTTGCGAGGGCGAGCGGGGACGCGTCGTGTTCGGTCAGGTAGGCGAACGAGGTGGGGACTCCCTGTACCGCGATCGCGGCCGAATCGGCGATGCCGAGATTGAGCAGCGCCCGGGCCTTGCCGACCTGGGCGAGGTACTGGACGTCAGGGTCCACCGTGATCGCCGGGGCGGCGAGGGCGGAGTCGAAGCGGGCCACGGCCAGACGGAGCGACCCGACGGTGGAGTCGGTGCCGCCCGGCACGACGACGCCGTTCTGCACCGAGCTGTAGGGCACCCCGGAGCAGAAGTCTTCCGCGAAGAAGATGTAGGTATACCCGGCGAGGCTCAGCATCTCCGGGATTCCGGCGTTGCTGTCGGGTTGCACGGCGTACTGCTGCAGCGCCCTGGCGGCGGCTTCGGTGCCGGAGCGGGCCTTCTGGAGCCGGAAGAAGATGTCCTCCAGGCTGCCGTTGTTGGTCGCGACGAGCCGCTGGTCGAACTCCACGGTGGACGGGATGAAGCCCGAGTGGACGAACTCGTCCGCCATGTCGCCGGAGAGCAGCAGCAGGCCTTCGGTCCCGAACTGGCTGCCGTCACCGTCCCGGGCGATGACGAAGTCATGGAGGGCGCCGTTGCGTCGGGCCTCCGCTCCCTGAGGGGAGTTGAGCTGATTGGGTTGAACGATATCGGGCTGGGTCGTATCCAGCAGGCCGCATCCCGCGATGAACAGGACGCCAAGCAGGGTGAGCGCGCCGATCGCGCTGCGAGGGCTGGTAAGCATGGTTCGCCTCATCAGAAGCCGACGTTGACGCGCGCGATCCAGTACTGGACCTGCGGCTGGGATTCGAAGTCGCTGCTCGAGAAGTTGTCCTGCCCGAAGGCGTTCACCTCGGGGTCGACGCCGGAGTAATCCGTGATCGTCCAGAGATTGCGGCCCGACAGCGTCAGGCTCGCGGTGCTC
Organism: uncultured Gemmatimonadales bacterium; assembly: GCA_963825065.1. Taxonomy (GTDB): domain Bacteria; phylum Gemmatimonadota; class Gemmatimonadetes; order Gemmatimonadales; family GWC2-71-9; genus JADJOM01. Next base: position 523,002 of record CAWGRU010000002.1, read on the forward strand.
GCCCCGATGGCGCGGGCCCACCGGTCGGGCGCGTAGAAGGTGAGCGAGAGCTCGCGGAGCTTGATGAACCAGCCCGGCTCGTCGAAGACGATCACGCTGGAGTAGCCGGTAAAGGCCGCCTGGGCCAGCGCCTGTTCCCGCAGCGGCGCCGTCTTGTCGACCAGTCCGCGGCAATTACCGACGTAGCAGCGGTAGTTCTCGATCGAGTTGTCCACCCGCTGTCCGCCGCGGTAGTCGAACTGGGTGCCCAGCCGCACCCGGCTGTGGAACAGCGAGATGCTGCTGTTGAGCGAGGCTTCGCGGGTGGGGAGCGCGGGGCCAAGGTAGCGGAGAGTGGTGTCGACGGTGATCTCGCTCGCGTCGATGATGTGGTCGCTGTTGGCGTCGTTGTACGTCACCGAGCCGCCCCAGAATCCGCCGGCCGGGAATCCCTGGACGTGGCGCTGGTAGAAGCTGCCGGGGACGTAGAACGACGGCACGCCCAGCTTCACGATCTTGTTGTGCACGATCGAGCCGCTGAGCTGCATGTCCCAGGTCAGCGACGGCTTGTCGAGGAGGCGCATGTTCAGGGCGATTTCCGCGCCCTTGTTCGAGACCCGGCCGAGATTGTCGAACTCGCTCTGCACCTCGCCCGCCGAGGAGATGACCGGCTTCAGGATGAGTGCGTCGCTGGTCAGCTTGTTGAAATAGGTGAACTCGAGCGACAGGCGGCTCGAGAGCAGGTCGGTGTCGAAGCCCAGTTCGAGCTCGCGGGAGCGCTCGGGCTTCAGGTTGGGATTGCCGAGCCCGCCGATCGTGAGCCCCGCGACGCCCTGGCCCGCCTTCTTGGCGCTCACCGGGGAGAAGAACCGGACGGCGTCGGTGGTGCCGGGCCGCCGACCCGAGGCCCCGAGGGCGGCGCGGAGGCGAAGGGTATTGAGCGCGCTCACGTGGAAGAACGGTTCGTTGGAGACCAGCCAGGAGATGCTCCCCTTGGGGTAGGTGGTCGTCTTGAAGTTCCGGCCGAAGGCGCTGTTGCCGTCGAACCGGAGGGCGCCGTCCACGAACAGCCGCTGCTTGTAGGAGAACTCCTGGTCCACGAAGAGGCCGAGGGAGCGTGCCTCGATGGTGGAACTGGTGGCCTCGGTCCCCCGCGCCCCCGTGATGGTGGAAGAGCCGACGGCGAGGCCGCGGCCGGTCGCCAGGGTGCCCTCGGTGAGGTCGCGGAAGAACTGCCCGCCCACGGAGGTCTTCGATCCGAGGCTACGCGTCAGCTGGGTCTGGGCGGTGGCGGCGAGGTCGACGCTGGTCTGCGAAATCTGGAACCGGTTGTCGCTCAGCACGCCGTCGTTGTTCTGATCCTGTGGGGCTACCTGGCCGGTGGGGAAGAACTGGAGGTCCCGCCGGTTGGTCACGTCGTAGCCCAGCGTCGCCCGGGTGGACAGCCAGGTCTGTGGCCGCCAGGTGTAGGTGACCCCGCCGGTGAACCGGCTTACCCCCTGCGACGCGAGCTCCGCGAACAGCTGGGCGGGGGTGTAGTACCACCCGCTCATGACATCCGGCGGGTTGGTCGAGGTCTCCGCGCTGCCCGTGATGGTCAGCACGCTGTTGTCGTTCTCGACGAAGCGTGACTTGCTGGAGAGGTAGCCGACGGTCGCGGAAATCTCCGAATTCCGGCTCACATTCGCGCCCACGTTGGCGCGGACGCTGACCCGCTCCAGCGCGTTCGGCCGGATCTGATTGGCGGGGACGCTCCCCATCACCCGACGGACGGAGTCCTCCTCCAGCTTCGGCAGCCGGAAGACGCCGTCCTCGTTCTCGTAGGTGCCGGAGAGGAAGTAGTTCATCTGGTCGGTGCCACCCGAAACGCTGCTGCCATACTGCTGGCGCAGACCGGTCTTGAGCGGACGCGTCGTCGGGTCCTGGAGCGGCGAGTACTTGCGAATCCCGGTCTGGGTGCAGCTGCCGTCGATCTGGGCCTGGAGGGTGCAATAGAAGTTGTACGCAGGCCCAGTGGCCGCCGTGGAGTCGAGCCCGAAGTAATTGAGCGGGTACTTGTTGCCGTCGTGGACGGCACCGTTCTCGGCGAAGAAGTTCCACTTGGCCCGGCCGGCGTGCCCCTTCTTGGTCGTGATGCGGACGACGCCGTTCGAGGCCTGGATGCCGTACAGGGTGGCCGCCGCGGGGCCCTTCACGATCTCGATGGATTCGATGTCGTCGGGGTTCAGGTCGTTGAGCCGGGACGGACCGTTGGTCCGGGGGTCGCCGGCGCCGAAGCCGCCAATGTCGAGCGTGCTCGAGGAGGCGGAGCTCTCCAGCCGAACGCCGTCGATGTAGTAGAGCGGCTCGTTGGACAGGGAGATGCTGTTGGCGCCGCGGATCCGGATGCGGGCACCGGTCCCCGTGGTGCCGCTGCTCTTGAGCACCTGCACGCCCGCCGCCCGCCCCGAGATGAGGTCGGTCACCGAGGTGATCGGCTGCTCGGCGGCGATGCCGGCGGCGTCGATGGTCGAGACCGCATGCCCCACCTCGAGCTTGCGCTGCTCGCCCGTCGCGGTGGTCACGATTTCATCGAGCTGTACCGGCGCCGCTGTGAGCGCGAAGTCCAGTGCCGCAGTCTCACTCGGCCCGATGGTGACTGAGTGGATCTGCGGCTTGTACCCGATCCGCAGGGCACGGACCTCATAGGTCCCAGGCGCGATGCTCCGGACCGCGTACTTGCCGTTGGCATCGGTGGTCACGATGATCGGGGTGCCCGTCACCAGCACCCGCGCGGCATCCAGCCCGGCTCCGCTCGCCTGGTCGGTGACCGTTCCGGTAATGCGGCCGGCCTGGGCCATGGCGGCCCCGCTCACGCCGATCAGCAGCGCCAAGAGGGAGACGAAGGCGCGTCCGCTTGCTCTACAGACATGAAGGCTCATGCGGCACTCCCGGACAGGGAATCGGGGTAGCTGGAAAGCACGCCATCGGCCGGCGTCGGCACGTCCAGCAGCGTGTCTCAGGCTTGAGTGATGCGGGTCAGGCCCTCGAGGGTGGGGCCGCCATCAATGTGGCGTTGGCGGGGATTCCCGTCAAATGGTGACTAGCGGTCAGAGGTGCTTGGTGAAGATCACCTGGTCGTCGCCCGGCGCGTAGAAGTCCGGAACGCGGGCGACGGCCTGGTAGCCGCGTTTCAGGTAGAATTCGCGGGTGGGGGTGTAATCGGCGCGGCCGGAGGTGTCGATCGAGACGAGCCGGGCGACTCCTCGCAGCCGGCGTTCCATCTCTTCGACGAGGGCGCTGCCCACGCCGAGGCCCTGCGAGCCGGGATCCACGGCGAGCCAGTACAGATCCCAGGTCCGTTCGGTGCAGGGGGTCGCCCCCCAGCAGATCCAACCCGACAACCGACCCTCGGCTTCCGCCCCCAAGGCGTAGTAGGGGCGACCCGCCGGGTCGCCGCTGCCGGCATCGGGCTCCGCCCCTCCCGACGGTCCCGGATGGGCGACACAGTCAGAAAAGACTTCACCCGCGATGACCAGCTCCTCCTCACGGAAGACGCCGGTCACGCGGGTGATTTCCAGTACTCGGGTCAGGTCGGCGCTCGTCAGGTCCCGGAGACGAGGGCGGACGCGCGGGGTCATGACGGCGGGATGCTGGCCGTGGCTCCGTTGCCGTTGGTCGGGGCGCCGGCGGCGAGTGCCACCGCGGCCTCGCGGGACGACGATCGTGACAGCGCCTCGTCGACGATGCGGCAGATCAGTTCGTCGTAATCCCAGCCGTTGGCCTTGGCCATCCGCGACAGCCCGGCCGAGTCGGAGAGGTCGGGGTTCGGGTTCACCTCGAGGACGAACGGCTGCCCCGCCGCATCCACCCGGAGGTCCACCCGGCCGTACCCTTCGGCCCCGCAGAGGTCCTCCCACGCCTGGCGCGCCACCGCGATGATCCGCTTGTGGATGTCAGGGGCGACGTCGGCCGGACAGACCGGCACCGAGCCGAGATCCTCGGGGCTTCCGGTGTCCCACTTGGCCGCGTAGGTGAGGATCGGCCAGCTCCCCTCGGGCATGTTGTCGAAGCAGAGCTCCGCGATGGGCAGCACATGGTCGCCGATGAAGCCGACGTTGAACTCCCGCCCCGCCACGTACTCCTGGATCAGCACTTCGTCCCACTGCTCCACCATTTCGGCGATCCGCTTCTTGAGCGCGCGCTTGGTGGTGCAGACCGAGCCCGAGTCGATGCCGTTGCTGGCATCCTCGGCGGCCGGCTTGACGATCACCGGGAGGGTGAGGTCGGCCGGGACCTTGTTGCCGTTGGAGAGTACGTAGCGCGGGATCGGGGTGCCGGCGCGGGCGAGCAGGGTGTTCGAGATGTGCTTGCGGTGCGCGACGGTCACCGCCCAGGGCTTGCAGCCGGTGTAGGGGACCCCGGTGAGCTCCAGCGTCGCGACCACGAAGTCCTCGAACTTCGAGTGGCCGCCGATGCCTTCGCACAGGTTGAAGACCGCGTCGGCGCGCCGGACCTTGGGGAGCCAGCTGAAATCATTGGGGGCGCGGACCGGGACCAGGCAGGTCTCCCAGCCGCGGGTGCGGAGGGCGGATTGTACTTCCTTGGCGCTGTCGAGGACCGAGGCGACGTCCTTCTGGTCCCAGTCTTCCCAACCACCGTCGAACAATATGGCAACTTTCAAGCAGCGGCCTCCGCGAGCAGGGACCGGCCGCTGATCCGCCGCCAGGCGACATCCGCGACCGTTCGGATCAGTTCGTCGTAGCTCATCCCGGCGGCGCGTGCGGCCTTGGGGAAGCACGAATTGTCCCGCGGATCCGGCAGGATCCCCGGAAGGGGATTGAGTTCGACGATGTTGGGCGTGCCGTCGGCGTCGTTGCGGACGTCGACCCGGCACCAGTCCCGGCACTCGAGGGCGTGGTAGGCACCGAGGGCGGCCGTCCGGATCTGGGTGGCCAGCTTGGCCGGGATCCGGGCGGGGCACTCGAACATTTCCAGGGGATCGGTCGGATCGTCCCAGATCCACTTGGCCTCGTAGCCGTAGATCGGGGGGGCGCCTTCCGGCAGCTCGTCGAACCGCATGCCGACGATCGGCAGGCAGCGGGCTTCCTTGCCGTTCCCCATGATGGCGACGGTGAACTCGCTCCCCGGCAGGTAGGTCTCGACCAGCACCGGCTCGCTATAGGTGCTGAGGAGATAGTCGACCTGCTTGAGCAGCTCCCGGCGGTCCTTGCAGAGGCTCTTCACGCTGACCCCCTTGCCCGATCCCTCGAACGCCGGCTTCACGAAGAGGGGGAATGGCAGGGTGCAGTTGCGGGCGTCGGCGAGGGTGCGCGCCAGGACGAACGGGGCCGTCGGCACCCCGCGGAGCTGCATGATCTCCTTCGCGCGGCTCTTGTGGAGGGCGAGGGAGAGGGTGAGCGGGTCGGAGGCCGAGTAGGGCACGCCCAGGAATTCGCAGATCGCGGGGACATGGCCCTCGCGATTGGGGCCGTAGAGCCCCTCGGCGATGTTGAAGACGAAATCGGGCCGAGCCTTGCGCAGCCGGGTCGGGAAGTCGTCGATCGCCTCGAGCCGGATCACCTCGCCCAGCGGACCCAGCGCGCGTTCGACGGCGTCGATCGTCGCGGGCTCATCCCATTCGGCGTAGAGGTCGGGCTGGGGGAGATCGTAGCGGAGGGCCCGCGTGGAGCCTGGAACGGAAGGGGAGGCGCTAGTGGCCCCGGCGGTCTTGGCCGGAGCGGCTGGTCTCAGATTGAAGGCGAGTCCGATGCGAACTGCCAAACGGGTCCCCTGAGCGTCTGGTCGCCACGTTGAGTACTGCTTGAGGCTGCTCCGTTGAGCGAGCCGACGTGGTGCGAAGCACTTACACTATCAAAAGTAAGAAAGTCTCTGAAAACACACAATAGTTTTTTGACGACTTTTTCAACGAACTTGGCGAACCGGCATCGGCGTCGATGATCGGAGACCGACGAATGCATCATGCAATCGTCCGCTGACGACCGCGAAATGCCTGATTGCGCGTGACGAAGCGGCGTTTTGAAGCGATGCGGGGAGCGCTCGATCACTCGAACGCTCCCCGATGGGTGCCGACGCGGACCTCCGGCGGCGTCAGACCTTGTGATACCCCACCCGTCCCGCTTCTGTCCCGTCCGCCGCCGGGTAGATCTCGAAATCGGCGAAGAAGGCCGGCGCCTCCTTCTGCAGGGCGCGCAGGCACCCCATCGCCATCCGGCGGATCTCCAGCTCGGCTCCCTCACCCAGCCGGAGTTCCAGCATCGTCCGCCAGGCGCGGATGTTCCCGCTGACCACGATCTTCACTTCCGTGGCGTTGGGCAGGACGCTCCGGGCCGCCTCACGGGCCATCTTCCGCCGGTGGATCTTGTCGGTCACCCAGTCATACTTGGCGATCAGGTGGTCGACCGAGAGCACGTAGGCGGCCTGCGCCGCCGTCACCTGGGCGGTCCACTCCGCCTCCAGCTTCGGGTCACCGATGATGGCCGGGGGCATGACGAACGCCGCCTGCGACTCGTCGACGTACCGCTGGGAGAGCTGGGAGTAGCCGAACCCCGCCCGATGCCGCACCAGCTCGTGGCTGCAGGACCGGCTGATCCCCTCGATGAGCAGCACGTAGACCGCGTGCTCGAACACCGACCCGTGTCCCTGCTTCAGGATGTTCTCCAGGTAGTCCGCCGTGGTCCGGCCGGCCGGGTTGTGCTGGCTCATGTAGCAGATCCGCCCCGCGAACTCGGCCAGCCGCTCGCCGTCGGTGGACTCGCCCTTCCACTGCACCGGCATGTGGGCCGGCTCCACGAACTGCGGACGGGCGACCAGGGTGATGCGGGGGGCTTTGAGGATTTCCATGGGACGCAGGGAAGAGGGAAAAGGGAAAGGGGAAAGGGGGAGAGGGCGAAGTGACTTGGGGTCCGGGCCGTAGCGTGGCTTAGCGCCCACCAGTGCCGTTTGCCCTTTCCCCTTTCCCCTGCTGTGTTCCGGCGATCTCCATCCGGCTCCGGGCGTACCCGCCGGTCCGCTCGATGTCCCTTAGCGCCAGAGCGATGTCTTCCGGGATGACGGCGGCGTCGGGCCCGATCTTGAGGCCGGCCAGCGCCGGATCCCCGGGGCCGAGCTTCACGCCGGGGTTCAAGATACCCTGGGGGTCAAACGCCGTCTTGACCCCGTGGAAGAGGTCCAGGATCTCGCTGCCGTACAGCGCCTCGAGGAGCGGGGCGCGCAGCCGACCGTCACCATGTTCTCCGCTGATCGTGCCTCCCAGCCGGATCGCGGCGGCGTTCACCTCCTCATACAGCCCCGACACCCGCTCCGGCCAGTCGGGCCTCGCCAGCTCGGGCAGGGCGTTCACGTGGACGTTGCCGTCCCCCGCGTGCCCAAAGATCACCACGGTGATCTCCTGCCGGGCCGCCGCTTCACGAATCGCCCGGACGTAGGCACCCAGCCTCGGCAGGGGGACGCAACCGTCCTCGATGATCTGCAGTGAGCGGCGGTCGGGGGGCAGGCTGGCGAGAATGGGGCTCGCGGCATGACGCAGCCCCCAGAGCTCCTTCTCCTCGGCGGCGGTGAGCGCCGTGGCAATGTCCGTCGCCAGGGCCTTCGTCGCTCGGACCGCATCGCCGGCCACCCCCCGCGCGGCGGCGGTGTTGTCCCGCTCGAACTCCACCAGCAGCAGCGCCTCGGTACCCGCGGGGATGCCAGCCAACTGCCCCCGCCTGTCCGAGGCCGCCCGGTTGGATTCGTTCGCAGCCGGTTCGGCTTCGGCACCCAGGGGCGGCCGGGTCGCCGAGCCGACCAGGTCGAGGAAGGTCTTGTCCAGCAGCTCGACGGCCGACGGCTCCAGCGCCACCAGCGCCCTGACCGCCTCTTCCAGATCGTCCAGCGATCGGAGGGCGATGCGGAGCCCGCTGCGCGCCGCGGGGATCGGATCGAGCTGCCACCGGATCGTGGTGACCAGGCCGAGTGTGCCCTCGGCGCCAATCATGAGCTCGAGATCGTCGCCAGTGGCCAGCCAGTGATCGAGTGCGTATCCGGCGGTGTTCTTGCGGACCCGTGGAAACCGGACCCGGACCAGGTCTGCGGCGGCCCGGATGGCTGGAGCGGTCTTGAGATTGAACCGGTTGAGCGCGCTCGGCAGGCCGCGACTGTTGACGCCCTCACTGACCGTCGGTCCGCTCGCCTCGCCCCGGCTCAGCCAACCGACTTCGGCGTCCGCGGTCACCACCTCCATCCCCATCACCCAGGGCCGCACCGGGCCATACCGCACCGAACGGGCACCCGCCGCGTTGGTGGCGACCATCCCGCCGAGCGTCGCCCACGCGCTGCTCGATGGATCGGGCGGAAGTCGCAGGCCATGCTTGGCTGCGGCGCGGTTCAACTCCCCCTGAGTGATGTTTCCGCTGGTGATCGCGGTCCGGGAGGCCGGATCCAGTTCGAGTGTCTTCGGCATCCCATCGCGCAGGTCGACGACCACTCCCGAGCCCACCGCGTTGCCGGGGATCCCGCTTCCGGCGCCGCGGGCGGTGAGCGGTGTCCCGGTGGTGAGCGCCCAGCCCACCAGCGACTGGAGCTCGGTGACACTCGACGGCACCGCGACTCCCGCCGGGATGATCCGGTAGATCCCGGCCCCTTCGGCGTACGCCGCGCGCGCGCGAGGGTCGGTTGTGACCAGCGGATGGGAGGTGCGGTTCGCAGACATGCGGGAAACGTAGGTCGCTCTCCCTTGACAAGGAATGGCACAGGGGAAAGGCTTAGCGACAATGTCGGATATCCCCCGGGCTCAGCTGATCCATATCGATGTCGACCGCCGTCTCGGCCATGAGTGGGACGAGTGGGATGGGAAGCCGCTGCCAAACCGGGGGAACTTCGACACCCAACCAGGGATCTTCCTGGTCTGGGGGGCCGGCACGCTGGTCGCGGCGCTCGGCGCCGTCGCCATCCTGCTGTACCTGCTCACCCCGCGGCTCGGCCTCATCAATTCCGCCATCCCGACGGTCCTCTGGGTGACGCTTGGCGCCAGTGCCACGATCATCTGGGCGTGGTGGACCCTGATCGTTGCGTCGTTCCTGGTCCGTCGCCCGCTGCTGCACGAGCGCCTGGTCGAGCGGGGCCCCCTGCTGTGGCTGATGCGGTGGACGTCGCTGGTGGCGGAGCGGTTCGGCAGGCGGGACTGGGTGGAGAACGCCGCGGTGAAGGTGTACGACTTCTTCGCGGGGGCCCGGAACCGGAAGGTGGGCAAGGGAGAGCTGCTGCTCCTCATCCCGCGCTGCCTCTCCAAGGCCGCACTTGATGGGGTGCTCGCGGTCGCGGGGAAGTACGAAGTCGCGGTGTTCGTCGCCACCCGAGGTCAGCTCGCCCGGCGGGTGATCCGCGAGCGCCGTCCGCGCGCGGTGGTCGCGGTCGCGTGCGAGCGTGACATGGTCTCCGGCCTGCACGATGTCGCGGGGAAGGTGCCGGTCCTCGGGCTCACGATGTCGCTGCCGGCCGGCCCCTGCAAGGATGCGGGGCTCGACCTGGTGCAGCTCGAGGAGTGGGTGAAGTCCTACGTCGTCTGAGGGCCGGGCGTTGGTGACGCCCTAGTTTCCCGTCGCGTCAGCCCCCGCATACAGCTTCGCCAGTTCGGTCACGATCTCCTCCATGCGCTTGCCCACCGGATGGTCCGCGGGCACCTGGCGGTCCAGATCTCGTGGCGAGCGGCTGGGATCGGCCAGCGGCCGGTAGATGGTTTCGACCGTCAACCGGCTGTAACCGCTGCGGGTCGGATCGACCCAGGCGCGCACCTGCACCACTTCGGGTCCGAGGCGCCGGGCGTGAGTGGGCTGCTTGGTCCTGGCATCGAACCAGGCGGTCTCGATGAAGCCGTCCCGTACCTCGACTCTGGTCACCGGGAGCGAGTCCGACTTCAGCACGTCGGCCAGGGCGCCGGTGGCGCTTTTGACTTCCAGTTCGACTTCCGCCTGGGCCGCGCCGGTGACCGGCGGGTAGTACGGCCTCGTGGTGGCCGGCGAGCAGGCCAAGGCCGCAACGGTCATCGCCAGGCAGCGGCGACGCAGCGCCAGACTCCGCAGCATCGAATGCACCGGTCAGGCCTCGGGGTCGCCGGTGACCACCTTGCCGAACCACTCCTCCAGGGAGAGAGTGCCGCCGGCGGAGGCGGCCCGGCCCTGGTCGGCGCGCGGCAGGTCCTCCTGCATGACGTCGATCCGCTTCCAACCCGCGAACGGAGTCTCGGTCGCCGGGTGCGGCACGTAGCGGGACGAAGCCACCCGCTGATACCGGTGGATATAGCGCGGGCAGTTGGGGAAGAGGTGGGTCACCGCCACGCGGACCACGAGCTGCGCCTCCTGCCAGGAACCGAGCAGCGGGTCGTCGGCGCGCACCGTGGCGGTTCCCTGCACCCGGAGGCGAAACGGCTTCTCCAGATCCATGAACAGCAGGCCGACGCTGGCCTGGCCGACGATATTGCCCATCGAGTAGAACATCCCGTTCCCGTCATAGGACGGAAAGGCGATGGTGGTCGCGTCGAGCACCCGCACGAATCCGGGATCGCCGCCCTTGTAGGACACCGTGGGGCGGCCTTCATGGTCGACGCTGGCGAGCCAGAACAGGTCGCGGCTTTCGATGAAGGCGCGGTCCTGGTCGGTGATCTCCGAGTGGTGGGCGACCACGGCCAGCTTGTCCGCGAGGCGCCTGGTGTCGAACTGGTCCTGAAGCGTCCGGTGATCGGGGCCATACAGGCTGCTCATGGATCGGGCTCTTGGTTGGGGAAGCGCCGCGCTTAGCGGCCAAGGTCTACCGGCACGGCGGGATCCACACTGTAATCGTAGAAACCGCGGCCCGACTTCCGGCCATACAGCCCGGCGGTGACCATCCGGCGGAGCAGCGGCGGGGCGGCGTAGCGGGTCTCATGATACTCGTCGAACATGATTTCGGCGATCCTCACCAGCGTGTCCAGGCCGACGAAATCAGCCAGCGTCAGTGGGCCCATCGGGTGGCCGGCGCCGAGCCGCATCGCGGTGTCGAGGTCGACGGTCGAGGCCACGCCCTGCTCCCGGGCCCGGATCGCGTCCAGCAGGTAGGGGACGAGGAGCAGGTTCACGATGAAGCCGGAGATGTCCTTCGCCGCCACCGCCTCCTTGCCGAGCGAGCGGACGAAGGCAGAGGCGCGCTCGAAGGCCGTGTCGCTGGTGCGCACGCTGCGCACCACCTCCACCAGCGGCATCAGCGGGACCGGGTTGAAGAAGTGCAGGCCCACGAAGCGGTCTGCCCGCCCGGTGGCGGCCGCCATGCTGATGATGCTCAGGCTCGAAGTATTGGATGCGAAGAGGGTCTCGCTGCCGCAGCGGGCGTCGAGTTCGTGGAAGAGCTCATTCTTGAGCTTGAGGTCCTCGGTCACCGCCTCGACGATGAGGCCGCAACCGCTGAGGTCCATGAGGTCGGTCGTGAACTGGAGCCGCCCGAGCGTGGCCTCCCGGTCGTCGGCGGTGAGCTTTCCCTTCTCCACGAACTTGGCCAGCGATTTCTCGATGCCGGCCCGGCCCTTGGTCAATTGGGTCTCGGAGGTGTCCCGAACGATTGTGCGATATCCGGCTGTGGCGCAGGCCTGGGCAATGCCGCTGCCCATCAGGCCGCACCCGAGGACGCCCACCGACTCTATCGATGCCATGGAGACCTTCGGACTGGGGCTCGCGCCCCGGATCAGGGGTTGATCGCCTTGCGGACTTCTTCGAGGATCGCGCCGACGACACCGCCGCCCCTGGGCGGCAGCGCATGCGACGGCTTGACGTCGCCACGCTCCAGGTGATCGAGGGCGCGCTCGAGGCCGAGGCGGGTCCGCTCGGCGATGGGCCGGAACTGGCGGGAGATGCCCCAGTCCGCAGCAACGACCAGCGGCGCCGGCGCCAGAGCGACCAGCCAGAAGGGTGACATCACCAGGAGCACCACTCCCGCGGCGATGCCGAGTCCGGTGACCGCCGCCATGCCTCCGATCAGACCGCCCCGCGCGAGCCGGAGATCGGCGGCCAGTCCGAGATGGCAGAATCCCGGCTCGAGTTGAGTGACGGTCGCGGTCACCAGGGAGACGCGGGCCAGCATGAAGGGCTTCCTCCCACCAAAGGCTGCCGAGGATCGTTTGATCACCGCCTGCATCCCGCGGAGCGGCTCCCAGGCGATGCGGCCCGGCTGCTGTCGCTGGATGGTGAGCAGCTCCTGGTCGTCCATCCACGCGACGAGGCCCCGCTCGACGTCGGCCACGTCGCCACGGATCACGCGCTGGGCGCTGATCGTCGCGGGGCCGAGGGCGCGGTCGAGGAATCCGTTCGGCGCCGGCAGGTCCGCACGGCCGTGCTCCTCGAGGAGCGCCTGCTTGAGGTACTGCTCGGGGATTCCCACGTCCTTCCCGAGCGCCACGATCTCGTCCGGTGTCAGGCCATCGGAGAGGTCGCGTTCGCCGGTCTGCAGCTCGGTGGCGCGCTGGATGATCCGCTCGATCGCCGCGCGGTCGACGCGGGCGGGAAGGTTGTCGGGCATCAGAACGCTTCGAGAATCACGGCCTGGCCCTGGCCGCCGCCGATGCAGGCGCTGGCGAGACCGTAACGCTTGCCCCGGCGTCGCAGGGCGTGCAGCAGGTGCAGGGTGAGCCGGGCGCCGCTCGCCGCAAGCGGGTGCCCGATCGCGACCGCACCGCCATCCACGTTGGTACGGTTCCGGTCGAGCCCCAGCTCCCGCTCGACCGCGAGATACTGGGCCGCGAACGCCTCGTTGACCTCCACCAGATCCATCTGCTCGAGCGTCATGCCGGCTTTGGCCAGCGCCTTCCGCGCCGCCGGAGCGGGGCCGATTCCCATCACGGCCGGTTCCACGCCGGTCACTCCCCACGCGACCAGGCGCCCGATCGGGGTGAGGCCCCGCGCCTTTGCACTGGCCGCATCGGCCAGCACCAGGGCGGCAGCGCCATCGCAGATCCCCGACGCGTTTCCCGCTGTCACGACGCCGTCCTTCTTGAAATACGGTGGCAGCTTGGCGAGCACCTCGGCGGTGGTGTCGGGCCGCATGTGCTCGTCCTGCGCCCACGGCTCGACCTGCTTCGTCTTCCGGTTGGTGATCGGCACCGGCGCGATCTCGTCGGTGTAGTTCCCGGCCTTCCACGCGTCACGGGCCCGCTGCTGGCTGGTGAGGGCCACCCCGTCCACATCGGCCCGGGTGAGGTTGTAGCGGGTCGCCAGGTTTTCCGCCGTCTCCGCCATGGAGAGCCCGCATTCGGTGTCGCGGAGTGCCTCCCACAGGCTGTCCTCGAGGGGCGCGGCGGGGCCGAGCCGCAGGCCCCACCGGGCTCCGCGCACCACATGCGGAGCCTGGCTCATCGACTCGGCACCGCCGGCGAGGACGAAGGCCGATTCACCTAACAATATCTGATGGGCGCCCTGCACCACGGCCTCGAACCCGGAGCCGCATAGCCGGTTCACCGTAACCGCCGGCGTCTCGATGCGGCAGCCGGATTTCAGCGCGATGTGACGGGCGAGGTAGATCGCGTCGGCGCTGGTCTGCAGCGCATTGCCGAAGATGACATGGTCGATGTGCTCCGCGCCGACACCCGAACGCTCGAGGGCGGCCTTCGCGGCGACGATGCCGAGCTGGGTGGCGGAGAGATCCTTCAACGCGCCGCCGAAGGCACCGAACCCGGTGCGTGCGCCGGCGAGGAAGAGTACATCCTGGGGGTGCCCCTGGGTGGGCATTGCGGGCTCCCTATATAAGGAAAGGGCCGTCGGGGACCGAAATATCGCCGGGGGGCGGGCAGGAAGTCGAGCGAGGAGTCAAGGTATTGCCGGGCAACGGTTTAATCGGGCGCTGTCGGAGCCCGCTCGCCGGCCGCGGGAGGAACGCGGCCGAGTGCCACCGCAACCGGCGAGGGGTGAACGGCCAGGTCCAGCTCTCAGGTGTGGGTGATCAGCTTCTGTCGCCGTGCCGACTCGCTCGCGTCCCAGTAGACCTTGAGCGGCGCGGCGGCACCGCGAATCTGGCCCACCCGGATCTCATACACGGTGCTGACGAAGGGAATCACGTCGAAGGCGATGGTGCGGCTCGCCCGGGGAAAGGCCTCCGTCTTCGCGAAACCGGGGTTCTGCTCGCCGGACGAGAGCGTCCGGATCTGGACGTTGAAGCCGTCCTCGACCTCGACCCGGTACACCTGGCCCGCGCGCAACTCGATCCGCGCGAACTCGGCCCGCTGGGTGGTGAACTCGTGCGCGAGGACGAGCGTATCGCGCACCGTCAGCCGGGCGGGGGAGGCCTGCGCTGCCAGCGCGGCGGGCGCGAACAACAGGGAATACACCAGCGATCTGTGCAACTGCATACTGCATCTCCTTCCAGGTTGGCACCGGCGGGCCTCTCAGGCGCCGGTGGTCGAACGGGAGACGAACGGATCCCGTCCTGGAAGGACATCGCCGGCGGCTACCCCTCCACGATGTGATGCCCGCAGTTGATGCAGTGCCGCCAGCCGAGCTCGAGCTCGGACTGGCACTCGGGGCAGCGGGTGAAGCTCTGATTCTGGCCGCAGTGGGGACAGAAGTTCACCGTGCGGCCGTTGGGGAGCCGGCCGCCGCAGAAGCCGCAACGCACCGCCGAGTCCCGGTGCAGCATCGGCCGGGTGGGAGTCGGCTCCGCTGTGATGCGCGGCGGTGGAGGCTCCATCGGTGGCGGCGCCGGCTCGGCGGAGAAGGACATGCGCCGCACCGGTTCGATTGGCAACTCCGCGACCGGTTCGGGGGCGCGCCGCACCGGCGGATCGAGGATCTCCGCGGGCTCCTCTTCCGGCGGGGCGTAGGCCTCATCGGGGCCGGGGCCGAGCGCGTGCGCCAGCGGTTCGGTGCCGAGGACCAGTTCGGCCTTGGGGTGCTCGCGGAGGATGCCGAGATCGGGGTTGGGGCTGGTGAGCTGGTCGTTGAAGAGCTGTGCCATGTCCTCGCTCACCATGCGCACGAATCCGCCTTCGCCGGCGCAGAGCTTCAGCACCAGCATGTCGTAATCCTCGGCGGAGTCGATGGCGAGCGCACGGCGATTGGTACGATACGGGATCACCGACGTAAGCAGATCCCCGACCGCGAGGGGGCGATGCAGGCGGGCGGGGTCGATGGCGATTAGGTTATCCACCAGTCGGCGGAAGAGCCGTTCGAGGTCGGTCATGGAACGCTGAGACTAGAGCCGCCCTCTCGCACTGTCAAGCAAGGAGCGTTGATGCGCATCCTCTGTCTCGCCCTCGGTGCCCTCCTGGTCGCCGCTCCACTCGCTGCCCAGAGCGACTGCCGCCCGAGTTCGAGCTCGCGCGAGGCTGACGTCTTCGCCCACTTTGCCACGCCGCTCGCCTTTGGGATGGCGCAGGCGCCCTGGATCTTCCGCCCAGGGTCGGTGCAGATCGGCGTCGAGGCTACCCTGCTCCCCGACGCCAGCAGCCGGATCCGCACCCCCACGACCTGCCGTCCCGCGGCGGGGCCGGAGAACTGGAACATCGCCACGGGATTCCTCCGGCCCCGGCTCGCGTTCGAGATGGGTGACGGGGTGCTGGTGGAGGCGAGCTGGACGCCGCCGGTGAGGGTCTCGGGCATCAAGCCCAACCTGTGGAGCTTCGCGCTGTCGCGCACCGTGCCGATGAGTGCGAGGGGGAGGATGTTCACCGGCCGCATCCACGCCACCATCGGCAGCGTCCGCGCGCCGATCACCTGTCCCGCATCGGCGACTCGCGACGCAACCAGCCCCTGCTTCAACGGCACCACTTCGAACGACAAGTTCTCGCCCAATGTCTTCGGCGTGGAGCTCGCCTTTGCCTGGCCGCTCGCCCAGGGGCGACTGCGGCCCTACTTCGGCGGGGGGTACAACATCCTGCACCCCCGCTTCCAGGTGAGCTATACCGATGCGCTCGGACAGGTGAACGATCAGAAGACCAGGGTGAACATGAGCCGGTTCACCGTATTCGGCGGGGCAACCGTGGAGGCGATTCCGGGAGTGATGTTCAGCGGGGAGGCCTACAGCGCGCCGGCGGATCTCATCACCGCCCGGGTCCGGCTGAATCTGCTGTTCGGCGGTGCGCGGCGGCGTTAGTCAGCCGTCGGCGCGGGGGAAGGCCTCCCCCGCCGCGAGTCGTCGCTCCAGCGCGACGAACGACGCATCGGGGTCATAGTCGGTGTACTGGCGCTTCGCCTGCTTGGCGGCCAGCCATGCCCCGAATCCCGATTCCACCGCGCCGGCGGAGGTGATCTGCTCGGTGGCGGCCTTCACCGCGAGATCGTTGGCGTACTCGTTCTTGGGGTGCCCCTGGTGACCGCGTACCCAGGTCCACTGCACCTCATGCTTGCGGGCCGAGTCGACCAGCACCCGCCACAGCTCCAGGTTCTCGATCTCTCCGCCCTTGCGCTTCCAGCCCCGCGCGATCCAGCCCGGCACCCACTCCCGCATTCCCTTGATCAGGTATTCCGAATCGGAGACCAGCAGCGCCCGCAGCCGCCGGCCTTTGCCGGCCAGCAGCTGCAGCGCAGCGATCGCGCTGGACAACGCCATGCGATTGTTGGTGGTATCCGGCGCGTGGATGAAGAAATCACGCCGCTGAATGGCGCCGCCCGCGCGGATCTCGATCAGACCGGCGGCGCCGCCCGGCGTGGCGCGCGTCTGGCCGTTGCCGAGGCAGCTCTCGTCAAGGTGCAGGACGGCGATGGGCAGTGGAGGCGCGGACACCAGGCGTGGTGAGTGGCATGTGAACCAGCACCGGAATATCGGTGGCCCGCAAGATAACCTCGGTATGGGAGGGAATCAGCCAGCCGCTCTCCTCGCGATGCGCACCGACGAACAGCGCATTGGAGCCCAGGCGCGCAATGGTCTCCGGGATCGCGGACTGGAGGTCGCCTTCGATGAGGTGGGTGTCGAAGTCCACCTGGGCGACCGACAGCGCCCCCGAGGCGCGGGCCAGCCACTTCCGCCCGGCTTCGGCATCGGGATTGACATGCAGTACATCGAGGTGTGCTCCGGTGATCCCCGCGAACCGGGAGCCGAAGGCCAGGGCGGCCTCGCTGTTGGTGCTCCCATCGTAGGCGATCAGCACCCGGTCCATCGACGTCGGCATCGCGCCCGCCACCAGGACCGGCCGGTTCGAGCGGCGCACCAGTTCCCGCGTGTCCGGGCCCAGGGGATCGTCGCCTGCGGCAGCCATCTCCCCCTTGGTCCCCCGGCGACCCATCACCACGACGCCCACCTGTTCGGCCATCTCGCGGAGGATGTCGACGGTGCGACCCATGCGGAATTCGGTTTGCACCTCGAGCCCCGCCCGGCGGGCCGCGCCCGCCGCATCTTCGAGCATGGCGTGCGCCGCCTCGACGAGAGCCCCGCGGGTCGAAGGCAGATCGGATCGGGTCCACTCCATCCACGGCGCGCCGAGCGCCATCTCCCCCGTGTCGCCGGGCATCGGGGCCACGTGGAGCAGCACCAGCCGGGCGCGAAACCGCTGCCCGACCAGGATGCCTTGGGCGAGCGCGACCTGCGCCTGCACGGAGCCGTCGAGGCCGATCAGAATCGAAGTGAACATGGGTTGAGGGTGGGGGGTGGGGCTGAGGGTGTCAAGAGCGCGCGCCGCGCCGATCACCGCACGGCGGCCGTCTCGCGAGCCCGGGCGGTCAGAGCACCTGGAAACCGTCGACGTCTGTCAGCACGAACACCAGCTCCTCTCCGGTCATCGGGAGCCGGCCGACGAACGCATCACTGTTTTCCCGGGTGGTGAGCCGGTCGGGAATCACGATGTACTCGGTGCCGCGCCGCATCAGGGCGATGCGGCGGCCATCGCGGATCGCGCGTTCGAGCTGATCGAGCCGTTCGGGAGACCAGCGCATGGGCTCAGCCTGCTTTGGTGACGTGAATGCTGCCCCGCTCGCCGGTGAGCTCGCCGATCACCGCGCGGGCCAGCGTCCCTTCGGCGGCCAGGGAGGCCAGCACGGCGTGGAGGCGGTCCGGTGGGACGGCAAGCAGCAGGCCGCCCGAGGTCTGGGCGTCGGCCAGGAGCAGCCGGTCGGCCGCGGCGAGCCCATCGTCCCAGCGCACGGTGGCAGCTGCCTCGAGATTGCGCCGGGTGCCGCCGGGAATGACACCGGCCTCGGCGAATTCCCGGGCCCGCGGCAGGAGCGGCACCGCGTCCATCACGAGTCGCGCGCCGACCCCACTGCCGTTCACGATGTTGCCGAGGTGGCCCAGCAGTCCGAAGCCGGTCACGTCGGTCGCGGCGCGAAGGCGGTGGGCCATTGCGGCCCGCGCTGCGCCGTCGTTGAGCGCGGTCATCGAGGCGATCGCCTCGGCCATGCCGGCTTCGGCGATCCGGTCGCGCTTGAGCGCCGTGCTCAGGATCCCGGTGCCGAGCGGCTTGGTCAGCACCAGGCGGTCGCCCGGGCGCGCGCCGGCGTTGGTGAGCAGGCGGTCAGGATGCGCCTCGCCCAGCGACCACCAGGCCGACGTGGGGCTCCAGCTCGTCGATCGAGTGGCCGCCCACGATCGGGCAGCGGGCCCGGGCGGCGACCTCCGCCATGCCGCCCAGGACCTCGCCCAGGAGCTCGAAGGCCAGCGTCTCGCGCGGCCAGCCGACCAGGTTCAGCGCGAACAGCGGCGTCGCGCCCATCGCGTAGACGTCACTCAGTGCATTCGCGGCGGCGATCCGGCCCCACGTCGCGGCATCGTCGACGATCGGGGTGAAGAAGTCCACCGTGGCCACCAGGGCGCGGTCATCGCTCAGGCGATAGACCGCGGCATCATCCCGGGTCGCCGCGTCCACGAGGATGTTGGGATCCCCGAAAGACGGCACGTGACGCAGCACCTGCGCCAGCTCGGCCACACCGAGCTTGCAGGCTCAACCCGCGCCGTGGGAGAGCGACGTGAGGCGGATGCGGGGCTTCTGGTCGCGTGGTGTATCGGTCATCGGTATCTTCCTCGCGTGACGCCTGAACTCGTCGAGGTCCTCACCGCGCTCATGCTGGGTTTCCTCCATGCGTTGGAGGTCGACCACATGCTCGCGGTCACCACCTTCGTTGCCGACCGGCCCGCCCCCGCGGTTGCGGCGCGCTTCGGATTCCGCTGGGGGATCGGCCATTCGGTGGCCGTCCTGGCCCTCGGCGGCGTGTTGCTGCTGACCGGGATCCGCTGGCCCCAGCGCTACGATGCGATCGGCGAGGCGGTGGTGGGTATCATGCTCATCGGGCTGGGGGTCTGGGCGCTTCGGTCGAGCCGGAAGTTACACCTCCACGGGCCGACGGAACACGGGGATCATGCCCACCTGCACTTGCACGGCGGGCCGCCGGCTCACGGGCATCCGCATTCCAGCGTACCGTCGACGCATCACCACCATGACGGGCATGGGATCACCCTCGTGGGCCTGATGCACGGCTTTGCGGGTTCGAGCGGGGTGATCGCGCTGGTGCCGGTCACGCTGATCCACCGGATCGATGTGGGGCTGGCCTATCTGGCCGCCTTCGGCCTGGGTGTCACGGCGGGGATGGTGGTCTACGCGATGGTCGCGGCCTACGCGATGCGTCAGGCGGCTGCGCGTTCGCTGCTCTGGGGGCGACGGATCGCCGGAGCGGTCGGGGTGGCGGGGATCGTGGTGGGCGTGCTGTGGGTGTGGCGGGCGGTGGCCTGACGCCTTGCTATCCCATCACCAGCCCCAGCAGCAGGCCCGCAAGCTCGACCCGCACGATACCCCCGATCACCGGCTTCCAGGGCATCTCCCCGAGGGGGTGAATCCGCAGCCGCGGCGGCACCTCCATCAGCGCTCCGACCAGCAGGAAGAGCAGCAGCGAGCCGCCGCTGCCGAGACTCGCGAACCAGAGCCCCGCAAAGAGCGCGAGCAGCCCGGCCTCGATGGCGAGCGGCAGCAGCGAGGCGCGGAGTCCGGGCGGCGCGCCATTGCTACCGCGCACCCGGCGTTCGAGCTCTCGCCAGGCGAGGAAGAACCCGATCACCAGCCCCCACGCGAGCAGGACTCGCGCGAAGGTCATCTAGAACGCGGCCCGAAGCGAGTCGGCGCTGTACAGCTGCCCGCGGACCATCACCCGCTGCACGGTGCGGGTGTTGCGAATATCGGTCAGCGGATTGGCCCTGAGGATGACGAGGTCGGCCACCTTGCCCGGTGCCAGGATGCCGATGGAATCGGCGCCGAGGAGCTGGGCCGTATTCAGTGTCGCGGTCTGCACGGCGTCGGAGGGGGTGAGTCCCGCCTCGACCAGCAGCTCCAGCTCGGTGTGCAGGCTGAGTCCGGGAACGAGGAGCTGGTTGCTCGCGTCGGTGCCGGCCACGATCCGGCCACCGGCCGCGCGGAACTCGCGCAGGAAGAGATCCTGATTCGGTCGTGATGCGCGGAAAGCCGCGAAGTCCGCCGAGGTCCATCCCGCCCGCGCGACCATGTCGGGCACGTTCCACTTCTTCACCTGCGAATCGGGCACGGAATTGAGATCGTCGCCGGTGAGCACCGCGGGATCGTCGAGGCGACTGTACGTCTCGTGCAGGACCAGCGTCGGAATGGCCGTGACCCGTGCCTCGGCCAGTTCCCCTGCGACCCGCTGCAGTGCCGCGCTGTCCAGCCCGGCCCAGCTCTTTTCGAAGAAGGTCCAGCCGCGGAAGAAGCTGGCGCGGTGCTCCGCGTAGAACTTCTCGGGCGTCTTGCTCAGCGCCTCCGGGATCCCGGTCAGGTGCTCGATCGATCTGATACCCATCCTGGCGGCGGTCAGCGCGTCGGTGAGGCCGAGGTGGGCGGTGACCTTGAGATTGAAGTTGGTCGCCTCATCCATCAGCGGCTTGAGCAGCTCCGGGGTGATGTGGGTGTAGATCTTGAGGTAATCCGCTCCCAGCACCGCCCGCCGATCCACCGCCCGGCGGGCCTCGTCCCCCGTCTTCACTTCGGTGGCGTCCTGATAGGTGGCCGGGGCGCCATCGATCATCGCGCCGGCGCTGTAGATCCGTGGGGCGATCAGCCCGCCGAGGCTCACCTCCTCCCGGAGGTTGAGAATCGAATCCTGCTGGCCGCCCACGTCGCGCACGCTGGTGACACCAGCGGCGACGTAGTGCATCAGCGCCCACCGTTCCACGTGGCCGTGGCCGTCGATCAGCCCCGGCATGATCCACGATCCGGTGACATCGACCTCCACGGCGCTCTTGGGAATCTCGAAGCCCTCGCGTGGGGCGATGGTCTCGATCTTCCCGTCGTGCACCACGATGACCGCGTCGCGAAGCACGGGATCGCCGGCGCCGCTGATCAGGTTGCCGCCGACCAGCGCGATCCGGTCCTTGTGACGGGGCGCGCAGGCGGCCAGGGCCAGCAGCAGGATGAAGCCGAGTCGGCCCATCGGAGTCGCTCGGGGAGTGATCATGCGGGATCTTCCATCGGTGCGCCGTTCCATGACCAGCGTGAAGGGACCGCTCGCAGTGGTGCGGCCGTCAGGGCGGCGAGCGCGAAGTGATGCACGGGGACCGGGTCGAGGTAGTGGTGAAACGTGCCGCCCCATGGAGGGTGGCGCAAGATGAGGCGACACCTTCCGCTGCCCCCGTTCCCGGGGGTACCCTACCACCATGGCCCTGCTCGACTGGTTCCTCCGGGCCCCCGCGACCCCGCTGATCGTCGTCAGCAATCGCGAGCCCTTCGTGCACCACCGTGACGCCGCCGGTGCCCTCTCGGTGTCGGCGCCGGCCGGAGGACTCACGTCCGCACTCCAGCCGGTGATGGCCGCCACCGGCGGCACCTGGGTGGCGTGGGGGAGCGGCAGCGGTGACTTCGATGTGACCGATGACGGAGACGCCGTCGCGGTGCCGCCGAAGGAGCCGCGCTACCGGCTCCGCCGTCTCCGCCTCACGGCGCAGGAGGTGGCGGGTTATTACCTCGAAACCGCCAACCGCGCCCTCTGGCCGCTCTGCCATTCCCAGTTGCCGCGGTTCGTCTACGACGCCGCCGACTGGCTCGTTTATCGACGCGTCAACGAGCGGTTCGCCGCCGCGACCATCGCCGAGGCGCGGGGTCGCCCGGCCACCTGCTGGATCCAGGACTATCACCTCGCCCTGGTGCCCGGGATCCTCCGTCAGGTGAAGCATCTCTTCGTGCACCAGTTCTGGCACATCCCCTGGCCGCCGGCCGACATCCTGCGAGTCCTTCCCGATACTCGTGCGCTCCTTGTGGGGCTGCTCGGCAACGACCTGCTCGCGTTCCAGACGACCCGCGATGCGGACAATTTCCTCGATGCCGCCCGGCGCTTCCTCCGTGGCGCGGTGGTCAACCGGGCCAAGGGCCTGGTGCGGTATCGCGGCAACCGCACCGTGGTCCGGGACTTCCCGATCTCGATCGACACCGGGGCCTTCGAGGCCCGGGCGCGAGCGGCCGTGACCGAAGCCGACGCGCGGCAGGTCCGCCGCCGCGCCCTCCCCGGCGAGGGGCAGCTGCTGCTCGGTGTCGACCGGGTGGACTATACCAAGGGGATCCCACGCCGTTTCCGCGCGCTGGCCCGACTGTTCGAGACCCACCCTGAACTGCTCGGTCGGGTCACGCTGGTGCAGATCGGCGTCCCCACCCGGACGGAGCTGCCCGAATACGCCTCCTTCGAACGGGATGTCGCCGAGATGGCGGAGGAGATCAACGCCCGATTCGCGACCGGCGGATGGCGGCCGATTCAGCTGAGCAGCGAGCAGCTCGACCACGATACGCTTGTGGCCTATTATCGTGCGGCCGACGTGTGCATCGTCTCCCCGCTGCTCGATGGCATGAACCTGGTTGCCAAGGAGTTCGTCGCCTCGCAGCAGGGCCGATTGGGCGTCCTGGTGCTCAGCCGCTTCGCGGGAGCGGCGCACGAGCTGCGCGAGGCCCTGCTGGTGAATCCCTACGACGTCGGGGCCATGGCGGAGACGCTGTATCGCGCGATCACGATGCCCGCGGAGGACCGGGAGAGGCGGATGACCGCGCTCCGGCGCCGCGTGTCGCGGCACACGATTCAGGATTGGATGGAAGACATCTTTGCGGAGGTCTCCCGCCTCCGCCCGCGCTCGTGAGCAGGCCCCTGATGCGGGGCGCCGCGGCGCGCGCCGCCTTCCGGCACCTGGCCGAGGCCGGGTCCCCGCTGCTCTTCCTCGATCTGGACGGCACCCTTGCGCCGCTGGTCCAGCGTCCCGCCCGGGCCACCATCCCCCTGACGACCCAGCGTTCCATTCGGGCCCTGCGGCGGAGCGGAGCGCGAGTGGTGCTGGTCTCGGGCCGGTCCGTGGCCGGCGTCCTGCGGGTAAGCTCGATGCCGGTGGATGCCGTGCTCGGCGATCATGGTGCGCGCGCCTCCATTGGCGGCAGCATCACTCCCTGGCTCCCGGCGGACCGGACTCGGCTGGGGCGTGCCGTTGCCGCGGTCGAGGCGCTGATCGAGGCGACGCCAGGCATCCTGCTGCAGCGCAAGGATCGCTCGCTCGCCATCCACCTGCAGATCGCCGGCGGCCACGAGGACGGCACCGTCCGCGAGGTGGCGCGCCGGCTGCGCGCCGCGGGCCTGCGGGTGTTGCGCGGGCATCGGGTCCTCGATGCGCAGCTTCCCGGGGTCCACAAGGGCGCGGCGGTGCGCCGCTGGCTGCAGCGGGAACACCCCGATGCCGTCCTCTACGCCGGCGACGATACCACCGATGAGGATGCCTTCCGCGCCCTGCGCGGCCGGGCCATGACCATCGCCGTCGGCCCCCGGGCCACCGGGGCGGCCTTCCGGACTCGGGACCCGGCGACCTTCGCCTCCTGGCTCGCGCGGCTCGCCGATGCCAGGCGGGGCGCCGCGCGATGACCCAGTCCCAGCCCCCGATCTCCTGCTACGGCCTGATCGGCGACATGCGCACCGCGGCGCTGATCGGTCTGCATGGCGGCCTCGACTGGTGCTGCCTGCCACGGTTCGACTCCGGCAGCGTGTTCGCGGCACTCCTCGACCCGCTCCGCGGCGGTACCTGGCTCATCCAGCCGGAGGGCGAATACAGCTCCAGCCAGCAGTATCTCCCCGGCACCAACATTCTCGAGACCCGGTTCTCCACCGCCACCGGCGAGGCCAGTGTCACCGATTTCATGCCGGTGACGCTCGAGGGTCACCCCGCCAGCGCACACCCCGAGATTCACCGGCAGGTCCGCGGCGTCTCGGGCGAATTGGCGATGCGGGTGCGCTTCATGCCGAGATTCGAGTACGCCTCCCGGGCCACCCGCCTCGAAGTGCTTCGCGCCGGCCTCTTCGCCACCGACCGCACCGACCAGGTCGTCACCCTCGCGAGCGCCAAGCCGTTCAACTGGACCGTGGAGCTGGGCGTGGCGAACGCCAGCTTTGCGCTTCCCGCCGGGGAGGAGCGCTGGCTGGTGCTGCGTTACGACGATGACGACGTGCACCCGGTCGACCGCTATGAGAGCGCAGGGAAGCTGCAGACCACCGCGGCCTTCTGGCGGCTGTGGAGTTCCAGGGTGCACTACTCCGGTCCCTTCCGCGCGGAAGTCGAACGCTCCGCCCTGGTGCTCAAGCTCCTCACCCACGCCGAGACGGGGGCCATCATCGCCGCCCCGACGACCTCCCTGCCTGAAGTGGTAGGCGGGAGTCGCAATTGGGACTATCGCTTCGTCTGGCTGCGCGACGCCGCCTTCACGCTTTCCGCGCTGCAGAGCGTGGGGCACGTCGCGGAGGCGGCCGACTTCATGCGCTTCCTGCGCCGGGCCTGCCGCCATGAGAGTGGCGGCCACCTGCAGATCATGTACGGGGTCGACGGGCGGAGGGACCTCGTCGAGCGGCAGCTCGACCACCTCGCCGGCTACCGCGGCTCCCGCCCGGTGCGGGTGGGCAACGGCGCCGCCGGCCAGCTCCAGCTCGATGTCTACGGCGAGGTGCTCGCGGCGGTGGACGACTGGCGGCGCTACCACGAGCTGGGCGAAGGTGCCTGGCGCAGCCTCCATCCGCTGGTGGACTGGGTGAGCCAGCACTGGCAGCAGCCCGACTCCAGCATCTGGGAGGTTCGGGGAGAGACCCGGCACTACGTCTACAGCAAGGTGATGAACTGGGTGGCGCTGGATCGCGGTGTGCGCATCGCGCGGGAACTGAACCTGCCGGCGGACCTGGTCCGCTGGACCGCCGCCCGCGATGCGGTGCACGCCGACGTGCTGGCCAGGGGCTGGAATGCGGAGAAGGGATCGTTCATTCAGGCGTACGACCATCCCGAGACGCTGGATGCGTCGGTGCTCGCCATGGGGCTGTTCGGGTTCCTGCCGTGGGACGACGCACGGATGGTCTCGACGGTCCGTGCGGTGCAGCGCGAGCTCACCTCGGCGGACGGCGAGCTGGTTTTCCGCTACCGCACGCCGGATGGCCTGGACGGGGAGGAGGGCGCCTTCTCGATCTGCACCTTCTGGCTGGCGGAGGCGCTGCTTCA
The DNA here is from genome assembly GCA_963825065.1 of uncultured Gemmatimonadales bacterium. Taxonomy (GTDB): domain Bacteria; phylum Gemmatimonadota; class Gemmatimonadetes; order Gemmatimonadales; family GWC2-71-9; genus JADJOM01. The sequence goes on from CAWGRU010000002.1 coordinate 548,397, forward strand.
CATCGGCGATCGGCCACTGGCGGAGCGGATCGTCCGCCGGATGCTGGGCCACGCCAATCATCTGGGCCTGTATTCCGAGGAGATCGACCCGGCGACCGGCGAGTTCCTCGGCAACTTCCCGCAGGGTTTCACCCATCTCGCGCTGATTCACTGCGCCGTCGCCCTGGCGGGCCCGACGGAGTAGCGCGCCGCTCAATCGTCCGTGCTGTCCGGCTCCACGGCGTCCTCATCCTCCGGCGCCGGCTCCTCCCCGGCCAGATCGTCCACCGCGCCCTTCAGCCCGTCGACCTCCGTCAGGAACGCTGCCGGGGCTACGCTGGGGATCCAGCGGGCCCCGATCGGCTTGAGCGGCGTGGCCTCGAGCCGGCCACTGTAGTCGAGCTGTTCCTTGTGGCCCGAGAGCGCCACGACTCCCGCGAGTACGCCGATCGAGCCGAACGCCCACAGCAGCCGGGGCCAATGCCCCATCGTCGAGACGCGAGCGAGATGCGCCGTCAGCGCCAGGCCGCCGATCGCGAGGGCGATGGCCCCCGCTGGAACATCCCAGCCGAACCCGCCGGGAAAGAGGAACCGCAGGTACTCGAAGATGCCGGAGGAGATCGTGAACCCGGCGAGGGCCAGGCAGGCGATCGCCAGGTGCTCCAGGAACCGGAAGCGGTGCTGGGTCACCCGGTTGAGCAGCCCCCACGCCCCCGCCCACACGACCAGGACGAGCAGCGCCGCCAGCGATTCGCCGAGTAGCGCGGCGGCCGTCACCCGCGAGGTCTTGCCGAGATATTCGTTGACGGCATAGAGCACACCGGTCGCGGCACAGATCGCCAGGGCCGTCACCGGCGATTCGCTGAGCACGACCCAATGAGCGGGGGCCGACTCCACCAGCGTCGGTTCCACCCGATGACTCTCGTCGAGGAAGCGCAGCGTGGTCCGGCCCAGCCGCAATTCGGCGCCGGAGTGCAGCGCCACCCGGACCACCCGCTGTCCGGAAGGAAAGTCGTAGGTGCCGTTGCGGCTCTGCTGGTCGACCAGCAGCAGGGTGCCGCTGCCATCCCACTCGAGCTTCGCGTGCAGCGGGTCCACGTACCTGTCGTCGAGAATGATGTCGTTCTCGTAGCCGCGACCGATGGTGGCCGGAAAGGCGCGCACCCGGATCCGCTGACGAACGCCTCGGCGGTCGAGGATCTCGACGATCATGGCACCGCCCGCGCGATGCTCGCCAGGTACCGTTCCACCACCCGCCGGGCGTTGGCAAAGGTGACGCCGGAGAGGGTCAGGGTCGTCACCAGCCCCTCATCCGGGTCGCCCAGCGTCACCGCCTTGAAGAAGGCATCGTACAGCCCCGGAAGTCTGCGGTAGCGGCGGGTACAGAAGACCGTCTTGAGCACCAGCTTCCCCTGCCGCACGTTGTCCACCGCGCAGCGCTGCGGGGTGACGACCTCGCGGCTCTGGTACTCGAGCCCTTCCCCCGAGAACTCCCGGGTGAGGAGGGCATAGAACCGCGCGCGGTTGAGCTCGCGGCTGGACAGGACAGTATGCTTGAGCTCCAGGACTCCCGACCACTGGTCGCCGGAGATGAAGACGTAATCGTCGGTGGAGCACTGGTGAGCGATGGTCTCGTAGGGGCGCGAGGTGCCGTGGGAGGCATCGCCCCAGCACTTGAAGAAGGCCGCCGGCCGGGTGGGCACCCGGTATCCACCTAACACGATGGTGGGCGTCGAGTCGGCGAACAGGCGTGCGAGGTAGACATCCTGGTAGGCCAGCATCTGTTCGTCCACCGCCTGAAGCAGCCGTGCCGGCCTCTGATAGCCAGGCCGCCGCGCCTCGGCCAGCAGCGCGTTCACCCGCTCCACCGGCACCAGAAAGCTGATCTGCTCGCCGGAGGTCGAGACATTCACGCCTACGACTGCGCCCGCGGCGGTGATTGCGGGTCCGCCGCTCATCCCGGGGTTGATCGAGCCGGTGAAGTGGATCTTCGGGTAGAGGGTATGCTCGAGGAGGCCGTTGTAGGTGCCTTCCACGATGCTGAGGCCGAGGTCGTGCGGGTGGCCCATCGAGTAGAGCCTGGTGCCGCGGTCGAGCGATACGGCCGACAGGTCGAACCACGGGTCGTCCCGGGGTGCCACCTTGAGCACCGCGAGATCGTGCACCACGTCGATGGCGAGGACCTCCACGGCCCGGGTGGTGTCCTTCCCGTCGATCAGCTCGGCGCGGTAGCGGTCGGGCAGATTCACCAGCTCCGAGATCACGTGGTAGTTGGTAACCACATGCCCCTCGGGCGACACGAAGAAGCCCGAGCCGATCGCCGACTTGGCGCCCGAACTCTTCTCCACGCTCTGGATCTTGACGACCCGCGGCGCAAACCGGCGGTAGACCTCGGCCGCATCCGGTCCGCCGGCCTGCGCGCCCACCGGGCTCGCCAGGCGAAGGCCCAAAACGGCGAGCGCCCCGGAGATCCGGAGCGCTCGGTGGAGAACGCGCGGCCATCGCCCTCCGAACAAGCCTACCGCCCCTTCTTCTTCTTGCCACCCTTCTTGCTGGCCGACTTCCTGGCGGCTTTCTTCGCCACCTTCCTGGCGGGCTTCTTCGCGGTCTTCTTCCTGGCAGCGGCTTTCTTCGCCGGCTTCTTGGCCGTCTTCTTCCTGGCGGCGGCTTTCTTCGCCGGCTTCCTGGCGGCCTTCTTCTTGGTCGCCGCCTTCTTCTTGGGAGCCGCCTTCTTCTTGGGAGCCGCCTTCTTCGCGGCCGGCGGCTTCATCGCCGGCGGCGACGCCATCGGCGCGGCCGCCATCGGAGCGGGAGCGGGCGGCAGGGTCGGCTCCATCGGCGTCGGGGCGGGATCCATCCACCCGGAGTCGGTCCAGCTCATTTCCAGATCGTGCAGCTCGGCCATGGGCGCTTCCTCCAGAGGCTTCCGCGGCGCGGGGTCCGCCGCCGGTTATGATGACAGCGGCTGCCCGCTGTGTGAGACCGTTGATAAGATGCACATCTTCTGATGCTTTGCAAGGCGCGATGACCAGTCGCGCGCTGGTGAACGGCCGCTCGCCCCGCCGGGACCAGCGCCCGCCGGTCAATCCCGTTGGACAGCACCGGAATCTGTTGCTAAGCTATTGTCCGATATTGACTTCCGTGACACGGACCGAGCCGGGTACCCCATGCCGAGCCCCCAGATCCTGCTGGCCGCGCTGCTGGTGACAGGCGTGCCGCTTTTCGCGCAGGACTCGCTCTACAGCTATTCCACCCGCAGTGATTCGCTCCGCATGCCCGACGGCGCGCAGCTCGCCATCACCTGGTGGCGCCCGAACGCGAAGTACCCCGGCGAGACCTTCCCGGTGCTGTTCGAGTACCTCCCTTACCGCAAGGACGATTCTTTCTATTCGCGCGACTTCCCGCTCTACGACTATTTCACGCGGCGCGGCTTCATCATGGCCAAGGTCGACATCCGCGGCACCGGCGGGTCGACGGGTCCATTGCCGCCACGGGAGTACTCCGAACAGGAGCTCGACGATGCGGAGGTGATCATCGCCCGGCTGGCGCGGATTCCTGCCTCCAACGGATCGGTGGGGATGTGGGGGATCTCATGGGGCGGGTTCAACTCGCTGCAGGTGGCGATGCGCCGCCCGCCGGCACTCAAGGCCATCATCGCCCTCCACGCCTCGGATGACCTTTACCACGACGACGTCCGCTACATCGATGGTGGCCTGCACATCGATCCCTACACCCTGCAGATCGATCATGAGAACGGCCTCCCCCGTACGCCCGCTTACGCCCTCGACTCGGCCTATTTCCGCGATCGCTTCGAGGCCTACCCGTGGGTGCTCACCTACCTCAAGCAGCCCGTCGATGGTCCCTTCTGGCGGCGAAACGCGCTCCGCTTCCGGCCGGAGGCGCTCACCATTCCTGCCTACCTCATCGGCGGACTGCTCGATGGCTATCGCGACACGCCCATCCGGGCCCTCGAGTACCTGAGGGGCCCGGTCAAGGTCGAGATCGGGCCGTGGAACCACAGCTGGCCCGACGACGGCACTCCCGGTCCCAACTACGAGTGGCGCGCCCGCGCGGTGCGCTGGTGGAACCAGTGGCTCCGCGGGGGTGACTCCGGGCTGCTCGCCGAGCCCCGGCTGATGGTATTCGAGCGGAGCGGCCACGGCCCCGATCGGACGCTGGAACAGACACCCGGACGCTGGCGCTTCGAGGACTGGCCGGTGAAGGGTGCCCGGCGCGACACCCTCCATCTCGCTGCCGAGGGCCGGCTCGAGCCCTCTGCGGCTCCCGAAGGCCGCTCGGTCGCCCTCAAGGACTCCCTCGCGGCCGGGTCGCCTGCGGCTCCCGAAGGCCGCTCGGTCGCCCTCAAGGACTCCCTCGCGGCCGGGTCGCCTGCGGCTCCCGAAGGCCGCTCGGTCGCCGAGCTGCGGTATCTCCCCGGCTTTGGAACCACGGTCGGCGACTGGTGGGGCGAACCCTCGGGCGACATGCGCCGGGATGACGCCGGGAGCATGACCTTCGACGGCCCCGTCCTCCTCGAGCCGGTAACGATTCTCGGGCTGCCGCGGGTGCAGATCAGCGCGGTGGCCGATGCGCCGCTGGCCACCTGGTCCGCCAGGCTCGAGGATGTGGCCCCAGATGGTGCGGTCTCGCTGGTCGGCGGCGGGCTGATCAATGCGACCCAGTACCGCTCCAGCACGGCACCCGAGCGTCTGGTCCCCGGTCAGCGCTACGATCTCGGCTGGGAGATGCACTTCACCACCTGGGTCTTCCGACCGGGGCACCGGATCCGGCTCTCCCTCTCCAACGCCCAGTTCCCCATGGTCTGGCCCACGCCGTACCCGATGGTGTCGCGCGTGCTGCTCGATGACGCGACATCGCTGCTCGAATTGCCCGTGGTGCCGGCCAGCAGCGCCTATCCCGAGCCGGTGCTCCCCGCCCCGGAGCCGCGTGCTGCGCGGCCCGACGTGACCGATCTCGACGCGCCGGCGCCGACCGAGCGAATCATCTACGACCCGCTCACCGGTCAGACCACGATGAAATGGACGAACGGATACGGACAGATCATCGGGGCGACTCGGATCGACAACACCGAACGGGAGGAATACCGGACCAGCGATCACGATCCCTCGCGGTCCAGCTTCTACGGATTTGAGACCCACCGTATCCGGCCTCCGGGGCGCGATCTCCTGCTGGAAACCACCATCGACATCCGCTCCGATTCCACGGCCTTCCACGTGGTGGTCACCCGCCGGATCTCCTCGAAGGGACGCCTGGTCCGCCAGAAGCGCTGGGATGAACTCGTCCCCCGTGAGTTTCACTGAGCCAGACGTCCGATCCGTCGCGGCGTGGGTCCCCGGGGGCGGGGCGCACTCTGCCGTTCCTCTCGCGTCTTCTGCCGGAGCCGGGGCTACCCGGGTCCATGCCGCCGGCCTAATGTATTATTGGGAAATGACTTAGAGTGAAATTCCCGGTGGTCTGTCCCTTGCTCAGCTGGGGTGAGACTCCAAGCAATCGGGATCTATGCGACCGCTCCGCCTCCCCCTCGCCGTCCTGGCACTCGGCCTCTTCGGCCTCACTCGGCCGGTACGGGCCCAGAACGTCACCGAGCTCTATGTCACGCCCGACACCATCCGGCTGGATGCGGGGCAGCGGCAGGGGCTCACGGTGCAGGCTTTCGACGATGCCGGGAACGTCATTGTCGCCATTCGCTACCGGGCGGTGGACTCGCTCATCGCGAAGGTGGCGGCCAACGGCACCGTGACCGGTGCGCGGGCGGGTCAGACCCAGATCGTGGTGCAGGCGGGAAAGAAGACGAAGACCGTCGCCGTGCTCATCAGCGGTGCCCCGACCGAGGCCACGGTGGCCGCCGCACCCGACGCTCCGGTGGTCAACGAAGTGGCGCAGCTGGTTGCGGAACCCGCATCGCTCTCGCTGCTGCCGACGGAGCGGGGCCGGGTCGTGCTCCGTGCGCTGCGCGCGGACGGTTCGCCGGCGATCGCACCGAGGGTGCAGTGGCGTTCGCTCCGCACCGCCGTGGCCGCGGTCGCCGACAGCGCCGGTACCATCATCGCGACCTCCAGCGGTGAGGCGACCATCCAGGCCTTCGTCGCCGGTGGTCCGATGGTCAGCATTCCGGTCACCGTCGCGCTGACCGGCATCGCCCTCGACCGCGAGCAGCTGATTCTCTCTCCCGACGACGCCGACACCCTGGTCACGATGATCCCCGACCAGGGCCACCGCCGGCTGCGGCCCGGTGACCTGCAGTGGAGCAGCAGCGACGCCGCCGTGGCGGAAGTGACTGCCGAAGGCGTGGTGCGGGCGCATGCCGCCGGCCGGGCGGAGATCGTGGTTCGCGGCTTCCTGCAGGAGCGGCGGGTGCCGGTGATCGTGCATCAGCGGGTGGCGCGGTTCCTGGTGGCGCCCAGGCTCGCGGATACCGTGCGCCTCCCGGTGATGACCACTCGGGAATTCACCCTGATTCCCCAGACGGCGGATTCGCTGCCGATCGAAGGTGTGCCCATCACCTGGGCCCTGACGGACACTTCCATCGCGGGATTCGACCCGGCGAGCGGCAGGCTGACCGCGCGTCGGGCCGGCAGCACCACCCTCACATTCTCGGCGCGTGGGTTCCTGCCCAAGGGGTGGACGATCGAGGTCATCCCCGGGGCGCTCGCCTTTGCGCAGAGCCGGTTGTCGCTGCGTCCCGGCGAGCGTCAGCAGCTTGCCCCGCAGTTCGCGGACGCGCAGGGGAAGCCGGTCATGCCGGCGACGGGCCTCTCCTGGATCACCAGCAACGCCGGCGTGGTGCGGGTGAGCCCGGAGGGCGGCATCGAGGGCATCGCGCCCGGGCGGGCCACGATCACCGCGCAGGCCCCCGGCGGGGCACCGTCGCCGCTCAGCGTCTTCGTCACCGGTGACCTCCTGGTTGCCTCGTCACGCGGCGGACGGTTCGGCATCTACGCTCTGTCGGCCAGTTCGCCGGAGAACTTCTTCCCGGTGCTCGCGGACACCACCGCCAACAACCTCGACGCGGTCTACTCCCCGGATCGCAGCCGTCTCGCCTTCGCCTCCGACCGCTTCGGCGGCGGGAACTACGACGTCTTCGTCGCCGACGCGGACGGGCGCAACCCGGTCCGGCTCACCATCGAGCCGGGCGTGGACCTGCAGCCGGTGTGGACTCCCGATGGCCAGCGGATCGTCTTCGTGTCGGGACGGGGTGGGGTGCGACAGGTCTATGTGATGAACGCCGACGGCGACGGCGCCCACCCGATTACCGCGATGCCGGGCGGCGCCGGCGAGCCTGCGGTCTCACCCGACGGGAAGAGCGTCGCCTTCACCGGATTCCCCGGCGCCGCGGACGGCCAGTCGGACATCTACGTCGTTCCGCTCGACGGCGGGGCGGCGGTGCCCGTGACCGCAACCCGGGATCGCCGGGAGACCCGCCCGGCCTATCTGCCGGACGGCGAGCTCACCTGGGTCCTGGTCCGGCGGGACCACAAGGATCCCGACCAGGTCCTCCGCCAGGCTGCGACCGGGGGGATCCCCGCGGCCCTCGTCACCAGCGAACTCTCGCTCACCGACGTGGCGTTCTCGCGGGACGGCTCCCGCGTGGCCTGGGTCACCAGCCGGCCGCAGGAGCGGAACCGCAACCTCCTCGAGTTTACATTCCAGTGGCGCTCGCTCACGAGCGGCACCGAGACCAGCATACGGCTCCTCCCGGGCGAACGGATCACGAGTCCCGCCTTTTGAAAGCACTGACCCTGACCGCGACAGGCGGTCTGGAACATCTCCAGCTGCAGGATGTCCCGGAGCCGGCGCTGCTCGCTCCGGATGATGTTCGCGTGCGGCTCCACGCCGCGGCGCTCAACCGCCTCGATCTGTTTGTCGCCGACGGGCTGCCCGGCCTCAACTACCGCTTCCCGCATGTCATGGGCTCCGACGGCGCCGGCGTGGTCGAGAGCGCCGGTCCCGCCGCGACCAGCGTGCGCCCCGGCGAGCGGGTCTTCATCAACCCCGGCGTCTCCTGCGGCACCTGCGACTGGTGTACTCGCGGCGAGCAGCCGCTCTGCGTCACCTTCGGCATGCTCGGCGAGCATCGGCCGGGGACGATCGCCGAATACATCGTGGTCCCGGCCCGCAACCTCGCGGCGGTTCCCGATGAGATGCCGTGGCCTCAGGCCGCGGGCTTCTCGCTCGCGACGCTCACCGCGTGGCGGATGCTCGTCACCCGTGCCCGGCTCCAGGCCGGCGAGACGGTGCTCATCTGGGGCATCGGCGGAGGGGTTTCGCTCGCCGCGCTGAAGATCGCCAGGGAGATCGGTGCCCGGACGATCGTCACCAGCTCCTCGGAGGAGAAGCTGGCGCGGGCCCGGGAGCTGGGCGCCGACGAGACGATCAACCACGCGACCATGGACGTCGCAAAGGAAGTCCGCGCCCGCACGGGGCGCCGGGGCGCCGACGTGGTGGTCGACAGCGTGGGTGAGAAAACCTGGGAGCAGTCGCTCCGCTCCCTCGCGCGGATGGGAAGGCTGGTCACCTGTGGCGGCACCAGCGGACCGATGGTGGTGACCGACGTCCGCAAGCTCTTCTGGTACCAGTGGACCATTCTCGGGTCCACCATGGGGAACGACTCGGAGTACCGTGCCGTCACCCGCCTCGCGCAGGCGGGACGGCTGTGGCCGGAGGTCGATGCGGTCTTTCCGCTCGCCCGGGCTGCGGAGGCCTTCCGCCGGCTGGCGGCGGGTGCGCAACTCGGCAAGGTGGTCATCGAGGTGGGGTCATGAGCGAATTGATGGACCGGCTGGCAATCGGCTGGAGCGAACTGCTCGACGTCCTGCCGGGCCTGCTGGCCGCGGCGGTCGTCATGCTGGCGGGCTACTTCATCGCCCGCCAGCTCCAGCGCTGGACCGACCGGACCCTGGAGCGGATGCACTTCAAGCGGCTCGCCGATGCGGGCGGGTTCACCGAAGCGGCAGGCCGGGTGCGGATGGACCCGGTCCGTGCCGTGGGCAAGCTGGTCTTCTGGCTCACCATGCTCGTCGTGGTGCTGCTTGCCAGCTCGGCGCTCGGCCTCGAGAACGTCCGCGAGATGTTCAGCCGCATGCTGAGCTTCATCCCGACGCTCATCTCGGCCACGGTCATCATCATCCTCGGCATGATCGTGGGTGAGTTCGTGCGGGCGTTGATCGTCGCGTCCGCCGGAGGCGTCGAAGGCGTCATCACGGTCGCCAAGCTCACCAAGGGCGCCATGGTGGCGATCTCGGTCTTCATGGCGCTGCAGCAGGTGGGTGTGAGCGAGGAGATCGTCACGTCGGCCTTCACCCTGGTGCTCGGCTCCATCGCCCTCGCAGCGGGCCTCGCGTTCGGCCTCGGCAACCGGCAGCTCGCCGGCGAGGTCACCCGCCGCTGGTACGAAGAGGGCCGTCGCCGCAACCGGCGCAGCACCGATCCACCGGAGCGGCTCATCGGCGAGGAGCCGAGCGACGCCCCCAGGCCCGCCGCGGAGCCCGGAGTTCCGGCGAATCCGCAGCAGTAAGGCCGCATGGCATTGCAACGAGCAGGGAGGCATCGGCCTGACGCCGATGCCTCCCTGCTCGCTGGCATTGCGTCCTCCCGTTACTTCACGATGTAGCGCGCGATGCTCTGTCGGCCATCGCCGTCGCGCAGGATCACGTAGACCCGGTTCTGGGCCCCGAATCCCGCCAGCGAGGCGCCCTTGGGCAGCTGCACGGTGCGGATCTCCTTGCCATCACGGCCGACGACATCCCAGATCGGAATGGAATCGGCGAAGGGCCGGGCCCGCTGCAGCCACACCTCACCCGCCGGATTTGTGCTCCCCGCGATGAATGGGGGCTTCTCATCGGCGAAGGGGTAGGACAGCTCGATGCCGGCCGGCGCACCCATCTGCGCCATCTGCTGTCGCAGTCGCTCGAGGAAGAAGTCCTTCTCCGGCTGGGTCACGGCCACCTTCTCGAAGCTCCGGCCGGGGCCCCTGGTCCAGGTACCATCCGGGGCGCGCCAGTCGACGGCGTTGTTGGAGGCGCGCGCGCACCAGATCGACCCATCGGGCAGAATCCCGAACAGGTCGCGGCCGGAGAAGATGGTGGAGACGATCTTCATCTGTTCGCCGAACTGGCCGCGGCCCCAGACCGGCAGCTTCAGCCTGGCGACGGTGTCGGCCACGGTGTCGTTGGGTGAGATGCGCAGGACGCTGAGGCTGTCGAAGCCGAGCTCCTGGCCCGGCTCCAGGCCGCCCAGCACCGTGCGCAGGTCCTCCTTGTAGCCGTTGCCCTTCGCGTCATAGTTGAGCGCCTGGTTGGATCCCCCGACTGCCTGCCCGCCGAGCGTTCGGACATACTGTCCCTGCGGACTCCAGAGCGTAGTGCGTTCCGCCGCGAAGTCGATCAGGCCCAGCGTGTCGCCGGGAAAGAGCACCACGTAGCCGGGGAGCTTGTGTTTCCCGGGCGCGGGATCGTCCGGCTTGATCGTGTCGGCGTGCTCGCCGATCGGCGTGGCCTCCCCGCTCGGGAATTCCGCCAGCAGGAAGGTCTTGTCCTTGAGTTCGGCCAGGGCCAGGCGACCGTCGGTCAGTTCGACCACGTTGCTGACCTGCTGGAACGAGCGGGCCATCGTCGCGTCCGGCTTGTCCAGCACGACCAGCGGGGACTTCGCCTCCCGGCACGCGCCGAGGAGGAGCACAGCCGCCAGCGACATCGTCCCCAAAGACCTGACCTTCATCGTGTATTCTCCGGAAGTGCTACCTGAGAGTTATGCCCCGCGGGTTCCGGCGGGAGCCGGAACCCGAAAGAGGAGGAGGCGTACGCCTCCCTCGAACGGTTCGCCGACCAGCGCGAAGCCCTCACCGAGCCCGAGCAGATGGCCGAGCCCCCGGTGGGTGACCGTCTGGATCAACTGGCCGGCGCGATTGACCACCTGGTAGCTGCGAAGGGTATCACCGATGGCTCGGCTCTTCACCAGCCACAGCGCGCCGTCGGGGGCGGACAGCGCGTTCTCGAATGGCGGCTTGATGGCGGCGAAGGGAATCTGGGAGACGGTCGGTCGGAGTCCGGGGTCGAACTTGCTGAGGAAGATCTCGCGGTCGTTGTCGGTGACCGGAAGGACGGGGTCGGGGAGCTGATCCCCCTCGGTGATCCTGCCGGCCGGGTCGCGCCAGTCGATCCGGTTCTCCGTCGCCCGCGCGATCCAAAGCGATCCGTCGGGGAGCACACCCCAGCGATCCTGCCCTGACAGGAGGCGACGCTCCAGCCGCCGTCGCCCATCACTGTTCACTTCCACCAGGTCGAACGGCGCCAGTCGCCCGATCGTGTCCAGTCTGGCCACGCCGTCCGAGGCCCTGACGACGATCGCGGAATCGCGATTGCCGCTGCCGTCGGGGCCGGGTGCGGGACGGAGTTCGAAGTACCACCGGCCCTCACGGTCGCGGGCGCGCGGCAGGGCCCCGCGCAGCGCATCGGCCGCCGGCAGGGCGCCTCCCATCGCGCCGGTCAGCGACCAGCTCGTGAGGCGGCGACGCAGCCAGTCCGCCACGAAGAGGGAGTCGCCGGCGCGAAAGAGGTGGAATGGCTGCTCCAGCTCCCTGGATCTCGCGCTGACGAAGCTGGCGAGCGAGTGCCGGCTGAAGTCTGCGACACTGACTGCCCGATCCTGGGGCGCGATCAGCGCCCAGCGCGAATCACCGAGCCAGACGGCATCGGTGACGTCGCCGTAGGGAGCGATGATCGTATCGCTGGTCGGCTCGAGCGCGAGCGCCACTACCGTCGGTTTCGGTGCGGAGCACCCCGCCAGCAGGGCGCCAAGGCCGAGGAGGGCGCCAATCGAGATCGAGGTGGGCAGGACAGTCCGGAGCATGGGGACGGAAATGTAATGCCCGGCCGTCCAATCCCTAGTGCCGCCTGCAGTAAGTGGATCGTATTACGGATGCCACCAATAGCTGAACTTCACCGCGAAGGCATGATTCCCGTGCGCCGCGGCGAGCCGGTGGAACGAGCGGCCGAACTCGAACTCCCCGTCGCTGGTGGGGTCCGAGCGGTGGTGAATCCAGACCAGGGAGAAGGTGGAAGCGGAACGGTACTCCCCGCGAAGCACTGCGTTGCCGCGCAAGGAGGCGAAGCTGAAGTCAGGATTCGCGAGGCGAAAGGTGTCCGCGGCGCCGGCCGCCCGAACACCGCCCTCGCCGGCCTGATCGGTGGATGGTTCCCCTGGCTCCGATGCTGACCCGGCAGGCTCGTCCGGTTGTGGTTCGGTGACGCCTGCGCGCTCCTCCTCCCGCCAGTTCCGCCCGTTGCCCTGCATTCAGGCCCTGTTCACTGACCGAACTTAGACTGTGGTAGGTTGCTATCCAGCGACTGGCGTCTCAACATCCAGTCCGATCTGAACGTAAAGTCAGGTTATGGATCTTCGCTCTGGTGGGACTTGCCCACGCCGGACAGGGCTCGTGGTGTTGCTGCTCGCGACCGCCTGCGCGCCCGCCCTCCCTGGCCCCGGCGGAGCTCGGCCGACGGCGCTGCGAGCCGACACCCTGTGGAGCCCGCCGACCACACCTTCCGCGCCGGTTCCGGTGACGCGCACCGCGTCCTCAACGGAGCTGCCGCCGGATCTGCTCGCCCGCCGGACTGCGCTCACCCTCGAAGACATCGTCGGACTTGCGCTGGACGGGAGCCCCGATGCCCGCGCGAGCTGGGCCACGGCCCGGGCGCGCGCGGCCGGATACGGTGCCGCACGTGGCGCCTGGCTGCCCGACATCGAGGGTGACGTCACCGCGACCCGGCTCAAGACGGCGGCGACGCAGGGCCGCTCGGCGGTGCAGCAGACGGTCTATGAGCCGAGCGCCTCGTTCACCTGGCTGCTGCTGGACCTCGGCGGACGCAGCGGCGACATCGCGGCGGCACGGAACGCGCTGCTCGCCGCCAACTGGACCCACAACGCCACGGTCCAGAACGTCGTGGCCCGGGCCGCAGGCGCCTACTTCGACTATGCCGCAGCCAAGGCGCTGTTCACCGCGCAGGAGACTTCGTTGCGCGAGGCGGAGCTCAATCTCGCCGCCGCCGAAGAACGCCGCCGGGTCGGCGTCGCCACGATTGCCGACGTGCTGCAGGCGCGGACCGCCGCGGCGCAGGCCCGCCTGGATTTCCAGGCGATCGAGGGCAACCTGCTCACCACCCGCGGCGCACTGGCGGCCGCGACCGGCTACCCGGCCACCCTCGACTACGACATCGATACCACCGCGGTCGCCGCGCCGGTGGCGATGCTGGCGGAACAGGTCGACACCCTGATCGGCCGCGCGCTGCTCGAGCGGCCCGACCTCGCCGCAGCGCGGGCCGACTACGAGCTGGCCCGGGCGCAGGTGCAGGTGGCCCGGGCGCAGCGACTCCCGTCGATCACCGCGAGCGGGTCTGCCTCGCTGGTCTACCGGCCGGGGATGACCAAGGGGAGCGATGCCTACTCCATCTCGCTCGGCCTCCGGATCCCGCTTTTCAATGGCTTCACCTGGGAATACAATCGGGTGGCCGCGGAGGCCGAGGCAGATGCGGCGCTGGCGCGCTCGCAAGGGCTCGCCCAGCAGGTGATCTTCCAGGTGTTCAGTTCGTACTATACGCTCCGCACCGCCACCGTCCGGGTCGGCACCGCGGACGACCTGCTCGCGAGTGCCACCGAATCCGCCGCGGCAGCTCGTGGCCGGTATCAGGGGGGTGTCGGTTCGCTGCTCGAACTGCTCAGCGCGGAGAACGCGCTGGCCTCGGCCAGGGCCCAGCGCATCCAGGCCCGGCTCGGCTGGCAGGCCGCACTGGTGCAGCTGGCGCGTGACGCCGGACTGCTCGATCTCCAGGGCAAGAGCCCCCTCCGGCTTACGCCGGTCGCCGCTTCCAACGATTCGATCCCATGACGTCCCGCCGGCGCTTCCTGACTCTCGCTCTCCTGCCGATCTCCGCCACCGTCGGCTGCCGTCAGGCTGCCGTTACCGCACCGCCACCGGCCACCGTGGTCGTCGCCCCGGTGACGCGGCGCGATGTGCCGGTCGTGGTACAGGCGACCGGCACCGTGGAGCCGATCCAGTCGGTGGCCGTGGAGGCGCAGGTGGCCGGCATGCTGGAGCGGGTCACGTTCAAGGAAGGCGACGAGGTACGGGCGGGGGAGATTCTGTTCGAGATCGATCCGAACCAGTACGCCTCGGCCTACGCGCAGGCAGAGGCCGTCCTGGCGCGGGACGTGGCGCAGGCGGCGAACGCCGAACGGGATCGGCAGCGATTCGAGGAGCTGGCCACCAAGGAATTCGTCACCGCGCAGCAGCTTGACCAGGCCCGGGCCGTGGTCGCTGGGCTCGCGGCGACGCTCCGGGCCGACTCGGCGGCGGTCACCCGCGCTCGCCTGGACCTCGATCGGGCATCGGTCCGCGCTCCGATCTCCGGGCGCGCCGGCGCCTTGCTGGTGAAGGCGGGAAACCTGGTGCGGACCAGCACCGGGCAGCCGCTGGTGACGATCAATCAGCTCGCGCCGATTCTGGTGCGGTTCGCGGTGCCCGCGACCGAACTGGCCGGCATCCGGCGGGCCGGTTCGGGGCTCCACGTTCGGGCGCTGCCCGTCGGGGATACGACGGCGGCGGCGGCGGGCTCCCTGGTATTCGTCGACAATGCGATCGACTCCCTGACGGGGACGATCACGCTCAAGGCGAGCTTCCCGAACCAGGATCGCGCCCTCTGGCCCGGTGCACTGGTCAGGGTCGTGCTGACGGTGACCATCGAGAGGGACGCCATGGTGGTGCCGATCAGCGCCGTGCTCACCGGTCAGCAGGGCGCCTCGGTCTTCGTGCTGGGGGACAGCTCGCGGGTGAGGCTGCGGCCGGTGACGGTCTCGCGGACCACCGATTCGCTCGCCGTGCTGAGCACGGGGGTGGCGCCCGGGGAGCAGGTCGTCGTCTCGGGACAGGTCCGGATCAACGATGGGGCGCGGGTCACGGTGGTGAACGCCGGAGCGGCCGCCGGGGAGCCCGCAGGAGCAGCGCCATGAGCATCGCCGAACTCTTCATTCGCCGGCCGGTCATGACCACGCTGGTCATGGCCGGCATCCTGGTATTCGGGCTCGCGGCCTATCGGAACCTGCCGGTCAGCGATCTGCCCGCCATCGACTATCCCACCATCTCGGTGAACGCGAGTCTCCCCGGAGCCAGCCCGGAGACGATGGCCTCCTCGGTCGCCACCCCGCTGGAGAAGCAGTTCTCCACGATTGCCGGGCTCGACGCGCTCACGTCGAGCAGCGGTCAGGGCACGACCTCGATCACGCTGCAGTTCGCGCTCGACCGGGATATCGACGACGCCGCCGCCGATGTACAGGCGGCGATCGCCCAGTCGCTCAGGCAGCTGCCGCAGAACATGGTGCCCCCCTCGTATTCGAAGGTGGACCCGTCGGCGTCACCGATCCTCTATTACGCCCTCACCTCCGCCAGCCTCCCGCTCTCTACGCTCGACGAATACGGCCAGACGCTCATCGGCCAGCGGCTGTCGACGGTCGAAGGGGTGGCCCAGGTGCAGGTGTACGGTTCCCAGAAGTACGCGGTGCGGATTCAGCTCGACCCGCAGGCGCTCGCGGCCAGGGGCATCGGCCTCGACGAGGTCACCCAGGCGATCGGCGGCGGCAACGTGAATCTCCCCTCCGGGATTCTGTGGGGCACCGACCGGGCCTACGCGGTGCAGGCGGAGGGCCAGCTCACCAATGCCGCCCAGTTCCGCCCGCTGGTGATCGCCTACCGGAACGGCACGCCGGTCCGGCTGCAGGATCTCGGTCGGGTCATCGACAGCGTGCAGGACACCAAGGCGGCAAGCTGGTTCAACGGCACCCGGTCGATCGTGCTGTCGATCCAGCGTCAGCCGGGCACCAACACCGTCGCGGTGGCGTCCCGGGTGCGGCAGGTGATGGCCCAGATCGAGAAGCAGTTGCCCGCGGCGGTGACGGTGAGGACGCTGTACGACCGGTCCGAGACCATCGAGGAGTCGGTGCACGAGGTGAAGTTCACGCTCTTCCTCACCATCTGCCTCGTGGTGCTGACGATCTTCCTCTTCCTCCGCAATCTGTCGGCGACAGTCATTCCCAGTCTCGCCCTCCCGATGTCGCTGGTGGGCACCTTCGCGGTGATGTACGCGCTGGGCTACAGTCTCGACAACCTGTCGCTCATGGCGTTGACCCTCTCGGTCGGGTTCGTGGTGGACGACGCCATCGTCATGCTGGAGAACGTGGTGCGGCACATGGAGATGGGAAAGCCTGCCCGGCAGGCCGCGCTGGATGGCGCCCGGGAGATCGGCTTCACCATCCTGTCGATGACGCTCTCGCTGGTGGCGGTGTTCATCCCGCTGCTCTTCCTTGGCGGTCTGATCGGGCGCCTCTTCCGCGAGTTCGCGGTGACGATCAGCGTCTCGATCCTGGTCTCGGGTTTCGTCTCGCTGACCCTGACCCCCATGCTGGCGAGCCGCTTTCTCAAGCCCGGCTCCCACGAGGGGCACGGCCGGTTCTACAACGCCACGGAGCGGATCTACAACGGCGCGGTCCGTCGCTATCTCACGACGCTGGGCTGGGTGATGGGGCGGCGCCGCGCGACGCTGGCGGGGTCGGCGGTGATCTTCGCGGCCACGGTATGGCTGGCGGTGATCATCCCGAAGGGATTCCTGCCCAGCGAGGACACGGCCCAGATCCGGGGCACGACGGAAGCGGCGGAGGGCACCAGCTTCGACGCCATGTTCACCCTGCAGCAGCAGGCGGCGGCGATCGTGCACGAGGACCCCAACATCGCCGGCTTCATGTCGGCGGTGGGCGGCGGGCGTAGCAGCGTCAACCAGGGGCGCTTCTTCATTCACCTCAAGCCGAGAGCGGAGCGGTCGCAGACCTCCGATGAAGTCGCGCACGCTCTCTCGGCGAAGATGTCCTCGCTGCCCGGCCTGCGGGTCTTCTTCCAGAATCCGCCGCCCATCTCGATCGGCGGACGCCAGACCAAGAGCCTCTATCAGTACACGGTCCAGGGCCCCGACATCGCCGAGCTGTATCAGACGGCCGGAAAGCTGCAGGCCCGCCTCAAGGAGCTTCCCCAGCTGCGCGACGTCACCAGCGACCTGCAGATCAAGAATCCCGAGGTCCGGGTGCGCATCGACCGGGAGCGGGCCTCGGCCTACGGCCTGACCGTGAGCGAAGTACAGCAGGCGCTGTACGACGCCTACGGGGCGCGTCAGGTCTCGACCATCTATACCGCCACCAACCAGTACTGGGTGGTACTCGAGCTGCTGCCGCAGTACCAGCGCGACCTCACCGCGCTGAACCTGATCGGGCTGCGGTCGTCCTCGGGCGCGCTGGTGCCGCTCGCCGCGCTGGCCGAAGTGACGCCGGAGGTCGGCCCGCTCACGGTGAATCACTCCGGACAGCTGCCATCGGTGACGCTGTCGTTCGACCTGGTGCCGGGGACCTCGATCGGCCAGGCGGTGAAGGCGGTGGAGGATGCCGCCGCGCCGATTCTTCCCGCCTCCGCGACCGCGGGGTTCGCCGGCACGGCCCAGGCGTTCCGGGATTCCCAGCAGGGGCTCCTCCTGCTGCTCGCCCTCGCCATTGCCGTCATCTACATCGTGCTGGGAATCCTGTACGAGAGCTTCATTCACCCGCTGACCATTCTCTCGGGCCTGCCGTTCGCCGGCTTCGGCGCGCTGGTCACCCTGATGATCGCCGGGCTCGACCTGAGCGTCTATGCGTTCGTGGGGATCATCATGCTGGTGGGCCTGGTCAAGAAGAATGCGATCATGATGATCGACTTCGCGACCGAAGCGGAGCGGAACCAGGGGAAGAGCCCGCACGACGCCATTCTCGAGGCCAGCGCGGTACGCTTCCGGCCGATCATGATGACGACCTTCGCGGCGCTGCTAGGCACCCTGCCGATCGCCTTTGCCACCGGGACCGGCGCCGAATCGCGGCGGCCCCTCGGCCTGGCGGTGGTCGGTGGGCTGCTCTTCTCGCAGCTCATCACGCTCTACGTGACACCGGTGGTGTACACCGTGATGGCGGATCTCGCGGCCCGCCGGAAGGGCCGGGTTCCGCGAGCGATGGCCCCCGCCGGTCTGGCACCGGCGGAGGCGCCGCTTTCCCCCGACGCCTGAGGCTCAGGGCTTCGTCAACAGCTCCTCGAAGAGCGCCAGGGCGGCGGGGTCCTCGCTCTGGCCGAGCCAGAAGAGCGCCTTCCTTCGCAGCTCGGGATCGCGATTGCTCTTCGCGATCCGGATGAGCGCGGGGACCCCCTGCTCGCGGGGACGCTGCGACAGCGCGAACACCGCCGCCTCGCGCACCTCCCTGTCCTGCTGCTGATCCTGGGTGATGGCGTCCAGCCCTTCGGTGGCCTTGTCGCCCGCCGCCTGCCCCAGCCAGAACACCGCCGTGCGGCGGGTTTTGCTTGCGGTGTTCGGGTTGCGGGCAATCCGCAGCAGCGCCGGCCAGGCGACCAACCCGTCGCCCAGCGTCGCGGGGAAGATGGCCTCCTCGCTGCCCGGCTCATTCTTTTCCGCCAGCGTGAGCAGCCAGGCCGACGCCTCGGCGGCGGGGACCAGCCCGAGATCCACGGCACTTCCGGTGCGCCAGGTGCCGCCCACGTAGGTGCGAACCGCGGTGGTGCGGCCTCCCGCGCGGTCCAGCGCCACCCGCACCGGACCATCGAGACAGTTCGACTCCCACTCGCCGCGATCATCGGCGCGGTGGGTGCTGATGTTGTGCGCGCCGTCGCCGCACACCCCCGGCCGCGCCGGGAAGGCCAGCCGGACGGTGCCGGAGGAGACGGCGTCGATGCGGGCGGCGACGGACTGGCCCTGCCCCCGCACCGGGGCGAGCAGGGCCAGCGAGCAGAGCAGCAGGGCACGCATGATCACCTCTAATTGGTCAGCATCTGTTCGATGACATCCGCGACTCGCGGATCGCGCGACTGGCCCAGCCAGAACAGCGCCTTCTTGCGCATCTCGGGATCCTTGTCGGTCCTGGCGATCTGCACCAGCCGGTCCACGACGCTCGAGTCCTTGAGCTGCGCCATGGCGAAGATCGCCTGCTCCTTGAGCTCCGGCTCCGTCACCGCCGCATAGACGCCGCCGAGGTCGTTCGCGGAGGCGCCCGACTGGCTGGACCAGAACAGCGCCTTCTTGCGCAGTTCGAGACTGCTCTTCGGATTGCGGGCCAGGTCGAGCAGCCAGCGGGTGTTGTCGGGGCTGCGCGACTGGCTCACCCCGAAGATCACCTTCTCCTTGAGCTCCTCGTCGTCCAGCCGGTCGTAGAGTCCCCGCAGGTACTCGCTGCCCGCCGCCCGTGACTGTCCCAGCCAGAAGATCGCCTTCTCCCGTACCTGCTTGGGCATTCCCTTCTGTTCCGCGATGTCGCGCAGCGACTGGGTCGCCCTGGGGTCCCGCTGCTGCGACAGGGCGAAGACCGCCTTCTCCTGCAACTCGGCATCGCTGCTGCGCCGAGCGATCGAATCGAGAGCGGCCACCGCCTGTGGCGTGTCGACCTGGGAGAGCCAGAACACCGCCTGCTGCCGCACGTCGCCGTCCGGATCGTTGCGCGCGGCGCTCAGCAGGACATCGGCGGCATCCCCGCCACTCTTCTGTGCCACCAGGAAGACCGCCTTGCGGCGGAGGCAGACCGAGCCGGGGTCGCGGCGCGCCAGCACCCGGGTGAGGAGCGGCATGGCGCGGTCCGCGTCCATCTGGAGGACCGCGTTGAGCGCCGCCAGCTTCACGTCGGACTCGTCGTCGCAACTGCTGCTCGAGCTGCTGCTGGAGGAGCCGGCTTCCCCGCTCGAGCTGGCCGCCCCGCTGGCCTCCCGGATCACCGATTCGGCGGACGCCTGGTCGCCCTGCTGGGCGAGGGTGCCGCGGATGCGGGTGGCGAGTGCCTCCGCGTCCCCGCGGGTGGCGGCCCCGGCGTAACCGGTGCGCTGCGACTCGAGTCGGGCGAGCGCGGTCTTCAGGTTGTCCGCGCCGCCTGCGCGATACAGCGCGAAGGCCTGCCAGTAGAGCGCGTCGCCGGCGTAGCCCGACTTCGGGTATCGGCGCACCAGCGAGGCGAACAGCTCGGCGGCCCGCTTGTACTGCCCCTGGTTGAGCGCCTCACGGGCGACCCGGTAGATCGAATCGGCCGGATCGTCGCGCAGCCACGGCGCGGGAGCGTGGGTGGTGATCTCATCGGACTGGGCGTCCCAGGAGATGGCGGGGAGCTGCAGGTCGCTCGAGGCCAGCGCGGCGGCGAGGGCGAGTCCCAGATACCAGCGGGTCATTCAGCTTTCTCCTTGCATGCCGGGCGTTGTGCCCGAGGGTACGGAAGACCGGAGCCGCGCGATGGTGCCGCTGCGGTCCAGCCCTGTTGTGATCAGGTCGAGCGTACTGCCCGACTCGGCGGGGAGCTGGGTGATCTGCGCCAGGATCAGTTCGAGATCCTCGAGCAGCGGACGCAGCCGCGGGTCCTGGCCGCCGGGGCTGTCGAGCAGCAGACGGGTGGCCGTCAGCAGCCGCCGGGCCTCGGCCGGAGCGACCGAGTCGGAGTGACCGCTGCGGGCCTCGGCGCGAAAGCCGGTGAGGAACACCTCGACCTGGCCGAGGTAGTCGTTGGTCACCAGCCGCTGGGCGAGGGTGGCCGAGGTCGTCCCCGGCCGCGCTGCCGCAATGGGGACAGCGGTCTGCACGCTCATCCGCCCCAGCCCGAAGGCGAGCACCAGCAGCGCGGCGATCGCCACGGGGATCAGGAAGGGCAGCAGCTGGCGCGGCGGCCGGCCGATGGGTGTCACCGAAGCCGCCGGGGGCGTCTGACCGCGGGCTTCGGCGATCCGGGCCCACAGTTCGGCCCGCGGAGGCTCGGGCGGGGTGCGATAGCCGCGAAGCAGCTCGCGGAGCGCGGGATCGAGTTCGTCGTCGGTGGTCATGGTCTCCTGCCGTTCAGGCGAAGGCCGAGAGCGAGTCTCTCAGCCGGGCCCGAGCCCGGTGCAGCTGGGCCTTGGAGGTCCCGGTCGTCACGCCCAGCATCGCGCCAATCTCCTCGTGGGTGTACCCCTCGACATCGTGGAGCACGAACACCGCCCGGTATCCTTCGGCGAGCTGCTCGATGGCCCGGTGCAGCCGTTCGGTCAGGTCGCCATCCGCCCGATGAACCGGGGCCGCCAGCTCGGCGCCGGCTTCGAGGGAGACCTCCCGGTCGGCGTGGCGCTTGAGGGAGCGCAATCCGCCGAGCGCGACCGACACCGCGATCGCCCCGATCCAGGTGCCCAGCTTCGACTCGCCCCGGAACTCCCGGAGCTTGCGGTAGACCCGGACAAAGGTCTCCTGGGTCCAGTCCGCGGCGCGGTCGCTGTCCCCGGCGAATCGATAGGTCATGCGCCAGACCTGGTCGACGTACCGCTCGTACAGGGTGCGTTCCGCCCCGGGGTCGCCCGCGAGAACGCGGGCGATGAGGTCGTGCTCGGTCACGGCACTCCGCTGGTGGTTTCGTATCACTCGGCTGATCCAACGCCCCTCTGACGCGACGGACGCGGGAAGGGTTGCGCGGGCGGGCGAGCCCGGCGGAGGCCGGGAGGGGAG
>CAWGRU010000003.1:0-431240 GCA_963825065.1 uncultured Gemmatimonadales bacterium
ATGCGACACCCGGTTCTCGGTAGGCGAGGTTACCGCGCGACACACAGGCCACTGCCCGGCGGCGTCGAGAGATGCTCCGATAGCGGGTAGAGCAGGCACTCCCGGCCAAGGGTCTGCCTAAGGTGGCTGAGGGGCGACCGGACGATTCCGACCCTCTCTCACGGTGCGCGGTGCCAAAGCTCACACGAGTGAAAACGCGGTCGTCGTGACGGCGGTGTGGGGTAATTCGCACCCGGTTCAGGGCTCCTCGGCTCACTCCAGAGCGGGGAGCCTTGCCGTTTGCCGGCCCCAGCGTCGACCAGTTCGGAGCGTCGGGACTTCTGGTGCGCACGGAGGCAATGTCATGAACAAGCCCGGTCGCGTTGCCTCGGCAAACGCCGCGTCCAAGTCCCAGGTCCCCGGCACCCACGCCGAGGATGAACGCAGGCTCATCGAGCTGTGCACGGTCCCCGCCGCCGAGGCACTCGAGCGCCTCGGCAGTTCGCTGCAGGGGTTGAGTGCCGAGGCAGTCGAGCGCCGCCGGGCCGAGTACGGCCCGAATGAGCTGTCGCGCAGCAAGCACCTGGGGTTCTGGGCCGACATCTACCACCGGTGCAGGAGCCCGCTCGTCATCCAGCTCCTGGTCATCGCGGCTGATCTCGGGCGATCATCGGCGAATTGAAGTCGACCGCATCGTCGGCGCCATGGTGGTCCTCAGCGTCGGCCTGTCCTACGTCCTGGACCGCCGGTCGAGCGAGGCCGTCGAGTCTCTAGGCAAACGTGTGCAGTCGCGCACCCTGGTGCTCCGGGACGGCCGGGAGCCGGAGATCAAGCATCTCCGAGGTGGTCCCCGGGGACATCGTGCTGCTCCACGCGGGCGTCCGTCGTCCCCGCGGATCTCCGGCTGCTCTCGGCCAAGGACTTCTTCGTCAGTCAGTCGGCGCTGACCGGCGAGTCGATGCCGGTCGAGAAGGCCGCCGAGGCCGGGCCGGTCCAGGAGCAGTCGGCGGGCGACCTGCCCAACGCCTGCTTCCTCGGCACCAACGTCAACAGCGGGACGGCCCGTGGCCTGGTCGTCAACACCGGCACGCACACGCTGTTCGGAGCCATCTCCGAACGCGTCTGACCGAGCGCCGGGAGGAGACCAGCTTCGACCGCGGCGTGCACTCGTTCACCTGGCTGATGATCCGGTTCATGGTGGTCATGGTCGCGACGGTCTTCCTCATCGTCGGGCTCACCAAGGGGGACTGGCTCGAGGCGCTCCTCTTCGGGCTCTCCGTCGCGGTGGGTCTCACCCCGGAGATGCTGCCGATGATCGTCACCGTGAACCTGGCCAAAGGCGCGCTGACCATGGCGAAGAAGAAGGTGATCGTCAAGCGGCTGCCCGCCATCCAGAACCTCGGCGCCATCGACATCCTCTGCACCGACAAGACCGGGACCCTGACCCAGGACCGGGTGGTGCTGGAGCGCCACGTCGGACATCACCGGGCGCACGACAGCGACGACGTGCTGAACTACGCCTACCTGAACAGCGATCTTCCAGACGGGCCTCGCGAATCTGATCGACCGCGCGATCATCGAGCACGCCGACCTCGACGTCGAGCAGAACTGCCGGCTGGTGGACGAGCTGCCCTTCGACTTCCAGCGCCGCCGGATGTCGGTCGTGGTCGACTATGAGGGCGACCACGTCCTGATCTGCAAGGGGGCCGTCGAGGAGATCTACCGCTGCTGCAGCCAGTACCAGGTCGGCGAGGAGGTCTATCCCCTGCATCGACATGATTCGGGACGACCTGTTCGAGGAGGTCGAACGACTCAACCGCGACGGCTTCCGCGTCCTTGGCGTCGCCTATCGCGAGTTCCCCCGGGAGAAGACCGTCCTTCACGACCGCCGACGAGAGCCAGCTGGTGCTGCTCGGCTACATCGCCTTCTTCGACCCGCCGAAGGACTCGGCCGGCGAAGGCGCTGACGGCGCTGAAGGAGGCGGGCGTGCGGCTGAAGGTCCTGACCGGCGACAACGAGCTCGTCACCCGCAAGGTGTGCCGCGACGTCGGGCTCCCGATCGAACGGCTCGTCACCGGCGCCGAGCTGGCCCAGATGTCCGCCCGAGGAGTTCGACGCGGCTCGCTCGACGAGGGCGACGGTCTTCGTCAAGGTCACGCCGATGCAGAAGGAGCGCATCGTCCGCGCGCTCCGCCAGGAGAGCGGCCACGTCGGTCGGGTTCCTGGGCGACGGCATCAACGACGCGCCGGCGCTCAAGACGGCCGACGTCGGGATCTCCGTCGACTCCGCCGTCGACGTGGCCAAGGAGGCGGCCGACATCGTCCTGCTGGAGAAGAGCCTGCTGGTCCTGGAGGACGGCATCGTCGAGGGGCGCCGGGTCTTCGCCAACATCATCAAGTACATTCGGATGGGAGCGAGCTCCAACTTCGGCAACATGTTCAGCGTCCTCGGCGCGAGCTATCTGTTCCCGTTCCTGCCCGATGCAGCCGATTCAGATCCTGACCAACAACCTCCTCTACGACTTCTCCCAGACCGGCATTCCCTACCGATCACGTGGACGCGGAGCTGGTCGCGCGTCCACTCAAGTGGAACATCGACAACATCAAGCGCTTCATGGTGTTCATCGGCCCCATCAGCTCGATCTTCGACTATGCGACCTTCGCGCTCATGTGGTTCTTCTTCCAGTGCAGCGCCTTCGCGGCCGCGGGCACCGGGCCGCCGCAGCAGGACCCGCTGGCGAGCCTGTTCCAGACCGGCTGGTTCGTGGAGTCGCTGCTGACGCAGACGCTCATCGTGCACATCATCCGGACCCGGCGGATCCCGTTCTTCGAGAGCCGCGCGTCGGTACCGATGACTGCTGACGACGCTCGACCGTCATGGCAATCGGGGCCTGGCTGCCCTATTCGCCGTTCGCCGGCGACCTCGGCATGGTGCCCCTCCCGCCGAGTCTACTGGGCCTGGATCGCGGCCTTTCTCGTGACCTACGCGGCGCTGACGCACGTCGTGAAGACCTGGTTCTTCAGCGCGCTACGGAGCTGAGTAGCCATGGACTCGCCTGCTCGACGCGCTGCAGGAAGGCCGACTCATCGAGCTTCCGGACAACGAACCGGACGACGCCCTGCAGCTCCTGGCGCACATCCTCGAGGCGATCCCGTCGGTGCCGACCGGGACGATGTGGTGCGCCTGGTGATGGAGCGGGAACAGGCGACGAGCACCGCGCTCGGCAAGGGCTGGGCCTGTCCGCATGCGCGCGTGCCGTTCGACGAAGACCTGATGTGCGTGGTGGGCTGGAGCCCGACAGGGCATCGACTACGGCGCCCCCGATGGCATGCCGATCTCGATCATCGCGATGTACCTGGTGCCGTCGAACCAGCGGAATCACTACCTGCGCGAGATCTCGCTGCTCGCCAAGGCCCTGAGGCCTACTCCGACCCTGACAAGCTCGGTCGATCCAGGACCTGAACCGAGGTCCGCAACTACCTGCTGGATCTGATCGGCTCGACCAAGGACACGGTGGGACCGGACGCGCGGGCCCGGATGATCCAGCTGCAGGCCAAGCCGAGCCTGGAGGCCCTCGCTGTCCGGGATCTGGCGAACCTGGTCGTGGAACCGCTCAGCCTGGTCGTCGGACCCGGTCTCAAGCCTCTCGTCCTCAGTCAGTACGCCGGGCTGGCGGAGATTCTCGAGGGAGCACCCGGGCTGATCGAGCGGCTCGAGTCAGAGGGAGCATTCCACAACGGCGGCTGGCGGGTGGTGAAACGAGGGTCGGTGTCGTATCAGGGAGGCCGCGTCGTGTACGACTGCCTGGCGATACGGCTTCCGGGCGGGAGCTCTCCGGTATCGAAATGATGAGCGTGGGCGGCTCAGCTGCTGCATTCTCCTCCCAGGTCGGGTCGCACCTGCTGGATGACCGAAGTCGCTGGCACAGCGCCGCCTGCGTAATCACAGTCGACCAGCCGGCGAAGGATCGCGGGAACAGCATGGTACTTCTCTGGTCGGTCGGTCGTGCGTTGCGAGTTGTGTTGTGAGTTTCTCACAACACTGTGTCACTGCGAAGGCCCCGGCACAGAGCGCGGGGCTCGAAGCAGGCTGACGTGGCCGGCCAACAAACCGGCCCTTCTCGCCTGAATCGGGTACCCGGCCCCCTGCCAGCGGGCGTCACTGTGGGGCATGCTCCCCTCTTGCCTCCCCTTCGCCGCCGAGCGTACCGTATGGGCATGGCCGCGCCGCTCTATTACACCGCCGACATGGTCCGGGCCCTCCCGGACGACGGCAACAGCTACGAGGTGGTGCACGGGGAGCTGCTGGTGACCCCGGCTCCCCGGCTCTGGCACGAGGAAGTCGCCGGTCGACTCTTCGAGACCGTCCGTGCCTTTCTGCGCGCGTACCCCGTCGGTCTCGCCATCGGCTCGCGCTCGGATCTGTCCTGGGGACTTCGGGATGTGCTGGTCTCCCCCGATCTCTTCGTGGTCCCCCTGGACCAGGCGCGCCAGCTCGACTGGCTGGCGCTGCGCACCGTCCTCCTCGCGGCCGAGGTGCTGTCGCCCTCGTCGCTCCGCGCCGACCGGTTCACCAAGCGTCGCCTCTATCAGGAGCGCGGGGTGCCGCTCTACTGGGTGATCGATCCCGACGCCCACGCAGTCGAGGTCTGGCGGCCGTCGGACGACGTCCCGCTCAGCGAGCTCGAGGCGCTCGTCTGGCACCCAGCCGGCGCGGCTGAGCCGTTCACCCTGCCGCTCGCGGAGCTGTTCCGGCCACTGTAGATCGCGGCCGCATCGCCAGCCGGGTGAGCGGGACATGAGCCGCATTCCGGTCTGGCAGTCGTCGCCGTGCCGACCCCCCGCCTTCCGAAAGACCCGGCACACCGCCAACCCGCCGAGGCCGAGCAACGCCACGCTCGCCTGCGACCCTGGGGAAGAGCGATGTCCTGACACAGCAGAACGGCAGCCTCCCCGTTCCTCCGGGTCGGCTGCCGTCCCGTCCCGCACCGCATCACGACTGCACCGGCGCCTGCACCTGCACCGGCCTCGCCGCCGCCGGCGTCGCGGGTTCGGCGATCGGCCACGCCACATTCCGCGCGCTCACCCACGCCCCCAGCCGGTCGGGGTTGTCCCGGAACCGATAGACCACGATCCCGTCGAGCTGGCGGACCAGCTGCTTCAGCTCCTTGCTCAGCAACCGAAGCTCCGCCCGCGCGCCGGTATGGGCCCGCCGTCCGGCATTGGCGTCACTCACCGCCTGGTCGTACTCCGCCGCCAGCGCGTCCAGCTCCTCCACCGTCCCCTCGCTCATGCCGTTGGCCCGCAGCAGGTCGTGGTGTTCCCTGGCCGTCGCTGCGATGGTCCGCACCGTGGACATGAAGAGCGGTGCCGGCATCTGGCGCACCGACTGGGTCAGCACATCCCCAATCGAGGCATGCTCGAGCCCAAGCGAGCTGGCGACTGCCGCCACATGGCGCAACGGGAACTGCACGATCCGCTGCCGCAGCGCCTTGTGGCGCCGGGTCTCGGCCTGGCGGAGGACCTTCCCCTCCTCGTGCTGGTCCATCAGGAACTGCACCCGGGCCAGCTTCTCCCTGAACCGCGCCACCACCTGGTCGGCCGGTTCGTCGCCCAGCGGAAACGCCCTGAGGAAATCGGCAAGGCGGGTCCACATGACGACCAGCAAACGCAACGCGACATTCATAAAGCCCTCCATCCCCCCCAGGGGAATCGCGGCAGCCGCGGTTGAGGCGCGGGATGCCAGGTGACCTGCACAGAGGACCGCGTGCCGACTCAACAGCCCGCGGCCGGAGGGGGGCACAGCGAGGTATGTGCCAGCACCTGCCGTTGCCGATCGCGAAAATGCATAACACAGACGAAACATGCATAACATCCGCGCGTCAGGGCGCGGGCCGTTCGCGTCAGGCGCGGCGATGGCGGCGGCAATGCCCGCGGCGTTGCCGTCAGGCCGGGGCGCGGCCGGGCCGGCACGGAGACGCGGTCGTCGGGGCGGGAGCTGCCCGCGTCCGCCCCGGTGCGGGCCGCGGGAGTACTGGGAAACCCGTTGAAAGGCGAAGAGTTAGTCGCGTCAGGCGGGGGGGTGGTCGGCGACTGCCGGAAGCACCCGGGGCAGGGCGCTCATCCGGATCGCAGCTCCCCGGGAATGCACCGGCGTATGCAGTCAGCCGCCCCGCCGGCGATGGAATGGACCGCTCCGCGGCGGGAATGGAAGGAACCGGCGCGGGAACGGCCGTGCGCGCTGAAAACGATTTCATGCATAACGGGGCAGGGGAATTCAGAGCCGCGCAGCGGGTCCAGCGCCTCCCGGTGAGCCGGACACTGTCCCCGATCGAGGACAGTGTCACCCCCGACGGGGACACCCGGGACACCGCTTCAGCGGGACGGCGGCGCGGCTGGTGGCCTCCGGCCGGCCGCCGGGCCCGCCCCCGCCAATGTGCAACATCCCTGTTGCGCTTTTACCGGCGCCGCCGTATAATACGCAACACAGAGGTTGCACGATTACACGCCACCGTTCAGCGAACTTCCCGGAGAGACAGCCACCCATGACTACCAAGACCGCCGCCGCCCAGGCCCCCGGCAGCACCGACCGCATCGACACCCGCATCGAGGTCCGCGCCCCGCGCGCCCGGGTCTGGCGCGCCCTCGCGGACTCCAGGGAGTTCGGGACCTGGTTCGGCATCGCGCTCGAGGGCGCCTTCACCCCCGGCGCCACCGTCCGCGGCGTGATGACCAAGGCCGGCTGCGATGACCTGATCCTCAACTTCTACATCGAGCAGATGCAGCCGGAGTACTACCTCTCGTATCGCTGGCACCCCTACGCCTTCGACCCCGCCATCGACTACTCGGCCGAACCGATGACCCTGGTGGAATTCCGCCTTGAGGAGATCGCGACCGGCACCGCGATCCACATCACCGAGTCCGGGTTCGACGGCATCCCGCTTTCCCGCCGCGCCGAGGCCTTCGCCAAGCACAACGAGGGCTGGATCAGCCAGTCGAAGAAGCTCGTGCAGTATGTCGCGTAGCCACAGCGCGCTCGCGCTGCAGGAGCCCGCCGCCGCGCCGGTCTTCGCCGCCCTGGGCGATACCACGCGGCTCGGCCTCCTGCGGCGGCTCTCGACCGAGGGCCCGCTCTCGATCACCCGGCTGAGCGAGGGCACCGGCGTGACCCGGCAGGCGATCACCCGGCACCTCGACGCACTCGGCCACGCGGGGCTGGTGCGCGACGCCCGCCTGGGCCGCGAGCGGGTGTTCTCGCTCGAACTCAAGCGGCTCGAGAAGGCGCGGCAGTACCTCGATCAGATCGCCACCCAGTGGGACGAGGCGGCGGCCCGACTGAAGGCCTTTGTGGAAGCAGACTCATGATGAAGATGTGAAGATGTGAGGAGAGATGGTCGGAACGCCCCACCGTGCTCGCGGTGGGGCGTTCTGTGTCAGGGCGAGGAGGCCGCCGCTGGACGCCGATGTCGAATGACCTGCCGGCGAGGCGCGCAGGGCCCGGTCGTTACTCCGGCAGCCCGAACGCCACCACCATGTCGCCCTCCTTGAATCCGAACATCGAATTCCCTCCGACGGCGACCGCGACGTACTGCCTGCCACCGGCGCGGTAGCTGATCGGCGGGGCGTTGACCCCGGCGGCGCACTGGTAGGACCACAGCCGCTTCCCGCTGCCCGCATCAAACGCCGCGAACACTCCCCTCCCCGCACCGGAGAAGATCAGGCCGCCCGCGGTGGCGAGCACTCCGCCGATCAGCGGCTCGTCGGTCGTGACCTGCCAGCGCAGCCGACCGCCGGCGCCGAGGTCGATCGCCGTCAGGGTGCCTTCGGCCTCGGCGGCGTTCTGGGTGCTCGTATACCGGATCACACTGCCGTCGGGGCGTCGCTCCTCCTGCACGATGTAGCGCATGGGAAGGTGCAGGGCACTGACATAGAGCAGCCGTCTGCCGCTGTCGTAGGCGGAGGGTGACCAGCCCGCGCCTCCGGCGGCACCCGGTGCGACCACCACGCCCTCCCCGGTCTCGGGCGGGGCGAACAGATTGCTCTGGGGGACGAAGGCGTCGGACTTGAAGAGCAGTCGGCCATCGCGCCGGTCGTGCACGAAGACCCAGCCGGTCTTGCCGGCC
Organism: uncultured Gemmatimonadales bacterium; assembly: GCA_963825065.1. Classification (GTDB taxonomy): domain Bacteria; phylum Gemmatimonadota; class Gemmatimonadetes; order Gemmatimonadales; family GWC2-71-9; genus JADJOM01. Next base: position 8,104 of record CAWGRU010000003.1, read on the forward strand.
TGCGCCACGGCGGGGACCCGCTGCCCGTCGAGCACGAGGTCGAGCAGGATCGGCGGATTCGCCACATCATAGCCCCAGCGGTCATGGGGAACCTGCTGGTAGTACCAGACCAGCTTGCCGGTGCGCAGGTCGAGGGCGACCAGCGAGGTGGTATACAGGTTGTCACCGGGCCGCGACTCGTCGGCCATCTGCGGCGACGGGTTGCCGGTGCCGAAGATGAGCAGCTGCCGGTCCGGGTCGATCACGGGCGTGGTGTAGATCGACCCGCCGCCGTACTTCCAGGCGTCGGCGTACTTCGCCGCCTCGGCCCGCTCGGTGGCCAGGTCGCGGTGCAGCGGCACCGAGTCGGGAGTGGTGCCCCGATAGCTGCCCTCCCAGCCCGGTCCGGTCACGTCGAACTGCCAGATCCTCCGACCCGTCTCGGCGTCGAACGCGGCCATCAGGCCGGGACGCCCGTACTCCCCGGCCACGCCGACCACGGCGAGCCCCACGGAATCTCCAGGAGCCAGGTGCAGGCCGAAGCCCACGCCGGCGATGCCGACGAACACCTTGCCGTCGTGCACCAGCGGCGCCGCGGCGATGCCCACTCCCGTGGTGCCGATGGTGGCACGGCGAGACAGCGAGTCCTGCCTCAGCTGGGTCGCGGCTTCGGTGGCCCCCTGGTAGGCGGCCACCGCCACGTCCCAGCGGACCGCGCCGGACTTCGCATCCAGCGCGAGCAGCCGACCGTCCACTGTGCCGACATAGACCTTGCCGCCCGCCACCGCCACGCCGCGGTTGGCCGGGCCGCAACAGAGCTTCGCCGCGCGCGACAGGTGCCGGTACTTCCACAGTTCCCGTCCGGTCGATGCATCGAGCGCGGCGACACCGCTGAAGGGCAGTGAGACATACATCACGCCATCGGAGACGATCGGCGTGGCCTGGAAGGTCGCCGTCACGCCACTGTGGTAGGTCCACTTCTGCACCAGCCGCTCAACCGTCGCGGTGTCGATGGCGGTGAGCGCCGAGTAGCGCTGGCCGCCGAGATCGTGGCCATGCAGCGGCCAGCCGTCGTCGCTCTGGGCCGACAGCTGCGAGGGCAGCAGAATCACCAGCGCCCACCCGCCGTATCGCAGCACGCCGCGGCGCACCGACCGGCCAACGGCTCCACTCCGCATTTCCATGCAGCAACCCTATCTCGCCGCCTCAGCCGGCAGCGGATGCTGGGGACGCCCGCTGCTATCGTTTCGCCCAGTCGATCTCCGCGCCGGCATACACGTTTCTGCGCGGCGCGGGCTCGAAGACCCGGCCGGAGATGCCGTTGACCACGACCGAGCCGACGTACTGCTTGTCCCAGAGGTTGTTGATCCCCAGGAAGGGCGCGATCCGGCCCGGGCCCAGGGGCTGGCTCCAGCTGAGCCGCAGGTTCGTCACCCCTTTGCCAAGGCCCTGAGGCACCGCGATACCCTTCGCGCCCCAGCCGTTGACGTAGACCGTGTTGCGATCGTCGGCGAAGAGCGAGGAGCTCATCGTGTGATCCACATCCAGCGTGCCACGCCCGAGGATGCTGGTGCGCAGCCCGAACCGAATGAAGGCCTTCGGCACGCCAGGCAGCTGCTTGCCATCGAGGGTATCCACGGCGGCCCCGTTGACGCGCCGGTATTCCCCGAAGCGGTAGTGCGCGTAGGTGTAGGAGCCGAAGACCCGGACGCCGCTCACCGGTTCTCCGCTGAGGCCGATCTCGAGGCCGTCGTTACGGAGCTTGCCAGCGTTCTGGAAATAGGCGCGACCGCCGATCTCGGTGTACGGCACGATGGCGTCCGTGATCCGGCCGAGGAATCCGGCCACCGAATAACCGAAGCTCCGCCCGATCCGGCCCCGGGCGCCGGCCTCGAATGTGACCGCGCGCTGGGGCACGAGCTGGTGGTTGAACCCGCCGGTCGAGCCCGGCTGGTTGACGAGTTCCGTGGTCGTCGGGGTCTCGAACGAGGTCGAGACGCTCGCATACGGCACCAGCAGGTCGCTCTCGCCGAGACTGATGCCCAGCTGGCCGCTGGCGGCGTGCATGGTGCGGGAGCCGCTGTTGTCCGCGCCGTCGCTGAGGTGGTAGTCGATGACGTCGAATCGCACCCAGTCGTAGCGCCCGCCGGCGCTCAGCGTGAGGCTCGGCACCGGAGACCAGATCAGCTGGACGAACGGACCGACTTCGGTGACTCGTTCGTGCTGGTCGAGGACCATGGAGTCGAGGCCGCCGGTGACTGTGGCGTTGTTGATCCGGTTGTCCCGCATCTGCTGCAGGTCGATGCCATAGCTCACCCGCGGGGCGGCCGGGGAGCCCGCGAAGGAGGTGCTGCCGCTCAGCCGGACGCCCCCGACCTTCCGGTCGATTGTCCCATAGCTGCCGGTCGCGAGCCGGTTGTCCACGTGGCGGAGCAACCCGAAGAACGTCGCGCCGTATTCGTTGCCGCCGGCGCTGACGTGGCGGAGCGTGAGGGACAGCTGCTTCTGGCGGTTGGCCCCGTCGGCGTTGCGGCGGATGTTGTTCGCCGCCGCGGAGTCGGGGTTCGCCACATACTCCGCGTAGGTGAGCGCGCCGGGGTTCTGGTTCATCGGCTGATCGGCGTAGCCGAACCGGACGGCGGCGCTGGTGGAGCCGGTCAGCAGCCAGTCACCGCGCAGATTCACCTGGGTGGCCTCGGACACACTGTGCTGCCGGTAGTTGTCGATGCTGTAGCGTGAAACGGTCACGCCGCCGTTGACGGGACCGCTCCTCCCGCTGACCCACCCCAGGATCTTGAACATGCCGTACGAGCCGCCCTCGCTCCGGACGCTCGCGCTGACGGGCGCGGGTCCGGGAGCCTCCGTAAAGAATGAGACCACGCCGCCGGAGGCGTTGCCGTAGAGCGACGACGCCGAGCCACGCAGCACCTCGATCCGGCCGATGCTGCCGTACTCCACATTGTCGAGCTGGCTCTGGCCGTCCGGAAGGGTCTGCGGAATGCCGTCGAGCAGGATCTTCACGCCACGGATGCCGAAGTTGGCCCGGCTCCCGAAGCCGCGCACGGTGAGCCGCGGGTCGCGCCGGTTGGGGATGTAGACGCCGGGAAGGTTGTTCAGGGCCTCGTCGAGCCCCCGGGTGGCCTGGCCGCGCCGCACCGCGTCCTGTTCCAGCACGTCGACCGCGGCGGGTATCCGGTTGAGCGGTTCCTGGGTGCGGGTCACCGTGACGGTGATCTCCGGCAGGACGACCTTCGCGGAATCGCCGCGCAGCGTGTCGGGACGTGCCGGCTGCTGGGCCAGCAGTGCCCCGGAGGAGGCGAAGCAGAGCGAGGCGATGAGAATGGGAGGGAGCAGACGGGGAATGAGCGAACGGGCGGTCGGCATGGATGGGGTGCCCTCGGAGAAGGTCGCCTGCGCAACGCGAGCGCGAGTAATGCAGGCCAGGCACCAGGAATTCCCCTGCGGGCATGCACCGCCGGCCGAGGCCACGTGAACCAGTGCTGCTATCCTGTGAGGTGCGCGTTGTCGACTCGGCGGGCGACCCGGATCGGCGTCAGGTGGGTGGCTTCACCCAGTCCGGCTGCGATCGGACCCAGTCAGGCGATGCCGGATGCAGCGGACGTGCCACGATCGATGATCGTGAGCGACGTCGTGACAACCACTTGGGCGACGGCGACTTGTTAGACCGACGACGGTGCGCGAGTGATTGGGGAGTATGGGAAGCGCCGTTGTGCAGTGGGTCACATCACCCAGTCGAGTCGGCGATTTCACCCAGTGGCGGAAGCTGTGTGATCGTGCCTGACAAGTAACTTCATTGCAGTTTCATGAACTCTGCGGGCCGGCGCTGCCTGCGTACGTCGCACCGCCCAAGCGTCCCCCGGTTTCCCCGGTAATGTTGTGCATCGACTCGCCGGCCTCCGGATCCCGTCATGCGGCCGCTGCGCCATCCTGACCAGCGACCATCAGGGCCGCAAGGCCAGTCATTCGGCCGGGATGCGCTGACGTCGCTCAGGGAGGCGGTCCGGATCTGCGAGGTGTAGCGGGCGGCAGGGCGGCACGACGCCAGGTCGCCACGTGGGAGAAGGGGAAGCAGAAGGGTTGTCATCCCGAGGGAGTGAAACAACCGAGGGATCCCTTCAGGTTGGCACCGTTGCCGACCTCAAGAGATCCCTCGCTTCGCTCGGGATGACAACTTCCTTGACTTGCCGCCGAGCTCAACCCTGCTCCCATGCCTGCTCTATCTCGGCGGTGGCCCGGCGGAGAATCTCGGCCACCTGCTTGAGCGCCGGATGATCCGGTCCCCTCCGCCAGGCCCGGCGATAGGTGGCCCGCGCCAGGTTGCCGAAGGCGCTGTTCATCTCGCCCATGGAACCGCCGGCCAGGTCCCGCACGGTGTCTCGCACCCGGTCGAAGATCTCGTCCAGCACCTGCTTGTTCTCGTTGAGATACTGCTCTCCCTCGGGAGTGATCTGATAGACCTTCTTGCCGTCGGTATCGACCCCGCGGATGTAGCCCTGGTCTTCCAGCAGCTGCAGTGTGGGGTAGACGGTGCCGGCGGAAGGGGTGTAGCAGCCACCCATCTTCTCCTCCAACGCCTTCATGACCTCGTAGCCATGCCGGGGCTTCTCCCGGATGAGCCGCAGGATCACAAACTTCATCTCCCCCGATTCGAACATAGAGCCCCGGCGCCGGCGGCCTCCCTGCCGCCCCCACATATCCCACTTCCCGCCGCTCAGCTCCGAGAAGAAATCCCCTAAGCCCCAGTCATCATGATGGTTACGCATATGGCATCCGGGTTGTATCGTGAGTGATTGCGTACGTTATATCGTACACAATGACGCACGACGGGTCACGGGCGCAGTTGGTTTCGGCAGATGAGGGGAAGGGGAAAGGGGGAAGGGGAAAGGGGGAAGGGGGAAGGGGAACGGGGGAAGGGCCCGCAGCAATCGGTCCCCTCACCCAAACACATACCTCGGATACCCATTCCGCCCCGCCGCCTGGCCGGCCAGGTCGAGGTCCACCGTGACCCACGGCGTCTCGGGGCTGGTCCGCGCCAGCACCTCTCCCTCCGGGCCGATGATCCACCCGGCGCCGCCGCCGGCCCCAGTCGGATCCACCCGGTTGGAGGAGAGACTGAACGCCCCCGACCGCACCGCCGCCACCACCCCCGCCGCGAACCACTTGGCTGTCGTCGTAGCTGCTGTGGCCCGGGGGGAAAGGATGACCTGCACGCCGCGCGCGGCGTACCCCGCATAGCTCTCCAGCGCCCACAACTCGGAACAGATGTTGAGCCCGAACCGGAGCCCGCGTGCGTGGTACGCCGGGAACCCCGCGTCCCCCCGGTCGAACCAGCCCGCCTCCCATCCACCCGGCTCCGCCGGCAGGAAGTACTTCCGCCGCAGCGGCACCAGGCCACCGCCCTTCGACCAGAGATACCCCTCGTTGAACCGCCGGCCTTGTTCGGCGGTGGGCCTGGTCCCCACCACCCGCTCGGCCCCTAACTCAGGCAGCCGCTCGAGCAGGGTGTCGGCCTGCGCCAGCGCATCCGCCCAGCGCGCGGCGTCGAACCGCTCCGCCTCCCACACCGCGTCCACCAGCGCGAATTCCGGCAACAGCACCAGTTCCGACCCCTTCCGCGACACGTGCCGGCACAGCCCGGCCCACGCCGCCGCCAGCGCCAGCGGCTCCTGGGGGAGTTCACAGACAGTGACTCGCATGTTGTCAGGCGCTACCAGATGCGCACCCGCGCCGCCGGCGCGAGATACAGCCGGTCTCCCGGCCGCACATCGAAGGCATCGTACCAGGCATCGAGGTTCCGCACCGTGGCGATGCGGTACATCTCCGGCGCATGGTCGTTGCCGGCGAGCTGGGCGCGGAAGGCGCTCTCGGTCATCTTGCTCCGCCAGCTCCTGGCAAAGCCGAGGAAGAACTCCCGGTCCTGACGGCGCACGTAGGCGGTGTCGCTGGCCCGGGCGCCGAGGCTCTGGCGGTAGGCGTCAAAGGCGGCGGAAAGGCCGCCGAGGTCGGCGACGTTCTCGGACTGGGTGAGCTTCCCGTTGACGCCCAGGTCCGGGTACGGGTGGTATCCCGAGAACTGCTGGGCCAGACCGTCCGCGGCTGCCTGGAACCCCGCGCTGTCCGCACTGGTCCACCACCGGTGCACCCGGCCATTCACCTCATATTCCGCTCCCAGCGGATCGATGAAGTGACTCGCCTCGTGCCCCACGATCGCCCCGATCGCCCCGTAGGTCGCGGCATCCGATGCTGTCGAGTCGTACTTGGGCGCCTGCAGCAGCGCCGCGGAAAAGGTGAGCGCATTCTGCTGGAACACCAGCACCGCGCCCACCGTCTGGGGCGCCATCCACCACTCGGTCAGGTCCACCGGCTGGCCCAGCCGGGCCACCGCACGCCGATAGTACCGCGCCTCCACCCGCCGCAGATTCCCCACCGCATCGGTCGAATCCACCACCAGATCGGAGTAGTCCTGCCACCGCTCCGGATAGCCCATGCCCACGTACAGCGTGGCGAGCTTGGCCATCGCCACCCGGCGCGTCTCCGGCGTCATCCACGGCACCCTCTCGACCCGCTGGCGGAGCGCCGCGACGACATTGGCGACGATCCCCTGCACCCGCGCCTTCTGCGCTGCCGGGAAGTACCGCTCGGCGTACATCCGCCCGATCGCATCGCCCATTGCGCGCTCGGTCGCTGCCCGCGCCCGCTCGGCGCGCGGCGCCGCCGCCGAGCCGGTTCCCTCCGCCGCCGAATGCAGCGCCAGCGCCTCGTCGGCGTAGCCGCGCGGCAGGACGTCGGCGTATCGATCCAGCAGATGAAAGCGCAGGTAGTCCTTCCACGCACCGAGCGGCGCCGAGCCGACCAGCGCCGCCAACCCGGTCAGCGCGCCCGGCTGCCACGCGACGAACTCGCTCTGCCTGCCCAGTCCTGCCGCCTGGAAGAACGCCGGCCAGTCCATCCCCGGTGCCCGCCGCGCGAAGTCGGCCCGGGTCCACACGCTGTCGGCATTTCGATCGTGCGCCGATGCCTCATGCGTGGCCTCCGCCTTGGCGAGGGCCGTCTCCAGCGCCATCACCGCGCTCGCCCGCGCATCCGCCCGGTCGAACCCCGCCAGCCCGAGCAGCCGCCCGATGTACGCCTGATAGCGGCTCCGCAGCGCTGCCATCCCGGGCTCGAGGCCGACGTACGGCTCCCGTTCCGACAGCCCCAGCCCCCCCTGCACCAGGAAGGCGACGTAGCTCTTCTCCCCATGCACACTCGGCTCGACCGACAGCCCCAGCAGATGCGACGATCGGTAGACGCCCCAGTTGAGCGGGTCGACGTCGGCACCCAATTCACGCCCCAGCATGCGGGTGAGCGCTGCCTTGTCCCCGACCCGGTCAATGCTGTCGAGCAGCGGCTTGAGCGGCGCGATCCCCCGCGTCTCGATGGCGACCTCGTTCAGATAGGCCGCCCGGAAGTCGGCGACCTTCCGCGCCGCCGATCCCGCCGGCGCCTTTGCCGCGTCCTCGAAGAGCCGCGCCATCTGCTGCCGAGTCAGCTCGGTGATTTCGGTCCGAGCATTCCAGCGCTCCTTCCCGGCCGGGATCGCCGTCGCCTTGAGCCAGGCGCCGTTGGCATACGCAAAGAAGTCATCCCCCGGGCGGATCTCCGGGTCCGCCTCGCGCTCGAGGGCCGGCGCCGTCTGCTCGCTGCTGGACTGCGCCCAAAGCAGCGTCCCCGGCCACCCCGCGAGCGCCAGGGCGAGGAGGATCGGTGCCCACGCGGGCCCACGGACATCTCTGCCTGCCCCTCGCAGGGGGATGCTGCCGCGGCGCGGGTGTCGGCACATGGGCGGGGCCTCTCGAGCGAACGGTGGAGATCGCGGACGGGAACCGCCCATCCGCCGGGATGCGATCGCAAAGCTAGGAGATGGGCCCGGCGCCGTCGCCGCCCCGGGCCGACAGGTTTAGTGCACTTTCGGACATCCGCCCCTTTCCCTCATTCCGCCGGTCCCCTCTGGGTTGTATCCTTCGATCTCCTCCTCATGTCCTGAAATGATCGCACGAGCGCACCTGATCGATCTGCTGTTCGTCATCGCCCCCCACTCGCTGCTGCTCGACATCGCGGGTCCGGCGGAGGCGTTTCGCCTCGCCAACCTGCATCGCCGGGCGCAGGGACTGCCCGCGCGCTTCCGGCTCTCCTACGCCGGCCCGACGGCAACCGTGCCGACCTCGGTCGGGCTCGGGCTGGTGGACCTCGATCCGCTCCCCGAGCGGCTGCGAACCCCGACCTGGGTGGTGCTGGTCGGGCAGCCGACGGCGCAGCTCGCTCAGGTCACCCCGGCGATCGCCGCCATCGCCGAGTGGCTCAAGCACCGGCTGGGCCGGACGCTGCTCGCCGAGGATTCGCCGCACCGGCTGCTCGCGATCTGCTCCGGCGCGCTGCTCGCCGCGCGGGGCGGCCTGCTCACCCATCGCCGCTGCACCACCCACCACGAACTCCTGGCTGCGCTCCGGGCCCTGGCGCCGGAGGCCGAGGTGGTCGACAACCGGGTCTTCGTGGTGGATGGCCCGGTCGCGACCAGCGCCGGCATCACCGCCGGCATCGATCTCGCGCTGCATCTGATTGCGGAGGAGTGCGGGGAGGCGCTCGCGGGGAGCGTCGCGGAGGACATGGTCGTGTATCTCAGGCGCTCGCCGCGCGATCCCGAGCTGTCGCCCTATCGCATGCATCGCCGCCACCTGCACCCTGCGGTGCACCGGGTGCAGGACGCCATCATCACCCGGCCAGAACGCGAATGGGACATGGTGGCGCTGGCGGCGGTGGGGAATGCGACCGCGCGCCACCTGCTCAGGCTCTTCATCGAGCACGCCGGGGTGTCGCCGCTCCAGTACCTGCGCTCCATCCGTTTGGAGCGCGCCCGGCAATCGCTCGAAGGCGGCGCGACGGTCACCCGCGCCGCCGAGGTCGCAGGCTTCCGCTCGGCCCTGCAACTCCGCCGTGCCTGGAAGAGTCAGTGGGGTGGGTCACCGCGCGACGTGGCGCGCGCGGCGGAGCCCGCCGTGGGCAGTCGCATGGATGCGAATCAGGCAGTGACCCGCGCCCTGCAGCCGGTGCGCGGACGTTAGGCGGCAACGGTTCCGCCGCCAGTTCCAAGGAACCTTTCTCCTCCACCCGACGTTTCTCCCTCTTCGAGGTCCCCGTTCAGCCGGAGCCACTCTCCGGACCGAGGTTCCTTCCCCTCTTACGCCGTCGGTTCTGGCATGCAGCGCGTCGTACAACCGGGGAGTCAGGCGTCATGCGAGACCAAGTCGTCGCAATCCGGGATGAGGCCCAATGCCAGGCACTCGCCGCGTTCCTGACTGATCGCATCTACGAGTACAATGCCAAGGCGACGGGATACGCCGACGGAATGCTTTTGGCGGGTTGCGTCCGGAGCGAGTCCGGCGAAGTCATCGCCGGCTTCAACGGGCATACCTGGGGAGGATGCTGCGAACTCTCCAATATCTGGGTGCACGAGCAGCACCGGGGGCGAGGGCTCGGGACACTCCTCCTTCGTTCCGTCGAAGCCGAGGCGGTCGCCCGCGGCTGCGTTCAGGTCGTGCTGGCGACTCACAGCTTCCAGGCCCCAGGGTTCTATGAGCGCATGGGATACCAACGCAGGTTCACCATCGAGGGGCTCCCGAAGGATCATGCCGACATCATCTACGTGAAGCTCCTATAAAGTGACGGTTGAGGCGCTGGCGCCCCGGCGCCCACCTCTGCGCGAACCCGAACCACCCCTTCCGACCCCGGCCCGGGCCGGGAGGGGTCTTGCGCGCCGGTCCAGCTTTCTCTCTCCTCAACGGACCTTCCGCCAGGCGGTCTCCACCCTCTAATCCGACGCCCATACCGATCGATCGACCTCCCTCCTAGCGCAACCTCCCCGTCCGCGCTATCACTGAGGCTTCCTTACCCGGCCATGGCCCATGTCCCTCGGCACCAGCTTCCTCGAGCAGGTCAATCTGAGCTTCGACCGCGCCGCCAGGTTCACCCGGCACGACCCGGCCCTGCTCACCAACCTCCGTGCCTGCCGCAACGTCTACTACACCTCCTTCCCCATCAAGCGAGATGACGGCACCATCGAGGTCATCCACGCCTGGCGGGCGGAGCACAGCCATCACAAGCTCCCCTGCAAGGGCGGCATCCGCTACGCCGGCGATGTCGACGCCGATGAGGTGCAGGCCCTCGCCGCACTCATGACCTGGAAGTGCGCCTTGGTCGACGTTCCCTTCGGCGGCGCCAAGGGTGGGGTGCGGATCGCCCCGAAGTCCTACTCCCCCGCGGAGCTGGAACGGATCACCCGCCGCTACATCTTCGAACTGGTCAAGAAGAACTTCATCGGCCCCGGCCTCGACGTGCCGGCACCCGACATGGGGACCGGCCCCCGCGAGATGGCCTGGATCGCCGACACCTATTCCGCCCTCAAGAGCGGAGAGCTCGATGCCCTCGGCTGCGTCACCGGCAAGCCGGTGAGCTATGGCGGCATCCGCGGCCGCACCGAGGCCACCGGCCGCGGGGTCTTCTACACCGTGCGCGAGGCCTGCAGCATCGCCGAAGACATGAAGGCGATTGGGCTCACCACCGGCGTGGCGGGGAAGCGGGTCGTGGTGCAGGGACTCGGCAACGTCGGCTATCACGCCGCCAAGTTCTTCCTGGAGGGCGGGGCGGTCCTGGTGGGATTGGTGGAACGGGAAGGCGCGATCGCCAGCGAGAAGGGGCTCGATCTGGAAGCGGTGATGACCCACCGCCGCGCCACCAACTCGCTGCTCGGCTTCCCCGGCGCCCGAGACCTCCCCAGCGGCCCCGCCGGCCTCGAGCTCGATTGCGACATCCTGGTCCCCGCCGCCCTCGAGCGCCAGCTCACCGGCGACAACGCCCCCCGCATCAAGGCCCGGATCATCGCCGAGGGCGCCAACGGCCCCACCACTCCTGAGGCGGACGCGGTCTTCTCTGCCAAGGGCACGATGGTCATCCCCGACGCGCTGATCAACGCCGGTGGGGTCACCGTGAGCTACTTCGAGTGGGTGAAGAACCTGGGCCACGTCCGCTTCGGCCGGATGCAGAAGCGCTTTGAGGAGGGGGCCTACGCCCGGCTGCTCGACGCGGTCGCCGGAATGACCGGACAACGCGTCGCCGCCGGCCAGGCGGAAAAGATCGCCCACGGCGCGGAGGAGGTGGACCTGGTCAACAGCGGCCTCGAGGAGACCATGATCCAGGCCTACCACGCCGTGCGCGCCGAATGGAAGGCGCGCAAGGGGGAGGTCGACATGCGGACCGCCGCGATGATCGTGGCGATCGACAAGGTGGCGCTGAGCTACACCCAGGGCGGGATATTTCCCTGAGCATCCCCGACTACCAGATCTGCGGGATCAGCTCCGGCGGCCGGAGCATCGGGTCGAGGTCCTGGAAGCGGCCCTGAGGACCGACCCCCGCATTGGGTCCGTGTAGCCACCTCCTCGAGCAGGGCGGCCGTGCGGGCTACCAGCACCAGATTCGCCCCCCGCGCCGAAAGCGCCTCGGCGAATGCGGCGCCGATCCCCGGTGAGGCTCCCGTGATGAGGGCGGTCGTCCCCCGCCAGATGTCAGGCATGCTGCGAATCATGCCCGCGGGTCCGTGATCTCGCCATACCCGACCGCGGCGCCATCCTGCATGGCCGCCTCGGTCCGCTCGCCGCCTTCTCGATGTCTGCCCATAACGAATAAGAAGATCTTCCTCCCGATCTCACCCAATTCGAATTGGTGCCCAGCGCCGGAGTGGGGCACCTTTGCGCACCGGCGCCGAACGCACTCCGCGGGCCCCTGCCGCTTTCTCTGACAGCGCAGGAGCCGGTTATGACGCCTCTCCGGATTGCATTGCTCCTTTCACTGCCTCTCCTCAACGCCTGTTCGGCAATCTCCCCAACCGCACCTGAAAACGTCCCGAGCGTTCCAGGGGGTTCGGCGCTCGCAGATCCCGCGGCAGCGACCGCACTCGCCGCCAGTCCCCTTCGCCCCTTTGGTGGCCGGTGCGAGACGGTGGTGGCGGTATTGCCACCCATCGCGGGTGATCCTCCGTACATCGTGCGGCTCCACATCGAGTACGCCTGCCAGCTCAAGCACCTGGGACGCACCACCGCCGTCGCGGAGCAAGTCCTGGACTTCAGGGGTGGTCCGCTCAATGTCCTCGCGGCCAATACGACGATCTACACCGCGGCCAACGGCGATCAGTTGTTCGCAGCCTGGAGTGGCACCAGCACCGTCATCGGCGCCGCCTTCACCTTCGAGGGCCCCGAGACGTACACCGGCGGTACCGGCCGATTCGAGGCGGCCTCCGGCTCCTCGTGGATCTCGGGCGCGGGTTCCTTCATCACCAGCCGCGGGCAGTTCACGTCGGTTGGAACAGTCAGCTACTGATTGCTTTCGAGGTATGCCATGTCGCGTCGTCTTTCCCTCAGGCGGCCCGTCGCCGCCCTGCTCTTCGTCGTCCAGCTCGCCGGCTGCACGTCCTGGCACGTGGAGACGCTCCCGCCCGCCGAGCTGATTGCTCAGCGACATCCCGACCGTCTACGGGTGGAAGGGGTGGATGGAAAGCGCGTGATATTCTACGGGTCAGAAGTACAGGGGGACAGCCTGCGGGGCCGGGCAAATGCTGATTCGACTGGAAGCCGGGCGGTCTCCCTGGACGGTGTGCGCTCGGTGTCCACGTCACATTCAAACGTCGGCGGGACCATCGGGCTGATCGTCGGCATACCTGCTGTCACCCTTGGCACCCTGCTCATCGTCGTCGGAGCATCGTGCGGCGGGGGGCAGTGCAATTGAGCGCGAACTAAGGCCCAGGACGCGAGTCACACCCCGCTGGTCCTGCGCGCGCGCCTCCTCGAGCGGCGCACCATCCCGTGTATCACGAGCCGACCTCGTTCTCCCATGGTACGGAACGGCCAATGCGACACGAGCCAGGGTCAGTGGGCGGCCGGTATCGCTGTCAGGCCGTGAGCCTCCCTGATCGCCGTCAGCCGGCGACCCGCCGGAGGCGCGTAAATCAGCTCGTACGGTGAGCGCTCAGCGATCGACGCATACCATCCCACGGCCTCCTCCGTTCTCCCCAGCTCATGCAGCAGCTCGGCCCGGAGGAACCGTTGCGAGGCGAGCGAAAAAAACGGCGAGGCGACGGTGAGCTGAAACCAGAGTTCCGGCGACGGCCGCTCCAGGAGCGTCAACGCCTCCTCCGGACGACCTTCGGCCCGCGCGATCACCGCGCCCAGCTCTGCCTCCAGGCTCTGCGTCAACCCGGTCCGTTCCGGCTGAAGGGCGCCGAGCTCGGCCAGCCGGACGGCGGCGCCCGCCAGATCCCCCAGCCGGACCTCCAGCAACCCCAGCAGATACGCCCGGAGCGCCGGGTGCAGGTCGTTGTGCATCGCGAATATCAGGAAGTTGCTGGGGGCGAGCGCGCTGACATCCCAGCGTTCGAGGGCACTGTGGATCTCGCGGAGCTCCCGCTCCGTATGAGGCACGAACGACGAGGCTGCGAACAGCGCGCGCGTCTCGAGTCCCCAGGTCCGGTCCAGCGCTTCAGCGTGGCCGAGCTCCTGCCGGGCCGCCTCCGGGTGTTCGGCCGCCAGTGCGAGGTGGGCCAGGAGGATGTGGCACAGCGCGCGCAGCTCGGGCGAGCGTGCCACCTGGATGAAGCTCCGCGCCAACAGCTCGGCTCCCGCGAGGTTGCCGGCGTAGAGCGCCACGTCCGAGAACGCGATCGCCACCGTGATCGCACGGGCCTGTTGCAGCTCCTCGATGACCCGTGTCATGGCGGGTTGATCCGCGCCGGAGAACGCGCGGAGCGCCCGCATCGCCAGCGCCTGATCGCCCTGGGGACTCACCCGCAGGATCCGCTCGATCAGGTCGAGCATCTCCCCCTTGCGACCCTCGATGGCGGAGATCCGCACCAGGTGAACCATGGCGCCGACATGATCGGGGTCGAGGCGGATCACCCGCTCGAACGGCCCGCGGGCCTCGGTGGCGGACCGGCCGCGAAGCGGATTGGAGTGGAAGAGGAGGTCGCCGAGATGGAACCAGGCCTCCACGTCGTCGGGGTAGCTGCCGGTGATGGTGTTGTACAGCGACTCGGCCTCCGGCACCGCCCCATGCAGCCAGGCGCGCTGCGCGCTGAAGGCAAGCAGGTCGCGTGGTGCGAGGCGCTGCCGGTGGTCGAACCCGCGGTCGGCAAGCTCCCGGGCGAGCTCGGGGAGCGCGCATCCCGCCGCGGCGGCCGCGAGGCGGTAGTACGCCAGCGCGAACGACTCATCGGCGCCCACCGCCGACTGAAACGCCTCCATCGCGTCGAAGTAGCGGCCCGCGCGCAGTTCGCGCTCGCCGATCAGGTAGGCCTTGAGCGCATCCAGCGAAGTCGTGGTGAGCGCCGCCAGCCGGGCGAATCGGGTGCCCGGCCCCACCCGCTGCGCCACCAGGAGCTGGCGGGCGAGCTCGTCCACCAGATCGAAGATCTCGCCTTCACTCCCGGCGACGGCCTGGACGCTGGCGAGCACCTTGCCGTCGGTGGTGTGCAGCGAGGCACTGGCCTCGATCCGCCCTCCCGCTTCCACGATGCTGCCCATCAGGTAGCGCGCCGCACCGAAGTGCTCCGCCACCGCGCGCGCATCCGGGGGCGCTGCCGCCGCATCGTCCTGGACAAGGAACCGGAGCAGCGCCCGTGGGTCGACGGTGCGGATGTCGCCCGGGCCGTCGAGCTTGGCCGCCAGCAGCTCGACCATCCCCTCGCCGAGGTAGGCGAACCGGCTGTCGCCCCGGACCGAGAAGGGAAGCACCGCGATAGTGGCGGCGGGCGACGGCGTGTCGGGTGCGACGCGCGCCGGCGCGCCCCGGGCACCCGAGACCACCGCCTCGGCGCGAGCCCTGATCCCGTCCACCAGCGCGTTGGTATCGGCGGAGGGGCCCAGCTCGAACTCCTCCGCCATGCGGCGGACGAACTGGTCGTAGACCCGCAGCGCGGCGGAGCGATCGCCGACCCGGTCGAGGAGGCCGAGCAGGCGGCGCAGCGCGGTTTCGTCGTCCGGGCTGAGGTCCAGCTGGCGGCGAGCCCATTGCGCGGCGTCCGCCAGCCGGCCATCGGCCTCGCTGGTCTCTACCAGCGAGCGGGCGGCCCCCGCGGCACGGGTTCGCAGTCGAGCGCGTTCGCGATCCAGCCAGTCCTGATACTCCGGTGAGGCGCCGGCGACATACAGGCCCTCGAGCAGCGGCCCACGGTACAGCCCCAGCGCCTGCCCCGCGTCCCCCTGGTCCAGTGCGACGTCCAGCGCCGTCGCGTCGCACCAGAGCGCCGCTTCGGGGACCTCCACCTCATCGTCGCCCCGACCGACAATTACGTCGGATCCCAGCTCTGCCCGCAGAAAGTACAGCGCGCGGCGCAGCGCGGCGCGCGCGTGCTCCTGGTCAAGCTCCGGCCAGAACAGCGCCAGCAGCGAGTCCCGCCGATGAAAGCGGTGCGGAGAGGCGATGGTGAGATAGGCCAGTAGCCCGAGCCGCTTCGGTTGCTGAAGCACGGAGCGGAGCTCGAGGCCATCCGGCCCGCGCAGGTCCAGCACGCCGAGGGTATGGAACCGGATCATGAATTCCGGGGGAACTGGGCCACGCGCGGGGTGCAGGTCACGCAACGGCAACGGCAGGGCAACGCCCGGGCGGCAGTATGTCCAACGTAAGGGCCGCCAGAGGGATCGGCAATGACAGGTCGGCGGCGCCTCATCCTCACCTCGACCGGGAGGTCGTCATGCCGCGTGCCCTGCTCGTTCTCGCGCTCTTGCCCTTCGCTTCGCCGACCGGGCTGCAGCCCTCGCCCCCGGCTGCCGTGCAGGAGTTCCTGATACCCGTCGCGCCCACCGAGTCCCTCCGGGTCACCATCGCCGGGGCCGGAGAGACCGTCGTCCTCGTGCCGGGGCTGTTCGGCTCGGCCTTCGGGTATCGGCATCTCCTCGAGCTGCTCCCGGCAGCCGGGTACCACGTGGTGGTCATTGAGCCGCTGGGCATCGGCCGCTCACCCCGTCCGAAACACGCCGACTACTCGCTCACCGCCCAGGCCGACCGGATCGCGGCGGTGCTCGCGCAGCTGCATGAGGGTCCGGTGATGGTGGTGGCCCACTCGGTGGGCGCCTCCATGGCGCTTCGCCTCGCCTATCGGCATCCCGAGCTGGTGAGCTCGGTCATCTCACTCGACGGCGGTCCCGCCGAAGCAGCCGCCACCCCGGGATTCCGCCGCGCCATGCGCTACGCGCCCTGGATCAAGTGGCTGGGCGGCATCAAGCGAATCCGGCCCAAGATGCGGAAGGATCTGATCGCGGCCTCGGGTGACGCCTCGTGGGTCACCGAGGAAGTGATGGACGGGTATATCGCCGGGGCCGCCGCGGATCTCGACGGGACGCTCCTGGCGTTTCTCGCGATGTCCGAGGCTCGCGAACCCGAGCACCTCGCGCCTCACCTGGCCGAGATCCGATGCCCGGTACGGCTCGTGCTCGGCACGGCCCCCCATCAGGGCGGCGTCGAATCCAGGCAGGTGGAGCTGCTCCGCACCCATCTCCCCTTCTTCGCCATCGACAGCGTGCCCGGAGCCGGCCAGTACCTCTTCGAGGAACAACCCTCCTCGGTGGTTTCCATCATCGCCTCGATGATGCCTCCCCATCCCGCCACCCTCGGTGCCGCCGGACCCATCCACTAGCGCGACTCGTGGCTCTCCGTGACCCCGCTTCTCGAGGCCAGGTCACGGTCGGTGCCACCGACAGGCAACGGACGGGCAGAAGATTGAGCCCGTACTTCAACCGGAGCCGTTGGCATGAACGCGACAGGGTGGGACTCGAGCGGCGAATGGTACGATGCCATCGTCATCGGCAGCGGGTTTGGCGGGGCGATGGCGGCGCATGTGCTGGTGGAGGCCGGCTGGTCGGTGCTGATGCTGGAGCGGGGGGACTGGGTGGCGCGCGGCGCGCAGAACTGGTCGCCGGGCAGTGTCGGTCCGCTCACGCCGCACTACTCCACCGAGTCGCCCTACCAGGTGACGGATGACGGGGGAGAGACCACGGCCGGGGCGTTCCACTGCGTCGGTGGACCGTCGGTGTTCTACGGTGGCGTGGCCTTCCGCTTCCGCGCCGAGGATTTCGAGCATGACCCCGAGATCGCCGGCAACTCCGGTGCGCGGTGGCCGTGGAACTACACGGAGATCGAGCCCTGCTATGCCGAGGCCGAACGGATACTCGGCGTCGCGGGTGAGGCGGGGGTCGATCCGACAGAGCCGGAACGGAGCACGCCGTACTCCCAGGCGCCGGCTGAGCTGGCGCCGATCTCCCGCCAGATCGAGCGCGCCGCACGGGATCTCGGCTGTCACCCGTTCCGGCTGCCGCTGGCGATCAATCACGGCGCCCGTCCCCAGCGCAACGCCTGCGTCGGTTGCGGCACCTGCGACGGCTTCGCCTGTGCGGTGGGCGCCAAGAATGATCTCGCCACCGTGGTGGTGCAGCCGCTGCTGCGGCAGGGGCTGCAGCTTCGCACCAACGCGGTCGCCACCCGGCTCACGACGGATGCAGGCCGGGTGACCGGGGTCGAAGCGATCGACCGCGACTCCGGGCGCATCACCACCTACCGCGCGCACAACATCGTGCTCGCCGCAGGGGCGCTCGCCTCACCCCACCTGCTGCTGGCCTCCGGGCTGCAGCGGCTCAATCCCGGCGGTCACGTCGTCGGCCGCTATCTGATGCGGCACTACAACGAGATCGTGTTCGGGGTCTTTCCCCAGCCGCCCAACCCCGGTGGAGGATTCCACAAGCAGCTCGCGATCCACGACTTCTACTTCGGCCACAGCTCCGTGTCCCGCCCTCGCGGCAAGCTGGGCGGCATCCAGCAGCTGGCAACGCCTCCCGTGGGCCTGGTGCGGGCGCAGCTCCCCCGGCTGCTGGGTGGAAGCCTGGTGCCCTGGGTGGATCACCTCACCGGACTGCTGGTGATCGCGGAGGATCAGCCTCAATACGAGAACCGGGTCGCCATCGATCCCTCGGCCATTGATCGGTACGGCCTGCCGGGATTGGTCGTGAACCACCGCTACAGCGCACGAGACCGGGCGGCCGGCAGGGCGCTCACGAGTCGGGCCCACGCCATTCTCCGCCGCGCCGGCGCCTGGGCCTTCTACCGCCACCGGATCGGCACCTTCTCCCACGCCATGGGCACCGTGCGCATGGGGTCCGACCCCCGCACCTCGGCGCTGGACGCCGACTGCCGCTTCCGCGGTCTGGAGAACCTCTACGTGGTGGACGGCAGCGTCATGCCCACCTCCGCGGGGGTGAACCCCAGTCTCACCATCGCCGCCAACGCGCTGCGCGCCGCCCATCGTCTGGTGGCTCGCTCACCCCAGGACTCGGAGTCTCGCCATTATGTCGCGCTCCACGCTTAACCTGGCCCTTCTCGGTTGCGGTTCGATCGCGCGGAGGCACAGCCGGACCCTGGCCCGGTTCGGTGCGGAGGTCCGCTGCTTCTACGCCAGCCGCGACCCGGCTCGTGCGACGGAGTTCGCCGTTCGCCTCGGTGGCGCAGGATCGTTCGGATCGTATGCCGCGGCGCTCGCTGACGAACGGATCGACGCCGTGCTGGTCGCGACGCCGCCCGACTCCCATCTCGACCTCGCGCTCGCGGCACTGGGGCAGGGGAAGGATGTGATCCTCGAGAAACCGGCGCTGCTCCGGTCGCAGGACTTTGCCGTGCTTGTGGCGGCAGAGGCCTCGAGCCGCCGGCGGGTGCTGGTGGCGGAGAACTACTGTTACAAGCCGCTCGCCCGGGTACTGCGTGGCATCGTCGCTTCCGGGGCGCTCGGCGAGATCCGCTTTCTCCACCTCGACGCCGTGAAGTATCAGTCCGTGGCCGGCTGGCGCGCCGATCCGCTCGCCGCGGGTGGCGGTGCGCTCTTCGAGGGGGGTGTGCACTGGATTGACCTGCTGGCCAACCTCGGGCTGCACATCGAGACGGTACACGGCTTCCGCCCGGGCGATTGGCGGGGCCCCGAGCGCACCATGCTCGTGGTGGCGGAGTATGAGGAGGGCGCCGTCGGCACGCTCGCGCACTCCTGGGAGGTGCCCTCACTGCTCCGGGGACTGCGCATCTCGCGGATCTACGGCACCCGCGGGTCGGTGGTATTCGAGTCCAACGGGCTCTTCGTGCGGGTGAGCGGCGCGCGGCCCCGCCTCCTCTTCCCCGGACTCCGCGACATCGGCGGCTACCGCGCGATGTTCCGCGATTTCCTCACCGCCCTCCGCACCGGCAGCGAACCTCTGATGTCCCTCGCTCGCGCGCAGCGCGGCCTCGAATTGATCGAAGCCGCCTATCGCAGCGTGCCCTCCACCCCCGAACTGGAGACGATTCCATGACGCCGCTTCTCGCCGCCTGCATCGGCCTCCTCGCCGGCCTCCACGCCGCCACCTGGGGGATGTACAAGGACGCGCCGCACGAAGGGTTCTCCCGCTGGAAATATGTGCGTAGCCCGCTGCTCGCGGCCGTGCTCGCCCCCATCGCATGCGCGGCCGCCGGCCTCGATCCCCGCCGGGCCGCGGATCTGGTGCTGCTCTTCGGCGTGACCTATGTGCTCGAGCGCGCGCTCGCCGAGATCTACAAGACCTTTCTCCGCCAGGAGGACCAGGGGAAGTACTTCATTCCGATGCAGCTTCACGTGCTCGGCAAGGTGGTCCGCAGCCGGGTTGCGAGACTGACGGCGGGCCTGCTTTACGCGGCAGGGCTCGTCGGGATGGTGCTGGCGGTCGCTGGCCTCGACCGAACCGTGCCGGGGCCGCACTCGGTCGTCCTGGTGATGCTGATCGGCGGGATCGGGGGCTGGATCAGCGCGTTGGGCGGTGCCTGGAAGGATGCGCCATCGGAGGGGTTCCAGACGTTGAAGTTCTTCCGGAGCCCCGCGCTCGCCAGCCTCTTCGCCGTCGGGCTCGCCGGACTGACCCAGAGCCTGCTGCTGGTCACCCTGGCGGCGACCGGATACACCATCGCGACCACCGAGACCTACAAGACCTTTTTCTTCCCCTCGAAGCCCCGGGGCAAGTTCGCCGGGATGCCGATCCGGTATCCCGAGATGCTGCGGCGCCGCCAGCGGTTCGTGCCGCTGTACGTAGCGATCTGGGCTGGAGTCCTGGCGGCGATCGCCGGGGCGACCCATGGCTGAGTCCCTGCTGCGACGGCGCTTCGGGCATCGGACCTGGGACGGGATCCTGCGGGGCACCGCCGCCATCGCACTGGGCTCGATCGGCATCATCCTCTGGCTGCCGGGCGCCACGACTCTTCTGGTCTTCGTGCTGCTCACGCTCGGCTGTCACGGGCCGCTCTCGCCCTTCCTGCCGGCGACCTATGAGCCGATCCTCCTGCTGTACGGGCAGCTCTACCCGCCGCTGCTCGTCGCCCTGCTCGGCGCGCTCACCAGCGCGTCCGCCGAGTATCTGAACTACCATCTTTACCGGGCGCTGCTGGACTGCGACTCGCTGGGCCGGGTGCTGCAGAGTGATGCCGCCAGGCCCGTCACGGCCCTCTTCGGCCGGCGGCCGTTCCTGGCAATCTGGATCTGCGCCTGGTCGCCGCTGCCGGACTGGGCGGCGCGAATCCTCGCCTCACATTCCCGCTATCCGGTCCGCCGATACCTCACCGCGTTCGTGGTCGGCCGGATTCCCAAGTTCTGGCTCCTGGCCGAGGTCGGGCTCCACTGGATGCCGAGCGGCGGGACGATGCTCGCCATCGCGGTCGGATCCGCTGGCGTCACCCTCCTCGGCCTGGGTCGTCGTCGGCGGCGCGCCGTGCCGGTGCCGGTGCCGGCGGCCGCGGCGCTTTGAAGTCTCGTCTGATCCTTCCGGTTCTTCCCCCTCCCGTCACCAGATCTGCGGGATCAGCTCGGGCGCCCGCACCATCGGATCCCCTGCCTTGCATCCGAACGCCCTGGCAAAGGCCGGTGTGTTCTGGAGCGGACCGTTGGCCCGCCAGTTATCAGGCGCGTGCGGATCCACCGTGAGCGCGCTGCGGAGGCGCGCATCCCGGGTGTTGGTCCGCCAGGTCTGCGCATAGCCCAGGAAGTACCGCTGCTCGGGCGTGTAGCCGTCGATCAGTCCCGGCCGGCCGTTCCGCTCCAGCGCCCGCTGCAGCGCATCGTAGCCGGTCAGCACCCCGCCGAAATCGGCGATGTTCTCACTCAGCGTTAGCGCCCCATTCACGTGGAAGGTGTCCACCTGGATGAAGCCGTCGAACTGCTTCACGATGAGGTCCGCCTGCTGGGTGAAGTGCACCGAGTCGGCCGGGATCCACCAGTCGCGCAGGTTCCCCGCCTGATCGTAGTGCCGCCCCTCGTCGTCGAAGCCGTGCGTCAGTTCGTGGCCCGCCCAGCTCCCTCCCAGCGCGCCGTAGTTGCCGGCGTCATCGGCGTCGGGATCGAAGGTCTGCGGCACCAGCGCCCCGGCCGGGAACACCATCTCGTTCTTCGACGGATCGTAGTAGGCGTTCACCGTCGGCATGGTGATGTCCCACTCCGTCCGGTCCACTGGCCGCCCCGGCCGGTTGACCGTACGCTCCCATTCGAAGCGCCGAGCCGCCGCCAGATTGCGGATGAACGGCCCCTCGGCGCTCGCCAGCCGGGAGTAGTCGCGCCACTGGTCCGGATAGCCGACCTTCTCGCTCATCGCCGTCAGCTTGGCCAGGGCATGGGCCTTGGTCGAGTCCGACATCCAGGTGAGGTGCGTGATCCGCTCGCCGAACGCTGCCCGGATGTCGTGGATCACCGCGCGCGCCCGGTCCCGCGCTTCGGGCGGGAAGGTCTTCGCCACATACGCCTCGCCCAGCGCCTCTCCCATCGCGCGATCGGTCACCCGGAGGCAGCGCTTCCAGCGTGGCAGCAGCTGTTTGGCCCCGGTGAACCGGGCATTGAAGCTGAAGTCCTCCTGCACGATCGGGGTGCTGAGCCACCCGGCGTAGCGGGAGAGCAGGTGATAGCGCAGATACGCCCGCCACTGCGCCAGCGGCATCGTCTCCATCAGCTCTCCCACCCGATGCACGAACGCGGGCGCGGCGACATTGAGCCGGGTGACCGCCGCGGTGAGACCCAGCGCGCGGAAGTACGCGGGCCACGGCACCTGCGGGGCGAGGGTGCCGAGCTCCTGGAGCGTGGTCGGGTGATCGGTCGCCGCGGGATCGCGCTCCTCGAGCTGGGTCATCGATGCGGTCGCCAGCTCGGTCTCCAGCCCCATGACCAGTCCGGCATCCCGGCTCGCCCTCGCGCCGGTCGCTCCGGCCAGCACGAACATCTTCCTGATATGCGCCACGTAGGCCTGGCGGGTGGAATCCCCCTCGGCGCCGATGGCGGTGTAATAGTCCCGGTCGGGGAGACCGAGCCCTCCCTGCGACAGCCACGCGACGTAGTGATCGGCATCGTGCAGGTCCACCGCGGGCGAATAGCCGAACCCGAGATCCACCCCCTCCGCCTGCAGCGCCGCCATCCGCAGGAAGAGGCCGGCCCGGGTGGTGATCGCGTCGATCGCCGCGAGTCGTCCACGGAGCGGCGCCAGCCCCGCGGTCTCGGCCGCGGTGGAATCCATGCACGAGCCGTAGAAGGTGCCCAGCTTGCGCTCGGTGCTGCCGAGGGGAAGGGTGCCGCGGCGGCTGGCGGCGGTGTCGAGCACCGACCGCACCACCAGCTCGTTGATGTCGCTCATGTCGCGGGCGACGCCTGACGAGGAGTAGGCCGCCGGGATGGTATCGTGCGCCAGCCACGCCCCGTTGGCGTACTGGAAGAAGTCGGTGCAGGCACTCACCGTCGTGTCGATCCAGCGGATGTCGATCACCTTGAGCGGCATGGGAATCACCGGCAGGCCGCTCTGGGCGGCGGAGATCACCGGTGCGGCGAGCGTGATCGCGAGCGCCAGCGCGGCTAGCGGCAGTTTCCGGCTGAAAGGGATGGACATGTGAGGCTCAACTCCAGGCAGGGAGGGCGGAAGGCTCGAATCTATGGCTGGCCGCGGCGAATGGCCATCGGCTGAGCATCCCCGCGCGTCGGGGGGATGGGCAAGGGGAATGTGCGAGGCCCCCCGTCGCGGCACGGGCCAGCCGTTACTCCCCCAGTGCCGCCCACCCCTCCGCTTCATGCCCCAGCGCCCCCACCACCGCGCGGAGCCCCGACTCGCTCTCTTTCCCGCCTGACGGGAGCGCGGCCAGACGCCGCAATCCCGCCTGGGTATCCAACAGGCATTGTGCCAGGCGGTCCCGCTGCTGCTCCAGCGGTCCTCGGTCCACCGACGCCTCGGCGGGACGGGGCTCGTCGTCCAGCAACCTGAGCGCGGCATCGAGCTGGGCGAGTTCGCCGGCACCACGGCACGCCACTGTCACCACCTCGGCGATGAGTTCCGGCGGGCCGCCGCCGGTACGCTCTCCCAAGTGCCGCACCAGCCGGATTACTCCGCCAAAGAGCGTTCGCGCCGCGCCCGCCGGGAGCTCCGCGGCGGTCTCCACGATTTTCCGCTCGAGGTCTCGCGGAAGGCGCGGACCACGCACCTTTCGGGCGAGCAACGGCAGCCGCCCCGCGCTGGCTCCGCCGGCGATGAGCAACCCCGCGAAGATTGGGGAGATCCACAGCAGCGCCGGATGCACCAGCAGCCCGGCCCACATTCCGAGTCCGAGCCCGAGTCCGGCGAGGGCCCACAGGCCGAACGGAATCATCCGCCACTCCGCGCCGACCGGCACTGCGCGCGCGGCGAGCCCGCGGGCCGCGAGCCGGTCCACTGCCGTCTCCACCATGCCGGCCGGTACCCGGGCCAGCGGCTTGAGGCCCAACGCCACCTCGCGGTGTCCCGCCCCCCGCGACCCACCGAACCAGACCAGCAACTGGCCCTGCCGAGCCTCCCGCTCGGCGGACGGGGCCGGCTCCAGGTAGATCAGCTCATCCGTTGCCTGCGACAGCGCACCGCATCGGCGGCAGACCGTCAGCCCCTCGACGTCGATCTCTCCGCAGACCAGGCAGCGGTCGTCCCAGGTGAGGACCGGGGTGGCGGCGAGTGTTGGGTCGCCCAGCGCCTCCCCGAAGCTCTCGGCGTTGGGGAATCGGTCGGCCGGGTCGGCCATGGTGGCACGGGCGATCGCCTCGTCGAGCCAGGAGGGCACCGAGAGGTTCTCCGCGCGGGGATGGAAGCCGTCGTCGCTCGGTGCGGGTGGCAGGTGCGCCGACTGCTGCGCCGGGAGTCTGCCTGACAGGGCGAAGCAGAGCGTGAGGCCCAGCGCGTAGACGTCGCTGCGGGCATCGGCCCGGGTGCCGGTGAGCAGCTCCGGTGCGGCGTAGGCCAGGGTGCCTACCAATCCTCCCGTCTCGGTCATGGTGCCCTGGGACAGGATCCGTGCGGAGCCGAAGTCGGTGAGCAGGGCGGTGCCGGCGTCATCGAGCAGGATGTTCCGGGGCTTCACGTCGCGGTGCAGAATCCCCTCCCGATGCGCCAGCGTCAGCGCCGAGGCGATGCCCTGGCCCAGCCGCACCGCGGCCTCCGCCGAGAGGACGCCCTCGTTGGTGACCCGGCGCTCGAGGTCCTCGCCATGGACCAGTTGCATGACGATGAACTGCCAGGGCCCCTCGCTCAGGTAGTCGTACACTGGCACGATGTGCGGATGGGAGAGCCGGCGGACGGCGAGGACCTCGCGACGAAGCCGCTCCCGCGCCAGCTCCTGGGTGGCGGGGGGCGGGACCAGCAGCTTCACGGCGACATCGGTGGCGAGGGTGAGGTCCCGTGCTCGATACACGACGGAGTGCCCGCCCCGGCCCAGCTCGGGCCCCACCTGGTAGCGTTCGGCGATGCGGGCGCCAGGCGCGAAGTAGCTCAGGGTGCGGCGCGCTCCACCGCCTCGGTGCTGCGCAGTCGCTCGAGGACGACCATGGCGTTCTGGCGCCAGCCGTCGTTCTCATGGTAGAGGCCAAGAAAGGCGGTGAGGTTGGTCCGCGCCCGGTCGGGCTGTCCCAGCGCGTACTCCGACATGCCGGCGTGATAGAGCGCCATGTAGTTGTTGGGCCAGTACTCGATCACCATCTCCATGATCGGGCCCGCCGCCTTGTCGTCGCCGGCATCGGCCACCGGGTGGGCCACCTCGAAGACCACCCCGGCGGCCTTGTACCGGTCGGCCGCGTCGAGCCGGTTGATCAGCTCGCGAGCCCGGTCCACCTTGCCGGCCAGCGCAAAGCAGGCCGCTGCGTAGCCGGTCCCCTCCAGCCCCCCCGGGGCCGGATCTCGGCCCTGGGCCAGGTCGACTTCCACCGAGTTGCAGAAGGGGCGGATGCGGGCAAACCACTCCCCCGGGCTTCCGGCAGGGAGTACCGCCGCGGCATGCTGGGGAGCACCCGCCACGGTCGGGTAGAAGGCGAGAAGTGCAACCACGACCATGACATAGGCGATGCCGAGGTAGGTCAGGCGGCGGTGCATCTCCCCCTCCATTGGGTGCGGATTCCTTCTGAAACCCTGCCAGGGTGCAAGCGGTGTTCCAGAGGACGCAGCCGGGGGGAGGATCTGGACACCCCCCCCCTCGCCGTGCCCGCCGCACGCAATCAGGCCGTCGTGAGGCGACCCCCTGGCGGTCACCCCACGACGGCCGGATCTCAGACCCGATTGACTACTTCAGGAACTCCGCCGGAACCTTGCCGCCATTCTCGGCCAGCTTGGTGAGCACCTGCTTGTGCAGCCAGATGTTCATGGTGGCGGTATCCTGGGTGTTGCCCGTGAAGCCCAGCTCCTTGGCGAGTTCCTTCCGCTGAGCCAGGCCACTATCCATGCCCACGAGCTTCATGAGGTCGACGATCGATGTCCGCCAATTGAGCTTCTCGGGGCTCTTCGCGGCCAGCCCCTCGAGCACGGCGGCGACGTCGACGACGGGAAGCGTGGCGACGGCAGGCGGGACCGTTCCTACCACGGCCGGGGTGACCGGAGTGGCGGCCGGATGAACTTCCTCACCCTTGCCGAAGATCTTGGACATCAGGCTTCCGAAGATTGACATAAGGCACCTCCAAAATTTCCTGTAAATGGCTGAATCAACTGCGCCTCATTGTAGTGCCAGGCGCGTGAAGATACCGGGAACCGCAGGCGAATCCTCTCCGCACCGCAAGAGACTCTCATGAATCCGGTAGGCCAACGGCCTACACGCTCGTGAGACGCCCGCCGATGGGCGCCGCCGGCCGCGCCGGGTATCCATTGTCCTGGCAAGATCGGTGACTGAGCGGCAGTCCCGGACTGGATGGTGCCCTTTCACGAGGCTTTGAGATGACCTGGACTTGGTTCGCGGCGGCGGCACTGTCTGCCGGATTGCTTTGCAGTTGCAGCGGTGATTCCTCCGGCCCCGACACCGGCGGACCCGGCCCGGGTGATCTCACCGTGCGGGTCACCGATCCTTCCGGCGATACCTTCGGAAACCGTGGCGTGCTCTGGGACCTGAACGCAATGACGATCACCCGTGACACCGGCGGTATCACCGTGATCCTCGAATTCTCGAGCGCCCCGATCTCACCGACCAGCGGTGACTCGAATGCCATGATCGGCTTCGTGGATTTCGACACCGACCAGGACTCCACCACCGGCAACGCGACGGTTGCCGACGAATTCCGGCGGGACTCCGGCTCCACCGGCATGGGCTCGGACTACCAGCTCGCCCTCTCCGAGTACGGGGCCGATTCGAGCGTGAGCATTTACGACGAATCGGCGACGGTGACAGGGCGGGTCAAACCGGTCTTCAGCGGCAGGCGGGTCACGATCCGGATCCCCAGGGCGATGCTCGGCAACGACGACGGCTTCCTGAACGCCGCGGCCCTCGTCGGCACGACCGCATCGCCCGACGACATCGCCCCCCAGAATGGCCACCTGCGGCT
Organism: uncultured Gemmatimonadales bacterium; assembly: GCA_963825065.1. GTDB lineage: Bacteria > Gemmatimonadota > Gemmatimonadetes > Gemmatimonadales > GWC2-71-9 > JADJOM01. Next base: position 35,006 of record CAWGRU010000003.1, read on the forward strand.
GGAGCAGAGTCTTCCGGCCGCCCCATGAATCGACCCTCGCCTTTCAATGAATCCTCACTACATTCTCAAGACCCGTTCAGACGTCTCGGGTATCGTATCCATGGAGCATTTCCGCGCACCGTAGCTCCCGGAAGGACCGGCGAGCCCCACTTTCACCGTGCGCCTCGCAACCATTATCCAGGAGCGGTCCATGGACATCGCGTCTCTCCTAATTCAGCTGATCAGCGGTGCCGCGGGTGGGAACATCGGCGGCATGCTCAACAAGGCCAGGAGCCTCGGTCCGATGCTGAATACGGTCCTCGGCGCCATCGGCGGGGTCGGAGGTGGCCAGCTTCTGGGCGGCATGCTGACCAACATGCTCGGCAATGCCACTGCGGGGAATGTGACCGGATCGGCGCTGGTGGGGCTGGTGCTGCCATTGCTCGGGAGCCTGCTGAAGAAGAAGACCGCCTGATGGTTTGTCGCAGCTTTCCTCGTACTGGGAGGTAATATGCCGAAGGGTCGACGCACGACTCACCGGAGTTCTTCCGGCAAGAAGCTGTACGCGGTCCGCGACGCGAAGGGTCGGTTCAAGGACATTCAGACCTACGAGCGAGCCCATCGCGCCGACCTCAAGCGGAAGGCCAAGGACGAGAAGTAGCCGGTGGTGGTTGCTCCGCTGAAGGTCGTGGCCCCGCGGCAGCGCCGCGGGGTTTCGTATTCAAGAGGGTGCCGAAAACGCCGGGTGGGTCCCTCGGTTGACATGTCTCGATGCCACCCCCTCCAGTGCGCGGGGTCAGCTTCTCCCCTCCGGCCCCCCATCACGGCCCCGACTGTAAGACTCGGCCTCCTCATCCGTCAGCAGGGATGTAAGGGCCGGACAGCCGGCCGCAACGGACACCACACTGACACCCGAGGAGACCACCATGTCGACCAACGAGAACAGCACCATCGGCGCCTGTACCTGCGGCTGCGACTGCAAGCCGGTGTGCGAGTGCAGCCCCGCGTGCGCCGCCCGGTGCAAGAACTGTCAGGGCTGAGCCAGAGACCATGGACGGCGTCCGGTACGCTTGTACCGGACGGCGTTCGCCTCATATTCGAGTATGACTTCCGATTCAGGCGAACAGTCGGCGATGGCCGAGCGCGATCCGGCCACGCCCGAAGTACTGCAGGTGCTGGTCGACAATCACCGCCGCTTCCTGGCGTTCCTCGAGCGCCGGGTGGAATCGCGCGCCGCCGCCGAGGACATCCTCCAGGACGCCTTCGTGCGGGGATTGAATCGGGCGGGCTCGATCCGCGACGAATCGGCGATCGTCGCCTGGTTCTATCGGTTGCTGCGCAACGCCCTGGTCGACCACTACCGCCGCAGCGGGGCCGAAGCGCGGGCGCTTGCCCTGGTGGCAGTCACCACGGACGAGACGGCGCCGGGGCCGGACGAGGCGCTCCGCGACGAGGTCTGTGCCTGCGTCTCGGCGCTGCTGAAGACGCTCAAGCCGGAATACGCCGCGGCCATCGAGCGGGTCGACCTGGGTGGGGTGAGTGTGGCGACGTTCGCGAATGAAGCCGGCATCACCTCGAACAACGCCGGAGTCCGGTTGCACCGCGCGCACGAGGCGTTGAGGCGCCAGTTGGTGAGGAGCTGCGGGACCTGCGCGACCCACGGCTGCCTCGATTGCACCTGCGAAGGCGGGTAGGGGGTCACTCTCCTTCCGGCATTCCTCGGGCGCGGCGACCGGCTCCATCAAGGTGAAATGATCCCCGATCTCCGAGCGGCTTCGTTCATCGGTGAGAGTGGCGCGGCATCGCAACAACGGAAGGGCCACCCGCGGTCGGTTTCGCGCGCGAGGCGTCGGCGTCGTCGAATTCGCCTGCGGCCACGGGACCTGCTATGCCGCTCGGCGATCTCCCGTAAATCATTGACTTGTAATGACATGGCTTGTCTGGTGTTAGCTGGGCTGGCCTCCCAACCTCGCCGGAACTGTGATCTGGATCACAACTGCTTCGACCTGTATATTGGCCAACTCTGATGGCCTGTGATCTGCCTCCCAAGAGAAGGCCTTCTCCCAGCGAGCCGCGTGACGCGATCACACTTTCGGAAGCTCTGCTATCGGGCAGTGGTGGTTGTCGCCATCCTGTCCCCTGTTCGGGCACGCGGTCAGGCGCCGAAGGTCTATCAGGTCCTGCTGGGAGATCCTGTGCTCAGCCTGACCGTTGGGGATTCGGCATCCACGCGCCTGACCCTTAGCGCCGAAGACGGGAGCGAGATTCCGCTCGGCAGTGTGGCCAAGCTTTCGGCGACCAGCAATCGCGTGAAGGTCGCGACAGCGCGGATCGCGGATGGCAAGGTTGTCGTTATTGGGTTGAGTGCCGGCGAAGCCAACGTTCGGGTGAGCGCAGGCACCGGTACCGCCTCCCGACTCCTCCCCATCATCGTGGAGGAGGCTGAGCACACCCCGCCCACCGGGGCGGTCGGGACGCGCGCCTCCCGGGCGCCGCCGTCTGCCTCTCGGCCCGTGGTCTCGTTGGTACCCGATGTCGACACGATCCGCCTTGTTGTGGGAGAGCAGGATCGTCTGCGGGTGGATGCCTTCGACGCGAGCCATGCGGTGGTGGCCGACGCCGGCGTGCGGTACCTGAGTCTGAATCAGACCTTGGTCCAGGTCGACTCGATCTCCGGCGAGGTGAGTGCCCTTAGTCCCGGCTTCGCGACCATCTCGGCCACGTTGCGGGGAACGGCTCTCGCGATCGGTGTGCAGGTCCGGATCGAGGCTCCGCAGCTCCGACTCGAAGCGGACACTTTCTTTGTCTACCCTGGAGTGGTGGACACCTTGCGGCTGCTGCCCCGCTCGGTGCAACGGCCCTATCGAGGTCCGGCAGTCTGGTCCAGCAGCAATGCCGCGGCTGTGAGGGTCGAACCGGGCACCGGTATCCTGACGGCAATCACGCCTGGATCTGCCACGGTGAGCGCCCAGTCGTCGGGATGGGTGGTGAGCACGACGGTTGTGGTACTCGCCTGGGAGAAGCTGCACGTCTTTCAAGCCACGAGCGACAGCACCATGTTTCTGCCGCTCGGCGGCCGCGCTGTGCTGGCCGGCGTCGGGCTCGGTCCGACCGAGCATGACACGCTCCACCCGCTGCCCGTGGAGTGGGAGGTGGCCGACACGAGCGTGGCCACGGTGGACCGGAGCGATCACCGATTGGTCGCACGGAAGATGGGATCCACGGTGTTGACAGCACGGGTTCGGACCATCCGCCCGGACCGGGTTCCGGTCGCCTATCACTGGCCCGTCCGGATCGTCGCGGGTGGCCTGATGCTGACCCCGGCGCGCATCGGGCTTCGAGTGGGGGGCATGGATACGTTGAGGGTGATGATGCTGGACTCCCTCAGACGGCCGATCGCGATGTCGGCACCGGTTGGCTGGCGAGTCGAGCCCATAGGTGTCGTGCAGCAGGGCGGCACCGGCATCTTCGAGGCGAGCGGCATCGGTCGCGCGACGATTTCCGTCCGGACGAGTTGGGACAGTACGGCCTCGGCGACGGTTCTCGTCGCGCCAGATCTCGCGTTTGTCTACGGGTCCAGAACCGCAGCGGGAGCCGTGAGGTCTGAAGTGCGCGGGCTTGACCTTCGGTCGGCTGCGATCCGTTCCTTGGGACAGGCGTCAGGGCGGGAAGAGCAGCCTGCTGTCTCCCCGGACCGAACCCGAATCCTCTACACCGCCCGCGCGGGCGCGCAGCAGCCTGACATCTGGATGATGGACGTCGACGGGAGCAACCGGGTGAATCTCACGGCCGACACGCTCACAGATTCCTCGCCTGCTTGGAGTTTCGACGGCACCGCGATCTTCTTCGTGAAGACACGGGCCGGGGTGGGGCGCCTGTACCAGACCGATCTCTCCGGTACTCCGGCCCGCCCGCTCACCGATTCGACCGTGCGAATCCAGACGGTCGCGACCTCGCCAGATGGCAAATGGCTGGTGTATTCCACCCTGCGGGGCGAGCAGTATGACCTCTTTCGCCTGCCGCTGCGGGATGGGCGGCCGGCGGGGGCGGAGCAAGCGATGGTCCCCAGTGGGGACGATGAGGTGCTTCCGCGCTTCGCGGCCGCGACTGGTGATTTGTACTTCCTTCGCAAGGCACGCAGAGGTACCCCGGGCAATATCCTGATGCGCCTGAAGGCCGACGCGGCCACCCCTGAGCCCCTGACCGATCGGTCGATTCAGGTAATGGACTTCGCGGTGGCGCCGGACGGCGATCGGGTGGTGGTCGTGGCCTATCGTCCCCAGGAGAAGGGGCGCGAGCACCGTCCGGCCCTGTTCCTGCTCGATCTCCGCTCGGGCACGCCCGCCCTCGGGTCCCCGCTGGTCGACGACTCCGCCGCAAGTTACTCCTCGCCCGCCTTCACCCCCTGACCCCGATGCGTGCCTCGACCACCACCGTCTGCCGCCAGTGCGGCGCTGCCCTGGTGCCGGAGGCGCGTTTCTGTCTCTCCTGCGGACTGGCGGTCACGGCCAGTGCGCCGGCGGCGCAGAACACGGTCGCGACGAGCGCGAACACCTTGGCCGGAAGTCCGCGGCCGCGGCAGACCGACGCCGACCGTCAGGCACAGCTGTCGCACCTGCTGACGCAGTCGACGCTGGGTGAATTCGAGATCCTGTGCGAACTCGGGCGGGGCGGCATGGCCACCGTCTTCCTGGCCCACGACCTGTCGCTGGATCGCAAGGTGGCGATCAAGGTGATCGCACCCGGCCTGTTGACGGCCCCGGGGGCGGTGGAACGATTCAAGCGTGAGGCGCGGACCGCGGGGGCACTGAGCCACCCTCACATCATCCCCATCCACTCGGTGCGCGAGACCGACACGCTGCTGTATTTCGTGATGAAGTTCGTGGAAGGGCGACCACTCGACGACATCATCCGCGAGCAGGGGAGGCTGCCGATCCGGATGGTGCAGGCAATTCTCACGGAAGTCGGCCAGGCCCTGGCCTATGCTCACCGGCGCAACGTGGTCCACCGGGACATCAAGCCGGCCAACATCATGCTGGATGGCGAGGGCTGGGCGGTCGTGACCGACTTCGGCATCGCCAAGGTGTTGGAGAGCGACTCGCTGACGGTCTCCGGCTCAATGGTGGGAACGCCGTACTACATGAGTCCGGAGCAGTGCGCCGGTAAGCCGGTGACGGGCGCGTCGGACCAATATTCCCTCGGTGTTGTCGCCTACGAGATGCTGACCGGGCACCCGCCGTTCTCCGGCGACACCATCATGGAGATCATGAAGGGGCATTTCTTCGAGGCGCCAGAGCCGATCACCGACGGTCGGCCAGACACCCCGCCGGCGCTCGCCGAAGCCCTGACACGAATGCTGTCCAAGGAGGCGGAGCACCGCTTTGCCAGCATGGATGAAGCTGTCGCCGCGATGGACGCCGTCCCGCTTGCCCAGGACGACCCTGTCCGGTCGGAGATGATCGCGCTCGCTCGGTCGAGCGAGTCGCTGCGACGTATCAGTCGACTCAGCATCCCGGTAAGTCCGCTGCCGGCGGCCTGGAGCCGTGCTCGACCCCTCACGACCTCCCATCCGAAGTTCGGCCAGGCGGACGAGCCAGCCGCGGACGACGATTCGACGGAAGAACCGGGCGGAAGGGCTTCCGTGGGGTGGATCAAGGTGGCCGCGGCGATCGCGGTCCTCGCCGGGGCCGGGGCGGGGGCCGCACTGTTTCTGCGGCCCGCATCAGGGGGCATGGCTGTCTCATCCGGCGCGCCGCCGCCGGTAACGGTTGTGCCCTCACCCCCGGCCGCGGCGGTGGACACGGTCGTGGCCCACGACACCGCTATGCTCACCCCGGCGGACTCCGTGCCCGCGCCGGAGGAGACCGCCCCCGTGCCGGCCGCCGCGAAGCCTTCGCCGGCCCCGGCAGGGCCTTCGGCAGCAGAGCAGGCGGCGCGGCGACAGCGGGATGTGGTGGAGTATGCCCGGGGGGTTGAGGCGCGCCTGAAACCGCTCTGGAACGAGCAGGATCCCCAGAATGCCTTCAAGGACTATGACGTGGCGCTGGAGGAGCGCGTGCTCTACCAGATGGTGATCGGCGCGCAGGGGGGGCTGCAGGATGCCGTACGGGTGAGCGGGAGCAGCAAGCTGGTGGGCCCGATCATGAGCGTCCTCAACGATGGGGGTCCCTACGGCGTCCCGCCCGGCTCGTTCCGCCGGGAACCCCTCCGTCTCAATGTTGCCTTCACTGCTCAGGGCCTGTCGGTGACGGTGCCGTGAGGGCCGCGGCCCGGAGCGATCGCTGACCACCCCCTCCTCCTCCGCCAGCTGCAGGAACTGCCGGGAGCCTGTAACCGCCGGCAGCCGCTACTGCACGTCCTGTGGTGCCGATGTCCGTGAAGCCCAGGCAGAGGCCGAAACCGCCGATCTCAACGAGCCCCGCGGACCGCGCCGGATCCCGAAGGACGAAGAGGTGCTGGGCCTGCTGCAGGCGGCGACCCGGCGAGACTACGAAATCCTGGGTGAGCTGGGGCGCGGTGGCATGGCGACGGTGTATCTGGCGAGGGAAATCGCGCTGAACCGCAAGGTGGCGATCAAGGTGCTCTCGCCGGCGCTGGTCTACGGCGAAGGCATGGTCGAGCGCTTCAAGCGTGAGGCTCGCACCGCCGGGGGCCTGAGCCACCCGCACATCATTCCTATTCACGCGGTGCGGGAGACTCCCGATCTCCTGTTCATCGTGATGAAGTACGTCGAGGGAAGACCGCTGGATGGCGTGCTGTCGGAGATGGGTGCCCTCCCCATTCGTATTGCGCAGACGATTCTGACCCAGGTGGCCAGTGCGCTCTACACGGCGCATCGCCGGCAGGTGATCCACCGGGACATCAAGTCGGCAAACATCATGCTGGACGAGGAGGGGTACGCGGTCGTCACCGACTTCGGCATCGCCAAGGTCAACACCCAGGCGAACCTGACCCAGACGGGGTCGGCGGTCGGCACTCCCTACTACATGAGTCCGGAGCAGTTCGTGGGTCAGGGCGTCGGGCCGTGGAGCGATCAGTATTCTCTCGGCGTCGTCGGGTACGAAATGCTGACGGGCAGGGTGCCGTTCCAGAGCAGATCGCTGCAGGAAGTCATGCGGGCTCACCTCGTCGATCCACCGACCTCGATTCGCCAACTCCGGAAGGATTGCCCACCGGCCCTGGAGTGGGCGGTTCTCAAGATGCTTGGGAAGCTGCCGGAGGAGCGCTTTCCTTCTATGGAGGAAGTGGTACAGGCGATCGGCACCGCGCCCCTTGATAGCGAAGCGGCGGTTCGCACCCAGATCATCGAGTTCGCCCGAAGTGGCAAGCAGCGTCTCGCTCCGCCCCGGACGGGAACCCCGAGCGGCACCCGCCCGGCGAGTACCACCTCGAAGCGCGGTCTTCCCCTGGTGCCCCCGCGCACCTCAACCGAGCGAGGCGCCCACCCGACTCCCGGCAGTGCGCGTCCGGTGATTCCGCGTCCTCCTACTTCCAGCAATGCACGCCCGGTGATGTCGCACCAGCCCGCTACCGGCACTGGGCGTCCCACAATACGACGACACCCCACACCGGCGGGGGGGCGGCGCACGCTCTCCCGGGTGGCGGCGCGACCTCAGGTGATGGTGCGCTGGTTGCTGGCCGGCACAGGTGCCCTCGCTGCGGTGGTCCTAGGGTGGCTTATTGTAGTGGTCGGGCTGCGGCGGCCCACGGCGATCAGCGATAGGGCCCATCTCACGGTATCCAGCTCATTCCCAGACACCCGGCTGATCATCAACGGCAGCGATACGGTTCCGCTTGGGGTGGGTCCGCGCACGGTGCCAACCCCTCCCGGCTCCGTTCATCTGCGGGTGCTGCGCGCAGGGTGCCTTCCCACGGACCGGTCACTCACCCTGCGCGCAGGGGAGGTTCGCGACCTTGGCCGGTTCGATCCCAGCTGTCGCTGAACGGTGCCGCTCGATTTCGAACCTGCAGTCACCATCCCCCATTCGATCCTGACTCACGAGCCGGCCCTCATCCCGGCGGGATGGACCCGGTCGTGCCCCGTGGGTCGAGGCGCGGAGCCTCGCATTCCCGATGGCAAGAGACCCTCTCACCGTCCCGTCACGACACCGCCACTCCCTACGGCTCGCGTTCTCTCCGCTTCTGCTTCAGCTTCGCGCCGTCCACCCGAAACCGTCCCGCCAGCGCCTGAAGCGTCTGGGCGGCCCGAGCCAAGTCCTCCGCGGCATTCTGGCTCTGCCGCACCCCGTCGGTCGTGCCCTGGGCGGTGCGAGCCACAACCTGGATGCTGCACGCGATGTCCCCGGCACCCCGAGCTGCCTCGGCGACGCTCCGGGCCATCTCCTTGGTCGTGGCCGTCTACTCCTCGACCGGGCTCGCGATTGTGGTCTGAATCTGCCCGATCTCGGAGATGATGGTGCCGATCTCCCGCATCGCGGTCACGGCGTCGGTCGAGCTGGTCTGGAACGCCTCGACGTTCCTCCCGATCTCCTCGGTGGCGCGCGCGGTCTCCTTGGCCAGCTTCTTCACTTCTTTCGCCACCACGGCGGAGCCCTCGCCCGGCTCACCGGCGCGCGCCAGCGCGATGGTCCCATTCTACTCGGACCTCGCCGGCCTGTTCCGGCAGGGGTGACGCGGACCCGCCGACTACTGCACCAGCTGCGACCTCGCCGGATCGATCAGCCCGGCGTGCATCCGCGCCACCTGCCCCCGGGTGAACCGCCGAATGCCGAAGTTGGGAGTCCCTGCAGGGCAGGGGGAGTAGTAGCTCATCACGTTCATCATGTCGGGCTGGAAGTGCACCGTCGTGGCGGCACCGCCGACGGTTCCCGTCGCGCTCACGTCGGTCTGATCGCAGTAGAAGTCGTGGCCATGGTCGCGGTTGTAGGTCGATCCGCCCTTGAGCTGGAACAGCGCCTGCTCCGGATCGGGGGGCGTGTCGGCGATCAGGTCGCCATCAAAGGCGCCGATCGTGCCGCCGTTGTCGTCATGAAGGTCGAGGACCGCCTGTTCGTCGGCCCACGCCGGGCTGCCCCACCCGGGGAAGGTGTGATACAGCCCCAGGTAGTGGCCGACCTCGTGGGCGATGCCGAACTCGACCCCGGGCAGGTTATTCCACAGCGCCACGTAGTTCTGCGCCACGCCGGCGGAGATTCCGGGCGGAAGTCCGGCGAGTGCCGGAGGCGGGGCCGCGTTGCCGTTACCTCCACCCGCCAAGCGCAGGAAGACAGGAATCGTCGTCGGCGTCGCTGCCGCGATCAGGTTGCCGGCGGCAAGGCCTGCCGGATCGCCGAACATCAGGTCCTGGTTGAGGGCGGTCGACCGCGTCGTCTGGTAGTCGGTGGTCGGATCGTAGCGGAACCGGATGCGGGTTCCCCGAAACGAGCGGTTGAGGCTGTCGACCGCCTGCACGAAGTCGGTGGCGGTCACGGTGGCGGCGTTGCTGCCGTCGTCATCGCTGAGGGCGATGACCTGCAGCCGCAGCCCATCCCACCGCAGATGCAGCGTCAACACCGGCGGTCCGCACCACTCCGCCGCCGAAGTTCTCCGCCTCGGCCCAGAGGTCCACCCAGAGATCGTCGAAGGTGCCGATCTCGGTCGCGGGCGAAAGCCCGAAGCCGACGCTGAGCGAGGTCGTCGCGGTGCCGCCGGCCGTCGCCGAGCTGATCTCTTCCGCGACGGGCGCTCCGGCGAGAGCGGGACCCTCGATCTGACCGGGGCGAGCCCGCTTGATGGTCATCCAGATCCGCACGGCGCGGAGCCCCTCGGGGTCGGTGCCGACGGCGGTCACCTGGACCACGCCGGAATCGTTGATCTCCGCGGCGGATGCGGCGCCGCCGAGGGTGGCGTTGGCGAGCGGTGCGTCCGGCGGATTGGCCTGGAGCCAGAGTGCGGTGGGTGGCGTCGGGTCGCTCTGGGGAACGGGCACGACCTGCGGTTGGCAGGCGATGGCGAGCGGCAGCAACGCCCAGCCGGGTATGCGGCTCATTGGCACCTCCACTTCGGAAGATTGTCCAGGTTGCCAAGGAAGACGCGGGACGCCCGCCGATCTTCTCACACTCGGCTGAGGCGCCGCGGCTCCGAGACAGGTTGTCACGTCGCAGGCCGCCACCTTGGCGAGCCTCCGCACTGGCCACCCCGTGTCCCCACCCCCAGCTTTGGTGACGGGTACGGAGCGACTCCCCGTACCGGCGTGCTCAGCCTTCCCCCCCGTGGAACCAGTCATGGCCTCCTCGAACCGGCAACTCAAACTTCTCCCCAGGGAGCTGCTGCTCAAGACAGGGCCGGTGGATCATGCCGACTGGAATCACCGGCCAGTGCTCGGGTGGATCCAGCGGCTGCGGTTCCGGATGGTTCTCTCTCTGCTGCCGGGCGCCCGGATGAATCGGCTGCTGGAGGTCGGCTACGGAAGCGGCGTATTCATGCCGACCCTGGCCACCCGCTGCGACGAATTGTACGGGATCGATCGTCATCCCATGAATCACGAGGTCGCCCATGCGCTGGGGCAGGAAGGTATCGCCGCGCACCTGACCTCGGGGAGCGCGGAGGAGATGCCGTTTGCCGATGGTCACTTCGATGCCGTGGTCGCGGTCAGCTGCGTCGAATTCATCGACAATCTGGAGGCCGCCTGCCTCGAGATCCGGCGGGTGCTCAAGCCCGACGGCGCTTTTGTGATGGTGACGCCGGGTCACTCCCCGGTGGTCGACCTCGGCCTCAAGCTGCTCACCGGCGAGAGCGCCAGGCGCGACTATGGCGACCGCCGCGAGGCGCTGATCCCCACCCTGCTGCGGCATTTCGCCGTCCGGGCCCAGCGCACGGCGCCCCCGGTCGGCACCTCGATACTCTGCCTGTATACCGCCTTCGACTTCATTCCGCTCCGATAACGGCGCGGGCATCCTCCCTCCGCGCAACCCGGCTTCCTGGGTCAACGTCGACTCCCTCGAACACCGTCTGGGGAGAAGAAACGGCCGGCGTCCCATCGGGGACGCCGGCCTGCTGCTGCACCTGGAGCGGGACGCAGTGTGCTTACTCGGTGGTCTGCCCGGCGAAGTGCTCCTTCGACGCCTCGGCTTCCGCCTTGGTGACTTGCACGGTTCCGTCCGCATGATGGGGCGGCGCGTACAGCGTATACACCTTCAGCGGCTTGTCGCCGGTGTTCCTGATGTTGTGCTTTGCGCCGGCGGGAACGACGATGGCCATGTCGCTCTCGATCCGGGTCTTCTTGCCGTCAATCCAGACCTCACCCTTCCCCTTCTCCACCCGGAAGAACTGGTCCGTGTCAGGGTGGGTTTCCTCGCCGATGTCTTCGCCGGGCTGGAGCGCCATCAGTACCAGCTGCATGTGCGGGCCGGTATAGAGCACCCGCCGAAAATCGCTGTTCGCCTCGGTCCGGTCCTGGATGTTCCCGATGAATCCCTTCATGAGATCCTCCCTTCGTGTGTTAATGCACCCGACTCCGCCGCGCCCTTGCGCCACGCGAGGCCGACACTTCGTTCAGGCGGGTGATTTCCTCCCGCGGGCGCGGCGGCCCCAGCCTGAGCAACGTAGGCCGGGTCGGCCCAAGGGAGCCGGAAGGGGGGATGAAGATCCTGTCAGGGGACCCGTGGCGGTCGACGGACTCCTCGCGGGGCCGGCCGACAATGAGGTGGCCTTCGAGGCGGCGTACCGGCTGGCGTGGGGAGGTGCCGGGCGGGAGGCCTCCCGGTCAAGCGCTTCTCGGCGAGGGTCCCCGGCCGGCGCCCGGTGACGAGCTAAGGCCGGAGGGGCTTCGGTCCCCGGCGCGCGTGGGTAAAGGCGACCACCTCGAGCCGGCTGTGCAGTGCCAGCTTCTCCAGGACATTGTGCACGTGACTCTTGACCGTGTGGACCGCGATGTGCAGATGAGTTGCGATCTCCTTGTTGCTCATGCCTTCGCCGAGGAGATCGATGACCTGGCGTTCGCGAGCGGTCAACCGCACCCCTTCCAACTTGTGGGCCGGACTTGCCGAGGCCGAATAGCGCACGATCTGCGAGAACAGCGAGTTGGTGAGCGCCGCTGGAAGGATCTCGGCGCCACCTGCCACGGCCTGGATGGTCGCGAAGAACTCGTCGAAAGTGGCATCCTTCATGACGAAGCCGGACGCGCCCGCCCGTACGTAATCGGCCACATCCTCCTGCAGGGGGAGGAGACCCATGATGATGAGTCGGGCCGTTGGCACCTCGCTGTGGATCGTCGCCGTCAGGCTCACCGTGTCATGACTCTCGAGCCCGAGATCCAGCAGAACCACGTCAGGTCGATGGGCTCGCACCTTCTCGAGGGCCTCGGTAATGTCCGCGGCGACGGCGAGAACCTTGAACCCCGGCTGGCTGCGGATCAGCGCCGCGAGTCCCTCGCGGAGCAGCCGATTGTCATCGATGACGACCAGCGATACCGGAGCCGTGTCCTGGTTGGGCCCGCCCTTCAGAACCGGCTTCGGCCCACCCGCCGGCGTCGCCGTCGTCCGCGTAGGCGATGCGGAGACGTGAGTCGGGTGCGGGGAGGGACGCAGTCCCGGGAGAGCGGGATGTGGAACGGGCCGCGGCGCCGGCTCCCAGGTAATCGGGGATCCGGTACCGGATGGTGGGTGCGGGAACGTGAACACCGTAGAACTGAGATGCGCGGTCATGGCGACGCCCTCCCGTGCTGCAGTGCATGCGGCGATCAGGCTGAGCCTCGTCTCCTGGGTTACGATTATTGGCTGTGTCGCAAATATATACTGCAGCGCTATACCCTACCAAGCAACATGTAATGAATCTTGCCGCAATGAATCATCACAGTGCGCGGCTCACATCGAAATCGACCCTTCGCGGAAACCGGTGCGGTCCAGCCAGACGTTCACCAGCACCGGTCGCCCTGCCCGCGCCACGGCCCGGGCGCGCTCGAGCGCCGATTCCAGTTCCGACTCCTCCCGCACCAGGATGCCTTCCGCGCCGAATCCCCGGACCACCTCGTGATAGGCGGTGCGTCTCAGGACGGTGCCGACGTCGTCGCCAAGCAGCTTGACCTGCTCCCGCGCGATCTGGGTCCAGCCACCGTCGTTCCCCACGACCGCGATCACCGGCAGGCCGTGGCGCACCAGGCTGTCGAACTCGCTCAGGCTCCAGCCGACGGCGCCATCGCCGAACAGAATCCACACCTCCCTGTCCGGATGCGCGATCCGGGCGCCGATGCCGAAACCGGCACCGACGCCGAGGGTGCCGAAGACACCGGGATCCAGCCAGCCGAGCGGGGTGCGCGGCCGGATGGTGTAGGAGGCAGTCCCGACAAAGTCGCCGCCGTCGGCCACCAGCAGGGCGTCGTCCGCCATGACCGCCTCGATGGCGCGGCAGAGTCGGAGCGGATTGACGAACTCTCCGCGCTCCCCCGCCTGCTGCTCGATCTCGTGCTGCCGTTCGCTGTCGCGAGCCTGCAGGGTCTCGCGCCACGCCCGCCACCGCCCTCCCTCCCCAGGGAGCACCTCCGCCAGGCGGCGGAGGAAGCGGCCGGCGTCGCTCTCCGCCAGAATGGTGGGGCGGCAGTTGAGCTTCGCCTCCCGTCGGCTCCGGTTGGCGGCGATGATCCTGGAGCCCCGCCGCAGGTGGCGGCCGTAGTCCAGCCGGAAGTCGCAGGGCACTCCCGCGAGGATGACCAGGTCCGATTCCTTCAGGGCCGCACGCCGTTGCTGCCGGAGTTGCAGCGGATGGTCGCGGCCCAGCAGCCCGCGGGCCATCCCCGAGAGGTAGAGCGGGACGCCGAGCCTTCCGATGCTGGCCGCGATCGCGGCGGTCTCGTCCGCGAGCGAGACCGCCTGGCTGCCCACCAGGAGCAGCGGCCGCTCGGCGCCCGCCAGCAGAGCCGCCGCCTTCCGCACCGTGGCGCCCGAGGGCTCCGGAGGGAGCACCTCGTGCAGCGGAGGCGCGGTCGCCGTGGCTGCGCCCGCGAACATCCGCCCGACGTGACGATCGAGGTAGAGCCTGAGGGCCCGGTCGGTGAGGGAGCGGCCCTTGCCGCCGGCGGCGGCGTACCACTCGCGGACGGTGTGCTCGGGGTAGAGCAGGTCCACCGGGCATTCGATCAGCACCGGCCCGGGCACACCGGAGCGCGCCAGCGAGATCGCTTCTGCTGTCGCCGGGCCCAGGTCGCGCACGCGACGCACCGTACGGGCGTGCTTCACATGGGGCGCGGCCGTCGCCATCTGGTCGATGTCCTGCAGGGCACCGCGACCCTTGAGCATGGTCGGCGCCGCGCCCGCGATGAGCACCAGAGGTGAGTGTGCCAGCTGTGCGTTCCGGAGTGCGGTGAGGGCGTTGGTGAGGCCGGGACCGGCGGTCACCGCGGCAATGCCGGGGATGCCTGACAGACGGCCGGTGGCGTCGGCGGCGAAGACAGCGGTCGCCTCGTCTCGCACGTCCACCACCCGGATGCCGACGGGCCCTCGCCGCGGTCAGGATGGGCGAAATGTGGCCGCCGCAGAGCGTGAACAGCGCTCGCACGCCGCTCGCGTGGAGCACCTCGGCCACCCGGTCGCCGCCATGCATCGTTGCCGTCATTCCGTGGACCTCTCCAATGCGTTTCGCCAGCCTTCACTGGTCTACGCTCGGATCTTCCCGGCGTGGAGCGCAGGCCGCTTCCGGCGTCGCCAGAGCGCCGAGTAGACGGCCACGTTCACCACGATCACCAGCCCGGCCAGCAGATACTGGATGCCTTGCGTGAGCCCCTCGGGATAGAGTGCGGGCAGCAGGTAGTGCTCGATGAATCCCCCGGCGTATCCTCGCTGGCCCCCGGTCTCCCGGAGCCGATTCTCCAGCGGTGTGAGCGGGCAGATGCCACCGGTGAGTTCGATCCACGCGCCCCAGAGCGCGGCGGGCAGATGGATGAAGATGGCGCGGCGCCAGCGAAACCCCAAAAGGCCGCCGAGGGCAGTGAACAGCGCGAATGCCGCATGCAGCAGGACAATGACATCGGCGAGCAGGCGATACCCCATGGCTCTCGAACTCCACTCCCTCACGCCATCAGGACGCCTGCATAGCCCACGACTCGATCGTGGTCCCCGCTCACCAGGCCGGAGTGGCGATAGTCCACCACCGTCCCGGTCGTGCCACCAAGCAGGCGGGTGGTCTCTGCCACCACGGCCGCAGGGGCGCGGCCGCACATCGTGATCCGGTTCGTCCGGCAGAGGTGAAGCAGGCCCTCGCCGTCCAGCCGCTCGAGATGGGCAAGGGCCGCACGATCCTTCTGCGCGGCCAGGTTCGCGGGTTCGTAGTGCGTCATGTCGCTCGAGGCGAGCAGCAGGACCTCCGCCGGCCACGTCGCGATCACGGCTGCCAGCCGCTGCGCGAGCAGGCGTGACCTGGGCCAGTCGTCCCACGCCAGCACCAGCGGCACGATCGCCAGCCGAGGCGCGAGCAATTGCAGGAAGGGAAGCTGGACCTCTACGGCGTGCTCGGATCGGTGAGCCAGCCGGTCTTCCACCACGAGGTCCGAACTCGAGGCGAGCCGCCGGGCCAGCGATTCTGCGATCGGGACCAGACCGAGGGGCGTCTCGAACGCCCCCGCTCCCCACAGTGCCGCCCGCCCCGGATGCCCGGCGCCGCTGTGGTTCGGCGCGAGAATGACGGCGACCGGCGGAAACGCGATTCGTCCCAACACCTGCGCCGCACAGCCCCCCGAGTACACCAGTCCCGCATGCGGCACCATCGCTCCCCGGACCACGCGACCCTCGGCGGGCACGTCCTTCAGGAAGCCGCGGACCAGCGCGGTCAGCTCGTCCGGATCCTCCGGATAGAACTGGCCGGCGACGGCCGGGGGCCGCACGTGTTGCGTTGCGATCATGGTCGTCAGCCTGCGCCGAGGTGGACCGGCTGCCGCCGGGCGCCCCAATGCCCCGGTGACGCTTCGAACACCCCGGCACAGCGGGTGCCGCAGCGCCTGCAGCAGCCATCCGGGCCAAGATGCCAGGCCAGGAGTTCGTACCAGTCGCGCACGATGAGCGGTGCGCCGCAGCCGTGGCAGAAGGTGGTATCCCCGTCGGCGTCGTGCACGTTGCCGGTATAAGCGTAGCGCAGCCCGTTCTCGCGGGCGATCTGCCGCGCCCGCGAGAGGATGGCGGGCGGGGTCGGCGGAGTGTCCAGCATCCGCCAGTCGGGGTGAAAGGCGCTGAAGTGAATGGGAACGTCGGGGCCCAGATGGTCCATCATCCAGCCTGTGAGGCGGTGCAGCTCCTCCTCGCTGTCGTTATGGCCGGGAATGAGCAGCGTGGTGATCTCGAGCCAGACGCCGGTCTCGTGCTTCAGATAGTCGAGCGTCTCCAGCACCGGGGCGAGGTGGGCCGCGCAGATGTCGCGATAGAACTCGTCGGTGAACCCCTTGAGATCCACGTTGGCGGCGTCGATGTACCGGTAGAGCTCCCGGCGCGGTTCGGCCGAGACGTATCCCGCCGTCACGGCTACCGTCTTCACACCACGCGCGTGGCACGCGGCGGCGACGTCGATCGCGTACTCGTGGAAGATCACCGGATCGTTGTAGGTGAAGGCCACGCTGCGGCAGCCATGGTCGACGGCCGCCTTCGCGATCCGGTCCGGACTGGCGGTGTCGGACAGGGTGGCAGTCTCCCGCGATTTGCTGATGTCCCAGTTCTGGCAGAAGCGACAGGCGAGGTTGCAGCCAGCCGTCCCGAAGGAGAGGACCGGCGTGCCGGGGAGGAAGTGATTGAGCGGCTTCTTCTCGATCGGGTCCACGCAGAATCCGCTCGAACGCCCATAGGTCGTCAGGACCACCGCACCGTCCAGGCAGGCGCGCACGAAGCACAGGCCCCGCTGCCCCTCCTGCAGCTTGCAGACGCGGGGACAGAGGTCGCACTGTACCCGACCGTCCTCGAGGCGGTGCCAGTATCTGGTGGAAACAACGGAGCCCTGCGGCAGGTCTCTCAATGCGGTCGCGGTCATGATGCACCTCCCCATCCAGCCAACTTGTCACGATGGCATCAGAGCACGGAAGGAAGGGTGAAGGTTGACTGAACCCATCCATGCATGCGGCCGGGGTCGGCGATGCCACGACCTCCTGCCTCGCAGGCCGCCGCATACATCAGCCGGGTCGCCTCGGCACGCGGCGATTCGAATGGGCATCCCGGTCCGCCCTCCCCGGCGTGGACCACCCTGACGGACATCGCAGGCGATGCCGCCATCGCGACGACCGAGGACCACGGCCTCCGCGGCCGGCCCCCTCGCGCCCGCTCCCGGCTCGCCCTATTTTCTCAGCAATGACCGCTCCCGGCGATGTGGAATCTGCCAGCCTGTTCGAGGATCTCCGTCGGACGGGGTCGGCCCACGCCGCCGCCGTCACCCGGCTGCATGCGCTGCTGCTCCGCGTGGCGCGTGCCGAGGCGAACCGGCGGCGGGGCAGCCTGCCTGACCGGGTGGTCGAGGAAGTCGACGACCTCTGCGTTCAGTCCGCGAATGACGCGGTGATGTCGATCCTGGGCAAGCTGGACGAGTTCCGTGGCCAGGCGCGATTTACCACGTGGGCCTGCAAGTTCGTGATCTTCGATGTCTCGACCCGGCTCCGCCGCTACGCCTGGCGGCATCGCGCGGTGGAAACCGACGAAACGGTCTGGGACCGGCTGCCCGATGGCACGCCGTCGGCGCTCAGTACCATCGAGAATCGGGAGCTGCTGGGGGCGGTGCAGCGCGCGGTCCGGGAGCGACTCACCGAACGGCAGCGGACCATCTTCCAGGCGGCCACTGTCGACGAGATTCCGATCGACGTCCTGGCGGAGCGGTTCGGCGGTTCGCGCGGCGCCATCTACAAGACCCTGCACGACGCCCGGCGCAAGCTGCGCGGGGCGCTCTCAGACGGCGGATACACGGAGCATCTGGCATGAACGACCAGTCACTCAAGCACCTGCTCGGCACCAGCGACCGAGATCCCGGATGCGAGGGCGCCTTCGAGGTCCTGGATCAGTACGTCGAGGCCGTCCGCCGCGGCGAGGATGTCCAGCTCCGCTTCGCCGACTTCGTGACCCACATCCGGAACTGTGCCGCCTGCCGGGAAGACACCGAGGGACTCCTGGCCGCGCTCGACGATCTCGATGCACCTCCCCCAGCAGTCGGATAGACCCTTCGGCCCGGGCCGACAACAAAGACGGCGGCTCCGCGTCGGTCTTGCCGCAGTGGCGATTCTGCTGCCCCATGGCGCGATCGGTAGGGCAGTCCCGTCACGGTGGGCCATCGAGCTGGCCGCTCCGCCGGCACACGACACTCATCGGATGAACCACCGCGCCCATCACCAGGGGCCGTCGGTGGCCTCCGGGGCTCGACTCGAGGCTCCTCAGGCCGGTCACCAGCCCTGATCCCCGGTTCCTCAACCGCGGCGCTCCCGCTCACCCTCCGCCGGCCCCGAAGCCCTGCCAGGTAAGATTTCGCCGAAGGCTGCCACTAACGAACCACGAAGCAGCGCGATCCGAATGGGTCGCCGACGCCGGTTCACCTCAGCAGCCTGGAGCCATCATGCCCCGCATTCAGCCGATCGACCCCGCCACCGCTACCGGCGAGGCCGCCACCCACCTGGCCACCGCCCGCAAGATGTTCGGCGGCACGCCGAACCTGGTCACCACCGCGGCCAACGCGCCCTCCAGCCTGGGCGCGATGCTCGGCATGTTCGCCTACATGGGGAAGGGCACACTCGGCGCCAGGGTCGGCGAGCAGATCGCCATCACCGTCGCCCAGTCGAACGGCTGTGGCTACTGCCTCTCGGCCCATACCGCCCTCGGCAAGATGCACGGACTCGATCCGGCGGAACTGGCTGCGGCGAAGCGGGCCGGGTCGGTGACTCCCAAGACCGCCGCGATCCTCAAGCTCGCGCTCGCGATCAACCAGCACCGCGGCCAGGTGAGTGATGGGGTGCTGGCCGAGGCGCGCAAGGCCGGAATCACCGACGCGGAGATCGTCGAGGTGGTGGGGCATGTGGCGCTCAACGTCTTCACCAACTACCTGAACAACGTCTGCGAGACCGCGATCGATTTCCCCGTCGTCGCGCTGGATGCTGCGGCCTAGACACCAGGCGGGATGGCGGGAAGGCGGCATGACGGGTAGACACCCGATCGCCTTTCCGCCGTTCCCCCTGCCCCAATTCTGCCTTCTCAAGGAGCGAAGATGACCACGCCGATTCGTCCGCCCTTCACCGTGGAGACGGCGCTCGCCAAGGTGCAGGCCGCCGAGGATGCCTGGAACAGCCGGGACCCGGAGCGCGTTGCGCTGGCGTACACCGAGGATTCCGAATGGCGGAACCGGACTGATTTCCTGAGGGGGCGGCCGGCCATCCGCGCCTTTCTCAGGCAGAAGTGGGAGAAGGAGCGCGACTACCGGCTCAAGAAGGAGCTGTGGGGGTTCAGGGAGAATCGAATCGCCGTGCGGTTCGAGTACGAGTGGCACGACGGGGCGGGGCAGTGGTACCGGTCCTACGGCAACGAGATGTGGGAGTTCGACGAGCACGGGCTCATGGCACGCCGATTCGCCAGCATCAACGACGCGCCCATCCGCGAGGGCGAGCGGCGGCTCTTTGCGGCAGAGATGCCCGACGCGGCGGGCTAGAACAGGAGGACGATGCTGCGGATCGACGGCTTGTGGCGCTACCCGGTGAAGTCCCTGGCGGGGGAGCCGATGCAGGTGGCGGAGCTGAGGGCGAGCGGCATCCCGGGCGACCGGATTGTCCACGTCCGCGGACCCGAAGGCGTACGCACCTCCCGGCGGCACCATCGGCTGCTCGGCCTCAGGGGAACGCTTGGGCCGGACGGCCGGCCACTGGTGAACGGGTACCCATGGGAGAGCGGGGAGGCGCTCGCCCTGGTGAAAGCGGCGGCGGGACAGGACGCCTGGCTGGCCGCCTATGACGGAGTGGAGCGGTTCGACATCCTGCCGCTGCTAGTGGCGACCGACGGCGCGGTGGCCGCCTTCGGGCGGGATATCCGGCGTCTCAGGCCCAATATCCTCATCGGCGGGGTCGACGGGATGGACGAGGTGACCTGGGAGGGTGCCGAGCTGCATATCGAAGAGGCGATCGTGCGGCTCGATTCACTTCGGGGCCGCTGCCCGATGACGACGGTGGATCCGGACACCCTGGAGCGGGATCCGGAGGTGCTGCGCGACATCGGTCGGCGGTTCGGGGGCCGGCTGGCGCTGAATGCGGAGGTGGAAAGGGAAGGGCGGGTGAGGGTGGGGGCAGCGGCCAGGCTGGCGCGGTAGCTGGCAGGGGGTGCCCTGTGGAACGGCAGCCTGACTACGTCTTCCCATGTCGGATATCAACGGACCACCCTCGAAGGCGGCAGCGATGGCGTTGTGGGCTGCGGCGGGACGGTGGCTACAGAAGAACGTTTCACCCTGCCCTCACGCAGCCGACACGTGGAGCGGAGATATTCCAAAGGGGCAGTGCTGCCCAAGATGGCCGCGAGAAAGCGATGCGGGCCATGTCGATCTACCGGAAACTCCGAACGCTCCGGCGCCTCGTCGGGGCGTTGCTGCTTACGCTCTACCTCCCCGCTTGCGGTGGCGGACAATGGAAGACCACGACCGTCGCACCGGCCCAGTTCATCGAACAGAAGAAGCCCGACCTGGTGCGGGTCTCCACCGATTCCGCGCAAACCCAGTTGCACCAGCCCCGGGTCGAGAACGACGTCCTGATCGGCGTGACCTCCGAGACGCAGCAGATGGGGGCCGTCGTTCAGGACACCGCGAGCGTGCCGCTCGCGGACATCCGCACCTTCGAGTATTGGCGGGGGCGCAGCAGCACGGGGCTGATCGCTGTGGTGGTGGTGGCGTTGGTAGCGGTCATTGCTTTGTCTTCCATTGACTATGGCGTCGGCGGGATCAATCTGAGCGATTGAACCTCGCTGCGGCGGTTAGTCCTCCAGTATCGCGACCGCGAGTGGCGCGCCGCCGCCGCCCGAGCGCATCGCCGTGGCGGTGAGATCGGTGCCGTCCCGGCGGCGGAGCGCGATCCGCTCCCGACGGCCGGTCTCCGTTCCGGCCGCCGGAGGGGCGCTCGGCAGGAGGGGGCCGATCTCCCGGCTCAGCCGCACCAGCTCGCCCGGCGAGCTGTAGCCCAGCATCCGCGCGAACGACTGACTCGCCATCAGCAGTTCGCCGCTCGGCCCCACCAGGCAGAGCCTGACTGGCGCGCTGTCCACCAGCGTGCGCAGCATCTCCTCCTCGCGCCGGAGCGCATCCTCGAGACGTCGTCGCTCGGCGGCCGCCTGCTTCAGGTCGGCCACCTGTTTGCGGAGATCGGTGAGCTCGTTGATCAGGTCCCGCTTGTCACGATGCTGATCGCGCATACCCGGTCCGGTTGGGGTGCTGCCCATGGTGAAGGCCCGCGCCGCGGCCGCCGTGTGTGGCGGCACAGTTCCCGCGCCCCCGCCTGCGCGGAGTGCTGGGGGCGAGCGCGGATCCACTCGCTCGATGTCTGGTTTCAGCTACGGCGGTCCTGCTGCTCTGGCACTGCGGCGGGGGACTCTCTGTCATGAAGGACGGGTTGCGGCGGGGATGTCGCACAGGCGGGTCCGCGCCATGGAAGGGCGGCGGTTCCACTCCGAAGCATCGGCACACCCGGCGGCGTCGCCTGGTGTGCCGTTTCACTCAGCGGACAGTGCGTTGCGCCTGCCCACTGGCCGTCACTTCGCGGTTCGGCCCTTAGCTGCCCGGACTCACCCCTCCCGCAATGACAGTGTCCGGCTCGTGTCGAATCGCTCCTTCGATCCGGCTCCTGCGAGCCACCCGCCGAGTCGTCCTTAGTGCGCATTGTGTCGTTTCCGGGCGAATCCTACATTGTCGATGCGGTGGATACACCGAGGCCCGGACGAGGGGCAACCTTGACGCGAGAGTCGTGGACTCCCGAGTGGAAGGCGCGATCGAGATCGGCTTACCGGATCTCTCGCGCCTTCGCTGTCTTTCAATCAGGCGGCGGACCGCCGATCCGTGCACTTGCGATCGGATGGCTGGATGCCACGCCAGGAGGATCGAAATGCAGGAGATGATCTGGGCAGGTATCTGCGAACTGCGGGCCGCGAGCTGGCAGCTCTTTGCCGCGGGGCCGCGACTGATCCATGGCACCACCCATCGCGGGCTGCGGCGGCTCCTGCTGGAGCGGTTCATTCGCGGACAGCGTCACCTCGAGCGCCTGGATCGAATTCGCGCGGCCTTTCCGGATTCGCCCGATGGCTTCTCGGAGGCGGTGGGTACCTGGCTCGCCGAGCTGTGGGTGTCCCGAACCACGGAATGGAGCCCGGTAGAGCGCGATGCCAGTACCACCATCGCGGTCAAGCACATCCTGACCTACCTGGATGGCGTCTACCAGGCCACGATCGATCTCTGCGAGCTGTCCGGCCGCGAGGAGATGGCGGCGAGCCTGACCTATTCCGCGGGCGAAGTCCATGCCGCACATGGCCCGCTCTCCAGGGCACTGTCGGAGATCCTGTCGCATCGCCGCTACGACGGAGATGCGTGGGCGCCGTTGGCCACTGGCTCACAGATGATGCTGCCGAGGGCTGCCGTGCCGACGGTCGCGGAGCTGTTGGAGGCGTCGACCGCGGAGCATCGCTCGCTGGTCGGTGCGGCCTGGTCGCAGCTCGAGCCGCGCCAGTCGGCCGAGATGACCGTCGGACGATAACCTCGGGGCCTCATGGGGCCCCCGCCGACCGGGTCGTCCACCAGATGCCTATTGCGGCCTGGCCGCTCGTGCACCGTAGTCCATGACGCGGCGCCGCCACTCGGCTTCAACCTCCGTCCAGGAGGTACCGAGGAGGTGGGTTAGGGTGCCCTGCAGGTCGTTCCGGGTGGCGCCGCCCTGCAGGAACTCCTTCACCGCGGCGACGCCTCCCCGCTCCGACACCATCGCCGTCAGCATCGCGCCGCTGGCATAGAAGACCGGGTTCGGCGTGCCGCCGGCCATGATCGAATCGAGCGTGACCGACGGGTGTTCCGCCAGCCACGTCGCGAGGCGACGCTCCGCACCCGCGAAATCCACATCGCTCGTGCCGCCGACCCAGGTGGGGACTCCCTCGGAGGCGAGGTAGGAGGTCGTCCCGGTGATCAGCGGCATGAGGACGAGATGCGCCAGCTCGTGCCGGTACTCCTCGCCCACCGCCGGATTGCCGGAAAAGATCTGCCGATTGATGGGCCGCGCGAACCCGCCAGGCTGCACCTCCTTCACCCCCCACTCGAGCCCGATGACCCGGTAGGCGGTGTACTGATCCTCGGTGAGGTACACCGTGGCGGGCCCGATCGGCGGGACGCCGAACGCCGCGGCTAGCGAGTCGACAAAGGCGTTGGCGCGGAGTGCCCGCTCCCGGTGAAAGGTGAGGTCGGGTTCGATGACATAGGTGATCCGCCCCACCGTCTCGTGGGCCCAGCGGCCGGTCGTCCGCGAGAGTGCGCTCGAAAAAAGCCAGCGGTTGCCGACGGGGACCGCGTACACCGTGGTGGTGATCATGCTCCACGGGGCCCGGGCCGCGGGACGCTGATCGCCGGAGCGGAATCGGGTGGTCACCCGATACTCGCCGGCGAGCGCATCGCCGAGGGTATCGATGCCCGTCACCTCCGGCGTGGCATCGAACGGGATGAACGAATGGGCGATGTCGTAGCAGGGCCAGTCCTGCTGCTCCGATACCAGCCAGGCGTCCGAGTATTCCCGGCAGGAGAAGTAGCGCCCCTGCTTGGCGCGGAGGTAGCGCTGCCAGGCGCGGTAGACCGCCGCCTCCGGGACCTGCGAGAGCGGGTGGGTCCACTCTGGTAGCCGAGGCGGGTCGCACCCCACGCCAGCCAGGAGCAGCGCGAGTGCCGCCGCGGAGAAGTGAACGCGCAGTCGCACCATAGGGGATAAGGTGTCGAGCGCTGTGCCCTCGGGCAAGCGCTTCCTGCCGGCGGGGCTTGCTGCGGAGCGCTACCGCAACGCCAGATAGGCGAAGGTGACAGGCGCTGGCGGGTGACCGCGCGTCAGATCTTCCGACGGCTGCCCGAGGGTCGGCCGATGCCTTCGAGAAGCGGCGAAGTGGTAAGCGGCACCGTGGTCGCGGTGCACTCGGCGCGCGATTCCCTACGGATTGATCGTAATGGTTCCGACCATCGTGGGATGAATCGAACAGTGGTAGGCGTAGCTGCCGTTAGCGGGAAAGGTGAAGCTGTACGATGTGCCGGGGGCCAGCAGGCCGGAGTCGAACAGCCCGGTGTCAGAAATGAGATGGTGGGTAGTGCCGCTGCTGCCTCCGTAGCCGTTGCTGGTGCGGTCCGCATTGACCCACATGACCTCGGCCCGGGTCGCGAAACTCTCGCTGAAGGGATTGGGCGAGAACGCTGCGTTCCCCTTGCTGCTGGCGTTGAGGACGATTGACACGTCGCCGGCCGGCAGACCGGGCTCCATGCTGGACGAGCAGGCGAGGCCCGCGGCGCCAGTCAGGCCGACGAGCAGTGAGAGGGAGAAGGATGGGCGCATGTGGGCTCCAGGCATGGTTCCACCTGATCCCGTGGCACTCCAGCGTGCCTCAGGCGCGCCCTCGGATCTTCGCGAACCACCACCTGAGCCCCACCAGCGGGAAGCGCCAATCGGAAAAGAACTCCGGTGGGAATCCCCTTGCGCGGATGGGCTATCGAGCTTCCGTGAGGCCTATTGCCTGGGACACTCCAGCTTGGTTCTCACCGTGTCGTCGGGGACGAAGATCGCGTAGGCGAGGCCGCGCCCGTAGAAATCGGGGTCGGTCGGGACCGGTGCCGAGGCCTGGGTAGTCTGGTTCTGATGGGTCGCGGCATCGGTTTCGGCGTCGGACCGCTGCTGCGAATTGAGGCTCGTGGCCACCGTCATGCCGAGTGCGGCGAGAGTACTCGGTGTGGTGATCTCGGTGGCCAGGACGCGAGTGGCGCCGAGCTTGGCGGCTTCCTCCCGCAAGCGGCGGCGGATCTTGTCGCCCGTAGTGCGGATATCGCCCCCTTCGACTCGCAGCCGCGCGAGGAGTCGGCCACCGGGAGGAATCTCCCCGGGGTTGTCGGCGATGATGACAGCGGTCGGACAGATGGGGTCCTCGAGGCGCTGCGGCGGGAGCACGGTGGTGGTGACCGTGGTGCTCGCGCACCCGAGGGTCAACAGGATCGGGAGGAGGCGGAATCGTGCGTGGGCCGATCTCATGGGTATCTCCAGCAGGAGTAGCCGATTGTCCCGTTCGACTGCCGCCGGCGCGAGGGCCGCGGGAGGGATGAGGTGAGGGGCGGCGTCATCGCACGCTCACCGGTATCCGGATCGCGGGACGGACGATGCCCAGCGGGGTGATCTCCAGCGTCAGGGTCCCGGGAAGTTCCCGGCGCAGCTCCACGTCGAGCGTCTCGCCGGCGGCGAAGCGCACCCGCGCCGGCTGCTCGATCGCTTGGGATGGTGGCAGGTCCGCGCCGTCCTTCGCGATCGGCCGCCAGGTCACGACGGTGGTGTCACTCAGGAGTCTCACGTCGAGTGGCGCATCGGCCGGGATACTCACGATCCGCAGCCGGTGAGTGACCCCGGCACTGAGCGAAAGGCTCGGCGCCGTCCGCGGTTCGGTGACGGAGCCGACCGGCTGATCCAGCCCCGTCTCGTTGAGGATCAGCAGGCGCTCGGTGGTGTCCGGTTCGGCCACCCCAGGCGGCAGCACCAGCAGCGCACCGAAGAGCCCGGCCCTGAGCTGGTTCCTCTCGTCGGCATGGGTGTGGTACATGAACGTCCCCGCCCGCGGGGGCGTCAGATGCACCACGAAGGAATCGCCGGGTCCGATCATCGGCGCCATCCGCATCATGCTGCCGCTCCATCCCGCGATGCCGTCGAAATAGCTCTCCAGTTCGAGCCCGTGCCAGTGAACCGCGGTCGCGCGTTGGGCGAGGTTCGTGACGACGATCTCGGTCGGTTCGTACTGATGCAGCACCAGGGTGGTGCCGGGACGTGGCATCGAGTCGGAGGCCGGGGGCTGCTCGCCCTGCTGCAGCACGTAGCCCAGCGCCGCAGCCGCGCCGTCGCGGGCCGGCCGCTCGGTCACGAACAGCCGCAGCTTCCGTCTGGGCACGGCGTCCGATGCGACGGCAGGCGCGGTCCCATGGGGCTCCCCCACGGTGAGGGCCACCACCAGCCCGGACATCACGTCTGCGACGTGGGCGTGCGAGATCTCATGGGCCGGCGCACTGGTCGCCCTCGCGGTATCGAGCCGGAGGGCGGTCTCGATGTGGCTGACCATGTGACAGTGGTACAGCCAGTTGCCGCTCCGGCTCGCGACCCATCTGAGTCGGACGCTCGTGGCGATCCGCAGCGCCTCGGTGACCGCCTCGCGCCGCTCTTCCGGCGCGTACACCGTGTCGCGGAGCGCCGAGCCGCGGCTCTCCACCGTAAAGTAGAAGCCGTGGAGGTGCATCGGGTGGAAATGATCGCTGGCGTTGATCACTCGCCACTGCACGGTGTCCCCGCGGGCGTAGGAGAGCCGCTCGGTGCTCGGCCACGACATGCCGTTGATCGCAAAGACCTGGAAGTGGCCGGCCGGATACCGCGCAGCAGGCACGGTATCGTCGAAGACGGAGATCACCAGGACCCGCTCCGCCGCCGGCGGCGCGGCTCCGGACGGGTCGATGATGAAACCGCCGACCAGCTGGGAGTCCTCGTTACGCCCGATGGTCCGGCCCCCGGCGGTGGTGCGGGCCCAGTAGAACTGGGTACCCGGGGTGACCGCGCGGAAGGTGATGGCGCGAGACGCTCCGGCAGTGAGGACGACGGAATCCGCGATGCCGTCGTGGTCGCACAGCCCGTGGACGATGGCGACCCGATCCAGCCGGTTGTGGACCGTCAGCCGGATCTCGGTCCCCACAGGCGCTCGGATCAGCGGTCCCGGAATGCTCGGCGCCTTCCCCGCTTCGCCGAAGGCGAGGATCGGGATTGCCCGTCCGCCCGCTCCGCCGGGGTACCAGGTGGTTTCACGGACTTCGAGGGATACTCGGAGGGTGCCGCGGGCCCGCCGCCCCGCGGGAGCGCGGTTGTCGTTGGCCACGGCGGCGATCGCCAATGCTGGAGCCTGAGGTTCCGCCCGCGCCTGGTGTGCGAGCACCGCGAGCGGGCACAGGAGCACCGCACCAACGCGCAACCTTCGCTGCCAGCCGGCCAAAACCTGGGAACGGCTGAAATCGCGATGCATGGTGCTCCTCGTGATCAGGCCGGCGCTTTGCGAGTTGACTCTGGATAGCGGAATATTGCCGGGTGGGTCCATAGCTGCCACCGCTTGTCGAAACGCCGCTTCCCCGAACGACTACCCGTACCCGGAAGCGTTCTCCTCAGTGCGGAGCTGGCCCTGCAGCGTACCCTGAACGTATTGCTGCGGACCGGAACGATTTGCCGCTCGGTCCTGCTGGCAGGCAGTCTCCTGGACGTCAGCAGCCGGTTGCCCGGGCAGAACGAGAGCTAGCCGGTGCGGCCGGAGCCACTGCCTGAGCCGGGGGAGCCCGGCGCCCGGGTGATCATGCCGATGCCGAGATGGGCCGACGGGACGGAGGCGAAGCAGGCCGCTGCCTGACTGGCGCCGTCGCCGGAGCTCAGGCTCCCCGTCGGCCCGGTTCTCGTGGCCTCATGCGATAACTCATCGCCGGCAGCCCATGGGACCGCCGCAGCAGCGCTACCTGACCCAGGTGATAGCAGTCGTGTTGAGCGAGAAAGGCGAGCGTGCCGAGGATGGTGCCGTCGGATCCGGGGAGCCTCGGTGCTTCCTGCGCCAGTTGCGCGGTGTCCTGCCGCTCGACGATTACGGCGAGATGGGCGGAGATCGCCTCCCAGTACTCGCGCAGGCGGGCGACGGGTGGGAGCGGACCCGCCTCGTCGATGTTGCGCGCCCTGGCGAACGCCGGCGGCAGCGGCGACACCAGCGGGTGTCCGAGGATCGACGCGAGGTAGTGCCGAGTCTCCGTCAGGTGGGCAACCAGGAAGGCAATGCTGTTGACGGGGGGCTCCCCCCGATCCGAGGCGATCTCGTCGCCGAGATCGTCCAGGCAGTTGAGGAGGAGCTCGGTGTTGAGCCGGAGAATGGCGGCGATCGGGGTCACGGAAGGGTGCATGAGACTCCTGCAGTGCGTTACGTCACGCCGCGGCGAGATCGGACCCGGTCATCGCCGATTTCAGGCGGGCTCGATCGAATCTCTAGCGGTGGATGCGGTCCATCGAATCGGCTGGGGGGGCAGAGCTCGCACGGACATTCATGCGATGGTGCTGGGGCGGCCCGGCTCCAGCCAGAGCATCCGCGACGTTAGTCCGGCGGCGGCGAAGGCCTGCTGGATCTCGACCTGCCCCTCCGTGAAGTGAGCCCAGCCCTCGAAGTGCAGCGGGACGATGACCGCCCGCGGCCAGGCCCTCGCCAGCTCGACCGCCTCGACCGCCGTAAAGGTGAGCGGGTCGGGACCCGCGACGGCGACTTTCGCCGCGCCGAGATTCAGCAGCGCCGCGCCGATCCTGAAGCGATGTCCCACTTCGATCACGCCTTCGTACCAGACTGTATCGCCCGAGATGTAGACGGCGGCGTCGGGGTGGCGTGCGTCGGTCAGGACGAATCCGATGACCGGGCCCCGGTCGCCATGGGCAGGACCATGCCGGGCCGGCGTGGCCGTCAGCCGTATGGTGCCACCGTCCGGCGCCGGGAGATCAACGCAATCCCACGGGCGGAGTCCGCTCGCCTGGCCCCCCAGGCGCTCCGCGCCCGCCACCGTGGTGTACGTCGTGCCCGCCAGGGCAAGCGCCGCTCGGCCGGCGCGATCGAGATTGTCGAAGTGATGATCATGACTCAGGAGCACGGCGTCAATCCGGCCGAGCTCCGACGGGGGGATCGCCGGTGCCTGGGTCTTGTGAAGGGTGTACACGGGCGTCGGATAGTCGGTGCCGCCGGGATCAAAGGTGGGATCGGTGAGGAACCGGAGTCCACCGAACTCCAGCAGCGCCGTCGGGCCGCCGACGTAGGTGACGCGAAGCGGAGCAATAGGCATCGATGATGCGGAGATGGCAGGCTGGGCCGGGCCCGTCAGAGGTAGCGCTCCCGGATCACGTTGCTGTGGTGCAGCTCGTGACCGGCGAAAGGATAGACCAGCGCGTCTGCACCAGGATGTCCTTGATGCTCCACTTGCCCGAACCGTACCGGTGAAGCAGACGTGACTCGGGCAGTCCGTAGATGGACTCCCGTGCAACTTACCCGGCGTCAGACGCGCTGTCAGCCGCCGCGGGACCCGGCCGTGGCGCGCCCGATCATCGAAATCGCAGGCCGATCCGGTCCCACCGCGCGGCCGTCCACCATCGAAAAGCGCCAGGGCCCTCGGGGTCGTAGCTGTAGTAGACCAGCCTGGGTTCACCGAGGATCGAGCTCTCCGGCAGGAACCCCCAGAAGCGGCTGTCGTAGCTCTGTTCGCGGTTGTCGCCGAGCACGAACACCGAGTCGGCCGGGACGACCAGCGGGCCCCAGTCGTTCAGGTTGGGGGCATAGGCGGTGTCCGGATGCGCCAGATGGGGCTGCTGCCACCGCCGCATCTTCTCCCGGTACTCGGGACTCTCGGAGCGCAGCCGCTCCGGCACGAGGACCGCATACGGCTCGTCCGCCGGGCCGCCGTCGCGCATGAGCCGTCCCGCGCGCATCCCGACGGTGTCTCCCGCGACGGCCACGACCCGCTTGATGACCTTGAGGCCCGTTTCCTCGACGGAGGTGAAGACCACGATCGCTCCGCGCGGGGCCGGATGCCGTGCGGGCTTGGCCATGTAGAGGAAGTCCCCCATCATGATCGCCGGCTCCATGGAGGCGGAGGGGATCCGGAACGCCTCATACGAGCGGTGCAGGAATGGTCTGGCCACGACCTGCGTGAAGCCGACCGATCCCAGCCACACCGTGGGATACACCCACCAGCGGTTGTAGGCGCGAAGCTCGTAGGGCCGTGGCGCCCGCCGGGCGGCACGCGCCGCCGCCGCCGCGGGGACCACGAGGAATCCGATCGGGACGGCCCAGGAGGCGAATGCAGCGATCCTGCCGATCGGGAAGTGGAGGACCAGTGCAGGGGTCAGTGCCACGGCGGCGAGCGCCGCCAGCCACCAGACCACCGCTCGCAGCACCGAGCCGGCATACAGATGGCCAAGGCCAGGGGTGAAGATGGAGAGGAGGGCGGCGAGCCACGCCCTGCGGTCGTGACTCACGTCAGGCGGGTCCGTCCCACCCCGTCGCGTGGAGCGCTCCGGTCGGCCCCGAATAGGCGCGCTCGACTCGCGCGACGCGCAGCTCATAGTGCTCGTACCAGTGCCCGAGCCCCTCTGTCTGGGCATGGAGGTGCTCGGCCTGGTCCTTCCAGGCCCGGATCGATTCCGGATTCTCCCAGTAGGAGACCGTCATGCCGAACCCGTCGGCCCCGCGGATGCTCTCAATGCCGAGGTAGCCCGGCTGAGCGGCCGCCAGGGCGGACATCCGTTCGGCCATCGCGCCATAGCCATGATCGCCGGGCGTGCGACGGGAGGAGAAGATGACGGCGTAGTACGGGGGGCGCAGGAATGGTGCGAAGGCCGGATCGGATGCCATGGGGCCTCTGAGATGGGGCGCGGTTCAGGCCGCGCCATCGGGGGGTGTCGGCATCGGGGTGTGGGATTCACGAACCCAGACCGGCGCGTCGGCGACGGCCGCGAGGTACTTCCGGAGATAGTCCGCCACGCGACGGGCCGACGCGCGATCCCGGCGGGCAAGCCAGAGCCGGAGCCGTCCCGCCTCTTCGCCGGGCACGCTGCGCAGCGCGTCCAGGCGTGCGGCGATCAGTTCGAGATGCGGACGGAGCCAGCCACCTCGCAGTTCGGCGGTCCGCAGGACGACAATCGGGAGCCGGAGGGACTCGAGCGGCAAGCCGACTCGCTCGGAGCGAATACCGCTCAGCGCCACTTCATCTACCTCGGCGATCCCAGTCCATTCGAGGTAGAGGAAGTCGTCGTCCAGCTGCAACCGGCCACTGAAGAGATACCGGGTGCTGCCGATGGCCCTCAGGGTGAAGGCGTCGACTCCGGGGACCCGCAGTGAGAATGGCAGGGGTTCCATATGCTCGAATGATAACGTCGGGACACGGCTCGCGGCCCCGGTTCGTCCGCCTGCAACGCCGGGCGCCGGTCCCGCTCGGCGGATTCGGCGGCCGCCATCGCCTCGGGCGCCAGCCCGCCTCGCTGTGGCGGGCGAGTCCGGGTGGCCTAACGTCGCGGCTCGCATCCATGGAGCAGTGCAGCGGAGTCCTCCGACTGCAGCCGCTCGAGCCAGTGGGTGGTGAAGAACCAGGTGTCGAACAGGGTTCGCACCTCGCTGCGGCCGCTCTGCTCCGAGGCGAAGGCGACGAAATCGAGATCGGAGCCGCCGGTGTGTCGGGTCTTGCGCAGATAGTCCCGCCAGAGGACATCGAACGCGGGTGCGCCGAGGCAATGCTGCAGGGAGTAGAAGAGCAGCATCCCCACGGGGTAGGACAGGTCGGTGCGTTGGGCCACGCCGTAGGCCCTCAATGGAATCGTGCGCAGCCCCGAATCCGACACCGACCGCTCACGGAGCGAGTCCGCGCGCAAGCCGGCCAGCGAATCCAGCCCGGTCCATCCGTCCAGCGCGCCCGCGAGGCGGCGCTCCAGGAAACTGGCGAGCCCCTCGTTCAACCGCGGTGAGAATGCGGCTGTGTCCACCGGATTCCAGAAGTGCGAGAGTTCGTGGTAGAGTTCGTGCAGGCGGCTGGCGTCGCGGAAGGCGGAGGCCGTCTGGATGATGCCCGCGGTAAGACTCGCCTGTGAACCCCAACCCTCCGGGATCTCGATCAGCGTCACCCTCGGTCCCTCGTCGAGGTCGCCGAACCAGCGGGCGAGCGAGTCCAGCGCCTCGTTCGCCTTTGCGACGGTCCGCCATGCATCCGCCGAATCCTGCGGGAAGACGTAGGCCCGGATCCCACGCTGTTCGATCTCGACATACCGGGCGATGGCGATGTTGAGAAATGGCACCGGCGTGCTGCTGCCGTACTCCCAGGTCACCTGCGCCCCCGCGTCCCGTCGGCTCCTGAACTCGCCGCCTGTGACGGCTACCAGCCCCTTGGGGACGGTGATCCGCGCCTGAAACGTGAAAGCGGGAGTGGGCATGGCGCGGTTGACCGTCCAGCTCGGTCGCCCGACGACAGGGAAGGCAAAGGCGTCGGCGCGCAGGATCGTGAACGCGGTGTCGATATGGTCCTGGATGTACAGCGAGCCCGTTTCGACATAGCCGACCAGCGTTCCACTGTACCGGACCGCGATCCGGATGCGGCCCCTCGCCGGAAGTGGACGGCTGAGTTCGACCTCGGCAAAGTCGACCTGCAGCTTTGGATCGTCGGCAAAGGCGATCACCCGCTGGGTCAGCGCGAGCCGGCGTCCTGCCGAGTCGCGTGCCTCGCTCACGCTCATGAGCCGATTGAGCAGCAGCGGGATCCGGCGGACCGCCGCCGCGCCCCGGTTCTCGAGAGTCAGTCGGGCCACGCCGTCGAGGTGATCATTCTGATAGTCCACCCCAACCTGCAGATCGAGGGCGACCTGCACGACCGCCTGTGGCGTGGCAGCCTGGACCTTCATCTGGTCTCCGGCGGGACGGAGCGGAGCCAGACAGAGGAAGAGCAGAGGGACGCCCGGGAAGTGTGCAGTCGCTGGCACCGCAATCCTGACGGATGGGGGACCACGTCTTCGACCGTCGGAACAGTTCGATCGGTTGGAGCTCTCGGACGTGCACGATCGGTCCGAGGGCCCGATCACCGAGTCGAGGGATCGGCTGCGAGCTGCGTGAAGCGCAGAGTCGGCCAGGCGGTGGCGACCACTACAGGCCATGGGACTGCAGCCAGGCCAGGACCGTCGTGGCGACCTCGAGCCAGCCATGATCGATGGCCAACGAGTGCCCGCGTCCCGGCATCTCCCTGAAATCGGTCACCGCCGCGGAGTGGCGATACAGCCGGTGGGTCGCACGGGTCACCACGGGCGGCACGATGTGGTCCTTCTCGCCGGCCAGCAGCAGCAGCGGGCCGCGGCTGGCGTTTGCCCGGTTGACCGCTGCGGCGGAACCGGGGAGGAAGTTGGCGAACGCCGCCTGGAAGAGGGGACGCCCCGGGCCCGGTATCGCCCAGCGGGAGTATAGCTCGTCGGATTCCGTCGCGCCGATCGCGTTGCCGAAGCCGTACCGGAACTGCGCCGCCGTCAGCATGACTGTGCGTCCGTAGTTGGCGGGGTTGCCGAGCACGGGGAATGAGGAGCGCAGGGTGGAGAAGGGGAGTGCCAGCACGCCTTTGATCGGCGCGGCATCGAGGGCGACGCCCGCGGCGCCCAGCCCGCGACCGAGCAGGTTCTGCACCAGCAGCCCGCCGAAGGAATGGCCGATCAGGACCGGCTTGGTCCCGAGGGTCCCGATCAGCCGCGCGTAGTGATCGGCGATCTCGCCGATCCCCTGCCGGTTCATCCCCTCGGGATGCGCCCGGGTCTGGGCAACGGAGGCGGCGACGCCGGGCCAGGACTGTGCCAACGGCTGGTAGCCCTCCGCCCGGAACAATTCGCACCAGGAGGACCAGCTGTCGGCATGCATCCAGAGTCCGGGAATGAACACAACGGGCAGGGGCTGCGCAGGCATGAGGGTACCTCGCAAGGTCCAGGCGTCCACCGGTAGTCGCGGCGAGGGCCGAACGGTACAGGATGACCGTCCGGCCCTGCTGCGCTGAAGGTTACGGCAAACCCCTCACACCGCCATCCCCATGACGGGAGGCCCCCGATGCGTCAGTTCACGGATTCTGCTGCTTTGCCAACTGGGCCTTGTATGCCTCACTGGCGTAGATCGCGACCTCGACCCGCCGGTTGTGCGACCGTCCCAGCTCGGTGTCGTTGGAGGCGATCGGCTCGGTCTCGCCCATGCCCTTGGTGCCGACCCGCGAACGGGCCACGCCCTGGGCGACCAGGTAGTTGGCCGCGGCGATGGCCCGGTGTTCGGACAGGGTCTGATTGTACTCGGCGGAGCCGACCTGGTCGGTGTGGCCGACGATCAGCAGGTTTGAACCGGGATACTTGTCCAGGCTGGCGGCGAGGGCCCGGAGGTTCGTGCCCGCCTGGGGCAGGATCACGTCGGAGTCGAAGTCATAGAGCAGTCCCGATGCGAAGGTCACCGTGATTCCCTCGCCCACCCGCTCCACCGTGGCTCCCGGAATGTTCTGCTTCAGCTCCTTCGCCTGTTTGTCCATCTGGGAGCCGATGATGGCGCCGACGCCGCCGCCGACCGCCGCCCCGATGATGACTCCCGCGGCGGTGGAACCTGCCGCGTGGCCGATGACCCCGCCGACGACCGCGCCCCCGGCGCCCCCGATCACCGCCCCGGTCTGGGTTTTGGTCGCGCAATTGGTGAGCACCAGAACTACGGCGGTACCCAGCATCAGGCTGTTGCGAAAACGACGAGTTGTGTCGGTCATGGGAACCTCCTCTGAATGCCCAGGGGCGGTGCACGGCCAACACCCGACGACCGTCGAATCACCGCCTCCTCGCACCCGCGCCGTGTCTGCCCGGCCGGGCTCTGGGGGAAGATACCCGCGCCGGCGTGGCCGGTCTTGGACCAAAGGATGGAGAAGGCGCCCGGGATATTCAGGGCGTGGGAGTGGCCGCGAGCCTCTCGGGGGAGATCGGCAGGTCGCGGACCCGCCGTCCCGAGGCCGCGAACACGGCGTTCGCGATCGCCGGGGCGACGGTCGGTACCGGGTGTTCGCCGAATCCCCGCGGGGCCGTCTCGCTGGGGAGAATGTGGGTCTCCAGCGCGGGCATCCGGTCGATGGTCATCACCCGGAAATCACTGTAGCTGCTTTGCACCGGTGCGCCCTCCCGGAAGTCCATCTTCCCGAGCAGTGCGGCCGAGAGGCCCCAGGTGATGCCGCTTTCGGTCTGGCCGGTGATGCCGAGGGGATTGAGCGGAACTCCGCAGTCAACGACGGTCACGATGCGCTCGACGCGGAGGCCCGACAGGTCCCGCGCCACGCCCACTTCAGCCACCATCGCGATGTAGCTGCCGGCGTGGTAGACGTTGGCCGCGACACCCCGGCCCCGCCAGTGGGTCGCGGTGTGCGCGAGCGGCCGGCCCCACCCGGAGCGCTCGCGCACCACCGTGAGCACCGCCCTGAGCCGGCGCCGGTCGATCGCCTGCCCGCCCACCCTCTGCACGTCCGGCGGCAGCAGCGCGAGGCGGAGATCGATCGGGTCCCTCCCCGTCGCATGCGCCACTTCGTCCAGGAACGACTCCCTTCCGAACACCGTCGACGGATACTCGACCGCGCGCCAGGGACCGACCGGTACCGGGCTGGTGATGTCGACGCAATCGACCCGGAGGGTGGGGAAGTGGTACGGCGTATCGAAGGCGCCCCACGGACTTCCATCCTGCGCGTAGGAGTCATCGGCGCGGGGTGGCTTCGGCGGATCGGTCCAGATGTTCCGGCCGTCGTGAATGTCGTAGATGGTGAGGTCTGACGCCGACGTCTGGTGCAGCAGCGCGGAGAGCCCGCCCGATGGGTCGATCCCGGCCTCGAACCGTTCGATCGTCGCCGGCTGGAAGTAGCCGTGGCGGATCTCGTCCTGCCGAGTCCACAACAGTTGCACCGGCTTCCCCGAGTCCCGGGAGAGCTGCACCGCCTCGGCCACGAAGTCGGCGAAGAGCCGCCGTCCGAACCCGCCCCCGACCAGCATCGGATGCAGGCTGATCCGGTCTTCGGAGAGTCCGGTCACCTTCGCGGCCATCTGCAGGGTGCGGACGTCGGTCTGGGTGGCGACCCAGAGTTCCGCCCGGTCCTTCCGGACGTCTGCGGTGCAGCTCTGGGTCTCAAGCGGGGTGTGGACCTGAAAGGGAAAGGTGTAGGTCGCCGCGAGCCGGCGGGTGGCACCGGTGAGTGCCGTGCGGGCATCACCTTCGTGGCGCACCGGAAACTGGCGCCCCGACAGCGCCGCGGGGAGCTGGGACAGATAGCGCTCCGAATCGAACGGCGCACCCGCGCCGGCCGCCCACTCGATCGAGAGCGCGGCCCGGCCCTGCAGCGCCGACCAGGTGTCGTCGGCCAGCACCGCCACTCCCGGATGAACTCCCGCTGTCACGGCGCGCACCTCCCGCACCCCCGGGACCCGGAGTGCCGCGGCGGAATCGTAGCGGACCAGCCGACCACCGAGCGTCGGCGCCCGCTCGATCGAGGCGTAGAGCATTCCGGGGACTTTCACGTCGAGCCCGTAGCGCGCGCCACCGGTCACGATCGCGGGCCCATCCACCCGGCGCATCGGGCGACCGAGGATTCTGAACGCGGAGGTGGGCTTGAGCGAGGGTGCATTGGGCACCGGCTGCCGTGCGGCCTCGGCGGCCAGCTGGCCATAGCGGAGCCTGCGGCCGCTCGGCGGGTGGCGCACCGCGCCTCGCTCCGCGCGGCAGCTATCGGCATTCACCTTCCAGCGCGCCGCCGCGGCGCCGACCAGCATCTCCCGGGCGGTCGCGCCGGCGGTGCGGAGCACGAGATAGCTGTCACCGGTGCTGCTGCTGCCGCTGGTATGCAGCTCGAGACCCTTGAATCGCCCGCCAGGCCACGCCTGCTCGACGCGGATCCGCGCCCAGTCGGCCTCCAGCTCCTCGGCCAGCATCATCGGCAGCAGGGTGCGGACGCCCTGTCCCAACTCCAGCTTGGTCACGTACACCGTGACCCGGTCATCCGGGGTGATGGTGAGGTAGGCGTTGGGTTCGAACGCCACCGGTGGTTCGCCCGGCGTCCGGTGCGCCGGTATGCGGAAGCCGATGGCGAAGCCGGCCGACGCGCAGCTCCCCAGGAAGTCGCGGCGGGAACAGGCCATCAGCGCTGTCCCTTCAACTCAGCCGCGCGATGCACCGCTGCTCGGAGCCGGGTGTAGGTCCCGCAGCGGCAGATGTGGTCGGCGAAGACGTGGTCGATGACCTCGTCGGAGGGCGCGGGGGCGGTTCGGAGCAGCGCCGCGGCCTCCATGATCATCCCCGGCTGGCAGAAGCCGCACTGAGCGACGTCTTCCTCGAGCCACGCCCGCTGGCAGGGGTGCCGGCCATCGGGGGAGAGCCCTTCGATGGTGGTGATCTCGTGTCCGACCGCAGCGGCGACCGGTAGCGAACAGGAACGAACCGCCCGGCCGTCGAGGTGCACGGTGCAGGCCCCGCAGGCGCCGATGCCGCAGCCATACTTGGTGCCGAAGAGTCCGAGATGATCACGGAGGGCCCAGAGGAGCGGCATCTCCGGTGCGACAACCAGCCGGCTCCGGTGGCCGTTGACGGTCAGGTCGAGCGGGGGCATGGCTGACTCGGTCCGGGAGACGGGGGAGAACTCCTCCCGTCTACGCTTGCCGTGGGGGCCTGGTTTCGGTGGTCACCCTCTTCATGCCTTCGTTCCCAGCCGGCACACCGCGACGCTCATCCCCGTCGGATCCAGCAGCACCGCCATGCTGTCGCCGTCGGGCAGCTCGGACCTGGGCACAATCACCTTGGCGCCGAGTTTCGTGGCCTCCGCAATGCACCCATCGATGTCGGCGACCTCGACGAAGAGTTGTACGAATCCCGCCTGGCCGGGCGGCGCCGGCCAGACCCCGCCATCGACGCCATTCGCTGCCCCGGTCTTGAGCTGCCGGTATCCCATGGCGTTGTCCTGGTTGACGGTCCAGCCGAACAGCTTGCTGTAGAAGGTTCGCGACGGCTTCAGGCTGGGCGGAGATGATCTGCCAGCGCACCACGGGTGAACCCATCTAGTGAGGCTCCTGGCGCCAGCGTCGTGCGCCGGTGAGAGTGAGACGACGGGCGTGGATAAGGGCGTGCAGCGCGACATTCACCTCGTCCAGCGGGAAGCCGGAATGCACCGCCAGCCAGCGGCAGTCAGGCCGGAACTCCTTGTGGCCGACCAGTCCCAGCACGGTCTCGACAGCTTCGTGCTGGATGGCGGCGCTGATCTCCGCTGGACCGAGGCCGAGCCGGCGGCCGAGCGCGAGAGCGGTGCGGCGGGTGAGGCGCTTCTTCTGGCGGAGGAGCCGGAGCAGGCTGGTGTGACTCGCGCCGAGATTCTGGGCAAAGGCGCGCATCGAGTAGCGCGGATTGCGCCGCCGCCGACGTTCGAATTCCTCGATGAGCAGCGCGCGCAGGTCCATGCAGCGAGGCTACGGGGTGGCGACTACCCCGTCAAGGCAGCCGCGCGGCAAAGTGGTGCAACCCCCACCCACCGTCCGTTTTCGGGACGCCACATCCCGGGAGCGGTCGGCTGCCGGCTGCGCTCCTTCGTGAACCCTTGCCCCGCAATGGCTTACGAAGTCCCGACCTCGGCACGCTCCCTGCCTTGTTCTCCCCTCGAAACCCCTCGGAGCATCAGATGGTGGCAGCCCCAACCGATCCGCATACCGATTCCGACTCCGCCGCCTTGGCGGAGTGGGCGGCAGGGGTGACCCGGTTGACCAACGGGCGGTACGAAGTAGAGCGGCTGATCGCGCGGGGCGGGATGAGCGTGGTGCTGCTCGGTTGGGACCGGGTCGATGGGCGACATGTCGCCATCAAGTTGCAGGATCCGGTGGAAGGGGCCTCACTGGAGAACCGGGAGCGGTTCCGGCGGGAGGCGCGCATCACCAGCGACCTGGCCCACCCGCACATCGTCCCCTGCTTCGGCTCGGTGCATCACCAGAACCTGACCCTGACGATTCTCCGCTACATCCCCGGCCAGTCGCTTGCCGAACGGCTCGAAGGCGGCCGGCGACTCGGTGGGCGCGCGACGTTGGCGATCCTGATCCCGGTGGCCGATGCGCTGGCCCACGTCCACCAGCGTGGCGTGATTCACCGCGATGTGAAGCCGGCCAACATCCTGCTCCATCAGGACGATGACTGGCCCTTCCTCACCGACTTCGGCGTGGCCACCCTCCGCACCTCCGAACACTCCCGCTCCGAAGTCGCCAAGGGATTCGGCACCCCCGCCTTCATGGCGCCGGAGCAGGCGCTCGGTCAGTGGGACGCCGATGCCCGCACCGACATCTATGCGCTGGGGCTGGTGGGGTACCTGGCACTCGCCGGTCGCCTGCCGTTCGTGGCCGAGTCCGCCTTTGGGGTGATGGTGCAGCGCACCGTGAAGGAAGCACCGCCGCTCCGGCAGGTAGCCCCCGACGTGCCGGAGCGGCTCGCCGCAATCATCGACCGCTGCCTTGCGCGCGATCCGCGGAAACGGTGGAGGAGCATGGCCGAGTTGCGCCGCGCCCTCGAGCGCTGCCGTTCCCGGCTTGCCGCGGGTGAGACTCGCCCAACTCCCTTCGCCGCGTGGCTGGAACGCTGCTACGGCCGCGCCCTCTCGACCGCACCGCGCCTGGCGTCACTGCTGCTGTAGACTCGCCCTCGCCGGCTGAAGCCGGCGCACGGTCGGGCGACTGTCGCTGAAGCGAGGGCCCACAGTTGTGCGCCGAACCGGCGAGCTATGCCGAGGCCACCGCCGGCTCAGCGTCCTCTCTTCCCCGCAGCAGGCCCACCGCCGTATACACCACGATGACGACCACCAGATATCGGATGACCGTGAGCGGCAGGCTGGTGATGACGTACGCCGCCAGCAGCACCGCCGGCAGCCCGCCGATCGCGAGCCCCAGCGTCGCCCTCGGTTCATAGCGCTCGGCCTTGATGAAGCGGGCGCTCGCGACCGGCATGAGGAAAGCGCACGAGCCCATCATGATCGGGAAGGCCGCTGTGGGGTTCATGCCCAGCAGGCTCACCAGGATCAGGCACGGACCGTAAAGCCCGATGCCCAGGGTCATGAGTGCCCCGAGCACGAAGTTGCCGATCAGCCCGATGGTGAGCCTGGTGCCCTCCAGTGCGAGCGCGTCGCCACCCCCGGGAATGATGCCGAGCTGGGAGCCGAGCATGAGCCCGGCGGCGACGATCAGCGAACCACCCATCCCCACCTGGATGCGCCGCCGCGGCCAGACGGCGACAATCCCCGCACCGAGCCACGCCCCCGCCACCGCGGCGACGATCATCAGGATCAGGGTGCGGCTGTCCACCGGCACCAGCTTGGTGAAGATGAACGCCTGGGCGAAGGTCGGCAGGGTGTGGCCGGCGTTCAGGGTGCCGGGGATCAGTTCGTCCCGAACCATCCGCCATTGCCGGAAGACCGCCGTGGTGGTGGCGAAGGAACCGATGCCGAGAGTGTCGAAGAAATTCGCGACGAACCCGGTCAGCAGCAGCGGCCCGTTGGGCGCGATGGGAGGGGCACCCGGTGCTGCCTGTTTCCGCGCCCGGCGGATGCCGGCACCGAGCACTCCGAGGAAGAGCACTGCGATCACCGCGAGGGTCAACAGCAGCAGATCTTTGGCTGTCATTGGGGGGCTGGTGCGAGGGTTGGCCAGCGGGATCGGTCAGAGGGGAGGTTACTGCTGATCTGCGGTCACGGCAAGCGACTGCGCGGCGGCACCTGCGGGGTGCAATCGGGCGATGCGACGGCCTTCGGATTGGCACCGGCGTCGACCTCCCGCACCGCGGCGACGCGCCTCGTCTCCAGAGGTCCGGCTCGCGGTAGCCGGTGGCCGCACTGTACCGTATCGCGATAGCCGCGTGCTCCATCGCGCTACAGCCTGCCTCGCGCCGTACCTGCAGCACCAGACTCAACTCGCTCCTGGGCAAACTGTTGGGCATGTCAGACGGCACCTGGCTCGGAGCTTGATCGCCTGCCGACGAGATACCCT
This sequence comes from uncultured Gemmatimonadales bacterium, assembly GCA_963825065.1. GTDB lineage: Bacteria > Gemmatimonadota > Gemmatimonadetes > Gemmatimonadales > GWC2-71-9 > JADJOM01. The sequence goes on from CAWGRU010000003.1 coordinate 75,717, forward strand.
GCGCTCACAGAATTTTCATGCAGCGCTCTTATGGTAAGGCGTCATGGGCATCGCTGCGTTGTGAGGCGCCGGTGTCCAGGGCATCCGTCCGGTGTGCCCCATGCCACCAGCGTGCGTCCGGAGAGTATCACCCGGGCGACCCAAGGAGTCAGTGATGGAAAACCAATTCAGACCGCCCCTCGCCGCCGCGATGCTGACCTTACTCGCGCTGGCGGGCTGCAGCGACAACCGGCTCGAACCAACCCGGGTGGCCAACCCGACGGTCGTCTCTCACGCTTCGGCCGTCGCCAGCATGTACGCCGCCGACTTCGTCTCCACCGCGGCGACCGGCTACGACCTCAACGACGCCGGCGACGTGGTCGGCCGGTCCTATACCGATCCCGGCTGCGGCCCATTCTGCCTGCCACCGGAAGAGATCGTCGTGTGGAGGGGTGGCAACCGGATCGCGCTGCCTCTCGTCCCGGGGTTTCCCGTCAGCTACCAATTTCCCTTCTTCATCAACAACCAGGGCACGATCGGCGGCGAGGTGGGGATCCCCGGGAGTACCACCCACGCGGCGATCTGGACCCCGAACGGCGCCGGCTTCACCGCCCAGGATCTCGGCGTGTTCCCGGGCACGTCGAGCGCCGAGGTTGCGGGCATGGACGACCAGGGCCGAATGGTCGGGTGGTCCACGCAGGGCGGCGCGATTCCCACGCTCACCGTGCCCTTCATGTGGTCCCAGCCGACCGGCATGGTGGACCTCAAGGCCCTCGGGTATCCCAACGAGCGCCCGGCGGCCATGAGCCCGGGCGGCAAGGTTGTCACGTGGGGTTCCTGGTACCAACTGGGCAACCCGGCCAGCGCCGTGCCGCTGGCGGCCCCGCCGCAGGGGTTCAGTGGTGCGGGATCCAATGGCAGCGCCATCAACGACAACGGTGACCAGGCCCACTTCCTGGTCTCCATCAACACCCAGAACCTGGTGTATCCGTTCCGTCTGTCCAATGGCGGCACCTGGCAGATGATCTCGAGCGCCGGCACCGGCCACCTGTCGCGCTCCGGCATGGGCTCGATCAATGCGGCGCAGGACATCTCCTTCACCGTGCAAAGCACCGCGATGATCGCCGCGGGTCCCAGCGGCCTGGGCCGGCCCCTCGCCCCGCTGCTCTCGCCGGCGTACGCCGGCTCGACCATCGGCGGCGCCGGTTCGATGAACAACTCCGGGCAGATCCTGGCCACGGTGTATATCGGCCGCAGCCCGCGGCTGATGAAGCTGACACCGGTCACCGGTTGCGGGGCCAATTGCCTGGTGGTGAGCTCGCTGGCGATGACCGGCCAGTTCGTGCAGGACCCTGCATTTCCGGGGAGCTGCTTTCAGGGCGGCAAGATGTACAACCTCACCGCGGCGACGGCGACGCTTACCAGCGAGACCGGGGCACCACTCGCGAACGTGCAGGTAAACGGCCGTTTCATGGACGATTACTGGACCAACAACCCCGTCACCGGCACCACGAACGCTGCCGGTGTGGTGACCTGGACCTACAAGGGGCTGTGCGGAGTGGGCGCGATCGCGTTCCTGGTCGAGAAAGCAACGCTTGGGACGCGGAGCTTCGATCGGACGCGGGGGACCGTGGCCAATCATGTGATTCCGAGCATCACGCCCCCGGGCAACCAGCCGCCGGTGGCGAGCTTCACGTCGAGCTGCAACAACACCACCCGGGTCTGCGGATTCAATGGCACCGGCTCCACCGATGACGTCGGCATCGTTTCCTACAGCTGGGCCTTTGGCGACGGCACCACCGGCACCGGCGCGACCCCGTCGCACACCTATGTGGCATCAGGCTCGTACCAGGTCACACTCAAGGTGACCGACGGTGGCGGGCTCACGAACTCGCTCACCAGGACCGTGACGTTGAGCACGGGGACCAACCAGCCGCCGATCGCGGCGTGGACGGTCAGCTGTCAGCCGGCACCAGCGCACATCTGCACCTTCAACGGCACCGGCTCGCGCGATCCGGATGGCAGTATCGCCGCTTACAAATGGACGAATGCGGGGGGAGGGGTCGTGTCGAGGCTCGCGACCTTCACCAGGACCTTCAGTGGATCCATGACACTGAGATGGACCCTCACGGTGACCGACAATCGTGGCAAGACGGGCAAGCTCTCCAAGACCTTCACCGTGCCCTGAGCAGGCCAGGGCTTCACGCGAACAACCGCCGGGTCCGGGGAGGATCCGGCGGTTGGTTTTTCTCCCATTCTCAGGGATGCCCTGCAGGGGGCGCGGGTGCGCCCCCTACTCGTATCGCAAGGCCTGAATCGGATCGACTCTGGACGCCCGGCGCGCCGGCAGGTAGCCCGCGGCAAGTGCCACCAGCATGAGCACCACTGCTCCCAGCGCGAAGACGACCGGATCGTGCCCCTTCAGCTGGTACAGCAGGGAACTCGCCGCGCGGCCGAGGCCGAGGGCCGCCGCGAGCCCGATCGTACCGCCGATCGCGATCATCCCGGCCACCTGCCGCATTACCAGGGCGCGGACCCGTGCCCCGTCGGCGCCGAGCGCCATGCGCACCCCGATCTCGCGGGTGCGCTGGGCGACCGTGTAGGCCAGCACACCGTAGAGTCCTACCCCCGCCAGCAACGTCGCCAGCACCGCAAAAGCAGCGGACAGGATGCTGATCATCCGGTCGAGGAAGACGTTCTCCCGGACCTGCTGCGGCATCGTCTTGAGCCCTTCGATCGGCAGGCCCGGGTCGAGTTCCTTGAGTACGCCGGGCAGCGTCCGCACCAGTTCCTCCGGCGGCAGCGCGGTCCGGACGTAGAAGTTCATCGAGCCTACTCGGCCATCCTGCTCCCACGGCTGGAAGAAGAGCGGCGGAACGGTGTCCTTCACCTGGCTGTACTTGGCATCCTGGACCAGGCCGACGATCTGAATGGTGAGACTGTCCTGCCCCTGGGTCGACATGAACTTGCCGACGACATCCGCGCCCAGCTTGAACTTCTTCGCAAAGGTCTCGTTCACCACGGCGACGCTCGGGGTGCCGCTTCGGTCACTCTCCGTGAATTCCCTGCCCGCCAGCAGCTTGATGCCAAGGGTGTTGAAGTAACCGGGCCCGACCTCGTTGAAGCGCGAGTTGTTGTCGATGTCGGGGCCGGTGGGGAAGCCCTGGACGTAGACATCGGTGCCCCAGTTGTCGCCGGCCAGCAGCGGCACCAGTGAGCCGGTGACCCCGGTGACGCCGGGGAGCCGCCGCAGGGTCTCGTCGACCCGCTCGAAGAGCTGGCGGGAATGGGTGCTGTCGTAGCCGTTCCGCTCGGGCGAGAGGCCGAAGGTGACCACGTCGTCCACCTTCACCCCCAGCTCCACGTGGCTCACGTTGACCAGGCTCTTCAGGAACAGCCCGGCGGAGATGAGCAGTGCCGTGGCCAGCGCGATCTGCACCGTGACCAGGGTGGCCCGGAAGTTCGCCGCCCGCCCGCCGCCGGCGATCGATCCCGCGCCGGCGCGGATGGCGGTGATCAGGTCGGTGCGGGTGCTGTGCAGCGCCGGGAACATGCCGAACAGGAGTCCGGTGCCGATGGACAGCAACGCGGCGAAGCCGCACCACGGAGGGCTGCAGCGCGAAGTGCAGGCTGGACGAGGCGTCGGGCGGCAGCAGCGCCGCGATTCCGTCGAGCGTCCACTTGGCGACCAGCAGGCTGGCGATGCCCCCCATGCAGGCGAGCAGGACCGACTCGGTGAGCAACTGCGCGAGGAGCTGGCCGCGAGTCGCGCCGAGGGCGAGGCGAACGCCCATCTCGGTGCCGCGGCTCGCCCCGCGGGCGAGCAGCAGGTTGGCGATGTTGGCGCAGGCGATCAGCAGCACGACCGCGGTGATGCCGAAGAGGAGGGTGAGCGGCGTCTTCGCCTCGCGGTGGATGGAACTCTGGCCGCGGAAGCCCGGCTCCACCACGATCTCCTTCGCCTTGAAGCGGACCATGGTCGGCTCGCTCATCCCCTGCTGAAGCGGCGCCTCGACGTCGGTGATGATCGGATGGTACATCCCGTTCAGCGCCGCCTTTGCCTGCTCCAGCGATACCTCCGGCTTGAGTCGGCCGAAGAGATAGGCCCAGTAGCTCTGGCGACGCTCGAAGCCGGGGTCGCCCGGGGTCACCACGCCCCGCATGGTCATCGGCACGAACACCATTGGCCGTTCGCCGAGGGTGGTGCCTTCGAAGCCGCGCGGTGCCACCCCGATAATGGTGAAGGCCTGGCCGTTGATCTGGATGGTCTGGCCGAGCACCGCCGGGTCGGCGCCGAAGTGCGCGGTCCAGTAGCGGTGGCTCAGCACGGTGACGAAATGCCCGCCGATGGTCTGATCGTCGCCGGGCCCCAGCAGCCGTCCGATAGCGGGCTGCAGCTCGAGCGTCGGGAAGTAGGAACCGGAGACCAGCGTGCCACGGCCGCTGATCGGCTCATTGTGATAGGAGAGGTTGGCGCCGAAGCTGCGGTGCGCGGCGAGGCCGGTGAGCACCGTCTGGCTCTTCTCGAGATCCCGGAACATCGGGTAGCTGAAGACCACGTCGCAGTCGCCGGCCTGGCTGCAGGACTGAGAGCCCGGCTTGGGGCCGGGGGCAGAAAGATTCACCAGCTGATCGGGTTCGGACACCGGCAGCGGCTGGAGCAGCATCTGGTCGATCAGCGAGAAGATCGCGGCGTTGGCCCCGATGCCGAGGGCCAGCGAGAGGACCGCGACCGCCGTCACGAACGGCGTCTTGAACAGGGTCCGGAAGGCGAGCGTCAGGTGTCGCATCTCATGACCCGCGTGGGGGTTGGAGCCATCGGAACGCTGGTTCGGGCTGGAACGTTCCCGATCATACGCGGGGCCGCGGCCTCAGGATTCAACGAGGGGAGGGGGGATCTCGCCGCACGTAGTAGGCGTCGAATCCGGCCACCCAGGTGCGCCCGCCGTCGCTCGATTGCTCGATGAGCTGGCGCACTCGGCCGTCCTCCAGTGGGGTCAGGGTCGTCCGGTCCAGCAGGTAGGTGCCGTCGCCGCGGGGGAGGTCACCCTGGAAGCGGACCGACCCATCGGGAAGCCTGGCGATCAGGTGCTTCTCCTTGACGCCGCCGGGTTCGACCCAGACCTGTTTCCACTCCCGTCGCCCTCGCAGGTAGTAGAAGAGACTCGTGCCCTCCTCCCCCGCTGCGTCCTTCCAGTTCTCAATCAGCGCGCAGCCGCCGGCGGCCTTTTCGATCCGGTTGGTGCCCACCGGCTTGCCGGCTTCCGTAACGTTCCACTCCCCGACCCAGAAGTCGAGGGTGTGATAGGCGGGGAGGGAATCGCAGGCCGGGTCCGGCGATCTAGCCTGGGTGACTGCAAGCCGTGGCGTGGCGCAGAGCAGTGCCGCGAATGCGGCCGCACGCATCGCGGTGGACATGTCGATTCAGTGGCACGCGGTTGCAGGACTGCCGGCTTTCGCGGGCCTGCACCCCGCGACGATGTAGGTGCGCCCCGACCGGAGGCCATTCACCATGCTCCAAGCCGAGGTAATCAGGTAGTCGATCGCGCCGTCGCCATCGACATCGCCTGTGCCGGCGGCGTCGAAGCCGAGCGTCTCGCCCGGCACCTTGCCGGTGATGGTCTGCAGCACATGCCCATCCCTGCCCGAGTAGACGGTGACCCGCCCCCCCGACCAGGCGGCGCCGCGATACTGCCAGGCGCCGACAATGAGATCGGCGCGGCCATCGCCGTCGACATCGCCGGTCCGCCCCGCGCCGATCCCGAAGCCTGCGCCCGGCGTGTCGCCGGTGAGGGTGCGGAGGTTCTTCCCCGTCTTCCCCGAGTAGACGTACGCCCGGCCCGTTGCGGGGCCGTTGGCGCTGTTGGGGAAGTCGGTGGCGTAGATGTCCGGGGTCCCATCGCCGTCCACATCGCCGAGCACCGAGACGAACATCGCGCCAAAGGCGGCGCCGGTCGAGTCGGCCTCCTCGATGAACTTCGGTTGCTCGGTCAGGCGGTCGTAGATGTAGACGCGGCCCGTCTTGTTCGGGCCTGCACCTGAGGCGCCAACGATGAAGTAGCGGCCGCCACCACCGCCGGTGGTCGACCCGAATGCGTCGCCGGCGCTATCACCGTGGAGGGTGAGCAGTCGGGTGCCGTCCCTGCCCGAGTAGATGTACACGCGCCCCGCGCCGCTGCCGGTGGCGTTGCTGCTGGGGGAGGAGGCGATGACATCGGCACGGCCGTCGTGGTTGAAGTCTCCGATTCCGGCGACCGAGGCACCGAGGTCGGTGTCGATCGAGTCGCCGCGCAGTTCGAGCAGGGTCCTGCCGTCGCGACCGGAGTAGACGAACGCCGCGCCGATCCCCGGCGCGCCGGCGATCACATCGGGCACCCGGTCACCGTTGACGTCACCGGCGGCCTCGAGGCTGGTGCCGAGCAGGGCGCCCTTCGGGCCGGCCTGCTTCCAGAGGAGGGCGCCGCTCTTGCCGGAGTAGACGTAGACCAGCCCGCCGGCCGCGCCGAAGGGGGGATTCTGGGGCGCGGTGACGGCGACATCATCGACCCGGTCGCCATCCACGTCTCCGACGGGGCGGGCGATCCACCCGAATTCGTCACCACTCGCCTCCCCGCGCCATTCGTGGATGATGCGCACCGGCTCGACGAAGGGGGGCTCGTAGCTGATCCGGTCAGCGAAGAGTTCGGCGAAGCGCGGGTCGTCGTGCAGGCCGGCGAGCGAGCTGTCCGACGCGAGGAGGGTGAGGTCGACCCGCCCGGTCGCGCGGATCTCCTGGAACCAGTGATAGGCATCCTCCGGGCGCCGGTCCTGCGCGGCGATTCCGAAGAGCGCCCGGAGCGCGGTTGGACGGGCCCGCGGAAGGTCGAGGGCCTGGGTGTACCCGGCGGCCGCGGAGTCGAGGTGGCCGAGGGCCCGGTGAGCGGCGCCAAACAGCAGCCAGGCGCGGCCGTTCTTGGGCTCGTCCTGCAGCAGGGAGCGGAGCAGGGGGAGCGCGGAGTCCTGCCGCTCTGCCGATACCAGGCGCTGCGCCTCGGCCAGCCGGTCGGGCGCGGGAGACTGCTGAGCCGAGACGGAGGCTGCAATGAGCAACAGCGTGGCTGCGAGCCACGGCAGGGGACGGAATCGGACGAGCTTCAGGCAGGGCAGTCGCATGCGGCAGGATCTCCGGAAGGATGCAGGGCGTAACGGGCACCAATGGCAGACGCTTGCCCGTACATTGCCCGGCGGCCGGCTTTCGTTCTATCAGGAAATTGCTCGGTCCGTCAATGAAACCCGGCGTCCACCGCCATCGTTCTGGCAAGACCCCATGCAACCCCTCGATCGCCTGCTGCTCGACACCGGCACCGTCCGGGTCGGAATGTTCCGCTGCGCGGTCTCCGATCCGCGGTTCCGCGATTCGGGGCCGACGGAAGGTCACCTCATCGTCTTCCCCCGCACCAGTGTCTGGATCCAGCAGGCCGGTTCATCGCCGATCGTCGCCGATCCGCGGGTGGTGACGGTCTACAACCGCGGGCGCGAGTACCGCCGGGCGCCGGTCTCCCGCGAGGGGGACCGCTGCGACTGGTTCGCGGTTGCGCCCGAAGTGGCGCTCGAGATCGCGCGGACCCACGATCGCCGCGCCCCGGATGATCCGGCGAGGGCCTATCGCTTCGAGAGCGTGCGCTCCGACCCGGAACTGTACTACCGGCAGCGGCAACTGCTGCTGCGGATCGGGCGCGGGGAGCTCGATCCGCTGGAGGCGGAAGAGGCGGTGCTCGGCCTCGTGGGCGAGGTCATCGGGCGGGCCGCCGCGAACCCTCCGTCGCCAATCGGCCGAAGCCATCGCGACCTGGTGGAACGGGCCCGCGCCGAACTCGCCCGGGAGATCGGCAAGCCGCAGGACGTGGCCACCCTCGGGCGCCGACTCGGGGTGTCGCCGTATCATCTCTGCCGGGTCTTCCGGGCCGGCACCGGGGTGACGCTGCATCGCTACCGGAATGACCTCCGGCTCGGGCAGGCGCTGGAGCGGATCGCCGAGGGCGACACCGGCCTCTCGCGGCTGGCCCACGAGCTGGGGTTTGCGAGCCAGAGCCATTTCACCGCCCAGCTGCGCGCCTGCTACGGCGTGACGCCGAGACGGCTGCGGCGGGCGTGGCAGTCGCAGCTCCCGGCTCTCCCGGTATCATCCACCGCAGGGTATCGTTGCGGGCCGGTGATCTCGTGATGCGTTTTCTCCATGCCAGGAGCACTCATGCGGAAGGTCCTGTCGGTGGTGGGGAGCTGGGTCGAGTCGGTGCTGGTGGTGGCGGCGTGCGGGGTCGGCCTTCCCGCCCCGGTCTCGGGGCAGGCGACGCTGTCGGCCGAGCTGCGCCAGAAGATCGACGACACCGCGCGGGAGGTGCTGAGCCGCACCGGTGTTCCCAGCGCCTCGGTCGCGGTCGTCCGCGGGGGGCGCATCGCCTACCTGGAGGCCTACGGTGACGCCCGACTGGAGCCGCGGGTCCCCGCGACGCCGACGATGCGCTACAGCATCGGCTCGATCAGCAAGCAGTTCACCGCGACCGCGATCCTGATGCTGCAGGAGCGGGGGAAGCTCAAGCTGGACGACAAGGTGTCCCGCTTCGTGCCGAGCCTCACCCGGGCCAATGAGGTCACCATCCGCCAGCTCCTGTCGCATACCTCGGGGTACCAGGACTACTGGCCGCAGGACTACGTCCCTCCCTTCATGCTGCAGCCGATCGAGGCAGACCGGATCCTGGATCTCTGGGCCCGCAAACCGCTCGACTTCACGCCGGGCAGCAAGTGGCAGTACAGCAATACCAACTACGTGATCGCGGGGGTGATCGTCGAGAAGGCGAGCGGGATGCCGCTGCTGAAGTTTCTCCGGGAGAACGTCTTCTCGCCGCTGGGCATGACCAGCGTGATGAACATCGACCAGGAGAAGCTGGGGGAGACCGATCCGACCGGGTACATGCGCTTCGCACTGGGGCCGCTGCACCCGGCGCCCAAGGAGGGGAAGGGGTGGCTCTTCGCCGCGGGGGAGCTCGCGATGCCGGCCCAGGACCTGGCGCGCTGGGACATCGGGATCATCCAGCGCAAGCTGCTCCGCCCCGCCTCGTACCAGGCGTTCGAGTCCGACGTCCTGCTCACCAGCGGGCTCGCCACCGGATACGGGCTTGGCGTCGACGTCACCTCGGAGCAGGGCCACCGTGCGCTGGAGCATGGGGGTGAGGTGTCCGGCTTCACCGCGCAGAATATCGTCTTTCCGGACGACAGCGCGGCGGTCGTGGTGCTGACCAACCAGGACGCCGCGAACGCGTCGGGCGACATCGCCCGCGGCATCACCGCGTTGCTCTTCGCCACCGCGGATCCGCAGACGGCGGCCAAGCGTGACCTGGTCAAGGCCATCTTCGACGGCCTCCAGCACGCCACCATCGACCGGTCGCTCTTCACCGACAACGCCAACAGTTACTTCAGCGAGACGGCCCTGGCCGATTTCCAGAGCAGTCTCGCGCCGCTCGGCGCGCCGACCGGGTTCGAGCAGACCTACCAGGCGCTCCGCGGCGGAATGACGCTGCGGGTGTACCGGGTCAGCTTCGCGGAGAAGACGCTCCGGGTGTGGACCTTCGAGACCCCCGACGGGAAGCTGGAGCAGCTCCAGGTGGCGACTGCGCGGTAGCACACTCGGCCGCTCGGCGGGTGAAGCAACGTGGAGCCGGGATGTTCTCCGGCTCCACGGCGTTTCCGACTACTTCCCGGGCCGCTTTTCCTGCAGGGACGCCAGGGCCGCCAGACGCTCACTCCAGAAGTCCTTCAGCCGCGTGGCGGCCGCCTGGTCAGTCAGGCCGTTGTGTTCCACCTGCACCTGGCTCTTGCCGGGGCCCTTGCCGTAGAACCCCACCGCCACCTTCGATCCGTCGGACCAGACGATCCGCAGATACTTGTTGGCCGTGGCGCTGGTGACCCGGAGCGTGATACCCGGCAGCCAGCGGTCGCGGGTTCGCTTGTCCTTGAAGGCGCGGTACAACCGGGTGAGGGGCAGGGCGAAGGTGCGACTCTTGGTGCAGGTGAATCCCCCGTCCCGGCGCTGGCCGACGACCCGCAGGCCCCGGATGCGCTCGTAGCCGACCGCGATCATCTGATTCCACCAGGCGCTCACCTTGTACTTCTCCCGCAGGTGGCGGGCGATCCGGGCATGGTCCCACCCGTGGGCCCCGGCCTTGTCGAGCGCCCAGACCCAGCGGTCCCAGGCGCAGCCGGTCTTCGCCTTGACGGCAGCATCGCTCATTCCCGCGATGGTCGCAAAGTCAGGGGTGGCGACGGGGGGCTGCTTCGGGGAGGGAGTTGCCGGCGGGTGCAGCCGGGCTCGAGCGGCGGTGTAGGACTCGCCGGTCTTTGTCATGCGGGCGCGCACGAGGCGCTTGAAGTCCTTGTTCGTTGGCATGGTGCAGGCTCCTTTGGTCGGGCCACCGGCGCACGCTCCCCAGCAGCGACGCCTGGTGGCGACGCAAAGGCCGACACGGATGCCGATCCGGGAGTATGCCCCCCTTTGCCTCGTTGCTGGCCCCCGCTGGGGGAGGGCCGATGAGGTTGGGCGTGGATCACCGCCGACGACTACGATGCACGCACGACGGGCAATCGGCAAGATGGCTCTCCGCCGGCTGCAGGAATCGGGGAGTTGGCTGCGCCGGGGGCGCACCCGGCTGCAGCAGCCTTCTCCCGGCCCGACCTGCTGCGTAGCTTGCCGTCATGGACCAGCCTCGTCTCACCCCGGGCCGTGTGCCGCTGCTGGTGGCGCTCGGCGTCGCCGCCGTGCTGGGGGCGATCGCCGCGGGCCAGCATCACCTGATGATGCGACAGCATGGCGGAGACCTCACCGCCATCCATGCCATCGAGATGGGGATGCCCTACTGGTTTCTCTGGATCCTGCTGGCCCCGCTGATCCTCTGGTTCATTCACCGGGTTCCGCTCGAGGGGTCGCGCCCGGTGTTCCGCGCGCTGCTGCACGTCGCCTTCGCGGTCGCGGTCACGGTACTCCACTCCATGCTGGAAAGCCTGCTTCGGGCGGGCCTCGGGATCTACCCGTACTCCCCCGCGCTGCGGCTCCTGGGGAACGCGCTGGTCGCCGGACTGGGATCGCTCCGCTTCGACCTGCCGGCCTACGGATCGGTGCTGGGTCTCCTCTACGCCGCCGGCTACTACCAGCGCTTCCGCGAGCGGGAGCGGGCGGCGTCGAACCTGGCGGTGCAGCTTGCCCAGGCCCGGCTCGAGGCGCTCCGCAGCCAGCTCAATCCTCACTTCCTCTTCAACGCCATGAACAGCGTGGCGATGATGGTGCGCGCCGGTCGCAACGACGAGGCGGTACGCTCGCTGGCGGAGCTCAGCGAGCTGCTGCGCTACGTGCTGGAGGAGAATCCGGCGGTCGAGGTGCCGCTGTCGGAGGAGCTGGGCTTCCTCGAGCGCTACCTGGCGATCGAACGGGTCCGCTTCGAGGATCGGCTGCGGGTCCGGGTGACTCCCGAGCCGGAGACGCTCGATGCCTGGGTGCCGAACCTGATCCTGCAGCCGCTGGTGGAGAACGCCATCCGTCACGGGATCGGTCGCCGCGCCGCGGCCGGGCTGGTGGAGGTCACCGCCCGCCGGGAAGGTGACCGGCTCCTGCTGTGTGTGCGGGACGACGGTCCCGGCCCCAACGGCACCGCGACGCCGTTGCCTGTTTCCGGGGTCGGGCTTCGCAACACTCGCGCCCGGCTGGCGGAGCTCCACGGCGCGGACCAGTCGCTGGAGCTCACCGAGGCGGAAGGGGGCGGTGCCATCGCCTGCATCAGTCTGCCGTTTCGCACCCACCCCGTGGCGCCAATGCTGGCACCGGCATGAGCGCCCCCTTCCGGGTCCTGGTGGTGGACGACGAGCCGCTGGCGCGGGCGGGGGTGGTGCAGCTGCTGGCGAAGGACCCGGAGACCGCCGTGATCGGTGAGCGGGGTGACGGCCGTTCGGCGCTCGAGGCGATCGTGGCTCTCAAGCCCGATCTGGTGATCCTCGATGTGCAGATGCCGGAGCTGGATGGCTTCGAGGTACTCCGCGCTCTCCCGGCCGAGCGGATGCCGGGGGTGATCTTCGTGACGGCCTACGATCAGCATGCGATCAAGGCGTTCGAGGTGCATGCCATCGACTACCTGCTCAAGCCCTTCGACGACACCCGCTTCTCGGAGGCGGTGGAGCGCGCCAAGCGGAATCTGCGCACCGCCGAAGTCGGGGAGCTGAGCCGGCGGCTGGTCGGACTGCTCGAGCAGGGGGGCGCGCGGGCCCCGGAAACCGTCCTGAGCCGGCTGATCGTGAAGCACGAGGGCCGGGTCGCCTTCGTGCGGGTGGAAGACCTCGACTGGATCGAGGCCGCGGACTACTACGTGAAGCTCCATGCGCAGGGCCAGGTGCATTTGCTGCGGGAGTCGCTCAATGCCCTCGAGACCCGGCTCGACCCGGCCAGGTTCTTCCGGGTGCACCGGTCGGCAATCGTCAATCTGGACCGGATTCGCGAGCTGCAGCCCTTCTTCAAGGGCGAACACATCCTGCTGCTGCAGGACGGCACCCGCCTCAAGCTGAGCCGGGCCCGCCGCGAGCACCTGGAGGCGCGCCTCGGACAGTCGCTCTGACCGCCGCACCGCGCCGACGGCCCCTTTCGCTGCAGCCATTCGCCGTTCGCTGCAAAGTCATTGGAGGATCGGGTGTCGGACCCCAGGTTTGAGCCAGCACCACGGACTTCACCACCTGGAGGTACCATGCTCTTCCTGGCTCTCGCACCGATGCTCGCCCTCGCCGATCTCTTCCCCATCGCGCAGCCGGCCCTCGCGGCCGACGAGCCGATCGTGGTGACGACGGCATGGCTCGCCACCCATCTCCACGATCCCCACCTCGTGCTCTTCGAGATCGGACGGGCGGAGCAGTACGCCACCCGCCACATCCCCGGCGCCCAGCGACTGGACTTCCACGACATCGCCGCGCCGCACGACATGAACGCCAGGCCGATGGGGCTGGCGCTGGAGCTTCCCAGCGCCGCGCAACTCGATTCGACGCTCTCCGCGAAAGGGGTGTCCAACGACTCGCGCGTGGTGGTGTACTTCGGCGACGACTGGGTGACCCCCACCGCCCGCGCGTTGCTCACCTTCGAGGCGGCGGGGCTGCGGGGGCAGGTGTCGTTCCTCGACGGCGGGCTGCCCGCGTGGGTGGCCGAAGGGCGGCCGGTGACGGCCGAGGTCCCGACGGTGACGCCGGGGCACTTCGTGACCCGGTATCGCGATGATGTGGTGGTGAAGGTCGACTGGCTGAGCCAGCATCTCAAGGACCCGGGCATCGCGCTGATCGACGCGCGCGATCCCGGGTTCTACCTGGATACGATCGAGCTGGAGATGCCCCGCGGCGGTCACATCCCTGGCGCCTTGAACCTGCCCTACAGCAGCCTGGTCGACGATCAGAACCGGCTGCTCGACCGCGCCACCCTCGCCGCGAAGCTCACCGCCGCAGGCGCGACGAAGGGCAAGACTGTCGTCTCCTACTGTCACATCGGCCAGCAGGGGAGCCTGGTCTTCCTGGTTGCGCGCTACCTCGGCTACACTGTGCGGCTCTACGACGGCTCCTTCCAGGAGTGGAGCGAGCGCCAGGATCTGCCGGTGGAAGGCGCCAACCGGAGCCGGCACTCCTGATGATCGCCCGTTTCCTCGACGGGCCGGCCTCCTCCGAGTCCGAGCGGCCGACGCTGCCCCGCGCGGCCGCCGGCCTCAGGGGCCTCGTCGCGGGCACCGAAGCCCGGGTGCCGCTGCTGGGCGGACGCACCGGGCGCTATGTGAACTTCGACAACGCGGCCAGCACGCCGCCGTTCCTCGCGGCGCTCTCGGCGGTGAACGGCCTCGCGGAGTGGTACTCGAATGTGCACCGCGGCGCCGGCTTCAAGTCCCGCCTCTCGACCGCCGCGTACGAGACCGCACGGACCGAGACCGGCCTCGCGCTCGGAGCCGATCCGGCGGAGAAGGTGGTCCTGTTCACCAGAAACACCACCGAGGCGATCAACCTGGTCGCAGCACGCCTCGCGGTCTCGCCGGGTGCGGTCGTCCTGACGACGCGCATGGAACATCACAGCAATGAACTGCCCTGGCGCCGGGTGGCCGAGGTGGTGCACGTGGGGCTCACGGCGGATGGCGCGGTGGACGAGGACGACCTCGCCACCAAGCTGGAGCGGTATCAGGGCCGGGTGGCCCTGCTCGCGGTGACCGGTGCATCCAATGTCACCGGCTTCCTCAATCCGGTGCACACCTGGGCCGAGTGGGCGCACGCGGTTGGGGCGCGCATCCTGGTGGACGCGGCGCAACTGGTGCCGCACCGTCCGGTCGACGTCGGGCGCTCGGCCGATCCGCGGCATCTCGACTTCGTCGCCTTCTCCGGGCACAAGTTGTACGCACCTTTCGGGGCGGGGGTGCTGGTGGGGCCGCGGGAGTGCTTTGACTCCGGGACGCCGTATCAGGTTGGCGGCGGGATCGTCGACCTGGTCACCGACTCCGGGGCGGAGTGGTCGGCGCTGCCGGGCAGGGAAGAGGCGGGGACGCCGTGCGTGATGGGCGCGGTGGCCCTGGGCGCCGCGCTGCGGGTGTACGCCGAGATCGGCTGGCGCCGAATCGTGGCGCTGGAATCGGAGCTGACGGCCCTCGCCCTGCAGCGGCTCGGCCAGGTCCCCGGCATCCGGCTCTACGGAGGAAGCGAGCGTCCCCGCGTTGGCGTGGTGGCCTTCAACCTCGATGGAGTGCCGCATGGCCTGGTGGCGGCGATCCTGAGTCAGGAGTGGGGCATCGGCACCCGTAGCGGCTGCTTCTGCGCCCACGCCTACCTGCGGCACCTGCTGGGGATTCCGGATGGCGCCACGGAGGTACTGGCGCGCAGCAGTCACGGCGAGATGCCTGGCGCCGTGCGCGCCAGCTTCGGGCTCTACAACACGCGCGAGGAGGTACTGCTGCTCGCCGAGGCGCTGGGGGAGATCGCGCGGGGCCGCCATGCCGGCGGGTATCGGTACGATGCGGAACATGGCGAGTACGTGCACCCCGACCTTACTTGCG
Source organism: uncultured Gemmatimonadales bacterium (assembly GCA_963825065.1). Lineage (GTDB taxonomy): Bacteria > Gemmatimonadota > Gemmatimonadetes > Gemmatimonadales > GWC2-71-9 > JADJOM01. The sequence goes on from CAWGRU010000003.1 coordinate 90,776, forward strand.
ACTATGCCGACTACCTCTCCTGCTGAGCCCGCGCGAAGCGTCCCGGACGACTACGCCAATCCGTACCTCGCCGGTGTGGCGCTGGGGCTGGTCCTGCTGGCGACCTTCCTGCTGGCCGGCCGAGGGCTGGGTGTGGTGGGGGCGGTGCGGACGCTGCTCGGCGACGCGATGCGGCTGGTCTTCCCGGCGCATGTGGCTGCGAACCCCTTCTACGCCGACGAGCGAGGGGACAACGCCTCGGTGGTGGAGCGCTACTGGATCGTGGTGGAGGTGGCGGGGCTCTGCCTCGGCGCCTGGCTCTCGGCGCGGTGGGCGGGACGGGCGCGACCAGGAGTGACGCGCGGGCCCCGGATCAGCCGGCCGGGCCGGCTTCTGCTGGCGGGCGCCGGGGGCGGCGTCATGGGCTTCGGCGCGGCGCTCGCGCGGGGCTGCACCAGCGGGCTCGCGCTGAGCGGTGGTGCGCTGCTCGGCGTCGGGAGCTGGGTCTTCATGCTGGCCCTCTTCGCCGGCGGCTACGCCGCGGCCTGGTTCGTGAGGCGGCAATGGATCTGATCTTCCCGCTGGGAGCGCGGTCCGACCTGCCGTCCGCGGTCGTGCTTGGTCTTGCGCTGGTGCTGGGCATCGGCTTCGGCGTCGCGCTGGAGCGGGGAGGGCTCGGCGACGGCCGCAAACTCTCGGGCCAGTTCTATTTCAGGGATCTCACCGTCTTCAAGGTCATGTTCACCGCCATCGTGACCGCGATGCTGGGACTGTACTGGCTGGAATGGGCCGGGCTGCTCGATACCGCGGTCCTGCTCGCGCCGCCGACCTACGTCGTGCCGCAACTGATCGGCGGGCTGGTCTTCGGCGCGGGGTTTGTGATGGCCGGCTACTGTCCGGGGACATCCTGTGTCGCGGGCATGAGCGGGCGGCTCGACGGCGCGGTGGCGCTGGCAGGGATGGTCGCCGGTATCGTGGTCTTCGGAGAGGTCTATCCCGCTCTCGCGGACATCGCATCCTCCACCTCGCTGCCCGGGGCCACCCTGCCGGATCTGCTCGGACTGTCGCGGGGGGTGGTAGTCGGCGGGATCGCGCTCCTCGCCCTCCTCGCCTTTGCGCTGATCGACTGGATGGAAGCGGGGCGCCGCGCATGACGGCGAAGCACGGATCCCCTGCGCTGCCGCGGTGGCTGGCGGCCGGGATCGCCGTACTGGGATTGCTCGCGATCGGCACCGGCATGCGGGCGCCTGCACCGCGACCGGCTCCTGAGGTCGGCGCGGAGTCTCCGGATTCGACCTTCCCGCCGTACCGCGGCTTCATGATGGACTCGCTGCGCCGAGGCCGGGGGCTCGCTGACACGCTCACTGCGCAAAGACCCCATCCCCGCAAGCGCCCCGCCGCCAGGGCCGACAGCGCCGCGCCACGCTACTCGCCTCGCAGCTGCATGCCGGAGTAGCAGCCCGTTCCTCGCTGGCTGTGGCGGCCGGGTCGCTCCATATTGCCGCCACCCATGCCACCCACCGAATCCGCTTCGGGCCACCGCGCCACCGTCTTCGCCGGTTTTCTCGGCTGGACCCTCGACGCCTTTGATTTCTTCGTGGTCGTCATGACGCTGACGGCGATCGGGAAGGAGTTCGGCAAGACCGACGCGGAGATCGCGCTGTCGGTCACGGTCACCCTGGCGTTCCGGCCCGTGGGCGCCCTGGTCTTCGGTCTCATGGCCGACCGCTACGGCCGGCGGATCCCGCTGATGGTCAACCTGGTCTTCTATGCCCTGATCGAAGTCCTTTCCGGGCTGGCGCCGACTTATGCCTCGTTCATGGTGCTCCGGGCGCTGTTCGGGATCGGGATGGGCGGGGAGTGGGGCGTGGGTGCCTCGCTGGTGATGGAGAAAGTGCCGACGAGGCTCCGCGGGCTCTTCTCCGGACTGCTGCAGCAGGGCTACGCGGTCGGATACCTGCTGGCGGCGCTCTGCTACCTGGTGGTCTTCCCGCGCTGGGGGTGGCGGCCGATGTTCTTCATCGGCGGCCTCCCCGCGCTGCTCGCGGTCTACGTGCGCTTCAAGGTGCCGGAGTCCGAAGTCTGGCAGCGTACCCGTCATGAGAGCTGGTCACAACTTGGCCGGGGCATTCTGTCCCACTGGAAGATCTTCCTGTACATCTGGGCGTTGATGACGATGATGAACTTCGTCTCCCACGGCACCCAGGATCTCTATCCCACCTACCTGCAGCGGGACTGGGGGTTCACGCCGCAGCGGCGCGCGGTGCTCACCGCCATCTCGATGGTCGGCGCCCTGCTGGGTGGTGTCCTCTTCGGGATGTTTTCCGACCGGATCGGCCGCCGCCGGGCGATCGTGCTGGCCCTCCTCGGCGCCTTCATCATGATCCCGGCGTGGGCCTTTGCCCCGTCGCTGCCGGTGCTCTTCGCCGGTGCCTTCCTGATGCAGTTCATGGTGCAGGGAGCCTGGGGGGTGATTCCGGCGCACATCACCGAACTCGCGCCCGATTCCGTGCGCGGCTTCCTCCCGGGATTCGCCTATCAGTGCGGGGTGCTGGTGGCAGGGAGCGTCGTGTATCTGGAGGCGGTGTACGCGGCGCGGTTCAGCTATACCTGGGCCATGGCGGCCACGGCGGCGACGGTGTTTCTCGGCTGCGCGGTGATCGCGACGCTTGGCCCGGAGCGACGCGGAGTGGTGTACGGCGGGCAAGGGTAGCGCCCGCCCGGAGCCTAGGCCACCGCGAAGGCGCGGACCGGAAAGGTGCCGAACCCTTTCACCTTGACCGGGACTGCGAAGAACCGGCTGCCTCGCTCGGGGAGGGCCGAAAGCCCGCGCAGGTGCTCGACGATGGGCACGTCGTGGCCGAGCAGGGCGCTATGTACCGGCCGCTCGCCGGTGTCGATGTTGTCGATGTTGAAGGAGTCGATTCCCACCAGCACCGCCCCCGCTGCGACCAGCCACTCCGCCAACTCGCCGGTCAGGTAGGGGTGCCCCTCGAAATAGCGATCGGTGCGCCAGTGCCGGTCCCAGCCGGTCTCTACCAGGACGGCCCGCCCCCGGATCTCCTCGGGAGTGAAGGGCAGCCGGTCGATCGCACGACCGGTCGCCGGGGGGATCCGGGCGACCAGGCACTCGAGGTTCGCGAGTGAGCCGAGCGGAAGCGCCGCGAGGTCCTTCCCGCCTGCGTATCGATGGAACGGACTGTCGACGTAGGTCCCCGTGTTCGCGACCATTTCGATCTTCCCGATCTGGAACTCGGTACCCGGCGCATAACGTGACCTCGACGCCTCGCGGCTGAGGTAGTCGCAGATCACCGGGGCGGGGAGGCCCTTGTAGGTGATCATGCCATGCTCGACTTCGTGGCTCACATCGATGAGGCGGGCGGGGGCGGGCATCGGCGGCACCGGAGGGGGGATGGAGAGACCAGTATAGCGCGTCGTCGGGTCCCTGCCATCCCCGTCCCCGGTCAGAAGTGAAGACCGTATCCGAAGAACACTGTTTGCACTCCGATCAATCCCAGCCCGCCCACCAGGAGCCCTCCCATGATCAGCGAGAACGGCAGATAGATCACCCGCTGGATGACCGGATGGTTCCACGGGAAGTGGTGCAGGATGGGCACCAGCACGAATCCGAGCGACAGCCCGAGGAAGGAGAGTTGCGCCATCTGCAGGCAGCCGATGCCGAAGACCACCCCGCACGCCACTTCGAATCCCTGCACCAGCGGATGATCGGGGTGACTGCCGGTGACCGCAGTACGGATCAGGTTCCAGCCTTGCCGCCAGAGTGCGGGGCGACTGCGCCGGACCGTCCCTGCGCCGGACGTCCCGCGATCCCCGGTGACCAGGAAGGTCGCCTTGCCCGAGAGCAGGTAGCCCACCACGCCGAGGGAGGAGAGCGGCCCCAGTGCTGCGTAGATGACGCTGCTCTTGCAGAGGAAGCGGAACAGCTCCGCCGGCCGCCGGGCCAGCTCGATGATGAAGCAGAGCACCGGGGCTATGAATGTGAGCAGGGTGATCAGGAAGAAGTCCCAGCTGCTCACAGCGGAAAACCCTGCATCGAGCGCCCGGGTCGGCAGCACGAGGTGGGCGTTCCCCATCGCCAGGGTCAGCGGCTTGGCGTGCGAGAAGAGCAGCATGAAGAGGACGTTGGCGTCGATGATGAACAGGAAATACGCCAGCGACAGTGGCAGGCTGAGGGCCGGGAAGAGCACGTCCAGCTTCTCGGCCAGCGGCATCCCCTTGGCCCGGAGCACCGGCCACATCTCCCGCGCGAAGAACTCGCAAGTGCCCCGGGTCCACTTCATGTGCCGCACCCGGAAGGCACGCATCGTCTCGGGGAAGTCCTCGAGGCACACGATCTCCTCGGCGAAGATGCCGCGCCATCCCCGCTGCCGCGCGCGAACCGAAAACGCCAGGTCTTCCGAGACGATCTCGGGGAATCCCCCGATCTCTTCCCACACCCGGCGCCGGACCAGCGCGCCGTGGCCGAGCAGCATGACGAAGCCCCAGCGGTTGCGCAGTGGATGGTACCACCGCCAGTGGATGTCGATTCCCACCCCGACGGCGCCGGCCAGGGTGCCGTCGTCCCGGTGGTTGCAGCGGTGGTTGGCCTGGACATAGCCGCAGGTGGGGTCGGCCAGCAGCCGCGGGACCATCCGGCGCAGGAAGGTCGGGGGCAGCACCTCGTCGGCGTCGACGATCGCGAACAACGATTCGCTCACCGCTGCTTTGGCCAGCCCGTGGTTGAGGTTCCCCGCCTTGAAGCCGCGCCGGTCGGTGCGGCGCACCACCTCGATGCGCTCGGGAGCGCGCGTGGCAAAGGCGTCCACCTGGGCCCGGCACGCCGGGTCGCTGCTGTCATCGAGGATGTAGAGCCGGTAGGCGGGGTAGTCCTGGGCGAGGCACGACGCCGCGCTCTCCTCGACGAAATCGTTGCAGGTGAGATAGAGGACCGCAACCGGCGGGGCCGGGATGGGCAATGGCGCTGGCCGGGCGCGCGGCGCGCGCCGATTCCGCCAGCCGTACCAGCTGGCGAACAGCACGACGCCGACGTTGTAGAAGCCGTACAGCCACGCGATCTCGGTGAAGACGATGAAGAAGAGCACCGCCGCGGTCGCGAGCGAGCCGTGCGCCAGATCGAGAAGCGCCGCCAGTCGCGGATGGAACCAGGCGAGGCTCGCGAACCAGGCTCCGAAGATCGCCAGATACAGGGTGGGCCGTGCAGGAGCGGCCGGGCGTGGTGGGGTCATGGCCGGGGTACTCCCAGCGAGAGACCGGCCGCGACCGTCGTCAGGTCGCTGGCGCCCGGCGCGGTCTCGTGGCGGAGCAGGAGATGCACCGCCTGCAGACCGCCGAGTGAGGCGGTGACCCGGAGGTAGGCGTCCCCACTCGTACCGGTCAGCCGCGGGTCGAGGCTGTGGTTGCGGCCCGCCGCAATGCCGCCTCCGAGGGTGAAGCGGCTGTCGAGCCGGCCCTCACCCGCGAGCAGCGCACGCCACTGGCGTTCACCGGCAATTCCGCTCCGTGCGAAGAACAGGGTCGGTTCCAGGCGAAGCCGCGAGCCCGCCCGCAGATTCACTCCGGCGTGCGCCAGCCATTCGGTGCGGTGGTCGTCGCGCGGCCCGATCCAGCCGCCGGCTTTGAGTGCGGTCCCGTTGGCCAGGTACAGCACCTGGACGGCACCGAGCAACGTCTGACCGACCTGGCCGGGGAGAGTGCGGCGTCCGGCGTCCACCACGGTCGTGAAGCGGCCGCCCCAGTCGAGCAGCGCGCCGCCCCTGTAGGTCGGCACCCGGCGATTGGCCCGGATCAACGCGAGGTTATCGAGGGAGAGGGTGTTCTCGTAGCGGGCGAAGAGTCGCACACCCCTGGCCGGCCAGGCCGCAACCTCGGCCGAGCGGATGCCGCCCTCACCGGTACGCCCGCCGGTGCCCGCGCGCGGCTCCCCGCTGAACGCCGTGTAGCCACCCCAGAGGCTCGCCTCCAGAACGGGGCGCGGGGGCGCGGTGGTCTGCGCGAGCGCCGCCGAGGCAGCGACGCACGCACAGGCGAGGTGAGTGAGGAAAGGGACGATCGGGCGCATGGCATGCCTCCGGGGTGGGGTGAGCGCACCGTTCGGTTCGGCTGCAGGTGCACGAGACCCGGATCGGTGACGCGCACCCCCTCAAGGCAAGCGGAGAGCCGCCTCGGCGCCGCGAGAGATGGAGGACGGAGTGCGTTGTCGGGCTTGGAGTTGCTGCGAGTGAGGCAGGCGGAGTCGGAACGGTGTGCTGTAGCGCTATGGTGCGACCCGGCTCAATCCGGTTCGGTCGCCGCGGCGGAGTCTATTCCTTCCGCGCGCCGGTGCGATCCCACTCCTGGATGAACTTGAGCACGATCGCTTCATCGCGGCGAATCGAGGCGGCGGGGTGTTCCCGCCCCGGGCCTGGTGGCTCGGGCGGAATCTGGGCGACCTGGCCCCGCAGGTAGGCCTCGAAGATGACGGGGTGCACGTAATACTTCCGGCAGACGGCGCGGGTGTTGCCAAGCCGGCGGGCCACTATGTCCACCGCGGCGATGATGTTCGCCTTGGCCTGGCGCTCGGAGTCCGCCCGGCCCAGCCGGCAAAGCTCGGAAGCGGCGAGCATGGTGCCCGCCCAGGTGCGGAAGTCCTTCGCCGTCACCTCCCGCCCGCTGATCTGACGGAGATACTCGTTGATGTCGCCCGAGTCGACCGACTGGCGCTTGCCATCCTCGTCGAGGTACTGGAAGAGTTCCTCGCCCGGCAGCGACTGGCAGTGCTGGATGATCCGCGCGATGCGACGGTCGGTGACCGCGACGGCATGCTTCACCCCGCTCTTGCCACGGAACTCGAAGTCCATCCGCGATCCGGAGACCGTCAGATGCCGGCGCCGCATGGTGGTGAGCCCGTAGGATCGATTATCCCGGGCGTATTCGTCGTTGCCCACCCTGATGAAGGTCCGCTCCAGCAGCCACACGACCGTGGCGAGCAGCTTGGGGCGGGGGAGACCGCTGAGCTTGAGGTCGTGCTCGAGGTGCTCGCGGATGCCGGGCAGCAGTTCGCTGAATTCCAGCATCCTGCCGAACTTGGTTTCGTCCCGCACTGCGCGGTATCGCGGGTGGTACCGGTACTGCTTCCGCCCCTTGGCGTCCCGCGCGGTGACCTGGATATGCCCTTCCGGCGAGGGGCAGATCCAGACCTCGGTCCAGGCGGGAGGGATCACGAGGCCGCGGATGCGCGTCAGCGTCGCCGCGTCACGGATCGTCCCGCCATCGGGCTTGAGGTAGGTGAAGCCCCGACCCGCCCGGCGCCGGCGGATGCCTGGCATCGCGTCGGTGACGTAGCGTAGCCCCGCCGCCGCGGCCGACTCCCGGTGTTCGTCGGGGGCGGTGGCGGGGCTTGGGGGCGGCGATTCTCCCGGTCCGGAGGTGGGGACGTCGGGAGGCTGGGTTCTAGAGGCCACGCTGGATGATGCGGGTGAACTGGAGGGGGGTCAACCTTTGCAGGGGGACCACCACGGACCCCGGGCGGGCTTCCGTGGGCCGATGCTACCTCGTCGTTGCACTGCCGAGACCCGATCGTGTCCCGGAAGCGGGTAAGATTCTGCACCCGGGCCACAGGGGCCCGGGGCCACGAATCGACCGGAGATCGTCAATGGGTTTCGAGAAGCGGGGCGGGCTTGTTCTTCTCCTGCTGCTGCCGGTGGCGGTGGCGACCTCGCACGCACAACAGGGGCCGCCCGTCGTTGCCCCGGTGCGGCCCCATCCGGTGCTCGCAACGGTGAACGGCGTGGAAGTGTACGACGCCGGGTACGGCTCCGGCATCGCGCCCGACCCAACGGCGACCGGATACTTCTACCTGCTCGCTGACCGCGGACCCAACTACGACGCGGGCAAGGATACCAAGGCCTTCGTCGAGCCGGGCTTCACGCCGCGCATCGGCAGATTCCACCTCGGCAACGGGGTGCTCACCCAGGTGGCCAGGATCGAGATGTCCACTCCCGACGGAAGGCCACTCACCGGCATTCCGCCGCTGGTTGGCGCCGGTGGCACGGGGGAGACGGCACTGAGCACCGACGGCTCGGTGATTCCCCTGGATCCGCAGGGGATCGACCCGGAGGGTCTCGTGGCACTCAAGGGCGGCGGCTTCTGGATCTCGGAGGAGTATGGCCCCGGCCTCGTGCACCTCGATGCGACCGGCCGGGTTCTCGAGCGCATCAGCCCCTACTCTGGTGGCACCCGGGTGCTGCCGCAGGTCCTGAAGAAGCGCCGTGCCAACCGCGGTCTCGAGGGACTGGCCCTGCTGCCTGATGGACGGACCCTCGTCGGCATCGTGGAGGGTCCCCTCGACAATCCCAAGGCGACCGCGCGGAAGTCGGTGATCAGCCGGCTGGTCTCCTTCGACACGAGGACCGGGACGACGCGACAGTACGTCTACCTGCAGGAGGAGGTCGACGACCGCAACAGCGACCTGGCCGCCATCGACCAGAACCGGCTGCTCGTCATCGAGCGCGATGGCAACATGCCAGGCGATTCCACCCAACCGGCCAGGGTCAAGCGGGTCTACCGGATCGATCTGCGGGGCGCGACCGACGTCTCCGATCCAGCGGATGGCACCGAGGGCCGGCTGTTCAACGGGAGGAGCCTGGAGTCGCTGACGCCGGCCGAGCTGCAGTCGGAGGGGATCATGCCGGTGAAGAAGGAGCTGGTTGTGGACTTGCTCGCGATCGGCTATCGGCACGACAAGCCGGAAGGGGTCGCGGTCGTCGACGCCCGGACCATCGCGGTCTCCAATGACGATGACTTCGGCATCACGGAGGGACCCGCTCCCAAACTGCTCCCCAAACTCGGTGTCGCCGACTTCAGCGAGGTCTATTTCATCAAGCTGCCTTCGCCGCTTCGCTGACCCTATAAGTCTCTTCATGGAGGCTTCACGGTCCGGGGGCTACGCTAGGACCGTGAAAATCCTCATCGTCGAGGACGACCGGAAAGTTGCCGGCTTCCTGGAGCAGGGATTCCGAGAAGAACAGTTCGAAGTGACCGTGGCGCGGGACGGCGAGGAGGCTCTCGACAGGGCCCGCGGCGGGGACTTCGATCTGATTCTGCTCGACTACATGCTTCCCAAGCGGAGCGGTCCCGAGATCGCGGCGGAGCTTCGGCGGGATGGGCGACGGACGCCGATCCTCATGCTGACCGCCCGGGATGACGCCCATGACCTGCACACCGCCTTCGGCGCAGGGGTCGATGCCTACGTGACGAAGCCGTTCCGGTTCGACGACCTGCTGCATCGGGTTCACACTCTCATTCCGGAATCGTCCCGCCCAGGCTGAGCGCGATTCCCGCGCGGTGTAATGCGCTCACTCCAACGCACGCTTTCGCTGCGATACGCGGCCACGATGCTGGCCGCGCTCCTCATCATCGGTCTCTGGGCCTACCTCGGCGTGCGGAGCACCCTCGAGCGCGAGCTGGATGAGGAGCTGGCAAGCGCCGCTGCCCTGATGGTGGATGCGATCGGACTCGGCGAGTCGCTGAGCTTCCACGGAGGCGGTGGCGACCCCAGCGATTCGGTGACCGCCGGTAACCGGCTGGTCCTCGCCCGCGACTCCTCCGGCCGGATCCTCGAGAGCAACTCCCGAATCGCCGTCGACATTCCACTTGACATCGTCGCGCTCACGCTGGCGCGTGCCGGGGAGCGCGGATGGTCGATGACCGAGTGGGCGGGACGCCAGTTCCGATCGGTCTACGTTCCAGGGCCACCGCAGGGCCGCCGCAGGTCCGGGGAGGTGGCGGTGGTGCAGGTGGCCGCCTCGGTCAATCCGCTCTTCCACGCCACCCGGGCGGTGCTCCTGCGGATGCTCGCCACAGCGCTCCTCGGCACCGGGCTGACCTGGCTCGGCGCCGGCTGGCTGGCCCGGTCGTCCCTGGAGCCGGTCGCGGAGATCGCGGCGCAGGCGCGCAGCATCCGCTCCGATGGCAAGATCACCGTCCATGCCGACGTCGTCGAGCTGCAGGACCTGATCGGGGTGCTGAACGGCATGCTGTCGCGACTCGATGCCGCGCTGGTCGAGCAGCGCCGGATCATTCGCGACGTCGGACACGAACTCCGTACTCCGATCACCGCCATGCGCGGTGAAATCGAAGTGGCCCTGCGCCGGGAGCGCGCGCCGGAGGCGTACCGTGCCCTGCTCGGGAGCATCCTCGAGGAAGTGGACCGCCTCGCGCTCATCGGGGATCAACTCATCACCCTCACCCGCTTCGAGGCGGGCGATCTGATCGTGACCCGCAAGCAGGTGAACGTCGCGGCGCTCATCGCAGACGTCGTGAGCCAGGCCCCGCGCCGTCTGGCTGCCCACCGGGTGCGGGTGGGCAGCCTTCCGACCCGACTCACCGCCGAAGTCGACCCGCACCTCGTGTCACTGGCCCTCGCGCAACTGCTGGAGAATGTGGTGCGGCACACCCCGGCCGGTACCGAGGCCGTCATCGGCGCCGAGCACGGCGCCGGCGCGCTGAGAATCACCATCGAAGATTCCGGCCCGGGTGTGGCAGCCGAGAAGATCCCGCAACTCTTCGCGCCTTTCTTCCAGCTGGACCCGGCCCGGACCCGTGGCGCAGGGGTCGGTCTCGGCCTGGCGGTGGTCGCCGCGATCCTCCGCCTCCACGGTGGTAGTGCCAGTGCCGCGAGCAGCCCGCTCGGCGGGCTGCGCATCGTGCTGACCTTCCCGCAGGAAACCGCCGCACCCGCCGCCTGACCGCCCTGCTCCAGCTGGGCGCGCCGACCTGGCACCGCGATACAGCGCACTCAATCTCCGGATCGTCCCAACGAGCGATTGTCGACGCTCCGCCCCGGGGTGACCTTCACTTCAGCAGGCAGCCGCCCATCGCGGCGGTCGCGGGTCGATGCGCCACCGGGAGGCACGGGTTGAAGCACATCTGGGACGACGGCTACGGCGCGCTTCTGCTGCGAGACCGTGTGGTTTCGCCGCTGGCAACCGCCAAGGCGGGCGGGATGCCGCGGTTCTGCCTCCCGGTTACCCCCGCCGAATCCGAAATTCCGGATCCACTGCGGTTCGGCCGGATCGTGGCGCGGGATGGTGACGATCACGCTCGGTGGAGCTTCCGCGGCCCGGGCTCCAGTCGGAAGTGAGTGCACCGGGCTGCATGCGAACGCTTGTGATGCGAGTTGTCGACCCACCGATAGTCACCGTTCCCGGCTCCGTCGGGTTCCACGACTGTCTGAATATGCAATAGCGCCGGCCATCCGAGTGCCGGCCCTGGGATGCGAGGCCGTATGGAACTGCACACCACGAAGAACTCGCTGTCAGCCGGGGTACGGGCCCAGGCGGTTCAGGTCCTCAACGCGCGGCTGGCGGATTGCATCGACCTGCAGACTCAGGTCAAGCAGGCGCACTGGAACGTGAAGGGCCCCGATTTCATTGCCCTGCACAAGCTGTTCGACGAGATCAACGAGGATGTGGAGGAATACGTCGATACGATCGCGGAGCGGGCGGTGCAGCTCGGCGGAACGGTCGCAGGGACCGCGCGGTCAGTTGCCCTGGCCTCATCGCTGGAAGAGTACCCGCTGGAGATCAGCGCCGGCCTCGATCATGCCGCCGCATTGAGCGACGCTCTCGAGACCTTCGGCACGCTGGCGCGCGAGGCGGTCGATGCAATGGATGAGCTCGGTGATGCCGCAACCGCCGACATCTTCACCGAAGTCACCCGCGGAATCGACAAATGGCTGTGGATGGTGGAGGCGCACCTCGAGCAACGACTCTCGATTGCTCCGGCCGCCCGTATGCGTCCGGCCGACGGACGTGCTGCCAAGCCGGGCCACCGGTCGGCACACGTTCCCAAATAACCCGCTCCGAAACGAGGCTCACATGCTGGAAACCGTCGCGATCGTGCTCATTGTTCTCTGGGCGCTGGGGATGGTCAGTGGTTACGCAATGGGGGGCCTGATTCACCTGCTCCTCGCGCTGGCGATCATCGTGGTGCTGGTCCGGGTGATCCAGGGTCGCAAGGCCATCTGAAACGGCCCCGGTCCCGGCCCGCTGGACTGGGGCCGGGCCCGGTGCAACCTTCGGCGCATCACCGGTGTCCAAGGGGCGTCTGCCATCCCCCTCATGGAGTTCGCCATGCGCCGAAGTGCTTTTCCCCTGCTGTGCCTGATCGGATTGTCCTCCTTTCCAGGCCGCTCGCTGACCGCGCAACAGGACGACGACCGCTGGCTCCGCCGCTGCGATGACGGGTACGGCAACGACCGCACCGAGCAGTACTGCGAGATCCGGCATCTGGGCTTCAATCCTTCCGGTGGTACCCTCAGCTTCGATCCCGATGAGAATGGCGGCGTGGAGATCCGGGGATGGGACCGTGACTCGGTGGCCATCACCGCGCGGGTGCAGGCCTCCGCGAGCACCGAAGCGGCGGCCAAGGAGATCGCCCGGGACATCCGGGTGACCATCCAGGGGCCACGGGTGCGGGTCGACGGTCCCCATGCGAGCCGGCATTCCGGGTGGGGGGTGACCCTGATCGTGATGGTCCCGCGTACCTCCGATCTCCGGGTGGAAACGACCAACGGCCCCCTCTCGGTCGAGGACGTCACCGGCTCCATTGAACTCCGGGCCCAGAACGGTCCGGTGTCGCTTACCGGAGTCGGCGGCGACGTCAGCGCTCGCGTGCAGAATGGGCCGCTGACCGTTGAACTGGCGGGGCACGAATGGAAGGGGAAGGGACTCGATGCCGAATCCGTCAATGGCCCGGTGGACCTCTCGATTCCCGATGGCTACAACGCCAGCCTCGAAACAGGCACCGTCAATGGTCCGACCGACTTCCACATCCCGATCACGGTCACGCTCCTCGGTCGCCGGCAGGACCGGATCCACACGACGCTCGGCAAGGGTGGGGCGCCAATCCGGGTAGTGACCACCAACGGCCCGCTGACCATAAGGAAGGCGTCGACCTGAGCCTCAGTGAAGGACGCTTCACGGTCGAGTCACCGCCGGTTCACCAGGAGAGGGCGAGGATTCGCGCATGCCTCGCTCTCTCGATCCCGTGCTCTCCCCCAGGACCGTGGCCGTCATCGGCGCGAGCCGCTCTCCGAACACCATCGGTCATCAGATTCTCGCCAACCTCGTGAAATACGGGTTCACCGGGACGGTCTATCCGGTGAATCCCGGCGCGTCCTCGGTGCATTCCATGCGGGCGTGGCCCACGGTCCGCGACATCCCCGACACGGTCGACATGGCGGTCGTGTGCGTGCCCAAGACGAGCGTGGCCGAGGTCGCAGAGAGTTGCGGCGGGAAGGGGGTGAGGGGGCTGGTGGTCATCAGCTCCGGCTTCCGTGAGGTCGGTGGTGCGGGCGTCGAGCGAGAGCGGCAGCTGGTCGAGATCTGTGCCCGGCACGGCATGCGCCTGGTGGGGCCCAACTGTCTGGGCGTGCTGAACGCCGACCCCGCGGTGTCGATGAACGCCACCTTCGCCCCGAGCATGCCTCCCGTCGGGCGGGCGGGGTTCGTGAGCCAGTCAGGCGCGATGGGACTCTCGGTCCTCGACTATGCGCAGGAGTACGGCATCGGCATCGCCCAGTTCGTGTCGATTGGCAACAAGCCGGACGTGAGCGGTACCGACCTGCTGCTGCACTGGGAGGACGATCCGCAGATCGGAGTCATCCTGATGTACGTCGAGAACTTCGGGCACCCGCGCCGGTTTCTCGAGGTCGCCTCGCGTGTCACCCGCAAGAAGCCGATCATCGTGGTGAAGTCGGGACGCTCCCGGGTCGGCGCCCGGGCCGCGTCGTCGCACACCGGTGCGCTGGCGGCGAGTGATACCGCCGTCGAGGCCCTGCTGGCACAGGCGGGGGTGCTCCGCGCCAGCTCGGTCGAGGAGCTGTTCGATCTCGCCATGGCGTTCAGCGGGCAGCCGCTGCCCCGCGGGCGACGGGTCGCAGTGCTCACCAACTCGGGAGGACCGGGCATCCTCGCGGCCGACGCGCTCGAGGCCCACGGCGTCACGGTGGCGGAGCTGGATCCTGCTACGGTCGCCCGCCTGAAGCCGCTGCTCCCCGAAGACGCCTCCCTCCGCAATCCGCTCGACATGATCGCCTCTGCGACGCCGCCCGGCTATCGCTCGGCGCTCGATGCCCTGCTCGCCGATCCGGGAATCGACGCGGTGATGTCGATCTTCGTGCCCCCGATGGGGGTGCGCCAGGAGGATGTCGCCGAGGCGATCGTTGCGGCCAAGGCGGGGCATCCGGCGAAGCCGCTCCTTGCGGTGCTGATGGGCCGACAGGGGCTGCCGCAGGGCAAGGCCGAACTGCACGCGGTGGACATCCCCGCCTACATCTTCCCCGAGTCGGCCGCGCGGGCGCTGGCGTCGATGTGCCGCTACCGCGAGTGGCGGGAGCGGCCGATTCGCACCACGGAGGAACTGGCCGTCGATCGTGGGCGTGCCGCCGCGATCCTGGGCCAGGCTTCCGCTGCCCGGCGGCAGCGACTGGACGAGCTCGAGTCGCTGCAACTGCTCCAGGCCTACGGCCTCCCGACTGCGGGCGCGGCGCTCGCCGGCGATGCGGAGGCGGCGGTCGAAGCGGCGGAGCGGATCGGCTATCCAGTCGTCATGAAGATTGTGGCGCCGGCCATCGTGCATAAGACGGACGTGGGCGGCGTGCAGGTGGGTATCGGTGACGCGGCCGAAGTGCGGCGGGCCTACGCCGAGATCGTGAGCGGAGCCCGGCGGGCGAGACCGGAGGCATCGATCACCGGCGTGCTGGTGCAGGAGATGGTCCGAGGCGGCCGCGAGATGATCGTCGGCATGTCCCGGGATCCTTCGCTTGGCCCGATGCTGATGTTCGGGATCGGCGGGACGCTGGTCGAGGTGCTGGCCGACGTGGTGTTCCGGCTCGCGCCTATCCACCGGCTCGACGCCGCCGAGATGGTTCGCGGCATCCGGGGCTTCCGCCTGCTGAGCGGGATCCGCGGGGCGCCACCCGCCGACCTCGCCGCCCTTGAAGACGTCCTGCTCCGGGTATCCCGTCTGGTGGTCGACTGTCCGGAGATCGCCGAACTCGATCTCAATCCGGTGCTCGCCTTTGCCGACGGGGCGCGGATTGTGGATGCCCGCGTCATGCTTGCGGCTCCTGAATCTCAATCTACCTTGAAACCATGACACCCACCCCGCACGAGTACCTGCACGATCCCCGTCTCAACAAGGGCACCGGATTCACCGAGGCGGAACGCGACGCGCTGCATCTGCGCGGCCTGCTGCCCCCGAAAGTCACGACCCAGGAGGAGCAGGAGGCCCGGGTCCTCGAGAACTTCAGGCAGAAGGCCAGCCCGATCGAGAAGTACATCTATCTCATCAGCCTCCAGGACCGGAACGAGCATCTCTTCTACCGGACGGTGATGGAGCATGTCGAGGAGATGATGCCGATCATCTACACGCCGACCGTGGGTGAGGCGTGCGTGAAGTTCGGCCACATCTTCCGCCGCCCGCGGGGCCTCTACATCACGGCGAACGATCGTGGCCGGGTCAAGCAGATCCTGCGGCACTGGCCCCACACCGGCATCGGTATCATCGTGGTCACCGATGGTGAACGGATCCTCGGCCTGGGCGATCTCGGCGCCAACGGCATGGGGATTCCGGTCGGCAAGCTCTCGCTGTACACCGCCTGCGCCGGCGTGGATCCGGCGCTATGCCTGCCGATCACCATCGACGTGGGTACCAACCGCGAGGAGATCCGCAACGACCCGCTCTATCTGGGACTGCCGCACCAGCGGACGCGGGGTGAATCCTATGCCGCGCTGCTCGAGGAATTCGTGCTGGCCGTCCAGGAGGTATTCCCGGGAGCCATCATCCAGTTCGAGGATTTCGCGACCGAGAATGCGATCCAGCTCCTCGCCCGATATCGCAACCGGGTCTGCTGTTTCAACGACGACATCCAGGGCACCGCGGCGGTGACGCTGGCGGGGCTGCTCTCGGCCGCCCGGATCACGGGCCAGCCGATCACCGCGCAGAAGGTGCTTTTCCTCGGTGCCGGCTCGGCGGCCACCGGCATCGCCGATCTCATCGTGTCCGCGAAGGTGCGGGAGGGCGTTCCGGAATCGGAGGCACGCACCCATTGCTGGTTCGTGGATTCGAAGGGCCTCGTGGTGCAGGGCCGGGCGGATCTCGCGGACTACAAGAAGGCCTACGCCCACGACCATCCGCCGGCCGCAAACCTGCTCGAGGCGGTGGAGTCGCTCAAGCCGACGGCGATCGTCGGGGTGTCGGCGCAGCCGCGCACCTTCACCGAGCCGGTGGTGCGGGCGATGGCGCGGATCAATGCCCGGCCGATCATCTTCCCGCTCTCCAATCCCACCAGCAAGTCGGAGTGCACGGCCGAGGAAGCCTACGGGTGGTCCGGAGGAACGGCGGTGTTCGCAAGCGGGAGTCCCTTCGACGAGGTGACGCTCGCGGGCAGGACCTTCGTTCCGGGGCAGGGGAACAACGCCTACATCTTCCCGGGGGTCGGGCTGGGCGTGATCCTCGCCAAGGCGACCCGGGTGACCGACACCATGTTCTACGCCGCGGCGCGTACCCTCGCCAGTGGCGTCAGCCAGGCGTCACTCGATCGGGGCATGCTCTATCCGCGGCTCCGGGAAATCCGCCGGGTCTCGGCGGACATCGCCACGGCGGTCGCGGAGGTGGCGTACGAGGAGGGGCTGGCGACCGCGCCGCGGCCGGCCGATCTGCGGGCAGCAGTGCTGAAGAGCATGTACGACGCGAGCTACCCCGCGTACGCCTAGCATCGCGGATCAGGCGAGGCGGAGTTCCGTGTCGCCGGCAAACCAGTGCATCGCCTCTGGCGCGACGGCCACTCCAACCTGGTCGCCGCGCCGCACCGTCTCGCCGCCGTCGATTCGCGCAAGGAATGCCACGTCGCCGGCGTCGAGGGTCAGCATGGTCTCGCTGCCCAGCGGCTCGACTTCCTCGATCCGGGCCTGGAAGTCGCCCTGGCCGGCGGGCCGGAGCTGCAGCCCCTCGGGCCGGATGCCCAGGATCACCTCCCCCTGGCCGCGCACCGCTCCGGCGGCCAGGGCGAAGCTGCCGGCGGCCGCCGCGAACGTGCCTGCCGCAATCCTTCCCCGAATCAGGTTCATCGGCGGGCTCCCGACGAAGCTCGCGACGAAGGTGTTGGCCGGCGTGCGGTAGATCCCCATGGGCGTGTCCACCTGCTGCACCCGGCCGTCCTTCATCACGACGATCCGGTCTCCCAGCGTCATGGCCTCGACCTGGTCGTGGGTGACGTAGATGGTCGTGGTGCCGAGCCGGCGCCGGAGCGAGGCGATCTCGCGGCGCATCTGGACCCTGAGCTTGGCGTCGAGGTTGGAGAGCGGTTCGTCGAAGAGGAAGACCTGCGGCTGGCGCACAATCGCGCGGCCCAGCGCTACCCGCTGGCGCTGGCCACCGGAGAGCTGGCGGGGTTTGCGCTCGAGGAGGTCCCCGAGGCCGAGGAGATCGGCGGCCTTGCGCACCCGGGCGTCGATCTCGGGCCGGGGAAGCTTTCGGAGCGTCAGGGCGAAGGCGAGGTTCTCGTAGACCGACATGTGCGGGTAGAGCGCATAATTCTGGAAGACCATCGCGATGTCCCGCTCGCTGGCCGGCACCCGGTTCACCACCCGGTCGCCGATGCGGAGCGTGCCCCCGGAGATCGCCTCCAGGCCCGCGATCATCCGCAGCGTCGTGCTCTTGCCGCAGCCGGAGGGGCCGACCAGCACCAGGAATTCCCCATCCTCGATGGTCAGATCGATCTCGTGGACCGCGACGTGAACCTTGCCGCGGTCCTCGTATATCTTTGTGAGGCCTTCGAGCATCACCTTGGCCATCTGAGCGCCTTCTGAGAATGTCCGAACCGATTCAGTTCCCCCGCGGCTTCCTGTGGGGAGCCGCCACCTCTGCCTATCAGATCGAGGGATCGCCCCTCGCCGACGGCGCAGGACCCAGCATATGGCACCGCTTCTCCCATACGCCGGGAATGACGGCGAATGGCGAGACCGGCGATGTCGCCTGCGATCACTACCGCCGCTTCGAGGATGACGTCCTCCTGATGCGGGACCTCGGTCTCACCGCGTACCGCTTCAGCATCGCCTGGGGCCGGATTCTGCCCGCGGGCCGCGGGGCGGTGAATCCGAAGGGGCTCGCCTTCTACGATCGGCTCACCGACCTGCTGGTCAAGCATGGCATCAAGCCCAACGTGACCCTGTACCACTGGGACCTGCCCGCCGCCCTCGACGACCAGGGCGGGTGGCTCAACCGGGACATCGCGGCGTGGTTCGCCGACTACGCCCGGGTGATGGTGAAGGCGCTGGGCGACCGGGTGGCGATGTGGGCGACACTCAACGAGCCCTGGGTGGTCACCGACGGCGGCTATCTCTCCGGAACGCTCGCCCCCGGACACCGCAATCTCTTCGAGACACCGCTGGCGGCCCACAACCTGCTCCGGGCTCATGGGGCGGGGATGCAGGCCATCCGGGCGGAAGGGGGAATGCATCCCGGCCTTGTCGTGAATCTCGAGCCCAAGTATCCCGCCTCCGACCGTCCTGCGGATCTCGCCGCCACCCGCCGGGCCGACGCCTACATGAACCGCCAGTACCTGGATCCCGTCTTCCACGGTACCTATCCCGAGGAGCTGCGCGAGATCTACGGCGAGGCCTGGCCCGACTTCCCCGCCGCCGATTTCGACCTCATCCGGCAGCCGCTCGATTTCCTCGGCATCAACTACTACACCCGCGGGGTCACTTGTGACGATCCCGCCGCGCCGCCAGTCCGCGCCGGCAAGGTGCGGCAGTCTCAGCACACCTACACCACCACCGACTGGGAGGTGTGCCCCGAGGCGCTCACCGACATGCTGCTCTGGGTACGACAGCGCTACGGGGCGGTGCCGCTCTACATCACCGAGAATGGCGCCGCCTTCCGGGATCCCCCCAGTGCGGACGGGCCGGTGCTGGACGATCCGCTCCGGCTGGCCTACTACCGGGACCACCTGGAGGCCGCGCACCGAGCCATCGCCGCTGGCGTCGACCTGCGCGGCTACTTCGCCTGGTCGCTGCTCGACAACTACGAGTGGAGCCACGGCTTCGCGAAGCGCTTCGGCCTGATTCATGTCGATTTTGCCACCCAGCGGCGAACGCCGAAGGCGAGTGCGCGCTTCTACTCCGACGTCATCCGCAGCAACGGCGGCTCGCTGGCCCCTGCCGGCTGAGCCGCCCTCACGGGAACTGTCGCGGACTGTACACGGGCCCGACGTCCCGGCCGAGGATGACGCGGACGTGGTGTTGCTGTCCGTAGCCGGTGAGCGGCACCCGGACGGCGCGGCCTTCGACCGCCAGCGGCGAGCCGTCGAGCGTCGCGACGCTGCGCTCCGCTCCGCCGCGGGTGACCTCGATGTCGTAGGCGGTCGTCTCGTTCGGCAGCCGGTAGCGGAGCGTGAAGCCGGGCCAGTCTCGGGGACGCAGGGACGCAGGACGAGCGCCCGCCCGCCGACGAGGTGAGACCGAGCATCGACTCGAGCGCCACCCGGAACATCCAGCCGGCCGAGCCCGGTGTACCAGGTCCAGCCGCCGCGGCCGACGTGCGGCGGCACGCCGTAGACGTCGGCCGCGATGACGTACGGCTCGACCTGGTAGCGCGCCACCTCGCGCGCGCGTGCGCGCGTGGCTCACCGGGCTGAGCATCTCGAGCAGCTTCGCGGCGCGGTCGCGCCGCCGAGCTCGGCGAACGCCCGCACCACCCACAGCGCCGCGTGCGTGTACTGGCCGCCGTTCTCGCGGACGCCCGGGCACGTAGCCCTTGATGTAGCCGGGGTCGTGCGGGGTCGTCGTCGAAGGGCGGCGTCAGCAGCCGGATGAGCCCGTCCTCCTCGGTCGACCAGCTCGCGCTCGAGCGGCGTCCATCGCCTGGCCGCGCGCTCGGCGGCGCGGCGCCGGAGATGCACCGCCCACGCCTGCGCGAGCGCGTCGATGCGGCACTCGTCGCTCTGCTCGAGCCGAGCGGCGTGCCGTCGTCGTAGTAGGCGCGCCGGTACCAGTCGCCGTCCCAGCCGCCGTCGTCGAGGCGCCGCGCCAGGTCGCGGAGCAGCCGCGGTAGCGCTCGGCGCGCTCGTCGTCGCCGCGGCGCTCGCAGAGCGGCAGCGAAGTCGCCCAGGATGTGCGTAGAGGAAGAAGCCCATCCACACGCTCTCGCCGCGGCCCTCGCGGCCGACGCGGTTCATGCCGTCGTTCCAGTCGCCGGTGCCGATCAGCGGCAGGCCGTGCGCGCCCGTCGTCGAGCGAGCGGTCGATCGCGCGGCAGCAGTGCTCGTAGACGTCGGCCGCCTCGCCCGAGTCGCGCGGGCACGAGGAACGCCTCGTCCTCGCCCCGGCGCAGCGGCTCGCGCGTGAGGAAGCGGACGCGCTCGTCGAGCACGGCCAGTCCCCGGTGGCGCGACGTAGCGCGCGGTGATGTACGGCAGCCACAGCAGGTCGTCGGCGAAGCGCGTGCGGATGCCCTTGCTCAGCGGCGGGTGCCACCAGTGCAGCACGTCGCCCTCGACGAACTGGTGCGCGGCGTGCAGCAGGATCTGCTGCGCGCGTCAGCTCGGGCCGAGCGTAGATCAGCGCCGCGGCGTCCTGCAGCTGGTCGCGGAAGCCGAAGGCGCCGCCCGACTGGTAGAACGCCGAGCGGCCCCAGATGCGGCAGCACAGCGTCTGGTAGGCCAGCCAGCCGTTGACCATGAGGTCGAGGGCGGGCGCGGGCGTGCGCACGCGGAACCGGCCGACCGTCTCCGCCAGAACGCCGCGCATGCCGTCGAGGGCGGCGGTCACGCGCCGCGCTCGCGCAGCGCCGCACCAGGACCCGCGCCGCTTCGCCGGCTGGCGGCCTCGCCGAGCAGGAACGCCCACTCGGCCGTCTCGCCGGGCGCGAGCGTCAGGGACGACGCGCTCGGCGAAGCACGGGTCGAGGCCGGCACCGGCGCGGCCGTCGAGCGGGCGACCCTGCACCACCGCGGCCGGCCGCTGGGGCTGCCCGCGCCGAGGAACGCCTCGCGGTCGCACTGGCCTCGGGCGCCGTCGCGCCGCCGGGGCGACCAGCGCCGCGAAGGCGACCCGGCCGGCGAACTCGCCGCGTGCGGGTTCGCGGCGAGCATCGCGCCGGTCGCGCCGTCGCGCTCGGTGACCACGAAGCGGGCGCTGTCGCCGGGCACGACGCCGAGCACCAGGCGCAGTAGCGAAGACGGAGAGCCGGCGGGTCCGCGCGCTGCGGTTCGTCAGGCGGACGCGGACCAGCTTCACGCCGTCGTGGCGCGGCACGAAGGCGACGACCTCCTGGCCGAGCTGCTGGCTCTCGTGCAGCGTCCGGGTGTAGCCGAAGCCGTGACGCACTTCGTAGCCGCCGGCGCCGGGCACCGGGCCGGCGAGCGGCGACCAGAAGCGCCCCGAGTCCTCGTCGCGCACGTAGAGGGCCTCGCCGTGCGGGTCGATGACCGGGTCGTTGGACCACGGCGTCAGCCGGTGCTCGCGGCTGTTGACGCTCCAGGTGTACCCGGCCCCGCTCTCGCTGACGAGGAAGCCGAGTTCTTCGTTGGCGATCACGTTGATCCACGCCAGCGGCGGCCGGCGGAGCTCGCCGCGCTCCCGTGGCATCCGGATGACGTACTCGGTGCCGTCGGCGGTGAAGCCGCCGAATCCGTTGAAATAGAGGAGCGGTTCGGTGTTCGCGAGCGGGGCGTCCCCGCGTTCCTCGCTGACGGGATGGAATCGTGAGGCGGGGATGTCGCCGACGAAGATGCGCACCTCCGGTGGCGACCCCAGCATGGTCAGGCGCGCCGCCCGGTCTGCCAGTTGATGCAGCTCGGCGGGAATCTCGGTGCTGCGCCGTACGACGGTGCGCCCGGCGCCGGTCGTCGCCGGGAGCGCGACGAGGCTCTCGCTCACCAGGTCGTCGATAATCAGCAGGTCGACGCCAAAGCCGGCGGCGCGCCAGTAGGTGGCGACCCGCGCGAGCTGCAGCACGGCGTGCGCCGTCGGCGGGGCGCCGACCCGGGCCACGAGCAGCGGGAGCCCACCCGCCAGGCCGAGCGCCCGCACGTCGCCGGCGACCAGCGAGCTGGCGGCCGGAAGCGGTGCATCAGGACTCGCGAGGGGTGCCCCATACGCGGCCGCTCCCATCAGCAGCGGAAGCCGCTCGCGCCACTCCCGGGGCAGGCCGGCATGACGGAGCTGGGCCTGATCGCGATCGTGCGCCGAGCGGAAGATCTGCGGCGCGCGCGAGACGTAGCCGCGGGTGAGGAGGCCGAGGACCCGGTCCCGGTCGAGCCCCGCCGCGAGGATCGCGATCAGGCGGACGCTCGCGCCGGCCGGGATGGTCACTCGGCGCTGGATCGCGAAGATCGGATCCAGCACGTTGCCGGTGCTGCCCGACAGGACGGCGCCGTCGTCGAGGGCCGCCGGGTGCGCCAGGGTCCGGCCCCGCCCGATGAAGCGCGCGCGGTCGGTCTCGAACGCGAGCGGGTCACCCTGATCCTGGCCTTCCACCAGCATCAGGTGGCCCATGTAGACCGGAGCCTCGTCGGGGCTGCGCGGCCGCCGCCGGGCGAGCAGTGCCTCGGCGCCCTCCCGGTACTCGGTTTGCACGAACAGCTTGGAAAAGGCGGGGTGGGCCGCGTCCGCTGCGGGGTGATTGAGTGCCACCTCCACGTAGCTGGTGACCGCGAGGTTACGCGGCTTCCGGCTGCGGTTGGTCAGGGTGAGCAGACGAAGCTCCGCGTCGGCGTCGGGGTCCACACAGACCTCGAGCCGAGTGGTGATGCCGTCATCCTCGCGGGTGATCTCCGCGCGCCCGGGGCCGGAGCGGGTACGATAGACATCCGGTTCCCGCTCCGCCGGCTGCCGTCCCGCGCCCCAGAGGTGCCCGCGGTCCAGGTCGCGAACGTAGAGGAAGAATCCCTCCGCGTCCCGCGTCCGGTCGGCGGACCAGCGGGTGAGCGCGATCGATTCGAGCGACGAGACGCCCGCCCCCGCACCGGTCAGCAGGACCCGGTACCGGCCATTCGACAGCAGCTGCGCGTACACGCCCACGAGAACGGACCCTCCAGAGTCGGAACGACGGGCCGACGGCCCGTCAGTATTCGAACGTGACGCTCGCCGGTAACGAGCGCACCGCGACGGTGCCGTCGGCCTCGATCGTGGCCGGTGAGCCGTCCACCAGCGCCCGCCGCGCCGCCTGCGCGGCCGGAGAACATACCCGCACCCCGCCGGAGGGCACTCGCAGCCCTCCCGACAACGCCACCTGCACGACCCCCGCCGACCGCCGCATCGTGTAGCTGACCGGCCCCCACCAGGTCTGGAGTTCCTTCACCGTCACGCCAGGACCGTCCAGCCAGGCGTCGCTCACCCCGGCCCCGACGACCAGCGCGCTGTCGGCCTCGCGCTCGTAGGCGAAGAGATCCGCCGCGGAGCGGAGGAAGTCGGAGCCGACCCAGGTGTGGGGCGAGTCGCCGATGAATTTCGGGGCGCGCCGGTCGTGCCAGACGACTTCGGGCCACTGGTTCCACTCTGCCGGCTCCTGGTCGGCCAGGAACATGTCCATCAGCCGGAGCGCCCGATCCTTCCAGCCGAGCCGGAGCAACGTGCCGACGGTGCGCAGCTCATAGGGGGTGTAGGCCTCCCACTGACTGGCGGGATCCATGCGCTGGAGGGTGTTGCGCCAGTAGCGCTCAAAAGTCTCGCGCAACGCCGGCTGGGGCAGCGCAGCCGCTTCCCCGACCGGAGTCACCGCAATCGTGGTCGAAGTGGCGTCGAAGTCGCCGAGATCGGCGGCGCCCGGCAGGTAGTCGATATGGAAGCGCGCCATCACCCGGTCGAGCGAGGCGAGCAGGTCGCGCCGAAACTCGTCCCGCATGGCCGCGAAGCGGGCTGCGTCCGCGCTGTGTCCGAGGATCCCGGCCATGGCGGCGGCGTCCTTGAGTCCCCGGAGCGCAAAGAAGTCGTCCCAGTAGGAGTGCATCGGCTTCGCCGAATAGCCCTCATGGCTGATCGAGGGCGGCAGCAGTCCGAGGAAGTCCCTGGCATCGCCGCTCTGATACTCGATGGTCCGCCGGGACTGCCGCAGCGAGTCGAGGTAACCCACGGCCTTTGTCACGTGAGGCCACATCGATTCGAGGAGCAGCCGGTCGCCAGTGTGCCGGTAGTACTCCATCACGAGGTAGATGAATTCGCCGTGGCTGTCGTGCTCCGGCACCGGGTCGGCGCCCCGCGCGTCCACGCAACAGGGCACCTTCCCGTCGGGATACTGAAAGGCGGCGAACCAGGTGATGAAATCGCGCACGATCTCGGGATGGCCGAACCGGAGCAGCGCGGTGGAGGTGAGCGAGCCGTCGCGGATCCAGGAGCGCTCGTAGGAACGCGAGCCGGGCTGCAGCGCCGGTCCGTCGCGGTTGATCAGGATCCAGGCGAGAGTGCTCTGGATGCTCCGCGCGAGGTGTGCGCCGCTCGGTGGCAGTTCGATCCGGGTGCGGTCGAGCTTCTCATGCCACCCGCCGCCCAGCTCGGCCATGGTCTCTGCCACCTCGCCGAGCGACACCGGGCCGAGGCTCGGGCCGGCGCCGGGGACCAGCGGGATCTCGATGGCGACCTCGGCGGAGTCGCCCGCCGCGAGGGTCAACGGCCAGCCCAGGGCAGCCGATGCTGCGCCGGAGGGATCGCGCACCTGGCGGCCGGCCGGCAGCCGCCCGGAGCGGAGGTGGGTCACGATCTCGCCGCCATCGAACGCACTCGCCGCCACCAGCCGGGGCGCGGTGAACGGGATGACGCGGCGGTCCCCGTTGACCAGGAGCGCGCGACCGGTCCAGCGAAGCGAGTCGATCGTCGCCGTGCCGCCGGGAGCGTTGAGGAACTGCCAGGGCGGGTTCACCTGGAATGGCCGCACCGCGAGATAGAGTGTTGGCCGCCGGACGGTGCTGCCGCGATTGTGGAGCCGGTAGCGCACGATGACCGACGACGCGGTCTTGGGGCCGACGGCAAAGGCGGTGACGCGGAGCGTGAGGTCACCCGCCGTCCATTCCACGGTGGGGATGGGGAGCACCCCGTCCTGGAGGGAGACCCGCCGCGTGACGTCGTGCCAGGTCAGCAGGCCGCCGTCGTCGAGGAACGGCTCGACGGAGAAGGCGCCCTTGCCGCTCTCCACCGCGCCATCCTCGTTGATCAGCGCCTCCTCCCGCGCCCCATCCACGCCCACGACCGTCCAGTACGCCCGTTCGCCGCTGAAGTACCGGGGCAGGGTGCCGGGCACCGAGGCCGCGGCGATTGCGGTGAAGAAGGCGTTGCGCGAGGCCCCGTAGGCCAGCGGCTGCACCACCGCTTCCGCGAGTCCGTAGCCGAGATGCCCGAGCGGCGCCAGCAGGGTGAGTCTCAGGTATCGCGATTCGCTGTCGGGGAGATAGAGATCATCGCGACCGCCATCCCCTCCGCGGATCCGCCGTACCGTGTGCCACTCGCGGCGGTCGTCGGAGAGCAGTACGTCGTAGTCGCGTGCGGCACGACCCGCTTCCCAGTGCAGTGTCAGGCCGCCGAATTCGCGCGGGCGCTGGAAGTCGATGGTCAGGGTCGCACCGGTCCCGGGAGCGGTGCTGCGCCATGCCGTGGTGGTATCGTCGTCGAGCGCCGCGCCCGCGGGGAAGCCGGGTCGCGACCGGGTGGCGCGCAGCGCGGGCACCGCGTCGTAGGGGCCGAGATCGGGCAGCGGTGTGAGGGTCAGGTCGTCGAACCAGACGCGTCCCCTGCCGCCGCCCTTCCCGGCGGTGATGACCAGCTCCAGCGAAGCCGCGTGACGGAGCTCTCCGCCGCCGAGCGGGCCCCAGGCGAAGCCGATCTGGCGCCGGCGGATGGTGACCTTCTGCCAGTTGGGGCCGAAACTCCGGTCCCGCTCGGTATACCACCAGACATTTTCACCCGAGGTATCGGCCAGCTTGAATTCGAGCGTGTTGGCGGGTGCGTCGCCGCGGATCCAGAACGAAAAGGCGTAGTCGGCCGGCAGGTCGAGGGCGAGCGTGCGCCGCGCGATGGCGTAGCCGCCGCCACCCTGGAAGTCGAAGTCCATGCGGAGCGCCTGGCCGCTGCGCCCGCGATCCGGGTGGAGCGTGAGCCGCACCCCGTCGGCCGGATGGGGACTCCAGTCGTCGAGTCGCTCGAATGCGTCGACCACCCTCGGCCCGAGCGAGTCAGCTGGCGCCTGCACCAGCAGCGCGGCCAGCATCACGGCCGCGATCATCCCTTCACGCTCCCCGCCATGATGCCCTGGATGTAGTAGCGCTGCAGGAACAGGAACGCGAGGAAGACCGGGAGGATCGTCACCACCGCGCCGCCCATCATCAGCTCGACATCCTGCACATGCTCCCCGGCGAGATTGGCGAGCGCGACCGGCAGGGTGTAATGCGCATCGTCGCTCAGCACGATGAGCGGCCACATGAAGTCGTTCCAGGCGCTGAGGAAGGTGAAGACGCCCAGCGTCGCCAGCACCGGGCCCAGCGATGGCAGCACGATCGAGCGGAAGATGCGGAACTCGCTCGCGCCATCCAGCCGCGCCGCGTCGAGCAGGTCATCGGGGATGCTGAGGGCGTACTGCCGGACCAGGAAGATTCCGTAGATCGGTGCCAGCACCGGGATCATCGCCCCGAACAGGGTGTTGATCAGCCCCATCTCGCGCAGCAGGATGAACATCGGCAGCATCGCCACCTGACCGGGAACGACCATGCCGGCGAGCAGCCCGCGAAACACCGGCTCGCGGCCCCGGAAGCGGAGCTTGGCAAAGGCGTAGCCCGCCATGCCGGTGATGAACACGGCGAGCAGCGTGCCGCCCACCGCGATGCCGAGACTGTTCAGGAAGTAGCGCCCCAGGCTCAGGCTGGTGAACAGCGCCCGGTAGTGTTCGAAGGTGACATGGTGCGGCAGCAGCGGTGGTGGAGAGGTGTTCGCCTCGCCGGGGCGCATGAGCGAGGCCGACACCATCCACAGCAGGGGGGCCGCCGCCAGCAGGGCCGCGACGGCGAGCAGTGCGTGAAGGCCGATCGACTGCCAGCGCCGGCTCATGGGTTGGTCACCTTGCGGAGCCGGAGCTGCAGCAGAGTGCCCAGCAGGGTGAGCCCGAACAGCACCACGGCGATCGCCGCCGAGAAGCCCAGCCGCCACCAGCGGAACCCCTCCTCGTACATGAAGAGCACCAGGGTCTCGGTGCTCTTGAGCGGCCCCCCCTGGGTCATCACATACGGTTCGCTGAAGATCTGGAACGAGGCGATCATCGTGACCACCCCCACGAACACGAACGTCGGCCCGAGCATCGGCAGGGTGATGTGCCGGAACCGGCGCCACGCGCCGGCGCCGTCGAGGGCCGCCGCCTCGTACAGCTCCTCGGGAATGCTCTGCAGCCCCGCCAGGAAGACCAGCATGTTGTAGCCGAAGTTCTTCCAGACCGAGAGCAGGATGATCGCGGGCATCGCCCAGCGCGGGTTGCCCAGCCAGTCGATCGGCCCGATGCCGAAGTGGCCGAGCCCGGCGTTCACCAGGCCATACTGCGGGTGGTAGATGTAGCGCCACACGATTGCGACGGCCACCAGCGTCGTGACCCAGGGCGCGAAGAACGCGCTCCGGAAGAGCGGCTTGAACCGGACCAGCTTCGCATTGACCAGTACCGCCGCCGCCAGCGAGGCCGCCGCCGAGAGCGGGCCACCCACCACCACGAAGTAGGTCGTGTTGCGGAGCGCGGTCCAGAAGAGCGGGCTGGCGAAGAGATCCTGGTAGTTCTTGAGCCCCACGAAGCGGGTGCTGCCGAAGTCACCGATCGAGTAGATGTCGAAGTCGGTGAAGGAGAGCAGGAACGCGCCGGCCACCGGGATCGCGAAGAACACCCCGATCAGCAGCAGCGCCGGCGTGACGAACGCCCACCCGGCGCGGGACTCGGTCCTCGAACCGCCGGCGGTCATGGCACTTCCTGGCGCGCGCGCGCCAGCAGGTACCGTCGTCGCTCGAGCAGCCGGTCGACCTCGACATCCAGCGCCGTGAGCGCGGCTCCGGGCGCGGTACCCCCGCGTACCGCCGCCTCGGTCTGATCCATGAGCTTGGTGGTCACCTGCTCCCACTCCGGCACCATCGGGGTCGGCACCGTCCGCTCGAGCTGGATCCGGAAGGCGTCGGCCTCCCGGTCGGCGGCGAGGGCGGAGTCGGCCCAGGCCTCGCGCCGGGCAGGGAGATCGCCGGTAAGCCGGTAGAAGGCCGCCTGCTGCTCGGGGCGGGCGAGATACTCGACCAGTTGGGTCGCCAGCGCCTGGCGCGGCGAAGCACGGAAGACCACCAGGCTCGCACCGCCTGCCAGTGACACTCCGGAGGCCGCCCCGGTGGGGCCCGGAAGCGGCGCCGTCCCCCAGGCCCCCTGCAGCTCGGCCGGAAGCCGGCGGCGGAATTCCCCCAGGTTCCACGGGCCGCTGATGTACATCGAGAAGTAGCCCCGGGCGAACTCCTGGTACAGGTTCGCGATCTCGGTGTTGCTCACCGGCGGCGCGAGCCGGTCGTGGTACATCGAGAGCAGGAAGTCGAAGGCCCGCCCGAACGCCGGCTGACCAAACGCACCATACCCCTCGGCCGTGATCAGCGGCGACCCCTGCTGCAGTCCCAGGATGGCCTGCGGCGGCCACTCGTTGGTCGGCAGGAAGATGGCGTACTTGTCGGGGCCGACGGTGCGCTTGATGGCGAGCATCGCCTCCCGCCAGCCGGCCCAGCTGTCGGGCATCCGCTGGTAGCCGGCGCGGGCGAGGATGTCCTTGCGGTAGAAGAGAACCCGGGTGTCGACGTACCAGGGCACCCCGTACAGCGTGTCGTGGACGATGTTGGTGGCCACGATGCCCGGGAAGTAGCTGCTGTCGCTGAGCGGCGTGGCGATCGGCGCCAGCGCGCCCAGGGTCACCATCTCGGGGATCCAGGTGTTGCCCATCTGTGCGATGTCGGGCGTCGAGCGGCCGACGATGGCGGTGAGCAGCTTCTCGTGCGCTGCCGACCAGGGGATCTGCTGCACCCGGACCCGGACCCCGGGGTGTTCCCGCTCGAAGCCGCGGGCCAGCTCCTGCACCACTTCGCCCTCGCGACCGAAGGCCCAGAAGCGGAGCACATTGGCATCGTCGTGCTGCGCGCACCCGGCGACAGCGAGCCCAAGAGACGCCAGAGCCCGGCGGCCGAGCCGCCCCAGGGGCCTCCCTCGGATCCGGGCCGCGCCGAGGCGCTCCGGAGGGACACTTCCCTGGCGAGTGGCCGTCCTCACGGTGCCTGGTTCAACCAGCCGCCGGTGAACCCCGCCCGTCGCAGGCCGCGGATGATGTACGGGCTCTTCCGCATGTACTTCCAGACGAGATCGCTCCGGTAGTTGGCGAGCATCGCCACGATCGGCCCCTGGTCGATGCCCAGGTAGTCGGTGTCGAACCAGCCCTGTCCCGGGACCAGCCGGCCCTGCGGGACCGGGACCTGGAACTGGAAGCTGGGATTGAAGGCGTCGAGGAAGCCGTACTGCCCGAACAGCCACTCGCCGTAGCGCTCCCGCATCTGCAGCAGCGCCGGGATCACGATCTCCGGTGCAAAGGCGATCGAGCCCGCCGCCGCGGTGGGCGCGATGGTCCCGTCGTCCCGCACCTCGGTGAACGAGGCCCCCCGCGCCGCGTAGGTGAAGAAGCGGCGGGGACTGCCCCGGTAATCAAGCGTCGCGTCGGTCGGACCATCGGAGGCGGAGAGCCCCCAGAGATTGGCGCCGTATCCCGCCCAGTCAGAAGGGTTGTCGATGGCATAGCTGCGCTGTGCCAGCGTGGCCCGTCGCGAGTTCTCGGCGTAGTCGATGCCGTGCGCCGCCATGAAGGGGTCCTGGATCCCGCGGAAATCCACCCAGACCTGGGTGTAGTGATGTCCGAACAGCGGGGCGAAGCCGAGGTGCGCCTGTCTATAGTAGGTGCCCCACCGGTAGCTGCTCGACCACTCGGCCCATGCGCTCGCATCGATCGGAGAGGTCGGTGAGCCGAGGGCGAGGATGTAGACCAGCATCGCCTCATTGAAGCCGCGCCAGTCGAGCGGCTGCCAGCCGTCCTCCGGCTTCCATCCCATGTTGATCAGCGGCGGGGTGCGCTCCGCCCACTGCCAGTCCACCCGGCGGTACAGCGAATCGGCGTACGCGCGGATCGCGGCTTCGGCGGGATCGGGGCCGTCGAAGTACTGCTGGCAGAACAGCACGCCGCCGAGCAGCAGGGAGGTGTCCACCGTCGACAGCTCCACATCCTTGAAGCGGGTGCCGTGCTGCTGGTCCAGGAAGTGGTAGAAGAATCCCTGGTAGCCGCTGGTGCCCGTCGCCGCGGGCCCCTGCGGTGCCTGCCAGAACCACTTGAGGGTCGTGAGCGTGCGTGCCGCGGCCTCGGCCCGGGTGACGTAGCCCTGTTCCACGCCGACGGGATAGGCGGTCAGGGCGAAGCCGACCGCAGCAATGCTGGAGAAACTCGGCGTGGGCCAGCGGTCGGGCGTGAGCCCGGTGACCGGGTCACTGCGCTCCCAGAAGAAGGCGAAGGTGCGCTGTTCGAGGGTGTCCAGGAAGGCCTGTGCCCGGGGCGAGTCGATCGGTTCGGTGCTCGGCGGTGGGGCAACGGCGGTGCATGCGATCAGGCCGAGCAGTAACAGCAGGCAGGCGGGGGCGGCGAACCTTGTCGGTGGTGCACGCATGGTCGTGTCGCCCCCGGAGGGGGTGGATTGCCCCGAGGCACCACTGTGGCACCCCGGGGCGAACATCAATCAGAAGCTGTACTCGGCTCCGACTTGCACCCGTCGAGGATCGCTGAGCAAGCTGCGCGCGTCGCCAATTGTCGGGGATTGGAAGCCGACATCGAAGTCGGTGTAGTTCCGGTAATTGAAGACGTTATAGACATCCATTGTCACGCCAAGGCTGGTGCCCGAGAACTCCGGGAAGTCCTTTCGGAGCCGGATGTCGACGCGCCGATAGGCCCACGCGCCCGGAATGATGAAGTCGTATTTCTTCGGTGAGAACCCACCGTTGATGTACGTCGCCGGGCCGCAGAAGCGGGCAGGGCAGCCAACGTCCAGCTTGGCGCCGCTTCCGAGGGTGATCAGCCCGCTGAATTGGATGCCGAAGAGGTAGGGCACATCCATGATCCAGTTGGCCACCACATGGTTGCGCTCATCGTTGCCGCCGTTATCGGCATGCTTCGGTATGCCGCTGGCGTTCGGGAACGCGCCCGGGAACGAGGAACTGAGGTCGTTGAGGTTGTCGACTCCGGCGATGGAGCGCTTGGCGTAGGTGTAGACGATGCCCGCGCCCCAGCCGAACTTCGAGCTGCTCATCCGGTACGGCCGGTCCACTTGGATGGAGAGGGCGTCGTACCAGGTCCTGCCATCGTTCGTCGAGGCGATGAAGTTCCGGAATCCATGGGCCCCGATGTCGAAGCTGATGCAGCAGCGGCCCTTGTTGGCAGCGGTGGTATCGAGCCCGATGTTCGCCCAGGTGTAGGTGAACTGGTCGGTGCCGCGCTGACCCTGGTAGGTCACGGATGCTACGAAGCTGCCGAGAACTCTGCGGATGCCGAGACTCCACTGCTTGGACTTGGGCAGCTTGGTCTTGTTGTCGATCAGGAACGCCTCGGGCTGGCCGAAGCTGTGTACCAGCGTGTTCAAGACGGTGGTGTCCGCGGTGAGGTAGCTGTTGTTCCAGAGGACCTGGCCCGCCTTGGCCGTATCGCCCGGCGCGGCGAACCGGATCGAATAGGTCGGGTGGGTCAGCTTCTGGGTCTCATCGACCGAGAAGTCGTAGATCGAGCGGTCGTAGTAGATGCCGAACCCGCCGAACAGTGTGGTCTTGTTGTCCCGGTCGAGCGCATAGGAGAATCCGAGCCGCGGCTGGAAAGCACCGGTGAGCCCCTTGCGATTGCTTCCCGTGCTGATGTAGCGGCTGAGGTCCAGCGGCGTCGGCAGCGAGTCGTTGTACCGGGTGAGGGTGTCGACCACGTCCTGTGGTGTCTTGTACTTGGTGTTGATCATGTTGGACTCGTAGTCCCACCGGAGCCCCAGGTTCAGCGTCAGCCTGGGAGTCGGAGTCCAGTCGTCCTGCAGATACGCGCCGACCTGGTTGTTGCTGTTGTTGAGCCCCGGTACGCCGGTGCCGTAGGTCAGCAGAAACGGAGTCTGGAAGTTGAACGCCTTCTGGGTTGGGTCCGTGGTCCACCCGTAGTTCACCGAATCCACATATTGAGCGTACTCGAACTTGGGGGTCTCGTCGTTCCGCTTGAGGACATTGTACTTCAGGAAGTCGACGGTGGCGCCCAGCTTGATGATGTGCTGTCCGGCCATCTGGAAGCCGCTGTAGGTCAGGTCGTCGCGGAAGGCGTATCGCTTCTGGGTGAAGTCCTGAGTGCTCAGGTTGCTGCCGATTTGCGCGTCCTGCCCGGGATAGTGGAACACCCGTGCAGGCAGGCCAGGGGTCTCAGGCGATGGGTTACGACGGAAGCGCTCGTAGGTGACGTTCGCCTCGTTGAGCCACGGCCCGCTGAAATAGTTGTACTTCAGTGTGGCAATGCCCACGCTGTTGCGAAAGTTCATCGCCGACTGGAGGGAGCGGTTCAGGTCGAAATCACGCACATCACTCTCCCGCCGATTGCTGATGCTCAGCTCCGCGGAGGACTTCTTGGTCACGGCATAGCTCAGCTTGCCGAACAGCAGTGTCTCGCGGAAGGGGGAGAGCTTGCTCCCGTTGTAGCTCGTGAGGTTCACCGTGTCGAGCGCCGCGAAACCGACCGGCGGGGTAAACACCACAGTGCTGGTCCGATTCTGGTAGTTCCCCTCGTAGGATCCGAATACGTGCAGCTTGTTCCGGATGATCGGGCCGCCGGCGCTGATCCCCAGGAGGTAGCGGCTATAGTCCGGCTTCTTCACCTTCCGGGCGATGTCGAAGGTGTCCGCCGCGACCAGTCCCTTGTCCTGATACCCGAAGAAGGCATTCCCGGACCAGGTATTTCCGCCCGACTTCGTCGTCGCCGTGATTATGGCGCTCGAGGCCTTCTGGTACTCCGCCTTGAAGTTCTGGCTGATGACCCGGTACTCCTGGATCGAGTTCCGGGGGAACGGATTCCCGCGGCTGTTATCCTGGCCCGCGGTACCGCCGGCAGTCAGGTCGTTCTTGAGGCTCGCGCCGTCGATGAAGATGTTCACCGCGTTGACGCTCTGGCCACCGGCCTTGAAGTTCTTGGTGGTCCCGTTGGCGCGATCCTCGGAGACCTGCACGCCAGGGGCGAGCGCGGCCAGGTCGAGGAAGTTCCGGCTCGCGGTCGGCAGCTTTTCGATCTGCGCCTGCGTGATGTTGGTGGCCACCTCCGAGGTCCGGGTCTCGGGGACCGGGGCGGCGGTGACCACCAGCTCGCCGATCTCGACCGCCCGCTCCTCGAGCGCGAAGTCCTGGATCTGGGTCGCGCCGACCTGGACCACGACCCGCCGGGCCTGCGAGCCGCTGCCGATGTGCCGCACCGTGAGGTCGTAGGTCGCCGGCACCAGGCCGGCGAGCACATAGCCACCGTCGGTGCGGGTTGCGGTGGTCCGCTCCACGCCGCTGGCGGTGTTCTTGACCACGATCTCGGCGCCGCTCACGGGCTTGCCATCAGTCCCCGTGACGGTGCCGCGGATGGTACCGGTGCTGGTCTGGGCGGAGGCACTGCCCGCCGCCAGGACGAGGAGCCCGAGCACTGCGAGCGCCCCTCCCAGCCATCGTACGACGTTTCGGGTGATCATACCGACTTCCTCCAGGGGTGGTGAAGACTCGGGGCGTTACTGCTTCCGGGTGCCGCAGGACCGCCGCACCACGAGGGTCGTGGGTAGCGTCTCGCGGCGGAGTTCGCGATCCGACGGCTCGCGCAGGACTGCGAGCAGCCAGGCCGTTGCGCGCTCGCCGAGCGCGCTGATATCGACGTGCACCGACGTAAGTGCGGGCTCCACGTAGCGGGCCATCGGGATGTCGTCGAAACCGGTGACGGCGATGTCCTCCGGCACCCGGAGGCCCGCCTCGCGGAAGGCGCTCAGCGCGCCGATCGCCATGCAGTCATTGGCGGCGAAGACCGCGGTCGGCCGCATGCCGTCGCCGAGTACCAGCCGGGCGGCCGCGTGCCCGGAGGCCTCGCTGAAATCGCCCGGGAGTTCCAGTGCGGCGGCCGCCTCGAGACCCAGCTCCTTCAGCGCGGCGCGATAGCCGCGCAGCCGCTCCGCCGCGTCGAAGTTCAGCTCGGCGCCGCGGATGATCGCGATGCGCCGGTGTCCCAGCTCGGCCAGGTGCCGCACCATCGAGCGGGCGCCCTCGAAATTCGCGATCCCCAGACTGTCGTACGCCGCGTCGCTCGGCGGGCAGTTGAGCAGCACCACCGGGAACCCGTCCGGCAGGCTGCGCCGCGATGCCCCGGCGTCCAGCGCGGGCGACATCACGATCAGCCCATCCACCCGCCCCCGCATGGAGCGGAGCGCCGCCTCCAGATCGTTCCGCGCGCCGGAGACCAGCAGGTGATAGCCCTCGCGCTGCGCGGCCTGGTCGATGCCCCGGATGACCTCGGAGAAGAACTCGCCGTAGATGTCGGGCAGCAGCACGCCGAGGGTATGGGTGCGGCTGGTGATCAGGCTGCGGGCGGCGCCATGCGGGCTGTACCCCAGATCGAGTGCCACCTGGCGGACCCGTGCCCCGGTATCACCCCTCACGAGGCTGCTGTCGTTGAAGACTCGCGACACCGTGGCGACAGAAACGCCGGCCACCCTGGCGACATCCTTGATGGTGACCATCGACCCCGACTGGTGGACCAGACTGGCCCGAGCGCACGGGTGCGGTCGGGAGGGCGGCGTAGACGACTTTCTTGTTGAACTCCGACGATCCTGTCGGAAGCGATAGGCGATGTAAACGTTTACATTCGCCCGGATTTTGTCAAGATCGAGCGACAAAAGTGGTCCCAACGATCTATTTCGCCCCGCCACCCCTACATTGTCCGAACCCCTCCGCGGACCAATCATGCCTCTGCCCGTGCGCGCCCTGGCACTCGGCCGTCGACTGCTCCTCCCGGCGCTCTTCCCGGCCTGGCTCTCCGCCCAGGCCACGCCACCTCGCCATGTAATCCTGGTCACCCTGGATGGGGTCCGAATCCAGGAACTCTTCGGCGGGATGGACTCCATCGTGAGCGCCGTCGATTCGTTGAGCGGCATTCCCCGGATCGAGCGGCTTCGTGCCGACTACTGGCGCGCCACGCCACAGGAACGGCGCCGGGCCCTGATGCCCTTCTTCTGGGATTCGCTGGTGCCCCGGGGCATCCTGCTCGGCGATCCGGCCCGAGGAAGCCGCGTGACCATCAGCAACGGACACGGCTTTTCGGCGCCTGGCTATGAGGAGATCCTGACCGGCGAACCCCAGGCCGACGTCACCACCAACGATCGCGTCCGCTACGGCCACGAGACCGTCCTCGAATTCGCCCGCCGGCGACTGCGGCTGCGCCAGGATCAGGTGGCGGTCTTCGCCAGCTGGGAGAACTTCCGGGAGTACTCCGCCAGCCAGCCGGAGGCGATCTTCGTCAACGCCGGGTACGACACGCTGCCCCCCGCGCCGGTCTCGGCGGAGATGCGCCGGCTCTGGGTACTGCAGAATCGGGCACTCGCCATGTGGGAGGGAAGCCGGCTCGACGCCTTTACCGGCGCGATGGCACTCGCCTATTTGAGGCGTTACCAGCCGCGGGTGCTGTACGTCGCCATGAACGACACCGACGACCTCGCCCATTCCCGGCGCTACGACCGGGTGCTCGACGCCCTGCACTCCCTGGATGGCTTTCTCCGGGAGTTGTGGACCACGGCGCAGTCGCTGTCCGCCTATCGCGGCCGCACCACCCTGATCGTGACCACCGACCACGGCCGCGGGCTGACGCCGGCCGACTGGACCGATCACGGCGAGGCGGTGCCCGGTTCGGCGAACATCTGGCTCGCGGTGATCGGCCCGTACACCCCCGACCGGGGCGAAGTCGCCGATCAGCCGGAGCTGCACCAGGCGAGTGTCGCGGCCACCCTCCTGGACTGTCTGGGGCTCGCCGCTGCGGAATGGAAGCCCAGTGCGTCCCCACCGGTGCCGGGTGCGTGCTCAGTGGCGCCCTGATTCAGGGCGGGCCTGGCGTCGTTATCTTGTGAGGCATCCCTGGTCCCCCGGCTCCGCAGGTCCCTGTAACCCAGGCAACGTGGATGACCGCTCTCGTCCGTCACATCGCGCCGGCGCTGCTGGTCTGTCTCTCGGTGGCGGCGCCGGGCTGTCGTTCGGAACGCGGGCCGGTGCGACTGGGCCTCGCCCTGTCACTGCATGAACCGGGGGTGCTGCCGATGCGCCGCGGCGCCGAGCTCGCCGTGCGCGAAATCAACGCCGCGGGCGGGATCCAGGGGCGGCCGCTGGAACTGGTCGCAGCGGATGACTACGGAGACCGCGATTCCGCCGTGGCGGCGGCGGGACGGCTGTACGAGTCCGATGTCGTGGCGGTCATCGGCGGCGCCTACTCGGGGGTCACCCTCGCCGCCGCCCCCGTGTTCAACGGGGGGCGCCATCCGCTGGTGCAGCTCTCCCCCTCCGCATCGACGCCGCTCCTCTCCCGGGCCGGCGACTACACCTTTCGCATCTGCCCCAGCGATCTCGGCTACGGTACCGCGCTGGCGCGATTCGCGATCAAGCGCGGCTTCACCCGGGTCGCGCTCCTTTATGTGAACGACGAATACGGGCGCGGCGTGCGCCATACGTTCGGCGACGAATTCGCTCGCGTGGGCGGCGAGCTGGTCGAGGCGGATCCGTTCCTCCTCGCCGCCCCGGATGTCGGGGCCTATCTCGCGCGCATCGCACGGGAGCAGGCGGCGGAACTGCTGATCCTTGCCGCCAACCAGGACGAGGGGCTCGCCGTCCTCAAGCAGATCAGGGCCTCGAAGCTCCGTCTGCCGGTCATCGCCGCCGACGGCATGGTCGGGGCGGAGCGGGTCGACCCCGGCGTGATGGAAGGCGTGCTGGTCTCCTCCGCCTACATCCCGGCGGACGGTCGGGAGGAGAACCGCAAGTTCGTGGCGGCGTATCGGAAGGCCTTTCCTGCCGCCGGCCTCCCCGACCAGGGTGCAGCCAGCAGTTACGACGCGGTCCGGCTGCTGGCGCAGGTCATCGGGGAGGCGGGGGATGACCGCCAGCGGGTCCGGGACCGGCTCGCCGTGCTCGGGACGGGGCAGCCTGCCTTTGAGGGCGTCGTGGGGCGGGTGGCCTTCGACTCCACAGGGGATGTCCCGGGGCTGGCCGTCCAGATCGGGGTGGTTCGCCGGGGGGAACTGATCCCGGCCGAGTGACCGGTCTCGGGGGCTAAGTCCCCTGTTTGACACCGGTTGGGCATGTTGCTAGCTTCGGGGCTGCCGATGGTAGCCGTGAACATTGCGACCGTCACCCAGTAGGCAGTTCCAGGGATCTGGCTCTGGCTGGGTTCCTTTTTTCGTCGGCAGGCACGGGCATCCCGGACTCCGACTACACGTTCATCAGCACATCAAGGAGTTGGGCATGGCTCGTACCACGGGCACCGTGAAGTGGTTCAACGACAGCAAGGGTTTCGGCTTCATCACGCCGAACGATGGGCAGAAGGACTGCTTCGTCCACCACTCGGCGATCGTTGGCAGCGGATTCAAGTCGCTCCGTGAGGGCGAAGTGGTCGAGTTCGACGTGGTGCAGGGGCCCAAGGGGCCGGCGGCAGAGAAGGTCACCCGAATGCAGAAGTAGGCGGCGCACTCAATGGAAATCGTCCTGGGCGAAGATGACCGCCTCGATTGGGCCCTGAAGGCCTTTCGGCGGAAGCTGGCGAAGTCGGGCATCCTGCGTGAGGTCCGCCGGCGCCGGTACTACGTGAAGCCGAGCGTGGCCAAGGCGCTCAAGCAGGCCGAGGCCAAGCGGCGGCGGCGGCGGAAGGCAAGCCGGGACCGGTAGTCACGCGGGCCGGAGCAGGCACAGGAGGGGCGGGGGCGCGCAGGACGCGTCCCCGCCCCTCGGGCTTTTGACAGCCTTTACCGGGTCATTATCTTCCCGCCGCCAGTCCGCGCCCCCGCGCGCAACCATTTGCCTGAGGGTTCCCCCCGGTGACCAGTCCAGCAGCGACGAGCGGCCAGCTCGAGCCCGTCGACGCGATCTACAGCCGCGATGTCTTCTCGCGCGCCGTGATGCGTCAGCGGCTTCCGAAGGATGTCTTCAAGCGCCTGATCCGCACGATCGATCATGGCGAGCCCCTCGATCACTCCGTCGCGGACGTGGTCGCCTCGGCGATGAAGGACTGGGCGATCGAGAACGGCGCCTCCCACTACACCCACTGGTTCCAGCCCCTGACCGGGCTGACGGCCGAAAAGCACGATTCGCTGATCTCCCCCGACGGTCAGGGGGGCGTGATCTTCAATTTCAGCGGGGACGAGCTCGTGCAGGGCGAGCCGGATGCCTCGAGCTTCCCGTCGGGCGGTCTCCGCGCGACCTTCGAGGCCCGCGGCTACACCGCGTGGGACGTCACCAGCCCGGCATTTCTGATCCGGGGCATCAACGCAGTGACCCTGGTCATTCCGACCGGTTTCGTGTCGTGGACCGGCGAGGCGCTGGACACCAAGATCCCGCTGCTCCGCTCGATGGAGGCGCTCTCCAAGCAGGCCCTCCGGATCCTGAACATCTTCGGCAGCGCCGGCGCCGCGACCCGGGTGTTCACCACCGTGGGTCCGGAGCAGGAGTACTTCCTGGTTGACCGGGAGCTGTACTGGAAGCGCCCCGATCTGGTGATCACCGGCCGCACGCTTTTCGGCGCCAAGCCGCCCAAGGGCCAGCAGCTGGAAGATCAGTACTTCGGGACGATCCCGGCCCGCGTGCTGGCCTGCATGGCGGAGGTGGAGCGGGAGCTGTGGGCGCTCGGCGTGCCGGTCAAGACCCGCCACAACGAGGTCGCGCCGGCCCAGTACGAGATCGCCCCGATCTTCGAGATGAGCCAGCTAGGCAGCGACCATCAGATGCTCACGATGGAAACCCTCCGCAAGGTGGCCCCGAAGTACGGGCTCGCCGCGCTGCTGCACGAGAAGCCGTTCGCAGGCGTGAACGGATCGGGCAAGCACAACAACTGGTCGATGGCCACTGATGCCGGCCACAACCTGCTCGACCCGCGGGATGACACCCATACCAACCTGCAGTTCCTGGTATTTCTGGTCAGCGTCATCCGGGCGGTGGACATCCACGCCGACCTGCTCCGTGGCTGCATCGCGTCGGCGGCGAACGATCACCGGCTCGGCGCCAACGAGGCCCCGCCGGCAATCATTTCGATCTTCCTCGGGGACATGCTGCAGGACATCCTCGACCAGGTCGAGAAGGGCCAGCTCAAGCGGACGCTCAAGGGTGGCGTGATCGACCTCGGCGCCCGGACCCTTCCGACGCTGCCGCGCCACTCCGGCGACCGGAACCGCACTTCGCCGTTCGCCTTTACCGGCAACAAGTTCGAATTCCGTGCGGTGGGATCCAGCCAGTCGATCGCCTGGCCGAACACCGTCCTCAACACCATCGTGGCAGAGTCGCTCGACTATGCGGCGACCGAACTCGAGCGGTCCGCCGGCAAGGCCCCGACCCCCGCACGACTGCAGGCCGCGGTCATGGGTCTGCTCAAGCGGCTGGTCAAGGAGCACAAGCGCGTGCTCTTCGGTGGTGACGGCTACTCCCATGAATGGCACGAGGAGGCCGAGCGCCGCGGCCTTCCCCACCTCCGCGACACCGTGGATTCGCTGGCAGCGCTCAAGGGGAAGAAGAACGCCGACCTGTTCAAGAAGTACGCCGTGCTGAGCAAGGCGGAATTCGATTCCCGGATTCACATCGCCTACGAGAAGTACAACAAGGAGCTGACCATCGAGGCGGAGTCCATGGTCTCGATCGCCCGGACCCAGATTCTGCCCGCCGCGCTCCTGCACCAGACCCGGATTGCGAACGCGGTGCAGGCCACGGAAGCCGCGGGAGTGAAGGCCAAGGACACCTTCACCGTGCTCGGTGAGTTCGTGAATCTGGTATCGCGGTTCCAGGAGGCCGTGGGCCTCCTCGAGAAGGTCGCGGGACATCAAGACGACGACCCGGTGAAGCACGCCGCCTGGATTCGCGACAAGGTGAAGCCCGCCATGGCCCAGGCGCGGACTTACGGGGATGCGCTCGAGACCCAGGTTTCAGGGGACCTGTGGCCGTTCCCGACCTATCGCGAGTTGCTGTTCCTCAAGTAGGCCGGAATTCGAGACCGCCCCGGGGAGGTGCTTCCGGGCCGAGACGGCGGGCAAGGGCGGACCAGGATGGTCCGCCCTTACTCTTTGGCGGCCGGCCGGGGGGACGGCCGCGTTGCCATCGCCGCCGGCTCCGGGGACTCGCGGAAACAAACTCAAATGCGCTGTCCGTACTGTCGGCGGGCGGGGGGACCGGCTCGAGGCGACTGGCCCGGCCGCGTGACCTGAAGTGGCCCACCCGACGCGTTCACCGATTCTTCACCCGAAGCAGGCTAGCCTGTAGTGACCCAGAGCCGGGAGCAGCGAAATGCGCCTCACACGGATGTTGTCCGCCCTCGTGCCGTTGGTTGCCGCCTGCAACAGCGCTCCCGTGCAGCCGGTCCCGATGCGGGGGGCGGCCGCCGACATCGCCGCGCTGGCGGGGGAGTGGGACGGGACCTACGAGTCGGATGACGGAGAGCGCCGGGGCTCGATCGACTTCCACGTCCGGGGAGAGAGCGACACGGCCTTCGGGGACGTGGTGATGATCCCGCAGGGGTTCGGGCGACAGCTCGAGGCCAGGGAACGGCGCCCCGGAGAGAGCCTCGATGAGACCACACCGCCGCCGCTGCTGATTCGATTCGTCGCCATCAGCGGCGGCGAGGTCTCGGGCGAAATGGAGAGCTACTTCGACCCGGTCTGCGGCTGCCGCAAGACGGCGGTCTTCCGGGGGCGATTGACGGGCGACACCCTCCGAGGGAAGTACCACACGTATCGAGAACTGGGTGGCCCACCTGATACCGGGACGTGGCGGGCCGAGCGCAAGCCGCCCAAGCCGTAGCGGTTGGCAGCGCGACTTAACCTTCCAGACCCTCCCACTCTTCTCCCGGAACCAATCCGGCCCGCGCCCGCTCAATGCGCTGGCTGCGGGCCTGGAACTGCGCCAGGGCAAAGTCGGTGAACTCCCCGATTTCCAGTCCGAACGACATCGCCGGATACGCCGCGAAGATCTCGCTCACCACTCCCAGGGCCGGCTCGAGGAGCAGGCCCATGCGGGATTGGATCGCCTCCCAGACCGGCTCGCCGTGCTCCGCCACGAGGCGGGAGAGCAGATACACGCCGTACGCGAGGTGGCGGGACTCGTCGCGCTTGAGCAGGGCGACGGCCTGCTGCATTCCGGGCATGATTCCGTGGCGTTCGAGGATCGCGTGGTAGGCGTGATAGCCGGTCTCTGCCAGCACACCCTCGACGATCATGTTGTAGGTGACCGAGGCTTCCGCCTGGGCCACGGGAGAGCGGTCGTGGCGCAGCCGCGCGAGGGCGAGGGGGAGCGCCTCGCCGAAGATCACCTGGTAGCTCGGCGTGTGATACCGGGAGAGGTCGGAGCGGTCTTCGGCCACCTCGTCGAGGAACCGGCGAAAGATCTCGACGTGTTTCGCCTCCTCCCAGAGAAAGGCCGTGAGATAGATCTCATCCTCGAGCCGGCGCTCCTCGGCCATCGTCATGATGAGCGGAAGGAGGTCGACAGTCACGGATTCCTCTCCGGCCTGGAAGAGGCTGGAGAGGCGGAGCAGGGTGTCCTGCTCCTGCAGGTCGAGGCCCAGCCAGTCGCGCCGGTCCTGCGAGAAGTCGATGTCCCGCGGATCCCAGATCCCGAGCTTCTTGGACTTGTGCCACAGGCGCATCGGCAGCAGCCGATGGTCGAGTCCCCTGGGGCTGGTGGTGGTGAAGCTCCGCACGCTCAGGGGAGGTCCGGAAAGATGGCGTCGATCGCGGCTGCCGCGGAGACGAGTTCCTTGGCCGCACCGGTATACGGCACCAGCTCCGCCAGGGAGCCCTTGGCGAGTCGCAGCTTGCCGGTCATGATCGCGAGCAGCGGGGCCACCTTCCCGGTGAGCACCAGTTGCCACGCCGCCTGGGTACCGGCCAGCACGTAGCGCGCCTCCTGCTCGTCCGCCAGGTATGCGGCGCGTGCCGAGCGACATTCGCCATGCCACAGGTCGAGGAACACCCGGCGTTCCTCTCCGCCGGTGGCGTTCGGTGTCATGAGCAGGAGGATCGCGCCCTCCCAGGTGGCAGCGGCGGTGCGGTATGCGGAGTTCTGGTTGAGCACATCCGCACAGGCGATGGCCCAGGAATCGGAGAAGACCGGAAGCGGCATGGCGATGGGAAGTGGGGTGGGAGAGGGGCTACTGGCACTGGGAGTATTCGGTACCGCCGGCGCTTATGATCGGGTACCCATTCGAATTCCTGGTGATCTGCATGGCGACGGGCTGCATGCCCTGACCGACATCCAAGGAGAGCTGACCGCCCT
Organism: uncultured Gemmatimonadales bacterium; assembly: GCA_963825065.1. Lineage (GTDB taxonomy): Bacteria > Gemmatimonadota > Gemmatimonadetes > Gemmatimonadales > GWC2-71-9 > JADJOM01. The sequence goes on from CAWGRU010000003.1 coordinate 133,370, forward strand.
GGACTTGCCAGCGGGCCTGCTGGGCGCCCTGGCTCTGGCTGTAGATGCTGCCCGTCGCGCCGCCGCCAAGATCCACCGTGCCGCCGCCGCTCTGGTTGGTGGTGCCGCCCTCGCGGTTGGTGCCGATCAGGAGGATCCCATTCTGCAGAAAGACATTGCGGCTGGTATGGGTGGTGCCGCTGGTCTGGCTGTAGGAGAAGCTGCACCAGGCGGAGCTGAGCAGGAACTGTCGCAGCTGCTCGTCCTGTGGCGACCGCGCCGGGGCAGGAGGCGGTGCCGCGGCGGCACGGGGCGCCGGTGGCGCGGCGCGCGGTGCGGCCGGGGTCGGCGGCGCGGGTGAAGCGCGGGGCGGCTCAACCTGAGCGCTGGCCGAGCGACTGAGCACGATCTCTTTCGCCCTGTCCAGATCGGGCTGGCCGTTTGGGCCGACGTCGGCGACGATGAGGTGCAGCTCGGTGCCGTCGAGACTGGCCTCGAACCAGGCCGAGTTGCCTCCGCCGGAGGCGGTGCCGACCAGCTCAGGTCCCTGGAGCTGGCCGGCGAGCTGAAAGGTCGCCCCGTTGCCGCTCATCGTGCCCGTTGCCTTGCCGGCGGCATCCTGGCGCAGCGTCAGAGTCACGGTGCCGCCGTCCTGCGCCCGCAGCAGGTAGGTCCCGCTGTAGTTCTGACCGGTGAGAGGCGCGGTCAGAAGCAGGGCCAGCAGGGCAGTGCTGCCGGCCTTCAGGCGACGACCCATTGGGGCTCGTGGGTGGAGGTTCCCTGTTATATCAGCGGACGGCTGCGCGGTGTCAATCTGCGCGGTCAGGGATGCACCGCGGGCCACTGCTGGGTGACGCAGTGGAACGAGCCGAGTCCCCAGACGAGGTCCCGGGAGTCGACGGGTATCACCCGGCGGGTGGGGAAACACTTCTGCAGTGTGGCACGGGCGACTTCGTCGGTCGGCGGGTGATAGGCCGGCAGCAGCACCACCTCGTTCGCGATGTAGAAGTTGGCGTAGCTGGCGGGCAGCCGCTGCCCGTCGAAGTGCATGGCGGGCGGCATGGGGAGCGTGAGGACCCGGAGAGGCCGCCCATCCTGGTCCGCCATGCGGCGCAGCCGTTCGAGGTTCTCCTTGAGCGGCTGGAAGTTGGCGTCGCGCGGATCGTCCTCGACCACCGTGACCACGGTGGTCGGGTCCACGAAGCGGGTCAGGTCATCGACGTGTCCATCGGTGTCGTCCCCCTCGATGCCCTCCCCGAGCCAGAGGATCTTGGTGACACCGAGAAAGTCCTTCAGGTGTTGCTCGATCTGCGCGCGGGAGAGCGACGGGTTCCGGTTGGGATTGAGGAGGCAGCTCTCGGTGGTGAGCAACGTTCCCGCGCCGTTGACGTCGATGCTTCCGCCTTCCATGACGATGCCCGGCTTGAAGACCCGGATCTTGAACTTCGCCCCGATGCGGGTGGGGATCACGTCGTCGGCGTCAAAGGGTGGATACTTGCCGCCCCAGGCGTTGTAGCCCCAGTCGATGATCGCCTGCTCGGGCCGACCGCTCGCCGTCTCGCGCTGCACGAAGACCGGGCCATGGTCGCGACACCAGGCATCGTTGGTGGGATTGCGGTGAAGATGGACCTTGCGATTCGGTGACTCGCCGACCGCAATGCCGACGGCGGCCAGACGGCGCGTTACGTCCTCCACCATTTCGGGGCCGGTGACGTTGATGTGCACCTCCTCGTGGGCCGCGAGGTGGCGGACGATCTCCACGAAGGTGCCGGGCACCGGCTCGAACCTGCCGGGCCAGGACGATTCGCGATGCGGCCAGCTCAGCCAGGTACCACGGTGCGGAGCCCACTCGGCCGGCATGCGAAAGCCCATCGAGGCGGGAGTGGGGTCGGCCATGAGCACGGGGAAGGGAAAGGGGGAAGGGAAACGGCTACCGCGGCGATGGTCCCTGCGGATTGGCCGGTCCCCCCTTGTCCGCTAGTCGATGTACCGGCGAGTCAGGTCGCCGTAGCTGTCGACCCGGCGGTCACGCAGGAAGGGCCAGTGGGTCCGGGCGAAATCCACCTTTCGGGTGTCGATCGGCACCAGCAGAGTCTCCTCGCCGGTGCCCGCCCTGGCGAGGATCTCGCCGTTGGGTGCACAAACGAAGCTCCCACCCCAGAACTCGATGCCCTGATTGGGGCCCTGCTCGACTCCGACCCGGTTGACCGCTGCCACGAAGACTCCGTTGGCGATCGCGTGGCTGCGCTGCATGGTCTCCCACGAAGCCTGTTGTATGGCGCCGTACTCCGCCTTCTCGGGTACCAGCCAGCCGATTGCGGTCGGGTAGAAGAGGATCTGGGCCCCGGTCAGGGCGGTGAGCCGCGCGGCCTCGGGGTACCACTGATCCCAGCAGATCAGTACACCCGCCTTGGCGAACCTGGTGTCCCAGGAGCGGTAGCCGAGGTCGCCTGGAGTGAAATAGAACTTCTCGTAGTAATTCGGGTCGTCCGGGATGTGCATCTTCCGGTACTTGCCGAGGTAGGTCCCGTCCGCGTCGAGCACGGCGGTCGTGTTGTGGTACAGCCCCTCTGCACGCTTCTCGAAGAGCGAAGCGATGATCACCACGCCGAGTTCACCTGCCACCTTGCCGAGCCGCTCCGTGCTGGGGCCCGGCATCGGCTCCGCCAGCTCGAAGAACTGGTGATCCTCCGTCTGGCAGAAATAGGGGCTCCGGAACAGCTCGGGGAGGCAGATGACCTGGGCGCCCCGCCGGGCCGCGTCGCGGATGCGTTCCACGGCGCGGGCGAAGTTCTCCTCGGGGTCGGCCGTCATCCGCATCTGGATGAGCCCGAGGGTGATCTGGGCGGGGTGGGAGGTCGACATGGGGCGGAAAGATAAGGGAAGCGGAGACGGGGAAAAGGGAAAGGGGAAGGGGAGAAGGGAAAGGGGACGGTGATGGGGAACGGTGCGAATTGAACGGAGACTCGTCGCTGCCGGTTCCGGCACTAGATTGGATGGCAGACGTCGCCGGTTCCCGATGACCGATTCCCTCTTACCCTCCCCTCCAATGCTCCCAGTCCTACTGCTCGCCCTCCTGCAGGCGCCTCAGCAGCCTCAGGCACCCTCACCGATCGCCAAGGTCGACGTCTCGCCCGCTACCGCGGAACTCCAGGTCGGCCAGACGATGCAGTTCACGGCGCGCGCGCTCGACGCGGCCGGCCAGCCGGTGCCGGATGTCCAGCTCCAGTGGTTCGACGGTGGCGGCCAGGGCGACATCGATTCCACCGGCGTGCTGACGGCTGGATACCGCGGTACGGTGCTGGTGACCGCCGTGGCATCGGTGAAGGGCACCAAACCGGTCTTCGGCCAGGCCAAGGTCGACGTCCAGCCCGAGGCGGCTGCCCGGGTGACCCTCAACCCGATCAATGGCAACGTGCTGGTGGGCAGCCGGCTGACGGTGTCGGGGGCGGCCTACAGCGTCCATAACGATCCCCGCGACGACGCCATCAGCTTCAGCTCGAGCAATCCCCGGGTCGCCTCGATCACGAGTGATGGCCGGCTGCGGGCGCTCGCCCCGGGCAAGGTGACCCTCACCGGCGCGGCGGGCGCCGCGAAGAGCACGCTCGCCCTGCAGGTGGTGCCGAACACCCTCACCCGGCTCGACATCACCCCGGCGGCGACCGCCGTGCGCACGGGCGACGTGGTGCACTTCAGTGCGGTTGGCCGGGCGCCGACGGGCAAGCAGGTCACCGGGTTCGCGGCCCGGTGGTCGGTGGAAGGTGGGGACGGGGTCGCCCAGATCGACGACGACGGAGTCTTCGTGGCGGAAAGGCCGGGGCGCTATACCGTGACCGCCACGGCGGGCAGCCAGACGGCCGACCAGGTGGTGACGGTCACGCTGCGGCGGGTCACCAGGGGGATGGAAGTGCTGGGTCGGCTGCCGATCACCCAGCGCGCCGCCGAGGTGTGGGTGCATCCCTCGGGGCAGTGCGCCTACATGACCACGATCGCGGACCGCGCCTACGTGATCGACATCCAGGATCCGACCAATCCGAAGATCGTGGATTCCCTGATGGCCGATGCCCATCTGCTCAACGACATCATGACCACCGAGGACGGCAAGTTCGGGGTCTTCTCCCGCGAGGGCGCCTCCAACCGCAAGAACGGGATCAAGGTCTTCGAGGCGAGCGACCCCTGCCACCCCAAGGTCATCGCGGACTACAACGAGACCGTCTCCGGCGGAGTGCACTCCAGCTACGTCTACCAGGGGCACGTCTTCCTGACCGACGACGCCACCGGCTCGATGCGGGTGATCGACATCGGCGATCCGTATCATCCGAAGGAGGTCGGCCGCTGGCAGACCGGGCAGACCGAGGCCGGGCGCTACCTGCACGACATCATGGTCGTGGATGGCCTGGCCTATCTCGCCTACTGGAACGACGGGCTCATCATCCTCGACGTCGGCAACGGCATGAAGGGTGGCACGGCGGAGAAGCCGGCACTGGTGTCGCAGTACAAGTACAATCTCTCGGAGACCTACGCGCGGGTGGATCAGCTCTACGGCCTCGGCTATCGCGGGACCCATACCGCCTGGCGCGCCGGGAAGTACGTCTTCGCGGGGGACGAGGTCTATGCCTCGAAGCCGTCGAAGGGGCTGAAGAGTGGCAATGACCTCACCTGGGGACGGCTGCATGTGATCGATGTCTCGGACCTCGAGCACCCGAAGGAAGTGGCCTGGTACGAGCCCACCGACGGCGGCGTGCACAACGTCTGGGTGGTGGGCGATACGCTGTACCTGGGCAACTACCAGGGCGGAGCTCGGGTGCTCGACATCTCGGGCGAACTGAAGGGTGACCTGCTGCGCCAGGGGCGCGAGATCAGCTGGATCTTCACCGCCGACTCGATGGGGGCCAAACCGCACGTGCCGTTCGCGTGGGGGGTGGTGGTCAAGAACGGGGTGATGTACGTGCCCGACATCAACAGCGGCCTCTGGGTGCTCAAGGTGGAGCCGAAGAGCGAGAAGTACCTGCCCTGATGCGGGTCGCGGTTCCCTGAAGCCAGCTTCATTCCGGCCTCATCCAGCGGAGCACCTCGGCCGGGTAGGGTTGTACTCCCCTATCCGGCCGAGTCGCGTGTGCTGCCCCATCCTCCGTATGCGAATCAACTGACCCTCGAGGAGGAACTCGCCGCGTTCGAGCGGCTGAAGCCGCGCATGGCGGAAGTCTGGCGCCTGCTGAACGCCGAGCCAGACCAGCCCTGCACCACGGTGGTGGTGCCCTCGCTGACCCTCAATCCGGAGGAACTCACCAAGCTCGAGGGCGTCCCCTTCTACGAGGAACGCCTGCTGTTCCTGCTCATCCGGCTGCGGGATCCGCGAGCCCGCGTGGTCTATGTGACCTCGCAGCCGGTCCATCCGATGATCCTCGACTATCTGCTCCAGCTGCTGCTGGGCATCCCCGCCAGTCATGCCCGGGCGCGGCTCACGATGCTGTGCGCCTACGACGCATCGCCACGATCGCTCACCGAAAAGATCCTGGAACGGCCCCGGCTGATTCAACGGATACGGGCCGCAATCCACAATCCCGCCCAGGCCTACCTGAGCGTGTTCACCTCGACACCGCTGGAGCGCAAGCTCGCCGTGCTGCTCGGCATCCCGCTGAACGGCGTCGACCCCGAGCTTGCCGGGCTCGGGACCAAGTCCGGGAGCCGCCGGATCTTCCGCGAGGCGGGCGTCGCCTGCCCGGCGGGATTCGAGGACCTGCGCGACGAGCACGACGTGCTTAGCGCACTGGGCGAACTGCGGGAGCAGCGGCCGGCCATCCGGCGAGCGGTGGTGAAGCTGAACGACAGCTTTTCCGGCGAAGGCAATGCGATCTTCGACTACCCGACGGCGAGCCATCGTCCTGGCCTCGAGCGGGCGCTCCGCCGGCTGCGCTACGTCGCCCGGGGGCAGACGAGGGAGCAGTATTTCATGGAGTTCGCCCGCGGGGGCGGCATCGTGGAGGAGTTCATCGAGGCGGCGGAGAGTCGCTCGCCGAGCGCCCAGTTGCGGACCGGGCCGAGCGGCCAGGTCATTCCGATCTCGACCCACGACCAGATCCTGGGCGGCGAGTCGGGACAGATCTTTCTCGGATGCCGCTTTCCGGCGGACGAAGGCTACAGGCTGGCGGTGCAGGAGGCGGGACTCAGGGTTGGCGAGGCGCTGGCGCGGCACGGGGTCGTCAGCCGGATGGGCGTGGACTTCGTGGTCACCCGCGCGGGACCGGGTCTGCCATGGCAGGCGCACGCGATCGAAATCAATCTGCGCCTGGGCGGCACGACGCACCCCTTCCTGGCACTCCGATTCCTGTGCGGCGGGGAACTCGATCGGGGGAGCGGACTCTACCACTCGGCAAGCGGCCGGCCGAAGTACTATCGCGCGACGGACAATCTCCACTCCCCCCGCTATCGCGGGCTGCTGCCGGAGGACCTGATAGAGGTCGTGACGATCAACCAGCTCAGCTTCGGCCATCGGGAGGAGACGGGCGTACTGTTCCACATGATCGGCGCGCTCTCCGAGTACGGCAAACTCGGTCTCACGGCCATCGGCAACAGTCACTCGGACGCGGATGCGCTGTACCAGAAGGCCCTGCAGGTACTCGAGGCGGAAACCGCGTACGGGTGACGATCCCCCGTTCAGCCGGCGCCGGAGGGAAAGGTCTCTCCGTAGGCCGCGTACCCGGCACGGCGGATGATCGCCCAGCCGATGATGGCGCCGCTCGCGGCCACCAGGAAGTCGGTTATGTCCGGCTGCCGTTCGCGAACGATCAGCTGCAGCATCTCCAGCAGCAGCGCCAGCAGAACCGCCGGCACCGGCCCTGCCATGAACCCGCGGCGCCGCAGGGGCCAGGCCGCCAGCAGGGCGCCCAGCGGCAGGTACAGGAAGAAGGGGGCGCAGACGAGCACCACGCTGGAGAGATCGAGCTGGTATTCCGACGAGGCCAGCGGGATGTACCAGGGCCGGGCGAGCTTGGCCGCGATCGATCCTGGCGAGAGGGACGGCAGGAACGGGCGCCAGGCCCAGCCGGCCAGCAGGAGCGCATAGGCCATGGTGAAGCGTCGGGCGCGGCCCGGCCCGGGCGGCGCGTCACCAAGCCGGGGCAGGAACCGCGCGGCACACCATGCCCCCGCGACCAGCGCCGAGGCATGCAGCAGGCATGCTCCCACCAGCATCTCCATCCCGAGCAGGCCATGCAGCAGCTCGGCCAGGGGGGCGAGGATCAGCCCCGCGAGTGCGGCGCGCCGGAATGCCGTCGCGGGGGGAAGGCCGAGTTCCGTCATGGCGGCCACCGCGAGGGCGCCCGCCGGCAGGAAGATCGGGAAGTCGCTGATCGTGGAGGTGAAGAGCGACGACCAGCGGAAGGCTGCCAGGCTGATTGCGAACCGGGCCGGCGGCCAGCCGTAGGCGCCGGGCAGGGTGGAATGCCAGAAGAGGGGGACCGCCGCCTCGAGGCAGACGGCGAGGCCGTAGCTCCCCGCGAACACCAGCGCGGGGATGCCCAGTAGCGTATGCCCACCGCGCCGTTCCCTGGCAAACGCGATGAGCATGAGCAAGACCAGCGCTCCGCCCAGCGCCCCCAGGGTATTGGTGGCGACATCGAGCAGGCTGCTGTTGCGGTTGCTCGAGAAGAGCTGGGCGAACTCGACCGCGACGCTGATCGCGATGCCGGTGGCCGTGGAGTGCACGATGGTCCGGCGCGCGCTCCCGGCGGCGGTGAGCGCCCAGATCACGCCCCATCCCCCGAACAGCAGGATGTTCCGTGCGGCATCCACCACGTCGCTCCCGGCGAGCTGGGGATGGAGCGCGCGGGCAATCCGTGCCGCGACCTGCTCGGGCGCCGGATCGGGATCGAAGCGGCTGAGGGTGGCGAAGAGCAGGACCAGCAGATAGGCGCCGCGCGCCGGCCACCGGAAGCGCGCCCGCCAGCTGCCGGGAGTGTACGGGCCGGTCACGCCCGGCCGGACGTCCGGATCTCGATCCGGGCCTCACCGACGTAGGCCGCCCAGCGGGGAGTGACGGCACGTCCCTGGACGGTGGTTTCCAGTTCCTTTTCCGACTTCGCGACGGTGACGATGTCGTAGCTCCAGACCGGTACCGCCGGCACGCAGGTGATCTCCATCGGCCCGGAGTAGCTCAGTTCCGGCGCGAAGACGGCGTCGGTGCCCAGCGCCGCCGGGTTCCATCGGTACTCGACGATCAGCACGCCGCCGACGATGAAGTGGTAGGCCTTCTCGAAGACGGTGATGCCGGTCTCCACCGCGCGAAAGGTGACGCCCACGCCATTGGGTTCCTTCGCGACGTCCATGGTCAGCCGGGCACCGGAGACGCTCCAGTAGGGGTCGTAGTCGCCCCGGGCGAACCTCGCCTCGTCGACCTCGGGGCCGAGGGCCCGTTCCCGCAGCAGGGCGCGTGGCTCGGAGTCGATCGGGGGCAGCTCGTTCCAGCGCATCTGGTCTTCGAGGTCGTGAACGCTGGGGGCCCCGGTCTCATCGTGATGACTCACCCGCGCCGCCCGCTCTCCGGTGAGCTCGTGATACGCTTCACGCCGCCGGGTGAGGGTGTTCGCATAGTTGATCCGATGCTCGAAGACGGTGTACTCCTCGATGACGCCGCCGCGGGCCGGACTGATGATCGCCGAGAAGGTGGCGTCGTGGATCCATAGCTCCTCGTGACCGTCGCAGTCGATGTCGCGCAGTTCCCACGCTGGGCCCTCCCCGGCGCGAAGTATCGCTTCGGCGCCGGCCAGCTCGTACCACACGTGATCCCGGAGATGCGGGAGATAGAGCCCGCCGAAGACACCGTGCCAGTAGGCGTCGTTGCACTGCGCCCGTCCGATGCCGCGCCGAGCCTCCTGCGGGTCGCCGGCGGCGCGACAGAGCGCGGAAAGCGCCACCATCTTCTTGTGCATCCGGTTCGCCTCGGCGTACTTCACCATGAAGTTGCGCCAGTGCGCGCCCCGGACCAGCGCGCCTTCCGGGCCCGCCAGACGATCCTCGCCGAGCTCCTTTTCCAGCGCGATGAGGTGCCGCGCCGGTTCCGCCGGCAGCGACCATCCCTCCATCTCGCGGTAGGAGGCGGTCGGCAGATACGCCAGGCCGCCCGAGGGCACCGCGGACAGCGCCTCGGACAGGGTGGTCAGCAGCACCTCGCCTCCGTCGACCAGGGCCGACATCTCGGTCAGGAACTGGTCGAGCCATCCCTTCTCGTAGACCCACTCCTTGGTGCCGGGCCAGCCGCCGAATTTCTCTCCGTCATCGGCCAGCACGGCGAGCGGCTTGCCCCGTGCCGCGAGCTCGCGCAGATAGGTCGCGCTCTCGGCCGGCGGGCGGAAGGGCACCAGATAGCGGAGCCGTTCGTCGATCGAAAAGAGCGCCAGCTGGCGGCCGTCGCTTTCGGTGACATAGGGGACGTGGAGGTCCTCGCGCCGGAACCCGGTCACCAGGAAGTGACGATCGTCGACGAGCGCGTATCGAACGCCGGCATCGACGAGGTCGGCGGCCAGCTCCGGCTCCCAGACCCGCTCGGTGAGCCAGAGGCCGGTGGCGTTGACGCCGAAGCGCCGGGCTATGGCATCGCGGAGCCAGCCGATCTGCTCGACCCGGTCGCGCCGCGGCAGCGCCGCGAGCACCGGCTCGTACATCCCGGCGCAGAGCAGCTCGAGCTTGCCGTCCGAGGCCAGCCGGCCAAGCAGGTCGAGGTAGGGGGCATCGTGGGTTTCGAGCCACTCGAGCAGCGGTCCCGAGAGGTGCAGCACGATCGGGAGGAAGTCCCGCTCGTCCACCTTCTCGAGGAAGGGCCGGTACACATCCGCCAGATGCTGCTCGAAAACCGAATCGAAGTTGCCCACCGGCTGATGCAGGTGGACGCCGAAGACGAACCGGATAGGATTGGGCATGGGGGAAAAGTAGGGGAAGCCGGGACGGGGGAAAGGGGAAAACGGAACGAGTGCAAAGTCCGCAAGTCCCAGCCGTCCCCTGCGCGTCACACCGGCACCGCCCGGTACGACCACTCGTCGCAGCCGGACCACCCCCATTCCCCTCTCGGGATCACGCACCCATGTCTCTGCCCCTCGCCTCCCTCTGGCCGTTGCTGAGCTGTCTGCTCTCCGTCGACCCGGCCCCGCACCGGGTCAGCATCGATCTGGCCACTCTGCACGCCGCCGCGCTCACGACCTCGCGCGGCGCGGCGGACACCACCGACTCCCCGTATTTCCTGGTGTCGGTCATCGCTCCCCGCGCGGGCGCGAACCTCCATCTCCCCGCCACGGGGCACTGGCGCATCGCCGAGGACGCGGTGGTCTCGCCCACTCCGGTGGCGGCGCTGGAGCTTGCGCCAGGCGACACCGCCAGGGTGGTCATCTCGGTGCTGGAGTCCGAGACGACCGAACCGGCGTCCGAAGTCGGTGCCGGAGCGGCCAGCGGCGCCGCCGTGGGCCGCCTGGTCCACCCGCTGGTGGACTCGGTCGGTGGGGCACTCGTGGGGGCCCTCGATGGCCTGATCCGAGGTGGGGCGCATTGGCTTGGCTCGGTCTCTCTCCTGCTCACGAATGAAGACGGCATGCTCTGGTGGCGCCGGATGGACTGTGTCCGGGAGTGTGCCGTCACCAAGGGGCTCCCCGAGGGTTCGGGCGGGGTGGCTTTGACCAAGCCGACCAGCGGGGTCTTCGAGCTTTCCGGCGGGGCCGGGACCTACCACATGCAACTGCGTCTCAAGCAACTGGATTGAGCCGCTCTCCCGGCTCGCTCCCGCCACCCTGAAGGGATGACGGGGAGCACCCGACCCGGCATGGCTTCGGCTCCGCCGTGGTCGGGCAGATCCGGACCCGCTCCGACCCCGGGGCATGGAGGAACGGCCATTTCCGGGTAGATTGTCCCACCGCTGGAACGGGGGCCGCCCGTTCCCCCGTTCCCCGTTCCCCGTCTTGCCTCATGCACCACGAAACTGCCTCCTGGCACAGCCCGCTGCTCGGGCGGACGATGAGTCTCCAGGTGATCGGGCACGCGGGGGCCAGGGTGCTGGTCTTCCCCACCAGCATGGGGACCCACGCCGAGTGGCCCGATCGGCGGATGCACCTGGTCCTGCAGGATCACATCGACAACGGGTGGATCCAGCTCTTCTGTCTGGACCAGCCGCATCAGGAGAACTGGGGCAATGAAGCCGTGGGCCCCGGGCATCGGGGCTGGATGCACGTGCAGTACTATCGCTACGTGCAGGAGGAAGTGCTCCCCTTCACCGCCTGGAAGAACTCCAATCCGTTCGTCATCGCGACGGGGGCCAGTCTCGGCGCCAGCCACGCCATCACCTTCGGGCTCAAGTACCCCGAGTCTGTCGGGCGCATGCTCGGCATGAGCGGGCTATACGACATCACCCGGATGCTCGGCGGCTACTCCGACAGCAACGTGTACGCCGTCAACCCGATGGCGTTCATGGCCAACGAGCACGATCCCCGGCGGCTCGAGGCCTTCCGTCGTCAGGACACGATTCTCGTCATCGGCCGCGAAGACCCGATGTACCAGAACAATGCCGAGTTCTCGGCGCTCCTCTGGCGCAGGGGAATCGGCAACGCGCTGCGGGTCTGGGACGGGAACGCGCACGACTGGCCGTACTGGGAGAAGATGGTGCGACTGTATCTGCGGGGTCACGACTAGGGATCGCTGCATCACCAGGACGCCACGCGGCCACCCGGCGCCGCGAGTGAATGCGGTCGAACGGCACCAACCACGGAATGCGAAGCCATGACGAAGCGTGTCGGACTGATGGTCGGTCGCGAGTGGAGCTTCCCCCCGGCCTTCATCGACGAGGTGAACCGCCGCGACCAGGGCGTCGTGGCGGAATTCGTGTCCATCGGCGGGGTGGCGATGGACGCTCCCTGTCCCTACGACGTCATCGTCGACCGGATCTCGCATGAGGTGCCGTTCTACCGCTCGTACCTGAAGCAGTGCGTGCTGCAGGGTGCGGCCGTGGTGAACAACCCCTTCATGTGGACGGCGGATGACAAGTTCTTCGGCGCTGCGCTGGTCACCAGGCTCGGCGTCGCGAGCCCGAAGACCCTCGCGCTGCCCAACAAGGACTACATCAAGGGGATCGTCCCTCACGAGAGCCTGCGCAACCTGCAGCTGGTGGACTGGGAGGGGGTGGTCCGGGAGATCGGGCTCCCCTGCATCCTCAAGGACGCGCACGGTGGCGGCTGGCGGGACGTCTACGTCTGCCACTCGTTCGAGGAGCTGATCGCCAACTACGATCAGTCCGGGCTGCTCACGATGATCGTGCAGGAATTCATCAACTACGAGCAGTTCGTGCGCTGCATGTGCCTGGGTCAGGAAGAGATCCTGGTGATGCAGTACGATCCCCGGAAGCGCTGCTACGTCGTCGACCAGGACTATCTGGCGCCCGCGCTCCGGGAGCGGGTCGTGCGCGACTGCCGCACCATCGTCAAGGCGCTGGGGTACGACATGAACTCGATCGAATTCGCCATCCGGGACGGCGTCCCCTATGCGATCGACTTCATGAACCCCGCGCCGGACATGGACATCTACTCGCTCACGCAGCCCTACTTCGACTGGGTGGTGAGTCACATGGCCGACATGGTCATCCGGCTGGCCAAGGAGGGACGGCGGCAGGTGGCGCAAGCGGGGTGGGCGGGGATGTTTGCCCAGTCGCGCCGGCCATGAACGCTGCCATCGGCGCCTATCACGATCTCCTCGCTCAGGGGGATGTCGCCGAGGCGTCCCACGCCATGCTGGAGGACCAGCTCCGCCGTCGCCACATGGTGTTCGGCGACCGGCCGCTCTGTACGGTCCTCCGGCCCCGCTTCTTCACCGCGGCGCAGTATCAGCTGCTGGCGGCACGCATCCGCCGGCTGATGGGCGCATTCAACCGGGCCCAGGAAGTCGCCATCGTCGATGGCTCGTTCCGGGCGCAATTCCGGCTGGCACCGTGGGAGGAGCCGCTGGTGCTCGCTGATCCCGGCTACCGGAGCGCCAGCCCGCACGGGCGACTGGACTGCTTCCAGGTCGACGACACCGGCACGCTCGCCCTCACCGAGTACAACGCCGAGACGCCGGCGGGCGCCGGCTTCAACGACCTGCTGGCGGAGGCCTTCGCGGCGATCCCGGTGATGCGGGCGTTCCGTCGGGGATACGACGTCTGCCCGATCCCGGCGCGCTCCGGCGTCGCCACCGTGGTGCTCGACGCCTGGAAGGAGTTCTCCGGCCGATGGCAGGGGCCGCGGATCGCGATCGTCGACTGGGACGATGTCCCGACCCGGATCGAGTTCGAGATCTTCCAGGCCTACTTCCAGTCGCTCGGACTGGAGACGGTGATCGTCGATCCCCGCACCATGGAATACCGGGGCGGCAGGCTATACGGCGGCGGCGCCCCGGTGGACCTGATCTACAAGCGGGTGCTGATCAACGAGCTGGTGGAGCGGGAGGGAATGGAACACCCGATGGTGCGGGCCGTCCGGGACCGCGCCGTCTGCATGGTGAACCCGTTCCGCTGCAAGCTGCTGCACAAGAAGGCGAGCCTGGCAGTGCTCTCCGATGAGCGGAACGCCGCGCTGTTCACCGCCGAGCAGCGGGTCGCGGTGCGCGAGTTCATTCCGTGGACCCGGGTGGTCGAAGAGCGCCATACCGTGTTCCATGACGAGCGCATCGATCTGCTGCCGTTCATCGAGGGACATCGGGAGCAGCTGGTGCTCAAGCCGAACGACGACTACGGCGGCGCGGGCGTGGTGCTCGGCTGGACCGTCAGCGCCGAGGAGTGGCGCGCCGCGCTGGCCCGGGCGGTGGCGGAGCCGCACATCGTGCAGGAGCGGGTGGTGGTCCCGTCGGAGCCGTATCCCAGCTTTGTCGACGGCAGGCTGCAGGTCGTCGACCGGATGCTCGACACTGCCCCCTTCGTGATCAACGGCGCTGCGGTCGATGGCTGTCTGACCCGACTCTCCACGGCGGCGCTGCTCAACGTGACCGCCGGCGGCGGGAGTACCGTGCCCTGCTTCGTGGTGGAACCCCGGTGAAGCGCCGGGTCGCCACGACGCCGCGACGCCAGGTGGCGCCGGTCTCTGACCATTGATTTCCAGGAATCTCCATGAAACCCCCCAGCCTGACCATCGGCGTCGAGGAAGAGTACCAGATCATCGATCCGGAGACCCGGGAACTCCGCTCGTACATCACCGAGATCCTGAAGGAGGACTCGCTGGTGCTGGGCGAAGTCAAGCCGGAGCTGCACCAGTCGATGGTGGAGGTGGGCACCAAGGTGTGCCACCACCCAGCGGAGGTGAAGGGCGAGCTGATCCGGCTCAGGCGACTGGTCATGGACCTCGCCGCCAAGCAGGGTCTCAAGGTGCTCGCCGCGGGGAGTCACCCCTTTTCCTCGTGGCTGGAGCAGAAGATCACACCGCTCGACCGGTACATCGGGGTGAAGGAGGACCTGCAGGAGCTGGCCCAGCGGCTGCTCATCTTCGGCACCCACGTGCACATCGGCATCGAGGACCGCGAATTCCTCATCGACGCGATGAACGTCTCCCGGTATCTGCTGCCCCACGTACTCCTGCCTGTCGACCAGTTCGCCCTTCTGGATGGGGCGACAGACCGGGCTGAAGAGCTACCGGAGTATCGTCTTCCGCGACTTTCCGCGGACCGGCATCCCTCGGTCACTCCACTCCTGGTCGGAGTTCGAGCAACTGGTCAGCACCATGGTGGGGACCAACTGCATCCCCAATGCCTCCAAGATCTGGTGGGATGTGCGGCCGAGCTGGAGCTATCCAACCCTGGAGTTCCGCATTTGTGACGTCTGCACCCGGGTCGACGAGGCGGTCTGCATCGCCGCCATCTTCCAGGCGATCATCTTCAAGCTGTGGAAGCTGCGCCGCGACAATCTCACCTTTCGGGTCTACCCGGCGGCGCTGATCGACGAAAACAAGTGGCGGGCCATCCGCTACGGTCTCGACGGCAAGCTCATCGATTTCGGGAAGAACGAGGAGCGCCCCGCCCGCGAGCTGATCCGGGAGATGATCGAATGGTTCCTGGGCGACGTGCTGGACGAACTGGGCACCCGCAAGGAGGTCGAGTACGCCTATACGATCTTCGACCAGGGGACCAGCGCGGACCGGCAGATCGCCACGTTCAGGCAGACGGGGGACATGCGCCAGGTGGTCGATCAGCTGGTCCGCGAGACCGCGGAAGGGGTGCTGTAGCGGAGATGAGGCAAACCGTTCCGGGTTCCGAGTTCCAGCTACACCCTGCGCAGCGGCGGCCTTGCAGGGAACCCCGTTGTCCCGATTGGTCTTAGCCTCTATCTGGCAGGGGCTTCGGCTGGCTACCTTTGTAGCATGAGTATTGCCCCGCTGCCTACGCGGCAGGGCCCATGCTCCCCACTCGGAACCCGGAACCCGGAACTGATGTCCAACCGCCCCGTCATCGGCATCACCACCCAGACGCTGCACGCCATCGACGGGATTCCGCCCGCGCTGCCGGAATCCTGGGTGATGAACCAGCGGTACTTCGTCGCCGCCACCATCGTGGGCGGGGTGCCGTGGATGATCCCCCTGCTCGATGACGACGACGAGACCTTGCGCGAGATCTACGATCGGCTCGATGGCATTCTCATCCCCGGTGGAGTCGACATGGACCCGGCGACCTTCGGGGAGGAGCGGCACCCCAAGCTCGGCGCGGTGGATCCGGCCCGGGACCGGGTGGAGCTGCAGCTGACCCGCTGGGCCGTCGAGGATCGCAAGCCCGTGCTCGGCCTCTGCCGCGGCATCCAGGTGATGAACGTGGCCTTCGGTGGCACCCTCTACCAGGATATCGCCGCGCAGGTGCCGGAGTCGATCAAGCACGACTACTTCCCGACCGCCGGCTTCGAGCGGGACCACCTCGCCCACGAGGTCTCGCTGACCGAGGGGAGCCGCCTGCTCTCGCTGATGGAGAAGCCGAGCCTGCTGGTGAACAGCATGCACCACCAGGGAATCAAGCGGCTGGCGCCGCAACTGATGCCTGCAGCGGTGGCGCCCGACGGCCTGGTCGAAGCCATCGAGCGGGACGCGGACCACTTCATGGTGGGTGTGCAGTGGCATCCGGAGATGTTCGAGATGACCGATCCTCACACCCGGCACCTGTTCCACGCCTTCATCGCCGCGGCCCGAAGCTATCACGCGGCCTGAGCCACGGCCCGGCCTCAGGTCCGGCCCTGCTGCTCCGTCACGAATCCCATTCTCCCCGCCAGCTCCGCCATCCCCTTGTCCCGGGGATCCCCGCTGCGCCAGATCCGGAAGAACACCGTTTGTGCCTCGAAGGGGACTGCCTGCCCGAGCTGTTCCAGCATTATGAGCAACTCGACCACCTCGTGTCGCGCCGTGGCACCCTGATCCTCGGCGAGCCCCACGACCCGGCGAAGCAGCGCCCTCCGAATGACCGGCCGCAGCTCGTCGCCCCGATCGAGTGCCGCCCGCTCGCCGGCGTTGAGGAGACGGGTGAGGGTCTCGGCGCGGAGCACCGCCGCGACCGCCTCCCGCTGCCGCTCGGGGAGGTCGCCCAGCGGCAAAGCCACCGGGGCGTCAAGCAGCGTCGAACGCACGGTGACGAGCACCTCCAGCCCGGCGCGCTCCAGAGAAAGCGTGAAGTGGTAGGACCGCCCGGTGCGCAGGCTGGTGAGGGTCAGTGCATCGTCGGCGCCCTCCAGGGTCCAGGCGGCGCTGCGGGAGGAATCGGGGGCGAGTGTGCGGGCCGCCGCGAGTCCCGCGGCGATCCGGGCGGGCGGCGGGAGCAGCGGCCGCGCCCGGAGGAGATAGATGTCCCGCCCCGTCCCGAGTGAGTACAGGTTGCTCTCGGCGAGCGCCAGCCGCCGGGTGAATCCTTCCTCGAGCAGGTGCGCCTCCGGCCCGCCCAGCGCGATCACCCAGGCGGCGTAGCGCAGCACCTGCAACGCCTCGAGCCCGCCGATATCGTCGAAGAACCAGGCACAGGAAGTGAGGGTGCGGAGCGCTCCCCGCTCCATCTCCAGCAGCTCGCCCGCGCGGACCAGTGCCTCGCCGCTCACGCCCTCCCGCACCGACGCCTGGACGTAGGCGCGCACTGCATCGGCCCCGGCCCCGATCACCCCGCCGTACCCGGCCAGCGCCTCCCCGGGATCGCGGAGCAGGGCGGGGGCGTCCCGGTCGTACAGCGCATGGCAAGTCCCGGTGAGCCAGGCGACGGCGTCCCGCAGCGGCGTGCGCCAGCGCTGGTTGGTGGGCTGGTGCGGTTCCATGCGGCAGCCGCAGTCGCTGCGCCACCGCTCCACGCCGTGGATGCAGCTCCACGAGCTCGGCGCCACCAGACGCACCTCCTGCTGCGCGCCATGCCGGTCGAGGAACGAGGCGAAGTTCTCGATGACCGCGCCCTCGACGCCGCGCAACCGCTCCAGCGTCTGGGCCAGTGCCATCTCCCCGAACTTGTGATGATGGCCGTAGGTCTCGCCGTCGGTCGCGACCGACACCAGCGCCGGCGGTGGCCCTTCGACCGGCGGGGCCAGCAGCCGGGCGGTCCAGCTCACCGCATCCCGCACCAGCGGTCCGAAGGCGACGTCGTGGCTGATGGCGCCGTCGTAGACGAAAACTGCGATGCTCTGCCCCGAGAGGGTGCGGACCACTCCCGGCAGGCCCCGCGCGGGTACCGGGTTCACCTGGTGCGGCGCGAGGATGGTGAAGCGGATCCCCTCCTGGGCCAGCACGTCGAGCGTCTCCTCGTCGACCGCGGTCTCCGGCAGCCACATCCCCGCCGGCTCCCGCCCGAATCGGCGCCGGAAGTCCGCGATGCCCCAGCGTACCTCGGTGACCTTCTCCCGCCGGGAGGAGAGCGGCAGGATGGCATGATGGTACGGCATCGCGATGGCGTTGCCGTGGCCCAGCCGCGCCTCGCTGGCACGGTCGGCGGCGAGCACCGACCGGTAGGTGTCCGGCGCGGCCCGCTCCATCCACTCGAGCAGCGTCGGCCCGAAGTTGAAGCTCACCCACTCGTAGAGATTGACGATGCGCGCGATCCGCCCGCCCGGACCCGGCAGCCGCCCCGCCGCCACCGCCCGGTAGCACTCCTGCTCGACGCGCTCATTCCAGTCGTGAGCGGGGTAGGCGGACAGCTCCGCCTCCACCTCGTCCAGCCAGGGATCCTCGCGTGGCGGCTGATAGAAGTGACCGTGGATGACGATCGAGCGTGGTGGGATCATCGGCGAGGGGATCGGGACTACTCTCCGGTGGAGGCCAGGAGGGCCGCGGGGTTACGCCGCGCTGCGTCCCACGCCGGCCAGAGCGCCCCGAGGACCGTGGTGGCGACGAGCGAGGCACCGTAACCGAGGAGGAGCGGCGCGTCCCACGCGGGCGCGCCCGGGAGCACTTCTCCGAGCCCGCCCCAGAGGGCCGGACCGAACCACAACCCCATCGCGAGGCCAGCCCCGCCGACCAACGTGGCGCGCCGGAGCACCATGACGAGGATCTGCCCGCGGGTGGCGCCCATCGCCCGGCGGACCCCCAGTTCCGGCTGCAGCGAGAGCACCCAGATCCGCACGAAGGAGAAGAGGCCGACTGCCGCGATGAGCAGCATCTCCCAGCCCCCCAGCCGGATCCACCGGCCGAACCAGGTGACCGGCGCCGACTCGGCCCGCCACAGCGTCGCGAGCGATGTCGGGGACGCCCGGGGGTCCAGTGCAGCGATCGGGTCACGCACCGACGCCGCCACGGCCGCGCCCGTAACCGGCAGGTGCAGATCCACGGCGTCGGGTGGCTGCTGCAGGACGCTCACGTAGACGGCATACGGAGGCTGGGCTCCGGCGCCGAAGGCGCCGGGCGCCCGATCGCCCACCAAACCGATGACGGTGTACCAGTCGTCGCGGTTATCTCCCAGCGTCAACGTCCGGCCGACTGCGTCGCCATTCTGAAAGTTCTGTTCGGCCAGCGCGCGGGAGACGACGGCCACCCGCGGTGACTTCCAGTCGTCCTGGCGGGTGAACACCCGCCCCGCCAGCACGGTGAAGCCGAGGATGCGGAAGCTGTCCGGACTGACGAACTGATGAGTCGCAAGCGGGTGCTTGAAGCGGAGTGGCAGCCCGCCCTCGGAGCAGAGTCCGCAGTCGGTCGTGAGTCGGGAGACCGGGCCGAGTCCCAGCGGGACGCCCGGACTGGAAAGGCTCGCGCCACCCGGCACGCCGCCGAGCCGGTCCAGCAGGGTGGCGTAGGCGGCGGCTCGTGCCTCCGGCGCCGCCGGTTCCGGATTGAGCGCCCAGACGTCACCCGACGCGTGGGCTGCGACTGCGCGTGCCGGCAATTCCTCGGCCTGGCGCAGCAGCAGTCCGCCAGCCGTCAGGGCGATGAGCGACAGCCCGAGCTGGAGCAGGGCGGGCACGAGGAACGGTGTCGGAGTCGCCTCCGCCTCGACGATGCGTTCGCGCCGGGCAAACACCGTGGGCAGCAGCGACCCGATCAGGACGAGTGCCCCGAGCGCGGCGCCGGGGATCGCTCGGGCTCCCCATGAGGGCACTGCCAGGCTCCCGGGCCACTGCCCCAGCGCGAGGTGTGCGAGCAGCGCGCCCGCGATTCCTCCCACCAGGACTGCCACCAGCACGACCACGGCGCCTTCGAGCAGTGAGGCGGCGAGCAGGCTCCGGCGGGAGGCGCCCACCGCGCGGCGCACCGCGATCTCGCCTTCTCGCGCCGAAGCACGAGCGAAGCACAGCGTCAGCACGCTGAGTGCGCCGACGACGAACGTCGCGGTACCGGTGGCGAGGAGAAGTCGGGAGAAGAAGCGCACTGTCTGCGACTGCGAATCCGCGGCGGACTGGAGGCCGGAGCTCCAGGTGAATCCGAGTCCGCCACCCCGGACCGAGTGGTAACTCAGCCGTGAGATGCCTTCGACCATCGGAAGCGTCGCCGCCAGCAGCACCGCCGCCGTGACGGCAAGCAGGGTCGCCGTGCCGCGATACATGCGGAAGGCATCTCGTGCGGGAACCACCACGCGCCGGATCCGGGCCGCCCAGGCCCCGGGAGAGGAAGTTCGCTCCGCCATCGGCCCCTCCGATCCAAGGTGAACCCCGCCCCGGCGCCTCTAGACGGCGAGCCCGCGGCTTCCGCTGAGGGCGGCGCGGACGGCGTCGAGCACGTTGGGGAATACATGATCCCGCCGCCACAACTCCTCGGCCCGGGCCTGTGCCGTGGCGAGCTGGGGGGAGCCGGGCGCAAGCGCGGAGAGCAGGAACTCCGCGTCACTGCAATGCTCGGTGAACCGTTTCACGGCGTAATCCGTCACCGCGCCGGTCGAGATGATGAACTGCCAGTCGGATCCCATGGCGAGCAGCATCTCCCGAGCCGCCTGGGCCAGGACCGGCTGCAGGGCGGGCGACTCCAGCGCGGACCCCGCGTGGTCCCAGAAGCTCGCCTCGATCGACCAGAGCCGCGGCCAGGTCCAGGCGGTCTCGTCGTTCAGCCACATGCTGAAGTCGCCGTTGGCGCCCCACGACCCTGTGGTCAGGTGGATGCCCCGTCCAGCGGTCATCTGCGCCACATGCTCCCGCCCGGTGACAGGATGGACGACCGGGGTGGCCTTGAGGCTCCGGTACACCTGTTCCAGGAAGTCGACGCCCTCGTGCCACCAGTGGCCGAACAGCTCGGTATCGAACGGGACGGCGATCAGGTCCTCGGCCGCCCGGCGCTGGCTCGCCGGGATCGCGCTGCGTTCGGCGGCGATTCGTCCCAGCAGGCTGACGAAGTGTCTGGCATGCGCGCCGGCCCGTTCGGTGGCCCGGCTCGGCTCGTACGGCTGCTTGGCGCCGAGATCCGACCCGGGTGCGCTCACCCGCCAGTACTTGAGCCCGCCCGGCCAGCGGATCTTGTGGAACTCGAGGTACCACTCGTCGCCGGGATACCCTTCCTGGCGGCTCCACACCTGGCGGGAGGCGAGCGGATCGCGCACCAGCGCGGTCACCGGGGTGGCGCCCCGCGCGCTCGCCACCCGGTAGGCGCGATACGGCGAGTTCCTGACCTCGCCGTCATCGGTGGGGCCGCCCTCGGCGCCGTAGAGCCGGAACGCGTGGCCGGCCGAGGCGAGGTGACTGTCGACGAAGAAGTACTTGAAGCCCGCGTCGGCCACGTGCTCCTCGATGCCCCGGCGCATCGGGCGGCGCGGCGCCTCGGGGAGGGGCGCCCACGGACCCCGCGGGCGGTAGGCGCACTCGGGGAGCCAGAGCCCGTCCGGCTCGCGGCCGAAGATGCGGCGGTGTTCCGCCCGGCCCAGGCCGAGCTGCAGCCGGATACTCTCGTCGCGGGCGAGCAGGGGGAGGAAGCCGTGAGTCGCGCCGCTGGAGATGAGCTCGATCCGCCCCTCCTGCTCGAGCTGCCGGAAGGCGGCGGCGAGATTGCCGTTGACGCTCCGGAACAGGGTGCGCAGCCCGAGCAGGTGGCTCCTCCAGTAGCGCGCCAGCGGGATCAGGTGGGCGTCGCCGGTCGTCGACAAGGAGGCCTCGGACTCGTCGCAGGTCTTGACCCGCTGCGCGAAGTAGGCTTCCAGCTCGGTGACGAACACCGGGCTCTCGAGCTGATTGGCGAGGATCGGGGTGATGCCGATGGTGAGTGGCGTCGCCACGTCCTCCGCCTCGAGCCGGCGCAGCGCCGAGAGCAGCGGCAGGTAGGTGTCGATGGCGGCTTCGGAGATCCAGTCGCTGCCGTGCGGCCAGCGCCCGTGATTGAGCACGTAGGGCAGGTGGCTGTGCAGTGCGAGCACGAAGTCCATCGGTCGCTCGCTCACGCGACCGCCGGCGCGCCGAGCGTCCGCCGGTAGACCTGGAGGTACTTCTCGGCCGAGCGGGCCCAGCTGAAGTCCCGGCCCATGGCATTGCGCATCAGGTCCTCCCACGCCGCGGTGTCATGGTATCGATCCATCACGTGCCGCGACACACGCAGAAGGTCCTCCGAAGAGTACTCGTCGAACAGGAAGCCACTCACCCCATCCTCGATGGTGTCGGCCAACCCGCCAACCCGGCGGGCCAACGGCACCGTGCCGTAGCGCTCGGCGCGCAGCTGGGCCAGTCCGCAGGGCTCGTACAGCGAGGGCATCAGGTAGATGTCCGCGCCCGCCATGAGCCGGTGCTCCAGCCGCTCGGAGAAGCCGAGATGCACGCTGATCCGGTCGGGCCAGCGGGCCTCGTACATCTTGAGCATCGCCTCGTATTTCGCTTCGCCGGTGCCGAGGAAGATGAACTGGGCCTCGAGCATGAACAGGGTGTACTCCCCGGTGATGAGCTCCAGTCCCTTCTGGTGCGTCATCCGCGCGGTCATGGCGAAGAGCGGGATCCGCCGCCGCTGCGGCAGCCCGAAGCTCCGCTGCAGCGCGGCCTTGCAGCGCCACTTGCCGGTGAAATCCGCCGTCGAATAGGTCGACGTGATGTGCGAATCGTCGGCCGGATTCCACTCCTCCATGTCGATGCCGTTCACGATACCGGTGAACCGGTCGCCGAGCCAGAGGAAGACGTCGTGCAGCCCGAAGCCGCCCACCGGGGTCCGCAGTTCGTGGGCGTGGGTCGGGCTCACGGTGGTGACCGCATCCGCGAACTTGAGCCCGCCCTTCAGCAGGTTCAGCTTGTCGTGCCACTCGAGGTAGTGCCAGGTGTACAGCTCCCACGGCAGGCCGATCTCGGGCATGCCGTCCGGCGGGAAGTGGCCCTGGAAGCCGGCGTTGTGGACCGTCATGACTGTGCGGATCCCGCGCGCGAAGGGCTGGTCGCGGTGGTAGGTCCGCAGGTAGATCGGTGCCAGCGCGGTGTGCCAGTCGTGGCAGTGCAGCACGCAGGGCGATCGGGCGATGCGGGGGAGCAGCTCGAGCGCGGCCCGGCAGAAGAAGGCCCAGCGCTGCAGGTTGTCGGGGTAGTCGACCCCCGACTCGCCATACAGCCCCGCCCGGTCGAAGTAGGGATGCTCCACGCAGTAGATCTTCGGCTTGCCCGGCTCGGTCGGAATCCGGAACAGCCGCGCCTCTTCGGTGCGCGATCCGACTTGCACCTGGAACGGCCCCGCGACCCGCTCGAGCCCGGGCGCCGCGCTCCGCACCGAGCGGTGCAGTGGGATGACCACCGCGACGGGAATCCCTGCCGCCGCCTGCGTCGCCGACAGCCCGGCGACGGCCTCGGCCAGCCCGCCGGTGCGCGCCAGCCAGCCGTACTCGGCCGCCAGGTGCACGACGCCGATCGGCGCGCCCTCGGTGGAGCCGAGGCCGGCATCCGTGATCCGGTGTTCTCCGGCAGACCGGCCCTCAGATCGGTGGGACACTGGAGGGTGCCTCCCCTCGCATCGCGGGGGTGTAGTAGCCGTTGATGTAGTCTTGCAGCATCCGGCGGCCGGTGAAATGCTCGCCGGCGTTCTTCAGAGAATGCTTCATCCGCTGCAGCCATTCCATCGGCAGGCCGCGCGCGTCGCGCTTGTAGTACATCGGCACCACCTGCTGCTCCAGCAGTTCGAACAGGTGCTCACCGTCGGATTCGTCGGCGTCCTGGCCCGGCTGGGCCGGCGGAATCGCCCAGCCGTTGAGTCCCATGTAGCCCTCCGCCCACCATCCGTCCAGCGTGGAGAGCTGGGGCACGGCGTTGAGGCCCGCCTTCATGCCGCTCGTCCCGCACGCCTCCAGCGGCACCCGCGGCACGTTCAGCCACAGGTCGACGCCCTGCACCAGCCGGTGGGCCAGGTGCATCTCGTAGTCCTCGATGAACGCCACCCGGCCCTCCAGGCGGGGATCGCGGGTGAACGTGTACACCTGCTGCAGCACTTCCTTGCCCGGCCCGTCCTCGGGATGCGCCTTCCCGGCGAAGATGATCTGCACCGGGCGCCAGGGATTGACCAGCAGGTCGTGCAGCCGGTCGAAGTCCTTGAACAGGAGCGCGGCCCGCTTGTAGGTGGCGAACCGCCGCGCGAAGCCGATCACCAGCGCATCGGGGCTGATCAGCGTCCCCGCGCCCACCATGTGCGCGGCTTCCTTCCACCGCTCGGCCCAGCGGCGGCGGGCCTCCTCGCGGATGAAGGCGAGCAGACCCTGCTTCGTCTCGTTATGCAGATCCCACAGCTCGGCATCGTCGAGCGTGAGCACCGCGTCCCAGAAGCCGGGCTGGTCTCGCCGCTCCAGCCAGCCTTCGCCGAGGTGCCGGTCGAGCAGCTGGCGCATCTGGGCCGCCATCCAGGTCGGCAGGTGGACCCCGTTGGTGACCGCGCCGATGGGGACGTCGTCGGGCTTGAGCGTCGGCCAGAGCGATGCCCAGATCTCGCGCGACACCTCGCCGTGCTTCTTCGCGACGCCGTTCACCCGGGCGGAGAGCCGGATCGCCGTCGCCGTCATGTGGAAGAGCGGACGCTCGTCCTCGGGATGGCTCCCGATCTTCAGGAACTGCTCCGGGGTGATACCCATCTCCTCCCAGACTGGCGTGGCGCAGGCGAGCACCTGTTCGGTGTCGAAGCGGTCGTGGCCGGCGGGTACCGGCGTGTGGGTGGTGAAGACGCTGCGGTTGCGCACCTCCGCCACCGCGTCCGCGTAGGGCACCCCCGCCACCGTCAGTTCGCGCAGCCGCTCGATGAGCATGAAGGCCGCGTGCCCCTCGTTGGCGTGCCAGGCCGCCGGGTCAATGCCGGCCGCGCGCAGCACTCGAACACCGCCGATGCCCAGAATCCACTCCTGCCTGAGCCGCATGTCGGGTCCGCCGGCGTACAGCTTGGCCGACAGGTCCCGGTCCGCGGGGTCGTTCTGCTCGAGGTTGGTGTCGAGGAGGTAGACCGGCACCCGGCCGACCTGCATCTGCCAGGCGCCGACGTGGACCGGCCGGCTGAAGGTGCGGACCACCGCGAGGTAGGGTTCGCCCCCCGGGCCGGTCATTCGCTCCAGCGGCGTGGTCTCGAGGTCGAAGCGGACATCGCTGTCCTCCTGCCAGCCGTCGATGCGCAGCCGCTGGTCGAAGTAGCCCTTCATGTAGAAGAGCCCCACGCCCACCAGCGGCAGTCCGAGATCCGAGGCCGACTTGAGATGATCGCCGGCGAGGATGCCGAGGCCGCCGGAATAGATCGGCACCGAGTTGTGCAGGCCGAATTCGGCGCAGAAATAGGCCACCGGCCGGGTGAGGTCGGGATAGCGGCTGTTGTACCAGGTGTTGGGGCTGGTGATCGCGCGGCTGGCCGCGTCGATCACCCGGTCGTAGAGCACCAGGAAGCCGGGATCGCCCGCACAGGCGGCAAGGCGCGCCGGATCGACGCGGCGCAGCATTTCCAGCGGATTGTGCTTGGTGAGATGCCACAGCGGTTCGTCGATGCGACGGAACACGGTTCTGGCGTCGGTTGACCAGCTCCACCAGAGATTGGTGGCCAGGGCGGCGAGCCCCTCGATCCTGGGCGGCAGGTAGGGGATGCGGACGCGGGGTTGGCTCATTGAACTCGCGGGGTCGGTCGGGGCGCGGACTGGCAGGGGGGAAGCTACTCAGAACAGGGAGGGCGCGGAACCCGCGCTCCGTGCTCGGTGAGACCCGGTTTCAGTGCTTCAGCGGCTTGAACTTGACCCGGTGCGGCTGGTTGGCGTCCTGGCCCTTCCGCTTCTTGAAGTCGGCGGCATAGTCCTGGTAGTTCCCCTCGTACCACATCACCTCGCTGTTGCCCTCGAAGGCGAGAATGTGGGTCGCGATGCGGTCGAGGAACCAGCGATCGTGACTGATCACCACGGCACAGCCCGCAAAGGACAGCAGCGCGTCTTCGAGCGCGCGCAGCACGTCGACGTCGAGGTCGTTGGTGGGTTCGTCGAGCAGGAGCACGTTGCCGCCGCTCTTCAGCAGCTTGGCCATGTGCACCCGGTTGCGTTCACCGCCGGAGAGGTCCTTCACCCTCTTCTGCTGGTCGGACCCGCGGAAATTGAACCCCGCGCAATAGGCGCGCGCGTTCACCTTGCGGGTACCGAAGAGCAGTTCGTCCTGGCCCCCGGAGATCTCCTCGTAGACACTCTTGCCACCGTCCAGCGAATCCCGGTTCTGGTCCACCCAGGCGAGCTTCACGGTCTTGCCGACCACCAGCTCGCCGCCATCGGGTTTCTCCTGGCCCGCGATCATCCGGAACAGCGTCGTCTTGCCCGCACCGTTGGGGCCGATGATCCCCACGATGCCGCCGCGCGGCAGCGCGAAGCTGAGATTCTCGAACAGCAGCCGGTCGCCGTAGCCCTTGCTCAGGTTCTTGGCGACGACGACCTCGTCGCCGAGCCGCTCGGGGACCGGGATGAGGATCTCGACCGAGCCCTCGCTCTGGCGTTCCGATTCTGCCCGCAGCTCCTCGTACCGCGCGATGCGCGCCTTGCTCTTGGCCTGCCGTGCCTTGGGGCTCAGCCGGACCCACTCGAGCTCGCGCGCCAGGGTCTTCTGCCGCGCCGAGGCCTGCTTCTCCTCGGTGGCGAGCCGCTTCTGCTTCTGATCCAGCCAGCTGGAGTAGTTGCCCTCCCACGGAATCCCCGCGCCGCGGTCGAGCTCCAGGATCCATCTGGCGACGTTGTCGAGGAAGTACCGGTCATGGGTGATGGCGACCACGGTCCCCGGAAAGTCCTCCAGGTACTTCTCCAGCCAGGCCACCGACTCGGCGTCGAGGTGGTTGGTCGGTTCGTCGAGCAGCAGCATGTCCGGCTGCTCGAGCAGCAGACGGCACAGCGCCACCCGCCGCCGCTCCCCGCCGGAGAGCCGGGCGACGTCGGCGTCGCCCGGCGGGAGCCGGAGCGCATCCATCGCGATGTCGAGCTTGTGGTCCAGCTCCCAGGCGCCGAGATGATCGATCTGGTCCTGCAGCCGCCCCTGCTTTTCGAGGAGCTTGTTCATCTCCTCGTCACTCATCGGCTCGGCGAACCGGTTCGAGATCTCATTGAAATCGTCGAGCAGCTTGCGCACCGCGCGGACCCCGTCCTCGACGTTGCCCCGCACGTCCTTCGCGGGGTCGAGCTGGGGCTCCTGCGGCAGGTACCCGATCTTGGTTCCGGCGAGCGGCTTCGCCTCGCCGATGAAGTCCTTGTCGACGCCGGCCATGATGCGCAGCAGCGTGGACTTGCCCGCGCCGTTTGAGCCGAGCACGCCGATCTTGGCGCCGGGGTAGAACGAGAGGTAGATCCCCTTGAGGATCTCGCGGGAGGGGGGCACGACCTTTCTGAGGTCGCGCATGGTGAAGATGTATTCGCCGGCCATAGGGCGGGGAATATGGGTGAGGCGAGGTCGGGTGTGTAGGGGCGGTCCTCCGCGGCCGCCACCTGCAAACGCGAAGAGCGCTCCGACGGGAGCGCCCTTGGTACCGCGATGGGGCGGACGGCGCGCGCACCAGCGGCGCGCACGGCCGGTTCCGCCTACTTCAGGTGTCTGCTGACCAGCTTGGTCATCTCGAACATCGAAACGGTCTTCTTGCCACCGAACACCGTCTTCAGCGCGTCGTCGGCGTTGATGTTCCGCTTGTTCTTCTTGTCCTGCAAGCCGTTCTTCTTGATGTACGCCCACAGCTTCTTGGTCACTTCGGTCCGCGGCATCGCCTTGGCGCCAATTACTTCGGCGAGCGCCGCACTCGGCGTCATCGGCTTCATAAACGCCGCATTCGGCTTCCGCTTGGTCTTCGCCTTCGCCGGCTTCTTCTTCGCCGCCTTCTTCTTGGTGGCCATCGAGTGCCTCCGCTAGAGGGAAAACTTCACTTCGGCGCGTCTCGAGTGCCGCGCCGCGCATTGCCAAAGTAAGGGGTTAGCTGCCCTTGGCAAGAGGGAAAACGGGCATTTTCCCTCTGTGAAGCGGTTCGGGATGCGGCTATGTTCCCTCGGAATTCGCTCGGAGAGCGTCCCGCATGCACCGGTTCGTCGCCCCCGTCGCCCTCGTGGCGGCCCTGCTGTTTCCCCTCGGCACCCGCCCCGCGGCGCCGCCCGACACCTGCACCCGTACCAGCGGTCTGGTCCTCCCCGAGGGCTTCTGCGCGGTCCTGCTCGCCACCCACCTCGGCCCCGTCCGGCAGATCGCCGTCACCCCCAGCGGCGACGTCTACGCCGCGTTGCAGGATGGCGGGATCATCGCCCTGCGGGATGCCAACGACGACGGCCGGATCGATCGCAGGGAATCCTTCTACGATGCCGGCGGCACCGGGATCGCCTTTCACGGCGGTGCGCTCTGGTTCGGGCAGCCCGATCGCATCCTCCGCTGGCCCTGGACCCCCGGGGAGCTGACACCGCGCGCGGGTCCCGAGGTGATCGTCGAGGGGCTGCCGACCGGCGGCCACTCCGCCAAGACCTTCGCTTTTCTCGGCGGCGATACCCTGATCGTCAACCTCGGCTCCGCCACCAACAGCTGCCAGGCGAGCGATCGCTCCTATCGCTCCCCGGGCAGGGATCCCTGCGCCGAGCTGGAGGGGCGCGCCGGACTGTGGCGCTTCAGCACCGCCCGCCAGCACCAGCGCCAGCGCGACGGCGCCCGCTTCGCGACCGGGCTGCGGAACGCGATGGCGCTCGCCGTCGAGCCACGCACCGGGAAACTTTTCGCCGCGCCGCACGGCCGCGACCAGCTGGCCCAGAACTGGGGCTTCACCGACCTGCAGGGCGCCGAGCTCCCCTCGGAGGAATTCATGCAGGTGGACGAGGGTGACGACTTCGGCTGGCCCTACTGCTACTACGACTGGCAGCAGAGGGTGAAGGTGCTCGCCCCCGAGTACGGCGGTGACGGGAACAAGGTCGGCCGCTGCAGCAGCAGGAAGAATCCCCTGATCGGCTTCCCCGGGCACTGGGCCCCCATGGCGATCGCCTTCTACACCGGAACCCAGTTCCCCGCAGAATACCGCGGCGGCGCGTTCGTGGCCTTCCACGGCTCCTGGAACCGCGCACCGCTCCCCCAGGAGGGATACCGCGTGGTCTTCGTGCCGTTCGGTGGCGACGGTAGACCCACCGGGCAGTACAAGACCTTCGCCACCAGCGCCAGGGGTCCCGTCAGTCTCCGCCCGGCCGGACTGGCGGTCGGCCCCGATGGATCGTTGTACATTGGAGATCAGTCGAGTGGTACCATCTGGCGCGTCATGGCCATGTAGCATCCGGGCGACGTCCACCCTCAGGGAGGCACCCGTGAAACCGGTTCTCGTTGCGCTGCTCCTCACCGGCGCGCTGGCCGCGACCCCGCCGCGCGTCGTCGCGCAGGCGCCGATCCCGCTCGCCGTGGGCGACACCGCGCCCGACTTCTCGCTCACCGCCGCCACCCGCGACGGAATCCTGCCGCTCCCCGCCCGGCTCCGGGATTTCCGGGGACAGACCGTCGTCCTCGCCTTCTTCTACAAGGCGCGGACCGGTGGCTGAACCATCCAAATGGACGCGTACCGTGATCAGTACGCGACGGTGTTCAAGAACGGCGAGCAGGTGGTGCTCCTCGCGATCAGCGTCGACCCGGCCGCCGAGCTCGCTTCGTGGGCCAAGGATCGGAGCTACCCCTTCAGGTTCCTGAGCGATGCTGGCGGTGTGGTCGGGAAAAGCTACGGCGCCTTTGATTCGGGGTACAAGCTGGACAATCGCACGCTGTATGTCATAGGGCCGGACGGGCGGATCCGGTACGTCGCCGCCCCGTTCCAGGAGATCGACCCGAAGTCCTACACGGACCTGCGGGTCGCCGTCGAGAAGGCGGCCAGTTAGCGCCTGGCCCCGCGGCTTAACGTCGGGGCCTCCCGGTCGTCTCTCTCGGAACCCCAACGCCAGGATGACAGCGATGCGACTCACCCATCTCATGGGCGCGGCCCTTTGCCTCGCCCTCTCCGCCGCGCCCGCCGCAGCCCAGCAGGCGGACAGTGCCAGGTCCGAGCAGCGGCAGGACAGCAGGGAACTGCGACGCGATCGCCGGGAGACTCGGCGGGGCCGGCGGGATCTCAGGCAGGACCGTCACGAAACCCGCGACGACCGGCGCGACCTCCGGCACGAACGCCGCGAGGGCGACTCCACCGGCGTACGGGAACAGCGGAAGGAGCTGCGTCACGACCGGCGGGATCGGCGTGGTGACCGGCGGGATCTGCACCGCGATCGCAATGACCGGCGGGAGGACCGGCGGGATCTCCATGACGACCGCAAGGACGGCGACGGCGAACGGCACGACAGTACCAGGTAGCCGTGCGGCGGTATGGCTGGTTGCAGAATGACCCTCCGGAGAATTCCGGAGGGTCGTTGTGCATGCGGGTCCGGTCCTCCAGGCGAGGTGCGACTCCAAGAGCCGCTGCCCCCTGCCGGCGCCGCGCGAGATCGCTCGGTAGCATTCCCGTGAGGAGGCTCCTGCGGTTGCTGCGGGGCTAGCGGGCTTCTCCCATCACCCGCGCCACTGCGTCGAGATCCGCGGGAATCGACACCGGCCGGTTGGCGTAGCGGGGCGGGGGCTCCGTCTCCTGGTGATAGGTGATCAGTGCGCCGGGGTCCTTGAGCACGTGGCCGGTGAGGATGGCGATCACCCGCTCCTCCAGGCCGATCACCCCCTCCGCGCGCAGCTTGCGGGCCCCCGCCACGCTGGCGGCGCTGGCGGGCTCGCAGCCTACTCCCGAGGCGTCGATGATCGCCTTGGCCTCGAGGATCTCCGCGTCGCTCACCGTCGTCACCACTCCGCGGGTCTCCCGGATGCTGCGGACGGCGCGGTCCCAGGAGGCCGGATCGCCGATCTTGATCGCGGTGGCGATCGTCTCCGCCTTCACCGTGTGCCGCTTCGCGAACTGCTCCGCATACCCGCGCGCGAAGGGCGCCGCCCCCGCCGCCTGCACCGACGCGATGCGCGGCAGCCGGTCGATCAGGCCCAGCGCGCGGGCCTCCGAGAGCGCCTTGCCGAACGCCGCGGTGTTGCCCAGGTTGCCCGCCGGCAGCACGATCCAGTCCGGCGTCTCCCAGCAGAGCTGGTGCAGCAGCTCCAGGACGATGGTCTTCTGGCCTTCGAGTCGCCACGGATTGATCGAGTTGAGCAGGTAGACGCCGAGTTCGTCCGAGGCCCGCTGCACCAGCCGCAGGCAGTCGTCGAAATCGCCCTCCACCAGCAGCGTCTTCGCCCCGTAGGCGAGGGACTGCGACAGCTTCCCCAGCGCCACCTGGCCGGCGGGCACGAAGACCAGCACCGGGAGCCCCGCGTGCGCGCCGTAGCTCGCCAGCGCGGCGCTGGTGTTGCCGGTCGAGGCGCACGCCACCGCCCGCGCGCCGATCCGCTTCGCCTGGGTGACGCCGACGGTCATCCCCCGGTCCTTGAACGAGCCGGTCGGATTGTGCCCCTCGTGCTTGATGCGGAGGTTCGGAAGTCCGGCCCATTCGGCCAGCCGGGTCCGCGCCAGGAGCGGCGTGTTGCCTTCGGGATGAGTCACCGCGTTGTCGCCGACGGAGGGCATGACCAGCTCCCGGTAGCGCCACACGCCCGAGAGATTGAGGTCGTTGCGCTGGCCCCAGCGCTCCTCGAAGAGCCGCCGCAGGGACGGCCCATCCTCGGCGGGCGGGTCGTGCCGGATCTCCAGCAGCCCGCCGCAGTCGCAGCGGGTGCGGGGATCCAGCTCGGTCAGGCGGTCGCCGCAGGCGGCGCATATCTGCATCGACGCCATCAGGGCGTCTCCAGCAGGCGCGCACCGGTCGTGCTGACTTCGGTGACCCGAGCGGTCGCCGTGACGCCCTCCGCCGCGTAGGCCGCCACCATCGCCTCGGCGATCCGCCGGCCGGCGGTCTCGTCGGGCGCGAACGCGAAGGCCGAGGGTCCGCTGCCGCTGATCGAGCAGCCCAGCGCGCCCGCCGCGAGGGCGGCGACCTTGGCGGCCGCGAAGCCCGGCAGCAGTGGCGCCCGGGCCGGCTCCGCGATCCGGTCATCGAGGGACCGTCTGAGCAGGTCGAAGTCACCGGTCGCTAGCGCCAGCGCCATCCCCGCCACCTGCGCCGCCTGGTACACCGCCAGGTCGCGGGGGACGTCGCGCGGCAGCACCGCGCGTCCCTCCGCCGTGCGCAGCCGCTGTCCCGGATGGGCCAGCACCACCTTGAGCCCCGCCGGCACCGGCAGGCGCACGTAGTCGTACGCGCGCGCATCCCGGATGAGTACGATCCCGCCGATCAGCGATGGGAGAATGTTGTCGAGGTGCCACCCCGCCACGCATGCCTCGGCCGCCAGCGCCGACTCGAGCAACTGCCGCTCGCTCAGCTGGAGCCCGAAGAGCGCGTCGGTGGCAACGGCGCCGGCGACGGCCGAGGCGGCGCTGCCCCCCTGCCCGCCGGAGAGGGGCAGTCCCTTCTCGACGACGAGCGAGAGCCCCGCGTCTTTCATGCCCGCGAGGCGGAGCGCCGCCTGCGCCGCGAGGGCCGCGGTGTTGGCGCCGGCCTCGCGCGGCAGGTCGGGGTGGCCCGCGTCGAGTACCACGAC
Source organism: uncultured Gemmatimonadales bacterium (assembly GCA_963825065.1). GTDB lineage: Bacteria > Gemmatimonadota > Gemmatimonadetes > Gemmatimonadales > GWC2-71-9 > JADJOM01. The sequence goes on from CAWGRU010000003.1 coordinate 165,741, forward strand.
GCCGGGGGTGGCGGACCGCTCGGCGACCACCACGTCGCCGGGGCCGGCCAGCGCCATTCCCATGATGTCGAGGCCCGGCCCGACGTTCCCGACCGACCCGGGTGCGAACGCCCGCACCCGACTCGCCGGGCCGCCCAGCCGCCGCATCGCCGCATCAGTCATCGCCGGGCCAGCGCCAGTACGTCGTTCAGCACCCCGGCGGCGGTCACCAGCGGCCCCGCGCCCGGGCCGCGGATCACCAGCGGATGTTCCCGGTAGCGGGTGGTGGTGAAGACGATCTGATTGTCGGTGCCCTTGAGCCCCGCGAACGGGCTGTCGACGCTCACCGTCTGCAGTCCGACCCGGAGCCGGCGCGGCGTGACGGTCGCGATGTAGCGCAGCACCTGCCCCTTCTGCTGCGCGACCCGCACCTTCTGCGCGAAGTGATCGTCCCAGCTGGAGAGGCGGGCCAGGAATTGCTTCAGTGGCAGCCCGCGTGCGCCATCCGGTACCAGCGATTCGGTGACCACCGACGCCGGCTCCCCCTTGAAGCCCATCATCCGCCCGAGGATCAGCGCCTTGCGGGCGACGTCGGTCCCCGAGAGGTCGTCGCGCGGGTCGGGCTCGGTGTAGCCGGCGTCGATCGCGGCGCCCAGCGTCTGCGAAAACTTCTTCCACCGCTCCAGCTCGGAGAGCAGGAACCCCAGCGTTCCCGACAGGCAGCCTTCGATCGAGACGACGTCGTCCCCGGTCTCGGTCAGCTTGGCGAAGGTGTCCATCACCGGCAGCCCGGCCCCCACCGTCGCCTCGTGGCGCAGCCGGCGGCCATGCTCCGCCGCAATGCGGAAGAGCTCCTCGGACTCCCGGCTGCTGGCCGCCAGCGGCTTCTTGTTGGCCAGCACCACGTCCATCCCGTGCGACAGCGCGCCCCGGATGACCGCCGTGGTGTCGTCGGCGGTGACGTCGATCAGGACCGGGTGGGAGAGCGCGTGCTTCGCGGCCGATTTCACCGCGAATTCGGCATTCCACGGGGCGCCGCCATCCATCGCTCGGAGCGAATGCCCCTTCGCCTTTTCCCGGGCGATCGCCGTGATCCGGTGGGCGGAAAGGCCGGCCGGGTCGAAAACGACGCCGCTCCGGTCCGCCACGCCCACGATGCGCACCTTGGGGCCGTCGGCGGGAAGTTCGCCCACCAGCTCCGCGAAGCTCCGCCCGATCCGGCCGAAGCCGAGCAGGAAGGCGTCGAGCCTGTCGCGTGGAGCGGCGGACCCGCCGCCGACCTTGCCGAGCTGAAACGCGGCATGAATGGCGCGCTGCGCCTCCCGGGACTGGGTCTCATCGACCACCGCCGAGATGTTGAGCTCGCTCGAGCCCTGCGCGATCGCGATGACGTTGATGCCGGCGTCGGCGAGGGCGGAGAAGACCCGTCGCGCCACGCCGGGCGTGCCCGCCATCCCGAGGCCAACGACGGCGATCGTCGCTACCCCGGTGCGCACACTGACGCCGTCGATCTCTCGGTGGGTGATCTCGTCGCGGAACGCCTCGGTCAGGCAGCGCCGGGCCAGCTCCGCGCTGCCGGCGGGGATGCAGAAGCAGATCGAGTGCTCCGAGGACGCCTGGGTGATGAGCGAAACCGAGATGTTCTCGCGCATGAGAGCGGCGAAGGTCCGCGCCGCCACGCCCGGCACACCCAACATCCCGCTCCCCTCGACCGTGACCAGCGCCTGGCCCGGGGCTCCGGAGAGCGCCTTGACCGGCACATCGAGGCCGGTCTCCCGCTCCGAGACCTCGGTGCCCTCGGCCGCGGGGTCGCCGAACGGCCGCACGAACAGCGGCACCTTCCGCCCCACGATCGGGATCAGCGCCCGCGGATGCAGCACCTTGGCGCCGTAGTAGGCTAGCTCCGCCGCCTCGCGCAGGTTGAGCTGGGTGAGAACCCGCGCGTCGGGCACCACCCGGGGGTCCGAGGTCAGGAGCCCCGGTACGTCCTTCCAGAGATTGACCCGGGTGGCCCCCATGGCCCGGCCCGCGAGCGAGGCGGTCAGGTCCGAGCCGCCACGGCCCAGGGTGGTGACCTCGCCATCGGGGGCGGAGCCGATGAACCCGGTGACGATCGGCGTGACCCCCTGCGCGAGCAGCGGCTTGAGCGCCTTGCGAAGCGCCGCGTCGGTCTTCTCCAGGTCCGGAGAGGCGTTGCCGAAATTCGCGTCGGTCTTCACCACCTCGGCGGCGTCCACGTACCGTGTCTTCACCCCGGCGCTGAGCAGTGCCGCGGTGACCAGGCGGGCGGACAGCCGCTCGCCCCGCGCCACCAGGAAGTCGCTGGTGCGTGGGGTGAGCTCGCGCAGAATGCTGAGTCCCTTCGCGAGGGTCTCGAGTTCGTCCACCTGCGCATCCACGAATGCCAGCAGTTCGTTCCGCACCGCCCCGGAGGTCACCAGCGCCTTCGCGGCCGAGTGGTGTCGTTCGCGAAGTGTCTCGGCGGCCTTGTAGGCAGCCACCACGTCGCCGGCCCGGGCCCGCTCGGCCGCCTCGAGGAGCAGATCGGTCACGCCGCCCATCGCCGACACCACGACGACCCGCGGACCTGGTCGGCTCTGCAGGATGCCTACGGCATGACGCACCGCCGCGGCGTCCGCGAGCGAGGCGCCGCCGAATTTGTGGACTTCAGGCTGAGAGGTGGGGCGGGGCATAGGGCGGGAAGGATATCACCCGACCGTCGGCTCCGGTATGGCCCGTGACGGGCTCCGTCGTGGGCCCTAATTTCCCTTCATGCTGAGCCTGCTCAAGCTCTTGCAGTCCCTGTTCCGGACCCTCCATTCCGAGGGTACGCCCGCGCAGGTCGCCGCCGGCATCATGCTGGGTGCCGGCATCGGGCTCACGCCGCTCATGAGCGCGCATAACCTCGTCCTCATCGCGGCGATCGTCCTGCTCAACGTCTCCTTCGGCGGCGGAATGCTGGGCATGGCGCTGTTCACCCCGCTGGGCTTCCTGCTCGATCCGCTGTTCAATCAGGTCGGCCTCGCCCTGCTCGAGGCCCCCGCGCTGCGGGGCATCTGGACCGCGTGGTACAACACCCCGCTGGTGCCCTACACCAACTTCAACAACAGCGTCACCCTGGGGAGCTTCGTGGTCTGGCTGGTCGCGGCCGTCCCGATCTACTTCCTCGCCAAGTCGGGCATCGCCCGCTACCGTGCCACCTACGGCGAGCGGGTGCTGAACTCGAAGTTCATGAAGGGACTCAAGGCGTCGAAGCTCTACAACATCTATTCGTGGTTCGTGCCCCAATGAACCGCCCGTTGAAGATCTTCCGCTGGCGCGCGGTGGGGCCTCTGCTGCTGTTCCTGGTCCTGCTCGTCGTGCTGTATTTCCTGTTCGCGGAGCGACTGGCGCGGACCGAAACCGAGTCCACGCTCTCCGATGCGCTCGGCACGGAGGTGGATCTCGCGAGCTTCCGGATCCGGGAGCAGGACGCCGCAGTGGATCTCGGCGGCCTCGCCATCGCCGACCCGCGCAATCCCGCACGCAATCTCCTCGAGGCCGGCAGCATCACGATCGACCTCGACCCGGTTCCCCTGGCCGAGAAGAAGATCGTGATCGACGATCTGCGGCTCGCGGGACTCCGGTTCCTCACCGCGCGGAAGACCCCCGCCAGGCCCGCCGACCCCAACAGCCCCGCGGGCCGGCTGCTGCGAGAGACCGAGCAGTGGGCCCGCGACAAGTTCCAGTTCCCCCGCCTCGTGCTGGGCCGCATCGATACCGTGAAGAGCCTGGTGCTCAACCCCGCACAACTCGGCACCGTGCAGGCTGCCACCGCGCTCGTGGGCCGGGTGGATTCCACCAGAACCGCCTTCGAACAGTCGCTTTCCGAGCTTCAGGTCAAGCCGCTGGTCGACTCCTCGACCGCACTCGTCACCCGCCTCTCCGGCACCGATCCGAAGCAGCTCGGCGTTGTGGGCGCGAAGAACGCCATCGCCGAGGTCCAGAAGGCGATCGACCGGATCAAGCAGACGCGGGCCCAGCTCCAGGGGCTCGAGACCAGCGCAAAGGCATCTCTTGGCTCCCTGCAGCAGGGGCTGCAGGATGTCGATGCCGCTCGGCAGCGGGACTACGCCTTCGCCAAGGGCCTGCTCAACCTCCCCAGCTTCGACGCGCCGAACATCGGCGCCTCGCTCTTCGGCAGCCAGAGCATGGACTACTTCCAGGAGGCGCTGTACTACGCCAGGATCGTGCAGCGCTACGTCCCGCCCGGGCTCCAGCCCTGGAACCGGCCGGGGCCGAAACGGGTGCGCATGGACGGCACCACCGTCGAGTTCCCACAGCAAAAGTCCTATCCCCGCTTTCTCCTGCGGAAGGGCGAGCTGGATCTCGCCACCGGCGCAGCCGACGCGAACCGGTTCCAGGCGAAGCTCACCGGAATCACCTCGCAGCCGGCACTCTACGGCCGCCCGGCTACCGTTGAGGCGGGTGGCCGGCTCGCGGGGGAGAGCCCGGTGGCGATCAGTCTCGTGGCCCTCTCCCGCCACTTCGGGAAGTCGCCGACGGACTCCATCGTCGCGAGCGTCCGGGGAGTGACTCTGCCCCCGATCTCCATCCCTGGGCTGCCTTACGCGGTGCACCCGGGGCGGAGCGTGGTGGGATTCGCGTTCAGCCTGGCGGGGGATCGACTCGCCGGCGCGTGGGAGATCAGCTCCGACTCCGCCAGCTGGCACGCCGACTCGACGCTCCGGCAATCCGCCTCGCCGGTGCAGAGTACGATCTGGAAGGTGGTCAGCGGCCTCACCGAGCTGCGGGTGAGCGCGGAACTGGGGGGGACGGTGGAGCATCCGACCCTTCGGGTCAGCTCCAACCTTGACGACGCCGTCGCCGCGCGGCTCAAGGGCCTCGTCGGCGAGGAACTCGCCAGGGCGGAGCAGCAGGCCCGGGATGCCGTCGACCAACTGGTCGGGTCGCAGGTCGCCGCGCTGCAGGACAGGGTGACCGCGCTGCAGGCGCAGACCTTCGCCCGGCTCCCCGTCGAAGCGGGGCAGTTGGACGAGGTCCAGAAGAAGCTCGAGACCGAACTCCGGCGGCTCGCCGGCTCGGCTGCCGGCGGCCTCAGGCTGCCGAAGCTGTGACCTCGAGCCGGTCCGCCCCTCGCACCGTGCGCCGAATGCCCCGCCTGCTGCTTGCCGTGCTCGCACTCGACGCCCTCTGCTTCGCCGCGGTGCTGATCGGGGCCCTGGCCTCGAGGCGGCAGCCCGATGGCATCGGCGAGGGGCTGATGTACGTCTACCTGCTGGTGACGGGGATTCAGCTGGCCTGCGGACTGCTGTTCTGGTTCCTGCGGGTGCCCTACGTCGCGCTGGCGGTGGGCCTCCTGCCGGCGCTCGCCGTGGTGGTCTGGCAAGGGCTCGCCTGGCAAGGCCGGCACGAGTATGCCGAGACCCTTGCCGGTGCGGATGATTTCACCGAGGCCCAGGCCCAAACCATCGCGCGGGCGATCGCCCGGGGCGACGAGCCGAAGCTGCGGGCCCTCCGGGCGCAGGGCGCGAACTTCAACGCCGCGGGGAAGGACGGGGAGACCCTGCTGACCTTCGCCACCTTCTATTGGCCGGAGCGCGTCCCCCTGCTGCTGGAACTGGGTGCCGATCCCAATGCCGGCGCCGGCCCCGAGTCAGGGCCTCTCTACCGTGCCGCGGTCACCGGCAAGGGCGAGGTGGTCGCGGCGCTGCTGGCGGCCGGCGCCCGCCCCGACCTGACCGACAACGAGGGTACGCCGGTCATCTTTCACACCCTGAAGACCAACGAGACGATCAGCTTCGCGGCGCTGGTGGCGCACGGCGCCACGCTCACGGGCCGCGACGCGCGCGGGTACACCCTGCTGATGGCGGCGGCCTACGCGCGGCGCTGGCGCGATGCCCTGCTCCTCCTCGAGCACGGCGCCGACCCGACGGTCACCACGCGACAGGGGGAGTCGCTCACGTCGCTCCTCACCGCGGCCTTCATGGACGAGGCGTCACTGGCGGATCCGGACTATCGCGCATTTATCGAGCGGCTGGGTGCTCGGGGCGTCGTCATTCATCGCTGAACGCCACGGTCCGGCGTTCACGCAACTTTCATTGTCTCCACAAAATCCCGGGTAGCCCCCTCGCGCTCCGCGCCTATTCGCGTAGATTGGCGGATCTTGCCCAGCAACCGAGAGGCCCGATGCGCATCGCTGTCCCCAGAGAGACCGCTCCCCGCGAGCGGCGCGTAGCCCTCGTACCCGAGTCCTGCAAGAAGCTGATCCAGGCCGGCTACGAAATCGTGATCGAGGCGGGTGCAGGCGACGCCTCAGGTTTCGCCGACCAGGCCTACCGTGACGCCGGTGCGGTGATCGACACCGATCCGCGAACGATGCTCGGTGCCGCCGATATCGTCCTGAAGGTCACCGCCCCCGCCCTCGGCCAGCGCGACGAAGTGAGCTGGCTCAAGCCGGGGGCGATCTATCTCGGGTCCCTGATGCCGCTCAGGAATCTGGACGCGGTCCGCGCCCTGACGGCCCGGAACATCACCGCGTTTGCCACCGACGCGATTCCCCGCACCACCCGAGCCCAGGCGATGGACACCCTCTCCTCGATGGCCAACATCGCGGGGTACAAGGGTGTGCTCCTCGCCGCGGTGGAGCTCAATCGCTACTTCCCGATGCTCATGACCGCCGCCGGGATGGTGTTCCCGGCCAAGGTGTTCGTGATCGGGGCGGGCGTGGCCGGCCTGCAGGCGATCGCGACGGCGCGACGGCTCGGCGCCAATGTGCTCGCGACGGATGTCCGGCCCGAAGTGAAGGAGCAGATCGAGAGTGTCGGCGCGAAGTACGTCGGCATCGAACTCAAGGACGGCGCCGCTGCGGGTGGGGGGTACGCCAAGGAGCTGTCAGCGGAGGACCAGCAGCGCCAGCGCCAGCTCCTGGTGGAACAGTGCGCCCAGTCGGATGTGGTGATCACGACGGCCCTGATCGGCGGTGTCTTCGCGCCGAAGCTGCTCTCGGCAGATACGGTCCGCGGCATGAAGCCGGGGTCGGTGATCGTCGATCTGGGCGCCGACGGTGGCGGCAACTGCGAGCTCTCGGTGCTGGGCGAGTCCACGGTGGTCGGAGGCGTCACCATCATCGCCCCACTCAATCTGCCGGCCACGATGCCGTTCCACGCGAGCCTCCTGTTCTCGCGGAACCTCACCGCGTTCCTGCAGGCGTTCACCAAGGACAAGGCCTTCCAGCTCGACTTCAACGACGACATCCAGCAGGGCGCGGTGATCACCCACGCGGGCGAGGTCCGGCAGGCGCGGACCCGCGAGGCTCTCGACAAGGCGGGCGCATGACCATGAACCTCTTCATCCTGCAGGCGGCGGCAGACTCCGCGACGACCGGCGCGCATGCGCTGCCGACGGTCGACTTCTGGGGCCTGCTCTTCGTGTTCGTGCTGGCCTCGTTCATCGGGCTGGGCGTGATTCGCAGAGTCTCCCGGCTCCTGCACACCCCGCTGATGTCCATTACCAACGCGATTTCGGCCATCGCAGTGATCGGGTCGATTCTGGTGGCCGGGGGTGACTACCCGCTGAAGATCCGGGTGCTCGGCGCCATCGCGCTGTTCGCTTCGATGACCAATATCGTCAGCGGCTTCCTCATCACGGATCGCATGCTCAAGATGTTCAAGACGGACGAGAAGCGGGCCGAGGGAGGCAAGTCATGATGTACTCCCTGACCCAACTCGCCTACATCATCGCGACGGCGCTATTCATCTTCGCGCTGCACTGGATGAACACCCCGGCGACCGCCCGCAAGGGCGTCTATGCCGGCGTCGCGGGCATGAGCATCGCCGTCCTGGTCACCTGGGTGCAGCCGTCCGTCGTCAACCACCTGTGGATCATCCTGCCGATCATTGCCGGCGTCGCGGTGGGCGTGCCGCTCGCCATGGTTCCGCTCACGGCGGTGCCTCAGCGGACCGCGCTGTCCCACGCCTTCGGCGGTCTCGCGGCAGGACTGGTGGGCACGGCGAAGTACTACCTCTGGCTGTCCGAGGGACCGGAAAACCTGACCGTCTTCCGGATGGTGGCGATCATCATCGAGATCATCCTCGGCTTCCTGACCTTCACCGGCAGCCTCATGGCGGCTGGCAAGCTGCAGGAAGTGAAGTGGATCCCGCAGCGGCCGGTGACCTACCCGATGCAGAACATCGCCAACCTGGTGCTGCTCCTGGTGGCGTTGAGTCTGGGGGGCGCACTGGTCCTGCACCCGACGGCCGCATGGGCGCCGCAGCTCTTCCCGGTCATCATCGGCCTCGCGTTGCTCTTCGGCGTGCTGCTGATCATCCCGATCGGCGGTGCCGACATGCCGACGGTGATCGCGATTCTGTAACGCCTACGCCGGGCTCGCGGCCGTGGCGATGGGCTTCGTGCTCGACAACAAGCTGCTCATCACCGCGGGCGCGCTCGACGGTTCCAGCGGGCTGATCCTCGCGATCATCATGTGCAAGGCGATGAACCGGTCCTTCACCAACGTGCTGTTCGGCGCCTTCGGCCAGGTGCAGCAGACCAAGGCGCTGGGAGAACAGAAGAGCTACAAGGGCGAGACGCCAGAGGGAGCCGCCCAGATCATGGAACAGGCGAGCCTCGTGGTCATCGTCCCCGGGTATGGCATGGCCGTCGCCCAGGCCCAGCATAAGGTCCGCGAGCTGTACGATCAGCTCAAGAAGCGCGGGATCACGGTAAAATTCGCGATCCACCCGGTTGCCGGTCGGATGCCGGGCCACATGAATGTGCTGCTGGCCGAGGCGGACATCCCCTACACCGACCTCATCGAAATGGACGAGATCAACCCCGACATGCCGCAGTGCGACGTCTGCCTCGTGGTGGGGGCCAACGACGTGGTCAATCCGGCGGCGCGGTTCGACAAGGCCAGCCCGATTTACGGCATGCCGATCATCGATGCCGACAAAGCCCGAACGGTCTTCGCGATCAAGCGGAGCAAGAATCCGGGCTTCGCCGGCATCGACAACGAGCTGTACTTCGCCGACAAGACCTGGATGCTCTTCGGGGACGCCAAGGCGGTGATCGGGGAGCTGGTGAAGCAGTTCGCGGGCGAGGGCGGGATGCACTGAGGGCGGCCTCCCTCCTCAGCCGCCGGAAGGCGAACGACCCCCGCGAGGCGCCTCGCGGGGGTCGTTCGAGCTTCGTCTATCAGGCGCAGCCTGTCGTCCCGGCAGCTACATCCCGCCCGGCATCTTCATTTCCGTGAAGCCCGCGGGGACCTGGAACAGCGAGGCATCGAGCGACTTCGACTCGACCCGGGTCGCCTCCATCACGACCTTCTTGGTGCCGCCCTCGTAGTTGCTGACCCGGAGCGGGAAGAAGCCGTCCTTGAAGTAGGCGCGGTAGGCCTCGTTGTCCAGATCCTGCAACGGGGAGGCCGTGCCCCGTCCCATCGGATTGTGCGGCGCCATGAAGTTGCCGATGCCCTTCGTATTGCAGAACTCCACCTTGGAATCCTCGGTTTCGACCTGGAAGTTCTCGCAACTCCGGCCCGCGATGGTCTCCTTGGTGCCGAGAGGCGTGATCTTGGGCGGGGCATGCTGTGCGTGCTTCATGCCCTGCATCTGCTCACCCATCTTCTTCACATCCATCGTCATGTACATCTTCTGCTCGGACATGAGCATCGTCATCATGCCGGTCTGCCCATCGAGCAGCATCACCATCGCATGGCCTTCGCTGGCCATGTCAGTGCGCACCTGGGTGCCCTTCATGGACATGGTCATCTCGCCCCCATTGCCCTTCATCCCGGGCATCTTGTAGGCGACAACGCCCTCGAAGCCCTGGGCGGCCAACGGGGCGGTGCAGAGCGCGGCGCCCAGCGCGAGTCCGGCGAACCGCAGATACGTCCGCATGCTGTCACTCCTGAGTGGGGAAGGGTTCAGGCCCGGGTGGGGCCGGTCCATCGACGATCCTCGATCGCCGCGTGCTGTTCGATCACTTCCTGGGCCTTCCGGTAGTTGGCCAGCCATTCGGCCTGCCACGCGGCCGGCATGTTGGCCCGGAACCAGGGCGGAGTCAGCACCTCCGCCTCCTGCCCCGGGTGTACCGCTTCCACGTGCCCAAGAAAATGGGTGGCGTAGCCAGCGTCCATGGTATTGAGCACCCGCATCTCGAACGCCGCGACCCGGTCGTTCAGCACCGGCAGGCCCAGCGAGCCCAGCAGGTGCGGGATGGCGGCGAGCTTGTCACCATCCCGGCCGCTCGCGAATCCTAGGCGGTGGACGAGGTCGAGCTGTCCGCGGTGGAGCAGGTGAATGCAGAACCGGCCGCTGTTCCAGATCATGTCGTGGCTGAAATGCCACTTGTGGATGTACACGGAGAGCCGCGGCACGCTGGGCGAAATCGAGGCGCGGACTGCGCTGTCGGAGATCATCCCGTTGGTGCGTCCGTGCCACGCGGACGTGATCGCGACGATCGGTGACGCGAACTGCCGCAGCAGCTCGTATGCGGCGTCGGTTTTCATGGGCAGAAGTGTAACGTGGCCATGCCCTGGTGCGTATACCAGAAGGCTGGTGCAACTCAGCGGAATCGGGACGTCCCCAGCGGCGATCCCAGCGGACGTGTTGCGTCCGTGGCCCAGCCAGAGCAACCGAACTGGGAACTCACGCCCGACTGGGGGGTCTGAGATGTTGGTCGGGGCGTAAAGAAAACGCCTACCGGTCTTTCTTTGGGAATTGGCGTCGTAAGTAATTGTTTGGCAATGAGCTTAAACTCTCGGGTTTGTTTTCCGGGTGTCTTCCCTTATATTGGGCGGTTGTTTGACCGACCCTCTGATGCGTGGACGTCCCTAAGCCCAAGGAGGGGCGAGCGTGACCATAGTGCAACGCCGGAAGCGCCGCACTGTACGACCGGCCCAGATCGCCAAGGCGATCGATGAAGGCCGTGAGAGTCTCGACCTGTACCTCGACGAGATCAGCAAGGTCCCGCTGCTCTCCCGCGAGGAAGAGATGGAGCTTGCCCGGAAGGCCTTTCGTGGCAACGTGTTGGCGCAGGAGAAGCTGGCCAGGCACAACGTCCGTTTCGTGGTGTCCGTGGCCAAGAAGTTCCAGAACCGGGGTGTGCCTCTCGTCGACCTGATCGGCGAAGGGAACCTCGGGCTCATGACCGCGGCCCGGAAGTTCGACCCGGATCGCGGGGTGAAATTCATCTCCTACGCGGTCTGGTGGATTCGCCAGGCCGTGCAGGCGGCGATCGCCAGGCACGGTCGGCCGGTTCGGGTACCTCTGAACCGGACCGCAGACCTGTCGCGGCTCGGACGGACCACGACGCTCCTCAAGGACAAGCTGGGCCGCATGCCCACGACCGAGGAGCTTGCCCGCGCCACCGGCCTGACGGTCGAGGCGGTGCGCAGCCTGGGCGCGCTGAATACCGAGGCGGTGCGGCTCGACCACCCGACTCGCGATGGCGACAACAGTGAGCGGATCGAGCGCTTCGCGGCGCTGGACCAGGAAGGTACCGACGCACCGGCGATCGCCAACAGCCAGACGGCCGACATCGAGGCCGCCCTCGCGACGCTGCCCCCGAGGGATGCCAAGGTGCTGCGCCTGTACTTCGGGCTCGACGACGGCAACAGCCGCACGCTGGAGGAGATCGGCCGGATGATGGGTGTCACCCGCGAGCGCATTCGTCAGCTGCGCGATCGCGCGCTCACCCGCCTCCGCGAAGGCGAGCAGGGTCAGAAGCTGAAGGACCTGGTGGCCTAGCGGTCAGTCAGTAGTGCGCAGGAGGATCACGACCCCCCGGCCGATCGGCCGGGGGGTCGTTGCGTCAATGGCCCTTCACGGCATACGACCGCAACACCCGCATGTAGTTCGCCCGCTCGAACGCGGCCGGCTGGGCGCAGGCCCGCTGGCTCATGCTCCCCTGCATCAGCGCGATTGACTCGTAGTCATGCAGCTCCATCCACGTCTTCAGCTCCTGGAGCACGCTCTGCACATGGGTGATGCCGTGCCGGAGCACCGCCGACGCCATCATGGCGACCCGAGCCCCGGTCATCATGCACTTGAGGACGTCCTGCGCGCTATGGACGCCGCCCGTGATGGCGATATCCGCCGTGGTGTGGCCATAGAGGATGGCCGCCCACCGCAAGCGCAGCCGGAGTGTCACCGGGCCGCTGAGGTTGAGCGCTGGAACGACCTCCAGGCGTTCCAGATCGATGTCGGGCTGGTAGAACCGGTTGAAGAGGACCAGCCCCCGCGCTCCCACCTCTCCGAGCTGCCGCGCGACATGGGCGGGCGCACTCAGGAAGGGGGTCAGTTTCACCGCCACCGGAATCTTCACTCCGCCGACCACCTCCCGCACCAGGTCCAGGTACATGCGTTCCACATCGGCCCCGCTCATGTGGGGATCGGTGGGCAGGTAATAGACATTCAATTCCAGCGCGTCCGCTCCGGCCGCCTCCATCCGCTTGGCGTAGGTGGTCCATCCGCCGCTCGAGACCCCATTGAGACTTGCGATGACCGGAATCGTGAGCGCCTTCTTCGCCTCCTCGAGGCGGGTCAGGTAGCCGGAGGGCCCGAGATTGTAGGACTGCATGTCGGGGAAGTATGACGTCGCCTCGGCGAAACTCTCGGCGCCATGGGTGAGGTAGTGGTCGAGATCGTTGCTTTCGATGCTGATCTGTTCCTCGAACAGGGATGGCAGGACCACCGCGGCCACGCCGGCGTCCTGCAGGCGAAGCAGATCTTCCACCCGCTCGGTGAGAGGGGAGGAGGAAGCCACGATCGGGTTGGAGAGGTCGAGCCCGAGATACCTGGTGGCGAGGTCAGTCATGAGACACCTCCGGCGCGGTGGTCGCCCCCCATCTCGGCGGGGCTTTGGCCAGATATTCGTAGCGATGCCAGCGCTCCAGCAGATCCCGTTCCGCATCGGCGAGCAGCGCGGCCGCGGCCTCCGGGTGGCCGTGCGCGAGCATCGTATAACGGGTCTCGTTGTAGGCGTAGGTCCGCAAGGGAATCGACGGCGGTTTGGAGTCAAGCTGGAATGGATTTCTGCCTTCCCGGGCGAGGCCGGGGTGATAGCGGAACAGCGGCCAGTGGCCACACTGCACGGCCAGCTTCTGCTGTTCCAGGCCGTGGACCAGGTCGTAACCATGCGCGATGCAATGGCTGTAGGCGATGATCAGCGAGGGACCGTTGAATGCCTCCGCCTCGCGGAAGACGCGAATCGCGTGGCCGTCGTCGCCACCGAGTGCGACCTGCGCCACGTAGACATGACCGTAGGACATCGCGAACAGGCCGAGGTCCTTCTTGGGGGTGCGTTTGCCGCTGGCTGCAAACTTCGCGACCGCACCACGGGGCGTTGCCTTGGACATCTGGCCCCCGGTGTTCGAATACACCTCGGTATCGAGGACGAGGATGTTCACGTCCCTGCCCGAGGCCAGCACCTGGTCCAGGCCGCCAAACCCGATGTCGTAGGCCCATCCGTCTCCGCCGACGATCCAGACGCTTCTGCGTACCAGGGCATCCGCGAGGGTCAGCAGGTCACGTGCCTCGGGCTCGGTCCGGGTGGCGAGCAGCCCGCGCAAGCGGCAGACCCGTTCCCGCTGCTCGGCGATCTCCTGATCGGTGCGCTGGTCGGCGGCGAGCATCTCCACGACGAGGGCCTCGCCGAGCACCGGGGTCAGCTGCGCGAGCAGGGCCTCCGCTCGGAGGCGCTGCTGGTCCGCGGCCAGCCGCATCCCGAGGCCGAACTCCGCATTGTCCTCGAAGAGGGAGTTGGCCCAGGCGGGGCCGCGTCCTGCTCGATTGGTGGTCCAGGGCGTCGTGGGCAGGTTGCCCCCGTAGATCGATGAGCACCCTGTGGCGTTGGCGATCATCGACCGGTCCCCGAAGAGCTGACTGAGCAGTTTCAGGTATGGCGTCTCGCCACAGCCCGCGCAGGCCCCCGAGAACTCGAACAGCGGCTCGAGCAGTTGCACGTCCTTCACGTGGTCCAGTGACAGGACCGCGCGTGCGGGTTCGGGCAGCGTCCGGAAGAATTCCCAGTTCGCCCGCTCCGGCTCCCGGTCCGGGACACGGGCCACCATGTTGATCGCCTTGAGACGGACCTCACGCTTGTTCTTCACCGGACATGCCTCCACGCACAACCGACAGCCGGTGCAGTCATCGGTGGACACTTGCAGGGTGTAGCGCTGCTCGCCGAACTGGCGCCACCTCGCGGGGGCGGAGCGAAAGCCCGGGGGCGCCATCGCGAGGGCTGCAGGTTCGCATACCGCGGCACGGATGACGGCGTGGGGGCAGACCAGCACGCACTTGCCGCACTGGATGCAGATCTCCGAGTCCCAGACCGGGACCTCCGCCGCGAGATCCCGTTTCTCCCATCGGGTCGTACCGGTGGGCCAGGCGCCATCGGCGGGAAGGGCGCTGACCGGCAGCTGGTCGCCGTCGCCGGCGATCAACCGTGCGCTGACCAGTTGCACGAACTCCGGCGCGCCGGCGGGGACCGCCCGGCGCATCGCGATCCGGCTGGTGACCGCGGCCGGTATCGTGACTTCGCGGAGTCTGGCCAGCGCGGCATCAACGGCGGCGAAATTCTTGGCGACGATGACCTCTCCGCGCTGGCCGTAACTCTTCTCGATGCCGCGCTTGATGGCGGCGATGGCGTCCGGCAGCGGCATGAGGCCGGTCAGACCGAAGAAGCAGACCTGCATGACGGTGTTGATCCGGCCGCCGAGACCCGCTTCCCGGGCGACGGAAACGGCGTCAATGACGTACAGCCGGAGTTGCCGCTCGATGAGCTGGCGCTGGACCGCGGCAGGCAGACGGTCCCAGATCTGCTCCGCGTCATGCGGGCTATTGAGCAGGACGATTGCTCCCGGTTCGGCCAGGCCGAGCACGTCCATCCGCTCCAGCAGGTGGAACTGGTGGCAGGCGACGAAGTTGGCGCGGCTGATCAGATAGCTGGAGCGGATGGGGCGCGGGCCGAAGCGCAGATGGGAGACCGTGACCGAGCCGGACTTCTTCGAGTCGTAGACGAAGTAGCCCTGCGCATGCAGCCCCGCCTCCTCGCCGATGATCTTGATCGCGTTCTTGTTGCCACCGACCGTCCCGTCCGCACCGAGACCATAGAAGACGGCGCGCACCGTTTCCGGGTGCTCGCTCGACCAGGCCGCGTCCACCTCGAGGCTGGTGTGGGTAAGATCGTCGCGGATCCCGACCGTGAAGTGATTGCGCGGGGCGGGTGAGGCGAGCTGGTCGAAGACCGCCTTGACCATGGCTGGGGTGAACTCCTTCGACCCGAGGCCGAAGCGGCCGCCCACGAGAATGGGCCGCCGCGCGCCGCGCTCCGCAAAGGCGGTCACCACGTCCTGGTAGAGCGGCTCTCCCGCGCTGCCGGGCTCCTTGGTGCGATCGAGCACGGCCACGGCGGTGACGGTCGGTGGGAGGGCCGCGAGAAACGCCTCCGTGGGGAAGGGGCGGAACAGCCGGACCTTGAGGACGCCGACCCGCGCACCAGTCTGACGCAGCGCATCCACCGCCTCGTGAGCTACTTCGGCGCCGGAGCCCATGAGGACGACGACCCGGTCGGCGTCGGCGGCGCCCTCGTAATCCACGAGGTGGTAGGCGCGTCCGGTGCGTTCGGCCACGCGATCCATCGCGTCCTGCACGATGCCGGGGCAGGCGAGGTAGTAGGGATTCGCCGCCTCACGGGCCTGGAAGAACACGTCCGGGTTCTGCGCCGTGCCCCGCAGCACCGGGTGCTCGGGGGTGAGCGCCCGTGCCCGGTGCGCCCGGCGCGGCCCCTCGGTCAGGAGCGCGCGGACGTCCTCCACGTCGAGCGGGACGACCCGGGCGATCTCATGGGAGGTACGGAAACCATCGAAGAAGTGCAGGAAGGGAATCCGCGACTCGAGGGTCGCGGCATGCGCCACCAGGGCCAGGTCCATCGCCTCCTGCGGGGAGCCCGACGCAAGCATGGCGAAACCGGTCCCCCGCGCGGCCATGACGTCGCCGTGATCTCCGAAGATCGACAACCCCTGGGTGGCCAGGGAGCGGGCGGCGACGTGAATTACCAGCGGGGTGAGTTCGCCGGCGATCTTGTACATGTTGGGGATCATCAGCAGCAGGCCCTGCGACGCCGTAAAGGTCGTCGTCATGGCGCCGGCCAGGAGCGCACCGTGCACGACCCCCGCGGCGCCGCCCTCGCTCTGCATTTCCACGATGCTCGGTACCGCGCCCCAGGCGTTCGGCTTCGCCTCCGCCGCCCACTGATCGGCATGCTCTCCCATCGGCGAGGCGGGGGTGATCGGGTAGATGGCGATCACTTCACTGGCGAGGTACGCGATGCGCGCCGCCGCCTCGTTCCCATCGAACATCACGTGTCTTGGCATGCGAAAGCCTCCGACGAATCCTCGCGGGAGGCTGTGCAGGGGAGAGTGAACGCCCCGTGAAGCAAGCTTCACTCAGCCGGCGTTCACGCTTCACCTTTCGCGAACATCCGGAGCACTCGCTGCAGGATCCCGCCGTTGCGGTAGTAGTCGAGTTCGACGGCGGAGTTGAGCCGGACGATTGCCTTGAAGGTGGTCACCTTGCCATCGGCCGCGGTGGCGCTGACGTTCACGGTGCCACCGGGGGTGAGTCCGCTGGCGATGCCGGTGATCGTGATGGTCTCTCGCCCCGTCAGGCCGAGCGACTGGCGGGTGATGCCCGGCTGGTACTGGAGGGGCAGGACACCCATGCCGACCAGATTGCTGCGATGGATGCGTTCGTAGCTTTCGGCGATCACGGCCTTCACGCCCTGCAGCGCCGGACCCTTGGCCGCCCAGTCACGACTCGAGCCGGTGCCGTACTCCTTGCCGGTGAGAATCACCAGCGGCGTCCCCTCGGCCTGGTACTTCATGGCCGCGTCGAAGATCGACATGACCTCGCCGCTCGGGACATGGACGGTCCAGTTGCCCTCCTTCTCCGGTGTGAGGGCGTTCTTGATCCGCACGTTGCCGAAGGTGCCGCGCATCATGACCTCATGATGGCCGCGCCGCGCGCCGAAGGTGTTCCAGTCGACCTGCTGCACGCCATGTTCCAGGAGATAGCGGGCTGCCGGGCCGTTCTTCGGGATGGCACCGGCCGGGGAGATATGGTCGGTAGTCACGGAATCGCCGAGCGCGGCGAGGACCCGGCCGTTCACGATATCCTTGAGCGCGCCCGGTTCGGCGGAGAGGTTCTGGAAGAACGGCGGCTCGGCGACATAGGTGCTCTTCGGATCCCAGGCGTAGCGACTGCCTTCGGGCACCGGCAGCGCCCGCCAGACTTCGTCCCCGTCGAATACCGAGGCGTAGCGCTCGCGGAACAGCTGGGGCTTGAGCGACATGGCCATCGCGTCGGCAATCTCCTTCGGCGAGGGCCAGATGTCCCTGAGGTAGACCGGCTTGCCATCCTTGCCAGTGCCGATCGGCTGGGTGGAGAGGTCGATGTCGACCCGCCCGGCGATCGCGAAGGCGACGACCAGCACTGGCGAGGCCAGGTAGTTGGCGCGCACCAGCGGGTGGACCCGGGCCTCGAAATTCCGGTTGCCGGAGAGCACGGCCGCGGCGACGAGCTGATGCTCCTCGATCGCCTTGCCGATGGGATCGGGGAGCGGGCCCGAGTTGCCGATGCAGGTGGTGCAGCCGTAGCCGACCACGTTGAAGCGGAGCTGCTCGAGGTACGGCAGCAATCCCGAGCCCTTCAGGTAGTCGGTCACCACCCGGGAGCCCGGCGCCAGGCTGGTCTTCACCCACGGCTTGGTAGTCAGGCCCTTCTCCACGGCCTTCTTGGCGAGCAGGCCGGCCCCGATCATCACCGACGGATTGGAGGTGTTGGTGCAGCTGGTAATCGCGGCGATGACGACCGACCCGTCGCGCAGCTCGCACTCCGCACCGTCGAGCGTGGTACTCACCGGCGGGTGCTCGGTGAGGGTCGCGGTGCCGGTGGCGCCGCCTTCGTTGGTCCAGCGCGAGAGGTTGGCCTGGGCCGCCTCGCGCCGCGCTGCGGGCACAGCCGGGGTCATGAGCTCGGGCAGCGCGACCTGGAAGTTCCGCTTCAGCCCATCGAGGGGAACCAGGTCCTGCGGGCGCTTCGGACCGGCGAGACTCGGTACCACGGTCGAGAGGTCGAGGGTCAGGGTGCTGGTGAATTCGGGATCGGGCGTCTGGTCGGTGCGGAAGAGCCCCTGCTCCTTGGCATAGCGCTCCACCCGGTCCACGACCGCCTTGTCGCGTCCGGTCCGTTCCAGGTAGCGGAGGGTCTCGGCGTCCACCGGGAAGAAGCCCATCGTTGCGCCGTACTCGGGGGCCATGTTGGCGATCGTGGCCCGATCGGCCAGGCCGAGGCTGGAGAGCCCCGGGCCATAGAACTCGACAAACTTGTCGACCACCCCTTTCTTCCGGAGCATCTGGGTGGCGGTGAGCACCAGGTCGGTGGCGGTGGTGCCGAGCGGCAGTTCACCGACGAGTTTCATGCCGATGACCGAGGGGATCAGCATGAAGTATGGCTGGCCCAGCATGACCGCCTCCGCCTCGATCCCGCCCACCCCCCAGCCGAGTACTCCCAGGCCGTTGATCATGGTGGTGTGCGAGTCGGTCCCGACGCAGGTGTCGGGGTAGGCGGTCAGCACACCGTGCAGCTCGCGGAGCTGCACCACGGGTGCCAGATTCTCGAGGTTCACCTGGTGGACGATGCCCGTGCCGGGGGGCACCGCGCGGAAGTTGCGGAAGGCGCGCTGGGCGAACTTGAGCAGCTGGTAGCGCTCGCGGTTCCGCTCGTATTCGAGATCGACATTGCGCTGGTAGGCGTCGGCCGTGCCCGAGAAGTCCACCTGCACCGAGTGGTCGATGACCAGGTCGCAGGGGACGATCGGGTTGATCCGGTCAGGGTCGCCCTTCATCCGGGCCATCGCGTCGCGCATGGCAGCGAGATCGACGACGCAGGGCACGCCGGTGAAGTCCTGCAGCACGACCCGGGCAGGCATGAAGGGGATCTCGGACTGCGCGGCCCCGCTGCCCGACCACTGCCCGAGGGCGGTGACGTGATCGTCGGTGACCAGCCCGCGGCCCGCGAACCGGAGCGCATTCTCCAGCAGGACCCGGATCGAGAAGGGGAGTCGGTCGAGGCGAGTGACACCCTTGCGCTCAAGCTCCGGAAGGCGGAAGATCGTTGCGGTCTCGGAACCCAGGGCGATGCTGCCTCGGGCGCCGAAGGGGTTGGGCTGAGCGGTCGTCATAGGTCGGATCGGGAAAGAGATGACGGGGACGGTCGTCCAAGTATAAAACGCGCGAGGCTTTCCCGGCATGCCCAAGAAACCGGTCGTTCCCTTCGCGGTGACCCGCGAGGATGCGGGGGTTCGCGTCGAGTGGGTGCAGGGTACCCATGAAGGGTTCTTTCCCGCCCGCGCGCTGCGCCTCGCGTGTCCTTGCGCCGCCTGCGTGGAGGAGATGACCGGCCGCCCGGTGCTGGACCCGGCGAAGGTTCCCGAGGACGTCCGGCCGCTGCGTCTCCACCTGGTCGGGGCGTACGGGATCCGGGTGGATTGGAGCGACGGGCACGGGACGGGGATCTTTACCTTCGAGCGGCTGCAGGCGTCGTGTCCCTGCCCGGCCTGTCAGGCCCGGCGCAACTCGGTGGTGGCATGAACGCGTTGCGCATCGCCATCCAGCTGCCGGGCCGGACCGTCTGGATCTGGATCTGGGTCGGGCTGCTGGTGCTCGGAACGATCGGCCTCTGGGGCGCGGTGCAGTGGGCGCGGGAGACCCACTGGCGCAATCTCGACGAGGTACTGCGCGGGGCGGGGACCGTCGCCGTCTCGCTCGGCATGATCCTCTTCCTCGGGGACATCTTCGAACTACTGGGGCTCGGGCTGATGCTGGTCGCCCTGGCCTGCTTCGTGGGCGCGTTCATCGCCGGCAAACGGCTCGACGAGACCCGCGACGAGCACTAGCGCCACTCGCCTTTCTGACCGCCCGGCCCGGGATTACCTTCTCCCCGTGCGCCAATCCACGCTGCTGGGTCTCGCCCTGCTGGTGCTGTGTCCCCCCGCGCTCGCCGCGCAGCTCGAACCGCCGACCACTGGCGGGTACGCGGCGCTGGACGAAAAACTCCGCATGCTGGGGCACTACAAGCGCGCCCTGGTGATCGCCGCCCACCCCGACGACGAAGACACCGAGCTGCTCACCCTGCTGGTGCGTGGCATGGGGGCGGAGGCCGCCTATCTCTCGCTCAACCGCGGCGAGGGTGGGCAGAACCTCATCGGCAGCGAGCTGGGCGAGGCGCTGGGGATCCTCCGCACGGAGGAGCTGCTTGCCGCCCGGCGCCTGGACGGGGCCCGCCAGTTCTTCACCCGCGCCTACGACTTCGGCTTCTCCAAGAACCTCGACGATACCTGGGCCCACTGGCCGCGTGACTCGGTCCTCAAGGACGTGGTCCGCACGATACGCCGCTTCCGGCCGCAGGTGGTGGTCTCGATCTTCAGCGGCACCCCCCGTGATGGGCACGGCCAGCACCAGGCGGCGGGGTGGGCGGCGCAGCAGGCGTTCCGGCTTGCGGGCGACTCGTCGGTCTTTCCCGAGCTGCTGGCCGAGGAGGGGCTGGCCCCGTTCCAGCCGCTCAAGCTCTATCGCAGCACCCGATTCGACTCCGCCGCCACCACGCTCGCGCTCGATGGGGGCGCGCTCGATCCCGCCGTGGGGCAGTCCTTCCACCAGATCGCCATGCGCGGGCGCAGCCTGCACCGCTCGCAGGACATGGGGCAGCTGCAGGGTATCGGCCCGTCGGTGGTGCGACTGCAACTGCTCGACGATCGCACCGGCCAGGGACGGGACGGGTTGTGGGCCGGCGTGGATACCAGCCTCGGCGCCGCGCCGCTGGTGGCCGCGCTCCGGCCCGACAGACGGGGGCGGAGTACGACGGCGCTGGCGCGATACGCGACGCGGATCGACTCGGTCCGCCTGCTGGTGGCCATGCCGCTGCGGCCCAGGCTCAGGGAGCTGCTGGCCCGGGCGGGCGCCGATCTCGAGGAGGCGCGCCGCGGAGTGGTGGATGGGTTGACCGGCGGCCAGACAGGGCGCACGCAACTCACTCGCGCGCTCGTTGGTGACCCGTTCGAAGGCGAGCTCGGTCGGCTGGCCGCGGCGCGGCTTGCGGCGAGCGAACTGATCAGCGACGCCGTCAGCGAGGACGCCCGGGTGGTGCCCGGACAGCGCCTGGCGATCACGGTCTCCGTCTGGAACCCGGGGCCACTTCCCGCCCAGACGGGGCTCTGCGTCGACGGCGCCGATCTCGGCTGGCGACTCACGGGTGATACGGGCGAGGGGCAGGAGCTGCCTCGGTCGCCGACCCGCGGCGCCTGCCTCGGCTATCTGGCGGCAACCGGCGCCTGGGGAGCGGTCGAGCGCTCAACGGACTCCATTCCACCGCAGCGGCTCACCACCGCACGGCTCCAGGCCACCGTGCCCGAGTTGGAGGACTACTCCACCCCGTATTTCCTGCGCCACCCTCTGCAGGGCGACCTCTACCAGTGGGACCGCCAGGACCGCGCGGAGTGGGGGTTGCCGTTTGAGACGCCCCGATTCCGTCTGTTGATCGGACCGGGGGCGGAGACTCGCGAGATCACCTTCCGCGGTAACGACCAGGGCTCCGGCGAATTCCGCCGGCCCATCGTGGTGGTGCCGCGGGTCGACGTGCGGATCACCCCCGACCTCGAGGTCTGGCCGCTCGCCAGCCGGGCGCCGCGGACGTTCGTGGTGACCCTCACCCATGGCGCGCGCGACACCACGGCGGGCCGGGTGATGCTGCGGCTTCCGGCGAGGTGGATCGCGAGTGCGCCGCGTCCGTTCCGCTTCACGCACGAAGACGAGAAGGCGGAGTTCAGCTTCACCGTGCGCCCGCCGCAGCGCCTGGCCGCGGGAGCATTCGAGGTGTCGGCGGTCGCGCAGGACACGCGGGGCCACACCTATGACGTGGGGCTTCAGTCGGTGGACCATTCCCATATCCGGCCGCGCAGCCTGGCGATGCGCGCCGCCGCCGCCCTCCGGGTCGCCGACCTGGCCCTGCCGGCCCTGCACCACATCGCCTACCTGCGCGGCGCCGCCGACCGGGTGCCGGAGGCGCTGCTCAGCGTGGGGCTGCCGGTCGAAGTGATCAGCGGCGCCGAACTCGAGTCCCGACCGCTGGCACGGTACGACGTGATCGTCGTGGGACCGCGCGCCTGGGAGACCGATGCCGAGCTCCCCGGGAACAACGGGCGGCTGCTCGACTACGCCCGCGCCGGCGGCACGGTCCTCGTGCAGTACCAGCAGTACGGTTACTTCCTCGGCAACTTCGCGCCCTATCCAATGACGGTTGGGGTGCGCGCCCCGGGCACGACGACCACCACGACCGTTTCGCGCCCGGCCGGACAGGCAGCGGCGCCCGCCCTCCTTGGCGGCCACGACCGGGTGACCGACGAGACCGCACCGGTGGTCGCGGTGGATCCGGCGAGTCCGGTCCTCCGCGCGCCCAATCGTATCGGTCCGGCCGACTGGCAGGGGTGGATCCAGGAGCGGGGACTGTACTTTGCGCACAGCTGGGATCCGGCGTGGAAGCCGGTGCTCGAGATGCACGATCCGGGGGAGCCGCCGCTCGAAGGGGGCCTGCTGGTGTCGGCGGTGGGGCGGGGCCGGTATGTCTACACCGGCGTGAGCTTCTTCCGGCAACTGCCCGCCGGCGTCCCGGGCGCGTGGCGGCTGTTCGCGAACCTGCTGGCGCTGGGACAGCCACGCACCGCGGCGGCGCCGCGGCGCCGGGCGCCCGGCGATACGCTCAAGGTCGAACGGGAGTGAGGTTCCAGGCCTGGCGGGGTCTCCTGTTGGGGATGCTGCTCGCCGCCGGCTGCGGCGACGGCCGAATCCCGCTCACGCTGTACTCCCCCCACGGCCGCGATCACCTCACCCTGCTGGAACACGAATTCGAGCGCCGGCACCCGGAGATCGATGTACGCTGGCTCGACCTCGGCAGCCAGGAGGTGCTGGACCGGCTGCGCCTCGAGCGGGTGAACCCGCAGGCGGATGTCTGGTTCGGCGGGCCGACGACGCTGTTCGAGCGCGGCGTGCAGGACTCGCTGCTCGCCCCCTACCGTCCAAGCTGGGCCGACCGGGTGGATTCGGGCGGGATCGGACCGCGAGACCTCTACTACCCCGCCTACCGCACGCCTGCGGTGATCGTCTACAACAACGTCGCCGTCCCCGATTCACTGGTGCCTCGCGACTGGCAGGATGTGCTGGCGCCGCGGTGGCGTGACAGGGTACTCATCCGCGATCCGCTGGCGAGCGGGACGATGCGGGCCATCTGGGGGCTCATCCTGCAGCGGAGCGTCCGCCAGACCGGCGACACGGCGCAGGGGATGGCCTGGCTGCGGCGGCTGGATGGCCAGACCCGGACCTACGCGCTGTCCCCCGCGCTGCTCGACGCCAAGCTGGCGCGGCAGGAGGGACTGGTCACCCTCTGGGACCTGCCTGATGTGCTGATCTCCCGGAGCAAGGGGATGCCATTCGGCTACGTCTTTCCCTCCAGCGGCACGGTCGTCATCGACGACGCGATCGCGCTGGTGGCGGGGGCGCGGCACCCGGCCGAGGCGAAGGAATTCATCGAGTTCGTGGGGAGCATCGACGGCCAGCTGCTCGCGGCCGAGAAGGTCTTTCGCCTGCCGGCGCGGCACGACCTGCCGCCGGACCGGGTGCCCGCGTGGGTGGCCGATGTGGAGCGAACGATGCGAGTGGAGCCGATGGACTGGCCGCTGCTCAGCCGCGAAGGGGCGGGGTGGATGGGATACTGGGATCAGCATGTGCGCAACACCGGGAAGCAGCCATGAGTCACTGCGGCACAGCCGGGAGCCCGAGGGGGGCATGAGCTACCTTCGCCTGGAGTCTCTCACCCGCCGCTTCAGCGACACCGCCGGTGTCTTCGACCTGTCGCTCGGTCTCGAGCGGGGGCGGACGCTGGCGCTGCTGGGGCCCAGCGGGAGTGGCAAGACCACCACGCTGCGGCTGCTGGGCGGCTTCGAGTCGCTGGACGCGGGCCGCATCCTGGTCGATGGCGAGGACGTGGCGCCGCTTCGTCCCGAGCGACGCCGTTTCGGCATGGTGTTCCAGCACTACGCCCTCTTCCCCCACCTCGACGTCGGCGCCAACGTGGCCTTCGGGCTGGACTCGCTCGGCGTGCGCGGTGGCGAGGCGCAGCGGCGCATCGCCGAGTCGCTGGCGCTGGTGGATCTGGCAGGCTACGAGCGCCGGGCGGTCGACGGCCTTTCCGGCGGGCAGCAGCAGCGGGTCGCGCTGGCGCGCGCGCTTGCGCCGGAGCCGAGGGTGCTGCTGCTGGACGAGCCGCTGTCGAACCTCGACCCGGCACTCAGGGAACGGACCCGGCGGGAGCTGCGGGCGCTGCTCCGCCGGGTTGGCATCACCACGGTGATCGTCACTCACGAGCAGGAGGATGCCTTCGATCTCGGCGATGTGGTGGCGGTGCTCCGGCAGGGACGGCTGGAACAGGTGGGCACCCCGGAAGAGCTCTACCAGGCGCCGGCCACGAGCTTCGTCGGCTCGTTCATCGGCAGGGCGAGCTGGCTGACGGGGACGGTGGCCCGCGTTGCGGATGGTGGGGTCTGGGTGCGGGTGGAGGCGGCGGAGTGGCGGCTGGGCCGCGCCGCCGCCGCTCAGGAGGGAGGCTCAGTCCGGCTGCTGGTGCGTCCCGAGGCGCTGCGGCTGGTGCCGTCCGCCCCCGGGGCCCTGTCAGGTACGGTGACCGACCGGCGGTTCGCGGGGGCGACGGCGTTCTTCGCCGTCACCACCGCGGGCGGGCAGGTGGTCGAGGTGAGCGCGCCATGCGCGGCGGCCGTGGTCGGCGAGACCGTCTCCCTGGTACCAGTGGCCGATCCCGCGGACGCCGCGGCCCTGGTGCATTGCTTCACGCAGGAGCCGCTGTGAATCCTGCCGCCCGTCGGTGGACGGCCATTGCCCTGGTCGCCGGACTGGTCTGGGTGGTGGCCTACCCCCTGGTGCTCGTCGGACTGGAGAGCGTGAAGGGGCCGGCCGGGTTTACCACCGAATTCTTTGCACGACTCGTTGCCGAGCCTCAGCAGTGGGGTGCGCTGTGGGGCAGCTTGTGGACCTCGGTCGCCAGCGTGGTGCTGGCGGGGGTCCTGGGCATCCCGCTCGCCTTTCTCTTCGAGCGCTGCGATTTCCCGGGCCGCCGGCTGCTCGGCGCCCTGGTGGCGCTGCCGGTGGTGCTGCCGCCGCTGGTCGGCGTGATCGCCTTTCTCTTCCTCTACGGAGAGACCGGCTTCGCGGCGCGGCTGGTGCAGGCGCTGCTCCGCCTGGAGAACCCGCCCTGGCGCCTCGAAGGCGCCTGGGCCATCCTGCTGGTCCACGCCTATTCCCTGTACGTCTACTTCTACCTGTTCACCCGCGCCGGCCTCGCCAGCCTGGATCACGCCGCGCTCGAGGCCGCGGCCTCGCTCGGCGCGGGCCGGTGGCGAACGCTCCGTACCGTCACTTTGCCGCTCCTGGCCCCTTCACTCCGCGGTGCGGCGCTGCTCACCTTCATGACCGCGCTGGCCTCCTTCAGCGCGCCGTACATCTTCGGAGGCGGGTTCCGGGTGATGACGACGCAGATCGTCTCCACCCGGCTCAATGGCGACTACGGCATGGCGATGGCTCAGACGGTCGTGCTCAGCCTGCTGTCGCTGGCGGGGCTCTGGCTGATGCGGGAGAGCCCGGCCGGCGTGGCGCCGCGGACCTCGGGCAAGGGCGTGGCACCGGCGGCGCGGCTCATCCGGACTCCCGCCCTCCGCCTCGCGGCGACGGTGGGCGGCTGGGCGCTGGGCATCCTGCTCCTGCTGCCGCATGCGACGCTGATCCTGCTCTCGTTCGTGCCGGTCGGTACCTGGACGGTGGAGACCTTTCCTCCGGCCTACACCTTCGGCAACTACGTCGCGCTGATCACCCAGCCGGAACGGCTCCGGCCGCTGGGCAACAGCCTCTGGATGGCGACGGCGGCGACGGCCGCGGCGCTGCTCGTGGCGGTACTCGCCGGGATGCTGGTGGTGCGCCGCTCCGATGGCTGGACCCGCGCGGCGGAGCGGCTGCTGGCGCTGCCATGGCTGGTGCCCGGAACGGTCTTCGCGGTGGCGCTGGCGACGGCGTTCAGCGTGCACGCACCCTGGACGGGGCGCATCGTGCTGGTGGGTACGATCTGGATCTTGCCGCTGGCGTACGTGATTCGGAACCTGCCGATTGCCAGCCGGGCGGTGCTGGCCGGGTTCCGCGGGCTCGATCCCGCGCTCGACGAGGCGGCCGCCTCGCTCGGCGCCGGGCGCTGGCGGACGTTGCGGCGGGTGACGATGCCGCTGCTCCGGCCCGCGCTGGCGGCGGGGGCCACCCTCGCCTTTGTGACCGCGCTGGGCGACTTTGTCACCTCCATCATCCTCTACACGTACGACACCCGGCCGCTTTCCCTCGAAATCCTGGCCAGTCTGCGGCAGGGCGACGTCGGTGTGTCGGCGGCCTACGGCGTGTTGCTGATGGCCCTCTCGGCGATGGTGTTTGCCCTCGGAAGCGAACGAAAGGTCGTGACCCGGTGAACCCGACCCGCCGCATGCCGACGGAGCTGCAGCAGCTCTCGATCCTCATCGCGACCTGCTGCATCGACATGATCGGCTTCGCGATGATCCTCCCGCTGCTCCCGTACTACGCCCTCAAGCTCAACGCCACGCCGTTTCTGATCGGGGTCATGACCGCCACCTTCTCGGTGGCGCAGCTCATCGCCGCGCCCTACTGGGGCCGGCTCTCCGACCGCTACGGACGCCGGCCGGTGCTGCTGATCGGCCTCGGGGCGTCGGCGGTGGCGTACGTCATCTTCGGGCTGGCCTCCTCGATCTGGCTGCTCTTCCTGTCTCGAATGGTGCAGGGCGCCGGCGGAGGGACCACCGGGGTTGCCCAGGCGTATGTGGCGGACACGGTCCGCCCCTCGGGCCGGGCCCGGGCGCTGGGCTGGCTCTCGGCGGCGACCAGCGCCGGCGTCGCCATCGGTCCGGCGGTCGGATCCTTCAGCCACGCCTACTTCGGCCCGGCGGCGCCCGGCTTCGTGGCGGCCGCCCTCTGCCTGATCAACGTCGCCTTCGCGTGGCGCTGGCTGCCCGAGTCCCGGGTGCCGACGCCGCCCGGGGGCACCGCCACCACCCGCCGTCCGGTGTGGGCCGCGGCCGCCGAGGTGGTCGAGCATCCGGCCCGGCCGGTATCGCAGCTGATCTGGATCTACGCCGTCGGCATGTTCGCCTTCAGCTGTCTGACGTCGGTGCTGGCGCTGTTCCTCGACGCCCGGTTCGGGGTGACCGAAGAGACGATCGGGTACTTCTACAGCTACGTCGGCGCCCTCTCGTTCCTCATGCGCTCGCTGCTGCTGGGACCAATCGTTGCCCGCCTCGGCGAGACCCGCACGATGCGCTACGGCACCGGCATCCTGATCGTGGGGCTGCTGCTGTATACGGTCGCACCCAATCTGTGGGCGCTGGCGCTCGTGATTCCGCTGGTGCCCATCGGGACGGCGCTGCTCTTTCCCTCTACGACGGCCCTGATGTCGCGCGCTTCACCGAAGGACCAGCTCGGCACCACGATGGGCGTCGCGCAGACCTTCGCCGGCATCGCCCGGGTGGTGGCGCCGCTGGTCGCGACCGGTGCATTCCAGAAGATCGGGTATGCCTCGCCGTTCTATCTCTCCGCGATTGCGGTGACACTGGTGGGCTTCCTGGCGCTCAAGGTCCAGCCCATCTCGATGCACACCGCCGAGACGCCGATTCCCAAGTCGGAAAAGCCGGCATGAGCGAGGACGACCGGATCGCGCGGCTGGAACATCGCCTCCAGGTGCTGGAAGCCCTGGTGCGGCAGCTGGCGAGCGAGCGTGCTGCGGGGGGTCGGCCGGTGGCGGAGACGCCGCCCCCGGGGCCGGCGAGCCCGGTCCCGGAGGTTCCCCGCGTCCCGGTCGCCCCACCACCGGTGCTGCCGCCGCGGCCGGCCCCCGTGGTCGCGTCCCCGTCGCCTCCGCGCCCCGCCACCCGTGGTCCGGGGCCCGGCACCGAGCCGGCGGGCGGCTTCTTCACCGAGCAGTGGCTCGGCCAGCGCGGTCTGCTGGCGGTGGGTGTGGTCTTCGTGATCCTCGCCGCCGGGTATCTGCTGAAGCTTTCGTTCGATCGAGGCTGGGTCTCGCCACTGGTGCGCTGCATCAGCGGTACCATCGCCGGCGGGGCGCTGAGTGCGCTCGGCTGGTGGCTGCACCGGCGCGGCTACCGGACCTACGGCGCGGCGCTGATCGGCTGCGGGGCCGCCGTGATCTACCTGGCGGTGTGGGCGGCGGCGCGGCTCTACCAGTTCCTGCCGCCCACGCCAGGCATCGCCGCGCTGGCCCTGGTGTCGATCGGGCTGGCCGCGATCGCCCTCGCCATCGATGTCGAAGCTCTGCTGGCGAGCGCGGCGCTCGGCGCGTTCTTCGCCCCCATCGTCATCGGGAAGGAAGGGGGGAGCGTCGATTTCCTCCTGCTCTATCTCGGCGCGATGGGGGCCGCCCTGGGATGGGTCGCGGCGCAGCGCCGCTGGCGGCTGGCGACGTTCGTCATCGCACTCGCGTACTTCGGGGTGGCGAGCTTCGGCATCCTGAGCGAGGCGAACGCGGCCGGGCTCTACCTCTACGCCATCCTCGGCGGGGCCGCCGGATTGTTCGTCGGACTGCGCGAAGGCTGGCTGGAGACCCGGTTCCTTGCCTTCGCCGGCGGCTGGGGGGTGCTCGCCGTGGCCAACGAGGCCTCTGCCTCACACTGGCCCACCCTGCTCGGCGGAATCGTGCTGACGGCACCAGTCTGGTGGCGCGCGCTGCGTGCCGGCACCGTCTGGCCGGACGGCACCATGTTCGGCGATTCGTTCTACTTCTACGTCTCGCCGTTCTTGCTCGGGGCCGCGCTGTACCAGGTGGCGCCCGAGACCTTCGATCGGCATGAGGGGCTGGTGCCCACGCTGATCGCGCTCCCCTATCTCGCCGCGGGTCTCAGCGCGGCGCGCCGGCCGTTTGCGCTGGTCGCGGCGCTCGCCCTGGTGACCGCCGCGGTCGGAGAATGGTCCGGGCTTGCCGCGATGTGGGCCTTGCTCGGACTCACCCTCTGCTGGAGCGGGATCGACCATCCGCTGCGCCGCGAGGATGGCCGCTGGTACGCGCTCGTTTCCCTCGGCGCGGCGCTCGTCCATCTTCTGCTCACCGATCTCCCCGCCCAACCCGAGACGGAGGCCGCCTTCACCGGACCGTGGGCTCTCGCGCTGTGGGGGAGCATTGCGGTGACCTCCGCCCTTGCCGCGGGGCTGCTTCGCCAGGGCGAGCAGGAGTCGCAGCCCCGCTTGCGGCCCCTCCTCTGGGGCCTCGCCGGCCTGCTGCTCTTCCTCGGCGTGACCGGCGAGTTGCTGCAGTACTTCGAACACGCCGGCCTCGATCCCCAGACGGCGCATCTCGCGGGGGGCCTGTCGGTGAGCGCCTGGTGGATCTGCTTCGCTGCCGCCTGCTTCGTGATCGGGTTCCGGCGTCGCGTGTCGCAGCTCCGATGGGCCGGCTTCGCCGTGGCGGGCCTCGCCCTGGCGAAGGTCGTGCTCGTCGATCTCTCGGAGCTCGACGCGCTCTACCGCGTAGGCTCCGCCTTCATCCTCGGCGTGGTGTCGCTGAGCGTGGCCTACGCCTATCATCGCCGCGGGCAGGGGGCGGGAGGCACCGCCTGATTGCAGATTCGCTTCGTTCGGTGTAGCCTCCGACTCCGATGACCCTGCCCCCGATCACCCTGCTCACGCCCGCAGCGCTGGCCCAGGTTACCTGGGAGGAGCTGCGCCCCCGGTACCAGGAGCTGGCCGATCGCCCCGTCGACGCGACCACCGTCGAGGAGTGGCTCGCGGACTGGTCCCGGCTCGAGGAGGTCGTCACCGAGGCGGCGGCGATCGCGATGATCGCCTACACCTGCGACACCACCGACCCGGCGAAGGAAGCGGCACATCTCCGTTTTTCGGCCGAGATCCTGCCGAAGATGGAGGAGCTGGAGGTCGAGCTCGCCAAGCGCCTGCTGGCGCTGGGGCACTCCCGCCCCGGACTGGAAGTGACGATCGCGCGCTTCCGCCGTGGCGCGGAGCTGTTCCGCGAGGCGAATGTCCCCCTCAGCACCGAGGTCGAGGAACACAGCGCGCGCTACCAGAAGATCACCGGCGGGCTCACCGTGCAGTGGGAGGGGGTGGAGAAGACCCTCCCCGAGCTGCAGCCGATTCTCCAGGGCACCGACCGGGTGCTTCGGGAGCGCGCTTTCCGGCTCGGGTGCCAGGCATACGCCGAGAAGCGGGACGAACTCGCGGAGATCTTCTCCACCCTCTTCGACCTGCGCGTCCGAATGGCGCGGAACGCCGGCTTTCCCGACTACGAGCAGTACGCCTTTGCCGCCAAGTGCCGCTTCGACTACACCCCCGCCGACTGCCGCCGCTTCCACGAGGCGGTCGAGGCGGTCGTCGCCCCGGCGGTCGAGCGCATCATGGCGCGGCGACGCGACCGGCTCGGCGTCGATCGGCTGCGGCCGTGGGACGTGGGACCCGATCCCGAGGGGCGCGAGCCGATCCGCCCCTTCAAGGAACCGGAGGAGCTGATCGGGATCAGTCGCCGGGTGCTCGACCGGGTGGCCCCGGCCTTCGGGCAGCAGTTCCACACCATGATGGACGAGCAGATGCTCGACCTCGGCGTGCGGAAGGGGAAGGCGCCGGGCGGGTACTGCGAGACGCTGCAGTACCGCGGCCGGCCGTTCATCTTCATGAACGCGGTCGGGGTGCTGGACGACGTGTCGACCCTGCTGCACGAGGCGGGGCACGCCTTTCACGCCTTCGAGGCGCACCACCAGCCGCTCATCTGGCAGCGCCATCCCGGCCTCGAGATGTGCGAGCTCGCGTCGATGTCGATGGAGCTGCTCGCCTCACCGTACCTGGGACGGAACCAGGGGGGATTCTTCACGCCGGAGGAGTTCGCCCGGGCGCGGGCGGAGCATCTCGAGGATGTGCTGGTCACCCTGTCCCACGTCGCCTCGGTCGACGCCTTCCAGAGCTGGATCTACACCAGCGGGGAAGGACAGGATGCCGATGCGCGCGACGAAGCCTGGCTCCGGCTGCGCAGCCGCTTCGAGCGAGGCATCGACTGGGGCGGGCTGGAGGGCGAGCGGATGACCCGCTGGTACCGGCAGCTCCACATCTTCCTGTACCCGTTCTACTACATCGAATACGGCATCGCGCAGGTCGGCGCTCTGCAGGTCTGGCGGAACAGCCTGACGGACCAGGGCGAGGCGGTTCGCCGATACCGGGCGGCACTCGCCCTGGGCAATACTCGATCCCTCCCGGAGCTGTATCAGGCGGCGGGGGTCGAATTCACCTTCGACGCCGGCAAGATCGGCGAGCTGGTGGCCCTGGTGGAATCGGAACTGGCTCGCTGGCAGTTGGCGGGGTAGATTGCCTGCCCGGAGTGGGGGGGCAGTGGCCCCGTCCCAGGACCCGGGACAACCTTGTCGGAGAGGGTGAATGGCGAAGGAAGAAGGCATTGAAATGGAGGGCGTGGTCACCGAGGTGCTTCCGGACCGCAACTATCGGGTCCTCCTCGAGAACGGACACTCCATCCTCGCCTATGCGGCCGGCAAGATGTCCAAGTTCAAGATCCGCGTCCTCGAAGGGGACCGGGTCACCGTGGTCCTCTCCCCATACGACCTGACCCGCGGCAGGGTCATCTACCGCCACAAGTAGAGCCCCCGGGGCCGGCGCGGCCAAGACTCGCCGGCGGATGAATACGACAAAGGGCCGGGATCGCTCCCGGCCCTTCGTGTGTCGTGGCGTTCCTACTTGGCCTTCGTGACGTTTTCCGCCGCGGGGCCCTTCGCGCCTTCGACGATGTCGAACTCGACCCGCTCACCCTCGGCCAGACTGCGGAACCCGTCGGCCTTGATGGCAGTGTGGTGGACGAAGCAGTCCTTGGCCCCATTCTCGGGCGTGATGAATCCATAGCCCTTGGCGTCGTTGAACCACTTCACAGTGCCGGTTACGCGAGGCATACTGCAGTACTCCGTGCGAGGGGGAACGGTGTCGAGCCCGGGAGTATCCCGTGACGCGACGGGGGAGGCGTAGAAAACGACCCGGGCTCAGTTGCCCGGGTCGCGCAGTTTTCCTGGGGAGGAAAAGCCCTGCTCGATTGCTACCCGGCCAAGCCATCTGGCCATTTCCAGCCGCCACTAAAATGGGGTCTCCTGCGGCGGCGTCAAGGGGGATTCGAAGGCTAGGGTTTCCACCACCGGAGGGCCGCCTTGGCCCATTCGCCGCTGCGCCGCCGCAGCCCCTGGCCGGTCGCGCGGTTGAGCGCCTGCAGGAACTCCATCGCCGAGGGAAAGCGCTGATCCACCTCGGCGTGCATCGCGCGCTCCAGCACCTGGACCACGTCGCTGCTCAGGTCCTGCCGCCGCTGCAGCAGCTCGGGCCGCTGATTGTTGGTCTGCCGGGTCAGCACCTGCTCGACCGTCTGGCCGCTGAACGGCGGCTCGCCGAGCAGGGCGAAGTAGGCCACCGCCGCGAGACTGTAGAGGTCGGAACGCTGGTCCACCCGCTCGCCGAGCAGCTGCTCGGGGCTGGCGAACATCGGGGTGCCGCTCTGGCTGGTGGCCCCGCCGAAGCGCCCCTGGCCGCGGAGCGCCAGCGCCAGGCCGAAGTCGGTGATCTGCAGGCTCATCGTCTGATCGATGAGCATGTTCTCCGGCTTGAGGTCCCGGTGGACGAGGCCCGCGCTGTGGGCTTGCGACAGCGCGCTGAGGGCTTCACGGAGCAGCCGGATCACCCGCTCCGGCGGCAGCGGGCCTTCCTTCTCCACCAGCTGCGCCAGGTTGGGGCCCTTCACCAGCTCCATCGTGTACCAGAGCATCCCCGCGCGCCCGCCGATGTCGAAGATCGCGACGATGTTCGGATGATTCAGGCGCGCGGCGAGCTGCGCCTCGCGGCGGAAGCGTTCGACCACCGCGGGGTCGGCGGTGAGATGGGGGTGGAGCACCTTGAGCGCCACTTCCCGTTCCAGGTGGAGATCCCGGACCCGGTAGACCCGGCCGTATCCGCCCCGCCCCAGCGGCGAGAGCAGCTCGTAGTCGTCGCCCAGGGCGCGGCGGAGCCGCTTCTCCCAGTGGCGGCCGTCGTCGCTCTCGCTGGGCAGCAGCCGCGGGCTGACCTGCACCATCACCGCCGGATTTTCGAAGGTCCCCGCGTCCGAGGCGAAGTCTTCCAGCATTTCCGCGGCGGTGAGATAGCGGTCGTCCGCGGCGGGGAGGAGCGAGCGCAGCAGAATGCGCTCGATGGCCTTGGGGCAATTGGGGCGGAGTTCCGAGGGCTTCTTGAGCTCGCGGGAATCGAGCGGCGGCTCCTGGCCGGTGACCGCGTAGTACAGGATGGCGCCGGCGGTGTAGATGTCGCTGGTCGGGTCGCCCGAGGCGCCGTCGCGGATCTCCGGCGCAAGGAACGCCTGTGACCCGGCGACTTCCCCCGCCGGGATGACGGGCAGGGTCCAGTTGCAGTAGCGCAGGTCGGTGACGGTCCCCCGTCCGGCCAGGTTCACCAGCAACGAAGTCGGGGCGATGCGGCGGACGATGATGCCGTGGGCATGCGCATGCTCCAGGCCACTCAGAATGTCCCGCGCAAGGATATGGACGGCGGGGAAGGGTCGCGGCCCCCGCTGGGCGGCCTCCTTGAGGCTCTCCCCCTCGATCCAGTTGCCCACGCGGAAGGCGAGATCCCCGATGACCCCGGCGTCGTAGACGTGACGGATCGCGGGGTGATCGAGCTGCGCCAGCGCCTCCGCCTCGCGCAGGAACCAGGCGCGGCTCTGGTCGTCAGGGTAGAGGTTGACGCGGAGGGAGACGCGGCGGGAGAGGAGGACGTCGAGGGCGGTGAACAGGACCCGCTCGCGTGACGCGGCGACCATTGTCTCCAGCCGGAACCGGTGCCCGAGCGCGGTCTCCACGCGCTCGAAGATCGTGAGCGGCGGCGGAGTGCTCATGGGACGAGACTCACCCCTCGGTCACCAGCGGCGTCGGTCGTGGGGTGTTGCGGCGCCGCTCGATGCGGCCGGTCTGGCCGCAGCGGCTGCGGCTGCACCAGCGTCGGGACTGGCTGGGCGATTCGTCCGCGAAGAAGAGCCCGCAGGCCGGGTTGGCGCAGCGCCGCACGGAGGCGACCGGGTTCGCCAGGGTCTGCGCCGCCGACCGCGCCACGGCCTCGAGCGCGCTTGGCGGTCGCACCGCCTGGAACCGAAGCTGCCAGCTCCCGCTCACCCGGACCATCTGCTCGCGGCCATCCATGCCGACCAGCAGCCGGTTGATCGCCTCGATGGCCGAGGGCGGCGGCGCGCGACCGGCATCGAGGGCGCGCGCCAGTGCGAGCAGCTTGCCGCGGAACGCTCGCGCCTCGTCGTAGGCCGCCGCATCCTTGGGAGGCTCGACCCGGACCGCCTTGGTCCAGCGGAGGTAGGACCCGGGATCGGTGAGCAGGTCCTGCTCGCCGGGGGGCGACTCGGCGGTGTTGACGAACTCCAGCCAGAGCGCGTCGCCGAGCAGCAGGAAGTCGGGGTCCGCCACGGCTAGAGGTCCTCGGCGGTTTCGACCGCGTTGCGGCCGCCGCGCTTGGCGCGGTACAGTGCCGCGTCGGCGGCGCCCAGCACTGCGTCCGGCGTAACGCCGTGTCGCGGCGCCTCCGCGATGCCCATGCTGAGCGACGGCCGCCCGAACTCGGGGTGGCTCTGCTCCAGCTTCCCGACTGCGCGCTGGACCCGGTCCACGAAGATCAACGCCTCCTCGGAGGTGGTCATCGGGAGGATCACCAGGAATTCGTCGCCGCCCATGCGGCCCACCGCATCGAGGGTGCGGCACTGCTGCTTGAGGATCCGCGACAGCTCGCACAGCAGCCGGTCCCCGGCGCCGTGCCCGAGCGTGTCGTTCACCAGCTTGAAGCGGTCCACGTCGAGCATGACCACGCTGGTCCGGATCTGGTGCCGCTTGGTCCGGGAGAGCTCCGCGCCAAGCCGCTCCTCCATGGCGCGCCGGTTCGACAGCCCGGTGAGCGGATCGGTGCTGGCCGCGCTCTGGAGCTGCTCCACCAGTTGCGCGTTCTTGAGGGCGATCGCCGCCGCGAAGGCCAGCGTGCCCGCCAGGTCGCACTCCGCCGGCCCGAACGCCTGGTCGTGCAGTCGTGGGCCGAGCGCCATC
Source organism: uncultured Gemmatimonadales bacterium (assembly GCA_963825065.1). GTDB lineage: Bacteria > Gemmatimonadota > Gemmatimonadetes > Gemmatimonadales > GWC2-71-9 > JADJOM01. Next base: position 201,045 of record CAWGRU010000003.1, read on the forward strand.
ACCGCCAGCCGCTCCACTCCGGCGTCCAGCGAGACGATCACCTGCGCCGTCGGCGGGAAGAGCCGCGCGACGGCGACGTCCTGGGTGGTGGTCACCGGCGTGTCCGGCGGCACCGCATGATCCATGGCGTTCCGCTCGATCGGATTGAGCGACATCGACCCCTTAAGGGAGCGGACCACCTTGGGCACATAGATGTCGCCCAGCGGCCGGTACAGACAGGCCCACCAGCAGAAGAACACCTCGGCCATGAAGTCGAGGATGAGGTTTTCGGTCTCCTCCGCCGAATGCACCGAGGAGAGGAGCCGGGCCACCTGGCGCAACGCGCGGAGCTGGAAGACGGCGTCGTCGAGCTGACCCTGCCGCTCCCGGAGTACCGAGTGGAGCTCGAGCATGACCGAGAGGCCGAGCGCGATCGGGGTCGCGTGCTGCCGCAGCTCCCCCGCCACCGAGGGCTCGGCGACGATGGCGAGTTCGGTCTGACCGCTGGAGAGCCGCACCACCTCGACCGCCTCCGGCCCGACCCAGTCGGGCGGCGGCAGCAGCGTCATCGGGGCGCCGGGGGAGGTGACGCTGAACCAGATCTTCTCGCTGCCGAAGCGCCGCACCAGCGCCTCGCGACACCGCTCGAACAGTTCACTGTCCGTGCGGGCATGGCGACATGCGGCGGCAAAGGCGCTCGGGATCGAGGCCAGCGCGGACAGCGTGGTGGAAGATTCCATCCTGTTGGGCAATATAGCGATAGGCCTTGGGGAGGGCGAGCATCGACCAGCCCCAAGTCGGTCTCGGACCCACCAAAAGCTGCTTGAGTCCGGCCGCCACCGGAGCTCATGGTGTTCAGATCGTGGATCGGCCGCGTCGAACGGGGAGTCGACGGAGCTGGAATGCGCTAGACCGTCTCGCTCAGCCGGCGGGTCAGGTCGCGCAACTCGGCCAGCATGCCGGCGCGGGGGCCGGTGGGATGGCGCTCCAGGGCGTCGATCACGCCATGGAACCAGCGCAGCAGCGCCGGCGCCCCGCCGGGGGCATAGCCTGAGAGATACTCGGTGCCGAGCCGGCGTGCGTCGGTCACCATGGCGCCGCAGAGGAAGATCTCGTTCGCGGCGCAGACCTCGAGCGCCCGCGGATCGCAGCCGGCAAGTTCGGCGAGGAAATCCATCTTGGCCGCTTCCCAGCTGCGTTCCTTGCCACGCGCATCGTACCGCGGCTCGACCACCTGCTTCAGGACTTCCACCACCCGCTCGCCGAACTTGGAACCCACCTTCTGCATGAGGCCCGCCCGGAGGCTCGGCTCGGTCTCATTGAGCAGCGACGCGAGAATCCCGGCGACGATCGTGACCTCGTCTGCGCCGTAGCGGGCCAGAATCACCGCGACGTTCGCCGGTTGGGTCAGCCAGGTGCCGCCGCTGCCGCGCCGGGAGCGGGCGGCGCCGTGCTTGGCCGAGAAGGCAAGGGCGTGGGCGACGCGATCGGAATACCCCGGATTCATGGGATCCCCAGCAGTTTGTGGGTCTGCAGACTCAGTCTCCATTCCGGGTGCGCCAGGCAGTACTCGACGGCCAGCGCGGTATGACGGCTCAGGTCCGGACCGTCCATGGGCTGCAGGTAGAAATGCGCGAACGCGAGCCCGCGGAACCGCGCCGGCTCCGCACCGGGTTGCGGGAACACCAGCTTGAGTTCCTGCCCGGCGTCGAGAAGGAGCGGCGCGCCGGCCTTGGGGCTCACGCAGAGCCAGTCGATGCCCGGAGGCGCCGGCTGGGTACCGTTGGTCTCCACCGCGATCTCGAACCCTTCCCGGTGCAGTGCGTCGACCGCCGCGGCATCGAGCTGCAACAGCGGCTCGCCCCCGGTGCACACCACCAGCGGTCTCGCCGCCGCCGACCCCGTCGCGGGCCACGCCGCGCGGACCGCCCGGGCGAGCTCGTAGGCCGTCGCGAACTTCCCGCCTCCCGGTCCGTCGGTGCCGATGAAATCGGTATCGCAGAACTGGCACACGGCCCGGGAGCGGTCCGCCTCCCGGCCGGTCCACAGGTTGCACCCCGCGAAGCGGCAGAACACCGCCGGCCGCCCGGCGTTGGCGCCTTCACCCTGCAGCGTGTAGAAGATTTCCTTGACCGAATACGGCATACGGGAAAGTAGGGTGAGCAATGGTCAGCGAGAAGGGAACTGTGTGACACTGACTTCATACTCCCCGCTGCTCACTTCCTGCTTCTCACTCGTTCCTGATAAGGTGCCGGATCGTCGATGCCGTTTTCGCGGAACCCCTTGAGCCTCAGCTGGCAGGAGTCACACTCGCCGCACGCCTCGCCGGCCGGCGACGGGTCGTAGCAGCTCCGGGTGATGGCGTAGTCCACGCCGAGCCCGAGCCCCGTCGCGATGATCTCGCGCTTGGTCATGCTGATCAGCGGCGTATGGATCCTGAAGGCCGTCCGCCCCTCGACGCCGGCCCGCGTGGCGAGGTTCGCCATCCGCTCAAAGGCGTGGATGTACTCGGGCCGGCAGTCGGGATAGCCGCTGTAGTCGAGCGCGTTCACCCCGAGAAAGATGTCGGCGGCGCCGAGGACTTCCGCCCAGGCGAGCGCGTAGGAGAGGAAGATCGTGTTGCGCGCCGGCACGTACGTCACCGGAATCTCGCCGCTCATCTCGTCCAGTGCCCGTCCCTTGGGCACCGGAATATCGCTGGTCAGCGCCGACCCGCCGAAGAACCGCAGGTCGATCGCCACCACCGCATGCTCGGTGGCGCCGATCCGCCGGGTGACCTCCCGGGCCGCGGCGAGCTCCACCGCATGGCGCTGGCCGTACCGGAAGCTCAGGGCGTAGGGCTGGAAGCCGTCGCGCCGGGCGATGGCGAGAACGGTGGCAGAGTCGAGGCCGCCCGACACGAGGACGATGGCCCGGGGCAATGCTGGCATGGCGGAATACTAGGGACGATCCCGCGCTATGAGTAAGTGCGGCCCGCCGGGGGCCGCCGGCCGCGGGCTACCGCCCCAGCACGTGGCGCAATGCGCCCTGCAGATCGGGGTGGCGGAAGGGATAACCGCTCTCCTGCAGCCGACGGGGCAGGACCCGCGTGCTCGCCAGCAGCAGTTCATCCGCCAGCTCGCCGAGGGCGAGGCGCAGGGCGGCCGCGGGCACGGAGAACAGGGCGGGGCGATTGAGGACCTCGCCCAGCACCGCACTGAAGACCGCGTTGGTGACCGGCGCGGGGGCGGTCAGGTTCACCGGGCCGCGCAGCGACTCGGTCAGCATCGCATGGTGCAGCGCCCCGACCACATCGTCGATGCCGATCCAGCTCATGTACTGTCGGCCATTCCCCATTCTCCCGCCGACCCCGAGGCGGAACGGTGGCAGCATCTGCTTCAGCGCACCCCCGGCGGGTGACAGCACGATGCCGATGCGGGCTCGAACCACCCGGATCCCCGCCCGCTCGGCGGGCGCGGTGGAGGCCTCCCACAGATGGCCGACCTGCTCCACGAACATGCTGTCGGGGCCGGTCCGGAGGTGAGTCTCCTCGGTGAGCAGCTCGTCTCCGCGGTCGCCGTAGATGCCCACTGCCGATGCCGAGATCAGCACCCGCGGGGGCCGGGAGAGCCGTGCGAGGGCCTCCGCGAGCAGGGTGGTGCCCTGCGACCGGCTCTCGCGGATCCGGCGCCGCTGCTCCTCGCTCCACCGCGCCCCGGCGATTGACTCGCCGGCGAGATGAATCACTGCGTCCACACCCTCGAGCGCCGCCGGCTCCAGCCGGCCCGCCGCCGGATCCCAACTGATGTCACCAGGACCGGCCCGGCCGCGGACGATGCGCCGGACCGTGTGTCCACCGGTGGTGAGGAAGGGGATCAGGCTGCGAGTGATGAGCCCGGTCGCGCCGGTGATCGCGACGGTGAGCGCACCGTGCGCGGCCTGACGCTGGTGGGTGGCGAGGTCGTCGCGGAGAGTGGCGTGTCGGTAGCGGAAGGTGCGCAGGAGCCTGCCGGCCGCGAATCCGCCGCCCAGCTTGCCGAGGGCCCCGAAGGGGAGGGCGTACTCGATGCGGTCGGTGTACCGGGTGTGTCCCGCGTCGATCGGCTCGAAGAGGTGGCTGTGCACCCAGTGCGCGAAGGGACCCTCGATCTGCTCATCCACGAACCCCTGTCCCGGGACGCCGTCGCGGTGCCGAGCAACCCAGCGCCGGCGCGTCGGCCCGACGGGCACCTCGAGGACGACGGTGCCATTCTCCAGGGTGCCACGGCGGTCGAGAACTCGCACCGACTCCCACGGCGGCGTGAGCCTCTCGAAGGCGCCCGGCCGCGCATGCCAGGCGTACGCCTGCCCCGCGGTAGCCGGCAGTTCACTCGACAGTTCGAACTGCGTGAATCCCATGGAGACCCTGTGCAGCAGTGGAGGGCACCTGCCGTCGAACTGCCCCGCGGTTCGCCGGTGGAGGCCTACTCGCAAGATACCGGGGGGCTGGCCGGTCGGGGCTGCGACCGGCGTCCCCGGCGGTCGCCCTACTACCGGGCCCCGCCACGTCGGGTATCTTCTCCCCGTTCCGCTGGTCCGCTGAATCCCTGCCAGGTCCGGTTCCATTGCGACGCATGCGACTGCTCCCTTCCGCCGCCCTGCTGCTCCTTGCCGTCCCCCTCGTCGCGCAGGGGCCCGAGGGCTCCCCGTTCAGGCCGCTCGATCTCCCCGCTCCCGGCGCCGTCCGCGCCGGATCCGGAAAGCCGGGCGCCGGCTACTGGCAGCAGCGGGTGGACTACCGGATCCGGGCTGTACTCGACACCGCCGCCGGTGTCCTCATCGGCCGGGAGACGATTCACTACGTCAACCGCTCCCCCGACGCGCTTCCCTACCTGTGGATGCATGTCGAGCAGAACATCTGTGCCCCGGGCAGCGTCACCAGCCTGCTCGACCAGCCGCCGCTGGTCTTCCTGGGCACCGCCTTCGATTTCTCCTGCAAGGTCGATGGCGGGGGATTGCAGCTCGAGTCGCTCACTGCGCTCGGGCGGCCGCTGGCCCACACCGTCTACGGTACCACGATGCGGGTCGACCTCGGCCGTCCCCTGGCCCCGGGGACGGCGATGGATCTTGATGTCGCGTGGCGGTTCAAGGTGCCGGCGTACGGCGCCGGCCGCATGGGACGGGACGGTCCGCTGTACGAGTTCGGCCAATGGTATCCGCGCATGGCGGTCTATGATGACGTGAAGGGCTGGAACCACGAACCGTACATCGGGGCGGGGGAGTTCTACCTCGAGTACGGCGCCTTCGACGTGGCGGTCACGGTACCGGCCAGCTACATCGTCGCCGCCACCGGCGTGCTCCGCAATCCGCTGGAGGTGCTCACCGCGACCCAGCGCGCCCGCCTGCTGCGCGCCCGCAACGCCGACTCGGCGATTGCGATCATCACCGCCGACGAGGCGGGACATCGCGACCGCACCCGCCCCCCCCGAACCGGGAGCTTCACCTGGCGCTTCACCGCCGATAGCGTGCGCGATTTCGCCTTCGCCGCGGCGCCCAACTTCCAGTGGGACGCGAGCGGCTGGGACGGCATCTACATCCACACCTTCTACCGCCCGACCGCCACCCTCTGGCACGAGGCCAACCGGATCGTGCGGGCATCAGTGCGCTACTACAGCCAGCAGTGGTACCACTACCCCTACCCGCACATCTCCAGCATCGAAGGCCCGATCGAAGGCATGGAGTATCCCATGATGACCTTCGATCCGGCCGGGCCCACCCGCATCGACCTGCAATGGGTGCTCGCCCATGAGCTGGGGCACCAGTGGATGCCGATGATCGTCGGCGTGAACGAGCGGCTCTACCCCTGGATGGACGAGGGCTTCAACACCTTCATCGATCTCGCCAATGCGGCCAACTATTTCATCGGCACACCGTACGGCGATTCGATCGAGGTGCATCCGCTGCATCTCTACCAGGACCACGCCATCCCCGGCGTGGAGCAGCCGATGATCACTCGGCCCGTCGAGGTGGCCGACCTGTTCTGGACCGGGTACCAGAAACCCGCTCTGATGATGCAGCAGCTCCGCTTCCAGGTGCTCGGCCGCGAGCGGTTCGACGCCGCCTTCCGCGAATATCTCCGCGCCTGGGCCTTCAAGCATCCGACCCCGGCCGACTTCATCCGGGTCATGCGGGACCAGTCGGGGATGGACCTCGACTGGTTCTTCCGCGAGTGGATCTACACCACCGCCCGGCTCGATCAGGCGGTGGACTCGGTGCGCACACCGAGCGACAGCGTCACCGAGGTCTTCCTGTCCAATCGCGGCCAGATGGTGATGCCGATGGTGCTCGCGGCACAGATGATGGACACCGACGGGACGGCGATGACCCGCTTCGCGCGTCTGCCCGTGGACATGTGGAATCTCGGGCCGAAGTTCACCTTCCGGCACCGCGGTCATGAGACGGTGGTGAAGGTGACCATCGATCCCGACGCCGAGTTGCCCGACATAGACCGGGCGAACAACACCTGGACCCGATGAACCGTCGCCTGCTCATGCGTCTGGTCGCCGTCGCGCTCATCGCGCTGATCGCCTGGTTAGGCCGGGCCACCCGGGAGGCGCCCGGAGCGACCACCGCGGCACCGACGGCGCCCGTCGTCGCCGCGCCCGCCCCCGCCGCCGTGTCGGACCCGGTGACCCATCCGGAGATCGGATTTCGCGACCCGAGCCATCTCGCGGAGCATTTCCAGAAGCATGGAGCGGAGTTCGGCGGGATCGGCGCCAACGAATACCTTCGCGCCGCGCAGACGCTGCGCGATCGCCCCGCGGGCGGCGATGTTCTCGAATCGGTACGGGCCGACGGGGTGGTCACGCGGTTCGATCGCGCCAGCGGTGCCTTCCTGGCGTTCGATCGGGACCTGGTCATCCGTACCTTCTTCCGGCCCAATGACGGCGAGCGATATTTCCAGCGTCAGCTCCGGCGGGGACACGGCGTACCATGAGCGACCGACCCTCGGGCCAGAACGATCCGGTCCGCGACTACCTGCGACGCAGCGGAGCGCCATACTCGGTAGTCGCCCAGGGGCTGCGCGGACTGGTCGAGAACTGGGAGCGGGTCGTGGAACTGGTAGTCGCGGGATACAACCTCACCCTGGATGACTACCTGAACGACATGGATGGTCGCCAGCTGCTGGAGAATGCGCTCGAACTCGCGCCTGAGGAGGTCCGGGAGGCCTTCCTCCCCCGGGTTCGCGATGCGGACATGCGGGTCCGGCTCAATCTGGTGAGCGCCGGCCGCTGCCTCTGGGGCGGCATCGTGGCGGAGGACGAAGGCTGGACCGACGAGCGGAACTGGTGGTACTTCGAGCGGCCCCGCAATCCCGGGCCCCGCCTCATGGAGGAGCTCGGCGCGATGTAGGCCGTCGCCCTCTGCCGCCCCTGCCCATGTCCCAGCCTCTTGCCCTGATCCACGAATCGCGCGTCGTCTCGCTCGCCGGCCGGGCCGTGCAGATCGGTCGCCTGCCGGAGTCCGAGATCGTGCTCGATGGCCCGGAAGTCTCCCGCCGTCACGCCCGCATCGTGCCGACACCCGAGGGGCCGCTTATCGTCGACCGCAGCCGCTACGGCACCCTGGTGAACGGGTCTCAGGTGGTGGCCCCCCTGCTGCTGCATGAAGGCGATGTGGTCCAGATCGGCCCCTGGGTGCTCGAGGTCTCGCGTGCAGCCCCCGCGGCCGAGCCCCGGTCGGAGACCGGTTGGCGCGGGCGGCTGCTCCAGTGGCGCCGTCGCTATGGGGCGTCCGAACTGGTCGGCACCGTCGCCGCGGTCCTCGCCGCGGTGGCGACTCGGCGGGCAACCGGCAGTGTGCTCGTGGCGGCGTACGCGGCCACCTTTGCCGAGGCGGCCTGGTTCTACGGGGTACTGGCCGTGCGGGACACCCGGCGGGCCGCGCGCGCCGTGGCCCGGACCGGCGCGATCTCGGATGGGCACTTCGCGCGCGGCGCGCTCCGCAACATCGCGCTCGAGTTCGGCGCGGCCGAAGCCCTCGACGCCCTGGCGCTCCGGCCCCTGGCGATCGGGCTCGGTCTGCATCTGCTGGGTGACGTACCCGGCGCAGTCGCCGGGAAGCTGGTCGCCGACGTTCTCTTCTACGGGCCCGTCCTCCGGCTGTTCCACTGGCAACTCGCGCCCCGCCCGGCTGCGGAGTCGCATCAAGAACTCGAACAACGCCACCGGCCGACCTCGGCGACGCTCCCCACCTTGCGACGCCCCGGCGGAGACCCGCAATGACCCGTGCCTACTCGGCTCAGTCCATGGTCGATCCCCTCCGGCGGGTCGTGGTGCGTCCGCCGGATGCATCGTTCGGCGAGGCCGATCCGGTGGCCTGGCACTACACCGCCCGGCCCGACCTCGCGGCCGCCCGCGCCGAGCATCAGGCGTTCGTGAAGCTGCTCCGCGACTTCGGTGCGGAAGTGATCATGCATGACCAGCCGCTCCGCCGGCTGGCCGACTCGATCTACGTCCATGATCCGGTGCTTGTTACCGAGCGCGGCGCCATTCTCATGCGGATGGGGAAGCATCTGCGGCGGGGCGAGGAAGAGGCGATCGGGCGGTGCCTGGAAGAGGCGGGCGTCCCGATTCATTACCGGCTGCACGGCACGGCGCTCGCCGAAGGGGGTGACTGCCTCTGGCTCGATCACGAAACGCTCGCGGTGGGGCAGGGGTACCGCACCAACGCCGCGGGGCTCGCCCAGCTCCGCGATGCGCTGGGGCCGGAGATCCGGGTCATCCCCGTCGCGCTGCCCTACTACGCCGGCCCCGACGCCTGCCTGCATCTCATGTCGCTGATCAGCATGGTGGCCGATGACCTGGCGGCAGTCTACCCGCCGCTCATGCCAGTGACCTTCTACGAGCTGCTGCGCGAACGGGGCATCGCGATGGTCGAGGTGCCCGAGGCGGAATTCCTGAGCATGGGCTCGAACGTGCTGGCGCTGGCGCCGAGGCGCTGCGTGATGCTGGAGGGCAACCCGGTGACCAAGGCGCGACTGGAGGCTGCCGGCTGCGTGGTCTCGACCTATCGGGGCCGGGAGATCTCGCTCAAGGCCGAGGGCGGGCCCACCTGCCTGACCCGCCCGGTGCTGCGCGGCGATCCGGGCTGAAGCCTCGCGGGCCCCTGATCAGACAGGGGCCCACTCTGCGGCCTGCCGCAATCGCCCCGATTCCTCGGGGCCATACGCCTAGCCCGCCGCGTTCAACGCGATGGTGAGATCGGCGAGCAGATCCTCGATGGCCTCGCACCCCACGCTCATCCGGATGTACCCCTCCGACACTGGGTCGCCGCCCCAGCGCGCCCGGCGCTCCGCCGTGGTGTGCAGGCCGCCGAAGCTGGTTGCCTCATAGACGAGCGTTGCGGCGGCGAAGAAGTGCTCTGCGGCCGCCTTGCTCGCCAGGGTGAAGTTCAGCACCGAGCCGAAGCGGGCCATCTGCCGGCGCGCCACCGCATGCCCGGGATCCGAGGGCAGCCCGGGGTAGCGCACCACGCTCACCGCCGGATGCCTCGACAGCATCTCCGCGACGGCGAGGGCGTTGGCGCTCTGCCGTTCCAGCCTGAGATCCAGCGTGCCGAGCGACCGATGCGCCAGCCACACCTCCATCGGCCCCGCCACGGCACCGAAGCGGGTGCGCCAGGCGCGGATCTGCTCCACGAGCGCCGGGTCCCGCGCGGCCACATGACCGAGGATGAGGTCGGAGTGGCCGGTGAGTGCCTTGGTATCGGAAGCGATCGAGAGGTCGGCGCCGAGCTCGAGGGGCCGCTGGCCGAGCACCGTCGCGGTGGTGTTGTCCACCGCCACCAGCGCGCCCGCGGCGTGCGCCTCCCGCGCCAGCGCGCGGATGTCGCAGACGTCGAGCCCCGGATTGGATGGCGATTCGAGCCAGAGCAGTCTGGCGCCGGCCAGCGAGGCGCTCTGACCGTCGCCTGCAGTCGGCGCCAGGCGGACCTCGATGCCCTGCTCCGCGAAGTAGCCCTGCGCCACCAGCCGGCAGGTGTAGTAGGCATCGGAGGGCAATGCGAGAACATCACCCCTCCGGAGAAGCGTGGCGAACACCGCCGTCGCCGCCGCCATCCCCGAGCCGAACACCAGCGCGGGACCGCCTTCCAGCTCCGTCAGCGCCTGTTCGAATTGCGTCCAGGTGGGATTGTGGAATCGGCCATAGGTGTAGGGCGACTCCGACGGGTCCCCGGCGGCGTGGAAGGCGCCGGCGAAGGTGGGCCCTGGAAGGAAGGGGGCGCCCTGCGCCGGCGTAGGGAGGCCGGCCTTGATCACCCGGGTGGCGTCGCGCATGGGGGAGAAGAGCTCAGGGGGTGAGGTAACGATCGTCGGATATCACGCCGGCACGGCGTCGGCTCGCTGCCCGCCCGCCTCCAGCTTCTGCATCGCCGTCTCGGCCGCGACCAGATCCTGCGCGCCGATTCCCACCAGCTTGACGACGGTAATGTCCGCGGCCGACGTCCTGCCGATCACCCGGCCGTCAAGCACGTCTCCAAGTTCGCCAGCCAGCTGCTCTCTGCGATAGTGCCCGCCTGTGATGGCGCGGCACACATCCCCGTTCGCGAGGTTCGACTCGATCGAGTCGACGAACACCCGGGCGCGAGTGAGGGTGTCCGCGTCGAGCTCGCACTTGGTCGCGTCGTCCGCGCCCAGGGCCGTCACATGCTGGCCGGCGCGGAGCCACTCGCCGCGCACCAGCGGTTCCCGTGACTGCGTAGCCGTGATGAGGACATCGGTTGTGCGCACCACCTGTTCGAGATCGGTGGCCACGGTGATGTCGACGCCGGGAAGATTCGCGGCCAGGCGTCCCCGCAACCGGTCCGCCCGGGCCGGGGTGCGCGCCCAGATCAGCAGCCGCCGGAAGGGACGCTCGCGATGCAGGGCGAGCGGTTGCCAGTAGGCCTGCGTCCCCGATCCGAGGACGGCCGCCGTGGTGATCTCCTGCCGGACCAGGGCGCGGGCGGCGACGGCGCCGGCGGCTGCCGTCCGGATGTCGGAGAGGTAGTGCTCCTCGTTCAGCAGGGCCAGCGCATGGCCGGTCACGCTGTCGAACACGGCGACGAATCCGCCCTGGGGGAGTCCCCGCTCCGCAGTGGCCGCGAACCAGGGCGACACCTTGACGATGTGGACCGCGTGCCCCTGCAGCACGCCGGTCTTGACGTAGACGTCGCCGAGATCGGGACGGGTGGCGGGAAACATGACGATCAGGCCGTTCTGCGCGAGCTTGGCGCTCGACTCGCGAAAGGCCCGGGCGACGGGCTCGATCAGATCTTCGAAGTGCAGGCTCGCGCGCAGCTCCGCGGCGCTGACGATTCGGACGGTCGGCAGTGCAAACTCGGTCATGCGAAACTCTCCGTGACTGTTGACACCCCGTGGGGCGATACCCGGGCCTGCCCTCCGGTCGCGATCACGCGACCATCGCGGGACGTGCGTGGAGCGTGCCCGATCCGATGAGCACCACGTCGCCGCCGACCTTGACGGTCGTGATCGCGGTGGCCGGGCCCTCCGGACGCACACGCAGTTGGCTCGGTCGGCCGGAGAAACGCCCCTGCTGGAGCACGAAGGTCTCGTCGGGGCAGGCGAGGCCATGCTTCAGCCGATAGGCTCCGATGGTCCCTGCGGCGCTGCCGGTGGCGACGTCCTCGACCAGGCCGTCGTTGTTCCAGTGGCGTACCTCGAGGGCGGCCTCGTCCAGCAGGACCGCGAACTGCGCACGATGACGGCTCAGGAGCGCGGTGATGTCGTGAGGGATGCGCGCCCGGGCGAGGGCGCCCGGCTGCACCGGGATGATGAGGTACCGCAGCCCGGTGCTCACCACCTCGGCCGGCAAGTCGGGGCGCAGGTCGCGTGCGGTGAGTCCGAATCCGCGCGCCAGCTCGTCCGGCGCGTCGACTTCGCCCAGGAACTCCGGGGCACCCTGGTCGAGCAGGCCGGAGTAGCCCTGACGGGTGCGTTCGGTGGTCACGGTGACACTTCTCCCAGGGAGCGCAAACTGCCACGACCGGGTGTCGTCCGCCCCCGATCGGGCATGCAGGACCGCCGCCGCTCCGATGATGGGATGCCCCGCGAAGGGCAGCTCCTCGAACTGGTCGAAGATGCGGGTCCGCACGGTGCCGGGGTCGGCGGTCGGTTCGAGAAAGATCGCCTCGAAGTGGCGGAGTTCCCGGGTGATCTGCAGCATCTCCTCGACCTCGAGCCCGCCCGCCTCGGGGAAGACGGGGAGGCTGTTGCCGCTGTACGGCGTCCGGCTGAAGACGTCGACATGAACGAAATCGAGGATGGGCATCGGGGCTCGCGTCACAGTTGAGTGTGGAGGAGTCTGGTGAACCGGTCGATGGCGGCTTCGTCGCGACGATAGAACGTCCATCCCTTCTTGCGGGTCGGGATCAGCAACCCGGCGTCGGTCAGGAGCGTCAGATGGCGCGAGGCCGTTGCCGCGGCGATGCCCAGCTTCTCGCGGATGAAGTCCGCGCAGACCCCATCGGTCCTGATATCTCCGTCGACCTGCGGCGGGAAGTGCTCCGCGGGTCGCTTGAGATAGCCCAGGATCCGCAGCCGGACCGGGCTGGCGACCGCTTTCAGCGTCCTGACGTCGACGGCGGGGGCCGCGGCAGTGGCTTTGGTATTTCGCATAATTGCGAAATATAAAGTGCGCGTACCCGACTGTCAACCGGTGGTGCCGCGGCACAACGCCGCGGCGGCGGTCAGCGCGTGGTGGCCTGCCGGACCAGGATCAGGTCCTTGATGTTGTCGAGGGTGAGCAGCCCCACCAGGCGGCCGCCGGCGTCGAGGACCGGCAGCGCGGGAAGGCCGCTGGCGCGCAGCCGGCCCAGCGCCTCATCGAAGTTGAGCCCGAGAGACAGGGCCGGCACGGGAGCGGCCATCGCCTGGCTGACGGGAGACTCGGGGCCGTGGTCCGTCAGCGCCCGGACGAGATGGTCGCGGGTCAGCAGCCCTTCGACCACGCCGGCGTTATCGACCACGGGGAATTCGCGCTGCTCGCCTTCGAGCAGCAGGTCCACCGCCTGCCGGAGCGTGGCGTAGACCGGGATGGTCACGAACCGGGTGATCATCATCTGGTCGACGATGATCCCGCGCCCGGCCGCCCGGGTCTCGACCATCGCCGCTTCCGATGAAGCAGCGAAGAACACGAAGGCCGCGATCAGCATGAACATCGCTTCGCCCTGCATCAGGCCGTAGATGCCCCCGACCATGGCGAATCCCTGGCCGACGCGGGCTGCGATCCGGGTGGCCTTCACCATCCCCATCCGTGACGCCAGCGCGGCGCGGAGCACCCGGCCTCCGTCCATCGGGTAGGCCGGAATCAGGTTGAAGCCGAGCAGGAAGCCGTTGATCACTGCGAGCAGCATCAGAAACGCCCGGGTGCTGACCTCCGCTTCCTCAGGCATGGACAGCGGGCCCGAGAGAGTCAGCCCGGCGAATAGCGCCAGCGCAATCACCAGGGTCACCGCGGGACCCGCCAGCGCGATCCAGAACTCCTCCCGCGGCTTGTCCGGCAGCCGCTCCAGCCGGGCCAGTCCGCCGATCGGCAGCAGGATCACGTCGGGGGTCCGGATGCCGTAGTGCCTCGCCATCAGGATGTGCCCGAACTCGTGCAGCAGCACACAGGCGAATACGGCGACCATCAGGATGGTCTCGAAGACGGCCGCCGCCTGACCCTGGCTGGAGTACCGTTCGAACGCACGGAAGGCGAGGAGGAGGAGGAAGGTGACGTGCACCTTCACATCGGTGCCCATGATGCGGGCGAGGCGGAACGACCAGGACATGCCGGAATACTAAACAGAAAACCCGCTCGCGCATGAGTGAGCGGGTCTTCAGGCTGGATCCATCACCCAGGCCGGCCCTCGGCACTCCGCCTACCCGCCACCCTTTCACCGCCTGTTGCACTCCGCTAGAATCTCCCCCTCACCGTGTGCCCGGAGGCTGGCCATCGCCGCGAGAGACTGGTCCGTCAAGGACTCGGAGAAGCTGTACAACATGCAGGGCTGGGGCCTCGGATTCTTCCGGGTCAACCAGGAGGGCAGGGTCACCGTGCACCCCGACGGCAACCCGAAGCGAGGCCTGGACCTCTACCAGCTCGCCACCGATCTCAACGCCCAGGGCGTCGGTCTCCCGCTGCTGCTGCGCTTCTCGGACATCCTGCGCGCCCGGATCCAGACCCTGGCGATGCAGTTCCAGAACGCCATCACCGAGTTCGGCTACGAGGGCGCCTACACCACCGTCTACCCGGTCAAGGTCAATCAGCAGCGGCATGTGGTGCAGGAGATCGTCGAGTTCGGCTCGGTCCACGGCGTCGGCCTGGAGTGCGGCTCCAAGCCGGAGCTGCAGGCCGTCCTCGGCATCACCGAGAGCACCGAGCACATCATCGTCTGCAACGGCTACAAGGACGAGGAGTACATGCGGCTGGCCCTCATGGGCCAGAAGCTCGGTCACCGGGTCTTCGTCGTGATCGAGCAGCTTTCCGAGGTGGACACCTTCCTCAAGGTGGCCGACGAGCTGGAGGTCAGTCCGACCATGGGGGTACGGATCAAGCTCGCGACCGAGGGCTCGGGCCGCTGGGCCAAGAGCGGCGGCGAGAAGTCCAAGTTCGGACTCTCGGCCATGGAGCTGATGAAGGTGCTGGACAAGCTGGAAGCCACCGGCCGCAAGGACGTCCTTCGGCTGGTCCACTTCCACCTCGGCAGCCAGATCACCGACATCCAGTACATCAAGGCGGGGCTGGAGGAGATCGGCCGCTTCTACGTCGAGCTGCGCAACATGGGCTTCGCGCTGACCCACGTGGACGTGGGTGGCGGGCTGGGCGTGGACTACGACGGGTCACGCTCCACCCGCTCGGCCAGCATGAACTACTCGATGCGGGAGTATGCCAACGACGTGGTGTACACCCTCGGAACAGTCTGCAAGGCCGAAGGGGTCCCCATGCCGAGCATCATTTCGGAATCGGGCCGGGCGATCACCGCGCACCATTCGCTCCTGCTGATCAACGTCACCGACGTCGAGTCCCAGAGCGATCCGCTCATCCCGGAGCTCGGCCGGGACCCGCATCCCCTGCTGGTGGAGCTGAAGGAGAATCTCGAATCGATCAGCGCCGAACGTCTCGAGGAGGTGCATCATGACGCGACCTTCGGCAAGGAGCGGGCCCAGGAGCTGTTCGCCAGCGGGGTTCTGACGCTTCGGGATCGCGCCAACGCGGAGCAGCTCTACCTCGCGACGATGAACCAGCTCGCGCGCCTGGTGGAGCCCGAGAAGGGCGAGCATCCGGAGATCTGGTCGGACCTCGAGTCCACCCTGGTCGATCGGTACTTCTGCAACTTCTCCGTCTTCCAGTCTCTGCCGGACAACTGGGCCATCGACCAGCTCTTCCCCATCATGCCCATCCACCGGCTGGATGAGCAGCCCTCCCGGCGCGGCACCATCCAGGACATCACCTGCGATTCCGATGGCGTGATCGACCGGTTCGTCGGTGGTCGCAAGGGGAAGCCCTCCCTCGAGCTCCACCCGATCCGGGATGACGAGCCCTACCTCCTGGGCATCTTCCTGACGGGAGCGTACCAGGAGATCCTCGGCGACCTCCACAACCTCTTCGGCGACACCAACGCGGTACACGTGCGGCTGACCGATGCCGGGTACGAGATCACCGACATGGTCCACGGCGACACGGTGACCGAGGTGCTCAAGTACGTGCAGTTCCAGCCGGCCGACCTTCTGACCACCTTCCGCCGCAAGGTCACCAACGCCCGCGACCTCTCCCGGACCGACGCCAACCAGTTCATCGCGGACTACGTGGCCGGCCTCGAGGGCTACACCTATCTGGAGGGCGAGGAGCTGCCGGGCATGTAACGCGGCCGGTGTCGACGCGGGTGAAACGACGAGGGATCCCCTCAGGCCGGTGCCTGGAGGGATCCCTCGCTTGCTGCGCGATGTCCGTGGCTACTCCGTGCGGCTCAGTACCCCATCCACCGAGGCTGCTCCGCCACCGCGAATGATGATTGCGAGCGCCAGGCCCGCGGCGAGGATGTGGTACTCGAAGCCCTCGCCCTTCTGGTTGCCGAACCAGTTCATGAAGAACCCGTTCGAGAGATGCGTCGTCCAGACTGCCACCACCATGTTGCACAGAACGCCGAAGGCGGCGATGCGGGTCAGGAAGCCGCTGAGCAGGCCGAGCGACCCGGCGAATTCCGCCACGATCGCCAGGAAGGCGAAGAACGCCGGTATGTGCACCTGCTGAGTGAGGAAGTGCATCGTCCCGCTGAAGCCGGCGCCGCCGAACCAGCCCAGCACCTTCTGCGCACCGTGCGGGAGCATCACGGCGCCGAGGGTCAGGCGGAGCAGCAGGGCGGTCTTGTCGTCGCCGGTCTGGATGAGTTTGCGAAACATGAGTGACTCCGTCGCTCAGGCATTGCCTGCGTTGTAGTAGAACCGCTCGTGGGTGACCTGCCCGTCCCGCCACTTCCGCACGGACACCTGCTCCAGCTTCACCCGCACGCCGCCTTTGAAGGTCAGGTCCAGCATCCATTCGGAGAAGCTGGTGTCGCCATGGGCCGCGGAGGCCAGCAGGGTGGCCCCGTGGAACTGGTCGATGCTCTCGACGAACTTGATCTCGCGCTCCCGATTGGCCGGCTTGCCGACGGTGGCGGGGGCGTTGTTCTCCTGCATCACGATGGTGTCCGCGTAGAACCGGTCGAAGGCGTCGAGGATCCGGCCGTCGAGGACGGTCTGGTTGAGTTCGGCGTCGAGCTTGGCGATCGATGGCGTAGCGACGGCGGTCATGACTTGCTCCTGTGACAGGTTAGTAGGTGTCTGGTTAATAAACGACTAGTCAAGTAATTCAACGTCATGCGGGACTGTGCGGTTCCCTTGTCTACTTCGGTTCGAGGTTCTCCCGGACCCGGTCCAGCAGGCGGATCAGCTGACGCTGCTGGGCCTGGGTCAGCGCGCCGAGGATGGTCTCATCGGCGGCTTCGACGATCGGGTCCAGCCGGGCAAGCAGCGCCAGTCCCCCGGCGGTGATCCGGCAGGTGACCTGGCGGCGATCCTCGGGGCAGCGTTCCCGGTGCACCAGCTTCTTGGCCTCGAGGCGGTCCAGCAGCCTGGTGATTCCCGGCGCCAGCTCGATCATCCGCGAGGCAATCTCCAGCGTCGGAATGCCGTCCGGGCCTGCACCCCGCAGGATCCGCAGGACATTGTACTGCTGAGGGGTGATCGCCTCCGGCTCGAGCATCGCCGCTATCCGCCGCCGCGCGACGTCGGTGGTCCGAAGCAGCCCGATCGCCGCCTCCTGGGCCACCGACCGGAACGGCCGGCTCTGCTTGATCTCCCGCTGCAGGCGACTGGGGGGGCGTGCCATGGGCGACAGTATATCGGATGTTGCTTGACTAGTCAAGTATTACCATCGCACGGATCCCCCGGACGCCGTCCCCAATCCGATTCGAGACCGCCGCCGTACACAGGGTGCAACGCAGAGCGTACGGCACCCAGAAAGGAGAAGGTCATGCGGAATCTCCGGCAATGCTGGATCGGGCTGGTCTTGCTGCTGACGGGAATGACGCCGGATCCGTCGCGGCTGCACCATCATGCCGCGATCGACATCCGGCTGTTCCAGTTCCAGCCCGCGGCGCTCGAGGTCCCGGCCGGGTCACGCGTCACCTGGACCAACGCGGACGACATCGAGCACACCGTGGCCACTGGCGAGTCCGACCATCCCGACGGGCGATTCGCCGGTTCCCTCACCGGCAGGGGCAGTCAGCTCTCGTTCAGCTTCGATCGACCGGGCGTCTACGGCTACTTCTGCGAACGACACCACTTCATGCGCGGTGAGATCCGCGTCACTCAACCCTGAAAGGCTGGTATCGGATCATGCGGTTCATGGCTCTCCCTTTGCTCCTCGTCACCGGCAGCCTCCTCCTCGCCGCCCCGGCGGCCCGGGCCCAATTGGCCCACGACCAGATGGCCTCGGCCTCGATGGTCGTCAGCGCCGGCGACCTCCGTGTCGCGCTCAACAACCTGCTCGCCGAGCACGCCCAGCTGGGGCTGGCCGCAACTGGCGCGGCGCTTCGCGGGCAGACCGCCGAGTTCCAGGCTGCGGCCGGAGCGCTGGACGCCAATTCGGTGGCACTGTCGCAGGCCATCGGCTCAGTGTACGGTCACGGCGCCGAGGAGGCGTTCCTGGCGCTCTGGCGCAAGCACATCGCCTTCATCGTGGACTACACGACCGGTGTGGCCACGAAGGACCAGCGCAAGGCGGACAAGGCGGTCAACGACCTTCTCGGCTATACCAGGGACTTTGGCGCCTTCCTGAGTGCAGCCAACCCCGATCTGCCGACCGCGGTCGTCGCCGACCTGGTGAAGGGCCATGTGGTGGGATTCAAGGCGGCGATCGACGCGCAGGCCAAGGGCGACTGGGTGTCGGCCTACGCCAGGACCCGCGAGGCGGTCATGCACATGCAGATGATCGCTGATCCGCTCGCCGGTGCCATCAGCAAGCAGTTCCCGGAGAAGTTCGCCTCACGGTAGCCCCGACGCGATTCCACCGAGTGACGGTGCAGGGGCAGGCCAGGGGCCTGCCCCTATTGGTGCGCGGGACGCAGGTGCCGGGAGAGCCAGTTCGCGAGGGTATCAAGCACCTGACTCGGCAGTCGCGCCTCGCGGAGCGAGGCGTATTCGGAAGGGGAACCATCGCTCTCCGAGACCAGAAAGAGATGATTCAGCCCGGGAAATGTCCTCGCGGTGACATCCCGGTTTCCGGCTTGCCGCATCGTCTCGGCGAGGGTGTCCGCCTGGCCGGCCGAGACCTGACGGTCGAGTGCACCCTGCAGGATCAGTGTCGGTTGCCGGACCAGGCGAGCGGCGCGGAGCGGATCGTAATGCACGAACCATCGCAGCCAGTGGCTGGCTGGAAGGGAATCTCCACGGATCCGCGCTTCGGCAGCCGCGAGCTGGCTGCGCCGCTCCTCGTCCGAGAGCCCGGGCGCCTGCAGCAATGGCCAGCGGACCTGGTCCACGAGCACCTCGACGCCGGGCTTGGCGGGGCCTGCCATGATCACCAGCGCGGCGATCCGGCGGTCCTGCGCGGCCAGCAACGGTCCGATCATCCCGCCTTCGCTGTGTCCCACGAACGCGAGCTTCGTCCCGTCGATTTCGGGGCGCGCCCGCAACCAGGCGACCTGCGCGCGAGTATCCCCCGCGAGATCGGCGGTGGTGGCGGAGTCGGCGTGACCGGTGCTGGCGCCCGTTCCGCGGTCATCACAGCGAAGCGTTGCGATGCCTTCGCTCCCCAGCCGTTCGGCGATCTGCCCGAATGGGCGGTAGCCACGCACCAGCGGCCATAGCTCTTCGTCCCGCGATTGACTCCCCGAACCGGTGATGGTGACGACCGCGGGATAGGGCGAGTGTCCCGCCTTGGGGACGGTGAGCGTGCAGCCGAGCGAGAAGGTGTCGCCCTCGGCCCTGACAGGGACGCGCACCTCGGTCGCCCTGTACGGGGCACCTGGAGCCGCGGCATAGTCGGGCGCGGGTCGGCGAAGTCCGGTCATCGGCGGCAGGCTGTCGGGCACTGCCGCACGCACGACCCGAACCCGCTGGGCCGGGACCTCGATCCACTCGACCAGTCCCGATTTGACTCTTCCCGGCATTTCCAGGCCGGCGAAGCTCACCCGGAACGAGTCCGCCGAGAAACGGATCGCCGCCGGCATAATGGTGTCGGGTCCGGCGACCAGCAGGCGGAAGACGGTATCGCGCCCGGCGGCCAAGGCGACCAGCTCCGCAAAGCTCGCCATCGACTGCGGGGCCAGGACGAGATCGAAGGCGGCCTGCCGCATCCGGTCGACCCGGGTGGCGCCGAGCTGCCCGACGATGCGGACCGAGTCCCCGGCCGGCTCGACACGGTAGCTGCCGCGGGTCGAGTCGCCTGCCGCATTGCTGACCGTCAAGGTGAACCCGACGAAGGCGGCGCCGGGTCCGCGCGTCGTCACGCCGCTTACCCGCAGGTTGAGGATTGGTATGACCGCTTCCTGCTCGAACCGCGCCGCCGAGCGCCGGAAGCTCTCCCTGCCGACTTCCGCCGTCGCCTGGAAAAGCTGGAAGACGCCCGCGTCCGTCTGCTGCCCCCTCACTGCGGCGGGGAGAAGCGTGAGCAGCAGGGCGAGGCGCGCGTCACGCGGAAGGTGCATACGACTCCAGGAAGCCGCAGCGAGTGCAGCGGAAGCTGACGATGGGATGGCGGGCGCGTCCCTTGAGGGCGAGTCCTCTCCAGAACGAACGTTCCGGTTTCCCTTCGATCCAGCTCGTCTGGTGGCGCGCATTGTGGTCGCCGAGGTCGAGGGTGAACCCCTCCTCCAGACGGCCGGCGCACTTGGGGCACACGGGTGTGGGCATCATCGGTCTCCAGCAACAGGATCGGCCCCCGGGGGACCGAGTCGTCCGGCGTCCTTGAGCGATTGCCGCAACAGGAACTCCAGTTGCCCGTTGAGCGAGCGGAGGTCGTCCGACGCCCACCGCTGCAAGGCATCGTAGAGCTCCGGGTCGATCCGGAGGAGGAACGCCTTCCGCTCGGCCACGGGCGTCGGATGCCTAGTAGATCGAGCCGGCGTTGACCACCGGCTGGGTGGACTGCTCCGAGCAGAGCACCACCAGGAGGTTGCTCACCATCGTCGCCTTCCGCTCTTCATCGAGATGCACGATCTCCTTCTGGGAGAGCAGGGCCAGCGCCATCTCGACCATCCCCACGGCGCCCTCGACGATCATCTGGCGTGCGGCGATCACCGCACTGGCCTGCTGCCGCCGGAGCATCACGCCGGCGATTTCCGGCGAATAGGCCAGGTGGCTGATGCGCGCCTCTTGGACCTTGACGCCCGCCTTGGCCAGCCGATCCTGGATCTCTCCCTTGAGCTTGTCCGCCACATCGGCCGTGTTGACGGAGAGCGACATCTGGCCGGCCTGGTGGGCATCGTAGGGATACTGGTTCGCCAGCCCCCGCAACGCGGACTCGCTCTGCACCTTCACATAGTCTTCGTAGTTGTCCACCTCGAACAGCGCCTCGGCGGTGTCCGTCACCTGCCAGACGACGACCGCGGCGATCTCGATCGGGTTCGAGTTGTGGTCATTCACCTTGAGCTTGGCGGTCTCGAAGTTCCGCACCCGGAGGGAGATGCCACGCTTGGTGTAGAAGGGGTTGGCCCACCAGAGACCCGCGCTGCGCACGGTGCCGGCGTAGTTGCCGAACAGCTGCAGCGCCTTGCCCTGATTGGGCTGCACGGTGAAGAGACCGGTCCACAACAGGACGACCAGCGCAGCCCCGATCGCCATGCCGATCGCCCGGCCGCCATTCTCCGACTGGATCGCGCCAATGAATCCGAACACGACCAACGCGGTCAGTGCCAGGAGCAGAACCAGCATCAGGCCGCCCGACAGGGCGCGCTTCTCGATCTCGCGTGTCACCGCTGTACCCTCAGGGTTGAAAGTGGTATCGCAATGATATCACTTTGCTATCTCACCGTCAACTGTAAGGGCCTTCGCTGGTCCGGCGCACGGCGACTTTGGAGGTGCGGTGCGTCTACCTGCAGGTAGGTATGGGCCCCACGGCTCGGGGGGCGAGGCGATCTCGGCCCACTCAGGCCAGCCACCGGTCCCGATGCTCCGCGATGAAGCCGTCGTCGCTGAGTTCGGGGTGCTCCCGGAGGACCCGGTCGATCTCGTCTCGCTGCCCTGGAGAGAGCCCTTCCCCTGGGTCGAGGCACCAGGGGCCGGCGAGCAATCCCTGGCGATGCAGGACGTCGTGGATTCCGGTGATGCTGCCCGCGAAGCCGTGCCGGGCGTCGAAGAGCGCCGCATTGAGGTCGGTGAGTGCCGTGGCGCAGGCGAGCCAGGCCGGATCGATCGCCTCCGTGGCGGTCTGCGCCCGGATGGTGCGGAGCATCTCCACGGCGTACCGAGTGCCCACGGCCCACTGGCCGAGCAGCCCGCCGACGATGCGCCGGGTACCGTCACCGAACGGAAACCGTGAGAGCAGGTCGATCACGATGCTGTCGTCGTTGCCGGTGTAGAGGGCGATGTCCGTGCGGCCCGCATCGATGACGGCGCGCACCACGTCGAGCGTCCGGTAGCGGTCGAACGGCGCGATCTTGATGGCGACGACCTCGGGGATCTCGGCGAAGCGGCGCCAGAATTCGTAGTCGAGCACCCGCCCCCCCACCGCGGGCTGGAGATAGAACCCGAACAGCGGCAGGGCCTGCGCGACGGCGCGGCAGTGCGCCAGCATCGCCTCATCATCGGCGTCCCCGAACGCGGCCAGGGAGAGCAGCACCGCGTCGTAGCCGAGGCGGGCGGCCAGTTCGGCCTCGCGCACCGCTTGGGGAGTACGTCCGACCGCACCTGCCACGGTGATGACCGGCCGCTCCCGGTGGGAAGGCGCGCGGGTGACTTCATCCCGCGCGATTGCCAGCACGGGCTCGAGCAGGCCGTGATCCCGAATCGCGAACTGGGTGGTGTGGACGCCGACGGCGATGCCACCGGCGCCGGCGGCGAGGTAGTAGCGGGTGAGCGCACGCTGATGGCGTTCGTCCAGCCGGCGATCCGCGGTCAGCGCCAATGGATGGGCGGGGATGACCTGGCCGGCGAGCAGGCGGGAGCGGAGTTCCGTCATCGGGGAAGAGTATGGTTGCCGCGTGGTGAGGGGGAGGCGTCCCGTCCCGGAACGATCCTCGGGCTCCGCGAATCCCCGGTGGCGGTCCTGCCGTCTATCGGTACCTTCATTCGCGGCTGGAGGCGGGTGTCCCGCCCGCGCAGAGTGACATCGGGGATCCGCGTGGTCATCCAAAGGAGAGGTGCAATGGGGGTGTCGAAGAGTGAGTCGCGCTGGTGGCGGGGCGTCATGCTGGCCGTGGGAGGACTTCTGCTCACCGCCGGCGGACCGGAGCCGTCACCGGCGCTTCCCGGATTCACCGCCGATGCGGCGCGGGCCGAGCGGGAGTGGGAGACCCGTTTCCGCGCGATCCCCGATCCCGACACCCTCCGCGAGACGATGCGGCGCCTCTCGGCGCGGCCGCACCACGTCGGTTCCCCGTACGACCGGGAGAATGCCGAATGGATCCTGACCCGGTTCAAGGCGTGGGGGCTGGATGCGCGGATCGAACGGTTCGATGTGCTCTTTCCTACCCCGAAGGAGCGGGTGGTCGAGCTGGTCGCCCCGGTGAAGTTCGTCGCCAGGCTGGAGGAGCCGGCGCTCCCGGCGGATCCCACCTCCGGTCAGCGGAAGGAGCAGTTGCCGACCTACAACGCCTATTCGGTGGATGGCGACGTCACCGCGCCGCTGGTCTACGTGAACCGTGGGGTGCCGGCGGACTACGATGAACTCGACCGGCGGGGGATCTCGGTGCGCGGCGCGATCGTGATCGCCCGCTACGGAGGCTCCTGGCGCGGGATCAAGCCGAAGGTCGCCGCGGAGCATGGTGCGATCGGGTGTCTCATATATTCCGATCCGCAGGACGACGGCTACAACCCCGGCGAGGTGTTTCCGACCGGGCCGTTCCGGCCGCGGGACGGGGTGCAGCGCGGCAGCGTGGCCGACATGCCCACCTACCCGGGCGATCCGCTGACGCCCGGCGCGGGGGCCACTCCCGGCACGCCGCGCCTGGCGCTCGCCGACGCTACCACGCTCACCAGGATCCCCGTGCTGCCGATCTCCTACGCCGATGCGGAGCCGTTGCTGCGAGCGCTCGGCGGCCCGGTGGCGCCAGGGCAGTGGCGCGGGGCGCTGCCGCTCACCTACCACATCGGACCCGGACCGGCGCGGGTGCACCTCCGGGCGCAGTTCAACTGGGATACCAAGCCGATCTACGACGTGATCGCCACGATCAAGGGGACCGAAGCGCCGGATGAGTGGATCGTGCGCGGCAATCACCACGACGCCTGGGTGAACGGCGCGGAGGACCCGATCTCGGGGCAGGTCGCGCTCATGGAGGAGGCGCGGGCGATGGGCACCCTGCTCCGCCAGGGGTGGAAGCCGCGGCGGACGATCATCTACGCCGCGTGGGACGGTGAGGAGCCCGGCCTGCTGGGCTCGACCGAATGGGCCGAGGCCCATGCGGCGGAATTGCGCCAGCATGCGGCGGTGTACATCAACACCGACGGCAACGGCCGCGGCTTTCTCTCGATGGGGGGCTCGCATACGCTCGAGCGCCTCATGAACGGGGTCGCGCGGGACATCGACGACCCGGAGACGGGGCTGTCGGTATGGAAGCGGAGCCAGCTCGCCGCGATCCGCTTCGGGGATCCGGAGGCCCGGGTCGAGGCGCGGGAGCGACCCGATCAGCGACTGGACCCGCTCGGCTCCGGCTCCGACTTCACGCCCTTCCTCGCAGCACCTGGGGATCGCCTCGCTGAACCTGGGGTTCGGTGGGCTGGACGACGGCGGGATCTATCACTCCATCTACGACGACTTCTACTGGTACACCCACTTCAGCGACACCAGCTTCGTGTACGGCCGAGCGCTGGCGCAGACGGTCGGGACGACGGTGATGCGACTCGCGGGCGCCGAGCTGCTGCCGTTCGACTTCACCGCGCTGGCGGACAACATCGGCAAGTACGGCGACGAAGTGCAGAAGCTGCTCAAGGCGCGGCAGGATGCCGTGCGCGAGACCAACCGGGAACTGGACGAAGGCGTCTATCCCGCGACCAGCAACTCCCGCGAGGTGTTCGTTCCCCCGCCGCGCGAGGAGCTGCCGCCGTACCTGAATTTCGCGCCGCTGCAGAACGCACTCGATTCGCTGAAGCGGAGCGCGGCCCGATACGACTCCGCCTTTGCGCGGGCCGGCGAGGGCGACGGGGCGGGCTTCGCCAGGGCCGCCGCCGCGGGGCTCAACGCCCGGCTGATCGAGAGCGAGCGGCGGCTGACCAGTCCGCAGGGGCTGCCGAACCGCCCCTGGTTCACCCACCAGATCTATGCACCGGGGTACTACACCGGCTACGGCGTGAAGACCCTCCCGGGGGTGCGGGAGGCGATCGAGCAGAAGGACTGGAGGCTGGCGGAGGAACAGGTCGCGCGGCTGGGTTCGCTGCTGGCCGACGAAGCGACGCTGATCGGCAGCGCCGCGGACACATTGCTGGCGGCCGGTCGCTAGCGGGCTAGAACCGCCCGTCGCGGACCTCGAATCTCGTGGGCTTGCCGAGGAGCCGCCCGCCGGACTCGAGCCAGCGGGCGGTCCACTCGATCATTGCGTCAAGGCTCACTTCGGGCGGCCCGAAGTGGCCGACGGACCGGGAGGCGTCGCTGAGCAGGGCGTCCGCCGCCTCCTCGCCCTCGAAGCGTGGCGCGACGCCGAAGTGCTCCCCAAAGCGCTCCGCCAGCCAGCGTACGCCGATCGTCTCGGCGCCGGTGACGTTCACGATCCTGGCCGGCGTGGCGGCGAGGTCGAGGCATTGCAGGGCGCGCGCGTTGGCGTCGCCCTGCCAGATGACGTTCACGTGCCCCATCCGGAGCGGCACCGGCTCGCCCCGGCGCACCCGCTGCGCGGTGTCGGCCAGCACCCCGTACCGGAGGTCGATGGCGTAGTTGAGCCGCACGATGGCGACCGGCGTGGCGTGGCGAGCGGCGGCGCTCTCGAAGATGCGCTCCCGCGCGAGGCAGCTCATCGCGTACTCGCCGACGGGCGCAACCGGGTGTTCCTCACCGGCCCCGCCCGAACCTACCGCGACCAGCGGGTAGACGTTGCCGGTCGAGAAGACCACCGTGCGGCGGCCGGTGAAGCGCTCCGCCACCAGCGCCGGCACCACCGCATTCATGGCCCAGGTGGCGTGCGGGCGCCGACTGGGTCCCGAACTTCTGGCTCGCCATGAAGATGATATGGGGGGCATCGGGCAGGCGGGCGAGCACTGCGGGGTCGAGCAGGTCGGCGGCGATCGTGGTGACCCCGGCCGCGTCCAGAAGGGCCCGGGCCTGGCGGTCGCCGAAGCGGGAGACGGCGATCACTCGATGCGCCGGATCGAGCGCACGCCGCGCCATGCAGTGCGAGGGTCGGGCCCATCTTGCCGCCAGCGCCCAGAACGAGAAGGTCCCCCGGCAGTCGCCGGAGGACCTCGATTGCCCCGCGGGTGGGCCGGGAGAGCCGCTCCTCGAGCTCCGCCTCGGTCTCATCCCCGCATGGCCATCGGCTCGTACTCCCGCTCGTCGTAGCCCACGTAGATCTGCCGCGGCCGGGAGATCTTCTGTTCCTTGTCGCTCAGCATCTCCTCCCACTGCGCGATCCACCCCGGCAGCCGGCCCAGCGCAAAGAGCACCGTGAAGTAGTCGGTGGGGTACCCCATCGCCTGGTAGATGAGACCCGAGTAGAAGTCCACGTTCGGGTACAGCTTCCGCTTGATGAAGTATTCGTCCTCCAGCGCGATCCGCTCCAGTTCCAGTGCGATCTCCAGCTTGGGATTGAGCCCGGTCTGCTCGAACACGTCGTACGCCACCTTCTTGATCAGCTTGGCCCGGGGGTCGTAGGACTTGTAGACCCGGTGGCCGAAGCCCATCAGGCGACCATGGCCCTGCTTGCAGGACTCGATGAACGCCGGGATGTTCTTCTTCTCGCCGATCTCATCGAGCATCTGCAGCACCGCCTCGTTGGCCCCGCCGTGCAGCGGACCGTACAGTGCCGCAATGCCGGCCGAGACCGCCGAGAATGGATCCACGTGGGAGGAGCCGACGCTGCGGACCGCACTGGTGGAACAGTTCTGCTCGTGATCGGCGTGCAGGATCAGCAGGATCTCGAGGGCCCGCTGCAGCACGGCGTTGGGCTCGTGCCGGCCACCGATCTCGAAGGTCATGTTGACGAAGTTGCCGATGTAGCTCAGATCGTTCCGGGGAAAGACGTAGGGCAGTCCGCGGGAGTGCCGGAAGGCGAACGCGGCGATCGTCGGGATCTTGGCGATCAGCCGGATCCGCTGCAGGTAGCGGCTGGCGGGATCCTCGATGTGCTTGGCGTCGGGATAGAACGTCGACAGGGCCCCGACCGCGCCGAGCAGCGTGCCCATCGGGTGGGCGTCGTAGCGGAAGCCCTCGATGAACTTGATGATGTTGGTATGGACGTACGTGTGATAGCGCACGTCGTTTTCCCACTTGTCGAGCTGGGCCTTGGTCGGCAACTCCCCCTCGAACAGCAGGTAGGCGGTCTCGAGGAAGCTCGCCTTTTCCGCGACCTGGTCGATCGGGTACCCGCGGTAGCGCAGGATCCCCCTGTCGCCGTCGATGAAGGTGATCGCGCTCCGGCAGGAGGCGGTATTCAGGAAAGCCGGGTCGTAGGACATCAGGCCGAAGTCGTCTTCACCGGTGCGGATCTGCCGGAGATCGGCGGCCTTGATGGTGCCTTCGCTCACCGGCAGGTCGTACTGCTTGCCGGTGCGATTGTCGATGACGGTCAGGGAATCCTTGGCCACACGCCGCTCTTCATTGGAAGGGAGCGGCAAAGATAGCCCCTGCACGGCGGGCGGCGGAATGGGGGGCCGAGCGCGGGTGAACGTTCGTTCACGTGCCCCCGGGATGTCAGCGGAGGTGGTCCATGATCAGCCGGGCCAGCCCCCGGAAGTCCCCATCGAAGTGATGACCTCCGTCGAGTTTCACCACGTCGGCCAGGCCGGCGGGGAGGTCGGGGCAGAGGGCGTCGCTCTCGTGGGCGCCGTAGACGCAGAGCATCGGTCGCCCGCTCAGCTTCTGCAGTTCGGGGAGCAGCTTGTACGAGGCCTCGTGTTGCGCCCCGAGCCAGTCCCCCAGCCGGAACTCCAGATTGGTCTCGTGCTCGAGACCCAGGAAGGCCATGAGGCGCACCTGGTCCAGCACCGAGCTGGGCAGCCGGGACGCCATCAGCGGCAGGACGTCCGCGCCGCGGGAATAGCCGATCAGGACGACGTGTTGCCGGTGGAACGCCTCCTGGTAGTACCGGATCACACTCTCGAGATCGCTGGAACTCTGATCCGGCGTCCGCTTCTTCCAGAAGTACTGCAGCGAGTTGAAGCCGACGGTGGGAACTCCGGCGCGGACCAGCTCCTCCCCGATCTGCTTGTCGATGCTGGCCCACCCGCCATCCCCGGACAGAATGATCGCGAAGTACTCCGCGGGGTTCGCGGGCATCGGGAGCGTCACCACCGGCAAGTCACCGAGTGCGACGGGCGCTTCGGCGGCGGGGTCCGCCGGCCGGTTGCGAAGCCGCGCCACCGCCTCCTTGAACTGCGGCATCCAGGAATCCTGCACCGAGAAGCCGTGCCCGACTCGCGGCAGCCGCACCAGCTCCGCGCCGGTCACCGCGCTCGCAAAGACGGCGGCGGAATCGGCGGGCCAGACCTTGTCCTCGTCCCCGTGAAGGATGACCCATGGACCGGACAGATGCGCGACGGTCGAGACTACCCGGCCCGGGGCGCCGGTGGCCGGAACGGAGCTGAGGCCGTTCCGTTCGCAGAGCGCCGTGCGGATCGGCAGGTGCGGGTCGAAGCCGAGGCTGAGTGCGCCGGTGAAGGTGTTGTCCGGCGCCTGCGCGAGCGCGGCATAGGCAAGGCCCGCGCCCGAGGAATATCCGACCAGCAGCGGAGGCTGGTAGCTCGGCAGCCCCAGCGCCTTCTGGGCGTACTGGCTGAGGGCTTCGGCGTCGGCGGCGAGGTAGGTGCAGCGCTCCTTGCCGGCATCCACGGCTTTCAGGTAGCGAGGGGTATCGACGCCGAGCACGAGGGTGCCGCTCTGGGCCATTGCGCGCGCCATCTCCACCACGCCCTCGTTCCAACCACCGTCACCGGAGTAGAACAGGGCGGTGCCGCGCGGAGCCCCCGCCGGCCGGTACACGATGACCTCGCCGAACCGGCCGAACCGCAGCCCGGTGTCCTCCGCTCCAGATGGCGGCGCACCGCGTGCGGTGAGGACCGCGAGCAGCAGTGGCACGATCACTTGGCGAACACTCCCTTCAGGCCACCCGCTATCAGGGCGGCTATGTCCGTGAGAATGAACGGCAGCGCGAAACCACCCGGCGAGGCGAGGTATCGCGGTTCCCATACGGGGTCGAAGCGGTCCTTGTATTCGCGGAGCCCCTTGAAGTTGTAGAAATTCTCGCCCTGCCTGAACACGAACGCGCCGATCCTGTTCCACAGCGGCGCCACGGCGCGGTTCTCCAGTCCCGCAAGCGGGGCCATTCCGAGGTCGAACCACTGATAGCCCTGCTCCCGTCCCCATAACATCAACTGCACGAAGAGATAGGTCATGACGTTGGGCGGAGCGCAGTTGCCGTAGCGCATCAGGTCGACGGTCATCTCATCCCGCGTCTCGGTCATCAGCAGGGACGCGAAGGCCACGATGCTGCCGTGCTGGCGGACGACCGCGACGGGGAAGTTCCGCAGGTACTCCGGGGAGAAGGCGCCCAGCGAGAACCGCTTCTCGCGGGTGTGCTTGGCGGCAAGCCACTCATCGGAGACCCGCTGCAATTCCGGGATCAGGCCGTCGCTTGCCCCCGCCGGCAGTACCTCGACCGCGCACCCCGCGCGCTCGCAGGCGTTGCGCCAGTTGCGGAACCGGGCCCGGCTGCTGCCCTCGAGCGAGAAGCTCGGCAGGGCCACCCGCGCCACCTCGCCGATCTTCGCGAGGGTGAGACCCTGTTCCAGATAGATGGGCAGCTGCTGCGGGCTGGTCTGGTAGAAGACCGGCCACCCACCCTGCTGGTCCACCAGCTCCCGGAAGCGCCAGGCAAGCTCTGCGGCGTCGGCGTCGGAGCCGACCGGGTCGCCGAGGGCGACCCAGCTGCGACCCTGCACGGAGTACATGAGGAACGCGGTCCGCTCCTCGTTAAACAGCAGGCTCTTGTCGCCGAGCAGGGCGAGATTCGCCGCCGCCCTGGGGTGATCCTTGATGATGGCGCTCGCGCGCTCCAGGTCTCCGGGCCGGGGCACGATCGGGTCGGGTCGCGCGGGACGGATGAGCCGCACCAGGGCGAGCGCCAGCCCGACGCTCACGGCCCCGACGGTGGCGCGGAGGAACCGTGGCGCGTCCGCCGCGAATTCGAACTGCCACCAGAGGGTGCTGGAGTACTCGACGTGCTTGTAGGCGAAGAAGCCCAGCCAGACGGAGGTGCCGATCGCCACGGCGACCGCGAGCATCCAGCCCAGGCTCCAGCGCTCGTCGAGCAGGGAGCTGCGGCGGTAGAACCAGCTCCGGGCCGGAAGCAGCGCCAACAGGGCCAGAGCCGCGACCGTGGCCTCTTCGAAGTCGAGACCCTTGAGCAGTGAAGTCACTGCACCGGTCGCCAGCAGTCCGGCGGTGAGCACCCAGGCGGCGTTCATCCGGCGGTAGAGGCCGTACGCGAGCAGGACCAGTCCCGCGCCGGCGAGGCTCGCGATGAAGTGTGAGGCTTCGAGGACAGGGAGCGGTACCAGATCCTGGAGGAGCTTGAGGCGCCACGCCGAGGTGGGGGTGGCGCCGGAGAGCAGCAGAATGGTGCCCGTGGCGAATACGGCGATCGCAAGCAGCGGAGCGGCGAAGTTCGGCACCACCCGAGCGACGGCGGTGGTGATCCGTCCGAGGCGTTGACGGTGCCGGAGTCCCTCCGCGCCGACCAGGAGCACCGTCGCACTCATCAGCGGGAGGAGGTAGTACACGGCGCGGAAGACGAGGAGCGCGCCCGCCAGTTCGCCGGGCGGCACCCGCTGCCCGACCAGTACCAGCATCGTTCCTTCGAAGACGCCGAGCCCGCCGGGGACGTGACTTGCGAGGCCGAGCCCCTGGGCCACCACGAAGATCCCGGCGAATGCCGGATACGACAGCCCGGTACCCGCGGGG
Organism: uncultured Gemmatimonadales bacterium; assembly: GCA_963825065.1. GTDB lineage: Bacteria > Gemmatimonadota > Gemmatimonadetes > Gemmatimonadales > GWC2-71-9 > JADJOM01. The sequence continues at coordinate 231,833 of CAWGRU010000003.1, forward strand.
AGGAGGGTGAACAGGATCCCGGCCGCGGCCAGCCATTCACCCGCGGACACGACCAGCTGACCGAGGGCGATGCCAGGACTCGGCGGCGTAAAACGCCAGTTGCGAATGACCAGGGGGGTACGCCAGACCGTGCACCAGAGCAGGTAGCCCGCCAAAGCGAGCAGACCGGCGAAGCCGGCAACCGCCGCGACCCACACCGGCGCCCCGATGAGAGGCGCGATGGTTCGCGGCTCCGTGACGAGCGCCGTGCCGGCGACGCCGAGCACGCCAAGCCACAGCGTCGCCGCCCCGAAGGCGACGATGCGACCGATCATCGGGGTCGGCAGCCCCCAAGCAGAGTACAGCCGGGTGCGCACCGATGCACCGGTGAGCATGGCGAGCCCGACGCTGTTGCTGAACGCGAAGGCGATGAAGGAGGCGAGGCCGGTACGCGGGTAATCGAGCGGATGCTCGACGTATCGCAGCGCGAGCACGTCGTAGCCGGTGAGGGCCACATAGGCGATCACGGCAAGCGTGATCGCGAGCGCCGCCTGACCGGGCGAAACGGACAGAATGGCGCGCCAAAGTGTCCCGTAGCTCACGCCGGCGAGCGTGTGGTGGACTCCCCAGAGCGCCAGGATGAAGAAGCCCGCGGCGGCGATTGGCGCGAGCCGGCTCAGCCGGCTCGGTCGACTGCCGCTTGGCGTGGTCTCGGGGGGCGTGGTTACCTTAGGGGCCGCAACGGGTTGGCCCGCCGGTGCGGGCGCCCGGTCCACTCCTCGACGCACAGTTGGTTCCTCGGCAACTTCGCTCATGAATCCTCCCGATCTCGCATCGCGAGCACGCGGCGCGATGCTAGGACACGCCGCCGGTAACGCACTCGGTGTGCCAAGCGAGTTCCTCGGCACGGCCGAGCGGATCGCGGCCGAGTTCCCGGGCGGATTACGCGATGTCCTTCGCGAGGACCGTCCCGATTCTCCTTACGATGATGACGTCGCCCTCACGTTGCTGCTCGCCGAAGAGCTGCTGCAGCCGGAGGTTGATCTCCGCCGGCTCGCGCTGAGCTGGGCGGAGTGGGCCGAACGGGACGGCCGCGGCATCGGGGTCTGGACCCGCACCGCGCTTCGGCACATCCGCACTCACGACTCGCCGCCCAGGTCGACCGGAGGGCAGGCCGGCAACGGCACGATCTCGCGCTGCCTGCCGGTGGCACTGCGCACGTTCGCGCAGCCGGCGAATCTGATCAGCGGCACCTATCACACGGCAGTACTCACCCACCCCGATGAACGCTGCGCCTGGAGCGCCGTCGCGGTGAACGTGGCGGTGGCCTGCTTCCTGAGCGGGCGCCGCGATTTCATTGGCGATGTGCTCGAATCCCTGACCAGCAACAATGCACCGGCCGACTTGCTCAGTGCCGTCCGTCGGGTGCCGCTCGAGAAGCGGGAGGACCTCCCGGTCACGGGGCCCTCGGCGGGGTACGTAATCCATGGAGTGGAAATCGCCCTCTGGTTCGCCTATCACGAGCCAAACCTCGAGCGCGGGCTCATCTGGCTCGCCAACGCAGGCGGAGACACCGACACCAATGCCGCGGTGGCCGGCGGCCTGATGGGTGCGCGTGACGGGGAACAGGCCGTGCCAGGCCGGTGGGTGGAGGCGGTCCCCGATGGCGATCGCATCCGCGATCTCGCGGCGCGCCTGGTGGGCGCCAGTTAGGCGGTTGATGGCATCGCGGTCGGAGAGCCGGGCCCGTTTCCTTGCCGCACGCGACCTGCTGCTGCGCCGTCGCGGGGATCCGGCGGCGGCCTGCCGGGAATTTCGCTGGCCCGAGCTGCCGGACTTCAACTGGGCGCTCGACTATTTCGACGTGCTCGCCGATGGCAACGGGGCAACTGCCCTCCAGATCGTGACCGAGGATGGTGACGAGAGCCGCCTCGGCTTCGCGGAACTGAGCGCCAGGTCTGCCCAGGTGGCGAACTACCTGCGCCGGCTGGGCATCGGGCGAGGGGACCGGCTGTTGCTCATGCTGGGGAACGTCGCGCCGCTGTGGGAGGTGATGCTCGCCGCACTCAAGTTGGGCGCCGTTGTCATCCCGTCCACGACGTTGTTGGGACACGACGATCTGCTCGACCGCCTGGTCCGCGGCCAGGTACGCATGGTGATCGCCGGGACCGAGGAGTCGGACAAGTTCGGCGCGCTCCCGGGCGAGTTCGTTCGGGTGGCCGTCGGCGGGGAGGCGCCCGGCTGGCATCGGTACGAGGATTCGTATCTGGAATCATCGGCGTTCCGGCCCGACCGGACCGGCGGCCCGCAGGATCCCTATCTCCTGTATTTCACCTCCGGCACCACCGCCCGCGCCAAGCTGGTGATGCATACGGCGCAGAGCTATCCGGTCGGCCATCTCTCCACGATGTTCTGGCTCGGTCTCCGACCGGAAGACGTTCACCTCAATATCAGTTCGCCCGGATGGGCCAAGCACGCCTGGAGCTGCGTCTTCGCGCCGTGGAACGCCGGGGCGACGGTGTTCGTCTACGCGGCGCGGCGCTTCCATGCACGCCCCACCCTCGAGGTCCTGGCGGCGCACCGCGTCACCTCACTGTGCGCCCCGCCTACCGTCTGGCGGTTGCTGGTCCAGGAGGACCTGGGCACCCGGCCGCCCGCGCTCGCCTCGCTCACCAGCGCAGGGGAGCCACTCAATCCGGAGGTGATTGCCACGGTGCGGCGGGCGTGGCGGCTGGACATCCGCGACGGCTATGGTCAGACCGAGACGACGGCCCAGATCGGCAATCCGCCCGGTGCGCCGATCACTCCCGGAGCAATGGGCCGGCCGTTGCCGGGGTATCGTGTCGCGCTGCTCGACGTCGAGGGGCGGGAAGGGGAGGAGGGGGAGGTCGCCCTCGAACTGCGCCCCCGCCCGGCGGGACTGATGCTGGGCTATGAGGACGATGCCTCGCGCACCGCCGAGGTGACGGCGGGCGGCTACTACCGGACGGGCGATGTCGCGCGGCGCGACGCCGACGGCACTATCACGTTCATCGGACGCACCGACGATGTGTTCAAGTCGGCGGATTACCGGGTCAGCCCCTTCGAGCTGGAGAGCGTGCTGATCGAGCATCCCGCCGTTGCCGAGGCGGCGGTGGTGCCGAGTCCCGACCCGATCAGGCTTGCCGTGCCAAAGGCCTATGTCGCACTCAGCGGTGGATGGGCGCCGACCGCCGCGACGGCCCTCGCGATCTTCCGCCATCTGCGGGCACACGTCTCCCCATTCCGTCGCGTCCGGCGCCTGGAATTTGCGGAGTTGCCCAAGACCATCTCGGGGAAGATCCGGCGGGTGGACCTGCGGAGGCAGGAGACGGCCCGATTCGCGGACGACACGAGCCTCCTGAGCCGCGCGCCGCAGGAATTCTGGGAGGAAGACTTCCCCGAGCTTCGCGAGTCATGAACCCCGGGTGAATCCCGGTTTGGTGGTGTGGCGACATTTCCGAAGGAGAGATACACGGTGCTGCGCTGGTTCTACAGGATACACAAGTGGATCGGAATCGGAGTCGGTGTCTTCCTGCTCATGTGGATCGTGACGGGGATGCTGCTCAGTGGCGGAGAGGGACGACCCTCGCCGGCCCGGCCGCTTCCCGACTTCCACGCCGCAATCATCTCACCCGCACAGGCAGTCCTGGCCGCCACTACCGGCGACAGCGCCCTCGGCGGAGTGAAGGCCCTCGAGATTGATCGCCTCGGGGAGCGGGTCGTTTATCGAGTGGTGGGAGCACCGCGGGGGATCGCGCTGGTGGATGCCGCGTCGGGCCAGCGGATCCGAGTGACCGACTCGCTGGCGCGCGCTCTGGCGCAAGGCCAGATGCCCGGGGCTACGATTCGCGGCGTGGAGATGCTATCCACTCACGATCGTGGATATCCCGGGGGTCGGCTCCCCGTATGGCGAGTGAGTCTCGAGGATCCGGAAGGAACCTCGATCCAGGTCGGAGTGGCGGATGGTGTGGTGAGCCGGAGTACCACGGGCTCGCGGCTGAGCAGCACGCTCCATGGCCTGCACACCTTCGGCTCCCTGCAGGTGCTCCGACTGGAGCGTCCCGCGATTCGCCGCTGGCTGATGGCTGTGAGTCTGGTCGCGCTGGTGTCGGTGCTGACCGGATACTACCTGGCGCTGCCTCGACGCCGCGCCCGCTAGGAGCGCGGCAGACGCACCGTGCAGGTCGTGAGGAAGCCGCCACGGACGTTGTATATGGTCCTGACCTCGAGCCATTTCGGCGCCAGCACCCGGTGCAGGTCTTCCGCCATCTTCCCGGTGGCGTGCTCCTGGAAGATGCCGACATTGCGATAGCTCGTAACGTAATACTTGAGGCTCTTGAGCTCGATGCATTTCCCCGCAGGTACATAGCGGATCGTCAGCTTGGCGAAGTCCGGCAGGCCGGAGTAGGGACAGACGGCGCTGAACTCGTCGGTTTCGGTGACGATCTCCTGCTCGGGACCGGTATAGTCGAAGGTCTCGAGCACGGACACGTCGACCTGTTCCGGCCCGACGAACGGCAGGGTGCGTCCTTCGGCCATCGGCATGCGGGACTCCTCGGCGCTGGTTCGACGGGAATCTAAGCCCGCTTCCGCCTCGGCGCCCCCTCTCCCGGCTCACGGGCCGATCGCCCCGAGCGGTCAGCAGTCTGCGGCAATGATCGCTCACCCAATCGCCCTGAGAGTCCACGCAGCCATCTGCTTCTCCTGCCCGCTCCATGGCGGCCCCGGCCTCCGGGGAACACGGTTACCGGTTGCCACTGCCCGCGACGGCGCGGCCACGCGACGTTGGCAGAACCAGGTGGGTCACCGTCGGACCCTCGTGGCCGCATCGCCTGGGCCGCGCGTCGGTACCGCAGCGGGCTGCGGCGGGGGAAGGCGCCGAAATGCTCCGTCACTGAATCCCCTGGTCCTCGAGATGATTCGGCCCGCTTTGGAGGGTGGAGCGACCCCCAGCGAGTCACGATCGGAAGCACGACGGCACCCCGTCGAGCCGGGCCCGAACAGCCGTATATGCCCTGCAACGGGTCCGGATGATGGGTGGAGACGGACCTCCGGCGTGCACCTGAACCGTCTGCGGAGCGGCAGTGTCCGAGAACCACCGCGTCGTGGCATCCGGCACGGCCTGCCGCCGCCAGCGAGAAGATTCCGGGTGGTCGGGTGAGACCGGCTCTCGGAGGCCGCGGTCAGCGCGTTGTGCCGCAAGTAGTTACCCGCTCGCAAGGCTCAGGGTATGAGGGTTGCCATGTATGAGGGGGACTCCAGAAGGAAGCCCCACCAATGCGTGCGTTGCGTCACATTCTGTTGGGTTTGAGTCTGCTGCCGATCGCCTTGGCGGCCCAGACCACCCATCCCGCCTCAGTCGACCATCGGCATGACAGCGATGTCGTTGGATTGATACTCGGCCGTACCACGCTGACAGAGGTGGAACGAATCTTCGCAGAGCGCGGCCAACGGGAGGCTCTCGCGAGCGTGCGCGTGCCCCGTCACCTCACGCCGGCGCCAAAGTGGACCCTCGGCGGTGCGGTGATCACTCCGTCGATCAAAGTCGATCAGACCCGGGAATCGCCGACACTGTATTTCGATGCGTCGAAGCGGCTCGTTCTGGTTGTGGACTCCGCGGCCCGCGGCAGCCTGAGCCGGGCAGAGTTCCAGAGCCAACACCCGCGTGCCACGGTAACTGGACGGTTCAGAGGAACCGTGGCCCTCGAGGCCCCGCTGGAGCAGTGCGTCACCATCAGTGGGTTGTTTGACGACCGGGGAGGGCTGCTGCAGCAGCTCGCCTACGGATACACCTGCCGCCTGAAGTAGCCCCGCGCCAGGCCGCCGCCGGCGCGGGACTCCGCATGCAAGCGGGGCGGGCCACCCGGCCCGCCCCGCTGCTCATGTCCCTCAGCTCAATTGTCCTTCGGCTCGTTACTCGGACGCCTTCACGATGCCTTCCTCCAGCCAGAGGAAGTGGTCATCGAGCACATGCCGCGCGGTCTGATAGGTCACGTCGTCGTCGTTGGCCCAGATGGCGCGGAACTTCTCTTCCACCCGGCGGCGGGCCTGTCGGCTGAACACATCCGCCAGCTCGCGAGGGCCGGTTTCCGCAGGCGACTTCTTGAGCAGCATCTGAGCCCGGGCGCAGGCGGCCGAGATGGCGAGCAGTTCGGCGCCGATCTCCACCAGTCGGCCCAGCACCGCCTGCTTCTTCTCGAGCCTCGGCCCGAAGCGAATCATGCAGTGGAACAGGCTGCGGGCCAGCCGCCGGCTCGACCGTTCCACAAACCGCATGTGGCCGGCGAGGCGGCCGAACTCGCCATATCCGAACCAGCTCTTGAACGGCAGCCAGAGTCTCGGATACCAGAGACCGTAGAACCCTGCCGACTTGAGCAGGGCCTGGAACTTGGCCGCGCCGGTCGACTTCGGGTCGATCAGCGCGCCTGCCACCTTCAGGTGGGTGTCGACCGCCTCGCGGGCGATGAACAGGCGCATGATCTCGGAGGAACCCTCGAAGATCAGGTTGATGCGGAAGTCCCGGAGCATCCGCTCCACCGGCTCGGGCCGCTCGCCTCGCGACCGGAGGCTGTCGGCGGTCTCGTAGCCCCGTCCACCCTTGATCTGCAGGGTGTCGTCGACGATCCGCCAGCCGAGCTCGGTGTTCCACATCTTGGCGATCGCCGCCTCGAGGCGGATGTCCCGCTTCCCCTCGTCTGCCATGAGGCTGGCCAGGTCACTAACCGCCTCCATCGCGAAAGTCTCGGCGGCCATGCGTCCGATCTTCTGCGCGATCGCATCGTGCTTGCCCACCGGCTGGCCCCACTGCACCCGCTCGTTGCCCCAGCGCCGAACGATCTCCAGGCACTTCTTGGCACCCGCCACGCAGGATGCGGGCAGGGTCAGGCGGCCGGTATTGAGGGTGATCAGCGCCAGCTTGAGACCCTTGCCCTCCCCCCAGATGATGTTCTCGACCGGCACCTTCACATTGGTGAAGCGGATGACGCCGTTCTCGATCGCCTTGAGGCCCATGAAGTGAAGCCGGTGCGCCACTTCGACACCCGGCCAGTCCGCTTCGACGATGAACGCCGTGATCTTCTTCCCCGAGGTGCGGGCCATCACCACGAACAGCTCGGCCACCGTCCCGTTGGTGCACCAGAGCTTCTCGCCGTTGAGGATGTAGTGGGTCCCGTCGGCGGAGAGTTCGGCATGGGTGGAAAGGCCGGCCGGGTCGGAGCCGACGTTCGTCTCGGTGAGCGCGAACGCGGAGATCGCGCCCTTGGCCAGGCGGGGCAGGTACTTCTTCTTCTGTTCCGGAGTGCCGAAGAGCTTGAGCGGAGTGGGAACACCGATCGACTGCGCGGCCGAGAGCAGCGCCGTCATGCTCCCGTCCTGGCTGGTCACGATGCCGATGGCCTTGGTGTACATCAGCTGCGAGAGCCCGAGTCCGCCGTATTCGGTCGGAATCTTGATGCCGAACGCGCCGAGATCGCGCAGCCCCTGGATCACCTCGGGCGGGATCTTGCCCTCACGGTCGATCTTGTCGCTGTCGACCTGGGTGCTCATGAAGTGCTGCAGCTTCTCCATGAACGGCCGGGCACGCTCCACGTCCGCGGCCGAAGGCTCGGGGTAGGGATGGATGAGCCCCAACTGGAAGTTGCCCTCGAAGAGCTGCCTGACGAAGCTCGGCGCTTCCCAGTTGTGCTCCCGCGCGGCCTCGGCGACTTCCCGGGCTTCCTTCTCGGTGGCCAGTGGAGTCGCGGGAGTGCCTGCGACCTTCGGCTCCGGTGTCAATACGTTGGTCATCGTTCCGCTTCCTTGAGAGACCAGTCTTGAGTATCGGCTGGCGGACTGGGGCTATGAATTGCGGCCGGTCCCCACGGTTGAATCGAGCACGCTTGCTGCGCGGCTAACGCGATGTCGCGCCAAGGCGGCCACGCAGGCCCTGCACCACCAGATTGACCACGTGCCGCCGCCGTTCGTCGCGGAAGGCGGGGTCCGCGGCATCCACACCCAGCGCCCGGAGGACCGTCGGCCCGTGCACGACGTGAAACCACGACAGCGCCAGCATGCTCACCATCAGTTGCCGGGCCTCGGCCTGGTCCGCGGGATCGAAGGACAACTCGGTGACGATCGCGCCGAGCGCCTCCTGCGCCGCCTCCAGGTGAGGTGGCAGCGTCGCGATCTGCCGTCCTCCCGCGAGTGCCTCGCGTTCCAGCAGCCGGACGAAATCGGGGTTCGCCGAGATGAAGTCGAAGTACTCGCCGACGGCGCCCGCCAGCACCACCTCGGGCTGCTCCTGACTCGCAAGCGCCCGTTCCCGCCCGCTGCGTACCGCTGAACGGACCCGTTCCAGGCATCGTTCCAGTACATCCCGGTAGAGCTGTTCCTTGGAGCCGAAGAAGTACCCGGGCGTGCCACGCGATACTCCAGCCGCCCCGCCGACGTCGGTGAGGCTCGCCGCCTCGTACCCACGCTCGGCGAAAAGCCGTTCGGCGGCGTCCAGGATCGCCTCTCGGGTGCGGGCGCCGTTACGCTCTTTTTCTGGCGGTGACTCCACGGCCGTCCTGTTGGAACGAGTGGCGACTTGCTTGCTGACTAGCAAGTTATGAATTGAGCCGAGACTCTGCAAGACCATTGGCCGCCAGCTAGCCGCGATTGGGAAGGAGTTCACTCGGGGTTCCACTGCCACTGGTACTCCAAGCCGCTGTAGGAGAAGAGCTTATGGGAAATGCGTTTGGCCAGCCCCAGGACGCCACCGTCCAAGCCCGTGCCGCTTCCCTCCGTTGGCTCTCACCGTGTCCGGCTGGTCTGTGGGGTGAACCGGAGGCAATTCCGTTCCGCTGACATTCCATTTTGCCCGAATGAGGGGAGCCGGTCCGCGGGGTTCAACCGGGCGAAGCTGTTTCGAGGCGACCCTCCTCCGGGTCAGAATGGCCAGAGTCTCCTGCGCGATGCAATCCGGCTGGAGGACCTTCGCAGACTCTGCACCCGCCACCGCAGCCAGCATCTGCACCTGCCGGCCGAAGGGGAGACCTCATCCCGGTTCGGCCATGACTCCGGGACACGGAACCGCGATGTATCGCCGGACGCAACCTGGCTGGCGGCGGCGGGCCATCTTCGCCGGCCGGGGGAACCGGTTGCCAATTCGAGCCGGGCTCGACAATGGTTCTCTCATGACTCGACTGCTTCGCCTTTCGATCCTTGCGATGGGGCTGCTGCTTCGCGTCGCCGACAGCGCCGCTCAGGCGCCCTCGCAATCCGACTCTGCGACGGCGCGCGCGGATCGCATGACGGCGGGGAGTTTCCAGAGCAGAACGCTGCAGATGCGTGTCGGCTACTACAGTTACCAGCCGGCGGGCCCGCCTCCCTATCCGCTGCTGATATTCCTGCACGGAGTGGGCGAGCACGGCAACGGGGATTCCGCGCTTCACAAGGTGCTCAAATGGGGGCCGCCGAGGCTGATCCAGGCGGGACGCGACCTTCCCCTGATGGTGCTGGCGCCCCAGTTCCCGTTTTCACGAAAGCTGTGGCCGGTCGAGCTGATCGACGAAGTGATTGCGGAGGCCAGGTCACATTTCACGATCGACTCCACCCGCATCTACCTCACGGGACTGAGTGACGGTGGGGACGCGAGTTGGGCGTACGCGATTGCGCGCCCCGGAGTAGTCGCCGCGATCGTACCAATCGCCGCCGGCGGCAGCCCCCAGGGGATCTGCGCGATGCGCGATGTCGCGGTATGGGCCTTCCACGGCGATCAGGACAAGGCCGAGCCGCTGGACCCCGAACTACGTCTGGTCAACGCCCTGAATGCCTGCGACCCTCCGCCGGTGGAGCCGGCGCGGATCACGGTGTATCGCGCGGCGGGGCATGAGGTGTGGAGCAGAACCTACGATGGCAGCGCCGGGCACGATATCTACGCCTGGCTCCTGGCGCATCATCGCTAGCACCCAAAGGAACAGGGCCCGCACTCGCGGGCCCCGTCACATCCGGGACGACCTGCTCCCGGTTGCGTTCAGCGCACTCCCGCCGGTTCCGGCGCGGGTTCCGGGGCGGGTTCGGTGGGCTCCACTACCGCCTTGGGGGCGGTCGGCGTCGTGTTCGGCACGACCTTCTTGAAGGACTGCCGGAACTCCTGCCACTGCTCGATCAGCTGGCGTGCCCGGGCGCTGCCGGTGCGTTCCTGATGCTCGTGGATCAGGGCGAGCAGCTGCCGCTCGTCCTCCTCGGTGCAGCTGTCGACCCGGACCATGTCCATGTTCACCCGGCTGGCGAAGCCGCCGCCTTCGTCCAGCACGTACGCGACGCCGTTCGACATGCCTGCGCCGAAGTTGCGTCCGACGGGGCCAAGCACCACGACCATCCCGCCAGTCATGTACTCGCAGCAGTGGTTGCCCGCGCCTTCGATCACCGCGGTCGCCCCCGAGTTGCGTACCGCGAACCGGCTCGCCGCCTGGCCGGCGGCGAACAGCCGCCCGCTGGTGGCGCCGTAGAGGCAGGTGTTCCCGACGATGGTGTTCTCGTGGGTGGCGTTCACGTAGGCCGCCTGGCGGAATGGCCGGATGCTCAGTTCGCCGCCCGAGAGCCCCTTGCCCACGTAGTCGTTGGCCTCACCCTCCAGATCCAGATGCATGCCGTGGGTCGCAAAGGCGCCGAAGCTCTGCCCGGCGCTCCCGCGGAAGCGGAGGTGCACATGGCCATCGGGGAGGCCGGTGTCGCCGAACTTGGTGGCGATGGCGCCGGCGACGCGTGCCCCGACCGCCAGATGGTGATTCCGAATATCGTAGAAGCCCGAGAAGGGCAGCCCCTGCTCGATGTGGCCGCGGCACTCCTCGAGGATCTCGTCGTCCAGGTAGATCACGCCGGGGCGGTCGTTCCGGTTGATCGTCCGCTTGACCGCCGTGCCCTCGCCGGGATTCGCCGGACTGCGCAGCGCGGAGAGGTCCAGCATCTGGGCCCGCGGAATGTCGGGGCGCTCGACCCGCTCCAACAGGTCCGCCCGGCCGATGATCTCGTCGAGTGAGCGAGCCCCCAGTCCTGCCAGAATCTCCCGCACCTGCTCGGCCACGAAGCTGAAGAAGGTGACGACCTGGTCCGGCGTGCCCTTGAACTTGGCGCGCAGGTCGGGTCGCTGGGTGGCGACGCCGGTGGGGCAGGTGTTGAGGTGGCACTGGCGCGCCATCGCGCAGCCAATGGCCACCAGCGGGGCGGTCCCGAACCCGTAGGATTCCGCGCCCAGCAGCGCGGCGATGACGACATCCCTGCCGCTCTTGAATCCGCCGTCGGTGCGCACCTCGATGCGATGCCGCAGGCCGTTCGCCACCAGGCTGGCCTGGGCTTCGGCGAGGCCAAGCTCCCATGGGCTGCCCGCATGCTTGATGGAAGAGAGGGGAGAGGCGCCGGTGCCGCCGCTGTGGCCCGCGATCAGCACATAGTCGGCATATGCCTTGGCTACCCCGGCCGCCACCGTCCCCACCCCGGTTTCCGCCACGAGCTTCACCCCGACCCGGGCGCGCGGATTGACCGTCTTCAGATCGAGGATGAGCTGGGCGAGGTCTTCGATCGAATAGATGTCATGATGCGGCGGCGGTGAGATCAGCGGGATGCCCACGACCGCGTGGCGGAGCCGCGCGATCAGCTCCGTCACCTTGTGGCCGGGAAGCTGACCGCCCTCACCTGGCTTGGCGCCCTGGACGACCTTGATCTCCAGCTCCTCCGCGCGCACCAGGTATTCGGTGGTCACCCCGAACCGTCCCGAGGCCACCTGCTTGACCCGGTTGTCTATCCGGTCGCCGTTGGGCAGCGGCGTGTAGTTGAACGGATCCTCGCCCCCCTCACCGGAATTGGAGCGGGCGCCGATCCGGTTCATCGCGATGGAAATCGTCGCGTGTGCCTCCGGGGACAGCGCGCCCAGGGACATCGCCGCGGAGACGAAGCGCCGCATGATCGTCTCGGCGGGCTCCACCTCGCCGAGGGGCACCGGAGGGGCCTTGCGGAATCCCAGCAGGTCCCGCGGGTTCGAGGGCCGCCGCTCCTCCACCCTGGCGACGTACTCCTTGAACTTCGCGTAGCCACTCGCCGCGTCGTCGGTCGCCGCCCCATCCTGCCTGCGGCTCTTGCCGGCACCCACCGCCTTCTGGAGTGCGCCGACGACGGGCGGCGCCCAGCCATGCTCCTCGCCATCCTTGCGGTAGCGGATCCGGCCATAGTCCGGCAGCGTGTCCGCCTCTCCGCTCTCCGGGACTCCGAAGGCGAGTCGGTGGCGGATCAGCGCGTCCTCCGCGATCTCCTCGAACCCTATGCCGCCGATCGGTGAATCGGTGCCGCGGAAGCAGCGCTGCACGACTTCCTGCCCCAGCCCCAGGCACTCGAAGATCTGCGCCCCGTTGTAGGAGGGCAGCACCGAAATGCCCATCTTCGACATGATCTTGAGCAGGCCCTTCTCGGCCGCAGCCCGGAAATTCCGGCGCGCCTGCGCCGGATTCGGACGATCGGCGCCGATGTCGTACCGGCTCTTGCGCTGTCCCTGCGCGGACTCCCGTGCCTCGGCTTCCTCGCTGAAGATGGCGCTGACCGACTGCAGTGCCAGCCACGGATACACGACCTCGCACCCGTAGCCGATCAGGGTGGCGAAGTGGTGGATGTCCCATGCATCGCCGGTCTCCGCGACGAGGCCCAGCCGCATGCGGAGCCCGCTGTCCATCAGGTGGCGCCGTACCGCGCCCACCGCGAGCAGCATGGGGATCGGGACCTGCTCCTGGTCCGCGGCCCGGTCCGAGAGCACCAGCAGCCGGGCGCCATTGCGGGCGGCGCGCTCGGCGTCGCCGCACAACCGGTCGAGCGCGGCACGAATGCCCTCCGGGCCCTCCGTCGCGGGGAAGACCGTCTGCAGGGTGACGCAGGAGAAGCCCGGCGTGTTCCGGAGCATCGCCATCTCTTCGTCCAGCAGGATCGGATGGTCGACCCGCAACACCCGGGCGAGACCGGGGTTTTCGATGAGGAACGACCCATGCTTGCCCATATGCACCCGCAGGGACATCACCACCGATTCGCGGAGCGGATCGATGGGCGGGTTGGTCACCTGGGCGAAGCGCTGGCGGAAATACGAGTAGAGTCCCACGTGGGTACGGGCGAGCGGCGGCAGCGGGGCATCGTCCCCCATGCTCCAGACCGGATCGATCCCCGCGCCCCCCATCGACTCGAGCACGAAGCGGAGATCCTCGGTGCCGTAGCCGAAGGCGACCTGCTGCTCCACCAGGGTGTCGGCGGGCAGCGGGATGAACCGCGCCGCCGGATCCGCTTCCAGCACCTGCATGTTCTCGCGACACCACTGGCCGTACGGCTGCCGGGAGGCGACCCGCCGTTTCACGTCCATGTTGCGAAGCACCGTGCCGTGTGACATGTCGACGGCGATGAACTCGCAGGGGCCCAGCCTTCCGCTCTCCACCACGTCGCGCGGATCGAGATCCACCAGTCCCACCTCGGACCCGGCAACCACAAGCTGGTCCCGGGTAACCTTGTAGCGGCAGGGACGGAGACCGTTGCGGTCGGTCGCCGCGCCGGCGATGACGCCGTCGGTGAAGGCCAGGGCGGCCGGGCCGTCCCAGGGCTCGGTGAGATGCGCGTGAAACCGGTAGAAGTCGCGGATCGCAGGCTCGACGTCGGGATACCGCTCCCACGCCTGCGGCACCAACATCATGATGGTGTGCAGGGGGTCTCGCCCGGAGCGCACCAGCAGCTCCATCGTGTTGTCGAAGCCGGCCGAGTCGCTGCCCTCGGGCCAGATGACCGGCTTGACCCGCTCGATGTCGTTGCCCCAGATCGGCGAGGCGAGGTCGGATTCCCGCGCGGCCATCGCGTTGCGGTTGCCCCAGAGCGTGTTGATCTCGCCGTTATGCGCGATCATCCGGAACGGTTGGGCCAGCGGCCAGCTCGGCAGGGTGTTGGTGGAGTAGCGCTGGTGGAAAAGTGCGACCGCACTCTCGTATTCAGGATAGCGCAGGTCGGGATAGAACATCGGCAGCGCCGTTCCCGTCAGCAGCGCCTTGTACACGATCGTGCGGCAGGAGAAGGAGCTGACGAAATACGGCGCGATCCCCGCGGCCTCGGCGTCGCGTTCCATGTCGCGCCGGGCGAGATAGAGGGCCCGCTCCCAGGCGTCCTCGTTGGGTGCGGTGATCGGCTTGCCGACGAAGACCTGGCGGATGCCGGGGCAGCTGGCGCGGGCCAGCGGCCCGAGCGCCCCGTGCTCCACCGGCACCTCGCGCCAGCCGAGACAGGGAATCCCGTTCCGTTCCAGCACCTTCTCGGTGAGCCGGATGGCCCGGTTGAGTGCCTCGTGGTCGGGTGGCAGGAAGAGCACGCCGACGCCGAACGGCTGGCCGGGCTGGAGTCGGAGTCCGAGCCGGTACGCCTCGCGGTGGAAGAGCCGCACCGGGATCTGGGTCAGAATCCCTGCGCCGTCACCGGAATTGTCGGTCGAGGCGGCGCCGCGATGGGCGACCCGCGCGACCGCCTGGAGCGCCATCCGGACGATCTCGTGCGAGCGCTCGCCCGTGGCGCGGGCCACGAACCCGACGCCACAGGCGTCGTGCTCGCGCGCGGCCTCTCCGGTTCGGGTCCGGGCGTTCGCGGCGGGATGGTCGGCATGATGCGGCATCGAGTCCTCCTCAACGGACATGAAAAAGGCCCGCTCCAGTCAGGGAGCGGGCCGGTCAGCGTCAGGCGTATTCACGCGTCAGCATTCCGGGCCGCTCCCTGGCGGGAGGGCGGCGACGGTAATGAGCACGAGGGCGAGATCGAACTGGGCGACGGGCTGCATGTGAATAAAAATACAACCCGCTGAGACCTGGTCAAGGGGTAGGCTCACTCGCCGGGCCGATTCTGGCGCTTTCCCGGGCACTCTTGACAGTCCCGCATGGAAACCGTAGGTTCACTCTCCACGCCGGCGCATAAAGTTGTGCGCCGCCACGCCTGAGACAGGATTGTGATGCTCCGCTCGCTTCCGCTCGTGCTCGTCCTTATTAGCCTCGTGCTCGTCCTTCGTGGACTGGTGCACGGGGATCGCGGCGCTTACGGGAAAGAGTAGTTCAGCAGAGCAGGTACTCGCCCCCTCGCCGCGGACCCCAAATGGTCCGCGGTTTTTTTTCTGCCCCGCTTCGGGGAGGATGGAGACACGGTATGGTCAAGGATGTGATCATTTTCGACACGACGCTCCGCGACGGCGAGCAGGCGCCGGGCAACACCATGACCCCCGAGGAGAAGCTGCGCCTGGCCCGGCAGCTCGATGCCCTCGGTGTCGATGTCATGGAGGCCGGCTTTCCCGCTGCCAGCGAAGGGGACTTCCGGAGCGTTCGTGAAATCGCCCAGGAGGTCCGGCGACCGGTGATCGCGGCGCTGGCCCGATGCCACGAGCGGGACATCGACCTGGCGGGCGAGGCGATCAGCGGCGCCGCCCGCGGCCGCCTTCACATCTTCCTTTCCACCTCCGATCTGCATCTCGAACACAAACTCCGCATCAGCCGGCAGGATGCCTTTGAGCTCGCGCGCCGGTCCATCCGCCAGGCGCGGAAGTACACCGACGATGTCGAGTTCTCCGCGGAAGATGCCAGCCGCAGCGACCTCGACTACCTCTGCGAGGTCGTGGCCATGGCCATCGCCGAGGGCGCGACCACCATCAATCTGCCGGATACGGTCGGCTATGCCCTCCCCGACGAGTACGCGGCGATGTTTCGTGCGGTGCGCGCCCGGATGCCGGAGCCGGACAGGGTGATCTGGAGCGCGCACTGTCACGACGATCTGGGGCTCGCGGTGGCCAATTCGCTCGCCGCCATCGAGGCCGGAGTCGGCCAGGTGGAATGCACCGTCAATGGGATCGGCGAACGCGCCGGCAACGCGGCTCTGGAGGAAATCGTGATGGCAAGCCGGGTCCGGCCACAGCTTGCCCGGTTCAACACCCATATCAACAGCCAGGAGATCTTCCGAACCAGCCAGCTGCTATCCTACCTGACTGGCAGCTTCCCGCAGCCGAACAAGGCGATCGTGGGGCGGAATGCCTTTGCCCACGAATCGGGGATCCACCAGCACGGCATCCTGCAGCATGGCCTCACCTACGAGATCATCCGACCGGAGTCGGTCGGCATTCCCCGCTCGACGCTGGTGCTCGGCAAGCACTCGGGCCGGCACGCGCTCGAGCGCCGCTATCGGGAGCTCGGATACGAACTGCCGGAGGAGAAGCTGGCCCAGCTCTACAAGGATTTCACCACCCTGGCGGATCGGAAGCGGGAGATTCTCGACGAGGACCTCCTGGCCCTGCTGCACGAGAGCTTCCACGACGCGCCGGAAGAGCACATGCTGACCCACCTGCGAGTGCTCTGCGGAAGCGTGCCCGCCGAGGCGGAGGTGCGCATGACGGGGCCGTGGGTCGGGGAGCGGGCCGCCCGGGGCGGCGGCGACGGACCGATTGCAGCGGCCTTTGCGGCCATCAGCGATATCCTCGAGCGGCCGGTGGAGGTGATCAACCTCTCGCTCCGCTCGGTGACGCCCGGCCGGGACTCGGTGGGCCAGGTGTTCCTGCAGTGCCGCATCGGCGGCAAGTCGCTCTCCGGGCAGGGCGCCTCGACCGACATCGTCGAGGCGGCCGCCCGGGCGCTGGTCCATGCGCTCAACAAGGAGCGGCACGCCGAGCGCCTGGAGGCCACCGCCTACAACTCCACCCAGCACTGGGGCGTATGAGCGAGCTGCTCTCCGGCGCCCAGATCCTGTGCCGCCTGCTCGAGGAGCAGGGGGTGGATCTGGTCTTCGGCTACCCGGGCGGCGCGATCATGCCCTTCTACCACGCGCTGCCCGAGTACCCCGGATTGCGTCACATCCTGGTGCGTCACGAGCAGGCCGCGGCGCACGCCGCGGACGGATACGCTCGGGCCTCCGGGCGCCCGGGTGTGTGCGTGGCGACCTCGGGACCCGGCGCGACCAACCTGATCACCGGAATCGCGACCGCGCAGATGGACAGCTCTCCCGTCGTCGCGATCACCGGGCAGGTGCCGCGCGGGATGATCGGACGCGATGCCTTCCAGGAGACCGATGTCATCGGCATCACGCTTCCCATCACCAAGCACAGCGTTGTTGTCGACGACCTCAGCGAGCTCGGTGACAAGGTGCGCGAGGCCTTCTACATCGCGACCGAAGGCCGCCCCGGCCCGGTGCTGATCGACATTCCGAAGGATGTGCAGAACCAGAAGATGGAATGGGAGGGCGGCGCCGCCCTCTCGACGCCGCAGTCGGCGGCCGGGCTGGAGCGACTGAACCCCCGTTCGCCCGAGGCTTTCCGCGAGGCGGTGCGGCTGCTGACCGAGGCGCAGCGCCCGCTGCTCATGGTCGGCCACGGGGTGATCCTCAGCGGGGCCTACGGTGAGGTCCGCCGCCTCGCGGAGCAGACTGGGATCCCCGTGGTGACGACGCTGCTCGGCATCAGCGCCTTCCCCGAGTCGCACCCGTTGCATCTCGGCATGCCGGGCATGCACGGGGAGGTGCATGTCAACCGCGCGATCCAGCATGCTGACGTCATACTCGGCATTGGTCTGCGGTTCGACGACCGGGTCACCGGCAACACCTCCGCCTTCGCGCCGCAGGCCAGGATCATTCACGTGGATCTCGATCCCGCCGAAATCGGCAAGAACGTGCCGGTGGCGGTCGGCCTGGTGGGAGACGCGCGCGAGATCACCACCCGGCTGCTCGATGCGCTCCCGGCTCGGGACTGCGAGGCGTGGCGGGAGGAGATCCGCGGCTTCATGCGGGATCGGCACGAGGCCTTCCGCGGGGCCATGGCGCCGGAGACCATCCTCGCCGGGATCCGGGAAGGATCCGGCGGCCGGGCCACGATCGTGTCGGACGTCGGGCAGCACCAGATGTGGATCGCCAAGCTGTACGGCTACGAGGAGCGGAACAGTCACATCACCTCGGGCGGACTCGGGACGATGGGCTTCGCGGTGCCGGCGGCGATGGGCGTCCACTTCGCGCGCCCCGATCGTCCGGTCTGGGCCATCTCCGGCGACGGCGGCTTCCAGATGAACATGCAGGAGATGGCGACGATGGTTCAGGAGGGAATACCCGTGAAGATGGCGATCTTCAACAACGGGTACCTCGGCATGGTGCGGCAGTGGCAGCAGTTCTTCCATGGGCGTCGCTATTCCGCCACCCCGATCTGGAGCCCTGACTACGTCAAACTGGCCGAGGCATACGGAATCCCGGGGTACCGGGTGGAACACGCCCGGCAGATCGAGGAGGCCGTCGACCGCGCCATGCGGGACCCGGGGCCGGCGCTGGTGGAGTTCCTGATCGAACAGGAGGCGAATGTCTTCCCGATGATCCCGCCGGGCGGCTCGCTTTCCGAGCCCATCGAGTCGGCGCCAGTCGCCGCTCCCGTCCCGTGAGCGCGCCGATGCCCACCTGGGTGGTCTCCGCCTTTCTCGATGACGACCTCCTGGCGCTGAACCGCGCCATCGGGATCATCCGCCGCCGGAATCTCCGCGTGCCGAGCATCTCGCTCGGGCCCTCACCGCGGGCGGGAGTCTCCCGGCTGACCTGCGTCGTCGAGGGGGATGATGCCGCGACCGAGCGGATGGCCAACCAGCTTCGCAAGATGGTGGGCGTCCACGCGGTGCTCTGCCATCCCGAATCGGTGTGCGTGAGCCGCGAGCATATCATCGTGCGGGTCCGGGTCTCCCCCGCCCAGCTGTCGGCGCTCCTCGACACCGTCGCGCTCTACGACGCCGGCGTGGTGGAGGAGAGTTCGCACGATCTGCTGATCGAGGCCACGGGTGGCGCACCCTTCATGACCTCGTTGCTGCGCGCGCTCGAGCCCTTTGGCATCCTGGACCAGGCGCGCGGCGGCACACTCGCCCTCCCGCCCGCGCCACCGCCGGAGGCCGCGGGTGCGCACCGGCCCGCGGCCGCAGCGCCGCCGGTAGCGACCGCCATCCCGGCCTGACCGACAAATCGCGTTCACCCTCACGCATCTGGAGACATGATGACGGCAGCAAGCGACCGCACCCCGACCGGCGTCCGGATCTACTACGACAACGACGCGGACCCGCGCCGCCTGGCGGGCCGGACGGTGGCGATCATCGGTTACGGGAGCCAGGGGCATGCGCACGCCCTCAACCTGCGGGACAGCGGCGTGCGGGTAATCGTGGGGCTCAGGCAGGGTGGGGGATCGTGGAAGAAGGCCACGGCGGCCGGTCTGGAGGTGCTGACCGTCGCCCAGGCCGCCAAGGCGGCCGACGTCATCATGATGCTGGTCCCCGACCAGGACGGGCGGACGATCTACGACGAGTCGGTTGGTCCCAATCTCTCGGCCGGCAAGACGCTGATGTTCGCTCACGGGTTCAATATCCACTTCAAGGAGATCACGCCCCCGGCGAACGTGGACGTGTCACTGATCGCGCCCAAGTCACCGGGGCACCTGGTCAGGAGTGAATTCGAAGGCGGGCGCGGCGTGCCAGGCCTGGTGGCCATCCACCAGGACGCCAGCGGCCACGCCCTCGCCAACGCCCTCGCCTATGGCGCGGGCATCGGCTGCGCCCGGGCCGGCATCATCGAGACCAGCTTCCGCGAGGAGACCGAGACCGACCTGTTTGGGGAACAGGCGGTGCTCTGCGGCGGCACCTCGGAGCTGATCAAGGCCGGGTTCGAGACCCTGGTCAATGCGGGCTACCGGCCGGAGATGGCCTACTTCGAGTGCCTGCACGAGCTCAAGCTGATCGTGGACCTGATCAACCGCGGCGGACTCGGCTTCATGCGCTACTCGATCAGCGACACCGCCGAGTATGGCGACTACACCCGAGGGCCCCGGATCATCACCGAGGCGACGCGCGCGGAGATGCGGAAGATCCTGGCGGAGATCCAGAGCGGCCAGTTCGCGAAGGAGTGGCTGGCCGAGCATCGCAGCGGCGGCGCCAACTTCGCTCGGATGCGGAAGCGGGATGCCGACTCCCAGATCGAGAAGGTCGGGGCGCAACTTCGCGCCATGATGCCCTGGTCGGAGGAGGGCAAGGCGGCGCAGGCCGCGGCCAAGGCAAAGACCCCGCACGCGGCTCCCGTCTGACCGCCATGACCGGCCGCACGCTCTTCGAGAAGTTGTGGGATGCCCACGTCGTGCACCAGCTGCCTGATGGCGGCCCCGCGGTGCTGTATGTCGACCTGCACCTGATCCACGAGGTCACCACCCCACAGGCCTTTGAAGGGCTGCGGCTCGCCGGGCGCCGAGTGCGGCGGCCGGATCTCACGATCGCCACCGTGGATCACAACGTGCCGACCGGTGACCGTACGCTGCCGATCTCCGACCCGATCAGTCGCCGTCAGGTCGAGCTGCTGTTGCAGAACGCACGCGATTACGGGATCGAACTGTACGACCTCGCCTCGCCGCAGCAGGGCATCGTGCACGTGATCGGGCCGGAACTCGGCGCGACCCAGCCGGGCATGACCATCGTCTGCGGCGACTCCCACACCGCGACCCACGGCGCCTTCGGGGCGCTCGCGTTCGGCATCGGGACCAGCGATGTGGAGCATGTCCTCGCCACCCAGACGGTGCTGTTCCAGAAGCCGAAGACGCTCGAGGCGAGGTTCGTCGGGATGCCCGGCACGGGCGTGGGGGCCAAGGACCTGGTGCTGGCGCTCATCGGCCAGATCGGGACCGCCGGGGCCACCGGCCACGTGATCGAGTACACCGGGCCCGCCGATCCGCGCACTCTCGATGGAGGGCCGGATGACCGTCTGCAACATGTCGATCGAAGCCGGCGCACGGGCCGGGATGATCGCCCCGGACGAGACCACATTCATGTACCTGATGGGTCGGCCGCATGCCCCGAAGGGCAAGGCATGGAGCCACGCGGTGGACCAGTGGAGCCGCCTGGTCAGCGATCACGACGCCCACTACGACCGGGTGGTCGTGGTCGACGCCGCGGCGATCGTGCCGCAGGTCACCTGGGGAACCAGCCCGGGCATGGTGGTCGGGGTCGATGGCCGCGTGCCGGATCCTGCCGATTTCGCAGGCAGAGGCCGAACGAGTCGCCGCCGCGCGCGCGCTCGAGTACATGGGACTCGCCGCGGGGACGCCGATCGACGGCATCCCCGTCGACCGGGTCTTCATCGGCAGCTGCACCAATGCGCGCATCGACGATCTGCGGGAGGCGGCACGGATCGTCCGCGGCCACAAGGTGGCCTCGAGCGTCCGCGCGATGGTGGTGCCGGGGTCGATGGTCGTCAAGGCACAGGCGGAGCGCGAGGGACTCGACCGTGTCTTCCTCGAGGCGGGGTTCGAGTGGCGCAACGCCGGCTGCTCGATGTGTCTGGGTATGAACCCGGACATTCTCGACAGCGGCGAGCGCTGCGCCTCCACATCGAATCGCAACTTCGAGGGCCGGCAGGGGAAGGGGGGGCGGACCCACCTCCTGAGTCCGGCCATGGCGGCCGCGGCGGCGATCACCGGTCACATCACCGATGTCCGCCAGTGGGAACTGCTGGAGGAAGAGGCGCTGAGCGCACGATGACCCCGTTCACGACCCATACCGGGACGATCGCCGCGCTGCCGCGCGTCAACGTCGACACCGACCAGATCATCCCCAAGCAGTTCCTCAAGCGCGTCGAACGGACCGGGTTCGGGCCGGCACTCTTCAACGACTGGCGCTACCTGCCGGATGGTTCGCCGAATCCGCGCTTCGAGCTGAACCAGCCCAAGGCGGCGGGCGCATCGATCCTCATCGCCGGCGCGAACTTCGGCTGCGGCTCCTCCCGCGAACACGCCCCGTGGGCGCTGAGGCGAGTACGGCTTCCGCGCCATCCTCAGCGAGTCGTTCGCCGACATCTTCTACGCCAACTGCTGTCAGAACGGAATCGTGCCGGTGCGGCTCTCCGCGGCGGAGATGCCGGAGCTGTTCCGCCGCTATGAGGCGTCGGAGGGCCCCTACCAGCTCACCGTCGACCTTGCCGGGGGATCGGTGACCGATGCGGCCGGGTTTCATGCCACGTTCACGATGGACGAGTACCGGCGGGAGTCGCTGCTGCAGGGGCTCGACGAGATCGGTCGCACCCTGCTGCTCGAGGACAAGATCGTCGCCTTTGAGCGGCGCCGCGCCGCGCGTCTTGCCCGGCTCGAGGCATGACCCACTACCGCGTGGCGGTCCTGCCCGGAGACGGGATCGGACCGGAAATCGTGGCGGGGGCTCTCACGGTGCTGCGCGCCGCAGGCACCCGATTCGGACTGACGTTCGACCTTCCCGAATATCCGATGGGTGCGGCAGGGGTCACCGCCGCCGGCGCGCCATTCCCCGAGGCGACGGCCCGCGCGGTCGAGGAGGCCGACGCAGTGCTGCTCGGCGCCGTCGGCGATCCGTCGCTCGACAACGCACCCCGGCACCTCAAGCCGGAGACCGGCCTGCTCGCCCTTCGCGCCCGTCTCGGGGTGTACGCCAATCTGCGCCCAGTCGCGATTCACCCCGCGCTGGCCGACTGCTCGCCGCTGCGCCCCGAACGGCTGGCCGGCACCGACATGGTGATCGTCAGGGAGCTGACTGGCGGACTCTACTACGGCGAACCGCGCGGTAACGACGGGCAGGTCGCGGTCAACACCCTGCGGTACACCCGCGCTGAAATCGAACGGGTGAGCCGGCTGGCCTTCGAGGCCGCGCGCACCCGGCGGCACCAGCTGCTGTCCGTGGACAAGGCCAACGTCCTCGAGACGTCGCAACTCTGGCGCCGGGTGGTGACCGATATGGGGGCGGAGTACACCGATGTCACCCTGGAGCACATCTACGTCGACTATGCGGCGATGCGTCTGGTGAGCGACCCGGCCTCCATCGATGTGCTGCTCACCGAGAACATGTTCGGTGATATCCTCAGCGACGAGGCCGCGGTGCTGGCCGGCTCGCTGGGTCTGCTGCCCTCTGCGTCGCTCGGCAACGGTCCCGGGCTGTTCGAGCCGATTCACGGCTCGGCCCCGGCGCTGGCAGGGAAGGACGTGGCGAATCCGATCGGGACCATCGCGAGCGTGGCGATGCTCCTGCGCTACAGCCTCCGGCAGCCGGCGGCCGCGGATGCCGTCGACGCGGCGGTCACGCGCGCACTTGGGGAAGGTGCTCGGACCGCTGATATCGCCCGCTCCGGGGACCGGGTCGTCGGCACCCGGGCGATGGCGGAGTGGATCGCGAGGCTGGTCGCCTAGCTGGGCTGCCGGGGGATGGGTAGGCAGAGGGTGAACTTGAGCATCTGATCGGGGACGGCGGCCAGATCCTCCTCGGTCAGGCCCGGAGCACGGGCGGCAATCGTCGCCCGCAGTTCGTGATTGTACGGCTCCTGCAGGGTGACGATGCACTCAACGCAGAAGTGCCCGACTATCTCGCCGAAGAGATGGACCTCGACGGGGATTCCGCCCCGCTCGAGGGCGTCACGCGAACGGCAGTGCTGGCAGAGCATGCAGGCCTCCGGTCTATCGTGGTCTCCGAGGAGCGGGGACACGACGCAGCGGAGGCGCGATTGTTTCGCCCATCAGCGCCGAGGGGGCAGCCACTCGCCGCTGGTCGGATCCCGGCCATACTTGCGGATGTATTCGCGGCGGGCGCTCTCCACCCATCGATCACGTCGGATGCGGTCGGGAAACCCCTCCAGCTGGCGTCCGACCCGGGCGACATCCCTGTCGCTCCACCGGGCGATCTGCCTGAAGCGGGTCACACCGATGCGGTGAAGCAGCCGCTCCAGCACCGGGCCGATGCCGCGGATCAGCTTGAGATCGTCCGCCTCGGGAGCCGGTTTCGGCCGGGGCCGGGCGGCTCGGGCGAGAGGCGCCACGGGCTGAGTGTCCGCCTCGGCCGCGGCGCGCAGGTCGGCGATCTCCCGGTTCCGCGACGCCACGACCTCTCGAAGCACGGCGACTTCGGCCTCCAGGGCGAGCCGACGCTCGTCGGCCGCCGCGGATACCTCGACCATCGCGCCGGCGGCGTCTGATCTGCCACCCTGCCCGGCGAAGCTGGCGGGCTCATGAGGCCGGCCGGGCGGTGGCCCGGATTCAAGGTCGGCGATCCGCGCCCGCAGGGCCCGAATCTCCGATTCGAGATCCCGTACCAGTTCGGTCCGGCTGCGCTCGCTCGACGCGAGTTGCCGCTCTAAATCCCGGACCCGGCCGGTGAGAGGCTCCAGCTCCCCGAGCCGGGCCTGCAGGCGGGCGCGGGCGGCCTGCTCGCCCCGCAGGTCGGCCGACCCCGTCACGTCCAGCGGCGCGACGCAGAACTGCTCCGCAGCGCGAGCCGCTTCGGCCTCTCGTTCCGCGAGGAGCGTCAGGTAGCGAGTCTCGACTCCGGCGAGGTCGTCGCGCTGCCGCAGCACCGCGCGGTGTTCCTCCTGCAGCTGGGCGAGCCTGCGCTGCGCCGCTTCGCTCTCGGCTTCACGCATGGCGAGATGACGTTGTAGCTCCTGATTCGCGCTGGCGCGTGCTACGGCGAGTTGTCCCAGTTCCCGGACCTCCTGCTGCAGCTCGGCGATGCGGTGCGACAAGGGTTCGAGCTGCCGCACCCGTTCGACGGCCTCCTCGAGCTCGGTCGCTCGCTGCGCCAGCGCGGACTGGCAGTGCGCCAGCCGGGAGTCGAGGTCCGCCTGGCTTCCGGCCATTCGAGACTGTGCCTCTACGAGGGAGAGCAGGCGGACCCGGCGCTCTTCCAGTTCGCCGGCGAGCAGCCGTTCGCGGGCGATGTAGGTCCCCTCCATCGACTTCTGCGCCGCCGCGAGCACCCGTTCCCGTTCCCGGCTTGCCCGCACCTCCGCTCTCAGCTCGGCCAGGGTCAACTCCCACTCCGACTGCAGCTGCGAGAGCTGCATGCCGTGCCGAACCGTGGCGAGGAGCCAGGCCACCGAATATCCGAGGACGGCGGCCAGGACCAGCCAGAGGGTGATGCGCGAGGCGAGTTCCATCACGGCCGGCCGTCAAATGACGCAGGCGAGTCGGTCACCCGGGCATCCGCCGAGTCCACGGAAAACAGTGGGGCCCTCACCGAGATGCGCCTGTGATCCCGCGAGCGATCAGACGGCCGGCAGGGCCCCCGCGGACGACGAGATAGCCGACTGCCGCCTCCGCGCGTCGCAGGCGGAGTGCAGCATCCTTCGCGGAGTCACCCTCGGCGTCGGGCGGACCGGTGACCTCGAACCGGCGGGAGGCGGATGCGCAGAGCACCGGTGTGGTGTCACCGAGGGTGGTCCGGCCGGCAGGAGAGGGGGAGGTGCTGCCCCGCGCGAAAGTGATGGCACGACCGGACAGCGCTTGTGCTAGCGCGCCGGTGATCGCCCCCCGTGACACCGAGCCCACCCCCGAGATGGTGAAGCTGCCGGCCGCCGCGGTGCGAAGCGAGGCCGCGAGCGCAGGCGCATGCTCCACGCACAGGTACGAAGCCAGGAGAAATCCGGCGAAGCCTGCGACGGCGACAAGCGTCTCTGTTGCCAATGTCCGGGGAGGCGATGTGTTCATCCGGTGACCCCCTGAGTGAGAACGCTTCGCGGACGCGCGCTCAAGCAAGAGCAGGACCACCTCACCGGTTAGCGCACCGGGGGCAATCACAACATGTTAGGCCGCGGAGTCGGGAAGGGGGTACGGCACCCTGTCCAGATTCCGGACGGGTATCCGGAATCCGGAGAAGGACGGGGCTAGAACCGGTCGGTGACGGCGCCGAGGC
Organism: uncultured Gemmatimonadales bacterium; assembly: GCA_963825065.1. Classification (GTDB taxonomy): domain Bacteria; phylum Gemmatimonadota; class Gemmatimonadetes; order Gemmatimonadales; family GWC2-71-9; genus JADJOM01. Next base: position 257,524 of record CAWGRU010000003.1, read on the forward strand.
TGGCGCTCGACACCAGGTGAGCGTACTTGGCGAGGACGCCCGCCCTGTAGGGGTTGGGCCGGGGATGCCAGGCGGCCCGTCGGCGCGCAATCTCGGCCGCGCTCACCTCGAGTTGCAGCAGCCGCCGCTCGGAGTCGATGGTCACAGAGTCTCCTTCCTCGACCAGCGCGATCGTGCCGCCCACCGCGGCTTCGGGGGCGACGTGGCCGACGACCATGCCGTAGGTGCCCCCCGAGAATCGCCCATCGGTGATGAGTCCGACCGAGTCGCCGAGCCCGGCGCCGATGATGGCGGATGTGGGCGAGAGCATCTCCCGCATGCCGGGCCCGCCCTTCGGTCCCTCGTAGCGGATGATGATGACGTCGCCGGGCCGGATGGTGCTGGCGAGGATCGCGGCAAGACAGGCTTCTTCGGAATCGAAGACCCGCGCGGGACCGGTGAGTCTGGGGGTCTTCACACCGGTGATCTTCGCGACGCTGCCCTCCTCGGCAAGGTTGCCGCGGAGGATCGCCAGGTGACCCTGAGCATACATCGGCCGGCTCCATGGGCGAATGACATCCTGGTCGGTCCGCGGTTCCGCGGGAACGTCGCGCAGCAAATCGGCGATCGACTTGCCGGTGATCGATCTCGCCTCACCCTGCAGCAGCCCATGCGCGAGCAGCATCTTCATGATCTGGGGCACCCCGCCCGCGCGGTGCAGGTCGGTGGCCACGTAGCGACCCGAAGGCTTCAGATCGGCGAGCACCGGGACCTTCGCCCGGACGGTCTCGAAGTCGTCGAGCGTGAGTGGCACGCCCGCCGCATGGGCAATCGCGAGCAGATGGAGCACCGCGTTGGTGGAGCCTCCCAGCGCCATGCAGACCGCGATGCCATTCTCGAACGCCTGCCGGGTCAGGATCTGTCGTGGCAGCAGCTGGGACCGGATCGCCTCGACCAGCACCCGTCCCGATTCCGCCGCGCTCTCGGCCTTCTCCGCGTCCTCGGCCGCCATGGTAGAGGAGTAGGGCAGGCTCATCCCCATCGCCTCGAACACCGAGGACATGGTGTTGGCGGTGAACATCCCGCCGCAGGAGCCCATCCCCGGGCAGGCGTGGCGCTCCACCTCGAGCAGCGCCTCGTCCGAGAGCTTGCCCGCGCTGTGCTGCCCTACCGCCTCGAAAGCGCTGACCACCGTCAGATCCTGGCCATGCAGGTGCCCGGGCTTGATGGTGCCGCCGTAGACGAAGATGCCGGGAATGTTCATCCGGGCCATCGCGATCATGGCGCCGGGCATGTTCTTGTCACAGCCGCCCACGCAGACCACGCCATCCATGCTCTCGGCGCCGCATGCAGTCTCGATCGAGTCGGCGATCACTTCGCGGGAAACGAGCGAGTACTTCATCCCCTCGGTTCCCATCGAGATGCCATCACTCACCGTGATGGTCCCGAACATCTGGGGCATCCCTCCAGCGGCCCGCACCGCAGCCTCCGCCCGCCGAGCCAGGATGTCGAGCCCGGCATTGCAGGGTGTGATTGTGCTGTAGCCGTTGGCAATCCCGACGACCGGCTTCTCGAAATCGCCGTCCCCGAAGCCGACCGCGCGCAGCATGGCCCGGTTGGGGGAGCGGTGGACACCCTGGGTGGTGGCCCTGGAGCGGGAGTTGAGTGGCATGGGGCACCGGGAGAACGATGAACGGGGACCGTGAGGGTGGGAATCTATGCAGGCCCATGGGCGATGGGAGTGCTGGCATCCGCGGGCATTCCCGGCGAGTCCTCGGGGGATTGGCCGCGAGTCAGAGTTGCGGCAAGCGCCGAATCAGGGCGCGGCGGGGTTGTGGCGGGCGGGCGTCGGTTCCTGCCACCGATCGGATCGGCCGGGCTCGAGGGGGCGGTTGTGGCGCCCGTGAACCCAAGGTTGTCGACAGGATTGTGGTAGATCTGCGTCTTTTTGCTTACACCTAGGAAGAAACCGGTCAATTTTGTGCCAGTCGATATCATCAATTGGACAATAGTGCATTTTCCACTTGACAGTGTAGTCGTCATTGGCCAATTTGTCCCCGGTTCAGGGCCTCTTCGCAATCGGCCCGCCCGCGCATTGAATCGGCGCCAGAACGATTCGGGCGGGCCGCACCCCACGACAACTCCCCTTCAGGAGGGACTGGTTCCGTGCCGATACTCCCGCTGCTCCCATCGATTCAGGAGTCCGTGCCGACCATCGTCGGGGCCGACACCGCCTGGATGCTGATCTCCACGGCCCTCGTCCTGCTGATGACGCCGGCACTCGCCTTCTTCTACGGCGGGCTGGTCCGTTCCCGGCACTCCCTGAACACCATGATGATGAGTTTCGTGGCGCTGGGCGCCGTGGGAATCACCTGGGCGCTGGTTGCCTACAGCCTGGCTTTTTCCGAGGGCTCGCCGGTCATCGGCGGTCTGGGTAACGCCCTATTGACCGGGGTCGGGGTCGAACCGAAGGGTACCATCCCCCATGTGCTGTTCATGGCCTATCAGGGCACCTTTGCCATCATCACTGCCGCCCTGATCTCCGGCGCAATCGTCGAACGGATGAGGTTTCTGCCCTACGTCGGGTTCATCGTGATCTGGACGCTGGCGGTGTACGCGCCGGTAGCCCACTGGGTCTGGGGAGGAGGCTGGCTCGGCAAACTCGGCGTGCTCGACTTCGCTGGCGGAACCGTGGTGCACATCAATGCGGGTGTCTCCGCGCTGGTGGCCGCGGCGGTGCTCGGGCCCCGCAAGGACTTCGGCCGGCAGGCGATCCTGCCGCACAGCGTACCCTTCGTGCTGCTCGGCACGGGGCTGCTCTGGTTTGGCTGGTTCGGCTTCAACGGCGGCAGCGCGCTGGCCGCGAACGGCTCGGCGGCGCTAGCCTTCACCAACACCTTTCTCGCTCCAATGGCGACGCTGGTCGTCTGGGCGGCGTTGGACATCTTGCGCACCGGCCATGTCACGGCGGTCGGCGGTGCCACCGGCATCGTGATCGGACTGGTGGCCATCACGCCGGCGGCGGGGTTCATCAGCCCGGGGTACGCCTTGGCGCTGGGCGGCATCGCGGCGATCCCGAGCTACTTCGCGATGGTCGGTCGCTCGCGCACCCGGCTCGATGACTCGCTGGACGTCTTCGCGGGCCACGGCATCGGCGGCCTGACGGGAGCCCTGCTTACCGGTGTCTTCGCCGGGAAAGTCTGGGGCGGAACCGACGGCCTGCTCGCGGGCAACTCGGCGCAGTTCGGGGTGCAGGCGATCGGTGCCGGTGCCTCGATGCTCTACGCCGGCGTCATGACCTTCGCGATTCTCAAGTTGATGGGACTGGTGGTCGAACTCCGCGCCGATCGGCGAGCCGAGGGGCTGGGCATGGATGTCAGCCAGCACGGCGAGGAGGCCTACACCAGCGGAGAGGGCTCGATCCTGGTGTTGCCGGATCTCTCCGTGGGCGCAGAGGCACCCGTCATTCTCGCGCAAGAAGCCACCGCCCACTGATCCGAAGGAGACCGTTCCATGAAACTCATCGTCGCGGTAGTGCGGCCGGACAAGCTGAACGACGTGCTGGAGGCGCTGTACCGGGCCGAGGTCCGGGGCCTGACCGTGTCCCGGGTGATGGGGCACGGTGGCGAGACGGAGCAGGTGGAGAACTATCGAGGAACGACGGTGAAGATGGGGCTGCAGGAGAAGATGCGGCTGGAGATCGGAGTCTCCGATTCGTTCGTGGAGCCGACCGTCCGGGCCATTCTCGCTTCGGCGCACACCGGCGACGTGGGCGATGGCAAGGTCTTTGTCCTCGATGTCGAGCAGGTCCATCGCATCCGCACCGCCGAACGTGACGAGGCGGCCGTGACCCCGGCCCTGGTTCCCGCGCATTGACCGCCGGCCGGCGAGGGGGGCTGTGTCCTAGCTCCCCGGCGCCGCGCCGCCCGCCGACCGGTTCAGGCTCCACTTGAGCGCCGGCGGGGTGATGACCGTCGTGACCAGGACCATCAGGACGACGGTCGAGTACATCGCTGGGTCGACGATCCGCTCCCCGTGCACCATCAGGCTGAGTCCCATGCTCGCGAAGATCAGACCGACTTCGCCTCGGGGGATCATGCCGATCCCGATCGACAGCTTGTCGAGGCTGCTGCCGAGTCCCCCGAGGGCGCAGGCCTGCTTGCCGACGATGGCCACGAGGATCACTGCGAGCGCCAGCCCGATGTGACTGGTATCGAGTAACCCCGCCAGCTCCACCCGTAGCCCCATCATCACGAAGAATATCGGTACCAGGAAGCCGGAGATCGGCCGGACCAGCTCCTCCAGGTGCTGCTCGCCCCGATCGGAGAATCCCTGGTAATGTACCCGCTCGAGGATGAGCCCTGCCGCATAGGCTCCCACGATGGGTGCCAGTCCGATCAGCCCTGCGCCGGCCGCCAGCAGGAAGCAGAAGACCAGCGCGGTGACGAGCAGCAGGCTGCTGCCGCGGAGCCGGGCCGTGAGGCCGAAGAGCCTCGGAGAGACGAGCGTACCGATCCAGAGGGCACCAAAGAGGAAGACCACCGCCTTGGCGACGACCAATGAGACGGCGCCGAGCGACGCCGTGGTGCCGTCGTTCGCCGACTGGATCAGGCTGCCGACGACGGCGAGGATGACCAGGCCGAGGACGTCGTCGATGACCGCAGCGCCGAGAATGATGCGCGCCTCCGCCGTCTGTGAGCGCCCGAGGTCGCGGAGCACGCGGGCGGTGATGCCCACACTCGTGGCCGTCAGGGTTGCCCCGAGGAAGAGGTGGACGTAGGGGCTGTGCTCGGGCAGGAAAATCACGCCGACGAAGTACCCCAGCACCCACGGGGTGACCACCCCCAATACCGCGACGATCAGCGAGCGCCAGCCTACCTGCTTCATGTCGCGGATGGTCGACTCCAGTCCGACCTCGAAGAGCAGCAGGACCACGCCGATCTCCGCCAGCCCGGCGATCGTGGTGTCGGCGGTCAGACCGCGAAACCAGCCGATCCCGGCCAGCTCCAGGTTGCCGAGCAGCACGCCCGCGAGCAGCTCCCCCAGGACTGCGGGCTGGCCCAGGCGCTCCGCGAGGTCGCCGCCCAGCTTGGCAGCGGCCAGGATGACAGCGAGGGCAAGCACGAGATGGGCGCCGCCATCGTGGGCCGCGGGCGCGGCTGCCTGCAGGAAGGGAAGCATGGGGATCAAAGATACCTTCGGCTGGCGGGACAGGCGGCAAAACAGGGGGCCGTTTGGCCCCCTGTTTCACAGCTCGGTTGAAGAGACGATGCTAGCGGGCGGCGAGCGTGTCCTGCAGCGCCGCGCGCTGGACGTCGTCGGCGGTGACCGGCGTCAGGGCGGCGTTGTCGCGTTCGCCGGTGCGGATGCGGATCACCTGGTCGATCGGCTGGACGAAGATCTTGCCGTCGCCCACTTGACCAGTGCGCGCCGAGGAGAGGATTGCCTTGATGGTAGGCTCGACGAACGGCTCCGAGACTGCCATCTCGATCTTGACCTTCTCGCGGAACTCCAGGACCACGCTGGTGGCCCGGTACATCTCGACCAGTTCCTTCTCGCCGCCATGGCCGCTGACGCGCGAGATGGTGATGCCGGTGACGCCTGCACGGAAGAGCGCGGCCTTCACGTCGGGCAGCTTCTCCGGCCGGATGACGGTGCTGATGAGCTTCATGGCTGACTCCAGCGGAATGAAGAGGGTGAAGAGGCGCTGCCAGACGCCCGGCTCCGGTTCCCGTCCTTCCGTGACCCTGGCCAGTCCGCGCCCCGGGGAGGGGGCGGCAGGATTGCAGAAGTCCGGCAACTGACGGCGAACGGCTGGCAGCTCCTCAGTCCAGGCATGCTCAGGCGGCTTCCTTCTTGAGCGAGGGCGTCTTGGAGTGTGCCGACGAGGTCGCCAGCACCACGGCGGACGAGATGTCCTGGGTATCGGGGTAGGCCAGGGCGCCCATCTCCGGGATGTCGAGGCCGATTTCCTCGGTCTCGGCCGACACGCGGTGCCCGCCGACGACGAGGCCGACGATCTTCCAGGCGATGAAGGCCAGCGTCCCGACCGCCACCACATTGGTCAGGGTCCCGATGACCTGGGCTCCGAACTGACCGGCATCGCCGTAGAACAAGCCCTTCACGCCCCCCGCGACTCCATTCCAGCCGTCGCCGTACGTACCATCGGCGAAGAGTCCGAGCGACAGCACGCCCCATGCCCCATTGACGCCGTGCACCGCGATGGCGCCGACGGGATCGTCGATCCGGAGGGTCCGCTCGACGAAATACACTGCCCAACAGACCAGCACTCCCGCCACCCCGCCGATCAGCACCGCCACCGGCGCCGTCACGAAGGCGCAGGGTGCCGTGATCGCCACTAGGCCGGCAAGCACGCCGTTGGCGAGCATCGACGGATCCGGCTTTCCATACCGCGTCCACATGAAGATCATCGCCGTGATACTACCAGCCGCCCCAGCCAGCATCGTATTGGTTGCAATGACCCCGATGCGCAGGTCAGTGCCGGCGAGGGTGCTGCCGGCGTTGAAGCCGAACCAGCCAAAACAGAGCACGAAGGTGCCGAACATCGCCATCGGGATGTTATGCCCCGGAATGGCGTTCACCTTGCCGTCGGGACCGTACTTGCCGCGACGCGCACCCAACAGCTTTCCGGTGACCAGGCCGATCACGCCACCGGTCATGTGCACCACCGAGGAGCCGGCGAAGTCGACGTGCCCATGGCCGAGGCCTGCGTTGCTGCCGAGCTGCGAGAGCCAGCCGCCGCCCCAGACCCAGTTGGCGTACAGCGGATAGATGATGCCACCGATGAACAGACTGAGTCCGATGAACGAGGCGAACTTCCAGCGTTCGGCCAACACGCCGGTCGGGATCGTCGCCGTGGTGTCCATGAACACCATCTGGAACAGGAAGTAGGCGAAGATCGGAGCGGTGTAGTTCACGCCGGACAGGAAGAATCCGGAGTATCCCATCAGGTTCCAGGAATGTCCGCCGATGGTGACGCTCACCGCCTTGGTCAGGGTCGCCGTATCGGCGGTCTGGCCGAGCGTCAGGATCGGCCCGAGTCCGCCGGCCTGAATCGCGAACCCGACAGCCCAGTAGGCCATCATGGCGACGCCGTAAACCATGAAGTTCATGGTCGCGGTGTGGGCGGCGTTCTTGGCGCGGGTGAACCCGGTCTCGACCATGGCGAAGCCGAGCTGCATCAGCATGACCAGGAACCCGGCGACCAGGGTCCAGACGAAGTTGATTGCGACCCCATTCGCGACTGTCGCCGTATTCGCGGCGTTGGCAATCGAGTCCGCCGAGGAATGGACGGCGGCCACCGCGGGAGCGGCGGTGGCGGCTGAATCGGCCGGGGCGGCTTGCGCGGCGAGCGCCGCGGGCACCGCCAGCGCGGCCAGCACGAGGAGGAGTCGGAATCGTGACATCGCAGGGTCCTGGTAGAGGTCGGTGTCGAGGCCGGCTCTGGGCCGGAGGAGTTCCCCGGATCCCCGGACTGGTTCGGGGAGCGGCTCGACGGTCAGGATTATATGGCGCAGTGACGGAAGTGTCAAGGTGAATTTGCATATTCTGCACAATTCACGAGGCAGTTTGCAGAAACAACCCATGATTTGTGGTGTCTATTGGCTGAAAAATGAAAAAACCGCACAGACTATCGTGCGGTTGTCGCTTACACCGACGCCGGTGCAGAGAGCACCATGGGCAGTCGCTCAACCCCTTGTCGGGGCAGCACTTCAGCCTAGATCCCCTGGTCCGTGAGCCCTTCCTCGTTCCGGTCCCAGTGGTACTCCATATAGAGGGCAGCCTCCTCGGCCAGCTCCGGGCCGAGCAGCCGCTCGACCACATGGAGGGACATGTCGATTCCCGCCGAGACACCCGCGGCCACCACGATCCGGCCGTTGTCGATGAAGCGTTCCCCTTCCCGCACCCGGGTCGTCGGCGCCACCTGCTTCAACAGGGCATAGCTGTCGTGGCGGGTGGTCGATTCGAGGCCGTCGAGCAGTCCGGCGGTCCCCAGGAGCAGCGCGCCGGTGCACACCGAGAGCACCAGTTCGGCCCGGGGGCTGACCTGCCGAATCCACGCGATCAGCCCGGCGTTGTGGATTTCGCGCCGGGTGCCCGTGCCGCCGGGCACGACCAGGATGTCAGGTTGGGGCGCGTCGGCCAGGGTGGAGTGCGGCGTCACCACGAAGCCATTCCCCAGCGCCACTGGCCCCGGCCGCTCGGCGACGAGCGAGACCTCGAACGGCGACAGGCCGTGGCGCCGCCCTGCAATTGAAAACACCTCGTACGGGCCGGCGACGTCCAACACCTCCGCGTCCGCGAAGACCAGTACCGCCACCCGGCGCGACGGCGTGGTCGTCATGCGGTTTCTGGGAGCTCGACGGGCTGCTGGTCCAGCCACTGGAGGCGCTCCTCGATCTCGGTGTCGAGGCTCTTGCGGAGTTCATTCAGCCGCAGGGCATGGTCCTCGAGCGCCCGTTCCACCGCGTTGTGCGGCGTCCACTTCGGCACGGTGATCGGTTGCCCCTCAGGCCCGATGGCCACGAACACCACGACGCAGTGACAGGACCGATGCCTGACCGCGCTCTTGGGATCGCCGGCGTAGATGTCCACCGAGACGTGCAGACTGGTCCGCCCGGTGTGGATCACCTGGGCCCGGACCTCGACCAGCTCGCCGACCGAGATCGGGTGAAGGAACCGGATGCCGCCGACGTAGGCGGTCACGCAGTACTCGCCGGTCCAGCCCGCCGCGCAGGTATAGCCGGCCTGGTCGATCCACTTCATCACGGCACCGCCATGCACCTTGCCGCCGAAGTTGACGTGCGTCGGTTCGGCGAGGAAGCGCAGGGTTACGAAATGCGGTCGAGTCATGAGCAGCTGAGGCAGGGGATGCCGGAAGTTAGGGAAACGCGGAAACGGGAAAGGGTGCACCGGACCCGGTTCCGGATTCCCTTTTCCCTCTTCCTGTTTTCGCCGTAGATTGATGCCATGCCCGACATCCCCTGCCCCACCTGCAAGACCCCGTTGCCGGAGGCCGCCCTGTTCTGCCCGGGGTGTGGCAGCCGGACTGGCAACGGCGATTCGCGTGTCGCGGCGGATCCCCTGGTGGACGTGCCCGCCCGGCTCGCACGTGCACTCGGGCCGAAGTTCGAGGTGCGGCGGCTGCTCGGCGAGGGGGGATTCGCCCAGGTGTACGAGGTCTTCGACACCGATCTGCAGCGTCGTCTGGCCCTGAAGGTGCTCAAGCCTGACATCGCCTGGTCGGCGGGGATGCTGGACCGATTCCGCCAGGAGTGCCGTTCGATCGCCCGGCTGAGCCATCCCAACATCCTGGCGATTCACTTCGTCGGCGAGGGAGAGGGGCTGGTCTACTATGCGATGCCCTTCGTCGAGGGCGAGGCGCTCTCCGCAATGCTGCGGCGCACCGGGGCACTGTCGACCGACCGTGCGCTCGCGATCATCCGGCCGTTGCTCGACGCCCTCTCCCACGCGCACAGCCAGGGGTTGATCCATCGCGACATCAAGCCCGACAACATCATGCTTGAAGCGAGTACGGGTCGGCCGCTGCTGGTCGATTTCGGCATCGCCAAGCGGATCGACGGCGAGGGCCACAAGACCCAGACCGGCTTTGTCGTCGGGACGCCCCAGTACATGAGTCCCGAGCAGGCGCTGGGGCAGGGGGACCTGGATGCACGTTCCGACATCTACGCCGTCGGCGCGGTGCTCTACCAGATGGTGACCGGCACCCCGCCGTTCGAGGGGGAGAGCTCCCAGGAGATCGTCGGCAAGCACCTCAGCGAGCCGGCCCCGGTGGCTACCGCCAAGGACGCCCGTATCCCGCTCTGGCTCTCCAACGTGATCGTGCGCTGCCTCGCCAAGCGCCCCGGGGAGCGGTTCCAGTCTGCCGCCATGCTGCTCGATGCCCTGACCACCGGCAGGCAGTCGGGGGCCCAGGACGCGGTGAGCGCGGAGCGGATCGCCCGCAAGGTGCAGAATGAGGACGCGACCGCGATCATTCCGAGCGCCGAGCAGCCCCGCGCCGCGGTCCCTGCGGCGCAGCCGACCCGCGCCACCCCGACCGCGCGCCCCCCGGTCGTGGGGAGCGCGACGGAACCTGCACCGCAGGGCCGCATGCCCCTGCTGCTGCTCCTCCTCCTCCTCTTGCTCGCCGCCGCGGCGGCAGGCGGGTGGGTGTTGATGGGGCGGTCGCCGGTGCTGGTGGTGGAGAACCGCCTCGTCGAGTCGATCAAGGTGACGGTGGGGGCGGTCAGTTTCGAGGTGCCGGCTGGCGGTCAGGCGGAGCAGAAGGTGAAGGGCAGCGGTCCGCTGGTGGCGCAGTGGTACCTGGTGCGCCCGGTGGGGCCGGGCGGCCAGCCGCTCGGCGTCGAGCTGCAGGGGAGCTTCACCGATCCGAAGCCGGTCGGAACGATCGAGCACGCCGTCGATGCCGGCGACACCCAGCAGCCGGTCTTTGCTCCCCTCATCACCAACGCCACCGACGGGCCGGTCTCGATCACCGTCAACTCGGGCACGGTGAACGCCCAGCGCTGCGACTGCCGGGTGAATCCGGGCGCGACCCGGGCCCGGATCGGGTACTACCCGCTCTTCCTGAACAGCGCCGTGGAGGCCACGACACCGGCGGGCGCGAAGGCGACCTTCAAGAATCTGGGTGAGGAGGTCGACCGGCGGACCGGCACGGTCGGACTGCGGTTCGAATCGAAGGACTTCACGCCCTAACGCTGGGGCATCATCGGCACTCCGTCCCGGATCAACGGCTCCAGCCGGCAGGCCTCGTTGTTCCCCACATAGCACGCGCGCCGATACAGTGCGTGGGCCCGCACGTCATCCTGCGGCACCCCCCGGCCATCGTGGTACATCGTCCCCAGCCGCACACAGCTGTTCGCCTCCCGCAGATCGCACCCCCGCTGGTAGAGAGCGGCCGCGCGCGCCTCGTTGCGGAAGGTGTTGCCCTGGCCCTGCTCGTAGCGCAACCCGAGCCTGAGACAGGCGCGCCCTCCGCCCGCATCGCAGGCGCGCTGCCCAAAGGCGATGGCGGTCTCGAGATTGGGAACCACTCCTTCGCCCGCCTCATAGGCGCGGGATGCCGCATCGCAGCCGTTGGGATCCCCGGCATCGCAGGCCCGCCGGAAGAGCGCGAGCGCGCGGCCGGGATCGGAGTTCACCAGCACCCCGGCCGTATACCATCGTCCCACCTGGGTGCACCCTTCGGGTGCCCCCGCCTCGCAAGCCTGCAGGGAGATCTGTTCGGCCCGGCCGAAGTCCGCCCGCACGCCTACTCCCGCCGCTATCCGCTGGGCCAGCCGCACACAGGCCAGGGCGTCCCCGCCGTTGCATCGGGCGGTGACGGCCGCGGTGGTGGTTTCCTCCTGGGCCAGGATGGCGCGCGGGAGCAGTGAGAAGATCAGGAGGGCGGTCACGTACCTCATGCACGGTCCTGCCGCTTGAGCTTGAGCGAGGCGGCGGGTGCCATCGCATCGAACCCGAATCGTTCACGGACCCGATCCACCGCACTGGTCAACTCGCGCAGCCGGGTCCGCTCCGCGGGCTCGAAGAGGTCCGCAGGGGCCGACTGGGCCAGGCTGGTGGCCGCGACGCCGAGCAGCCGGATGCCCTGCCCGCGCCTCCGGGCCTCGGCAAAGGCAGGCCCGAACAGGGTCCGCGCCGGGCCCAGGAGTTCGGCATCGAGGTCGGTGGCGGCGTCCAGCGTCAGGCGCCGGGTGACAGTATGGAAATCGCCATGGCGCAGCTTGAGGACCACGGTCTTGGCCACCAGCCCCTCCTCCCGGAGCTGCGATGCAACCCGGCCGATGAAGAGGGCCAGCAGGGTGTCGAGATAGGCGGCGTCGGTGGAGTCCTGGGAGAGAGTGGTCTCCCGACTGATAGATCGGGGGAGCCGGTCGCTATGCAGCGCCGAGGATCCGTGGCCATGGGCGCGCCACTTGAGCTCGCGGGCATAGTCGCCCACCAGACGCTGCAGGTCCGGCTCGGCCATTCGCTGGACCTGGGCGACCTCGGTCAGACCGAGCTTCGCGAGTCGTTCTGCGGTGCGGGGGCCGACGCCCGGCAGCGCCCGGAGTTCCAGGCCGGCGAGGAAGCCTTCCTCCCAGCCGGCGCGCACCTCGCAGATACCGCGAGGCTTGGCATAGTCGGACGCGAGTTTGGCGATCATCCGGTTGGGGCCGATCCCCACGCTGGCATCGAGGCTGGTGGCGGCGGAGATCTCGGCGCGAAGCCCCTCGGCCACGGGCAGCAGCGACGTTGGGAACATCCGTTCGGTGCCGGTGAAGTCGAGGTACCCCTCGTCGAGGGACGCCATGACGACGGTCGGCGAATGACGCGCCAGGACCTGGCGCACGGCGCGAGACGCATCGCGGTAGTGGGCGAACTCGCCCTTGAAGAAGGTCGCCCCGGGACAGCGCCGGGCCGCCTCGGCAATGGGCATCCCGGAGCGGACCCCGAAGCGGCGCGCGGCGTAGGAGGCGGACTGCACCACGCCGCGCGACTCCCGCCGCCCCCCGACGATCAGCAGCTCCACATCACGGAGCTCTGGATGGCGCTGGCGGCAGACCTCGACGAAGAAGGCATCGAGATCGACATGGACGATGCGGGGCGGCATGCGGCTGGGACCCGGGACTCTCGCTCAGGACAGGGCGACTGGCTGTGTTGAAGCTACTGCGCGGGACCACCCAGTGTGTCGCCGCTGAACCACAGAAGGTAGACGCGGCTGGGGCACGGCCGCACACGTTGCGCGGCGGGAGGGGGATTCCCAGCTTGGGCCCCGGCTTCCAACCACAACATGACGACGATTCGGCTGTCCGGTGGCTCCGTGGCGATCCCGCGGCCCACCTGCTCTCTCTGTCGTACGGCTCGCGCGCGGGCGCGGCCGCCTTCCCTCAGCCTGGAGATCCCATGCAGTTCTCCCGTCTTGCCGCCGCCGCTGGCGTCCTCCTGCTCGCGGCCTGTGCGGACAACACCGCCCCGAGTTCGCCCTCGGCCCCCATGGCCTTCGGCAAGGACGCCGCGGAGTATCCGATGGAGGTCATGCACCTGAACCCGTACAGCGGTCTGCAGAGTGCGCCGCTCGCCGGTGCCAGCATCACCGGGATCGACTACCACGGTGGTCCCGTGCTGCGGGTCTCCAAGGTCGCGACAATTTACTGGTCCACGGCCAAGGTCTACGTCGGCGGCCCGGTGCCGGGGAGCAAGGGCACCGGGGCCCAGGACGGCTCGCTGGTCGGCCACTTCCTCCGCAATCTTGGCGGCTCGCCCTACTTCAACATCAATACCACCTATTACGACACCCTCGGTGGCGGGGCGCACCGCCCGGTGGGCAACTCCCTGACGTACACCCAGTACTGGGCCAACAACGTCAGCGTACCGGCCCTGACCGCAAAGGTGACGAACACCCAGATCAGGAACATGATCATCAACGGTTTCAACACCGGCAAGCTGACCTACGATCCGTCGACGATCTACTCCGTTTTCACCCGGGGGAAGACCAACCTCGGCGGCGGCTTCGGGACTCAGTACTGCGCCTACCACAGCAAGTTCGTCTGGAACGGCAAGGTGGTGATCTTCTCCGCCCAGCCCTTCGTCCAGGCCTTTCCCAACGCCTGCTCCACCGGTACCGCGTCTCCCAACGGCGACCTCGCGGCCGATCGCGAAGTGAACGTCCTGGCCCACGAGATCGAAGAGGCGGCGACCGATCCGCAGCTCAACGCCTGGTACGATCCGGCCGGCGCCGAGAATGCCGACAAGTGTGCCTGGACCTTCGGGACGACCTACACCACCGCCAACGGCGGTGTCGCCAACATGAACCTCGGGGGCAAGGACTTCCTGGTCCAGCAGAACTGGCTCAACGCCGGGAGCGGCGGCTGCTTCGTGCACTATCCCTGATCCCTCCTGAGCGGTGGGGTGGGCAACGGGGCCGGCACCTGGGTGCCGGCCCCGATGCGTTGCGGGAGTGCCACCGCGGGCGACTGGTCCGGCGTGCCGGCTCGGTATACCGTTCAGCACGCGAAACCCCCTTTCTGTCCGGAGCGCTCAGCCTATGATCCCGACCAAGGGCCTGCAGAAGGCCATGAACGACCAGATCCGCAAGGAGTTCGAGTCCGCCTACGTCTACCTCTCCATGGCCGCCTGGATGGAGGATCAGACCCTTCCCGGATTCGCGGCGTGGCTCCGCCAGCAGGCGCGGGAGGAGTCGGTTCATGCGATGAAGATCTTCGACCACCTCATCGATCGCGGCTGCCGGGTGCAGCTCCAGACGCTCGGTGGGCCCCCCACGACTTTCAAGAGCCCGCTCGATGTCTTCGAGCAGGTCAAGAAGCATGAGCAGGGTGTCACCAAGAGCATCAACGATCTCTACGGCCTCGCCCTGGACGACCGCGACTACGCCAGCCAGGTATTTCTCGAGTGGTTCATCACCGAGCAGGTGGAGGAGGAGAAGAACTCCGGCCAGGTCCTCGAGAGCGTGCGGCGGGTCGGTGACAATCAGGCCGCGCTGGTGATGCTCGATCGCGAGCTGGGCCAGCGGGGCGCCGCGGCCGGAGCGGCCGAGTCCTGACGGTGCGGATGGCATTCCTGGGACTCGGCGCGATCGGCCGGCCGATGGCCGCTCATCTCGCCCGCGTCCACGAGGTCGTGGTGTGGAACCGCACCGCCGAGCGGGCGGCCGAATTCGCCCGGGTGAACAAGGCGCGGTCTGCGAATACCCCGCGAGAGGCGGTCGCCGGGGCGGCGGTCGTGCTCACCTGCCTGCCGACGTCGGCTGAAGTCGAAGCGCTTCTCGATGGCCCCGACGGGCTCCTCGCCGGAATCGGGCGCGGTACGCTCTTTCTCGACTGTACCTCCGGGGATCCGGAGAGCGCCCAGCGGATCGGCGCTCGTCTCGGCTCGGTGGGGGTGGCGTTTGCCGACTGCCCGGTAAGCGGGGGCACCAACGGTGCGGAGGCGGGGACATTGACGGTGATGGTGGGCGCCGACGCCGCCACTTTCGAGCGGGCACGTCCGGTGCTCGCCTGCTTCGGCAAGCGGATCGAACATCTCGGACCGATCGGCGCGGGCTCGGCGCTCAAGGCGGTGAACAACGCCCTGCTCGCGACCCACATCATCGCCTTCGGCGAGGGGTTTGTCGCACTGGCCAAGGCCGGCGTCCCGGCGCGCAAGGCGCTGGAAGTGCTGAACGCCTCCTCCGGACGGTCGTTCGTGTCGGAGGGCCTGGTACCCGATCGGGTGCTGACCGGCGCCTATCCCAACACCTTCCGCCTCGCGCTGCTCGACAAGGACGTCGGGATCGCGGTCCGCTTCCTCGAGAGCCAGGGTGTCGCCGGGCCGCTGCTGACCCGGGCCGGCCAGCTCCTGCACGAGGCGCGGGCCGCGCTCGGCGAGGGCGCCGACTACCTCGAGGCCATCCGGCTTCAGGAACAGCGGTCCGGCGTCGAGATTCGGGGATAGTGAACGACTGGGCTTCCACCAGGCGACTGGTCGCCCGGGTGACCCTGGCCGAGGGCCTGGTCATCCAGGGCGAGGTGCATCTGCAGCCCCAGGTCGCCTGGCGGGATGGTCCGGAGACTCCGGTGGAGATGCTCAACCGGGGCGACGCCTTCTTTCCCATGAGTCTGCCGCACGGTGAAGTGGTCTTCGTGGCCAAGGCGCAGGTTGCCGCCTTGGCCTTCACGGAACAGCCCCCGCTCAGCGATGACCCCGAGCGCCAGACAGTGGCCCGGATGATCCCGCTCGAAATCATGATGGTGGGCGGGGTGGAGTACCGCGGTACCGCGGTGAGCGAGATGCCCCCGACCCGGGGCCGCGCGCTCGACTTTCTCAATGCCGCTGAGCGCTTCTTCCTGCTGGTCACCGCCGAGGGGAGCCTCTGTCTGAACCGGGGCTTCGTCCGCGCCGCCCGACCCCTCTCCTGACATCGACGTGCCTCGACTCGACCGATTCATCCAGGCGATCTCCGATCACAAGGCGCAGGGTCTGGTGCTCGCGCCCGGCAAGCCCGCCAGCCTGCTGTTCGACGGTGCGCCCCGGGCCATCACCAAGGATCCGCTGACTTTGGCGCAGATCATCGTGCTGGTCCGCGAGATCACGCCGCTCGCCGATCACGCCCGCCTCGAGGGGCCGCCCGCGTTCAGCTTCGAATACGACTATGCCGGACAGGTGAACGGCGTGGAGGTGATCCCCGAGCCGGATGGCACCCGGGTGCTCATCCGACCCGGCCGGCTGCCGGATCGCGCGGCGCCGGCCGAACCGTCGCCTTTGGCCGACCTGGCCGCCCCGAAGACCCCCGGTCGGCGCACCGCGATGTTCTCGGCCGCAGTGGACGGGGGCGCGGCCCGGGCGGAGCTGGAGCAGTGGCTTCGGCTCACGTCGGAGCGGGGTGCCTCCGACCTGCACCTGCGCACCGGCGAGCAGCCGATCCTCAGGGTCGATGGCGAACTGGTGCGCGTGGAAGGTGCGGCGCTCGAAGCCGAGCATCTGCTGTCGATGATCACCTCCATCATGCGGCCGGCCGACTTCGGGGTTTTCAAGGAGACCGGCGACGTCGACTGGGCGTGGGAGGTCACCGGGGTCGCCCGCTTCCGCTGCAACGCGGCGCAGGAGCGGCGCGGGCCGATGGCGGTGTTCCGGGTCATCCCCTCCCGAATCATGACCGCAGAGGAACTCGGGTTCTCGCCCGAAATCCAGAAGCTCTGCTACCTGACCAAGGGACTGGTGCTGGTCACCGGCCCGACCGGTTCCGGCAAGTCGACGACGCTCGCGGCGCTGGTCGACCTGATCAACCGCACCCGTACCGATCACATCCTCACGATCGAGGATCCGATCGAGTTCGTCCATCCGCCCAAGCAGTGTGTCGTCACCCAGCGCGAGGTCGGCCAGCACAGCCAGTCGTTCAAGTCGGCGCTGCGCGCGGCGCTCCGCGAGGATCCCGATGTGATCCTGGTCGGCGAGCTACGCGACCTCGAAACGGTGTCGATCGCGATTGAGACCGCCGAGACGGGGCACCTCGTCTTCGGCACGCTGCATACGACCACCGCGCCCTCGACGATCGATCGGGTGATCGACCAGTTCCCGCCCGACCGGCAGGCCCAGGTGCGGGTCATGCTCGCCGAGTCGCTGAAGGGGGTCATCGCCCAGGTACTCTGCCGCAAGGCGGGCGGCGGCCGGGTCGCGGCGAAGGAAGTGCTGCTCTCCATTCCCGCGGTCTCCAACCTGATCCGCGAGGGAAAGACCTTCCAGATCCCGTCCATCATGCAGACCAACCGGAAGTCCGGGATGGTGACCCTCAACGACGCCCTGCTCGAACTGGTCGAGCAGAAGCAGGTCGAGCCCCGCGAGGCCTACATGCGGGCGGTGGAGAAGTCGGCCTTTGCGGCCGCCTTGAAGGCCAAGCGGTTCGATACCTCATTCCTGGGAGACACCTGAGCCTGACCACCTGTTGCACATAGATCAGCACCCATCGGTTGTCCGCCCCCGGGACCGTTCCAGCGCGGTGGCGCCAGCCGTCGCGCTCACTGGGGAGTGGGTGCATGGCTATTCTGTCCGCCGGGCATTCCAGCACCACGCTCCCGGTTCCCCTCGTCCCGATCCCCTCCTACGAGTCCGGCGTCCTCCTCGATGTTGCACTTGAAACCACCGCCTCCACCGGCTCGCCGCTGCTCGCGCCGGATGGCGAGCAGTTGCGCGTGCCGCAGCCGACCGACTCGGCGGCCATCGACCAGCTGAGCTTCATGACCGGCGACGTGTTGTCGTCCGAGGCCTCGCGCTTCCTGCAGGGGGCTGCCCGTCCGGGGCCGTGGAGGCCCTTCGCCCTAAAGGACCTGGCGGAGGTCCTGGCCGTGGTGGTGCCCGGGTAGTGGTGGAGCTACAGCTCCGCCCCTATCACGATATAATTGCCCGCATGCAACCGGCCCCCATTCTCGTCCTGGTCGCCCCGCAGGACATCGTCAACATCGGCAGTGCAGTCCGCATCGCCAAGAACTTCGGCCTCGCCCAGGTGCGGCTGGTCGCGCCCGAGGTGTTCGACGCGTGGCGCATCGAGGGTATCGCGCATAACACGGGCGACCTGATCGAGCAGATCACGATCCACGATACCCTGGACGCGGCGATCGCCGACTGTACCTGGACCCTCGCGCTGACCGCGCGGGAGCGCACCGCGAAGCGGACGGTCTACCGCCCCGGTCCCGCCGCGGCGGAGCTGATCGCCCGCGCCGCCGGCGGCACAGTGGCCTTCGTGGCAGGGCGGGAGGACAAGGGGCTCTCCAACGAGGAGCTGGACCGCTGCACCGCCCTGGTCACCATCCCCACCAACCCCGAGTACAAGTCGCTGAACCTCGCCCAGGCCGTCGCCATCATGTGCTATGAGACCTGGCTGGCCCGCGGCGGGGACCGGCGGCCGATCAAGCCGCCGCGGAAGCCGGCGGAGCCGGCCTCGATGCAGCTGATGGAGCGGGTCTTCGCCGACTGGCAGCGGGCCCTGTGGGCCATCGAGTTCTTCAAGACCCGGCAGAGCGAGAGCGTCATGCGCTCCTGGCGGGAGGTGCTGTTCCGTGCCGATCTCGATGGCCGGGAGGCATCGCTCGTCCGCGCGATGGGCATCGAGGTCGTGCGGTTCCTGGAGCGGAGTGGCCTGCCACTGCCGCCGGAGGCACGTGGCCCGGGTACACCGCCGGATGCGGCGCTGGAAGAACCGGGGGGGCCCGGTTAGTTTTGGCCGTCCATCCTTCGTCATACTTCCCGGGAGCCTGAGCTGTGGGGCGATCCGCCGCGTACTGGGCCACGAATCTGTACCCCAACTCCCGTCAGGAACCCAAGCCATCGGCGCCCTACAAGGACCTCCCCGCCGCCTCTGCTGCGCGGTTCCGCCGCCTGCGGGAGGGCCTGCAGAAGCTTCCGGGCGTCACCGAGCATGTGAAGTACATGGGCGCCTCATGGCACTGGGCCTGGGAGTACGCGGTTGGCCACCGCAAGCTCTGCTGGATCCATGTCATGCAGAACGGGCCGGCGATCACCTTCACCATCGCCGATGCCGAAGAGCCGAAGGCACTCGCCGTGCCCCGGCTGCCCGCCGCGATCGGTGCCTCCATCCGCAGCGCGCAACGCACCGGACCGGTGCGCTGGTGCGCGCTCGATGTGGTCGATCAGAAGGCGGCGGATGCCTTTCTCAGCTTCGTGCGCCGCAAGCTCGCCTGGCTGATCGCCGAGACTCCCGGGCCCCAGGGGCGGCGCTCGCTCGCGAGCTGAGCAGGGGAATGCATTCCGAGTGATCGACTCGGATAAGTTGGTGCCGGAGGGATGGCGGGTCGCAGGGCACTGACTATACTTGTCGCGGCAATCGTTGCTCCCGCAACAGCTTGCCGTCTCGTGAAAGAATTCACAACCGGGTCGATCCCCGAATTTCCCGTGCGGGCCACCCTCACGGCCGCGAGCCATCATGCGAAAGCTGGCACTCCTCGGAGCAGGGTCCCTGTTGCTGGCGCTCGGCGCCATCGCTGCGATCCAGCGCAACTCCCCTGCGCAACAGACTGCGCCCGCCAAGGCGGATACCCTCGCCGCCTGGGTGCTCGCGAAAGGCGACAGCGCCGACCTGAAGGGTCCCCGCCAGCCGGTCTTCTTTCGCCACGACATCCACGCCGGCAGCAGCAAGATTCCCTGCCAGTACTGCCACTCCTCGGTGTCGACCTCGAGTGAGCCTGGCATTCCCAGCATCCAGTCGTGCATGGGCTGTCACCTGATCATCGGCGGCACTGACTCGTCGCACAAAGTCGAGATCAAGAAGCTGCGCGATTCGTGGAACAACAAACAGCCCATCGAGTGGGTACGGGTGCACACCCTCGCACGGCACGTGCACTATTCCCACGCCCGTCACATCAAGGCGCTCGGGGCGAATGCCTGCCAGACCTGCCACGGGGATGTGGCCCGGATGCCCCAGGTCTTCGCGGCGAATACCATCAACAACATGGGCTTCTGCATCACCTGTCACCTGGAGCGGAAGATCATCCGTGATTGCACGACGTGTCACTATTAGCCCAGACTCTGCGGTACCGACCCGCCACGGGCGCACGCAGGCAGACGACTCACGGCAATTGACTGACGGCTGAAGGCTGATGGCTGACGGCTCATCGGGAGCACAAATGTCCGACGAAACACAGCGCGAAGGCATGGACCGCAGGCGCTTCCTTACCGTCCTGGGTGTGACGGGGGCTGGTGCCGCGGTCGTTTCCGGTTGCTCCACCGGCAAGATCGAGAAGCTGGTGCCTTACCTGGTGCAGTCCGAGGACCAGGTGCCCGGCATTCCGACCTGGTACGCGAGCACCTGCACCGAGTGCGCCGCCGGGTGTGGCCTGCATGTGAAGACCCGTGAAGGCCGCGCGATCAAGCTCGAGGGCAATCCCGACCATCCGGTGAACGCCGGCAAGCTTTGCGCGCAGGGCCAATCGGCGCTGCAGGGGCTCTACAATCCCGGGCGGATCCGCGGTCCGATGGCCCGCCAGGCGGACGGCAGCTTCAAGGAGATCACCTGGGACGAGGCCATTGCCACCCTGACGCAGAAGCTCCAGGGGGCGGGCGGCAAGCTCGCCGTCCTCAGCGGGGCCGGCCGGGGCACCTTCTCCGACGTCCTCGCGGCCTGGACGCAGGCACAGGGTGGCAGGGTCGCCCGCTACCAGCCCTTCAGCTACGAACCGATTCGGGCTGCCAATCTGCAGGTGTTCGGCACCGCCGAACTCCCGGCGTATGACTTCGCCCGCGCCAGGTTCATTCTCTCCTTCGGCGCCGACTTCCTCGACGGCTGGCTCTCGCCGGTGGAGCAGCAGCGGGGCTACGCGGCCTCGCACGGGTACGCCGAAGGCCAGATGGCGAAGCACGTGATGTTCGCGCCGCGGATGTCGCTCACCGGGATGAACGCCGACGAATGGGTGGCCCTCAAGCCGGGCAGCGAGGCGGCGGTCGCTCTCGCGATGGCGAATCTGATCCTGACCGAACGCAGCAGGAATCCTGGCGACGCCAACGGGCTGCGCGGCATGCTGGCCGCCTGGACGCCGGAGAAGGCCCAGGCCGAGAGCGGCGTGAGCGCCGAGCTCATCCGGCGCATCGCCCGCGAGTTCGCCTCGGCGGAGCCGGGGCTTGCGGTGGCCGGCGGCATCGCGGCGCAGCATCGCGGGGCGATCGAGGTGTGCGCCGCCGTCAACCTGCTCAACTACGTCGCGGGCAACGTCGGCCAGACCGTGCGGTTCGGCAGCGACCTCGACAGCGGGGACGGCTACGCTGCTACTCTCGCGCTGCTCGAGGGGATCGCCCAGGGCGGCGTCCAGGTGGTCATCGTCCATGAGGCCAATCCGGCCTACGGCCTGCCCAAGTCGGCCGGATTCGAGGCCGCGTTCAAGAAGGCGCCGTTCAAGGTCTCGACCTCGCTGTACCTCGACGAGACCGCGCAGCTCTGCGACCTGCTCCTGCCCAACCACCATGCGCTCGAGCGGTGGGACGATGCCCGGCCCCGGAAGGGAGTCACCGGGCTGCTGCAGCCGGTGATGGAGCCAGTCTTCAAGACGATGGCCACCGGCGATGTCCTGCTCAAGACGGCCCAGAAGGCGGGGGGCGCGCTGGCCCAGTTCAACGCCCCAAGCTGGGAAGCTCACCTCAAGGCCCAGTGGCTCAAGACGCTCGGCACCGACGACGCGTGGCGGCAGGCGCTGCAGCACGGCGGCCTCTTTGCCGAGGCCCCGGCGCTACCGGTCAAGCTCGCGCCGGGAGCACAGGCCGTCAGCTACACCGCGCCCGCGTTCGATGGTGAGGCGGGCAACGACGCCTTCTATTTTGTGCCGAGCACTTCGGTCATGGGCGACGGACGCTTCGCCAATCGTCCCTGGCTGCTGGAGCTCTCCGATCCGGTTACCAAGATCACCTGGCACTCCTGGATCGAGGTCAATCCCGAAACGGCCAAGCGGCTCGATGTTCAGGAGGGCGAAATCCTGAGGCTGACTTCGCCCCACGGCAGCATCGAGGCACCGGTCTACGTCTATCCGGGCATTCACCCTGAAGTCCTCGCGGTGCCGCTCGGACTCGGCCACACCTCGTACGGCGAGTTCGCCACCGGGCGCGGGGTCAACGGGCTCGACCTGCTCGACGGCAAGGAGACGAAAGGCTTCCTGCCGTACCTCTCCACCCGGGTGACGGTCACCAAGACCGGCGGTTGGAAGCAGGTGGCCAAGACCGAGGGGACTACCCGGCAGCTCGGCCGCGGCATCGCCGACGCGATGACCTTCGCCCAGGCGAAGCAGGGAATGACGCCCTCCCTCGCAGCGAAGGCGGAGGGACACGAAGAGCACGAGATCAACACCGAGCGCGAGGTCGAGGCGATCGGCGGCTTCCGCGCCTCCCAGCTCGAAAAGCGCAAGCACGGCGAATACGCCAACGAGCATCCGATGTGGGGCATGGTCATCGACCTGGCCCGCTGCACCGGCTGTTCGGCCTGCGTGACGGCCTGCTACTGCCGAGAACAACATCCCCTTCGTCGGTGAGGATCAGATCCTCCGCGGCCGCGAGATGACCTGGATGCGGATCGAGCGGTACTGGGAGGGTGGCCAGGACGGGGAGCCGCTCGAGGCGCGCTTCGTCCCCATGCTGTGCCAGCAGTGCGACGCCGCGCCCTGCGAGCCGGTCTGCCCGGTCTACGCCGCCTATCACACGGCCGACGGACTGAACGGACAGGTCTACAACCGCTGTGTCGGCACCCGCTACTGCGGCAACAACTGTCCCTACAAGGTGCGCTACTTCAACTGGTTCGCCTACAACCAGAAGGCCTTCCCCGAGCCGCTCAACCTGCAGCTCAACCCCGACGTGACGGTGCGCGGCCGGGGCGTCATGGAGAAGTGCACCTTCTGCGTGCAGCGCATCCGCGGCGCCCAGAACCAGGCCCGGCTCGAGGACCGCACCCTTGCCGACGGCGACGTGATCAGCGCCTGCGCCCAGGCCTGCCCCTCCGGCGCGATCACCTTCGGCAACATGAAGGACGCCGACTCCCGGGTCTCCAAGCTCGGCGCCGATCACCGGGGATACCACATCCTCGAGGACCTGAACGTTCGGCCGGCTGTGACCTACCTCGCCAAGGTCCTGCACCGGACGGAGGCATAACCGATGGCGGCCATCGTGCACGAACACGACCACTCGCAGCCGACCCAGACCCACCACGAGGTCACCCGGGACGTCGTCAACACGCTCGGAACCGCGGGGAAAGGCTACCTGCTCCTGCTTGCGGGGGCGGTCGGGCTGTTCCTCGTGGGGGCCGGCACCTTCGTGATGCTGCTCAAGGACGGACTGGGACTCGCGGGCTACACTCCGCCGGTCTTCTGGTCGGTCTACATCACGACCTTCGTCTTCTGGATCGGTATCGGCCACGCCGGTACGCTGATTTCGGCGATCCTGTTCCTGTTCCGTTCGCCCTGGCGCACCGCGGTGTACCGCGCCACCGAGGTGATGACCGTCTTCGCGGTCATGACCGCCGGCCTCTTTCCGGTTATCCACATCGGTCGCCAGTGGTTCTTCTACTGGCTGTTGCCCTACCCCAACCAGCGGTGGCTCTGGCCCAACTTCAAGTCGCCGCTGCTCTGGGACGTGTTCGCGATCACCACGTACCTCACCGTGTCCACCACTTTCCTTTGCGTGGGCCTGGTGCCGGACGTCTCTGCCGCGCGCGACATGGTGCAGGGCTGGCGGCAGAAGGTGTACGGCTTCTTCTCGATGGGCTGGAAGGGCACCGATCAGCAGTGGCGGCACTACTCCCGCGCCTATCTCTACCTCGCTGCGCTGGCCACCCCGCTGGTGCTTGTCGGTGCACTCGGTCGTGTCCTGGGACTTCGCGATGTCGATCATCCCCGGCTGGCACGGGACGATCTTCGCGCCGTACTTCGTGGCCGGCGCGATCTACTCCGGCGTCGGCATGGTGTTCACCCTGATGATCCCGCTCCGCAAGGCGTTCAAGCTGGAGCACATGATCACCGAGTACCATTTCGACAATCTGGCCAAGCTGACCCTGCTGACCGGCTCCATCCTGTTCTACGCCTACCTGATGGAGTACTTCATCGGCTGGTACAGCGGCAACACCTTCGAGCAGACCACCTTCTGGCGACGGGCCTTCGGTCCGATGTGGTGGGCCGGCTGGACGATGATCATCTGCAACGCCTTCGTGTCGCAGCTGTTCTGGTTCAGGAAGATCCGCACCAACCTGACGGCCCTGTTCGTCATCTCGATCTTCATCAACATCGGCATGTGGTTCGAGCGCTACGTGATCATCGTCTCGAGCCTCAGCAACGACTACCTCCCCTACGCCTGGGGCCAGATGACGCCCACCTGGGCGGACTGGGGCATCCTGGCCGGGTCGTTCGGCTGGTTCGGCATGTGGTTCCTGCTGTTCGCCCGGACCTTCCCGATGGTCGCGATCCAGGAGATCAAGGAGCAGATCCCGATGCCCCGGCTTCGCAAGGGAGGCCACTGATGGCCCGGCCCGTTCCCGGCGTGCTGGCCGCCTTCGAGCATATCGATGCGGCCTGCGACGCGATCCAGGCGCTGCGCGCCCAGGGGCGCAAGAAGTTCACCGTCTACTCGGCCGCACCCAACCACGAGCTCGAGGATGCCCTTGGCATCACCACGAGCCCGGTGAGCCTCTTCACCCTGATCGGCGGGATTACCGGCGTCCTCGCCGGCATCGGCATGACCTTCTGGATGTCGCTCGACTGGCCACTGCTGGTTGGCGGCAAGCCGATCGCCACCTTTCCGCCCTATGTGGTGTTCATGTTCGAGCTGATGGTGCTGATCGGCTCGCTCTCCACGGTCGCGGGCATCATCATCCTCTCGCTGCGCACTCCGACCACCGGCATGGCCTACGATCCCAAGTTCAGCGATGATCGCATCGGGATCTTCATCCCCTGCGGGGCCGGGGATATTCCCCAGCTCGAGCGCATGCTTCGCGACGCGGGCTCGGTGGAGGTGCGTCATGCGGCGTAAGCTCCTCGTGCTTGCCCTGATGCTCGGCGCCACCGGCTGCGACTACTACTACAACGACGTGCCGTCCCCGGACGATCTGATGCACGTCGTGCCGTGGTTTGACGCAATGATCAAGCAACCCTCGGTGCACCCGTATCAGCGCGCCGACATTCCCCGGAACACCGTGGCGGGGACCGTCCCGATCACCGGTGGAGAGGCCGACTGGTTTGCCGAGTGGGGTGTCGGCAACACCACCACCGCCGACAAGCTCGTCAATCCGCTCGCGGGGCTCCCCGCGTCGGCCCGCGGCGACACGCTTTACCACACCTATTGCGCGGTCTGCCACGGCAATACCGGCAACGCCGACGGCCCGGTCGGCCCGAAGGTGGCGGCCCTGCCGCTCACCACGCCCCGGGCCATGGCCTGGAGCGACGGTTATCTCTACAGCATCGTCCGCTATGGCCGCGGCGTCATGCCCCGCTACGGGGACCGGGTCCATGGCCAGGCCCGCTGGGAAGTCGTGAACTACGTCCGGCAGCTGCAGGCGGCGGCGAAGGCCCAGGCCGATTCCGCGGCGGCACAGTCGGGAGGAGCCAAGTGATGGGGAACTCGTCGGTGCGCGACCAGCTTGTGGCGCGGTCCGTGACTGCCCGGTACAACCTGTTCGTGAGTCTCGGCTCCGCCCTCGCCGTCGTCGGCGCGATCCTGTTCACGATCTACGCCCGCGGTGACCAGGCCGATCGTGCCTGGCAACTCTTCCATGTCAACTGGGTCTTCTTCACCGGGCTGACGGGTGGAAGTTTCGCCTTCGTGGCCGTCCAGAAGATCACCAACGCGAAGTGGTCGGGGCTGATCATCCGCTTCGCCGAGGCGGCGCCGTTCATCTTCTTCCCCGTCTCGGTGATCGGCTTCCTGCTGATCTTCACCGTGGGCTATTCGCACATCTTCCCCGAAATGCACGGCCTCGGCCACGCGAAGGAAGTGTGGCTCTCCCACGGATTCATGTTCGCCCGGCTGGCGGTCGGGATGGCGGCACTCTATTACCTCGGGTTCAGCCTGGTGAAGGCCGACCTCGTGCCCGACATGTACGAGGTGAAAGGCGCCGTCACGGACGCACGCCGCTCCCTGTACGATCGGTGGACCCAGGGGTACGATGCCTCCGCCGAGGGGCGGGCCCGGCACGACGCACGGATCCGCACGCTGGCGCCGGCGTACATCGTCACCTACGCCATCGTCTTCTCGATGATCGCCTTCGACACCGTCATGGCCCTGCAGCCGCACTGGTTCTCGAACCTGTTCGGGGGCTGGTACTTCATGGGATCGTTCCTCGGAGCGCACACCCTCCTTGCCCTCATGATGCTGTACGGCCAGCGGGAGATCGGCATCGGGGAGTACATCAGCCCCAAGCAGCGTCACGATCTGGGCAAGCTGATCTTCGGTTTCTCGGTGTTCTGGACCTACCTGATGTGGTCCCAATTCCTGGTGATCTGGTACGGCAATCTGCCGGAGGAGACCGGGTTCGTATTCGCCAGGCTCTGGGGACCCTGGCGGCCCATCGGCAGCCTCGTGTTCATCGGCATGTTCGTGGTGCCGTTCATCGGCCTCCTCGGCGTCGCCCCCAAGAAGGCTCCGGTGACCCTGGGACTCTTCACGGCGATCAGTCTCTGTACCCTCTGGCTGGAGCGGTATCTGCTCGTCATGCCCTCGGTCACCCGGCAGGCCGGTCCCGTCTTCGGGATGCCGGAGCTCGGGCCGACGATCGGTTTTCTGGGGCTGTTCCTGCTCTGCTACGGGATCTTCGGCCGGACCTTTCCGATGGTTTCACCCCGTCTGGCGATGATCACGCTCGACAAGGAACGCGGACACCACTAGCGGCGATCTTGACAGGCACGAGAGAGGCCGGGTCTCGGTGGAGACCCGGCCTTCTTGTTCGCCCCGCCCCTGTCAGTATCTGCGTCTGGAGCTGACCCGGGAGAGGAGGGAGCCGAGCGCGTCGGAAGGCCCGGTCACGGCGACCATCTTGTCCCCCTGGCGGATCGTCACCGTCACCCGGGCCGCGCGGGCCGAGGCAGCCTCGGGCGCGGTGGCGTTGTCGCTCACGAGCGGTCCCACCCGGCTGGCCGGACCGGAGATCGTCCGGATCATTTCGCCCGACTCCAGCACCTGGTCCACCGCGGTGACGTCACCCTCTCCGTGGCCGGGTTGCACCCGCATGTGCACCACCGCCAGGCCCGGGACCAGCGGCACGTCGCCGTTGCGGAGGGTGGAACCGCTGTCCGGTACCACCGTACGCCACAGGCCGGCGAGTTGCGGATCGGGCGCCACCGGCGCCGCGCTGAAATCCGCGTACTCGAGCGGCGCGGAGCCCATCGACGCAGGCGCGACCGCGTTGGCGAACTGGACGGTGGCCGGATCGGTCTCCACGGCCCGCGCGAATTCAAGCGGAGCCGCGGCGGTGCTGCTCGGGACGCCGGACTTCACCCGGACCAGCCGTGGCCGGGGGGCCCGAGCCGGGGTCGGCCGCGGTGCACTGGCGAGAGCGACGGTGTTGGACCTGGGAGAGGCGGCTGGCGCGACCGCGCCGGACGGCGCGATGGCGACCGGCGGGGCTGCGGCGATGGAAAGGGGTACCTGCGATGGCTGATTCATGGTCCAGCCGAGCAGCACGGCCCCGGCGATACTCGCCGCCCAGGCGCCGGCAGCGAGGTGACGCGAACGCTGCCGACGAGCCTCCTGATGACGGCGCTCCAGCAGCGAAAACGGAGGAGGAACGATTGGCGGCGGGCCGATCAGCGCGAGTAGCGCCGTCGTCCGGTCGCGCAGCGCCGCCGTGCCATCGCGCAGCGACTGGCAGCGCGGACACTCGGCCAGATGACGTTCAATCTCGACGCACTGGGACCGGCTGAGCGCCTGGTCCAGGTAGGCGTGGAGCTCTTCTTCAGGAATGTGCCGCACGGTTCTCGTGTTCCATTCGGTCGTAGGCGTCCACCAGCCGCTTGCGCGCGCGCGCCAGGGTGGTTCCCACCGCACCGACCGCGAGGCCGGTCTGCTGGGCAATCTCCGGATAGCTCATCCCTGCGTCCCACAGCAGGAGCACTTCCCGGTCCCGCTTGGTCAGAGTCGCGAGGGCGCCGTCCACCTTGGTGCGCCGCTCGTCGTCCTCGACGGCGTCATCGGCCGCCTGCGGCATTGACGGCTGGGCGATCGGATCGTCCTTGAGCAGCGTCAGGTGCCGCTTCCGCCGGACTGCGGCCCGGGCTTCGTCCCGGGCGAGATTCGCCGCCACGGCGAACAGCCATGCCCGGGGCTTCTCGGGGCGATGAGCCATGGCGCGGATGAAGACCTCCTGCGCCAGGTCGTGCGCCCGGTCGGCATCCCACACCTTGCGGTAGAGGAATCGCACCACCGTGTTGTACGTGGTTCGGTACAGCTCTTCGAGCTCTTCACCCATCGGGGTCTCCCGGCGCGGGCTCATGCGGACCCTGCCAGTGAGGGGAAATCAGCCTGGCAGATAGTCCTACGACGTCCCATCCCGCTTCAGGAACACAATACTGCCAGCAGTCTGGTTTGTCACTGTCGTTTCGGTCGCTTGGGGGGCGGGGGCATCCAGAAGATGCACCCCGGGTGGAGGCCCCTGCCGTCGTCCGGCCACTGGCTGCAGAGATCGGGCTTGGCCGGGCGACCGTCCGAGCGGGTTCGCCCGTGGAGGGTGCAGTTGAGGCCGGGATCATCGAGGAAGCCGCAGGCCGAGATCACTTCGGCCTCGAGAGATTCGGGCGACTCCCGGCTGACCTTGCAGAGATAGGGGGACAGCCGCGACCGGACCAGCGCCTCCAGTCGGGTGTCGCTCCTGGGGCAGACGATCTCGATCTGCAGGTCTCGACAGCAGGCGCTGCCCCGGGTGTGATCGGCTGTCGCGCAGGGCGCGATCGAGCAGGGGTTCACCTCATCGCCCCCAGACTCGAGCAGGGGCAGGGACCGCGGGGGCAGGGGGAGGGCCACCGCAGCCATCTCATGGTGCTCAACGACCAGGAATCGTTCCCCTCCCAGCCGCCGCGATTGCTCGGCGCCGCGGGTCCGTGGGGGGTACGGACCGGTATGCCCGTGCGCAGCGCAGCGCCCTACCGCCTCGCCCAGCTCCGGAGTTGCCTTGAGGTGCCGGCAGCGGACGTGCAGGGTGGCATCGACGACGAGCTCGATTCCCTCCCGGCGCAGGTTGCGGAAGCTGATTCGCTCGGTGTGGCCGATCAGCCAGGTCGCTTCATGGTCGACGGAATCGGCTCCCGCATCGAGGGTCCCGACCCGAAGGGTGACCTGGATCTCCTGACACTGGGAGCCGAGGGAGGTACATGGCGGAGGAGGGTGCACCGGGGTAATCTAATGCGCCCGCGCCCTCTCCCTATTTGCGCGGGAGCGATGTATCTTTGTGAACCTTTTCACAAAGTGTTTTCTCCTTCCAGTGACCGGAGGCAGTACCCGATGCGCGCGACGATGATGGTGGCTGGCATGGCCCTGGCCCTCGCGGCCTGCGGCAAGGGTGGCGAGCAGAAGCCGGCGGAGCAGCCGGCAGCGGCGGCGGCAGCGCCGGCCGCGACCGGCGCGACCCATGAAGTCGATATGGACTTTGATGGCAAGGTGGCGAAGTTCACTCCGACCGAGCTGACGATCAAGTCCGGCGACGTGGTGAATTTCACGGTGAAGAGCGGCCCGCCGCACAACGTGGCGTTCCACGCCGACAGCATCCCGGCCGGCGCCGCCGATGTGCTCAACAAGGCCATGGCGGATCAGATGGCTCCGCTCTCCGGCCCGATGAAGGTCGGCATCGGCGAGACCTACACGATCTCGTTCGCGGGCGCACCGGCCGGTGACTACCACTACTACTGCACGCCCCACGTCCCCTTCGGCATGAAGGCGAAGATCACCGTCCAGTAGGCGGCCGCAGCAGTTCTCCGGGCGTTACCTTCCGGACAAGCGATGGATAGGGGGGCCTTCGGGCCCCCCTATTCGTTCTTGGGGCCGAGCCGCGACCACCCGATGACGACCGCCGCGGCGAGCGCCACGCCAGCCAGCGCATCGACGCCGTAGTGCATCTGGCAGTACACCACCCCCACGCTGAGCAGGGCCGCTGGAACGATCAGCAGTCCGCCGACGGCCCGCGAGCCTCGAAACGCCGCGGCGGTAGCGACGAGGGTCGCGGCGACGTGCGAGGATGGAAAGGCGGCGCCGTACGCGCTTCCGGCGGCGAGGGTGGCGTATACCAGGCGGGCGGCGGGGTTGGCGATGAACCACGCATCCGGCCGGGGAAACTCGTAGTAGGGCCCCGCGACCGGAAACCAGAGGAACACCAGGTAGCAGAACAGGAAGGTGCTCAGCACCCAGAGGGTGGTACGCCGGGCGTCGACGAGCCGGCCTCGTGCGACGAAATAGATGAGCGGCCCGAGTATGATCGGATAGTAGGCGAAGTACGCCGCGTGCAGCAGGGTGCTCCAGAACACGCTGGGGGAGGTCTGCCACCAGGTCCGGCTGACCTCCTGCCCGAACAGGGCCTGTTCCCAGGCGCGCACCCTCAGATCGTGGGTGGCGGTTGCGCCAAAGTTGTTCAGGATGTCGAGCGCCGGGTACAGCGCGCCGAGGAGGAGGAGCGGGTACAGCTCGCGGAGCGTGCGACCGAGCGGCCCGAGATCGGGGCGGGCGGCCAGGAACACCAGAAGCGCGCAGAGACTGTGCGCCAGGATCACCCAGGCGATGGCGGGCTGCTGGGGCAGCCGCAGACCGCCGATGACGCAGGTGATGCCGAGGTAGCCGAGCAGCAGCCATTCGGCGGGTCGGACTAGAGCCAGCCGCGCTGTCGATACCACTGGGCCGTCGCCGTGAGTCCGCTGCTGAGATCGTGGGAGGGCTGCCATCCGGTGTCCCGGATCAGCGGCCCGGGGTCCCCGGTCCACGCCGGCTGGAAGAACTCGTTCGCCTTGTCCGCCGTGAGGATGGTGGCCGTTCCGGTGAGCCGGGCCGCGGTGCCGGTGATGCTCAGCGCGCTGCGGGCCACCCAGGGGGGGAGTGGCAGCACTCGCACGGACCGGCCGATCGAGCGGCCGACCGCGCGGACGAACTCCATGCTCGAGAACAGCTCCGGGTGGCAGGCATAGTAGGTCTTGCCGATGGCGGCATCGGTCGCCGCCGCCGCGATGAGGGCATCGGCCAGGTCGGGACCGTAGACGGCCGAGAGCTGCTGAGTGCCGTCGCCGAAGACCGGCACCAGACCGGATCGCGCGATCCGGAAGACCTTCAGGACCTCGGTATCTCTCGGCCCGTAGACCATCGGGGGGCGGATGATCGACCAGCGCAGTCGGCTCGCCCGGACTGCTTCCTCACCCGCGAGCTTGCTGCGCCCGTACATTGTCACCGGGGCGGGGAGCTCGTCGCCAGCGAGTGGCCGGTCGAGAGGGGCCGGGCCTCCTGCGGCCATCGAGGATACCAGGATCAGGCGCGGATCGGCGTCGCCGACCGCGGCGATCAGAGTGGCGGTACCCGAGCGATTGGCCTGCAGGAACTCCGCCTCGTTCCGCGCCGCCACCAGTCCGGCGACATGATAGATGACGTCCTGCCCGGCCACGGCGGCGTGCAGCGCCTCCGGGGAGTGGAGGTCGCCGGCCACCTGCCGCACACCGAGTTCGTTGAGGAGAGCCGCCTTGCCGGGTGAGCGAACCAGCGCCGTGACCTCGTCGCCGCGGCGCAGCAGCGCTTCGGCGAGGTGACTCCCGACGAAGCCTGTCGCGCCGGTGACCAGCGCCTTCATGTCGGCCGGTCGTAGAGGCGGTAGGTCTTGTAGACGGAGAATTCCATCTTTTCGAGACCCGCATTCATCGCGGGGTTGTCCTCGAGAATCCACCCGGCCTCGCCCCAGTAGATCTTGTGCTCGGCCGACTTGGTCCAGATCCAGTGATACAGCATCGCGTCGACACCCTTGCCGCGCAACTCGGGAATCACCCCGAGCAGCAGGATCCGGGCACGGCGGATGCGCTTCAGCTTGAGCGACAGCAGCAGGTCGGCGAGGAGGGCAGGGGTGAGCCGGCCCGAGCGATGGCGGCGGAACACCTCGTTCAGGTCGGGCAGAGCCAGCCCGAACCCTACGACCTCGCCATCCTTCTCCGCGAAGGGCACCAGGTCGGCGTTGACGACCGGCTTGAACTGCTCGGCGAGGTGATCGATCTCGTGATCAGTCATGGGGATGAATCCCCAGTTCTTCTCCCAGCACCTGTTGTACAGGACCTTGATCTTCTCGACCTCGTTGCCGAAGTCGGCCAGGTTCAGCGGACGGATCGTGATGCCGAGGCGCTTGCGGAGCAGCTCGGTCCCGCGGGCGAGGCGCTCGGGGACGGGGAGATACTGCGCGATCCAGCCGCCGCGATAGACGAGGAGGTCCTTGGCCTTCTTGAATCCTGCGCCGTCCAGCAGCCGCTCGTAGTACGGGGGATTGTGCGGCATCATGAGTGTCGCTGGGGTGTCGTACCCGTCGACCAGCAGCCCGCACTCGTCGTTGGTGGAGAACGAGGCTGGACCGCGCATCACGTCGTGCCCCTTGCTCCGCACCCAGGCCTGCGCCGCCGCGAACAACGCATCCGCGACGTCCTGATCGTAGACCGACTCGAAGAACCCGAAGAAGCCGACCTTGTCGCCATGGGTCTCGTTGTGGAGCCGGTTGCTGATTGCCGCAATGCGGCCGACCAGCCGGCCCGCCTGCTCGGCCAGGAAGTACTCCGCCTCGGCATGCTCGAAGAAGGGATTCTTGGCGCGGTCCAGCAGCTTCCGGATGTCCATACGCAACGGCGGGACCCAGTTCGGGTCCCGCGTGTGGAGGTCATACGGAATGGCGATGAAGCGATCCAGGTCGGCCCGGCCCTGAACGGGCCGGACCGTCACTGCCGCGGTCAGATGACCCCCAACTCGCGGCCGATCGTGGCGAACTGTTCGATGCAGAAGTCGATCTGATCGGCGGTGTGGGTCGCCATCAGGCTGGTGCGCAGCCGGCACTGCGACGGCGGAACAGCCGGCGGCGCCACCGGGTTGGTGAAGACGCCCGCGTCGAACAGCTTGCGCCAGAAGACCAGCGTGGTCTCCAGCGGACCGATGAGCACCGGCACGATCGGCGTCTCGGTCTCGCCGATGTTGTAGCCGAGACCGCGCAGGCCCGCATGGAGGCGATGGGTGTTGGCCCAGAGCTGCTCGCGCCGGTTCGGTTCGGACTTGATGACTTCCAGCGCCGCCAGCACGCCGGCGGTGTTGGCCGGGGGCAGCGAGGCGGTGAAGATCAGCGGGCGGCTATGATGCTTTAGGTAATGGATGACGCTTTCCGAGCCCGCGACGAAACCCCCGATCGATGCCAGCGACTTCGAGAAGGTCCCGGCGATGAGATCTACCTCGTCCGTCAGGCCGAAGTGGGCCGCGGTGCCTTCGCCATTGGGGCCCAGCACGCCGATGGAATGGGCGTCGTCGAGCGCCAGCGCCGCACCGTGCTTCTTGGAGATGCGCACCAGCTCCGGGACGTTGGCGATGTCGCCTTCCATGGAGTACACACCGTCGACGACGATCATCGCGCCGCGGCTGTTCCGGGTCCGCTCGATCATCCGGTCCAGGCTCGCGAGGTCCCCGTGATTGAAGCGCATGGTATCGCCGTAGGACATCTTGGCGCCATCCACGATCGACGCATGGTCCAGCTTGTCGAGATAGACCAGATCGCCGCGGCCGATGAGCCCGGAAATCAGGCCGAGATTCGCCTGGTAGCCGGTGGAGAAGACCAGGCAGTCTTCCTTGCCCAGAAAGGCCGCCAGCGCTGCCTCGAGCTGGCCGTGGAGATCGAGCGTGCCATTCAGGAAACGGCTGCCCGTGCAGCCGGAGCCGTACCGCGACAGCGCCCGGGCAGCGGCTTCCAGCACCTTGGGATGGTGGGTCAGGCCGAGGTAGTTGTTGGACCCCAGCATGATGCGCTTCTGGCCTTCGATGACGACGGTCGTGTCTTCGGAGTCCGAGATCGGCTTGAAATACGGATACAGACCGGCCGCCTGGATCTCGCGTGCCTTGGTGAAGTTCCGGCACTTGTCGAAGAGCTGGACGCTCTCTTGGGTCTGGATGTCCACTAGGCCTCGATCCTCGATACGGGGTACGCCGGTTACAGTAACTAACCCGTTACAAGCTAGAGGCTTGGGCCCGGAGGCACAACCCTCGGCCAAGGAGGAATTCCCGGGGCCGAAGCCGGGCGGTATGCTCCCCGTAGTCGGCTTCCAGCCTCCCCGCGCCCGCCACAGTCGTGGCAGTCGTGAGCGTCGCCTCTCCGGGAGTGTCGACCATCGTGATTCCGGTCGCGCCGGCGGATGGGTCGTGGGCAGAACTCGTCGCCGAGCTCGCGAACGGGGTCCCGGCCTCGGTCGAAATCATCCTTTCCGCCAGGGAAGCGGAGCGAGGAGCCCGGAGCGGAGTGCCGGGGATTGACAAATCAAAATTAGTTGATACGTTTGCCCCATGACCTTGGCGCCTCCCACCTCCGATCTCAGCCGTCTGGCCCGGCTATTCCATGCCCTTTCGGACGAGACCCGGCTCTGCCTCGTCGCGATGCTGCGCGGTGGGGAACGCTGCGTTTGCGATCTGACCGCGGCTCTCGATTCTGGACAGTCCCGGCTGTCTTTTCATCTCCGCACTCTCAAGGATGCGGGCCTGGTGCAGGACCGGCGGGAAGGGCGCTGGGTGTACTACTCGCTGGTGCCCGGCGCGCTGGACGGGCTGGACGAGGCGATTGTCGGTTTGTCTGTGGCCGCGGCGGTGCGCTCGGTCAAGGCGCGCTGCTGCTAATTTTTTTTCTGACATCTATCAACGTTTCTTGATGGAGTAGCTCCATGACCGACATGACCAGCATCGTGCGCGAACGCTACGGCCAGGCCGCACTGCAGGTGGCGCAGGGGGCCAAGGCGGGCTGTTGCGGCACCGGCAGCTCCTGTGGCAGCGCCGACCCGATCACCCGAGACCTCTACGATGCGGTGGATACTGCCGGACTCCCCGCGCAGGCCATCCTCGCCTCGCTCGGCTGTGGAAACCCCACCGCACTCGCCGAACTGCGTCCCGGGGAGACGGTGCTGGATCTTGGCTCCGGTGGCGGGATCGACGTTCTCATCTCTGCCAAGCGGGTCGGGCCGACGGGCAAGGCCTACGGCCTCGACATGACCGATGAAATGCTGGCGCTGGCACGGCAGAACCAGGAGCGGGCCGGCGCGACGAACGTCGAATTCCTGAAGGGGCAGATCGAGGCGATTCCGCTCCCCGACAGTTCGGTCGACGTGATCATTTCCAACTGCGTCATCAACCTGTCGGCAGACAAGGATCGGGTGATCGCCGAGGCCTTTCGCGTGCTGAAGCCGGGGGGCCGCTTCGCGGTGTCCGATGTCGTGACCCGGGGCAGCATCCCGGAATCGGTGCGCTCGAGTCTCAACCTGTGGACCGGCTGCGTCGCCGGGGCGCTCGACGAGGCCGACTATCGCGAGCGCCTGACCCGGGCGGGGTTCGCCGACGCCGCCGTGGAGCCGACCCGGATCTACCGGGCCGAGGATGCGCGGGAATTTCTCGCGAGTGCGGGGATGGACGCCGACCGGATCGCCGCGGAACTCGACGGCAAGGTGATGGGCGCTTTTGTCAGGGCCACCAAGCCGTCGGCCGGATGCGGCTGCGGACCGGACTGTTGCGGAGGCAGGCGATGAGCATCCGTCCGCTGGATGCGGACGAGGCGACGGAGATCGTCGCCCTGCTCTCGGCCAACGGGCTCCCGACGGTCGACCTGCAGATGGGGCACGCCCAGTTCGTGGGGGTGCGTGACAGCGCGGGACTGGAGGGCATCGTTGCGATCGAGCCCTATGGGACGGCCGGGCTGCTCCGTTCGCTCGCCGTCCGGGCGGACCGGCGCGGCAGCGGCCTCGGGTCGGCACTGGTCCAGGAGGCGGAACGGCTGGCCGCTGCGCAGGGGGTCGAACGGCTCTACCTGCTCACCTCCGACGCGGAAGGTTTCTTCTCCCGGCGCGGCTTCGGCCGTCAGGCGAGGGAGGAGGCGCCGGCACCGCTCCGGGCAACGGCGCAATTCACCACCCTGTGCCTCGCCTCGGTCTGCATGAGCAAGCGGCTGGCGCCGGCCGACGGCGAGCCCCACCGGTGACTCGCGTGGCCGGAGCGTCGGCGCTTCCCGCCCCCGGCGGCATCCTCGGTCGGCTGTCGACGCTCGACCGCTTCCTGCCGGTCTGGATCTTCGCGGCGATGGGGGCGGGTCTGGCCCTCGGACGCGCCTTTCCTGGTCTCGGAGCCGTGCTCGACCGGGTGCAGCTCGCCGGCGTCTCCGTTCCCATCGGCATTGGCCTGTTGTGGATGATGTATCCAGTGCTGGCGAAGGTCCGCTACGAGGCGGTCGGGAGTCACGCCGGGAATCCCCGTCTGCTGGGAACATCGCT
This sequence comes from uncultured Gemmatimonadales bacterium, assembly GCA_963825065.1. Lineage (GTDB taxonomy): Bacteria > Gemmatimonadota > Gemmatimonadetes > Gemmatimonadales > GWC2-71-9 > JADJOM01. The sequence continues at coordinate 293,991 of CAWGRU010000003.1, forward strand.
GATCTTCAACTGGGTGCTCGGACCGCTCGTGATGTTCACGCTCGCGTGGGTGCTGCTACCCGACCTGCCCGAGTACCGCGACGGGCTAATCATCATCGGCCTGGCGCGCTGCATCGCGATGGTGCTCATCTGGAACACCCTTGCCTGCGGCTCCGGCGAGCTGGCCGCGGTGCTGGTGGCGCTGAATTCCATCTTCCAGGTGCTGACCTATTCGGTGCTGGGCTACTTCTTCCTCTCGGTGGTGCCGGGCTGGCTTGGCGAGACGGGTTCGGCCCTCACTGTGTCGATGGGCGCCATCGCAAAGAGCGTGCTGGTCTTCCTCGGCATCCCGCTGCTGGCGGGGTACCTCACCCGCCGGACGCTGGTGGGTCGCAGAGGCGCCGACTGGTACGAGAGGCGCTTCCTTCCGCGGATCGGCCCGATGGCGCTGGTAGGGCTGCTCTACACGATCGTGCTCATGTTCGCGATGCAGGGCGACCGGCTGATTGAACGTCCCTTCGAAGTGCTCAGGGTGGCTGTGCCGCTGCTGGTGTATTTCGCAGTGATGTTCGGCCTGGCGTTCACGATCTCGCACCGACTGGGGTTCTCCTATCCCGAGACGGCCGCGCTCTCGTTCACGGCGGCCGGGAACAACTTCGAACTCGCCATCGCCGTGGCCATCGGGACCTTCGGCATCGCCTCCGGCCAGGCCTTGGCCGCGGTGATCGGTCCGCTGATCGAGGTCCCCGCACTCGTCGGCCTCGTCTATGTTTCCCTCTGGGCTCGTCGATTCTTTCCGGACGAGTCCGTCCCCGCTAGCACCTGATCCCCACGCCCTCGACCATGGCCAACTTCCCCCGTCGCTTCCGCGTGCTGGTACTGTGCACCGGGAACTCCGCCCGCAGTCAGATTGCGGAGGCGCTGCTGGCCCGCAAGGGGGCGGATCGGTTCGATGTCGTGAGTGCCGGATCGAAACCGGCCGCCCGGGTGAATCCCTTTGCTGTGCGGGTGCTGGCCGAAGCGGGAATTCCGTGGGAGGGAAAGACCCCGAAAGGGTTGGAGGGCCTCGATCGGCAGCAGTGGGACTTCGTGATCACCGTGTGCGACCGGGCGAAGGAGGCGTGCCCGATCTTCCCCGGTACCCCGATCCTGGCGCACTGGGGCATGCCCGATCCTGCCGAGGTCGAGGGCGACGACCAGGCGAAGCTGCGCGCCTTCCGCGATACCATGATGGTTCTGGGTCGCAGGATCGACCTGATGATGGCGCTGCCGATCGAGAAGCTCGAGCGCCTGGCGCTGGAGCGCGAGGTGCGGGGTATCGGCAGCCGGTGAATGGGGGAGCCCGGCGACGTGTCTCCCTATTGACGGGCGCCTACCTACTAGTAGATTGCTTCCATGCCTGCCTCGCCCACCTCCGAACGCATCCTCGATATCGCCGAGGGGCTGGTCCAGACTCGCGGCTACGAGGCCTTCAGTTACGCCGACATCGCCGAGGTGCTGAGGATCCGGAAGGCCAGCATCCATTACCACTTCCCGAGCAAGGCCGAGCTGACCCGGGCGCTGGCGGCACGCTACCGCGCCGCCTTTGCCGAGAAGCTGCGCCGGCTCGACCAGGAGTTTCCCGATCCCACCCGACGGCTGATGCGCTATGTGCGCCTCTTTCAGGAGGCGCTCCGGGAGGGCGACCACATGTGTCTATACGGGATGCTCGCCTCCGATTCGGCGACGCTCTCCCCGGCGGTGCGGGACGAGGTCAACGGGTTCTTCGCCGACCAGGAGACCTGGCTGGCCCGGGTGATCGGTCAGGGGCGGACCGCGGGGGAGTTCCATTTCGATGGCGACCCCAAGGCCGCGGCCGAGGCGCTGCTCGCCGGCCTCGAGGGTGCGATGCTGGTCGCTCGTTCGCGGCGGGACGTCGCCCACTTCGCGTCGGTCGCCCTGCGGCTGGTCGGGGCGCTCACCAACGGCGGGTAGCCGGAAGAATGGACGGGCGCTTGACGGTCTCCGACCGGCGCCCCAGCTTGGGAATTCAGTCCGAGGATCAGAGGAGGTACGCATGTCGGTGAACGAACCCATCCAGCGTCGCTCGTTCCTGCAGGCCGTCGGGCTGCTCGGCGCGGCGCTCGCGGTCGAGGGCGTCAGCGGCGCCAGCAGGCACCTGCCGGCGGCCATCCGGGTAGCGCGCCCCGGCCCAGACGAACCGGAGGTGCCCAATGAAATCGTCCAGCGGATCCTCACCGAGCGGTTTCAGGGCCGGACCATCCAGCACGCGCGTGTGACGCTCGACATGCCGCCGATGGCGGAAGATGGCCGCTACGTGCCGGTGATCGTCGAGAGCGACCTGCCGATGACGGCCGACAACTACGTCAAGGGTGTCTATCTGATCGTGGATCACAATCCCGACCCGCTGGTTACCGCGTTTCACCTCACTCCCGCGATCGGCCCCGTCAAGATCGAGACCCGCATCAAGATGAAGCGGACCAGCTGGATCCGGGCGATCGCCGAGACCAGTGGCGGCGAGCTGTATGCGGACTACGCGAAGGTCGAGACCTCACTCAACGGGTGCGGTTGATATGCCAGAAACCGGCCGAACGAAAATTGTGGTGCCCGAGCGCATTCAGCGCGGGGACCTGATCCGGGTGCAGGTGGTCATGCAGCACCCGATGGACACGGGCTTCTTCCGGGATGCCAATGCAAACATGATCCCCGCCTGGTTCATCAATGAAGTCAGGGTCCTCTACGGCGACGACGAGGTGGCACGGTTCGAGTGGACCTCGGGGATCAGCAAGGATCCGATGGTGACATTCCAGCTCAAGGCCGAGAAGGAAGCGACGCTCGCGGTGGTCTCAAAGGACAGCCGGGGCAGCGAATTCCGCGGCACGGCCGAGATCAAGTTCGCGACGACGTGAGTGTGGGAGGCTCGGCGGCACGGCGACTCGGCGGGCTTGTAGCAAGGGCGGGGGCGCGGCTCAGCGTCCTCGCCCTTCTGCTGCCCGCGTCCTTGCCGGCACAGGATTCTCTCCCGGCGCGGGCCTTCTCCACCCACCACCGAGAAGACGCTCTACCCGCTGCGACGACTCGCGCCCGACATCTACGCTGTCCTGGGGGACTCGGGCAAAGGCGCCGAGGGGCGGCCGAATGCGGGCTTCATCAGGACGCGCGCGGGAGTCGTCGCCATCGGTGGCTTGGCGAGTCCCGCCCAGGCGCGGGCGGTCATCCGCACCATCCGCACCCGGACCAGCCGCCCGCTCCGCTGGCTGGTGCTCTATGCCCATCACCCCGACATGATGTTCGGCGCCATCGAATTCAAGCGAGCCGGCGCGGGGATCATCGCCCACCCCGACACCCGGGTGCTCGCCGGCGAAGGGGGACCCGACGCGATGCTCGCGGACTGGGACCGGGTAGTCGGGCTGCAGGAGCTGCTGGGGTTCGAATACGCCAATACCCCGGATCGCCCGGTGCCGGCCAGCGACACGCTCCGCATCGGGGGAAAGACCATCCTCATCTTCCACCCCGGCAACGCACACTCGGCGGGCGACCTCATGGTCTGGATCCCGGCCGCCGGAGTGCTCTTCGCCGGGGACATCCTGCTGGAGGACGGCGGTACCATGGTGGTCGACGGCAACTCCGCGATCCTGCTGCGGACGCTCACCTTCATCGACTCGATTCAGCCGCGCGTCGTGGTGCCCGGACATGGTCGCATCGTCGCCGATCCGAAGGAACTCACCCGTCGCACCCGGACGTATATCACCACTCTGCGGGATTCGATGCGAGCCGAGGTGCAGCGGGGGACGCCGATGCGAAAGGCACTTTCGGCGCTGCCGCCGGTCGACGAGGGGCGGCCGGTGTCGTTCAACTCCCGCACCAGGCGCAACGCAGTGCGAATCTACCTGGAAATGGAAAAGGCCTCGATGGGGATCGACGATGATGAGGAGTAGCGAAAGGTCCGGCGCGCTGGTCGTGGCAATCGTACTCGGCCTGGGAGCAGCCACGCCGATGGTGGCCCAGTCGCCCGCGCTGATCAGCACCGCCGATCTGGCCCGTCGGCTGCCGCGGGACACCGACGCCGGCGCGATCGCCGACTATCTCCCCGTCGTCACGATTGATGTCCGCCAGTCGTGGATCAGCTACCTGCAGAACCACATTCCGGGCGCCGTCTGGCTCAACGTGGAGACGCTCAGGGCGCAGGACGGAGAGCTGCCGTTCCAGCTGCTGCCCGCGGTCGCAGTACGCCGAGTTGTTCCGCCGCCTTCGGGTCAGGCCGGAGCGTGAGGTCGTCATCTACAGCGCCGGAGATCAGGCGAACATCGACGCGACCTTCGCCGCCTGGCTGCTGGCGAGTGCGGGCGCGAAGCGGGTGGAGGTCCTCGATGGCGGCTTTGCGAAGTGGGAGGTGGAGGGGAGACCGCTCACCCAGCGCTACCCGCACGACGGACTGGTGGGCGGGGGATTCAAGTCCAGGTGGTTCCGGCCGGCGGTCGCCACGCTGGCGGAGGTGCAGGCTGCGGTGCAGGGTTCAGGTGCGCTGCTGGTGGATGCCCGACCCGCCGAGCAGTTCAGCGGCGCCACGGGGGCGCAGCTTCGGCGGGGGCACATCCCCGGTGCCGTCAATCACGCCTGGAGGGGCGACCTCGTGAAGCCGGATCTGGCGCTGGTCTGGAAACCGATCGACGAGCTTCGCGCCAGTTACACTGCTCAGGGCATCACCGCCGAGCGGGACATCATCCTCTACTGCAACAGCGGCACCGAGGCGAGCCACGTCTTCTTCGCGCTGAAGTACCTGCTGGGCTATCCCAGGGTACGGATCTACACCGGATCGTGGACCCAGTGGGCGGAGCGGGAGGAGCTGCCGATCGAGAAGTGAGCAACCAGTTACTTCAGCGCGCGCAGCTCCTCCGGCCTGTAGATCACTCCGATGTGCATCACCCATTCCACCTGAGTCAGAGTTGGCGATATCGGCCAGCGGGTCGGCGCTGAAGAGGACCAGGTCCGCCGTCTTGCCGGCGGCGATGGTGCCGACGTCGCGGGCCGCGTCGCCGATGGCGACCGCGGCGTCCCGGGTGGCCGCGAGCAGCGCCCGGACGGGTGACATGCCGACCGAGTCGACGAACAGTTGCAGCTCTTCGCTGAGCTGGGCACGTTCCTCGACCGGACCGAAGGCCACGTGGTCGGTGCCCGCGGTCATTCGCACGCCTCGGGCGAGGGCCTGACGGGTGACCTCCATGCCGAAGACGCTGGCCGCGAGCGCATAGCGATTGGGCAGCGCCTGGATCCGGCTCCGGCTGGTCTTGGCGCGTTCGGCACCGAGCTCCTCCGCCCGGAGCGTCGGCTCGAGGAAGGTGCCCCGAGCGGCGAGCGAATCGAGCGCCGCGAGCACCCGGGGCCGCCGGGCGGTCTCGGCGGTGGCCGAGTCGGCGGTCAGTTGCAGGAGGTCGCTGCTGGTCCGCAGCGTGTCGCGATCGGCGTGGGAGATCAGTTCGCCGGCCATCCCCGCCGCGTGGACGACGCCATCCTGGCCGGCCCGGGCCTGTTCCAGCACACTGGCCGGCTGCACCCAGCCGTGGCCCCAGACGGTCATCCCCGCCGCATGCGCCGCGGTCACCAGACCCGCCACCGCAGCAGAGTCCATGTCCTGGTACAGCTTGAGGCCGATGGCACCCGCCTCACGGGCCTGACGCACCACCGACTCGGGGTCGGTCGAAGGCGTATAGAGGATTGGCCACCAGCCGAGCTGCTTCATGCCGATCGAGGCCGGAGCATGCGAGCGCACGTTCCCGTCGGGCGAGCGCTCGACCTCCGGCGAAAAGAAGTGGGCCCCCGCGACCAGCTGCATCGCGAACACCCGGGGGGAGGGCGCAGCGGAGTCGACCGCCTCGAGCAGCCGCGACGGGCTGTTGCCCATGTCGCGGAGCGTCGTGATGCCACGCGCGAGGAGATCGTGCAGGTCCGCCTTGATCGAGGTGTCGGTGACACCGTTCTGGCGGAAGAGCAGGTGCACGTGCGTGTCGATGAGTCCGGGCAGCAGGAAGCGGCCACGGCCGTCCACGACGGTCGCGCCTGCCGGTACCGGGCATTGCGTCGGATCCCCGACACAGGCGATCCGTCCGGCGCGAACCAGGACCACCGCATCGGGAAGCGGTGCCGCGCCGGTGCCGTCCCACAGGGTCGCGCCGACGATGGCGGTCGCGGCCGGCTGCTGCGCCGCGAGCGGGGCCACCGCGATGCTGGCGCCGACGGCGATGCACTGGAGCCGGGGGCGGAGGAATGATGCGATCATCAGTCTGTCCAAGGTTGGCGCCGGGACGCTGCGCTCTCCTCACAGTACTCTCGCGCGCCCGAAAGGTCACGGGGTGGTCACGGCCTTGACCCCGCCTGGTTCTCCACCCACCATGTAGGGCGCCCGTCCTTGAACCCCTCGCAAGGTGGATCCATTGTTCCAGCTGAACATCAACGGCAAGTCGTACTCGGTGGACGTCCCGCCCGACACGCCGCTTCTCTGGGTGATTCGCGACAGCCTCGGTCTCACCGGCACGAAATTCGGCTGCGGGATGGCGCAGTGCGGCGCCTGCACCGTCCACCTCGACGGTGACGCCATCCGCTCCTGCGCGACCCCGGTCTCCGCGGTCGGCAGCAAGCGGATGACCACGATCGAAGGCCTCTCCGCCGACGGCAGCCATCCCGTCCAGAGCGCCTGGGTGGCCGAGCAGGTGCCGCAGTGCGGCTACTGCCAGTCCGGCCAGATCATGTCCGCGGTCGCGCTCCTCACGAAGACGCCGCACCCCACCGACGCGGACATCGATACTGCCATGGCGGGCAACATCTGCCGCTGCGGGACCTACCAGCGAATCCGCTCGGCCATCCACCGCGCCGCCGGAAAGGAGGGCTGAGCCATGACCACCACTCAGGTCTCCCGGCGTGAATTCCTGCAGGTCGGCGCGACCGCGGGGGCGGGGCTTACCCTCGCCTTCTCGCTCGGCGGCTGCAGCAGGAAGGAGGGGACGGGCGAGGCGACGGAGGCCGCGGCGGCCAAGCCGGTGTTCGAGCCGAACGCCTTCGTCAAGATCGGGGAAGACGGCTCGGTGCTGGTGCTGGCCAAGCACCTGGAGATGGGACAGGGGACCTATACCGGCCTCGCGACCATCCTGGTGCGAGGAACTCGACGCGGACTGGGGCAAGGTGCGGGTCGAGGGTGCACCGGCGGACGCCTCCAAGTACGGCAATACCCTCATGGGGCCGATTCAGGGTACCGGCGGCAGTACCGCGATCGCCAATTCCTGGGAGCAGCTCCGCAAGGCGGGCGCGACCGCACGCGCCATGCTGGTCGCGGCGGCCGCAAAGGAGTGGAATGTCGATCCCGCGACGCTGACCACCGATGCCGGCGTGGTGACCGATCCGAAGAGCGGCAAGCGGGCCGATTACGGCTCGCTCGCCGCCAAGGCGGCGGCGCTGCCCGTCCCCGACAGCGTCGCACTCAAGGACCCGAAGAACTTCCGCCTGATCGGGCGCACCGTGCCCCGCGTCGACGCCAGGGCGAAGTCGATGGGCAAGGCGGTCTTCACTCAGGATGTGCAGCTCCCGGGGATGCTCACCGCCGTGGTCGCTCATCCGCCCCGCTTCGGGGCCACGCTCAAGTCGTTCGACGGCACAGCGGCCAAGGGCGTGAAGGGGGTGCGCGAGGTCGTGCAGATCCCCAACGGCGTCGCGGTCGTGGCCGACGGCTTCTGGGCGGCCAGGCAGGGACGCGAGGCGCTCAAGCTCGAGTGGGACGAGTCCAGGGCCTTCACCAAGAGCAGCGCCCAGATTTCGGCCGAGTATCACGAGCTGGCGCGAAAGCCGGGGATGGTCGCCCGCAAGGAGGGGAACGCGACGGCCGCGCTGGCCCGCGGCGGGAGCGTGGTCGAGGCGGTGTACGAAGTGCCCTTCCTCGCGCACGCCTGCATGGAACCGATGAACTGCGTGGTGCAGCTCTCGGCGGACCGCTGCGAGATCTGGAACGGCGAGCAGTTCCAGACGGTGGACCAGGGGGCGATCGCCCAGTTCACCGGACTGAAGCCCGAGCAGGTGTTCCTCAACCAGCTCTTCGCCGGCGGCAGCTTCGGCCGCCGGGCGAATCCCCGGTCCGACTATCTGCTCGAGGCGGTCTCCATCGCCAAGGCGATCGGAGGGAAGGCGCCGGTGAAACTGGTTTGGACCCGCGAGGACGACATGCGGGCAGGTCAGTACCGGCCGCTCACCGTCCACGCGCTTCGCGGCGCCGTCGACGGCAGCGGCAGGGCGATCGCCTGGCACCAGCGGATCGTGGGGCAGTCGATCATCGCCGGCACCGCCTTCGAGAAGTTCCTGATCAAGGATGGCATCGACGGCACCTCGGTCGAGGGGGCCGCGACCTCGAAGTACGCCATCCCGAACTTCCAGGTGGAGCTGCACTCGCCGGTCCAGGCGGTCCCCGTACAGTGGTGGCGATCGGTGGGGAACACCCACACCGCCTTCGCGGTCGAATCGTTCATCGACCGGCTCGCGGCCGCGGCGCACCAGGACCCGGTCGATTTCCGCCGGACGCTACTCGCCGATGCGCCGCGCCACCTGGGTGTGCTCAACCTCGCCGCCGAGAAGGCGGGGTGGGGGCGGCCGCTGCCGCCGGGCCACGCCCAGGGAATCGCGGTGCACGAGTCGTTCAATTCGTACGTCGCGGAGGTTGCGGAGGTCTCGCTGGAGAACGGCAGGCCCCGGGTGCACCGGGTGGTCTGCGCGGTCGACTGCGGGGTCGCGGTCAATCCGGACGTGATCACGATGCAGATGGAAAGCGGGATCGCCTACGGCCTCGCCGCGGCGCTGCACGGCGCCATCACCCTGAAGGACGGCCGGGTGGAGCAGGGGAACTTCGACACTTACCAGGTACTGCGGATCAACGAGATGCCCGTGGTCGAGGTCCACATCGTTCCCTCGGAGGCGGCGCCCACCGGCGTGGGAGAGCCCGGCACACCGCCGATCGCGCCGGCCGTGGGGAATGCGCTATTCAAGCTGACAGGAAAGCCGGTGACCAGCCTGCCGATCGTGCTGTAGCGGGGGACCAGCGCAGGCGGGACTCCCTCCGGCAGTCATCCCGAGGGGGCGAAGTCGCCGAGGGACCCTTCCGGGTGTTCACCTGGAGGGGTCCCTCGTGTCGTCACCCCGACGAGGTCCCCATCCGCATCGCCCGGTTCTGCCAGAGCACCGTGATCCCGAGCAGCAGCAGGCTCCCCGCGAGAATCGCGGTGGCGACCACGTTGATCTGGGGCGGGTAGGCGGCGCGCTGGGCGCCGTACACGTAGAGCGGGTAGGTGACTTTGCTGCCCGAATTGAACAGCGTGATGATGAAGTCGTCGAGCGAGAGCGCGAACGAGAGCATCCCCGCCGCCGCGATCCCCGGGGCGATCAGCGGCAGCGTCACCTTCATGACGACCCGGAACGGATTGGCGCCGAGGTCCATGGCGGCCTCCTCGAGGGTCCAGTCGAACCCCTTGATCCGCGCCTTGACCGTCAGTGCGACGTAACTCACCGAAAACATGATGTGGGCGATGACGATCGTCGCGAAGCCCATGTTGGCGTTCAGGTTCAGGAACAGCGACAGCAGCGAGGAGCCGAGCACCACCTCCGGCGTGGTCAGCGGGAGCACCAGCAGGAGGTTGATCAGGCCGCTGCCGGTGAACTTGTAGCGGCAGAGCGCGAGGGCCACGAGGGTGCCGAGGATGGTGGCGACGAGGGTGGAGACACTGGCCACCTTGAGACTCAGCTTCATCGCGTCGACCAGGGGCTGGTACTTGAAGGGATCGCGCCAGGCGTCGAGCGACCACGCCTTCCACACGAAGTTGTACTTGCCCTCGGGCCGGTTGAAGCTGTACAGGATGATCACGCCGATGGGGAGGAACAGGTACGCCAGCACCAGCAGCGCGTAGACGTCCATGATCCGGCTGACGATCCGCCGCGAGAGGGGAGTGACGGCGGCCATCAGGCGAGGTCCTCCGTCCCGAGCACCCGGGCGTAGGCGAGCACCCCGAGGGTGATCACCACCATGAGCACGAACGACAGCGAGGCCGCGAGGGGATAGTCGCGGACCTGCAGGAACTGGTTCTGGATCACGGTGCCGATCATCCGCTGGTTGGGGCTCCCCAGCAGTTCGGCGTTGATGAAGTCACCGGTCGCGGGGATGAAGGTGAGCAGGCTGCCGGCGAACACCCCGGGCATGGAGAGCGGCAGCACCACCTTCAGGAAGGCGCGCACCGGGCTGGAGTAGAGGTCCTGCGCCGCCTCCATGAGCCGCCGGTCGATCTTCTCCAGGCTCACGTAGATGGGCATGATCATGAACGGCAGGAAGTTGTAGGTCAGGCCGCCGATCACCGCGATCGTGGTGTCGAGCAGCCGGCCCCCCTCCGGCAGCAGGTGCAGGGCGGTCAGCAGCCAGACCGCCGGCCCGCTGTCGTTCAGGATCGTCTTCCAGGCGAAGGTGCGGACCAGGAAGGTGGTGAAGAAGGGGAGGATGACCAGCCCGAGCAGCAGGTTCTTGAAGCGGCCCGAGCGGAAGGCGATGAAGTAGGCCAGCGGGTAGCCGAGGGCGATGCCGAAGAGGGTCGCGGTCAGCGCGTACTCGAAGGAGCGGAAAAAGTGCCCGCCGTACGCGGTGAAGGCACGCGCGAAGCCGTCGTACCAGGGCGCGCCCTCCACCGCGATCGAGGTCTTGCCGAGGGTGAGGATCGGCACGACGTAGAAGAACAGCAGCCAGAGGATCCCCGGCGCGACCAGGAGGTAGGGTGCGACCGGGCTGCGCCGGGATCCGCCTGCGGCGGTACCTGCCATCGATCGTTACGCTCCGATCGCATCCTGGAAGACCTGGTTGAACGCCTTGTCGTCGGCGTCCTCCAGCCACTTGAACACGTGGAGCCGGGCGCGAATCTCGTCGGTCGGATTGACCAGCGGGCTCTTGGCGAGATTCGGATCGATCTTGGCGAGTGCCTCCCCGGTGCCCTTGACGGCGGAGATGTACGGGGCGGCGGTGAGGATCTGCGCCGAGTGAGCGGGATCGTAGACGTAGTTCATGAAGGCGGCGGCGAGCTCGGGCCGGTCGCTGCTCTTCGGGATCATCATGTTGTCGGAGTAGAGCATCGCGCCTTCCTTGGGCGCGAACCAGCGCAGATCCGGATTGTCCGCGGCCAGTCCCTGGATGTCCCCCGACCAGGCGAGGGCGACGGCGATGTTGCCGGAGGCGAGGTCGGCGGCGTAGTCGTTGCCCGTGAACTTCCGGATGTGACCATTCTCACGGTACTTCTTGATCTTGGCGCAGGCCGCCTTGGCGTCGTCGAGGGTGCAGGAGCTGGGGTCCTTGCCCAGGCCGAGCATGACCAGGCCGAGGGTGTCACGCATCTCGGTGAGCATGGTGACCTGGCCCTTGAACTTCGGGTCGAAGATGTCGTTGATGCTGGTGAGCTCGCGCCCGGTCTTCTTGGGGTTGTAGCCGACACCGGTCATGCCGGAGAGCCACGGCACACTCTGGGTGCGGCCCGGATCGAAGCCGACGTTCCGGAGGCTGTCGACCAGGTTGGCCTTGTTCGGGAACGGGCCATCGGGGATCGCCTGGGTGTACCCGAGCTTGATCAGCCGGCCGGCCATCCAGTCGGTCAGCACGATGATGTCGCGGTCGATCGACTGCCCGCGCTTGAGCGGCTCGTCGATCTTGGCGAAGAACTCGTTGTTGTCGTTGACGTCCTCGGTGTACTCTGCGTGGATCCCCGTCGCCTTCTCGAACTCGCCCACGGTGTTCTTGTCGATGTAGATCGGCCAGTTGGAGATCCGGACCGTCTTGGTTGCGGTCGCGGCCGCCGCGGTGGAGTCGGCGCCCGCGGCCGCTCCTTCCTTCTTGGCACAGGCCGTCAGGAAGGCGCTGCCGAAGGCGACGGTGCCGGCGGCCAGCGCGGTGCGGCCAAGGAAATCCCGCCGGGACAGCGCCCGGCGGACCAGCTGCTGGAGCTCCTGCTCGTCGTACGACTTTCGAGTACTCATGGGCATCCTCAGGCGACGGGGTGGCGTTGCTACTGATTGGCGAGTTCGATGGTGGTGCGCGAATTCAGATCGAGAATCGGGGTGGACTTGGACGGCGGCAGCAGCCGGGCGGCGTCGGCATCCCACGCGATGGAGTAGGTCCGCCCGGTTTCGAGGTGCGGCCGAGCTCCCTCGGAGCCCACGTGGGCCACGACCTCGATGCCGTCCGCGGTGCGCAGCAGGCAGCGGATGACGGGGCCCTGGAAGACTGCCGCCTCGAGGACCACCGGAACCCCCTTGCCATTCTCCGCGACGAGGTGCAGCCGCTCCGGCCGCACCATGAGGGTGGCCTTGCCGCCCGGCTTGGCGCCCCACGCGGGCGCCGCGGCCTCAACCCGCGCGTCCCCCCCAACCGTCGCGACGCAGGTCTGGTCCATCACGCCGAGGACGGTGGCCGGGAGGAGGTTGGCCACGCCGATGAAGTTGGCCACGAACACGCTGGCGGGGGAATGATAGATCTCTTCCGGGGTGCCGATCTGCTCCACCCGGCCCTCGTTCATGACCGCGATCCGGTCGGACATGGTCAGCGCCTCCTCCTGGTCGTGGGTCACGTAGATGAACGTGATCCCGACCTCGCGCTGGATGCGCTTGAGCTCGATCTGCATGGCCTGGCGCAGCTTGAGATCCAGGGCGCCGAGCGGCTCGTCGAGCAGCAGGGCCCGGGGGAAGTTCACCAGCGCCCGCGCCAGCGCCACCCGCTGCTGCTGACCGCCGGAGAGCTGGCCCGGCTTGCGGTCGGCGAAGCTGCCGAGTCGGACCACGTCCAGCAGCTCCTGCACCCGCTTCTCGATCTCCGGCTCCGGCAGCTTCTGGCTCCGGGGACCGAAGGCCACGTTTTCCCGGACCGACATGTGCGGGAACAGGGCGTAGTGCTGGAAGACGGTGTTGACATTGCGCTTGTAGGGAGGAGTCCGGGAGACGTCCTGGCCTTCGAGGAGAATCCGGCCGCTGGAGGGCTGCTCGAAACCGGCGATCATCCGGAGCGTCGTGGTCTTGCCGCAGCCCGAGGGTCCCAGCATGGAAAAGAACTCGCCCTTGCCGATGGTGAAGTGCGCTTCGTGAACGGCGACGTAGTCGCCAAAGCGCTTGCTCACGTGATCGAGGGTGATGACTGCTTCCATGCGCAAACCTCAGAGGGGAGGGAGGCCGGGGTGGCCGGGTGACTAGGCAATGTGCAGCCGAAACGTAGAGTTGACAACCGGTGCCGCAGACCCCAGTATCCGTCAAGCCTCGGCGCACAGCCGTGAGTCTCCCCGCAGCGAGCGATAGCACCCAGCGACCCGTTTCACCCAAACAAAAGACATTGCCATGACCGCCACAGTTCCTTCACGGGAGCAGGCGGGGCTTGATCGTCTGCTGACCCGGGCCCGCGAGCTCGGCGAGGCCGAGACGACGAAGCTTCTCGCCAGCACCCCCGCCTCCGCCCGGCTCTACCAACGGGCCGTCCGCACCCTGCCGTTCGGGGTCGTCTCGTCGTTCCAGAAGGGGTCCCCGTACCCGATCTACGTCTCCCGGGGGAAGGGGAGCCACATCTGGGACCAGGACGGGACCGAATATGTCGACTTCCACGGCGGCTTCGGCGCGATGGTGGTCGGTCATGCCCATCCCCGCATCGTCGAGGCGACCCGGGAAGCGGCGAGCCGGGGCACCCATTTCGCCGTGACCACCGAGGAAGCGGTGGAATACGGCGAGGTGATCTGCGCCCGCTTCAACCTGGAGATGATCCGGTTCGCCAACTCGGGCACCGAGGCGACCATGGATGCGATCCGGGTGGCGCGCGCCGCCACCGGCCGGGACGTCATCTGCAAGATCGAGGGGTCGTACCACGGGCATCACGACGCGGTGATGTTCTCCGTCGTGCCCAACGCCGACACCATGGGCGGTCGCGAGCGGCCCGCCAAGGCGCCGGTGTCGCGGGGGCTGGTGAAGGATGCCGCCCGGTACATCGAGGTGGTTCCCTTCAACGACGCCGCCGCGCTCGAACAGCTGCTCGATGAGCGGGGCAACGACATCGCCTGCCTCATCATGGAGCCCTCCATGATGAACATCGGCATCGTGCAGCCCCAGCCGGGATACCTCCAGCGGGTGCGCGAGCTGTGCACCAAGTACGGCGTGGTCTTCATCTTCGACGAGATCAAGACCGGCTTCACCATCGCCGCCGGCGGCGCCACCGAACGCTTCGGGGTGCAGCCGGATCTGGTCTGCCTCGCCAAGGCGATCGCCGGCGGGCTTCCCGCCGCCGCCTTTGGCGGACGCGAAGACCTGATGCGGCTCATCGAGCAGGGGGTCTCCCAGATGGGGACCTATAACGGGAACCCGCTGGTCGCGCACGTCGGACTGGTGACGCTCCGGGAGATCCTCACGCCCGAGGCGTACACCCACTTCACCAGGCTGGGTGCCCGGCTCGTGGCGGGCTGCGATCGGGTGATCGACCAAGTACGGCCTCCCGGCCCACACCGTCGATCTCGGCGCCAAGGGCTGCGTCTCGTACCGCCCCACCCCGATGAAGAACTATCGCGACTTCCTGGAGACCCGGCCGGAGCTGTTCGCCGCCTCGTATCCCTGGCTGCTCAACCGCGGGGTGTTCATGACCCCCGGCGACGAGGAGCAGTGGACCCTGTCGGTGCAGCACACCGATCAGGATGTCGATCTCTACATCTCGGTGTTCGAGGAGTTTGCGAAGGCACTGACGGCGTAACCGCAGGGGAAGGGGGAAAAGGGAAAGGGACAGGCACTAGGTCCCCTTTCCCCTTTCGCCCCCTCACCCGTGCCCCGGCACCGGTCGGTCCCGGTACGGATACCACCAGCTCTTTCGCTCCATCTGGTAATCGAGGTGCACGTGCTTCGGCTCGCGAAAGGCGTCGAGTCCCTCCTCGCCCAGCTCGCGACCGATCCCGCTCCAGCGCATGCCGCCGAAAGGCGCGGCGTCGTTGTCGCTCAGCGGGTCGTTGATCCAGAAGGTGCCCGCCTTGATCCCTTCCATCGCACGCATCGCCAGCGAGAGATCGTTGGTGTAGATGCACGCGCCCAGTCCGAACTTCGAGTCGTTGGCCAGGGCGATCGCCTCGTCCGGCGTCTGCACCACCGTCAGCGAGATCACCGGTCCGAAGATTTCCTCCCGCGTGGGCAGTGTGCCATGCGCCACGTTGCTGAGAATGGTCGGCTCGTAGAAATGGCCCTTGAGCCCGCCGGGTGCCGCCCGGCGCCCGCCGTGAAGCACCGTCGCCCCCTGCCCGACCGCCTCCCCCACCTGCCGCTCCACCGTCTCGAGCGCCTCCCGGGAGATCAGCGGGCCGATGTCGGTGGTCGGATCCCTCGGGTCGCCGAGCCGGAGGGTCTGCACGTGCGCCAGCAGCCGGCGGCTGAATTCCTCGGCGATCGGCTCGAGCAGGTAGATCCGCTTGGAGGAGGTGCAGACCTGACCCGCGTTGAGCAGCCGGGCCCATGCCACGCCGGGCACCGCGATATCGAGGTCGGCATCGCCGAAAACGATGAACGGATCGACGCTGCCCAGCTCCAGGTTGACCTTCTTGAGATCGGCGCCGGCCTGCGCCGCAATCTTCCTCCCGGCCGCGACCGAGCCGGTGAAGGCGATCAGGTCCACCTTCGGATGCCGGGCCAGCGCCTCCCCCGTCTCCGCGCCGCCGGTGACCACGTTGACGACCCCCGGAGGCAGGGCGTCGTAACACTCCGCCATCAGCAGATTGGAGAGGGGATTCTGGTGCGGGGGCTTGCAGACCAGCGTGTTTCCCGCCATCAGCGCCGGCGCCACCTTCCAGGCCATCAAGAGCAGCGGGAAGTTGAACGGCACGATGGCGGCGACCACCCCGAACGGTTCCTTGATCGTGAAGTTGAGCTGGTGCGGTGCCACCGGCGGTACCGAGTTCCCGTAGCTCTGCCGACCCACCTCGGCGTAGTAGTCAAAGGCCGCCCCCACCCAGTCGATGCAGTCCACCGCCTCGATCAGCGGCTTGCCGGTCTCCCGGCTCATCAGCACCGACAGATCCCGCTCCCGAGCCCGGATCCGGGTCGCCACCTCGTGCAGCATCTTCGCCTTCTCGACGCCTGGAATCCGCCACCAGGCTGGCTGCGCGGCCGCCGCCGCCTCCACCGCCGCGGCCACATCCTCGGCGCTGCAATCGGCGACGACGCCCAGCGGCTCGAGGGTGGCGGGATTCTCGATCTGGCGGGTGACACGGGAGCGCGCGATGGCGCGGCGACCGGCGATGACGACAGGGGCGACGTCGGACATGACCAAGGCCTCGGTGCGATGAGCAGATGAGGGGCGCCGAGCCGCCGGCGAATGGCGGCTGGCCGAGAAAGCTGCACCGCGGCGGGGAAGGGCGAAAGGTGGGCCGCGCGACGCCGGTTGCGCGAACTCTTACCTTTCACTCAGGTTCGAAACCCTGGAGGAACCCGATGTCGATCCGCCCGGTCAAGCGCGTCGTCGAGGCCACACCCACGGTGGAAGGAGCGGGCGTCCATCTGCGCCGCGCCTTCGGCTTTGGCGATACCGCCGAGACTGATCCCTTTCTGCTCTTCGATGATTTTCGCAACGATCGCCCTTCCGATTACCTCGCCGGCTTCCCCTGGCACCCGCATCGCGGGATCGAGACGATCACCTACGTGCTCGCCGGTACTGTCGATCACGGCGACAGCCTCGGCAACCGCGGCTCGCTGGGGGCGGGAGACGTCCAGTGGATGACCGCCGGCAGCGGCATCATGCACCAGGAGATGCCCAAGGGAGATCCCCAGGGCCGCATGCACGGCTTCCAGCTCTGGGCCAACCTGCCATCGTCGCTCAAGATGACCAAGCCGCGCTATCAGGACATTTCGTCCGCGGCCATACCCTCCATCACCGACGACGACGGCACCACGGCCAGGGTGATCTGCGGATCCTTCTGGGGAAAGACCGGCCCGGTCGAAGGCGTCGCCGCCGAACCGAGCTATCTCGACGTCTGGGTACCGCCCGGGAAGCGGAAGGCACTGCCGGTGGAGACTCGGTGGAACGCCTTTGCCTACGTCTTCGAAGGCTCCGGAACATTCCGGGACTCCTCCGAGCCGTTCGGCGTGCTGACCGAGAAGGACGGGGTCGGGGAGACAATCGTCCGCGAGACGATCGGTAACCGCTCCCTGGTAATGTTCGGCCGGGGCGACGAGGTGGTGGTGCAGGCGGGGCCTGAGGGCATCCGCTTCCTGCTCGTCTCCGGCCGCCCCATCGAGGAGCCGGTCGCCTGGTACGGGCCGATCGTCATGAACACCTCGGCGCAGCTGCAGCAGGCCGTCTCCGAGCTACGCGCCGGAACCTTCATCCAGACGGGGTGAGTCTGCGCGGGATGCGGCCGCTAGACGGAGACGCTGGTGTCGAGTACCATGCCGACCCGCCGACTCAGCTCCTCGAACGCCGAGCCCCGATCGTTGGAGCTGTTGTGATAGCCGAGCCTCCCCAGCAGCGCCTGGGTCGCTGTGTCGAACGGCTCAATGGCCGCGCCGGTCAGGGTCAACAGCAGTCCGGCGCAGGCAGGGGCGCAGTCGGTGCAGTTGTAGCTGGCCCACAGGAGGGCCTGACGGATCACCGGAGCGTCGTGGTCCCGGCCCAGCCGCAACGCGCGCTCGAGCCCCTCGTCCGGACGATGCAGCGCCCGGATCTGCCGGGCCAGAACGCTCTCGAGGTCAAAGCTGGAATGCTTCAGCTTGAGGACCTCTGCCGCGGCGAGCCGGGTGTCGATCCGGAGGTGGTGGCGCAGCGCGTCGTGCAGGGCGGCATCCGCGGCCGGCGAGTCGAGTAGCGCCAGCGCATCCACCTCGCGCCAGGTCACGTCACGGCTGGTGAGCAGCGCGACGGCCTCGGGAATCTCCTCCTCCGAAAGCCGGATCAGCGCCTCCAGATCGTAGTGCTCGTTCTCGCCCCACTCCCTCCACACCGGCAGCACGCTCGCCTTGAAGGCCTCCAGCGCAGGGCTCGGCACCGCATCCTGCCGCTCCGCTGCGGCGCTCCCCAGGCGCTGGATCTCGATCGTACCGCCCTCGAGATCGATCTCCCAGGACCCGTCTGAGACCTTCTGGCGGATCACCTCCGCGGCGACGAACTCGTAGATCTCCTCCTGCCGGCCGGCTGCCCACGGATAGGCCGCATCCCATCCTGCGGCTCCCGTTCCGAAGACGAGCGCGATCGCCGGGGGCATGGCGAATTCCCAGCTGAAGCCGACCTGCCGGTCACCCTCGTGGTAGGTGATCGACCCGCCGCGCCCGCTGGCGGCGATGTCGACCCTGGGAGATGGCATCGCTCGGTTCCCGGCCACGGTTATCTGGTGAACATGGCGTCGTACCGGCCGGTCGCGAGAGCCGCATCGAAGCGGGCGGCGATCGCAGGGACCAGCGTCGAATCGGTTGCGCCGCGCTCGAGCGAGACCATGACGTAACCGAAGTCGCCGCTGCGGGCCACGTTGACCGTGCGGCCGTCGATCTTCACCGGCACTTCGTAGGCCCCCGAATCCGCCGGCTGCCGCTCGGCCTTGAACTCCGAAACCAGGAAGTCGATCAGGGCCGCGCGCAGCGCCTCACCGGCCTTCTCGATCCGGTAGTACGAGTAGCCGCCCTCTTCCACCTTGAGTGCGCCGTGGTAGGGAATCGGGGTGAAGTGCGTCCGTTGTACCAGCAGGTCGACGCCGTCGGCGCCTCGCTCCCAGGTGAAGTGATGATCCACCCAGGCGGGGTCGAGCGCCTCGAAGTCCGGGAAGCGCATCCGCGCGGCGTCGATCGGCCGGGCGTAGTGGTGGCCGGCGACCAAGTCGGTCACCACCAGCGCCGGGAACTCCTCCGAGTTGAGCCCGTCGGCGTTGGGCCCGTAGGCAAAGCGCACGAAGCTTCTCCCGTCCGGCGAGAGTGCAAGCGGCGGCACTGCGGGAATGCCGACGTAGACCGTGTCGGGGGTGAACGGCCGGACGGCGAGCGAGCGGGTATCGAGGACCGTGTGCCCGAGCAGAAAAAGGCCCGGCTGCTGGAAGGAGACCCGGTCGATCCGGCCGCGCACCGGCTTCACCTTCTGCCCCGCGTGGAAGCGCTCGTTGTCGGAGGTGAGGATCTCCGGCTGGCTCACCCCACCGCAGCCCGGCAGCGAATCGACCCGCGCCCGGAGATCGTCGGCGCTCAGGAGATAGCACTCCCCGGAGGCCTGCGCCGGATCGAGGTGCACCAGCAGCGCCGGCGCTGGCCCCGGAAGCACCGCCACCTGATCCGCGTCGACAGATTCCGCCGCGGAGTCGCTTCCCATCACGACGGGTTGTCCCCCGAAGCGCACCCGGAAGCGCGCTACAGCGACCGTGGTGTTCTTACCGTCGACGGCCTCTTCGTAGAACTGGCTCGCGATGGTCTGGACCTCGAACTTCCCCACGGCCTGGGTGCGTACCGGCTCGCTCCAGCGCTGCACCCGGAAGCGGTAGTTGAGCCCCTTGGCCCGCGGCGGGCCGCCCTTGCCCTCCCTGGGAAGCCAGTCGCTCCACGCGAGGTCCCGCCGTCCCGGATGACCGGGGAGCGGGACCAGGAAGCCGTCGACGCTGTCGTCCCCGAGATGCACCGAGAGCATCCGGCTGCCGCGGCTGGTGAACACGTTCACTGCGCCCGGGACTACCCAGCGACCGTCCACCAGATGCGCATCCTCCTTCCAGAGCGCTCCCCGCTCCGTGGCGCGCACCGTGTGGGAGAAGGCGGGGACGGAGTGCAGCTCGAGGTAGCCCTCGGTGGTGTCGGTGGCGGGTGACGTGGTCCATTCGGCGGGATAGCGGAGCTCCACCGCCAGCAGCAGCATCTCGCCGTCGATCGTGGGCGGGATGTCGGCCACCAGCCGGGCGACTGCGCCGATCGCGCCGATCACACCGAGATGCACGCCCAGCGCGAGGCCAAGCGCCTTGAGGAAGCCCGGGTCGGGGTGAGCGGCCACCACCCGGGCAGCGACCAGTCCCACCACCACGCCCGTCAGGAGGCCGAGGAGCCCCATGGCAACGATGAAGTAGCCCGAGCCCCCTTCGCGGCCGGAGATGTGGTACCAGTCGACGCACAGCGAAGCGACGTAGCCGCCGGCGAGGGTACCGACGGCGGCGGTAAGCACGGCGACGAGGATCGAGGCGAGCCAGCTCATGGACGGGGCGGAGAGAAATGGCGATACGGGACCCGGGACGACGGGAAGATAAGTTGGACCCCGCCGATTCTTGAATCGAGTTTCATCCCTGCCTCAGGTCCCAGTCAGGCCGGTCGCACTAAGATGAGGCCGACGCGTTGGGATGCGAGCCCCCCGCAGGGAAGCGCCGGTGGTGCCCCGTGGATCCGCTCGCATACGGGGTCGCGGGGGAGGGGTCGAGGGACTCGGGCCGGGCCCGGGGAGGACGCCATGCGAAGCGACATCGAGCTGGAGCGGGACATCATCGCCAAGCTGCGCCTGGAGCCCAGCATCAGTCATGAGGACATGGCGATCGCGGTGAAGGACGGCGTGGTAACGCTCTCCGGGGTGGTCGGCAGCTTCGCGGAATGGCGTGGCGCCCAGCGAGTTGTGGAACGGACGACGGGCGTCAACCGGCTCGTCAATGAGCTGATCGTCGGGCGAGCGGCAGGAGCCAACCGTACCGATGCGGAGATCGGGCATGCGGTGGTGAACGCATTCAAGTGGGACGTACAAGTGCCCGCGGAGAGCATCAGGGTGACGGTCACCGACGGGCAGGTGATTCTGGAAGGCGACGTGCCGTGGAACTTTCCGCGGTTGGCGGCGGAGCGCGCGGTCCGGAACCTCGCCGGCGTCCGGGGCGTGAGCAACTTGATCCAGGTGCAGGAGATCCCGACGCCGTCAGATGTGAAGCAGCGGATCACGGCCGCACTCAGGCGGCAGGCCGAAGCGGACGCGGCGCGAATCACGGTGGAAGCGAAGGGGCACGCCATCACCCTTCGCGGGACGGTGCGCACCTCTGCCGAGAAGCGAGAGGTCGAGGACGCCGCATGGCGAGCCCCCGGAGTCACCCGGGTGGAGAACGAGCTGGCGATCAACCCGCTCGTCCCCCAGATGGTGTGAGCGGCGCCTGAGCGAGAACAGGTCCGTCGTGAATGTGATACAGCGCCCCTCCGGGCAGAACGGTCGGAGGGGCTTCATGTCACGAGGAACCTCGGCGTGGGGAGTCTGAGGCGGCTTTCACCCTCCGATCAACCTTCCCTCAGACCCGCCCCGCGCATATTCGAAGCCACGGGTGCCTCACCGGAGAACCCATGACCGCCACAGTTCCACCGTGCCCTGCTTCGCCCACTCCGCCGCCCAACCTGGTGGAGTACGAGGCCGCATGCCGGACGTTCACCTGGGCCGATGCGCGCCGGGAGCTGGATGGCCTCCCCGGGGGGGCACTCAATATTGCGCATGAGGCGGTGACCCGGCATGCCGCAGGGCCAGGCCGCAACCGGGTGGCGATCCGCTGTCTCAGCCGCGGCGCACCGGCCCGCGACCTCACGTACGCCGACCTCGACCTGCTCTCCAACCGGTTCGCCAGCGTGCTCCGCAACCTCGGCGCCCTGCCCGGCGATCGCGTGGCGACGCTCTGCGGCCGGATACCCGAGCTGTTCATCGTCGCGCTGGGTACCTGGAAGGCCGGGGCGGTATTCTCTCCACTTTTCTCGGCCTTCGGTCCGGAGCCGCTGCGCACGCGCCTCGCCAAGGCAGGCGCCCGGATCCTGGTGACGACGCCGGCGCTGTATCAGCGGAAGCTGGCGGCCTCCCGCTCGGCGCTGCCCGCTCTGGAGACGGTCCTGCTCACAACCACCGGCCCGGGGCCCGAGACTCCCGGACTGCTGAGCCTGCCGCGACTCATGGCGGAGGCCTCCGACGCGCCGGTGATGCACCCGACGCGGCCGGAGGATCCCGCGACCCTCCATTTCACCAGCGGCACGACCGGCACCCCCAAGGGCGCGATCCACGTCCACGACGCCGTGGTGGCCCACCACGTGACGGGCCGGCTCGCCCTGGATCTCCACCGTGAGGACATCTACTGGTGCACCGCCGATCCGGGATGGGTGACGGGGATCTCCTACGGCGTGATCGCGCCACTGACCAACGGCGTGACCGTCATCGTGGACGAGGCGGATTTCGACGCGGAGCGGTGGTACGAGATTCTCGAGTCCCAGCGGGTGACCGTCTGGTACACCGCGCCGACCGCGATCCGCATGCTGATGAAGGCGGGCGCCGAGCTGGCTCGGCGCCGGGACCTCTCGAGCCTGCGCTTCCTCGCCAGTGTGGGCGAACCGCTCAATCCTGAAGCGGTGCGCTGGAGCGCGCAGGTGTACGGCCGCCCGTTCCACGATAACTGGTGGCAGACCGAGACCGGGGGCATCCTCGTTGCGAACTTCGCTGCGATGGAGGTTCGGCCCGGTTCCATGGGGAAGCCGATCCCCGGGATCGAGGCGGCCGTGGTGCGCCGGCGGGACGATGGTGGCGTGGACCTCCTGCCGGTGGGCGAGCAGGGCGAACTGGCATTCCGCCCCGGCTGGCCGTCGATGTTCCGCGGGTACTGGGGCGAGCCGAAGCGTTACGCCCGCTGCTTCGCCGGGGGGTACTATCTCAGCAGCGATCTCGTGCGACGGGACACGGACGGCTACTACTGGTTCGTCGGCCGGGCTGACGACATGATCAAGACCTCAGGGCATCTCATCGGCCCGTTCGAGGTCGAGAGCGTGCTGCTGGAACACCCCGCCGTCGCGGAGGCCGCCGTGATCGGCCTGCCCGATCCGGTCGCCGGCGAGACGGTCAAGGCCTTCGTTGCGCTCAAGCCCGGCTTCGCCGCCGGCACCGACCTCGAGCGGGATCTCCTGGCCTTCAGCCGGGTGCGGCTGGGGGCGGTGGTCGCGCCCAAGAGCGTCGGTTTCCTCTCCGCGATACCCCGTACCCGTAGCGGAAAGATCCTCCGCCGCCTGGTGAAGGCACGGGAGCTGGGCTTGCCCGAGGGCGACACCTCCACGCTGGAAGAGGGAGGCCAGAATGCCTGACACTGCGCTGCAGGAACCCGACGTCCTGGCCGTGGCAGCCGATCGGGCGACCACGCCCCTCGATGCGCCGACCGCGCGCGAGCTGCTCCGCCAGATGCTGCTCATTCGCCGGTTCGAGGAACGCTGCGCCGAACTCTACAGCGCGGCCAAGATCCACGGCTTCCTGCATCTCTGCATCGGGGAGGAGGCGGTGTCGGTCGGCGCGATGCGCTCCCTGCAGCCGGAGGACAATGTCGTCTCGACCTACCGGGAACACGGCCACGCCATTGCGCGGGGCATGCCTGCCGGCCCGGTCATGGCCGAACTGTTCGGCAAGGTGACCGGTGTCAGTCGGGGTCGCGGCGGCTCGATGCACCTCTTCGACGCGAGCCGCCGGTTCTACGGGGGCAATGCGATCGTGGGCGGCGGGCTGCCGCTGGCCGTCGGCCTGGCCCTCGCCGATCAGCTGCAGCACCGCACCGCGGTCACCGCCTGCCTCTTCGGCGATGGGGCGGTCGCCGAGGGTGAGTTCCACGAGTCGCTGAACCTGGCCGCCCTCTGGAAGCTCCCCGTGCTCTTCCTGTGCGAGAACAACTTCTACGCCATGGGCACCGCGCTCGAGCGGCATCAGTCCCAGGTGGACATCAGTGCCAAGGGCGCCGCCTACGGCATCCCGGCGTCGTGGGTGGACGGGATGGATGTGGTCGCCGTCCTGCACGCCTGCAGGGACGCGGCGGAGGCGGCTCGTGCGGGCGGCGGCCCCCGGCTGCTGGAGTTCCGCACCTATCGTTTCCGGGCACACTCGATGTATGACCCCGAGCTCTACCGGAGCAAGGAGGAGGTCGAGCAGGCGAAGCGCCGCGATCCCATCCCCCGCTTCCAGGCACAAGCCATCCGGCTCGGCCTGCTGACCGCGGCGGACGCCGAAGCCCTCGACCGCCAGGCCATGGACGAGACCAAACGCGCCGTCGAATTCGCGGAAGCGGGCGCATGGGAGCCGGTCGAAGATCTGCTGCGCGACGTCGAGGCGGAGGCGGCGCCATGAAGACGACCTATCGTGAGGCGATCCGCGTGGCGCTCCGGGAGGCTCTGATCGCCGACTCGCGCATAGTCCTCATCGGAGAGGACGTGGGCCGCTACGGCGGGGCCTACGCGGTCAGCCGCGGACTGCTCGAGGAGTTCGGGCCGGAGCGGATCCGGGATACGCCACTCTCGGAATCGGCGTTCGTGGGAGCCGGCATCGGAGCCGCGCTCGGCGGGCTGCGCCCGATCGTCGAAGTGATGACGGTGAATTTCAGTCTGTTGGCCCTCGATCAGATCGTCAACAGCGCGGCGACCCTCCGCCACATGTCCGGCGGGCAGCTGACAGTCCCGCTGGTGGTGCGGATGGCCACCGGCGCCGGCCGCCAGGTCGCCGCGCAGCACTCGCACAGCCTGGAAGGCTGGTACGCCCATATCCCCGGTATCCGCGTGCTCGCCCCCGCCACGGTGCATGACGCGCGCTGGATGCTGCCACTCGCGCTCCGCTCCCCGGACCCGGTCTTCCTCTTCGAACATGCTACGCTCTATGCGCTCGAGGGCGAGTGTGGGGAGACACCCGGCGCCGCGGCGGGGTGGCGGGCGCAGATCCGGCGGCCAGGCCGGGACGTGACGGTCGTGGCATTCGCTGGCACGCTGGGCAAGGCGCTCACCGCGGCGGAGCAGCTCGCGTCGCTGGGCATCGAGGCCGAAGTGATCGATCTCCGCTGCCTGCGGCCGCTTGATGACGAGACCCTGCTCGAGTCGGTCCGCCGCACCCATCGGGTAGTGCTGGTTGACGAAGGCTGGCGGACCGGCAGCCTCGCGGCGGAGGTATGCGCCCGCGTTGCCGAGCAGGCGTTCTACGACCTGGACGCGCCGGTGGCGCGGGTCTGCAGTGCCGAGGTGCCGATCCCCTACCCGAAACACCTGGAAGAGGCCGCGCTGCCGCAGCCGGAGGGCATCGTGCAGGCGGTGCGCGGCCTGCTGGGCGGCCTCCCGGTGGGACAGGCCGGTTGAATCATGGGCGAATTCCGGATGCCGGTCCTCGGCGCCGACATGGTGGCCGGTACGATGGTCGAGTGGAAAAAGCGGCCCGGCGACCGGGTCACCCGCGGCGAGATTCTCGCCGAGGTCGAGACCGACAAGGGCGCGATCGAGATCGAGGTCTTCGAGGACGGGGTGCTGGAACGGATCTGCGTCCAGCCGGGACAGAAGGTACCGGTCGGGACGGTGCTCGCCGTGATCGACGGTGGCGCGGGCACCGGTGGCGGGCCGTCGGTGGTCGCATCATCCGAACCGCAGCCGCAGCCGCAGATAGCGACGCCAGCGGCCCCGCCACCGGTGGTCGTGGCGCAGCCGGGAGTATCGTCGCGTCGGCGCGCCTCCCCGATCGCCCGGCGGATCGCGGCCGATCTGGGCGTCGCATTGGAGACTCTCACCGGCTCCGGTCCCGGCGGCGTCATCGTCGAGGCGGACGTGCTGGCCGCCTCCGCGGCCGCGCCCGCTCCGATGCAGGCTGAGCCGGAACCCGACCGGGCCCATCGGATGCGGCGGGCCATCGCGGCAGCGATGGCCCGATCCAAGCGGGAGATTCCGCACTTCTATCTGTTCACCATGGTCGACTTCGGTCCCGCGACCGAGTGGTTGAGTCGTGAGAACGCGACCCGGCCCCCGGCGGAGCGGCTCCTCGCGGCGGTCCTGCTGCTCAAGGCCACCGCGCTGGCCCTGCTCGAGTTTCCTGAACTCAATGCCCGGTGGGAGCAGGACCGGCTCACGCCGGCCGACGCCATCCACATCGGGGTCGCCACCACCTTGCGCGGCGGCGGGCTGGTGATCCCGGCGCTGCATCACGTCAACCGCAAGACCCTGCCGGAGCTGATGCAGGAGCTCCGCGAGGTCGTCGAACGGGCGCGCAGCGGGCGGCTGCGTGGCTCCGATCTGACCGACGGCACCATCACCGTTTCGAGTCTCGGAGAGCGTGGCGCCGATGCGGTGCTTCCCGTGATCTACCCGCCGCAGACCGCGATCGTCGGGTTCGGCAGCGTCGTCGAGCGCCCCTGGGTGGTGGGGGGTGCCGTCGTGGTCCGGCCCGTCGTCACGGTAAGCCTCGCGGGCGATCATCGAGCGAGCGACGGCCACCGCGGCGCCCACTTCCTGGAGTCGGTGAATCGACTGCTGCAGGAGCCGGCCAGGCTATGACGCGCGACGAACTGGCCTCCGCGGTGCGCGGAGCGGTAGGGGCCACGATTCCGGAGGCCGATCCCGCCACCCTGGATCGGGCCCTCCCGCTTCGCGAGCAGCTCGACATGGACTCGATGGACTTCATCAACTTCGTGATCGAGCTGGACAAGTCGCTGCACGTCGCCGTCCCGGAGTCGGACTATGGACGGCTGCTGAGCATCGATAGTTGCGTGGAATATCTCGAAGGCATGCTGGCGGGCCAGCCTGGCCGGGCGGATCGCCCGGCCGGAACCTGACGGACCAACGACACGGAGCTTCATCCCGGAGCGCACCATGCAATTGCCCATACAGATCTCGGAGCGGGGCTACCACCTGACACCTCAGGAGCGGGAGCTCCTGGAGCAGGGGGCGCGGAAGCTGGAACGCTTCTATCCGCGCATCAGCGCCTGCCGGGTGCTCGTCACCGTCCCGGCCCATCAGGCACGCGGCGAGCCGGCACGAGTGCAGGTGCGGCTCGACCTCACCGTGCCGCAGGGAGAGTTGGCCGTGACCCGGCAGGACCGGCCGTCGCTGAGCGAGGCGGCACAGGAGGCCTTTGATGCGGCCGCTCGACAACTCCAGGACTATGCCCGGCAGCAGCGGACCGAGGTCAAGCGGCACGAGGCCGCGACCACGGGAACCATCACCCGCCTCTCGGTACTCGAAGGGTTCGGGTTCATCACCACGCCGGCAGGGGAAGAGATCTACTTCCACCAGAACAGCGTCCCCGATGGCTTCGAACACCTCGAGGAAGGCATGGACGTTCGCTTCACCGAAACCGTGGGGGTGGAGGGTCCCCAGGCCAGCACCGTGGTCCCGGTGCACCCTGCGCGGAGCCGCCGCCGGCGCGGTCGGGTATGACTGGAACATCGTGCCCGGTCTGGACCTGCGGTCGTGAATCGAGGAGTGTCAGAGTGAGCTTGCCGGTGTCTGGCACCGCGCTCGCAGCTGATCGTTGTGTGACGGATTGTTGTTGTCGGAGGTAGTCGCCCCCCGGTTGTGGGGCATCGTGTGTCAGGGGGAATCATGAGGTACATGCTCGCGGTGCTCGCCGGCGTCGTCTTCTGCGCCGCCCCGCTCTCCGGCCAGGTCACCCCGCGGCAGCGCCCCGCCGGGGTTACCGACTCCGCCATCGCCTGGGGCCGGGCGCTCTTCCAGGGCTCCGCCAACTGCAGCCGCTGCCACGGCAAGGAGGGTCGCGGCACGGCCTACGGCCCCGATCTGGCCGACGTCATCTGGTGGCACGGTCCCGGCACCTACGAGTGGCTGGTGAGTGAGGTCACCCACGGGATTCCGGAGAATCTCACTGTGACGGGCGATCCCATGCCGTCCCGGGGCACCGTGCCGATGAACGAGCTCGATACCCGCGCGGTCGCCGCCTACGTCTGGGCCATCAGCCACCCGCCGAAGCTGCCGCGGCCAGAACCACCCCGCACCCAGTAGTCCAATGGAGAATGCGGAGATCGCCCGCCTCTTTCGCGAACTCGCGGATCTGCTCGAGATCGAGGGGGCGAACCGCTTCCGGGTCCGGGCCTACCGCACCGCGGCCCGCACCGTCGAGACTCATCCCGAATCCCTCACCGATCTCGCCACACGCCGTGCCGAGCGGCTCACCGACCTGGCCGGGATCGGGGACGACCTGGCCGGCAAGATCGTCGAAGTCGTCCGGACCGGCAGGCTGCGCACCCTCGACGAGGCACAGAAGCGGGTACCCCGCGGCCTCCCCGCGCTGATGCGCCTCCCCGGACTCGGCCCCAAGCGCGCCTTTGCGCTCTTCAAGGAGCTGGGCATTCACAGCACGCGGGACCTCGCCGCCGCGATCCGGAGCGGTCGGGTCTCCGAGCTGGCCGGCTTTGGCCCGAGGACCAGCGCTCGACTGCTGCAGGCACTCGAGGAGAACCGCGGCGAGGAGCGGCGAGTGCCCCGGCCGGTGGCGGCGCAGTACGCCGAGGCGCTGCTGGCGTTTCTCACCCCGGTGGCCGGGCTGGGTCGGATCGAAGTCGCGGGGAGCTTCCGCCGATGCAAGGATACCGTCGGAGACCTCGACATCCTCGCGACCGCTCGTCGCCCCCAGGCGGTGATCGAGCGCTTTCTCGAGTATCCGGAAGCGGACGAGGTCCTCGCGCATGGCGACACCCGCGCCGCCATCCGGCTGCGCTCGGGCCTGCAGATTGATCTCCGGGTGCTCGACACCGCGAGCTACGGCGCCGGTCTCTACTACTTCACCGGGTCGAAGGCCCATAACATCGCCGTTCGCGGCCGGGCCCAGGCGCGCGGGCTCAAGGTGAACGAGTACGGCGTCTGGCGGGGTAAAAGGCGGGTGGCTGGGCGCACCGAGAAGGAGGTGGCGCAGGCGGTCGGTCTGCCACTCATCCCGCCCGAGCTTCGCGAGGATCAAGGCGAGATCGCCGCGGCGGAGCGCGGCACCCTGCCTCGTCTGGTCACTCTCGCGGAGATGCGGGGCGATCTGCAGACCCACACCACCTCGAGCGACGGCCGTGATACGCTGGAGGTTATGGCACGGGCCGCCGAGCAGCTCGGCTACGAGTACCTTGCCGTCACCGATCACTCGCCGAGTGTGCGGGTGGCCGGTGGGCTCGACGCGGCGGGGTTCCGGCGGCAGCGGAAGGCGATCGACAAGCTCAACCCGAAGCTCCAGAAGCTCACGGTCCTGGCCGGGGCGGAGGTGGACATCCTGAAGGATGGCACTCTCGACCTGGACGACGACACGCTCTGGGCACTCGACCTGGTGGTGATCTCGTTGCACAGCGCGCTCACCCTCGCGCCCCGGGAGCAGACCCGGCGGATCTGCCGCGCGCTGCGGCATCCCGCCACCGACATCTTCGGCCATCCGACGGGTCGGCTGCTGACCGGCAGGGCGGGGGCGAAGTTCGATCTGGCCGAGGTGGCCCGGGTGGCGGCGGACCGGGGGGTGCTGCTCGAGGTGAACGCCCAGCCGGACCGGCTGGATCTGGACGACGAACAGGTGCGGGCAGTGCTGTCGCACGGGGTGGGCATCGTCATCTCTACCGATGCCCACGCCGCCGCGGAACTCCGCTTCATGCGCTGGGGCGTGGACCAGGCGCGGCGGGGCTGGGCGACCGCGAAGGACGTCGCAAACACCCGCCCGCTCAAGGGGCTGCTACCGATGCTGCACCGGGCCCGCGGGGGTCAGTGACGCCCCCATGATCCCGGATCCGTGCGACTTCCGCATCCGCCTCAACGCGGTCTACGCCTTCACCCGGGGGCTGCACTGCGCCCAGGCCGTGCAGCCGCGCTGGCTCCGGAGGGACAAGTCGGGGAGGGAGTGAGTCCAGGTGGCCCGGGTTTGGAACAGACCGATCCCTGGTTAGATTGGTGGCGCTTCGGGGGCGGTAGCTCAGCTGGGAGAGCACCTGCTTTGCAAGCAGGGGGTCACCGGTTCGATCCCGGTCCGCTCCACTCACGACAAGTCAAAGCCCCGCCGTCCGTTAGGACGTGCGGGGCTTCGATGTTCAGTGAGGCGGTTTTCGTCACTGCTTCGTCCTCTGCTTCAAGTCAGGCCTGATCTCGGACCCTATCGCGCCTCCAAGGCATTCAGCGCGTCGGCCATGGCTTGAGCCTGTTCCTTGTCGGGGTCTTGTACACGGGTGGAGGTCGCCGTGCTCCCCCGATCGCTGCACGGTGTAGGTGTACTGACCGATCGTCCCCATCGGCTCCGACCATTCCTTGCAGAGCCACTTGTGGTCGCCGCCGGCGATAGCGCTCCACGACCTCCCGCAGTGCAGGTCCGAGGTCGCCATGCGGCCAGCGCTGTACCTGACTCAGTAGCTCGTGCTGGGAGGTCCGCCCCGAGGCTCGCGCGGGGTAGGTCGTACTTCGCCGGCTCGCTCATCTCAGCTCCTCCTCACGTCGTCACCTCCTGGTCCCGGAGCGCCGTCAGGCGATCGCCGAGCCGTTCGGCGGTGCTGCTCCACCGGGTACTCGACGTGCGCGCTGCGATGCCGTACCTCGCCGAGATGCCCGTAGATCCGCCGGATCATCGCCGCCGACCCGTGCCCGATCTCGCGCTCGACGGTGTACTGCGCGACGGGCGCGCCGTTGTCGAGGGTCTGGAGCCGCGCGGCGCAGAACGTATTCCGCAGCAATCTGCCGCCGATCTCTGCCTTGTGCCAGCCACCGCGGACGGCGACGCGATCGAAATACTTCCGGACGTTCGTCAGCTTCTCCCCCCGATGTTCGGCAGCAGAAAGAGCGGAGGGCGGCGCTTACCCTGTACCTCTTCCAGCGTCCGCCGATTGAGCCAGTCGCGGAGGATGGCTTCGGCTCGCCGGCACCAGCGGCACCGTGCGCGTCGAGGTCGCGTTCTTGAGCCGCCGGGCGCCGTTGGGGCGGATGCGGATCACTTTCCGCTCGAAGTTGACGTCGCTCACCAGCAAGCCGAGCGCTTCATGAGCCGTGCCCCCGTATAGAGCAGCGTCGCGATCAGCGGATAGCCGAACCGACTCTGATAGCCCCCGTCGCCAGCGTCGGCAGCGTCCGCGCGGCTTCGAGCAAAAGCGCCGCGTCATCGACTTCGAGCCACGCGGCTTCGCCCGTCGCGCCCGCGGGCTTGTCGTCCATCGCCGCCACGGGGTTGTGCCCAGCGGGACGACCTTCCAGAGCTAATCGCCGCCCCGGTACAGGTTGCTCAGGGCGTTCAGGTGATGCCGGAGGCTCCCGTCCTTGAGTGGCGTTCCCGGGGAAGAGGGGCTCGCCCGGCTTCACTGGCTTGCGATGGACCCGGACCGTCCGCAGGTAGTCGACGAACCCGACCACGTCGACCACGTCGATGCTGCGCAGTGGCCGATCCGCACCGAAGTAGTCGACGGCCCGTTCGAGGAACTTCTGGTGCATCGCGAGCCAATCATCGGTGACCCGTGTCTCCGCTCCCTCCTTGGCCTTCTTGTCCAGGTGGAAGTTGGCGAAGTCAGCCAATCTGCCGGGTGCCTTAGGGGTGAGATCGACGCCGAGGAGAATGTCCTCCCGCTTCGCCTGAGCCTTCGCCCCAGTTCGCCGAGCCGGATCGTCCTCGAACTCGGCCATCGCGTCGTGGTGGCGGGCTTCTCCCCCGGCAGTTTCAGCGCCTCCTGTCCACCTCCGAACGGTCGGAAGTCACCATACCAGCCGTCCCCATCCCCGCGCTTGAAGAGCAGCGACTTACTCATCGTCATCCTCCTGACGTGGCTTTTGGTTTAGACGCTGCAGCGCTGCCCCGTGTAGGTCGTGGGACATCCCGCCGACGCCTGACCGACTGCACGATCAGTTTCTCGACGTGGATCAGCAGCTCGTCGGCAT
Source organism: uncultured Gemmatimonadales bacterium (assembly GCA_963825065.1). Lineage (GTDB taxonomy): Bacteria > Gemmatimonadota > Gemmatimonadetes > Gemmatimonadales > GWC2-71-9 > JADJOM01. Next base: position 325,590 of record CAWGRU010000003.1, read on the forward strand.
CCTCGGGAAGAAAGACGTGCGACTTCTCCTGCCATGCGACGCCGAGGCTGGCGAGGTGTGCGTGCGCGTGCTGCATCACCTCCTCGGCCAGCGTGCGGCGCGTCCGGGTCGCAGTCCACGTCTCCGGCACGTCCCGACCGACCAGCCAATCGAGCGACTGATCCTTCAGGTCGGAGAGCTGGAGCAGGCTGAGGGCATCCCGCAGGCTCGGGCGCTTCGCTCGGAACCACCCGGAGAGCGTGCCGGGGGAGAGCCCGGCCGCTTCGGCGGCCGATCGGATGCCACCGAGGCCGTTCACGTAGCTGCGGACCCGATCGTCGACGACGCGGACGAACGCATCGCGCTGGGGATCACGGCGCTTCCTCTTTCGTGGGGTCACTCCCGCCTCCGTTCATTGTGCTGGTGTGCCTGTACGGCAAAATGTTCATCGGAATGGTACAGACTTCCACGCCCCCGGTCAACACATTCGTATGACACACCAGACGGGGGAGGGGATATGGCGAAAGAGAAGATCGTCGGCGCCCGCGTGACGGCCGAAGAGCTGCGGCGGATCGAGGTCGCCGCGGGAGCCGAGGGGCGATCGGTGTCCGACTACCTGCGGTCCATCGTCCCGGCCGCCACCGGCAGCGTTGCGCCCGGGTCGCGACGCAACCCCACGAGCGGGCGGCGTGATGACGCCCCGACCGGTGACCGCTACTGACCTGATCGGCATGGAGCGCGTCCTCGATCGGGCGATCAGGGCGATCGCCCGCGCCGAACTGGCGGGCTGGCGCCTGCCTCCAGAGATCGGGGCCGCGATCCAGCGGGCAGAGCGTCTGATCGCGGACCTGCGCGAGAACGGATTCGAGGCTGACCAGGTCGCCGAAGCCTGGTCGCCGCCTTCGGCGGCCGGATCAACGGCACCCGCGACCACGCCATGGCCTGAGCCGGCGCATGAGGATTCGACTGCCAGCCTGAGCCTCAGTCGGGGCGGCTCCCCGCATCCTCCTGAATTGCTTCGGAGGTTGCCAGACCGAAGCCGTGGTCGCGGCGGCTGGTCTCAGGATGGCCGACCTCTTCGACGACGCTAGCAACACGGTCCCGGCTGCCCCCAGCGCGGGCGATCGCCCCGCGATCGACCCGCAAGTCGTCCTCGCCTTTCACGAGCGCCTGAGAGAGGCGATCCGGCCGCGCTGCGATTCCTGCATGAGCGACGCGGGCTGACCGACTCGACGATCGCCGCCTATCAGCTCGGGCACGATGGCCAGAGGTACAGCATCCCGGTCCGGGATGAATCGGGAGCGATTCGGAACATCCGCCGGTACCTGCCGGGCGGGTGAACTGAAGTTCCTGCCGTGGCGCCCCGGCTACGGCGAGGCGAGGCTCTACCCTCTCCCTGAGTGGCTGGAAGCGACGACCGACGGCGCCGACTTCATCATGGAGGGCGAGCTAGACGCCTTGCTCGCCCGACAGCTCGGGTACGCCGTCACGTCGACCGGAGGCGCGGGGACGTTCAAGCCGGAATGGGCCGAACACTTCCGCGCTCGTGAAGTGGTGATCTGCTACGACTGCGACCGAGCCGGCCGTGATGGTGCGGCCAACGTCCATGTTTCTCGCGAGCGTCGCCCGGTCAGTCGTCGTCGTCGACCTGGGCCTCGGCGACGATGGCGCCGACTTCACCGACTACGTCGTCGACGGTGGACACGGCGTCGACGACTTCCTCGCGCTGGTGGAAGGCCGGGACGCCGACGCCGGAGCCGATCGCCACGGTCCCGGAGAGCATGGCGACCACGGCGGACCCCGACGGCTTGGTCCCGTACTCCGACCTCAGCAACGCCCGGGAGTTCGCTCGCGACCATCACGACGCGGTACGCTGGGTGCGCGGCTGGGGCTGGGTCACATGGGACGCTCGACGGTGGGAGCGCGAGAACGCCGAGGCGGTGCTCGCTCTTGCAGGGGCGAACGGCGCTTCGACTTGCCCGGGACGCCGCCGCGATCATGGATCTGGATGATCGGTTGAAGACGATGAAGCGCGCGGCCGGAGTCCAGACCGTGAACCGTCTCCGGCGATGGTGGAGATCGCCAAGGGTGAATCTCTCCTGTGGGCCAGCCCAGACGATTTCTACTGGGCGCCGTGGCGGCTCAACTGCCCTAACGGGACCGTCGACCTGCGCACGGGTGAGCTGCACCCCCACCGTCGGGACGATCCTGTTGACGCACACTCACGAGCGCCCGGTACGTCCCCGACGCTCCCCGCCGTTGTGGGCGGCGTTCCTCGAACGAGTCCGGCCGGACCGATGGTAGTCGCGCGTGGCTGCAACGGCTCACCGGGTACATCCTCACTGGCACCGTCGGCGAAGAGATCTTCGTCATCAATTGGGGCAGTGGTGCCAACGGGAAGTCGAAGTTCTGGGAGACGGTGGCCGCCGTGCTCGGCAGCTACGCCGTCCCGGTGCCCTTTCAGACATTCCTCCAGCGCACCGGCGACGATGGTGTCGGGAACGATCTGGCCCGGCTGGCAGGCCGTCGACTGGTGCTCGCGATCGAGTCGAGCGACGGCAAGCCGCTGGCGGAGTCCTGCGCCGCAGCAGCTCACCGGCGGCGATCGGATCGCCGCGCGCCGACTCTATCAGGAGTTCTTCGACTTCACCCCGCAGTGCGTCCCCGTCATGTCGTCCAACTACAAACCGGTCGTGCAGGGGATGGACGGTGGTCTCTGGCGTCGGCTTCGGCTGATCCCGTGGACTGTGTCACGATCCCGGAGGGCGATCGAGATCCAGCCCTCGGCCTGAAGCTGCGGGCCGAGGCCGAGGGTATCCTCGCGTGGGCGATCGCTGGCGCGCGCCAGTACGCGAGCATCGGCTCGGCTGGTGTGATCCAGGTCCGCGCGGCGACGGCCACCTATCGCGTCGAGTCGGACGTCCTGGGCATGTGGCTGGAGGAGCGGTGCGACCTGTCCGATCCACGGGGGACGACCCCGTCGGGCGAGCTGTTCAGGGACTTCAAGACGTGGTGTGAGGCGAACGGCCAGTCGTTCGGGAACGCGAACAAGTTCGGCCGATTGCTGAGTGATCGCGGTATCGAGGCCCGTCAGGTCGGGGGCGGTGTCCGCGCCCGGATCGGGGTCCGACTCGTGAGGGGAGGGGATGAAGATGGGCGACACTGACCGGCAGTGTGCGCATTGTGCGGATTCGGGGTCACTTTCGGGAACTTTCCCTAGTGAATTCTCTCGCGAGAGGTTTCCCCAAAGTGGGGGTCGATCCGCACAATGCGCACACCCCCGGACTTCCGTCCCGTCCCTCACGGCTGGCGGCTGCCGCCAGATCTGGTTGTCGCGGCGACGGTCTGAAGCAGAAGCCGAAGCAGTCGCGGCTAACTCGTTGGGGCGGTTGACGGACCTCCTGCTCCAGAGGCCGGAGGTGCGCGCGTGACCCTACTTGAGCAGTGGCAGGCCGTCGCCTCCGGGCTCCCTGACGGTGCCTCGATCATGATCCCCAAGGCGGATCTGATCGAGTTAGTGAACGCACTCCGCGACGCTGCCGGTGATGCTGGCGATGGGGTCGACCTCGACACCGATCAGGTCGCACGTCAGCTCCAGCGTTCTGCGTCGACGGTCCGACGGTACCTCGAAACCGGACGGCTTCGAGGGTACAGGCTGGCGGGCAACGGCGACTGGCGCGTCACGGCTGCGGCGTTGTCGGAGTTCCGTCTCGGCGGGCGGACGTTGGCGCCGGTGTCGGTCGACCTTGGCGGCTGGCGTCGGCATCGGAGGGCTGGATGACCGGCAATCCTCGTCCCGGAGTACGCACGGCTCGGCGGCATCGCCAAGCAGCAGTACCGCACCGCGAAGCGGGAGCGGCTGGCAGTTGCGCTCCAGCCGATCCGATCCGAGGTGGATCTCCGAGCGGTGCTCGACGCGCTGCGGGCGCTGGCCGTGCTCGGCGACGTGAGCGGGGCACAGGTCAACGCCGCCTTGGCGACGGTCGGTCAGTACCGCCAGCTCCTCGAACGGGAGCAGGATCGCGCGCGCGAAGCGGAGATGCAGGCTCAGATCACCGCACTGCGGGCACAGCTCAGGGGGCACGATGCCGCGTGATCCGGAGTCGGAGCTACGGGAGTTGCGCGATCGCGTCGCGGCCGGTCCCGCACCGTCGCCCTCGGACCCGGTCGACTGGTGCAGCCGGTGCTTCGATCCGGAGACGGGGCAGCGGTTCCAGCTCTACCCGGAGCAGGTCGGTTCTTCCGCGCCTGCTTCACCCTGACGGCGGACGGGCGGTTGCCGTACCCGGAGATGCTGTTCGGGGCGCCGAAGAAGAGCGGGAAGACGGCGACGGCCGCACTGGCGGCGCTGTACGTGGCGCGCGGGTTGAGCCATCCGGTACGCCGAGGTCCTGATCTTCGCCAACGACTTGGACCAAGCGCAGGGGCGCGTCTTTCAGGCAGCGCAGCGGATCGCCGAGGCGACGCCGTGGTTGCGGGCGGGGTTTCGCCAGCGGGCGGATCTGCTGACGTGGGAGCAGAACGGCGGGACGATCCGGGCGATGGCGACGGACGCCGCGTCGGCGGCTGGCGGGAATCAGAATCTCGCGATCTTCGATGAGCTGTGGGCCTTCAACTCCGAGCGCGGCCACGGCTGTGGGATGAGGCGGTCCGGTGCCCGACGCGGTTGGTCTCGGGTCGGTTGACGGTGACCTATGCGGGCTTCGAGGGCGAGTCGGAACCGCTCGAATCCCTCTATCGCCGAGGGATCACGGCGGAGCGGATCGGTACCGATCTGTACGGGGGCGACGGCCAGGTCACCTATTGGACGCACGCACTGCGGGCGCCGTGGCGAGACCGAGGCATGGGCGGCTCAGATGCGGCGCCAGCTCCGAGCGTCGGCGTACCTGCGACTGATCGAGAACCGATGGACCACGGGGGAGTCAGAGTTCATCCCGATGCCGCTGTCGGACGCGTGCGTCGAGCCGGACCTCCGGCCGGTGCTCTCGGACGTGCGGCTGCCGATCTGGATCGGAGTCGACGCCAGCGTCCGGCGGGACAGTACGGCACTGGTGGCCGTGACGTTCGACAAGGCGGAGCCAGGGCGCGTGCGACTCGTTCGGCACGTCGTCTTTCAGCGGTACCCCGGATCAAGCCGCTCGACTTCGAGGGCACCGTCGAGGCTGTACTCCGGGAGTGGTCCCAGCGCTATGCGATCCGGCAAGTGGTCTTCGACCCCTATCAGATGGTGTCGAGTGCGCAGCGGTTGAAGGGGGCGGGGCTCCCCATGATGGAGTTTCCCGAGACGTTGGATCGTCTGACCGCGATGACGAGCAACCTGTACGGGATCATCAAGGATCGAAACCTCGCGGTGTACCCGAGTGACGAGCTGCGACTCGCGATCGCGCGGGCGGTGGCGATCGAGACGCCGCGCGGGACGCGGATCGGGAAGCACGAGCGCAGCCACAAGATCGACCTCGTGATCGCGCTCGGAATGGCTGCGCTGGTCGCGTCGCAGGGCGGGCCGGAGACGCCGATCCGTCGCGGGACGTTACGGTCTCCCCGGGTGGTGCGCGCGTCTCGTTCGGGAGTCGGATCGGGCAGTGAGCAGCAGTACCGGAGTCCGTGGGACCCGACGCCGCCACCACGACGGGCGGCCTGACACTTCACCTCGATAGGAGCGACAAATGGATCAGCGCATGGCAGGAGTGGACTCAAGACCGAAGGCGACGGCCAAGGCACGGCCTCCGGTGCCGCCCCCGGCCCGGTCCCGGTGAAGCGCACCCCGGCGCCGGAGCGTGGCGGCTCTCGTCCGGTCCACCTCGGCGAGCAGGGCGGGTGATCCCATGGCATTCAGGGACTACCCCAAGCACGAGCGCGCCCGGGCGGCTCAGGACGCGACGGCGGCCGCCGAGACCTTCCGTCTGGCGGTGACCCGCGCTGAGGAGGCGATCGCCGCCGCGAGTTGATCCGTACCGGGGCCAGGAGGCCAATGACCGGGCGATGGCGGACGCACGGCGGAAGGTCGCGGACGAGCTGTTGCCGAAGTTGGCCCCACTCAGGGAGCGCCACGAGCGGGTACTCGCAGCGTCGCCGCTCTACTCGGCGCGGAGCGATGCTGCGGGAGCTGGGTCTGACGGCGGACCCCGGCGCCGTGGCGCTGTTGGCGAAGATGCCCGCCTCGCAGTTCGTCCAGCTCGTCGAGGAGCAGGCGGCGCGGGGAAATCTGTCGGTCGTGGGGGCAGCGCCAGCAGGCGCTGGGGCGGACGATGCCGGACCTGTCGACCGGGCGCCGGTCAGCGCGGCGGTGGAGTCGGTGGACCTGCCGGAGCAGGTCGAGGCAGAGTCACAGCTCAAGGCGATTCGCGACGCCTACCGACGGCTGAGGCGCTGTATCGGAAGGTCGCCAATCCAGACGCCGGGGCCGGTGCGATGCTGCAGCTCGCGCACGCGACGGCGGCACCGCTCACCTCGGAGTGAGCAAGCGCGACGGTCCACCGACGTGGGTGATGTTCCTTCCATCGCGGCGGGGCCTGCGGTGAGCGAACGGCAGGCGGACGACCTTGTCCGCGATTACCCGGCGGACTGGCGACGCATGTCGGCAGAGGAGATCGAGCGTGGACACGTCGCCCGATGCGGGCGGCGTAGCGACGGCCTGCCCGAGTGGTGGGCTTGCAAGGGACGGGGGCGACCTGACGGCCCGTCAACGTCCGCGGTAGGGGGCGGCCATCGTTCGGTGCGACGCACCGGGCGGTGGCCGTTCTCGTGTTAGCTTTGAGCGTCGACAACTCCGAGGGTCGCTGTGCCGAAATCGGCCCAAGAAACCGCGCACGCTGCCACCGCTGGGACGTCGGCGGAAGAGGGACGGGTTGCACGCTCTTCTCGAATACTTCGTGCGGTCCGAGGCCGGTATCGGCGCCAGCTCATGCCGGCATTGATCGCAGAGGCGGACAGAGGGGAGCGGCGAATCCGTCGATTGCGACTTACCTCGACATGGCCCACACTGGCCGTTGGGTCTCGTCATGCACTGGCTGGCGTCTCTGCAAGTGGTGATCGAGGGATGGCACCGGTTCAGTTGACCGACCCGGCAGTCGACAAGCTCCTCGACTCCCCGCATGTGTTGAGCCTGTCGGACTTCCGCAACGTGGTCTATCACTTCAGCATCGATCACATGCGCGACACGCGAGCGAGGACTTCGGCGCCTAGACGCGCGGCTGTGGGCGGCTCACCTCGGCGATGCCTCGAGGCGTTCTTCAGCCGCGCATGCCGAACCGGGCGCACTCGACGCGTGGCTAGGCGTCGAAATAACTGCTTCGGTTTCTGCTTCAACCGAGTGCGCGCCAGTGCACGCGGGCGATCGCTGCCGGACCGCTAAGTCGTTGTGAATGCCTGCGGTGACTGTCGGTGCGCGCCCCCTCGGCGGCTTTGCAAGCAGGGGGTCACCGGTTCGATCCCGGTCCGCTCCACTTGGTCCCTCACGGCTCCATCGCGCACGGCGCGGTGGGGCCGTGCGCGTTCAGGGATAGGTCGTGTTGCTCTTCACCGGCTCAGAACTCTGCCTCCGCATACGGCTGATCCGTGCGCGGTTCGGAGCCGAACCGCAGGACGTGCCCGTCAGGATCTTCTACCTGCATCTCGTAGGCCCAGGTGTAGTTGACCGGAGCCTTCCGAATACGCGCGCCCGTGGCCTGGTACTCGGCAAAGAGCGCGGCCACATCCTCGACTCCCACCCAGACCCACGTCCCGGGGCCACCCTGGCCACCCTGACACAGATAGATGCACGCGCCATCACGGCTGACGCATGTGAATGACTCGCCGCCCCATGGTGCATTGCGGAAGCCAAGGACACCCTGATAGTACGCGAGGCTGGCGGCCATGCTCTTGACCGACAGAATCGGGTCAGCGTGTTCAAACCTCGTTCGAAGCGGAGCTGCGGCGGCCATGACGATCTCCAATTGCAGGGTGGGCCCCGTCGGCGGACGCGCCCGGCTTGGTGCAAGTGCGGGCTAGTCGGCGCCTGGCGTGCGGAACTTCAACTCCATGTAGACATCGGCTCGGGCGTAGTCGGTATGGTCGGGAAGCGGCCGATGCACGAAACCCAGCCTCTCGTAGAGCCGAATCGCCCCATCGAGGCTGCTGTTCGTAAGCAGGAAAACCCCTTCAGCGCCACGGGCCCGAGCCCAGGCGATCATGGCTTCGCCCAGCAAGCGACCGAGGCCTCGGCCCTGGTGGCTGGGGGCGACGGCCATCTTGGCCAGTTCGAACCGTTTGGGCGCAACTCTGACCGCGGCCACCGTCCCGACTGGGTTGCCGCCGTCGACTGCGAAGAAGATCTGGCCCCCAGCGTCGATGATGGCTGCCTGCGGATTGTTCAGGACCTTCAGGTCAGCCGCCTCAACGGTGAAGAGTCGCTCGATCCAGGCCCGATTGAGGTCGGAAAAGGCCGGGGCGAGACCGCGGTGGAATGGGACGATCTGCACGGACAATGGCAGCAGCCTGGGTTCGGAGAAGCCAGCGATCGAGCTCGGAAAAGCTGCAGGGCCCGGCTACGGATTGCCAGTCCCTTGACGACCGGGTGGCCGGCCCGTGACAGGGTCATAGGCCCGCTGGAGAACGTGCAGATCGGACTCTACTCCAGCACGACCGCAGGCGCGCGCATCAGCTGGAGGGCGACCAGCCCCATCCAGATTGCCTGGAGACCGGTGACGAAGAGGATGCCGGGGACATTCAGCACGAGTTGCGCGGAGAGGATGCCGAGGGTCAGGAAGGCGCCCACGAGCACTCCGACGACCCCCGTCAGGCGAGAGAGGTGCCGGGCACGCACGATCTCAAGAGACCAGAGAAGTAGCGCGATTCCGGCTGCGACCACCGAGACCTTCGCAAAGGCCTGATTGAGGTAGTGGGTGTAGTCCAGGAGTGCCTGGTCGAGGGCGGCGGTTGCGGGGTCTCCGGCGCGCAACTGGGCGATGACATCGGACGCCACGAATCCGCTCATGACGGCCGCGGTCAGGGTGGCGACCACGCTGCAGGCGTAGACGACCAGTCCCGCTACGGCCAAGTCGGTCCAGCCCAGGTACCGGGTGAGGCCGATGAGCCCCAGGATTACCAGGGGCTGAGCCGCCAGGGCGATCCCGTGCACGAAGTGATTGACGACCGTAAGGCGCGTGCCCGAATCCGCCGTCAGGTCGTGGGCGGTCGGGTGCAGCCCGAGAATCAGGAGAGGGAGCAGGATCCCTGCGAGGAGGGACTGGCCGGCGCGTCGATAGTTGCGCATTGGTCCAGGTCTTGGCTGAGACAGTGGGCAGGGAACTGGGGGCTGTCTGACGACCGCGCATCGAGCGCACGCTCAGGCGTTGACCGGACGACGGGCTGCACGGACTCGTGCGCTCTCCAGTCTAGCGTGGCGGCTCAACGTGGCGTGGGTCCCGACCCTGCGCCAGCAGCCGCTCGGCGAAATCCAGGCGGTCCTGCGCCTCGCTGAGCTCCTGTCGCATCGTGCCCAGCTCGATCTCGAGCGCCTCGAGCCCAGCCCGGAGTTCCCTCGCGGCGGGCCGCCGCCGCAGACGCTGCGCCCATACGCCGAACACTACAGCGAGCCCTGCGTGAATCGTTGCATGCAGCGGCTCGGCCGGCTGGGCCGCAAACCACACCGCGACCACGTTGATGACGCTCAGCGCGACGGCGATCGGATACCAAACCGCGGGCTTGAAGGTCATGGCACGGACCTCTGGTGTCTGTCCGACGACTGCCTGAAAATCCTACTTCATGAGATGCCGAATGTATTGGCTGACCGACAGTAGCTGACGAGCGTCCATCCCACCGATGACTCGTCGGGCGACTGGGCCCATGACCCGGAGTATGGCAGCGATGCCCAGTTTCGTGGACTGCTCAGCCATGAAACCAACCTTCGCGGCCAGAACCGGCTTGACGAAGTAGTAGCCGAGTCCTGCCTCGGTGAGCTCGAGGACGACCTCTGCCAGCGCATCTCGCTGATCCGTCGCGTCCTCGGCCGCTTCCATTGCATCGAGCACCGAGAGGGTTCTGGTGCGAAGAGACTGTGAGTGGTAGAAGCGAAGGTAGGGCATCTTGCCCGTCCCACTCTGGCCCCCGCCTCCGTCGCCACCGGTTTTGCGCGGCATTCTGGCCCCTTTGGGCTGCGCACTACGCTCTGAAGAGGACAGCCCGACGAGCCAGCGTTGGCAGCCGGGCCAAGGGTAAGCGCGGGTGCCGAGTCACATGGTGGTACTTGTGAGCCAATGGCACAGCACGCTGTGGGCCTCACTGTGCGGGTCGAGATAGTCCATGTGGCCGGCGGCAGGCAGCGCCGTGAACTGAACGGTGTCGCCGGCTGCCCTGGCGGCAGTGGCGTAGTCACGGGCCATCGCAATCGGCAAGGCTTCGTCGCGGCCTCCATGAAGGATCAGCTGACTCACACCCAGCGGCAGCAACGCCGCCGGCGACGATGTGGCGTATCGGTCGGGATACTCATCCGGCGATCCACCCAGCAGAGCGGCAACCGCGCCGTTGCCCGAGTTCAGGGAATACGTGAGAGAAAGGTCGAGGACGGCTGCCAGGCCCGCAACAGCGATCGGTCGCACCTTCGCGGCCAGGTGAAGGGGGCCGGTCTTGGGGCGGCACGCGCCATTCCACAGCGCCAGATGCCCTCCCGCGGAGTGGCCGACGACGACAACCCTGCTGAGATCGAGGTTGCTGCCCTCGGCGGCAATGTGGATCAGATAATCGATGCCGGCGGCGATGTCCTGGAAGGTACCCGGCCAGCCGGCCCCCGGCTCCCCGAGACGACGGTACTCCAAGTTCCAGACGGCAAATCCGTGGGAGGCGAGATCGCGGGAGACGGGACCGAACTCATCCCGAGAGTAGGGCATGCGCCAGAACCCACCATGGAGCAGGCAGACCACTGGGGGGTGTGCCGCACTCGGAACATAGAGGTCGCCCACTTGGCTTCCCGATGCACCGTACGTGATCGTCCGCGTCGCGTATGGCTCAGCCGTGCCTCGTGTGTGCAATCGCGTACCTGATCAGGTAGAGTGGGCGTGCTGCTGGCCCGGGCACTCACGCCAGCGTGGGAGTGGTCCGGCCTGCCGCCACCGGGGCAGCGCAAGGCATTGGCCCTTTCCGGGCGGCGCCTCGCGCGAGTCAGGCCGCACCCAGCGAGCCGCCCACCTTGCCCGCGACTACTCAGCCAGAAGGCCCGTCAGGTTGCCCGCAGGATCCCGGAACAGCGCGAAATGGACCCAGGGCAGTCTGGTCGGCGGAAGGACCGTGACTCCACCGGCCGACTGTACCTGGTCGAGGGTCACTCCAAGGTCAGGCACTCGAATGTACAACACCCGCTCCGGCGGGATGTTCGTCTCCTGGCGGATCCCGCCGGGCAGGGCGCCCGGAACACCCGTATCGAGGTAGCCGTACCCGGGGACTCGGGTCGGATCCACCGTCCAGCCGAAGACGGTCGCATAGAACTGTTGCAGTGCAGGCCCGTCGGGGCCGACGATCTCAAAGAAGGCAACTGGATTCGGCATGATCCCTCAGGGAGCCGTGGTAGGATGTTGCACGGGTATCGCCGCGCCTTCTGCCCGCCGCTTCCGGCTCGAAGTGGTCGGGGACGGCCGATTCTGCCAGCCAGCGCCGCCGCGCGCGTCACTCGAATCGGTGACTTTGAGCAATTCCGGGCAAAATCATGCGAAAGTGCGGGGTCAGGGGATCAACCGAAGCCCCTTTCCCAACTGCACCGCCTGGGTCCGGCGCCGGGCACCGAGCTTGTCGAACACCCGGCTCGAATGCGTTTTGACCGTGTTCTCGCTGACATGGACGCGCTCGGCGATCTCCTTATTGCTCAGTCCTTCGGCAATCAGCTCCAGGATCTCCAGTTCGCGGGGGGTGATGCCGAGTGACTCAAGTCTGGCTTCATCACGCACGAAGTTGACCGGTGCCGGTACAACGACCTCGCGTACCACCACGGTCTCGGTGTGTCGCGTAAGCCTGAGGCCGAGCCAGATGCCCAGACTCGCAAACACCGCGGCCACGAGCCCGCCGTAGATCTCTACCGAATACTCGACCACGAGCCAGCGGTACTCGATGAGCTTGAGCCCGGCGATGAGGACGCCGCCGAGGAGTCCATAGAGAAGTGCGTGCTTGCGCATTCCTGATTCTACCAGCGCCCGGCTCGATTGGGGAATGGTCGTCGCGCGGCCGCCTGTCGCGGAGCAAACCATGCGCGCACCCATGCCGCGCCGGGCTGCGTCAATCAAGCCGCCGCGGCCGCACGTCCAACCCCTTCGGGGCCTGGCAGCGCCACGCCTCCGTGATGATGGGCCTGAGCTCTCGTACGGTCACGGCGGGTAGCCGCACCAGAACGGCAGGGAAGCCGTTGTAGTGTGGCTCGGTGAAGAACGTCCGCGGATTCTGGGCGAGCAGGAACTCCTTGTCGTCGAGGGTCGCGACCCTCACAGCGATGACGCGCGGTTGCGGCACGCGGGCCTTCTTGGGCGTGACGCGCTCCATCCAGACCCAGACGAAGCCTTTCAGCTTGCCCTTGTTGCGAACCGAGAAGGCAAAGTGGTTGGACGCCTCTTCGGTCTCGGGCAGGGACAGGGCAATTCGGCGGACGTCGGCCTGAGTGGCCATCGGAATCACCTCGACGCAACTGGCGCCACGGGGAAGGCGCCCCTGCTGCCTGAAGGCCGCGCATCACCCGCAGCGCGGGCAGCTTTCGGAATCCTGCCAGGCGGCGGGCGCAGCTCCGCAGGGGCCCCGTATGGCTACGGCGCCTCTGCCGTTCGGGCCCTCAGCCGGGCGGCGAGACGGGCGACGAGCATCGGTGGAACGGCCAGCACCCCGAACATGATGAGGCCGAGAGGGAGTAGGCCAAAGCTCGAGGCGGCGGCGGCGAGGGCGACGGCCTGAGCCAGCATGATCACCAGGCCCCAGCGCCAGGGGCGTTCGGTGGCGAGGTAGCCCAGGCCTGCCGCGATCGCGATGGCAAGGGGGTAGGCAGCGGACCAGTAGAGGGATGAATCCCAGGCCTCCTGCCGGCCACCAAGCGTCGCCGTCCCGATCCACAACAGGACGCCGGAGATGGCGGCCACGACATATGCCCAAGTGGGCGGCAGGGTCGGCATGGCGGTCATTGGATGAAGAGGTGCAGGTAGGATACTGCTGGCGAAGATGCCCTTCAAGTCCGCGCGAGAGCGACTGGCACGAGACGGACGCCTGACTGCCGCGCCGAGGAGTGAGAGCACCGTCGGGCGAGCCACGGAGGGAAGCGGGTCGGGTGAAGGGCGCCGTCGAGTCGGTCTGTGCTCACTAGGCGCCCTGCGTGGTGCCTTCCGGCGCACCGGTACACCGTGCCGGACACCCCGGCCATTCGGTTCCGCGATAGCGCCCCAGCAGCGTACCGAGCACCACGACCATCCGGAACAGGATGGCCTGAAGTAGGGGAGGCATGACCAGGACGGTTTGCGTCCGACGATGCCGCAGGGCGACGTGTGCCAGATAGAACAACGGCGGGCGGTTCGGCGCGCCCGCGTTCATGACCTCGAAGATGGCCTGGAGGTATCGATCCAGATCGATGACCGGTCGGGTGCGGCCCTCGAAGGCAAGCGGTTGGTCCCCCTCATTCCACCATCGATGTGCAACGCCGCGCGGGAGCCGCACGGACTGGCCGGGCACTGCGTCGATCCGCCGGCCAGCGATCTCCACGGAGAGGGTGCCGGCTGTCACTAGGCCTTCCTCATCCTCGAAATGATGAATGTGCAGAGGGGGGCCCTCCCGACGGGCGGGTAGGGTGCCCCGCAGTTCGAGGAAAAGCTCTCCATTCCGATGCTGCCGCCGAAGCTCAAGGACCTCGCCGGTGTGCCTGTTCTGCAATGTCAAATGGGTCATGGAGGGGAGATGCATGGCTCTACTCCGTCAGGGAAATACCCATCGACAGCGCGGCCGTGGTTGCGGGACCCTCACGGCACGGTCAGGGTATCCGGGCCGGAAACCTTGTGGACATGGCAGCCGCCGGGAACGTCGATGAAGTAGGGCGCGGCGATGATCGCACCGGTGCCGCGTCGGGCCGTGACGGCTACGGTGTCGCCGGAGGCCCTGAGCCTGGCTCGGGAGCCGTCGTCCACGACGATGTAAGTGCCGCCGGTCAGGAGTGCGAGCGAAGCGGGAACGAGAATCTCTCCGGTCCGCATGAGCGTCGAAGTCACGGTCGCATCGGAGACGGGGATTCCGAGAGTATCCACCACGGTGACGGTGACCGTGAGCAGGACGGAGGTGCAGGCGATGGGAGCGCTCGTGTCGCAGGCGGCGAGGACCGCAATCGTGAGGGCCAACCCGGTCCGGAGCTGAAGGTAGCGCTGGATCCTCATACTTGCTCCCAGTACACTCGACCCCGATCGCCACTTGACCAACGCGCATCGCCTGCAGGTCGCGGCGCGTCTCAGTCAACTTACCCATCGACGGCGGGCCCTGCCAGCATACCCCACCTGCCGGGCCGCGGAATGGGGAAGCCGGCAGTAGCGAGGCTGCCGGCAACCATCTTTCGGATGGCATCTCTTCCAACAAGCGCTGGTTGACCTGGCAGGATCGTCTGGGCATCCCTGGTCCAGAAGGCGATGATGCTATCGACATTCGCGCCGGACTGCGGGGCAGGTGCCCAGGCGCGGTCACGTGCCAGCAGTGCGTGTCCCGTGACCTCGGGGGTCGACGTGAGGCTGGCAGCCGATGAATGCCGAAGTCGCCAGCGGTGATATGAGGCAGGCGGGGCGATGCATGCAAGCTCCCTCGAGGAAGTCGTGCTGGGGGGAGGAACAGCGCGATGCGGGCTCCCGGATGCGGGAATCACACCAGCGACTGGGGCGGTGTGGGCCGCGGCTGACTCGGCAGGGTGGGAGCCACCGCTTTCGCATGGGCCAGTGCGCCCCAGGCAACGACTGCCGCAACGATTGCCGTGGCACCACCCCCGACGGCCGCTGGAACCCAACCCTGACCGCCCCAGACGACGGGGGCCAGGAGCGCCGTGATGGTGAGCGTGACGCCCCAGACTGCCAGGGCTACCTGTAGCCAAGCGCTTCGGGTGGATAGGGCGCCGAGGCAGGCCACGGCCGCAATGCCATAACAGAGCTCCAGTACGGCAGCGAGCCGTTGGAGAGTGGAGACGGCGTTGGCAAAGGCGTCCGTCCCGCCCTTGATGCCGAGCCAGACGGTGAGGAGGAGGACGCTGGCGACAGCGAACAGGCGGATCCGGCGCAAGATGATGGCCATTGGGACTCCGTCACGGCCTCACGTCGCACATCAGCCGCAGCACGCGGCCGGTCGCTGGGAGCCTGCGAGGCGGCACGGCGTCGGGCCCGCCTGCGCCGCCGGCTGGCCGCCCCCTGCCCGGTGTACCCGCGGGTCAGGCCGCGGGGGCACGCGGAGCCGCTCCACGCTTCCATAGGCGACGCGAGAGCCACCCAGCGCAGAGTGCCAGGATGGGAAACACGACGGCGCCCATATAGGCTCCCTGGCCGCCTGCCCGGATGTGTTGAAGCCCGTGAGTCACCACCAGCAGCCGAGTCGTGTAGAACACAAAGAATACGCTCACCAGGCCGGCAATGATGGCAGCAAGGCGCATGGATACTCCCTTTCAGGATGTGGACCGCTTCAAGGACCCTGCCTCGGGACGACTCGCGCGCCAGCAGGGGCCAACCGGCTCGCCGCGCCCAGGCTGCAGCACGCGCTGGTCAGACGGCATCCGGTGAGCGGGGTCCGCAACGGGGGTGCATCCACTAGGACCGTCATGCACTGCCGACCCAGGCGAGGCCCCGATCCGCCTCCTGTCGGAGCCGATCCGCGAGCTGGCCAGTATGGTGCTGGATATGGCGCAGATTGACGAGCTGATGTTCCAGCTTGGGCATCTGATACCACGAGAAGCCGCACTCTGGAGCGCTGAGATCGAGGCGATCCACGGCACCATCCACCATCTCCTGGCACCGGAGCCAGTACGCCCGGATCTCTTCAACAGAATAGGGGCCCGGATCGGTGGCCGCGTCAGGCCCGGCGCCTAAGCGATGGTGTCCGGGCCGATGGTACTCCCACGGTATGAAGTCGGCCTCGGCCGGTTGGAGGTACAGGTGGGTGTAGAAGAGCGTATGGTAGGCGATCTGCCAGAATGGATTGACGTGCTGCGTACTGTTCCAGAGCCCAGCGGGGCAGGAGTCGATGGCCTCGAGGAGCATCGCAAGCGCGGCGTGGTACTGGCGCTTGAGGACGGCTTGAAGGGTCATGGATCAGGTTGTCTGGGGCTTCCGGAACGCGAAGCTGGCGAAGGCGATCGCGAGAACGCCGTAAATGACGACGGTGGACCAGCCCACGGCGCTGACCGCCCCCGAGAGCTGCAGCCGGACCGCGACCCACAGCCCGAGAAGCTCGCCTATGAATCCCACCATCGCGACCCGGGGAATGTCGAGCGCGGGCAGGGTCCGGAGCACAAGAAAGAAGAGTCCGAGGTACAGGAGATCGGACCCGAAGAACTGAGCAAGGAAGAGCCCTGTCGAATCGGTGGCGGCGCCATACTGCTGGAGACCGGCTGCGGGCGCGAGGAAGAAGAGCAGGCCGAACAGGATTCCGAGAACCCCTGTAACCGTAAGGAGGGTGCTGAACCTCATAGGACGCCTCGCGGAGTGGAGGGAGGGGCGTAATCCGGCTGCGCCCTGACGGGTGCTTGCACTGATTTGTGGCATCGTCATGGAAGCCCTAGTCCCGACCCCCAGTGGATGCGTTGTAGACCACCCCTTCTGACCAATAAACCTCCTCGACGAATGTCGAGTCGAACTGCTGGCCCCGTCGGGTGCAGGCGAGAATCGCGACGCCAGGATGGCAATCGTCGATGAGGTCAGCGACGCGGGTCGGCCCGGCGCGCAGGTGCCTGCCGTTTCGGATGGAGGGTGCAGAGAGAAGGGGCGTCACGCGTCGCGAGCCTCGACAGCGGTTCGGATGCTGGCGAACGGCCGCGCATCACCTGCAGGGCGCGGCGACTGGTGAGAAACCTATCCGGCGCCGACCCGCCTTGCCAGCCTGAGTCAGCCGCGCCGCCGTGCCCGGCGTTTGGTACCCGCTGGTTAGGTGGTAGCCGGAAGGGGAGGGGTGACGATTCATGGCGGCCGGGGAGGAAGACCTACACGGGGGTATTGATGCGCTCGCGCGAGTCACGGATCAGGGCACGCTCGGCGAATTCCAGGCGCTCGTGTGCTTCGGCGAACGCCCGTCCGAGTTCCTCGTTGGCGGCCTCGAGGGCCGCCAACCGTGCTTCGGTGGTCGCGTCCAGCCGGCCCTCCAGGCGGTTGGCGATGGCGCGACCGAGGCGGGTGAACGAGAAAGCGATGAGGCCGGTGAAGAAGATGCCGAGCACTGGGATGAGCGCGAAGAATACGTAGCGGTCCATGAGCCAGCCCCTGCGAGTGAGAGGGAAAGAGCGGTACCCACCCAACGCGAGGCGGTCAGGGTTTGTTTCAGCACGCGACGTGCATGGTCGACGGTCTGGGCGCGGGACTCACGCAGTGGCGCCGAGTGAAACCAGCACCCAGTGGCGCGCGGCTGGGGATCACAATGACCGTGTACGCTGAGTATTGCGTGCGAAGCCCCGCTCCCGGGGCACGCGCATCTTCAGGAGCGAGACAGAGCGCCATGCAGGCCGAGGGAGCGCATAGCGGCTGGCTGGGTGGCCGCGTAGCAGGACCAGTCGCTCAAAGCGTACACCAAGGCGTTCCGCGCGGTGTCGATGAGGCTGTCAGTAATCCGCTCGCCCGAACGTCGGGAGCATCGTGCCTAGCGCCCGCGCATCGGGTGCCGGGGCAGACTCGCGAGAGTCAACGCCGGCATGACCCGTCGGCCGGGCCCGGACAGCGACCTCCGCTGGTTAGCCTGCCCGGGCATGAGACTGGCAATCGGTCAGCGCGACGTGGCGTAGTCAACCATGCGTTGGAAGTCTACAACCACCGCGGGCTGGTCTCCGACGGTCCAGGCGTCGTGCCCGGACGGGAACAGGGAGACATCGCCGGGCTTGCACTCGTACTCCGAACCGTCATCCATGCGCACGCGCAGCACCCCCGCGACATGGTACTGAAAATCGGGGGCTTCGCAGCTCTTGGTCTTGGCGAGTGGCTGCACCGAGGTGGCCCAACGCCAGCCGGGCTCAAAGGTAGCCCGACCGATCATTGCGCCCCCGATCTTGATCAGTTCGACTCGCCCTTTGGGGAACTCGCGTACCTCGTCGGGCCTGCCGAACGACTTCAGCTCAGCGGTGTTCATGAGGCACCTCCGGGAAGGGTATTCAGAACTGGCGGCCCTTGTTCGTCATGCCCGCACGGGCCCTGGGCACGGGCGATGAACACACCGTTCTGGTGGTACCGGCCGGCGCCAGCCGCCCTCAGGCTGACGAATGTGGTGGTGAGGCGGCAACCGTGCCGGACTTCACGGACCGACCACATTGATGTGCAAGGTGTCCGGGATGAGCGGATTGAGCACGAACGGCACGCCGGGCGTGTCGACGAAGAGAACGGAGGAATAGCTGATCCGGATACAGGCGGCGGCCAGTGGCTCTTCAGGGAACACCCCAATGGCGTATCGGCCAGCTCCGTCGGTGGTGTCGACCGCGGGCGAGGGCAGGAGCATCGCGGGACTTCCACCGCAACTGTCCCGGTAAGCAGCCAAAGTGATGACCGCGCCGGGCAGTGGGTGTGCGCTCGCCTGTACGGTACCGGTGACAACGAGCGTCGGCTGCCGGGTGCATAGGGCGGCTGGAGGGCACGTCGTCACCGGGGCGGCGGCGTCGCACCCGGCGACACTACCAAGGAGTGCTCCAAGGAGAAGGCAGCGATGCATAGGCGTTATCCTTGAATGCGCCCGGCGGAAGTTACAGCCCGGCGTCCCCGGATAGACTGCGTGGCCGCGGCGAATCCGGCAACCCCGCCCCGGCCACCATTCGGTCGTACCAGTCCCACAAGAACTGATCACCTCGCCTCGACGGCTTTGTGCGGTGAATGGGCGGCCGAAGTCTCGCTGTGACCGGTCAGGGCCGGACTAAGGGCGCTTGCGCAGGAGCATGTGGGTGGCCCGGGCTCCTGCGATCTGTGCTGTACACTCGTAGCCGAGCGCACGCAGATCTATCCCGGCCAGCAGTTGCTCCCCGCTTCCCAGCAGCACCGGGGCGATGGCCAGATGGAGGTCGTCGACCAGGCCCGCGCGGAGATACTGGCGGATAGTGGCTGGGCCGCCGCCCAGGCGGACATCGCGTCCCGCGGCGGCCTCCGTCGCCTGACGCAGCGCGGCCTCACTGCCGTCCGTGACAAAGTGGAATACGGTGCCGCCGGACATCTGGAGGGGCCGACGGGCGTGGTGGGTGAGGACAAAGACGGGTGTGTGATAGGGTGGCTCCTCACCCCACCAGCCCCGCCAGCTCTCGTCCGCCCATGGCCCGCGGAGGGGGCCGAACATGTTTCGGCCGAGGATCCAGGCGCCGATGCCCTCGAAGCTCCTGGCCGCCATCTCGTCATCCACACCGGTCTCCCCGCCGTCGATGCCATGCATCCGCTGCCAGGTGCGGGTGTGGAAGAACCAGTCCATGAGTTCGGGGCCGCCGACGCCCAGCGGGTCAGCGAGGCTCTGGTTGGGTCCGGCACCGTAGCCGTCGATCGACATGGAGAAACACAGGACGCGGAGCTTCGACACGGAGACTCTCTTCTGGGGGAGGATACAATTGTCAGGCTACCGGCACGCTGAGCAGCACCTGCAACCGCCTACTGCAGGTAATCCAGAGGTTCCACAAGCTGCATGGCTGGATGTGAACGAATCAACTCCCGCAGGATCGGAGCGTGACCCATCCCGATTATCAGCAGGACCCGATCGCCGGGCTGAGCCATCGCGGCCAGGTTGGCGAAGATGTGCAGGTTGCGATTGTACCACTCGCTCACGACTCTCGCCCCGATATAGGTGTCTCCCGCACCGACCGTCGTCATGTCAGCGTAGGGTTGATGGGCCCGAAGAATGTTCACCGGATCGTTCATGAAGCGGAGATTGTCGAGAATGGTCTCCTCCCGCTGCATCCGGTCGAGAAGCTGAACGACCTCCGCGACCGTGGCCTGGAAGCGCGCCGCGAAGGCCGTATCGTGAAGCTGGGAATAGGCCATGACTGAGTCGATGCTCATGCCGAGCCGGAAGTCGACGGGGTACAGTCGGGTGTGGTGGAGCTGCTTCGCCAGTCGAAAGCCCAGTTGGTGGATCTCGTTGCGGCTGAGAGGGAAGGTGCCCGCGAGATAACGATGGTAGTCTGCGTTGATGGAGTCCGTCTCCTCGGGCACCCGCTCGAGCGCGATCTTCGTCGGCGCGAAACGCGCGAGCCGGGTCAGGACCGTCTCGATCTCGCGCTGTCGAGCGGGGGTGAGGACGTCCGTTCCCTGGAACTTGGCATAGTCGGCGTTGGGGGTCGCGAAATGGAACACGCCCAGCACGAGCACCTGTATCGGTGGCGTTCGAGTCGGCGCGGTCGGCCGTGCGCCTGGCGAGGCCTGGGCCGCAACGGCCTGGGCTTGGGTGACGAGGAGGAGGGCGACCACGGACGCCGGGAAGCGAACAAGCCGGAGCGGTCTCAAGGGATCACCATGATGGTATCGTGGCACGAACGGTCGGTGGCCTGCCGGCCGCGCATGAGCCGCCGCGCGCAGGCCACTTTCTGAAGAGGAATAGTCGCAAGCCGGCCGCCCTCTGGCAACGTCAGGCGCCTGCCATATGTCGGGCGGACAGATCGCTCCTCCGCTCTGGCGGCGTCGCAAAGTGCTCGAGACGCTCGCGAGACCGGCCTTCGCTAGTCCGAACATGTTGCATGCTGCAGAACGTGGCGGGACCAATCGGGCGGGTACCAGCCTCGTAGAGCGCCTCGGCGGCGGACACCCGATACATCTCGTGGTGAATGCCGACTCCCTGGGCGCGGTCGTCGCCGAGCCACTTCCACCACGATACTCGACGCTTCATTTGGTCGCTGACCTTCGGGCGTCAGGCACTGAGCGCCGAAGATGTCGACACACAGCGTTCGATGTTCCCGGAGCGCGGCGACGTAGGCCGAATCCCTCGGTGCCTGGCCTGCGGTGCTCCTTGGAGTCGTCGGTGTGGTCATATGCGTGTGTGGGCTGGGGCTCTGTGTCGCGACCGGGATCGGATGGGGGCGCTTGACTCTGCCCGGATTGGGCGGCGCGCGGGCTGAGGGATCCGCTATTCAGTGCCCTCATGGCCGCCGATCACCTGCACGGCGAGGCGAGTCTCGAGAAATCTGGCGGGCGACGAACGGCCGTGCCAGCCTCAGTCATTCCCCCAGTGAGGCGCAGGCAGGTGCAGTCGCTGGTTAGGTGGCAGCGGCGAATTCATATACTAAGTGCAATGGGAAAGGTGACCTGGCGGATACTGGTAGACTTCAAGTCTCTTCCAGGAGAACGAAGCCTACCATGACGTATCACCAGATCACCCTGGCCGAAAGGTATCAGGTGGCCAGCCTCCGCGCCGTCGGGGCCTGCCCGGCCGCGATCGCCCGCGAGCTCGGCCGCCACCCCAGCACCATCCTGCGGGAGGTCCGGCGCAACCGGAATTGTGAGGACCGGTACCGGGCCCATCCCGCGCACTGCCAGGCGCTCGTGCGCCGCAGTCACTCGCGCCGCAATCAGCGCCTCACTCGCGCCACGTGGCAGGTCGTGGTGGCCCACCTGCGTGCCCGCTGGAGTCCGGAGCAGATCGCCGGCTGGGGCCGTCGGATGGGCACGCTCGACATCAGCCACGAGACGATCTACCGCTACCTCGCCCGCGACCGCCGGGCCGGTGGCACCTTGTATCGCTGTCTCCGCCAGGCCCGGAAACTCCGCCGCCGCCGGATGGGGAGCGCGCGCCGGGGGAGTGGCCAGCTCGGGCCCTCGATCACCACGCGGCCGGCGAGCGTGGCGGGCCGACGGCGCATCGGCCACTGGGAGGTGGATACGGTGCTGGGCCGCGGGAGTCAGGAGTGCATCCTGAGCCTGGTGGAACGGAAGACTGGCTACGTCCTGATCGGGAAGTTGGCCGTGCACACGGCGCACGCCTTTGCCGCGCGGGCGATCCCCCTGATTCGCGCCCAGGTCCGCCCGGTCCGCACGATCACCGCCGACAACGGCCCAGAGATCAGCGGGTACCGGGCCATCCAGCGGGCGACCGGCGCCCAGTTCTATTTCGCGGCGCCGTATCACGCCTGGGAGCGGGGGACCAACGAAAACACCAACGGCCTCATCCGGCAGTACCTGCCCAAAGGCCAGAGCATGGCGGGCCTCACCCAACGCGACTGCGCCCACATCGCGCGGCACCTCAATCAACGACCCCGCAAACGGCTCGGCTACCGGACCCCAGAGGAATGCTATGACGCATGACCCCAATCATTGCGCTTCAAACTTGATATCAGGAGCGGTGCTCGACGATAGCTGTAGTCTGCCGCGGAAGTACGGCTGGGCTGCCGGTACGGATGGCAAGCGCGAGGCGAGAGTGAGAATCATCCCAAGTACCAGCGTTTCGGCAAGGCCAGTCACTACCGAGGCCTCGAAGCCGTAGGCTCCCCCCGAAAGCCAGTTGGGTCCGGTGAGCGTGGTGCTGAACAGTGAACCTGGGGATATCTGACCGGAATCGCGCATTCCGAGCAGGCTCGAAGCCGCAAGATTCCAGCCTGCGTGATAGCCACAGGTGAGCCACAGGGAGCCTGATCGTATGACGATCCACCCCAGCAGCACGCCGTTGAATGCGGTATTGAAGAATCCCAGCAGGTTCGCTCCGGGGTTGCCCGAATGGGCCAGACCGAAAGTCACCCCGGTAACCCAGGCCCCGAGCCACGGGCCACCTATCTCGCTGAACAACTGAAGGGGATACCCCCGAAAAACCAGTTCTTCCCACGAGGAGAGCAGCGTCGTCGCAAGGGCCATCGGTAGCGTGGCCTGCAGGAGATCGGGGCCCGAAAGGTGAGACGGCCCAATGACGGCGTACCCGAAGGTCCAGAAGCCCCCGCCGACGATGACAGGGACGATTGCACCAAGCAGGAGTCCCGTCACGATGTCAGCGCACCGCACACGATCCCACGGCAATCCAATCGTAGCCAGGGTACGTCGGTCGAAGAAGCGCAGACACACTTGTGTGGTGCCCAGGACGATCACGACCACGCTCGCCGCTGTCGCCAGCAGGGGCAGGGGCTGCAGCACCCCATGACTTCGTTGCGGCGGCAGGTGGAAGATGAAAAGGAGACCGGCTACGACGGCGGCAGATAGCGTGAGAATCAGGAGAAATAGTCCGAGGCGCCAGCCCGCATGGAGAGTTGAAGCGGGACGAGGTGCTGGAGAAGGCACGCGATTCCTTCGAAGGGGGAGCGCGGGGGTTGGTGGCTCCCGCGCCCAAGGCGGTCAGTTGTGAAGCGGCTTCTACGCGGGATTGGGACAACGGGTTTCAAGCCAGGCGCGTGATGCAGACCGGCCGCGCGCTAGCGCTATCGTGCGCCGGTTAGCCAGCCGCGGGGCATTCTCGCTAGCTCTCCTCCGTTTGCGACGCGCGGGCACAGTCCGAGCAAATGCAGTGGCTGGTTCTGAGGATGGGGAATGAACACCACGCCGTAGCCTTGGTGGCCAGCGAAATACCGGGCATCACTCGCGGGGCGCACCAAGTCTCACTAGTCGTGGCCAGCAGGAGTGGCCCGGCCCCACCCCGTTAGGCCGGTGAGCGAAACCCAGTGGTGACGTGGCTCCCGTCGCAGGACGGCGTGCGCCGGGTCTGGCCACAGCGGCACAGCGAGAAGGCGCCACTCCGCTTTTCCGTACGGCCAGTCGGAAGTTTGAGTGCGACCGGCCCCTCCACCACGATGGGGCCGTTCCGGGTCGCCGCGAGTGCCACTCCGGGGGATGGCAGGGGTAATCCGGGGCGGAAGCCTGGCCTGATGGTCTGCAATGCCCCGCTCGGACACCGCGCCACGACGTCTGCGACGGTTTCGGCTGAGGCCGCGGTCGGGCGGACCCAGCCGGGTCGCGACCGGTCGAAGACGGATGGGCTCCCGCGGAGGCACTCGCCCATGTGCATGCGGACGTCCCGCCGAGGCGCGGCGGCGCGGACCGCTCGCCCGATGGGTCAGGGTGCGCGCGTGCCCTGCGTCCTCAGGTTGAGCACCGAATCGGGCCCCGCAGTCGTGTAGTGCGCCACCGTGGTTCCGACGAGATTGCCATCCTGGAGGCGCATCACACTGTGGGTGCTTACCTGGACGCCTTTGCGCAATACGCTCTCGTACGGTCCCGCCTCGGTCACGATGCTATCTCCGCTGACCGCGATAACGTGAACGGGAACGGGCGGGCGATTGGGGAAGCTGAAGATCCACCCGGATTCATCACTGGTCGCGATCAGATCGAAGGTCAGCAAGACGCTGTCCGAGGTGGCGGCCATGGTGCGCATCGTCCATTTGCCGGCAACCGAAGCGAGCGAGATCGGAGCGGGGATCGCACCCGCTCCAAGGGATGCTGCGGTAGAATCCCTGGCGGCCTGTTGTTCACGCTTGGCGCAGCCGGCAAAAAGGGCGAGACAACAGCAAACGGTGAAGGAACGCATACCATCCTCCGGTGCTGTGAGTGGGGAGTGCCGAACAGGGGAGAACGTACGCGTCGGGGCGATGGCGGGCAAGCGACCAGCCGATCTACGTGGAGTCTAACGGCCGTCCAGCACCTGCCGGGCACGAGTGTCACGGCCCCCATCCGTTAAGGGCTGGCTGTGTCAGCCGAAGCGACCGCCGGGCCGTGCCATCGTACGGGCTCCTGCGCTGGTTAGCCAGCACACTGGCCGCGCGTCGCGAAATGGCCACCGAGCCAGGCACTTGGGACCATCAGGGCCAGCGCCGCCCATTGCGACCAGGTCGCTCCAGCACCCGGGCTGGCGACGAGTGACACGCTGGCTCCCAGCGCCAGGATGGCCGCAACGCCGCCCGCGTGCAGGAGAGCACGAGTCGGTGCGACCCGAGCCGCCACGAAGCCGCCCAGCGCCGCGAACGCCATGCCGTACAGGACGGCTGCAGCCTCGAACCAGAGTGGCTGCGGCGCATGAGGGTCGCGGCCGCTCAGTTGGAAGAGGGCCACTGCCGAGAGGGCAAAGATCAGGTAGCCCCCGACGACAGCGGTGAGGCTCCGGAGCACGCGCATGCTGAGTGGCGCCGCTCCTGAGCCCGGTCGCATGTCAGCTGGCATTCAGCCTCGAATCCTTGCCGCCACCACGGCGGAATGCTGCACGCGCGGGCAAGTCCGCACGGCTCCAGGCTAGATCAGCGCGTCCAAATCGGGCAGCAGCACGATGCCCGCCTGGTCGTCGCCGGCCGAATGGGCGACGAGAGCGCGGCACGGAGCTCCCGAACGATTGAGAACGAGATGGGGCATGTCGGCAGGGACGTAGACATACTCACCCGCTCGTGCGTGCAGGAGATGCTGGAGCCTCGGCCCGTAGTACATCTCCATCTCGCCCTCGATGACATACGCCGCGGTTTCGATCCCTTGATGGAGGTGCGTCTTTGCGCGTGCGTCGTCGGGTAAGGTCAGCAGGGTCATGCAGAGCGCGCGGGAGCCGGCAGTGGTGCCGGTGAGGCCGGCGAGATACGTGAAGCCCTGCTGTCCGACATAGCTGGCGCCTGAGCGAATCACTTTGCAGGTGTGTGAAGTCATTCGCGGGGCCTCACGATTCCACGAACAGGGTGCGTGACTTCATGCGCCGGCCGGCTGGCGGCCGCGCAGGAATCATGGGGCTGGTACCTCCTGACAGTGCTGCCGCATCACAATCTGCGAACGGGGTGGTCCCATCCCCGAGGTTGGTCTCGGAACCCCCGCGTGGCCCAGGTTAAGACACCGAGGCCCAGAATGCCACCCCAGATCGCCACACTGTGGAGCCATGCCTTGGTGAGTGCTTCGCGATGCGTGGCGTAGAAGTCGTAGCGGAACGCGCCAAGCAGCTCAACACGCCCCGTCGCTGGGTCGGGCGTCCGCGGCAAGGTGAGCACAGCGCAAACGTCGACACTCAGGGAAACGAAGAAGGAGATCAGCAAGCTGGCCACGCCCAACACTGCCCAGCGCTGCCGTCCTGGCGAAATGGGAGATCCAGCAGCAGTGCCCATGGAAAGGCGATCTCCGTGCGCTATCCAACGACCGTGCATCACCCCAGAGCGCTGCCAGTCCCAGAAAACCTACCCGTCACCGCCCGGTCGTGCCAGCCGACGCCGGGGTCACGGCCGCCCCCAGCCTGGCGCATGCGCCTCCGATCCGGCCGTTGAGAACGAACCGGCCCGCCGCACGAGGAGTGCCGCCACCAAGGGGAGGCAGTGACTCGCGCAACTCAGGTTGACAGTCAATTCCGCCGGATGACGCGGCAAGGGTTCCCGACGGCCACCACTCCCGCGGGAACGTCCCGGGTGACGACACTGCCCGCGCCGACGATGGTGTTAGCCCCGATAACGACCCCCGGACATACGATCACACCGCCCCCGAGCCACGCTCGGTCACCAATCGAAATCGGCCGCGCCATTTCGAGTCCGGTGACGCGTTCGTCAGCGTCCCGGGGATGATCGGCGGTCAGCAATTGCACTCCTGGGCCCAACTGCACATCGTCGCCGAGGCTGATGCTGGCGGGGTCGAGGAAGATGGCGCCGAAGTTGACGAATACGCGATGGCCGAGGGTGATTTGCGAGCCGTAGTCACAATGGAATGGCGGTTCTATCCAGGCCCCGTCACCAGCTGAAGCGAGCAACCCGTGCAGGAGGGCCCTTCGGTGCTCCAGGTCGGCGGGGTCGCTGGTGTTGAACGCCGCACAAAGACGCCGGGCGCGCGCCCGTGCCGCAAGCAAGGCCGGATCGTTTGCCCGGTAGAGAGCTCCGGCCAACATCCTCGACAGCTCGGTTGGCAACGGATCAGGGGTGTGCATGGTTCGTGTGGGGTGGCGCGGCTGACTACCGGGCATCACTCAGCAGTGCGCGGTGCGTCTCAGAGAACCTATCCGGTGCCGAGCGGCCATGCCAGCTCGAGGACTGCCGCCACGTCTTGGCGCGGCTACCTGGCCGGAAGCGGGTGTTTCTGAAAGAAGTCCCACATGAGCCGCGTTGCGTCGATGCTGCGGGTATACGGGCCGACAAGGAAGGCCGGTAGTGGCTTGCCGCCGGGCCACTGGTGCCCGCCGTCCCGGAGTGTGTACAGCACCACGGCAGCGTCTTCGGCACAATCCGTGTATTCCAGACGAATCACGTCCGCGGCCTCCGTCGACTGAACCGGCCTCGGGCCGCACCGGTTGCGTTCTGCCCATGTGGCCGTGAAGCTCGGTACGGCTGGAAAGACGTCGGGACCAACCGGAGTCGGACCGCCGTTGTAGGGGGCGAGGCGATCCGCCGTCCCATGAAATGCGATCGCCGGCACCGGGCGATGGTCCGCGCACCATCGCCAGTCAAGGGACCGCGCTGCCGCCACCATGCCGACGGCCGCGATCCGATCGGAGAGTGTGCAGGAGAGTACGAATGCCATGCCGCCGCCATTGGACAACCCGTCGGAATAGATCCGCTGCGGGTCGATGTTGTACGACGCCTCCATCGTGTCGATCAAGGCCGAGATGAATAGGACATCCGGCATGCGCGATGGCGTTTGCCGCCCCTCCATGAACCACGTCTTGGGTCCCGCGCCGGTGCCCGCGGGGTAGGCGACCAGGAATCCATATTCATCGGCCACATCGTTCCATCGCGTAATGTTCATCTGAGAGCTCGGCCACGACATCGCCGGGTGCAGGCTGATGAGCAGGGATGTCGGCCTGGAGGGATCGTAGCTCTTCGGGACGTAGAGCAGGTATTCACGCTGCTTCCCCGAGGAGACGATGGTTCGGATGGTGCTGGTGGTGCGATTGGGGCTGTAGAAAAGGGCGTAGAAAGCCACAGTGGCGATGACACCCGCCAGCGCGGGGACGCCAAGGAAGATGAGGGCCCCACCGATGATGACCCTGCGGATTCGCATGGGGCCTTGCCTATGCTCCATCGGAGCTCAGCCGCAGCTCCATGTAGATCGTTCCCGGGACCGGGTTGTGGCGGTAAGGCGGGATGGGCTGGAAGCCGAGGGACTCGTACAAGGCCTGGGCTTGAACCATCTGGGGCAGGGTGTCCAGGCGCATCCGCCGGTACCCCACTTGTCGGACATGCTCAATGGCCGCCATTGCCAGCGTGCGGCCGACGCCTCGGGCGCGTCCTGCGGGCCGAACGTACAGCCGCTTCATCTCCGCCGTGGTCGGGTTAAGCGGACGGACACCGACACAGCCGACCACCTCCTCGCCAAGGTAAGCAAGGATCAGGGCGCCTCGCGGCCGGGCGTAGTCGCCCGGCAGATCGCGCATTTCCTCCTCGAACCCCTGGAAGCCGAGGTCGACGCCCAAGGCGTTCGCGTACTCCTGGAAGAGGGCCCGGACGATGGTGAGATGCCCGGGCGTAGAAGCATGTTCGAGCACGACCATTCTGGCCACGATCTCAGTACCCCTGTTGGCGGCGACTCACTCGCGGCCGTCAGAGCCGCTCAGGTCGCTTCTCCTTCAAAGAAGAGCGCCATGCGGTCGGGCGGCCATGGGGTCGCCCGGCGAGTTGCTTTGTCCACATGAGCGACGGTCATCAGGCATCGCGACAAGGGCCTTTCGTCGACATCCAGCATCGTACACTCAATCAGCGCATCGGGCCCGCGGAACTCGCGCACGAAAGACGTGATGGTAATTTCCTGATCGCCCCGAACCGGACGCAGAAAGTCGATCTCCATGCGTCGCACCCAGACCATGAACGGCAACGTGGCCAGGGTCGCCAGGTCCCAACCGATATGGTCGCGCAGCCCTTGCATGCGATGATCCACGAAATAGATGGCGTAGTTCCCAGTGCTTACGTGATCATAGGGATCCAGCTCGGAGAATCGGATCCGGTGCACGGTCTTGAAGACGATGGGAGTCTTTGCCACGCGACGTCCCTCCGTAGAATGCCACCTGACGGCCGCGCCCTCGATGGTACAAGCGCTGGTTGAACGGCGCAGACCACCGGTCTAGGGCAGGAACCACTTGAATAGCCAGCCGATCGCAAGTAGCGGGATGGGGATGAGGGTGAGGCCGATCGAGAAGGCGAACCCGTACCGGAACAGCGCCTGCCCGACGGCGGCACCCCGGGAGCCCAGGACGCGCCGGAGGAGGAGGTCACTCGGCGCGCCGAGCGTGTAACACAGATTCGCCAGGATCCCGTAGATGGGAACCAGGATCCAGGGTGGTGAGAATGGCATCGAATGGGGCGGCAAAGCGGAGAGGAAGATGCCTGCAGCGATGGTGACCAACCCGGCGGCGCCCACGGAGAGGTTGAAGAGGAGTCGCCGGGACTCCCACCACCTGATCACTGCCCAGTGGCTGCGAGGAAAGTAGAGAGGCGTGAAGAAATACTTCTCGACGGCGGTACCGGTGGTCGGTAGCTCTTCCACTTGATCCTCACTCTACGCACGAGCGACTCGCTCCCTCTGCTGCCGAGACTCGCCTCGAAGGCGCCTTGTTCGCCGCCATCGAACGCCCGCGCACTACCGGCAGGGCGGCGAGTCTCAGGTAAGCTATCCGTCAACGGTCGGCCGTGCCAGTCTGGGCCAGCCGGCTGGCCGCACCATGATTGGTGCATGCGCCGGTTAGGCCGCGGCGACCCGTGGCTCCGTAGGGCCGCTGTGTATCACTGATAGTCTTGGCGGACCGGGTGGAAGACATCGATGACCTGGCAGGCTGTGAGGGCCCGGCCCGAGTGGACCGCGTGGGGTGGGATATAGAGCAACTGCCCGGGTTGGAGCACTTGCACCACGCCGCCAACCATGATCTCCAGCGTCCCACTGAGCACGGTGGTCCACTGCTCGTGTGGGTGCGAGTGTTCCGGAAGGATGGCACCCGCGTCGATGTCGACCCGACCGAGAGTCAGGTGCTCGGAGTGGACGTAGCGGCCGTGGAAGCCAGGGGTGATGTCGCGTGGCTCGACGTGAGCGTAGTCAGCGAAGAACATGTTGGGGCACGGAAGCGGTATGCGGTATGCGAGGGTAAGCGGACGGAAGCGGACGCGGCCTCATCCGCGCGCAATGCGCGCGGTGACGAGACTAGTATGAAAAACCTACCCGGCACCGGTCGGGCGTGCCAGACTTTCGGCAACCTGCGGCCGAGCCCCGACTGGTGCATGGGCAGGTGCGGTGTGGGTGGCGCGGACCTCAGTGGTGCTTAAGAGGCTTCCACTGCCAGAGGCTGTTCCTGGTGGCCTCCGGGAAGGGAAGCCCGAGCTGCCGTGCCACGAGGGCCAGTTGACC
The DNA here is from genome assembly GCA_963825065.1 of uncultured Gemmatimonadales bacterium. Classification (GTDB taxonomy): domain Bacteria; phylum Gemmatimonadota; class Gemmatimonadetes; order Gemmatimonadales; family GWC2-71-9; genus JADJOM01. The sequence continues at coordinate 355,928 of CAWGRU010000003.1, forward strand.
GCGATGATGCGCCTCGTGCGCCACGAAGTACGTCAGCAGATGCCCGACGTCGAGGGCAAGGTTCCGCCATGCGTAGGCGGGTGTCGGAGGGACCCGGCCCCCATGGGCGCATCCAAAACGAAGAAGTTCCTGGATGGCGGCGGTACTGTGCCGAAGCGCCCGAAGCAGGTCCGCCTTCTTAACCGACCTGCGGTCGACCAGTATGGGGACGCGAATTCCGTGCGGCTTGCCGAGGGTTCGGACCCACAGGCACCGGGCATTGTGGATATGGCCCGCGAGCATTCTGGGAGTGCGGCGAGGTGAGCCGGGAATGGTCTCGTCCCAGACAGCGGCGGGCAGGCTCGCGAGGAACTCACGAGTGACGCGGGCATTGGTCGCCCAGGCCGGGAGGATGATCTCGTCGAGAACAGGTGGGTGGAGCATCGGCAGTACTCCCGTCCGAACGGCCCTGACGCCTGCCGACCGCGGATCACCGGCGGGGGCGCGGCGCGTTCGAGGAGCCCACCCCGCGACCTCGGGTTGTGCCGGTCCTGCGCCAACGGTCGGCCGCGCCCCGACTGGTGCATCCGCCGGTTAGCCTGCACCTCCGGCAGCTTCCGGCCCTGTGGTATCGAGCACCAAGTGTGCTTGGTCTGCCGGGGATAGGGCCGCGAACTCCGACGGAGACAAGTAGACACGTTCAGTGGTCTTGACGAGGTTGAACGGGTCGTTCGCGATGCACCAGCCCAGGACCAGAGAGATTAGGCCGGTGCTGACGATGTAGGTGGATCGATTCACCCGGCTCCAGGGCCCCGTGGGCACCGCCAGGCTTGCCGCGACCGTCATGGTCGTGAGGTAGACGGCGGCGCCGACGGTCCCCGTGATCAGGCGCAGGGGAGGTGAGCGACGGAGCAGCGGGGTGGCGAGCGCCCAGGAGAGGGCACCGGCCACGATCCCTCCAACGACCGTGAAGGCAAACACGTAGAGCATGAGCTCGACGATGGATAGGCGATCGCCTTCGGAGGTGCGAGGGAGGAGTACGGCCTGCCCGGCGGCCCACGCGAGCATGGCTCCGGCGCCCCATGCGACGGGGTGCCAAAACGGGCGCCTGGGACGGGTCCGGATGTAGAATGGCATGGGATCACGATAATAGGCTAACGATCCCGCACAAGCTGCACGATGCGGCGCGTCCCGGGAGCCCATCCGGACCGACCGGGTGTGCCAGCGGTCGCCAACGGCCCGGCCGCGCCCTGCTGACGCATGCGTTGGTTGACGCGCCAACGGCCATCGCTCCAGCCTAGGGCGGGAGCGTGCCTACCGACAACGCCAACGTGATCCCACCGAAGGACTGATGCCGATTCAGGTTGCCAAAGGCGGACAGGCCGAACCCGAGGGAGTGAAACGCGATCCCGAACAGTTGCACCTGTGCGGCCGCCCCCAAGGTCGATGGATAGTTCACGGGGTGACCGCCGAAGGCGTCCACGGTGCTCGAGGTCATGGCGGGCCCGATGGCGATGGACACGTGGGAGCCTGGAGCACGGGTGCCTACCCCAGCGAGCAGTGCCACGTCGGCCAGGACGTCACCTTGGATGATGCCCCAGTTCCCGGCGGTGCGAATGGAGAATATGGGCACGCCATGCTGGTAGGTCGCCGAGACGTTGGCTGCCACGACCAGGTCGGTCCTGAAGTCCTTGCGTGCGCGCCCGAGGCCCAGGCCGGCACTGATCCAGAAGCGGTCGCGGTGGGCGACACTGGCCGCGGGTGGAGCTTGGGCAACCACCCCGACCGGAGAGAGCCAGGTACAGAAGAGCAGGAGTACTGCCGGGCGTCGAAACGTCGCAAAGTGGGGCATCGCGAGGATCTCGCCTTGAGGGACATGTGAGGCGCAGGGATCACGGCCCTCGGGGCGCGCGGACGCCCCGGCATGAGCCCCGGGGGGCGGCGAGCGGATGCCCGCACGGGCGCAGCCGGTCGGCCGGAACCGGCAGCTTCATGCGGTGGCTAGGCCGGCTTCGTCTGCACGAGGACATTCCTGGCAAGAGTCTTGAACCTCGTTCCGGTGGACTGTTCTACCGTAATTGACACATGACCGGTCTTGCCGGTCTTGATATCGCTGACGGTGCCGGATTTCCCTTTGTGTGTGCCGCCGATGACTTTGCAGCGGGCGCCGTCTCTAAGGGTCGCTGGTGGCTTCGTTCCCATGCCCGGTTCTCCATCGTGTAGTGATTGTCTGCCGTGCCTGACAATGCGCCGGCGTGGGCTGCCGGACGAGCCTGATCAGCCTAACGACGCCCCATCCCCGCCGGGCCCGGCTGATTGCGAGGAAGCTGCCCGGCACCGACCGGCCGAGCCAGCTCGCGAAGACCGCTGGGCCACCTCCTGGCTGGTGCATGCGCTGGTTAGGCTGCGCGGATTCATAAACTAAGTGCAACAGATGTAGGGAAGAGTACGGTGACCTGCCAGTCGGGTAACCTTCTGATCTCCTCCAAGAGAACGAAGGCCCCCATGTACTCACAGATCACCGCGGACGAAAGATATACCCTGGGCCTCCTGCGGCGACTCGGGCTCCGTCCCGCCGACATCGCCCGGGCGTTAGGCCGGCACCGGAGCACCATCGGCCGGGAGCTCGCCCGCAACAGCCGCCTCGATGGCAGCTATCGCCCCGCCGTAGCCCAGGCCAACGCCGGCGCACGGCGCTGGCGGAGCCGCCGGGGCGAGCGGTTCACGCCGGAGGAGTTCGCCCTCGTGATCGAGCGACTGGTGCTCAAGTGGAGCCCCGAGCAGATCGCGGCCGTCTTTCGCCAGACGGGCGTACTCCACATCAGCCACGAGACGATCTATCGCTACATCTGGGCGGACAAGCGCCGCGGCGGCCCGCTGCACACCCATCTCCGCAGCGCCCTGAAGCTCGCGCGCAAGCGCTACGGCAGCTATGAGCGGCGCGGCCGCATGGCGGGGAAGCGCCCCATCAGCGCCCGCCCCGCAGCGGTGGAGGCGCGCCGCCAGGGCGGGCACTGGGAGGTGGACACCGTCCTGGGCACCGGCGATCGGCACTGCGTGCTGAGTCTGGTCGAGCGGACGTCGGGCTATCTGGTGCTCGGCAAGCTCTGTGCGCGCACCACCGCAGCCGTGACGCAGCGGGCCATTCAGCTCATTCGGCGCGAGCGTCAGCCGGTGCGGACCATCACCGCCGACAACGGCACCGAGTTCCACGACTACGCGCGCATCGAACGAGCGACCGGCGCCACCTTCTATTTCGCGACCCCGCACCACGCCTGGGAGCGCGGTACCAACGAGAACACCAACGGCCTCGTGCGCCAGTATCTCCCGAAGGGCGAGAGCATGGCGCGCCTCACGCAGCGCGACTGCACCCGCATTGCCCGGGCCCTCAACACCCGACCCCGCAAGCGCCACCACTATCAGACCCCCGAGGACCGCTATGCGACGCCTACGTGAACGCCCCGACAAACACTATCGGGGCGAACGTTGCACTTCACGGTTGAATTCACACTGCAGCCGGCAAGGAGCATGTGATACTCGGCGCCCGGCGGGACCATGCGGAGCGCGTCCCCATCTCACGAGGCCCACCCGCATGCGTCCGTTCATCGTCCTCGCCGGGTTGGTGTTGGCGAACTTACTTCCGCCCTGGGTGGGGGCACAGGGCACCGCTCCGCCAGCGTGTCCGACCTACCTCCCCACCGCACTACAGCTCACGGTGGGCCAGTGGGACGTGACTTGGATAGACCGGGTGGCACCGCACCGATATGACACCTCTCTGGCAAAGGCAGCGATCGAGGTGACTGCCGGCGGGTGCGGCCTGCTGGAGCGCTTCGACGGTTTTCGCGATGGACGTGTCTTCGCGGCACTGAGTCTGGTGGCCCCTGCCGGAGCCGATTGCCTCGCGCACGTCTGGCAGGACTCCAATCACGGACAACTGCTCGTGTTCCGGGCCCGCGCCGACTCGCGTCCGCTGGAGTTCGAGTGGCATCGCGACCTGGGCGACCGCATTCTGCGGCTGCGCGTGAGGTACGTGGCGCTCGAGGCAAATGCATTCACGACGGAGACGGAACTGTCGCCCGATGGGGGAGGGAGTTGGCAGCGAGTTGGGCGGTCGGAGTACCGGCGCAGGCCGTAAGCGCAAGCTGTGGCCTGACGGCCCCGCATGAGCCGCAGGCGGCGGCGCGCCTCGGCAGGCCGTTCCCGGACTGGGAGCGCCGCCTCGGCCTGTGCGAACGGGCGGCCGAGCCGTGTCAGCGTCATGCGGTGGTTGGGTCCTGCGTGCGACTAGCGGAGCAGGGCACCTATCAGCGCACCGAGGCCGACCCCACCGAGGCCGAAGCCCAGATACGCCTTGGCGTCACAGGTAGAAAACCCTGTCCCGGGATCCTTCCCACAGTGACGAGAGCGGTCTTCAGGCTAGTCCGACGACCCCACACCGCCCGCAGGCCACGGCGAGGCGGAACCCACCCGGTGACGTCCGGGCCTGCTGGCCGGGCGCCAACCGCCCGGCTAGGCCCCCTGGCTGATGGGTGTGCTGGTTAGACGCCTGCGGTCACTTTCGTCGGCTAGTCGCACTGTTCGGCGACGACCGGCCCGCCGCGGCGCAGCTGAAATGGCCCCAGGACCTGCTCGAGGTCCGTGAGGGTCACGGTCAGGACGAGGGTCTCACCCCGGATCTGCCCGGTGTAAACGGCCGGGTGGGATGGATGCCCCTGGGGAGGGAGTGGGCCGCCGCCGAAGAAATGCTCTCCGGTCCCGGCGAAGTGGCCATCCGAGGCAAGGGTCCACCCTGAGTCGATGGTCCCCGTGCCGCAGAAGTACCCGAGAGTGCCCCCGGCCGGGGCCAGTATGAGGCTCGCACCCGGACCGCCCCAGGTGCCGGTAGCAGTGGGGCCAGAGGGGTCCGAGCAGCCCGCGAGGCCGAGGATGATGAGGTACGGCAGTGAGCGGCGCAGCATGAAACAGCCTCGACCAGGTGCGCGGATCTCGAGCAAAGGAGCGGTCTGAGGAACTGACCCGGGCAGGGGGCGAAAGGTCACACACCCTGCAGGGAGGCCTTCAGGCGTCTGCCACTTCCGTCTCGGACAGGTTCTGGCTGATCCGGAACACGTGACCGTCCGAGTGTCGGACATGCAACTCCCGGGCGTTCCAGGGCATGTTCGTCGGTGGCCAGGTGACTTCGAGCCCCTGGCGCCGACACGCTTCGTAGATCGCATCAACATCGGCCACCCAGATCGACATCCAAACGCCTTAGTCGGCCGCCTGGTCAGCCTCGGACGCGAAGGTTCGGGTGTTTGACGCCTTACCGCGGCCGCCTTGACCGTCGAGACAGAGGAAGATGGTGCACATGCCTGAGCAGACGGCGCCGAAAGTCGGAGGCGTCCCCCAGTCCCAGCTCTTGGCCCAGCCGAGCTTCGCGAACCAGGCGAAGCTGGCGTCCATATCGGACACATTGAGGATGGGGTTCAGGGCCTGTGCGAGCATGGGCGGCCATTGGAAAGGAGGTCCGCCCGCGGACCGCGCATCACCTGCAGGGCGCGGCCGGTCTCAAGAAGCCTACGTGACGACGGCAGGCCGTGCCAGCCTCGACCACCCGCGCGGCCGCCCGCTGGCTGGTGCATGCGCTGGTTAGGCTGCGGTAGCGCACCGCCCGAGGGTACGAATCAGGACTATTCAGAAGTGCCAGCGGTCGCGCGACGATTTCCAGGGGCGGGGAATCCCCCCCGTTGGGTTCGCCGTACCGGCGGACTCACCGCATCAACCTCGTCCAGGAGCTTCCTTCAGATGACTCGCGGCATCGTATTGTGCCTCGCCATGGTGAGCGTGGCCGCACAGGCCCAGCAGCATCCTTTGGTCGGGGTCTGGCAGGTGTCCTATCCAGCCGGCAGCCGCAATGAGAACGGGGTCGTCACCCCGATCATGGCTACCGGCGTCCTCACGGTCGAGGCCGTACAGGATTCCCTTGTCGCCACCTTGGTCACGGACTCCGGGGCGGAGGTCCCGGTCCGGCCTCCCCTTCGTCTCGCCACCGAGAGCAAACCCGGAGATGCGGTCTTCGTTTCGCACACGAAGGCAACACTAAACATGAATGGAGAAACCCGCGTGGCGATCGCCGTGAGTACCTGGACGCTGGGCGTCAAGGGTGACAGCCTGATAGGGACGGTCGAGCGAGCGCTGATTGGCGTCGAGGTGGGGCCTCAGGAGCCACAGCCTGTAGTGGGGTGGCGGCGTAAGCAGTGAATGCATAAGTCCAGAACAACGTGGCCCGTCGCGGAGTGCGGACCGCGCATCACCTGCCGGGCGCAGCGAGTCTCAACGAGCCTACTTCGTGGCAGCGAGTGGTGCCGGCGGACGTCGACCGTTTGGCCGCGCCCCGGATGGTGCATGCGCTGGTCGGGCGGCTCGGCGACCGAGGAAGTTGGACCCGCTAGGCGCTTCCCGCATGGCCGGCGGATCGCGGCCATGAGGGTCAGATCAACACGAAGGGTTGCTGGGTCCACGCCCCCGGCAGGCGGAACTATTGAATTAGGCTGGTACGCGACCCTTCACGGCGTTGGCCCGGGCACTATAGGTGATACGGCCAGCGGCATCTGCCGGCAGGCGCGCGCGCATCCGCGCTTTGAGAAGCGCGATATCGCTCGGACGCCATCGCTGCGAGCTGTCGGACCGACGCTCGGCCCCCCGAGGATGGTCGTCCAGTAGTCGTCGAAATCGGCGAATGTCCGCTGCACGGTGATCTCCCGCGTTTCGACGGCATCCAGACCCGCACCAGTCCACAAGTCCCGCATTGCGTCTATTCGAGACGCGTCAGGGCTCGGCGGTTCCGGAACGGCAACGCCCAGCCCACGCATTTCAGTCGTGCAGCGCCTCGTACGGAAAACCACCGCCCGATCATGTCCCACGCGTAGGCGGTGACGGTGCCGCCCGGGCAGACCACTCGCGCCATTTCGGCAACGCCCTTGGCCGGGTCGGGAACGAAGAAGATCACCAGCGGCATGACGGCCGCGTCGAAGGTGTCGTCGGGGAAAGGCAGTGCCATTGCATCGCCCCGGCGAAACTGTGCGACACGCGACGCGGGTCGTGTGCGGGCAAAGGCGAGCTGCCCCTCGGACGGGTCGATCCCGTGGACTGAGACTGGTGCACACCGCTCGACGAGCATCTCGGTAAAGGCGCCGTTGCCGCAGCCGACGTCGAGCCATCGCAATCCTGATTGTGGAGCAAGCCAGTCGAGGAACGTCTCACCGGCAAGCTGGCTCCACTTGCCCATGTATCGTTCGTAGGCAGCGCCGTCGTCGAAGCGGATTTGGTTGGTCACCACTAGCGTCTTTCTCTGGATCCACTCCCTGCGAATTGATTCAGGACAGATGGAAGCGCTGCTCACTGAAGCGCGGATGCCCGTCGGCCTCCAGGTGGGCGATGATTTCCCCGACAGGTACGGAGACCGGAAGCACGCGCCCCTCGGCCGCAACCTGCCGGAAGACCGCTACAATTGGCACGACGTCCGCCGTCGTCGTCCGAACTGCCTCCTGCATCGGTGTCTCAACGATGCCAGGTTCATACGACCAGATGCTCGCATCGCGCTGCGTTCCGTTGGCCGATCGCAGGTCGAGTTCGGTTGCCAGCACCATTCCAGCCAGACGCAGCGCCGCCTTGGTAGCGCCATATGCTCCGAGGCCTGGATAGGCCTCGACCGCCGCACCTGAAGAGACGTTGACGATCCTGATCGGGACTCGCGCCAGAGTAGTGCGTAACACCCAGCCCATCAGCAGTACGGGTGCAACGGTGTTGACCGCGTAGGCCCGCAGCATGCCCGCAGGGTCGAGCTGATCCACCTGTCCCAGGAGGGCCACATCCGCTGCGTTGTTGATGAGGGCGAGCCGACTGACAGCGGAGGCGCGGACCAGGGTGACGACGTGGGCATCCAGGCGCGAGACCAGCTGAGTAACGTCGCCGATGTCAAACGAGAAGTGGGTGTAGTTCGGGGCATCGAGCGCGGCGCTCCGCCGGGCGATGCCGATGACGTGCCACCCGCGCTCCAGCAGTTGACGGGCCAGCTCGTGGCCTATCCCGGAACTGGTGCCCGTGATGATGGCAAGGCGATGACTGGGCATCGAGGACCACCTGGAGTCAAGAAGTGTGCTGGGGAACGCAGCCAATGCAGCAGGCTGACGACCGCGCATCACCTGCAGGGCGCGGCGAGTCTGAGAAAACCTATCGCACGACAGCGGGCCGTGCCAGCCTGCGCGAACCGTCCGGCCGCGCCCTGCCTGGCCAAGTCGCTGGTTAGCCGCCTGTCGACGTACGTGGTGGCCAAAACACGCCCCAGACTATGCCGAGCGTTATCCCCCCGAACGAGCGCCGGGTGTTGAGATTGGCGAAGCCGGTCAAGCCGAGTCCAACAGAGCGATCGAAGCACCAAAGCCCCTGGATCTGGAGCGGGAGGCCCATCGTGGTGCGCCGATTGATTGGGTGGAAGTAGCCTCGGGTGCCATCATCGACGGCCACCAGGGCGATGCCACCGCCAAGGGCGGCACGAAGGTGGCGGCCGGAAGTCGCGTGCAGGGCGAGCAGCGCCAGATCCGACTCGGTGGGGCCGTTGTCGCGCGCGATGTTTGCTGTGACCCGGAGCGAAAGGAGGGCTGGCTTGGTCTGCAGGCTGACGCCAAGCAGCAGGGCAGTGCTCGAGGGCGTGCCGAAGCCGAAGGATACCGTCGCCCATCGCGGGATTCCGGAGGCGCGCGAGGGCGGGGTCGCCTCCTGCGCAATGCCCTGGACAGGTGAGCCCGTGGCCAGACCCACCACAAGCAGGGGTCCTCGCCAATGGAGCAGCACTGAGAGTCGTCGCGGGGCCAATAGCTTCACGCGCATGATTGGCAGCTCCGTAACGCAGGTGCTAGGCCAACTCATAGCTCAGGGTGAAAGGATGCTCCATGCCGTGCCCGACGGCGGAGCTGCCGTCACCCAGGAGACCCTGCAGGTCTCCAGTTGCGGAGCCGGGGATGACGGAATAGGACTCCTTCGCCTGCCCGCTTTCGAATACGCCAGTGCGTTGGAGCACGAAGCTGCCGGTCTTGCCGCCGATTCGTCCAACGACCCGCTCGAGGCCCACGAAGGCAGCCGAACCGTCGCCGCGATACATCATGAGGTACTCGACCAGCCCCTCCCCCTCGATATCGCCAGTGTAGACCTTGGTAACGGTACCCCGAGTAAGTCGTGGCTGGTCCGGGCCCTCACTGTAGGGCACTTCATCCCACCGTTTGATGGCGAACCGGGCATCCGCGCGCTGCTTCATGTGCCCTTTCCGGGTGAGTGGGAACAGATCGTCGAGCGCTCGCGCAACGGGCGCGCGATGCCGTGGCGCTGCCTGGCGACCGCGCATCACCTGCGGGGTGCGGCGAGCCTCGAGGAACCTACCGGGCGAGGGCGAGCCGTGCCAGCCTGCATCAACGGACCGGCTCCGCCCTGGCTGGTGCCTGCGCTGGTTAGGTGGCGTCAGCCGACAGGCGCCCCCCTAGTGGGCCCTGCGGCCACCAAGAATCAGGCCGGTGACAAAGGGAATCAGCCAGATGGCCCATATCGTGATACTGATCCGATGGAAAGTACGAAGTGGCCGCTCAGCGCCCTTCAGGAGTACTGTCGTCGCCCAGAACGCGTGAGCGAACATGAGGAGGAGGGCAACTGCGCCGGTGGCCGTGTGAAGGCTCCAGTGGAACCCGCCCGCGAACTGTCGCATGAGCTCTGTGCCGGAGGCATCCGCCAGGCAGCCGAACCAGAACAGGCACGCATGCCAGGGTCTGAGGTGCTTGCTCAGGAAGACAGCCCAGACGCCGAAGGTGTAGAGGGCGAACGCCGCGAGCATGAGCAGCACGGCGGACCTGACTAGAGGAGGCATGATGATCCTCGGCCGACCACAGTCGCAACTGACGGAACGCTGGCGTTACTGAGGGACCGCGCATCGCCAGCAGGGCGCGGGCGCTCTCACGGAACTTGCCCGGCGACGCCGGGCCGCACCCTGGCTGCTGGGTGCGCTGGTCACAGGCCACTGCGTCGAAGCGCAACGTATCGAAAATGGACTGCCCCAGCGGAGTCGCGGCGACTCAGGAATGCTACCTCGCTCGTCGACGCCACTTCGACGGTATCGTTGGCGAGCCAGTGGACTTGGAGTGTCTGGCCCCACTGACGAGGGTCTTCGGGACCGGTCCCCGAGAAGATCCCACTGCCCACCGGGTCTTCTGGGGAAACGAGAGACAACGCCAGAGTGGTTTCGCTGATGTGGGGGCAGGCCTGCAGTTCGAGATAGGCCGAGGGGGTGTGTAACGTGTCGGGGCTGGGGATCGCGGTGACTCTGCAGCCGAGTCCGGGAGCAGGGGGGATGTGCGGCTGCCGGAAGTGGGCCCGGACGGCGAGGATTCCCAGAGCCATCGCCAAGCCGGCTGGGACGAGGTAGAGCCGAGAGAGTCGTGGCGCTGAAGTCGGTGGCGTGAGATCTGCCATGGGAGCGGATGGCCGCAGGGAGCCGTGGAAGGCGAAATCCTGAGTGGCGTCTAACGACCCCGCATAAGCTGCAGGGACGCGGCTTGGGCTGCAAGTCTTTCCCCGGCACCATCCGGTCGTGCGACCTCCCCGCGCAATCCGCCGGCCGCGCCCTGCCAGCTTCATGCGGGGGTTGGGTGGCGATGGCCCGAAAGACTGCGACCCGTGCTTAACGGGGTGAAGGTGTGGCGAGGGCCTCCCGTGCGCGGGCATGGTCTGGGTCAATCCTCAAGGCCATGCTGAAGTGCGCGATGGCCTTGGCCTCTTCGCCGGCAGTTCGGTATGCGCGACCGAGGCCGAAATGAGCGGCTGCCGACTGCGGATGGTCACGCACGTTCGCCTCCAGCAGAACGATGGCTGCCGGAACTGCCTCGTTCTTCAGGCACTGGTAGCCGAGGGCCTCCACGCCGGCTTCTGTGTCGATGGAGGCCGTGGCCGGGTTCGACCGAAAGTCCTGATACCACCGGAGGGCGTCACTAGGGATAGCGCGCGCCGCGAACGCCCCATTCAGCATTCGGGCCAGCGGCACTGACGGTTCGGGCGGCGGGGAGAAGTAGTTCAGCGGCAGGTCGACGTTCGCTTCTGCCGTCACCCAGCCTCCGCTGAGATCGGCGAGGGGCTTCCCCGTTGCGATGACGTACTCATCAAAGCGGAAGGGAAATAGCGCACCGTTGACCGGTCGATAGTTGCTGATCCGCGTCTCGGTCTCGATGGACGGACCGAACGCATGCACCGGCGCCGCCTTGCGGGTAGCGACGAGCAGGTAGGCCAGGGTATCGACAAAGAGGTCGGTTTGAGCGCCGTCCGGGAGTGTGGCCCGCAGCCACCACGCGGGCCGTTCCGCGATACGCTCCAGGCCGAGGAGCTCCAGCGTCCAGCCAGGTTCCGCAGAGTTCACCAGCGCATCGTCGAAGTAGGCGGTATGACGGGCCGCGGCTGCCGGGGTGCCGGAGGTCCTCAGCACGAGGCCGGGGTCGCGGTAGTATTCCCATGCGGCGCCATCGAATCCTTCGGCAAACTCGCGAGAGGAATTCGGCTCACCGACGACATAGTACGAAGGGCGCGCGCGGGCCATCCAGCGGCCGGGACGTCCGTCGGGTCGCGGCGGGCCATGCAGAATCAGAGTTCGGACAGCCTTGATTCGGTCCAGCCCACCCCGAGCCGAAAGGTAGCGCTGGAGAATTACACCGACGCCGGGGGACGAGTCGAGGGGTTGCTGGGCCAGGCTGGACGTAGCGAGGAACAACGCGGCGGTTGCAGAGCGAAACGGGCGCATGACGTCCTGGGGAGTGGGGTCACGGTGAGACTCCTCCAATCTCCCAGGGGTTGCTTTCGTCGGGTTGTGCGAGGCCACGAGTCCTCGCGGTTACGCGTCGGGCTCCCTGGTGGAAGTCATCGCCGGGTGGAACACGTTGTGGCCAGCGGCTCCTGCGGGTCCGTAGCGCAGGTCCTGGCCGCCCCGCGAGGTCACGGAGCCAGCGGGGTCGGCTGGTACGAATCGAACAGGGCGACCGTGCCTCCGGTGGTCAGTTCCTCGATGCGGAGCTTCTTGAGGGGGGCGTAATCTTCAGAGTGGTACCAGCGCAGCGCCGCTGCCCGGTCGGGGAATTGGATCACGGCGGTCCAGTTGGACCCCCAGTCGCCTTCGAGGACGGTCGGATTCGGGCTTGCGACAAGCAGGGTCGCTCCCGCGGCCGTCAGCTGGGGAAGGAGCTTCCGTCCATAGTCACGCCGGTACGCGTCGACGTCAGGAACGCGGAAGAGCGCGATGAAATACGCCGGCTTGGCAGGTGCGGGTACCATGCTTCAGCTCCGGGTGTCCCAGGGGAAGAAGGGTCGCGGGGTCGGACCGCGTGAAAGAGGCGCTAGAACCGGCGAAGTCGCACGAACCGGGGGTAGTACACGGTCGAGTCGAGCCGCTGAAGCGCGAAGGGCAGGTTCGTGGCGTAGGTCAGAATGAGGTCCGCACCTTGAAGCTCGGGATGGGCCTTGGCCGCGTAGATCAGGATATGGGGCCGGCGAAGTTCGGGAGGCCAATAAGTCGTGTCCACAGCGCTCCACGGCCCGACAAGGGCCGGAGCCCGCCGCATGCCGAGGACGGCAGGGCCGAAGCCGAGGGACTGAAATTGAAGGTAGTCGCCGCTCGCCGAGTCGTGATGGACGCTGAACTCCGTTTGAGCGTTGTCGAAGAGTGGAGCCGGTGGTGCAGCTAGACTGCTATCTGGAAGCCATGCGGCATTGCCACACCACCACTCCGGGTGGAGGAGATCGCCGGCTGCCGCGTCCGACAGTGCCCAACGAGCCAGGTAGACGGGGTGGTCGCCCGGGCCTTCCCAGGGGCTGAAGGCGTAGAGATACCCGCCCTCCGTCAGGACACCTCCACTCCCCACCACAATCGGCCACCGGGCGGGCGGAAGGAAGAGCCACTGGAGCCGCCAGGTTGCCGGCGGTGCATCGGGGTTAGCGATGCGCAGGGCGGTCGAGCCGGCAATGCGAAACCCGAGGGGGTCCGACGACGGTGACACTTCGAGGAAGAACAGCAGGAGCTGCTCACCGAGGCGAATGCCGTGGGCAGGCCAGAGGCGGCGGCCGTCGGGAGGAGTGAAGAACGCGCGGGGGAGGCCACGGGGAGTACGGCCCCAATAGAACTGGATGGCAGCGTGACTGGGGTCGGCGCCACGCTGTATTCCGATGGTATTGCTTACCAGTCTGGCGTCGCTGCGGTGAGGGCTGCCACCGGAACCGATCCAGGAGTCGCCGAAGAGCCAGAGGATGCGATCTGACCCGAGCGAAACGGAATAGGCCGCGTCGGAACCGAGCCACTGGGGGTCACGTCGGAAAAGAAGATCAGCCGCAGGCCAGGCGTCGCCCGCAAAGCGCTGGGCTTGTGTAGATCCGGGGAGCGTGCTCAGGCAAGCGCACACGGCGCACACGAGTCGCCGCACCGATGTCCTCAAAGGCGGTCGCCTGATGGCGCTGCCCTGGCTAGCTGGCACGCTCTGCCGCCGCGAGGCCGGTCGGCGCGCACCCGAGCGAGAGCTTCTTGTCGAGCATGGCGCGCTGGCGCCGGAGGAGCGCAATCGCAGCGGCCACTCGTTGGCGATGGGCAGCCAACATGGCTCGGCGAGCGGGCCACGTCTGATCCCCTTTCACCACCAGCCTCGAGTACGTGCGCAGCTCCCGAATCGGCATCCCGCTTTCCCGGAGACGGCGGACGAAGGTGACCCACTCCTCGTGCTGGGGGCTGTACTGCCGGTGGCCGCTCGACCGATCCCGGTCAACGAGCGGGATGAGCCCCAGGCGCTCGTAGTATCGCAGCGTGTGCTTGGAGACGCCGGTGGCATTCGCCAGTTGCGTGATAGTCAACGTGATCACCTCACGGCGAGGGCTTCGATCTCGATGAGAAACTCGGGGCGGAAGAGTCCGGCAACTTGCACGAGCGTGCTTGCTGGCGGGTGCGCCGGATCCAGAAACTGATCCCTGATGCTGCGGAAAGTACCGAGCTGCGACATGTCTGTCACATAGGTGGTCAGCTTGATCAGGTTGGCGGCGGTTGCGTCCACCGACTCCAGGGCGGCGAGGAGGTTCTGAAAGACTTGTGCCGTCTGCGCCGCAAAGTCGCTCGCGCCAACGAGCGCACCAGCTGAGTCCAGGGCGACTTGTCCGGCAATGACGATCAGCTCGCCCCCGCCGGCGAGCGCAAGTTGACTGTAGCCGGGTGGAGGCGGCAGGGTTGGCGGATTGAGAAGGCGTATGGTCGCGGGTTGCATGACTCCATCCATTGGAAGGGATGGGTCAAGGTACAGGTTCGAGCGCGCTCGAAGTCAATGGGTCGAGTAGAGTTGTGCCCGCCCGACCTGCCAGCTGACGACCGCGCATCACCTTCGGCACCGCGGCTCGTTGGAAAAAACCTATCTGACGAGGCCGGGCCGTGCCAGCCAGGCGCAACGCGACGGCCGCGCTCCAACTGGCGCATGCGCTTGTGATGCCGACGATGGTCAGTGGACGTCCGCGTCACGCGACGCCACGACATGGCGGGCGATCTGCAGTGTGGGCAGGATGGTCAGCTCACCGACCAGGGTGTCGCCTCGCACCAGGAACGTCCAGCGAATGCGGACGCGCTCGTTAGCAAAGTCACTGTCCCACGTGCCTGGCGTCGGAGAATAGTTGAAGGCCAGATCGCCCATGGACTCAGGCTGGTCCCCGACGAGCTTTGCGGCGTGCAGGATCACGTGATTCGCATCGGGTGGCGCGGGTACGAAGTCGTAGATCACCTGCTCGTTGTTGCAGGCCCTGTTCCACTCGGCGACGACGCAGGTCGAGGTCCCGTGCCAGCGTCCCAGTATCGATTGGGCGGTAGCGGCGTCTTGGGCCAGCGCGGACAGGAACACCGCTGCGACAAGGCCGCGCAGGGCCGCGACAAGTCCCGGGTAGCGAGAGGTCATGTGGGTGCGGGGCTAGTCATGAGGCGGTCTCGGCTCGGGCGGCAAGGCGGCGTCCGTCAGCTCACTGCTTTCTGCACGAGCGCGCTGATCCTTGCCTCCTCGACGGCGGTCAGCTCCTTCACCGCGAAGGCGACGGGCCACAGGGCACCTTCGTCGAGGTGTGCCGTGTCGCTGAAGCCGAATGTCGCGTACCTCGTGTTGAACTTCTGCGCGCTTTGGAAGAAGCAGACGACCTTGCCACCCTTAGCATACGCGGGCATCCCGTACCAGAGTCTCGGCGCGAGGGCTGGCGCGCTGGCCTTGATGATGGCATGGAGCCGCGTGCCCATGGCGCGGTCCGGTTCCGGCATCTCGGCGAGCTTCGCGAGCACGGTGCTTTCCCCGTCCGTCTTGTCCGCGCGCGGACCACGGCGAGCGGTCGCCTTCAGCTCTTGGATGCGCTCCTGCATCGCGACTCGTTCCTCGTGCGTGAATCCCTTGGACTGCTTGCGAATCGCGGTGGGGCTCCTGGGGGACTTCTGTCTGTCCTTCTTCGGGCTCATGGAAACCTCCTCATACTGACTCGGGCTGGCAACCTCGCCGCAGGCCGAGTGCGGCCCCGCGCTCCTATTGTGCGCGCCGCCTTCCGAGGGCGCATCAGCCGAGTGGTGGGGCGAACGTCAAGGAACCTGCCGGCGCAGGCCGGTCGTGCCAGCCTGAGCCACCCGCCGGCCGCGCCCAGGCTGGTGCATACGCTGGCTGGACCGCACCGAGCGGCGCTTCGCGAGCTCTAGCGTGTCAGTGTTACAGTCCATGTCAAGTTGGACACGACAGAATCGATGGCCCGTTGGACGCCTGGCGATACGTCGGCCGGTGACCCGGCGATCCGGCGTTCGATCGACCCGAAGCGAGCTACGATCGACGTGGCGGGACCATCGATCCGGACAGGGCTGTCCCCGGGCGCGGTGAACAGGCCGTGGCGTGTCGCGCAGAGAACCAGCGTATCGAAGACTACCGGCGCAAGCGCGGCGGTCGCGCGGCGATACCCGTCCCAGACTCCGAATCAAGGGTTGCGAAGCCCGCGCGAGTGAGCGTGAGCACCGTGTGAGACTCAGGAAGAACAGGAAACCGGGGCTCGTACGACTCGGGGGCATAGTTGGCACCCGGGGGATGAAATGGCCCGATGTGGTCTAACGACCGCGCATAAGTTGCAGGGCCGCTGCTCGGTCGGCAAGCCCGTCCCGGGCACCGCTTGGTGCTGAGTGGTCGTCGCAACGCGACGGCCGCGTTCTGCCGGCTATAGGTGGTCGTTAGCCTCCGGGGTGCACGGGGCGGAGGGATGCGACGAAGCGCCAGGCGAGGGCGTGGCGCTACGCAACGGTCAACCCCTCCAGCCCATCGACGCCCCACGCCACTACCAGTCGGGTCCCCGGAAAGTCGAGATAGGCCTCGACCGCGTCACAGTCCCCACAACGGGGGTGTAACACCCAGGCTGTCCGTCCGGCGACCACCAGGGACCTCGGCGGCTCGAGGTGCCACGTGGGCCGGAGCTTTGCATTCCGGCTGGTGGCGGAGCTATCGACGTAAGCCTGCAGAGGCGTTGCCGAGGCTGGCAGAGCGGCCAGCTCCACGGTGAGTCGATCCTCCAGGCGCACCCGCGTCCCGCCGAAGCGTCCCGCCCCGTGCGGATGAGGGACCACCTTGGCGCCAGGCGGGAGGGGCGCCCGCACGGAGCCGACTCGGATCTCGTGGGGCAGCTGGGCAGCGACCGGGTTCCGTGGGGGTGAGACGAGAAGGACAAGCAGGATGAAGTGCCGCACATCGTTCTCCGTCAGGCGAAGAGATCGCGCACAAGCTGCACAGTCGCCAGGAGGCGGCAGAGAAGCGGCCGCCCGGACGGGAGGAAAACGTGTTCGGCGACAAAATGGTTCTCTGGGTGGGCGCCCGCCGAGTGCCATTGATCTGTGGTCGCAAGGCGGAACGAGCTGAGCACTCCAGCAGGCTGACGACTGTGCATCACCTGCAGGGCCCGGCTGGACTCGAGGAACCTACCCGGCACCGTCCGGTCGTACCAGCCTGCGCTGAGCGCCGGGCCGCGCCCTGTCGGCATCATGCGCTGGTGAGACACCACCCATCGCGATCCGTGCCACTAGGCCGGTGGGTCCGCCACTCGCGGAAGGGCGGGTGCCTCCTTCATCCGAGCCAGCATTCGCTCAGCAAAGTCGACGCGCTCCTGAAGCTCGGCCATCTCTTGCTGGAGAATCGTGACCTGGTGAGCGAGGTCCTCGTCGCCCGCTGAACCGGCCCGTAGCCGGGCTTCCTCTATGCGGAGTCGCTGCAGCTTCACAACGACCGCGGAGATGATCCCGGTGACTGCGAGGCCAAGAAAGACAATTGGGATGATGATGGACAGCCCGTTCATGGTCTTGCACCGAAAGAGGAGGCTTGGCCAGCGGCTCGCGCCTGGTTCAACCTGGCTGCTAAGCCCGGCAAAGGGTAGGGCTTGAGGGGGCAGCGGCGGGACTGCGAGGCCTGCGCACCGGTAGTGGTGGCCCCGGGGCATACGCCCAGGCCGCGCCAACCGCCCAACCGCGCCCCGGCGGGTGCATGCGCTGGTTAGCCGTCGGGGGCGAATTCATATACTAAGTGCAATGGGAAAGGTGACTTGGCGGATACTGGTAGACTTCAAGTCTCTTCCAGGAGAACGAAGCCTACCATGACGTATCACCAGATCACCCTGGCCGAAAGGTATCAGGTGGCCAGCCTCCGCGCCGTCGGGGCCTGCCCGGCCGCGATCGCCCGCGAGCTCGGCCGCCACCCCAGCACCATCCTGCGGGAGGTCCGGCGCAACCGGAATTGTGAGGACCGGTACCGGGCCCATCCCGCGCACTGCCAGGCGCTCGTGCGCCGCAGTCACTCGCGCCGCAATCAGCGCCTCACTCGCGCCACGTGGCAGGTCGTGGTGGCCCACCTGCGTGCCCGCTGGAGTCCGGAGCAGATCGCCGGCTGGGGCCGTCGGATGGGCACGCTCGACATCAGCCACGAGACGATCTACCGCTACCTCGCCCGCGACCGCCGGGCCGGTGGCACCTTGTATCGCTGTCTCCGCCAGGCCCGGAAACTCCGCCGCCGCCGGATGGGGAGCGCGCGCCGGGGGAGTGGCCAGCTCGGGCCCTCGATCACCACGCGGCCGGCGAGCGTGGCGGGCCGACGGCGCATCGGCCACTGGGAGGTGGATACGGTGCTGGGCCGCGGGAGTCAGGAGTGCATCCTGAGCCTGGTGGAACGGAAGACTGGCTACGTCCTGATCGGGAAGTTGGCCGTGCACACGGCGCACGCCTTTGCCGCGCGGGCGATCCCCCTGATTCGCGCCCAGGTCCGCCCGGTCCGCACGATCACCGCCGACAACGGCCCAGAGATCAGCGGGTACCGGGCCATCCAGCGGGCGACCGGCGCCCAGTTCTATTTCGCGGCGCCGTATCACGCCTGGGAGCGGGGGACCAACGAAAACACCAACGGCCTCATCCGGCAGTACCTGCCCAAAGGCCAGAGCATGGCGGGCCTCACCCAACGCGACTGCGCCCACATCGCGCGGCACCTCAATCAACGACCCCGCAAACGGCTCGGCTACCGGACCCCAGAGGAATGCTATGACGCATGACCCCAATCATTGCGCTTCAAACTTGATATCAGGCCCGGGTGCCGATACCAGTCCTGCAACAGCAGTGGTGATGCGCGATACAAGGGTCAATGGGTTAGCCGATGGCTCGAGACCAACCGACACGTGCCCGTCCTTGAAGGACGCGACGAACTCAAAGAAACTGCCGTAGCGGATGAGAACGTACTCCAGCCCGCCGCAATCAATGTTCCCGCGTTGGGTCAGGAGCTTGAGGATCGTGGGATTGACGAGCAGCTCCTCGTACTTGTCTGATTCGGAACTGCTCGGGCTGGTGAGATCAGGCCTGCTGGCCGACGCGAGGATCCCTTGGTAATAGATCGCGACATACCAAACGTCCGGCGAGGGGCCAAGGATGCGCTGAATGGTTGCTTGCATGGAAGCCCTTGGCGCGGTCTAACGGCCGCGCATCACCTGCGGGGCCGCGCGTTCGAGAAACTTACGCGGCGACGGCTGGGGGTGCCAGCCGTGAGCAAGCCGACGGCCGCGCCCAGGCTGGTGCACGCGCCGGTTCGCCAGCCGAGAGCGACTAGCCGACCAGCTGGTAGAATACATCCGTTCGAATCTGCGACGGAGCATTGCTCCATTCGCTACGCCAGTGGCCATAGATCTCCCAGCGCGGACCCGCAAGCTCATGGTTGCGTGCTGCACACCAGGCGCGAATGGCAGTTTGCGCCGTGACGAGATTGTGGTACGGCCCGAAATGGACCACGGACGCGGTCAGCCCTCCGGGGGTGGCAGAGGGCACGACGTCGCCAGTTGCCGGGAAGTCCTGGTCCAACTCGACGCCGACTTCCAGGCGAATGCTTCCGTCCCAGTAGATCGCGACATGGCGACCGCCCTCGAGGTGGTGGGCGCGCACAAACTCCCAAACCAGGCCGCAGCACTTGGGGGCGATCGTCACCAGCTTGGAAGCGCGTGCCTGACGGCGCATTACCGCGACTGGAATGGGGCTGACGTGGGAAAGCTGAACGTCGCAGGCGGTCATGTGGTGTCGGCTGGCTGACGACCCCGCCTGCGCTGCAGGGCCCGGCGGGTGGACGCCAGCCCATGCACAGCCCGACGGCCGGGCCCTGATGGCGTCATGCCTTGGTTAGGCAGCCGGAACACGCCGCCGAGGTCAGGGCGATGCGGGAAGTGGCACGCTGCTATTGAACATGTCGGCCAGATACTGCCAGGATCCGTTCTTCTGCCTTCTCCGGACGTCGAGGAACTTCCCGCTGTCTACCGGATTGTCGGGAAGGGCGAGCGTCATGTGGTACCGCCCTGTGACATACACGAGATCTGCTGTTCCCGCCACCTCATCTGTGGTGACGGTAAATGCGGCGACAGGTGGAAAGGCGGAGAGGTAGTCACGAATCGCCGCTCGTCCGTGAATGGGCGCGGAGTTGGGGGGAAGCAGCAGGGCGGAATCGGCGTACATCTGGGTGACCCCATCCCAGTCTTTGGCGAGCAGACGTTCAGCAAAGGTCTGGCCGAGAGCCCGGTTGGCCTCGATGTCAGCGGCCGTGAGAGGTGCACCTTTGGTCCCGCATGCGAGGGTAGCGAACAAGGTGATGACCGGGAGTCCTGACCTGAGGGCGATGCGCACGATGATCTCCTGCGAATGAGAGTGAACATCACGAGGTTCGCGATGCTCAGAGTACGCCCGTCACGCCTCCTTCGCCAGTGCACGAATCGTCGCCAGATGAAGCGGACCTTTCACCCCCCACCCCTTGACTCCCTCCGGGATCTCCGGCCGAAACCGCTCATACAGCTCGAAGCCTACGACAGCCAGTCGTTTTGGTGGGTAAGCCTTCGCCAAGGAACGCATGGCCGCTTCGACGTCGGGGAGCGAGGCGCCGATCTTCCGACGCAGGTAGCGCTCGACGGATGCGGGGTCCTCCGGATGCCCCTTGGCAATCGCCCGGAGGCCCGAGGCCGTGCTCGTCACCGGAACCACCCGCCCGAGCAGTGGCACGGAGGCCGGAGGTGGAGGCGCCGAGGGCGCCCCCGTGCGTGGGGCGGCTTTCGGGGCGGGCTCTTCATAGATGCCTAGCCGGCGGCCTTTGGACTGGGCATTCAAGCCCGCTACCGCCTTTCCGAGCGTCAGGGTCGTCGCGTGGGGATGGCCGAGGCGCTCCGCAACGACGCTGGCCCAGAGCGTCAGCACGGGGGCACGATTGACGAGGACGGTGCTGGTTGACACGGTTGCCTTGGGACGGGGCCCCGAATCGGCCTAACGACCCCGCAGTAGCTGCAGGGCCGCGGCTAGGTCGGCAAGGCCGGCCCAGTCGCCGTCAGGGTGTTGCTTGCCTCACCCGAACCGACGGCCCCGCTCCGCCAGCCTCATGCGGTGGTTAGGCGGCAGCGAGGTGGGTGCCGCTGACCTAGCTAGCGGGCAAGGGCTTCCCCATAAACAGGGGCGAACAGCAAGTCTTGTGGGGGGACCTCCCAGCCCTGGTGCCGCAGCAGGGTCCCGACCTGGGCCCAGTGACGGATCTCATGCGTGACAATGTGCACGAGGATCTTCCTGGGGGAGAGATGCACGGTCCTGTTGAGCAGGGGAACGGCCAGCAAGGCGTCCCAATCAGGTGGGGAGGTTAGAAGCGTACGAAGTTCGCTCCGGGCGGCCGTTCCGAATGCGAACAGGGGATCCGGCTGTGTCGTTGGGACGCCCGTAGGGTCGCTGAGTTGTGCGCCCCGGATGCGCTCGACGTACCGAAGCTCGGCCGAGAAGATGTGGCGGACCAGGGCGCCGATCGTAGGAAAGCGACCATCAGTGTGGTTGCCCGTGGAAGCGGCGAGAGCGGTGGAATCCTGCCCTTGGAACCAGGCGTGCCAGGTGGAGCGCTGCCAGTCGGTGTAGGCGAGCAGGTCGTCGATCGGAATTGTGAGCGCCATGGCTGTCTTCCTGGCGTTGTGATGTACACCCCGAAACGTGCTGTTGCCTCGGAGTACGACTACCATCTGGTTGGGAGACCCGGGAATGGACGGGGATATTCCCGGAGGGTGTGGTATGCCTGCCTTCGAGCGACCCCGCATAAGCCGCAGGCCTGGGCTCGGTCGCAAAGCCCGGCCGGGTACGGTCTGGCGGTGCCTGGTCGTCGCAAAGCGGCGGCCGAGCCCTGCCAGCTTCATGCGGTGGTTGGGTGGCACCGAGACCCGCGCGGGATCACTGGCCCAGAGGGTGGGCACCTGCAAACCTCAGGATCGGCTGTCAGCGACTCAAGGTGACACGAATGACCCCGGGGCCGACGATCCCTTCTGCCTCGAGCTGATCGCCGATGAGCTGGAAGGGCAGCACGTCAAGAAAGGACTGGGTGGCATGGTGGAAGGTGACCACGCCGCTGTCCCGGGTCCAGGTGCCCGTGAGATCCAGGGGGACCGAGCCGGCCGCGGGGACGGTGAGGGTGCCCGAGGTGGTGCCATCGGCCGCGAGGGTGATCGTGAGCGTGACTCCCTCGGCGAGCTGGTCAACCGTTACGCCATTAGCGGTAGTCGTGAATTGACTGGCAGAATAGACCCCGACGGGGCTGGGATGGTTCGACGGGCTCGTGGACTCGGAGCAGGCGAGCGTCGCCCCGAGGAGGAGCAGCAGGCAGCGGGCAATGAAGTGGTATTGCATGATGGAACCGGCCAGTCATGGTGACAATACGCTCGGGCCGGAGCGTCGCTCCGGGCCGGGGGAGACTAGACGGACAAAACGTGGAGACGAGGGGAAAGGTTCCCGGAACCCGCTCAGCGAGCTTGCTCCGCGGCGGCCTGCACGGACGCGGTGATCAACCGGCGAAGGGTCGGGAGGTCTATGTCTGCCAGGTGCCGGATGTATAGACATCCCTTCCCGACTCTGTGCTTCCCGAGTTGTCGGAGAAGCGGCTGGTGAGGTCGGTAGCCGCCCGGAAGGTACAGCACGAGGCCAGTAGAGCGGGGCGCAAACGCGATGAGGGGCCAGTCAGTGGTCCGCCCGGTGGACCCTGGGTATGCGCGCCGGCCGAAGCCGACGATCGACGACCCCCACATCACGGCTCGGGCTCCGGTTGCCGCGCGCATCAGCGCAGCAACGGAGCGAGCGTCACGTTGGCGCTGCGGGTCCCGAAGCGTCGTGAGGAACGCGGTGAGGCTGACGCGGGTCGGCTTCGTCTTCGGCTCGGCCATGGAAGAGCCTTTGCTCGGAATGTGGCGTGCCCGCCTGGGAGGCGTACGCTGCGTGAAGCATCTGGACCCGTGGTCCTCGCTGCTGGCGACCGACCGCGCACCACCTGCAGCGCGCGGCGAGTCTCAGGGAACCTGCCTGGCGACGGCGGGTCGTGCCAGCGCGCGCCAGCCGCCGGGCGGCAACCTGACCGGTGCATGCGCTGGTTTGGCGGCGCCGACGGTCGCGATGGCGCGATGAGCGGGAGGCGACGGCGGCGCCGCCGCCTCCCCGAGCGGTCATGCGTGACTCGAAACGACGGGGCAGATGAGCAGGTTGCCCGTGTCGACTTCGTACGGGTTGGCACCCCCCTGGTTACTCGGCAGGAACACATTCCCGGCCGCTTCCGCCGCATCGAGGGCAGCCTCGCTCGTGATCGGCCTGAAGGTCGGCGATGCTGCGTAGCCCGGGTTATAGACGAGGACGATGATCTTCCATGGTGCCTTGAATGCGCCCGCGGTGCCGTTCTTGCCCATCCCCGGGGCTCCGGTGATCACGTGGTCGTGATAGACGAACGGAGCGGGTAGTCCGGGGTGGAAGCATGGGTTGCATTGCGGCTGGTACCCGGATGGCAGCGTAATCGGCCCAGCCCCCGGCGCCGGAAGCGATGGTTGCGGGTACGTGACCAGGTAAAGCTCCTCTGCATGCGCGTACGCGTTCGGCATTGTCGCCCGCGCGTTCTGAATGAGATGCGGGCCGATCATGTAGACCGTCGTGCCGTTCGCGTACGTGGGGTCGATCTCCGGTTTGGCTGCAGCTGCCGGAGCGGCAGCCGGCCTCCAGGAGACCGCCGGCGCCGCATCCGGCTGCTGGAGAGACGAACCTTCACATCCGACGACCGATACCGCGGCGAGTATCACAACGGCTCTGGGAAGGATTCGCATATGATCCGTCCTTGAGGAGGGGGTGGAGGGAGACTGATAGTGCAGATGGGTGCCGGTGAGCCCTAGCTCGCCAAAAAGAGACGATGGGTGCTGGTCGCGGGATGTCAAGAGGAATTGGTGCGGATGGCGGGTTGCCGCGGAGTGAACCGGGCCCTCCTCCTCAGCCGCTGCGCCTCGCGATCGAGGCAGTGCAGTCCTGCCGCGCAATAGGCCGCATGCCGGGTGCTGCCTCACACCCCGCATCAGTCGCAGGGTTGCGACTCGGCCGGCTAGCCCGTCCCGGGCATCGGCCTGCGCTGCGTGGGCTTCGCGAACCGACGGTCGTGCCCTGTCTGCTTCAAGCGGTGGTTAGGCGGCTTGGTTGCGGACGATGCGGTAGTGGAGGTAGACCATCCCGTTGCCAAAGCGACGTTCGTCCTGGAGGCTCAGATCCTGCCGGACACCGGCGGGAAAGGCCCTCGTACCGTCCCCGACCATGATAGGCGAGATGAAGATGTGACACACATCTACCAGACCGGCCTTGAAGGCCTCTGCGGCAAGGCTCGGGCCCCCGATGTGCCGCGCTGGAGCTGATTGACGAAGGTGTGGACCTCTTCGTCGGGCTCAGCCCAGTCGAAGCGGCCGTTCCGATCAGCAATGTACCCGTCAAGCGACATGAGCATTGAGTAGATCAACCTCGCCATTGGATCCTCGCCGGTATGATCTGGTGGGACGGATGGCCAAGCTGCCTAACGACCGCTTCAAGCATGCTTCTGGACGGCCTCACACCGAGCCCCTCATGATGAGGTGCGGGCGAAGGAGGAGCGTTATGCATGGCACATGGATCACTCTCGGCGCGGTTAGCACCCTCGTTGCGATCTACGCGTACGGCGTGCGGCCTCGGCTGGTGCGGTGGGGTGCCACGGACGAGGAGGTGGAGGGACCGTATCCGGGCGTCGATCTCATTGCGGGGGGTTCGCGGGGGACGACGATGGCGGTCACGATCGAGGCCCCACCGTCGCAGGTCTGGCCGTGGCTGGTCCAGATGGGGGTCAACCGCGGCGTGTGGTACACCTGGGACTATTGGCGGCCGTGGGGCCTGCGCAGTGCGAATCGGGTCCACCCCGAATGGCAGGACATCACGGTAGGACATCGCATGGCCTCCGTCCCCAGCGGCCGCGTGTGGTGGGAGGTCGCAACGCTTGAGCCGGAGCACTTCCTCGGCTTGCGGATGTCAGTCGACCTGCTCGGCCGCCCGTTCGACCCACGACGCAAGCGGCCACGCTCCTATTCCGACTCGATCTGGGGCTTCCTGCTGGAAAAGCTGCCGGGAGAGCGCACACGCCTGGTGGTCAGCGGCTATTGGGCGTTTCAGCCACCGTGGCTGCGCGGCGTCGTGAAGCTCTTCCTGCTGGAGCCGTCTACCTGGATCATGCAGACGCGGCAGCTCAAGGGCCTAAAACGGCGCGCCGAACGCGGAGCACCAACGAGCACGGCCATTCCAGGGCCGGGAGCGGTCTCCGGCCAGCCGCCAAACGACCCGGCATAAGCTGCGCCTCGAGGCGTGTCGGTGCAGGCCGACGAGGCGACGGGCGGTGGCCCGGTCCCCCACGCAAATCGATGGCCGAGGACGTCAGCTACATGCGGTAGTTAGCTGGCGCGCGCCCCGCTAGTCGTCTCGAAGGAACGCGCCGGTCGCGAGGTCGTAGATCCGAACCCGAACAACATGTCCAGCCTGCTTGGCGTCGACTTCCCGGACATGAACCAACTTGCGATCGGCGGTTGGGCGGTAAACGATCCAGCTTCCGGCGGGAGCGGAACGGGAGACAGCCTCGCAAGGGCCGGCCTTGGCTTGATGTCCGGGCGGTTTCCCGGGTATCCAGACTCGGCAGGAGCCGGGGGGAGGCAGATGGCCTGGCGGGATCCGGAGTCGCGCGGCGGTGCTCCGAGTATCGGCACCGGCATCTGAGCTTCGGACCGATGCGGGCGCCGGAAGGGTCACTGGTTCAGTCCTCTGGCCGGAGGTACAGGCACAGAGAGCGGCGATGGCGCCACAGAGCAGCCTCGAGCGGAAGGTCTGGGGCATCAGGGGTCCCTCCGACATGGGCGAGGTCACTTGCAGGGTTCCCCACCAATATGGTGGGATGGCGCAGGGTGCGACCGTGAGGTATGAGCCGAGCAGACCTTCCGATGGCAAGGGCGGGGGAGCGGCGAGGTCCGGAGGTCGCTGATGCCAGCTAACGGCCGCCCATCACCTGCGGGGCCGCGGCGCGTTCTAGGTACCTGTCGGGCGACCCCGGCCCGTGCCAGACCGTAGCAAGGCGACGGCCGCGCCCCGACTGGTGCATGCGCTGGTTAGCCGGCCGTTCCGCCGCGGGGCCCGTCGATGAGCATCCCTATGCCCAAGGCGAAGCTGACGGCCTGCAGTGCCAGGGCAACGCCGAAGTGAGTGAGCATGGTGCGCACTAGCGGAACCGTCAAAGCTGCCCAGAGCGCCGAGGTGGCGAAGCTCCACCCGCCTGGTACGAGGTAAACCAGCGCGAAGACAACCGCCGATACCGGAGCCCACCTACGTTGGAACGAAAGCCCCGCGGCGATAGCTCCACCTGTTATGGCGTACAGGGCGAAACTTGCGCGCAGTTGAAATGGGGCCCCCTCACCTGGGCCGACACCCCGTAGCCACGGGATGAGGAGGAGGACAAATAGCGCCTCGGTGCTTACGAGGACCTTACGTCGCAAGGGCATTGGTGGTCCGGAGCCCTCAAGGAGTGAGCCGTCGCATCACCGAAGGGACGAGTCCGGCCAGCGGCCTGCGCTCGAGCTGCGACCCGCGACTCGCAACTTCGGGCCTAAGCTAACCGACAGGCCGCGCGTTGGCAGCTCCAAGCGCCGGTTAGGGACGCCGGCCCATGGGACAATCAGGGCAAAGCGGGCACTGGCGACAAGCCGGTGCTTCCCGTCGACACAGAACCTGGCCATGCTGACGCAGGAGCTGTGCGGCCATGATCAGCCAGGGGTAGCTCGTGAGAATCTGGGTAGTGATCGCGGCTTGGGCTTTCCGATAAGCCGTCCGGTAGTCCTTGGATTCGGGGGTGAGGCTCAAGCGTTGGAGGACGCGGAGGGCGTTAGAGTCGAGGGCCAGGACTGGGGCCGTCTTGGTGAAGGCGAGAATCTTGTCGGCGCCGGGTTCTCCAATCATGGGGAACTGGGCCAGGGCCCGACGAGCCTGGGCTGGCGGGAGCTTGAGGGCCGGGCGGAGATTCCCGCTCCAGCGCTCTACAACGAGTTCTGCGCTCCGGCGCAGCCGCGCTGCCCGAGCGGGGGCGGCGATGGAGCCGCCGAGCCGGGTGATGGCGCGTAGAGTCGTCGCGGGAGCCCGGAGGATGGCGCCAGGAGTCAAGCCGACCCGCGAGCGTAAGGCGACGTAGGCGGCATAACGTCGGGCATCCGGCACGAGGTAGGCCACCTGCTCCCAGAGAATGAGCGGAAAGGGGTCTTGGCTGACCGGTGCGGTCGGCTTCCCGTAGTAGCGGCGCAGAGTGCCCACCACGGACTGGAGGGAAGGCGGCATGGCGTCCTGCCTGCAGCGGGGGCACCTGACGACCGCGCATCACCTGCGTGGCCTTGCATGTGTCGAGAACCTACCTAGCGACGGCTGGCCGTGCCAGCCCGAAGCAAGTCGATGACCGCGACGTGACAGCTTCAGGCGGCGGTTAGGCCGCGCGGATTCATAAACTAAGTGCAACAGATGTAGGGAAGAGTACGGTGACCTGCCAGTCGGGTAACCTTCTGATCTCCTCCAAGAGAACGAAGGCCCCCATGTACTCACAGATCACCGCGGACGAAAGATATACCCTGGGCCTCCTGCGGCGACTCGGGCTCCGTCCCGCCGACATCGCCCGGGCGTTAGGCCGGCACCGGAGCACCATCGGCCGGGAGCTCGCCCGCAACAGCCGCCTCGATGGCAGCTATCGCCCCGCCGTAGCCCAGGCCAACGCCGGCGCACGGCGCTGGCGGAGCCGCCGGGGCGAGCGGTTCACGCCGGAGGAGTTCGCCCTCGTGATCGAGCGACTGGTGCTCAAGTGGAGCCCCGAGCAGATCGCGGCCGTCTTTCGCCAGACGGGCGTACTCCACATCAGCCACGAGACGATCTATCGCTACATCTGGGCGGACAAGCGCCGCGGCGGCCCGCTGCACACCCATCTCCGCAGCGCCCTGAAGCTCGCGCGCAAGCGCTACGGCAGCTATGAGCGGCGCGGCCGCATGGCGGGGAAGCGCCCCATCAGCGCCCGCCCCGCAGCGGTGGAGGCGCGCCGCCAGGGCGGGCACTGGGAGGTGGACACCGTCCTGGGCACCGGCGATCGGCACTGCGTGCTGAGTCTGGTCGAGCGGACGTCGGGCTATCTGGTGCTCGGCAAGCTCTGTGCGCGCACCACCGCAGCCGTGACGCAGCGGGCCATTCAGCTCATTCGGCGCGAGCGTCAGCCGGTGCGGACCATCACCGCCGACAACGGCACCGAGTTCCACGACTACGCGCGCATCGAACGAGCGACCGGCGCCACCTTCTATTTCGCGACCCCGCACCACGCCTGGGAGCGCGGTACCAACGAGAACACCAACGGCCTCGTGCGCCAGTATCTCCCGAAGGGCGAGAGCATGGCGCGCCTCACGCAGCGCGACTGCACCCGCATTGCCCGGGCCCTCAACACCCGACCCCGCAAGCGCCACCACTATCAGACCCCCGAGGACCGCTATGCGACGCCTACGTGAACGCCCCGACAAACACTATCGGGGCGAACGTTGCACTTCACGGTTGAATTCACACCGCAATTGCGGCGTGGCCGGTGACGGGGCATGGTAGACTAGTCGCGCCATTCGGCGTTCTGCAGCACCACCCTGTACCCGTCGATGTCCTCGAAGGTCCGGCCACTGGTTTCCCAATAGGGGTTGTAGGAGGGTACCTCGCGGAATCCCGCGGACCGCATGCGACCACAGCTGACCTCCCACTCGGCTGTCTCAGGAATGTAGAAGACCAGGAGGTTGTCCTGGGTCGGGGCCCGGCCAACCGATTCTCCACGATGATGGGTAAACTCGAGGTGATAGGGGTGGTTCGCAAGACCGAGAATGATGCCGTCGAAGCCTCCATGGTCTTCGAACGCGGCAAGCACGGAGAGACCCAGCCCGCCGCGGTACATGTCGGTGATGGCGGCGAGGTTGTCAGTGGGGCGGGCGACTCGAAGGGTGATTGCAGCCATGATGGCAGACACTCGGACAGGTTGCGGCCTAACGACCCTGCATAAGCTGCGGCCCGGGCCGGGTTCGCGCAAGCGAACATGACGACGGCCGCGACCGTCACGTTTCAGGCAGTAGTTAGGCGGCCACACCGCCGCTGCGATTAGGGCCCTGCCGCCAATGCGGGCGGTTGTCGCCGGGTGCCACCGGAGCCCTGAGCGCGATATCAGAGTTCCGCGAAGAAGGCCGCGATGTCACGCGCGAGGCGCTCAGGTTCCTCTGCGGCAGCGAAGTGCCCGCCGCTCGGCATCGGGGTCCACCGACGAATGTCGTAAAGCCGCTCTGCCCATTCCCGCGGAGGGCTTCCCTCGGACACGTAGTTGTTGTCGAAGTTGGCAAAGCCCACGGGGATCTGCACCCGATCACCGGGTAGAATGTCCGTCCCATGCCACCGGTTATCAAAATAGTCCCGCATCGAAGGGGTGATTGTCTCCGTGACCCAGTAGAGTGTGAGCATCGTGAGGAGAAACTCCCGAGAGAAGCGCGCTTCGAGGTGGCCGTCGGAGTCGCTCCAGGCACGCCACTTCTCCAGAATCCAGGCCGCGAGTCCGGCAGGCGAATCGTTCAACGCATAGCCGAGGGTCTGCGGTTTCGTCGACTGGATGGCGGAATAACCTCGTTCGACCTCATCCCAGTGGCGAACGTGGGCAACATAGGCGCTTTCGGCTTCGGTCAACGACCGGGTCTCTCCACCTGTCGGCGGCCAGAGTTCCATCGTGGTCAGATGGATGCCGATCATGGGTGCCGGATCCGCGATGGCCATGTGGGTGGCGACACCGGCACCGAAATCCCCGCCTCCCGCCCCATATCGCCCGTAACCGAGCCCCTGCATGAGCTGGTGCCACATCCTCGCGACGGTACGGTAGTTGGCCTGTGGCGGGCGTTCCGAGAAACCGTATCCTGGGAGCGAGGGGATGACGAGGTCGAACGCCGGACCGTCGATGCCGTTGGGTTTCGGGTCGGTCAGGAACGGCACGAGCGGCAGGAGTTCGAGAAACGAGCTGGGCCATCCGTGGGTCAGGACTAGCGGGATGCCGTCTCCCTCTCGTGCACGTTCGTGTACGAAGTGAACGCGGATCCCACCGAGTTCAGCTCGAAAGTGGTGGAACGTGTTCAGGCGCCGCTCCTGTGCCCGCCAGTCGAAGCTGGTGGCCCAATAGCTAAGCAGGGACTTGAGGTACTCGAGATCGGTCCCCTGCCCCCAGGCGGTACTTGGCGCGCGATCAGGCCAGCGTGTGTTCCGGACACGCGTCTGCAGGTCGGATAGAACGTCGTCCGGGACGTGTATCGTAAAGGGACTAATGTGCATCGGCACGGTTCGGGTGCTTGGTTGGGGAAAGCTGGTAGCGCGGCAAGGGCCAGGGAAAGATGAGAGGGGCCCCGAAGCCGGTGTCAGCCGTCCTCGGGAGATGCCGCCTGACGCCCGCGAATCACCCGCAGGGTGCGGCGGGTAGCAGAGAAGCTACCCGCCGGCGGCTGGTCGTGCCAGCGTGCGCCAACCATTGGGCCGCGCCCTGACTGGTGCATGCGCTGGTTAGGTGGCGCCTACCTGGGGCCCACATGAACGAGGCAGCGATACCAGGGGCGAAGCGCTGGGTTGCACCGGACAACCCGGCCGTCGAAGGGGCGGGGGAATCCCGCAGCCACACCGACGGTGTCGAGCCCCCCCAGCGGGTCGTACAAGGCGACCTCGTCACCGTCGTAGGCGCGCCCCTCTTGCAGGACAGCGAGTCGAAGCGGCGGGCCCGAATCGACCAGATACCGAAGGTTGGCGCGCCAACGCCAGGGTCCAGACGTACTATCTGTTGGGAGCTGGGCGATTAGGGCTTCGTAATCGGACCGATTGCGAGCCAAGCGGGCTCGGAACAGGTGCGAGTCGCTATATCGGGCTAGCCATGGGTGTACGGCGAACAGAAACCCACTTCCCAGCGCGAAGACGAACAACGGATGGAGAGACCGCAGCCCCGGAGATCGGTCGGGACGGAGGGCGGCCTTGAAGCTCGCAGCGGCCAAGCCAAGCCCCAAGAGGATGTACACTGGCCAGGCAATCGTGGCAGGAGGGCCCCAGCCGCCGAGTACAGGTCGGAGGCCCAGGATCAGGAGGGCACCCAGGACCAACCAGAGGGTAAGGAGAAGGGTCATTGCCCAGGATGGACGGAGGCCACAAACCCAAGGGGCGTCACCTAACGACCGCGCACCACCTGCGGGGCCGCGGCTGGATCAGCTAACCTACCCGGCGACGGCTGGCCGTGCCAGCCCGGCACAGCCCGACGGCCGCGCCGTGGCTGGTGCATGCGCTGGTTAGGTTGCTGACACGCGGGGCTGGTCCGCTGCGGGCGCCAACGCCCGGCGGGTCCCCGCCGCCCGGGCCGATGTGGCCAACACGACACTACCGGCTGCGCCGAGAATGCCGAGACCGAGCAGCGGCAGCAATAGGACGAGTGGTGCTCCGAATAGGAGCCCGAGCGCGGCGAAAAGGATGGCTGGGGCGGCGCCGCCGAAACCGCTCCATAGCCCGAGGCGAAGGGCTCCGACAGACTCCCACTGGCGCCCTCGTTCGAGGCGGGAGAGAAGGAGGCCGAGATAGAGACCCGAAATCACTCCGAGGGCCCCGTACGCGAGTCCATGGCCGACTAGCCAGGTCTGGAGCGGACCGGCCGTGGAACGGACGTCTGGGTCTGCAATCCATCGCCCCACCGCGACGACGAGGCCGAGCGCGACCCAGGGGATGGCCCAGAGAGCGCTAAGCCTGAGGAGAGCGCGGAACTGCCGAGAAAAGGCCATGGGACCTCCGTACTAGCCAGCAACCTAACGACCGTACATCACCTGCAGGGCGCGGCGAGTCTCAAGGAAGGTAGGGACACGCGAACGGTGGTGCCGGCCCGGCGACAAGTGACGGCCGCGCCCTGGCTGCTGCATGCGCTGGTTAGGTGCCACTAATGCACCACGCCGGTGGTGTCTGTCGTGGCGCATTCTGCGACCCGACGCGGCTCCGCCAGTCGGTTCGTCGCCGTCCAGCACTCGTCATAGAGTGAGCAGTAGCAGAGGCGACCGACGACGCGGTGGTCCTCCGTAACCGCCACCGTGCTCAGAGTGCCCGCGATCATGGTGAGGACATGGAGAGTGTGGCCCGGCACGATGACGGTGCCGGGTCCTACGGCGGAGAGGAATAGCCGGGGGGCGGGGCGGACGCGACCAAGGCCTGCACCACCGGAGCCCAGGATGATTGCACGGTGTCGTCCAGACGGAGTTCGAACGACCGGATGAGCGCCGGGCCCAGGCCGACGTTGGTGATACTGCGATCATACCGGCACCCCGAGTCGGAGACCTCCTGAGTGAGGCGGGGCCAGACCGACATCCGGTCATGTTCTCGTGTGGACTGGGCTTCGTAGAGTGTGCTGGCGAGCGAGGCGAGGGCGATCGCCGAAGAGGCCGCCAGCTTGCCAAGCAGCCCCTTGGCGGGCGAGAAGTGAGGAAGGTGGGGGTCCATAGTAGGGCGAGGGAGGATGAAGTGCCACCTAACGACCCTGCATAAGCTGCGGCCCGAGGCGCGGACGCGCAACTCTCCCAAACACCATCGGGGTCGTCTGACCCCGAGCAAACCCACGGCCGATGCGGTCACGCTTCAGGCGGAAGGTAGGCAGCATCTTCCTGCGCCACGTCGCAGAACCATCGCGGCCGCCCGTCCCACGGTGACGGGCAGGGCGGGTGGGATGTGCCCTCCTCCCACGCCATGGAGAATACTAGGCTGGACCAGCAACGGGCGTGAGTCCATGGCGCCGCATGATGTCCGCCAGCCTTGCGCGATCCGGTGGCCCACCATGGGCCTCATTGATCACTGCCGCCGCCTCGCGAAAATAGTCGGGCCCGATGGCGGCGGGCGTGATAATGCACAGGGCCTTGGCGTCCTGGGTGCCAGGATTGTCGAACCGATGAACGGCCCCGCGGGGAATACAGAGGGCCTCCCCGGGCCCTACGTTGACGGCCTCCCCATCAACGGTCCAGGTGAGGACACCCTGAGTCCCATAGATGGTTTCTTCATAATGGTCATGGCTGTGAGCGGGGGCAGCGAGGCGCCCGGTGGCCGGGACACAGAGCTCGAAGATGGCCACGCTGCCGTTGGCGGCCTCGGCTGTGACTAGGAACCGAACGCTCAGCGGCCCCAGCCGGATCGTTTCGTCCGAAGGGGTGACCGACAGGCCGGAGTGATGGTGTGGCACTGCTGCCTCCCGATGGCTGATTGGTCGTGACGAGGCGATGGAATGCTGCCAAACGAATAAGGTCAGCCGCAAGCCCGCCGCAGCGCACACTTCCCGAAAGCACGAAGACCGGAAGACGGGCTTGTCCGCTGCAACGCCTGGTTGGGCCGCAGTTCGCGGCCGCGACTAGCGAGCCTGCTCATTGGCCCTCAGGCGGCTGCCATAGCTCGACCTTGTTTCCCTCGGGATCGATGACCCAGCCAAACGCCCCATACTCGGAGTCTTCAATTCTTTCGAGCACATTGCAGCCTTCTTCCTTCAGGGCCTTGACCAAGGCGCGGAGGTCTTCCACTCGGTAGTTGACCATGAAGGGAGCAGAGCTCGGAGCAAAGTGATCACTTTCTTGCGGATCGATTAGCCAGGCAGTTGTCCCTGCAACCGGCTTGCCCTCGGCGTCGGTCCAATCGAAGGCAGCGCCGCCCCAGGCTTGGACATCGATTCCCAAGTGCCGCTTGTACCAGGCCTGCAGTGATGGAGCGTCTTTGGCCTTGAAGAAGATGCCACCGATGCCCGTGACTCGTTTCATCTGACCTCCGATACGCGGTGGCGGTGAGAGGAATGTTTCTTCTACGGCCGAACGACGCCGCATCACCTGCAGGGCGCGGCCGGTCTCGATGAAGCCACCCGCCGCCGCCGGGTTGTGCCACCGGGCCGCCAACTGATGGACGCGACCCGGCTGGTGTATGCGCTGGTTAGGCTGGTGCGCGGCGCAGAATCCGAACTGCAGGGCTACTCCCCCAAGACAAAAGTGACCTTCAGCAGGACCCGATATTCTGTGATCTTTCCCTTCTCAATTACGACCTTCTGACTCTTGATCCACGCACCACTTAGGTTGCGAAGCGTCTTATCGGCCCGCGCAATTCCCTTTTGAATCGCGTCCTCGAAGCTCTTCGAGGAAGAGGATTGGATTTCGGTGATTTTGGCGACGGACATAGGGGGACTCCAGGCCAGCTGAGCTGGCGGCCAAGGGGTGGTCGGAGGGACAACTGGTGCCCTCAATCTACGTCAAGGTCAGGAGAAACGAGTATGTGCGCGAGAGCGCCAAGCGGGCCCTGGGTACTACTCGCAGCAGCGTAACGACCCCGCATCACCTGCAGGTCGCGGCCAGTCTCGAAGAAGCTATCTGGCGCGTCCTGGTCGTGCCACCGGGCCGCCAACCGATGGCCGCGACCTGGCTGGTGCATGCGCTGGTTAGCCGGCGCATGGCAAGTCTCTGCGCGAGTTACCCGAGGGGCGGTGACTCCATGGACGTTACAGCGGCACGATTGACAAGGATGCGGAGATTGTTGGCGTCTGGGTCAACGGGAACGATAAAGAAGTAGGGGCGCGTCGGGGGAAAGCGGTTGGTCAGCCCCACCATGGACTCGCCATCTTGGAAGTGGAGGGCGATCGGGCTTGAGCCGCGTAGTCGGGGGTCGGCCGGGGCAGCGGTCATCGCCTCTTCGTGGGCGGGATCTCCTTCGTGGGAACGGACGAAGAAGAGGGCCTTGAGGTCTGATAGCTTGACCTCCTGTGCAGGCCCACTGAGGGGGCGGATGTGGCAAGTCGGCTTGGCTGGATCCACATCAAGGCTGGTTCCTTTGAGGAGCCGCCCATCCAGAAAGTGAGCCACGACGAGATTGCTCATTGGGCATTGTGTTCCGCTTACGGTGAGGCGAGCACGGAAGACGCACCAAGACGCGGGCTACCGCCGGCGCATCACCTGCGGGGCGGCGGCTAGTGCGAGGAACCTACCTGACAACAAGTGGCGGTGCCAGCCCGCCACAAACCGCCGGCCGCGCCCCGACGGGTGCATGCGCGGGTCAGGTAGCGCGGCCTGAGGGCTCAGGCGCCACGGGTGTACCCAGGCACATCGAGAATGCCAGCGACGGACATGGCGGTCGCGATGCGAGATACAGCCGTGTGACGCGACGAATAGACCGTGGTGAACTCGTCGTGGTCGGCGTAGACCAGGAACCGGCCGGGCTTGGGGACGAAATAGAAATCAAGCCAGTCCGAGAAGGTGGCAGCCAGGAGCGCCTGCAGTTCTTGGGCTCCAGATGCGGTGATAGTGACGTCAGGTCCTAAGTCCTGGCCAAGATTGTGCGATGCAAGTAGGTGGAGAAGGTGCCGTGGCTCGAACACCACAGTCTTCAGGATTACGGTCCCACTAGCAATAGGCGGCGTGCCGGCGAGAAGGGCGGCCACAAAGACGGGGAGGCGGTCCAGAGCGGTCCTGAACGTGTGCTGGAACTTGCCGGGAGTGCGCTCGTAGCGTTTGAGAGCGCCCGCAATTGGCTCGATCTTCATGCTGCACAAATGCAGATAGGGGTGCCACCTGACGACCGCGGATCACCTGCGGGGCTGCGGCTGGTACTGGGAACCTACCCGACGATGGCGGGCCTTGCCAGCCCGGAGCGGACCGACGGCCGCGCCCCGGCTGGTGCACGCGCTGGTTGGACGCAACAACTCACGAGCCAGTGATGACTTGGCAGGCTTCCAAGCGGTTCCCATCCAGGTCCCACAATGAGAAGAACTGCACACCGGCAACCTTCTCGATGGGCCCCACGGCCACGTCGCGCTCCAGCAGCATCGCCTGAAGCGCCTCCGCATCAGTCGTCACGAGGATGGGGTACGGGACCGCAGTGCCGCGCGGGGGCAGCACCTCTCCAGGCTTCAACTGCCAAATCGTGAGGGTATGGTCATTGAATGGTAGCACGGCAAAGCCCTGGCTCGGGTCAGTATAACTGGCCTTGAGTCCGAGTTTCTCGAGGTACCAATCGGCGGCCGCTTCCCAATCGCGGACCCGAATGATCATCGTGTCGAGCCGACCAAAGAGAGGAGGGGTACTCATGGAGCCCCCACGGCGGGTGGTGACACAGAAGGCACAAGGGCAGCGTGTCCAGGTGCCGACGGGGTGCTGCCTCCATGATAGTGCTGGGCACGCATCGGGACTAGGGAGGGTAAACCTCGCGGGGAGGTCATGGGCCGAGAGCCTGCGTACTCCTCCAAGCTCCTGCGGGGGCACGGGCGATGACGGCGCCTACCGGCCGCGCCCCGACCGGTGCATGCGCTGGTTGGGCAGCGATTCACGCCGGTCTCGTCGTCGAACTATCCTGTCTTCAAAGGCCCGATGACCTCGCAAGTACTGAAGATGATGCCGGACGAAAATGCTTGCGTGCTGACAAGATCGAATGCGCGTGCCGGAAGGCCCTCCGCAAGGAAGCGCTTCCCCGTGCCCAACAGGACCGGATAGACGGCCAGCACGACCTCATCCGCAAGCCCATGTTCGAGCAGCGGCGATGTCAGCGTGGAGCTACCCGAGAGGATTAGGTCCGGGCCGTCCTGCGACTTGATGCCGCGAATGCCCTCGACGATGTCCGGTCCAAGGCCCTCGAACGGGCCCCCTTCAAGCCTTTCCGGACGGCGCGCAGCGACATATTCCTTCGCCGCATTGAGCCTGTCCGCCATCGGACTGCTCGGCGCCTCGGGCCGGAGGCCCGACCAGGCATCGTAGGTGCGACAGCCCAGCGGCAGATCGACGCGCTTGCCATACGCGGTGAGCATGGCGCCACGGCCAGCGGGTGTCCGATGGGGCGCGGTCCAGTCGCTCTAGGGAAAATCGCCGTCATCGGCGGAGTGCTGGATCACGCCGTCCAGCGAGATGTGTTCGACGAGTGTGAGTTCTCTCACTGTGAGTCTCTGTGTTGTGGGGTTGCAACACTCAGGGCATCAAGTGATATGTATCGTCTGCCTAACGTCACCGTGCCAAGGCGAGGGTAGACCGTGCGGCGTTGAACTGAGCTAGGGTCGGCGGGTGCTGTCGAGATAGCTCCTGGTCTGTTGGCCGACGAGATCGACCAAGTTGCCCATGGCCACTTCCAGATCGACCAGATGGAGGCCAAGCCCCTCCACCAGGTCACCTTGAATGTCGCGGCTCGCCGGACTGCCAGGACCACGCTCTACCGTCACCTCGAGATACGAGGCGAACGCGTTGGTCGTGCACCGCCCCTTCAGCAGCCCCACGACTCGCACCATCGGCGTTGCAATGGGTCGTCCGCCAGTGGTCCACGGCTCGGTGGGCCCCATCGGCAGGGCCGTCCCTCCCGCCGCGTCGAAATAGCCGTTGAGGGCGGCCTCGCCGCCGCCGAGCGCCGCGGGATTGGTGCAGGCCGCGACGAGGGCCGAATCGGCCGACCGCCCGAAGCGGGTGGTCGCCGCCGGCGGTGCGGTGTTGCGAAATGAAGAATACGCGACGACGCAACCGGTCTGCGCGGCAGCGCGACAGAGCGGCAGATGCAGAAAGGTGCCGCCCGCGTCCCGCCCGCGGGGTACGAGGACACCTCCCGGTCCGCCGATGAGCAACGCGGAGACGATGCGCGACTGCACCGGCGTGCCGTCGATCTCGCGGCGGATCAACTCGGTCAGGATGACGGTGCCCTGCGAATGCCCGATCAACACCACGCCCCGATCGCCATTGTCGTGCGCGAGGTAGTAGCGCCATGCGGCGCGGACGTCCTCGTATCCCAGCCCCAGGAAATCGGGTGACTCAATGCCGGCGGCGTACGCACGACCCATGGCGGCGAGGGTGAGTTGCCGGTACATGGGCGCGAAGATGCGACACCTCGTGCCAAACCGGGCCAGCTGCAGGCGCACGACGGTGCGCTCGGCGTCGTCGGGAACGAGATCACTCTCGGTCGTCGTATCCGTCGACACCGTGGGGTAGACGTAGAAGCAGTCCACCGGCGCCTCGGGATCCAGCCGCGCGCGCTCCACGGTTGCGCGCCCGGCCGGGCCGAGCACAGTGGTGGAGAGATCCACGTCGCAGGCGCCGGGCCAGTCGGGGCGACAGAGCCATGCCTGCGGGTTGCCGTAGTCCGGCGATGGCGATGCGGCCGTGGTCTGCGCGAGCGCATCCGTCGCCGCAATCGATACGGCGAGGAGGGCTAGGCGCGGCATTGGCAGATTCATTGGTGGAGTCGTTCGAATGAGAATGTGAAGTGCTGCCGAACGCGGTTGACTAGTACTTCACTTTCGCGATTTCCGGGTTCGGCGTGAACTCCTCACCGAAATCCTCGACATCCATCACCTTGCGAATCTCGACCTCCGCCTCGCCGTTCGGAGAGAGGTTCGGCGCGCGCTTCACCCACTCGATCGCTTCTGCCAGCGACTTCACCTGAATAATCGTGAAGCCGGCAATGAGTTCTTTCGACTCGGTGAACGGACCGTCGATGACGGTGCGCTTGTCGCCGCTGAACTTCACGCGCGCACCCTTGGAGGTCGGAGCGAGCCCCTCGGCGGCGAGGAGGATACCAGCCTTCACGAGCTCTTCGTTGTACTCGCCCATCGCCGCGAATGCTTCGGCCTTCGGCATAACGCCCGCTTCGGATTCCTTCGTTGCCCTGCCGATGATCATGAAACGCATTGTTCTCTCCTGAAGGTGGTTCGTGTCGGTTGCCGCGCCCATCGCGCCCTTGCTAACACGTCGAACGAGACCGGTCAAAATCGACATCCGAATCGAGAATGCCGTAAAGTGGCCTTTTCAAAGATCTTAACGTCATCCCGAGCAGTGAAACGACGAGCGAACTCCAGTACCGGCCGAGTCGGATGCCTCTCGACCCGGGCTGAAGATCCCTCGTTGCGTTAATCCTCGGGATGACGTGGCTGCCACCCTGCGCCCATCCCTAGTCGTCCGCCGCATTTGCGAGCCGCGCGGGCGCGGATCCTGCTCACGCCGTACGATCCGTCAATAGAGGCCGGACTGGCCGCCGCGGCGGCCGTGAGCAAGCGGTATCGGAACGCTTTGCGGGAGCTGGGCAAGTAGATGAGCGGAGAGCCCGTCTGGGTCCCTCGGATTGTGGTGGATGCAATCCATCTGGATCAGATTCGGGCCCATGGCGGCCTGGCTGGGATCCGCGACGAGAACGCGCTCGAGTTCGCGCTGGCTCGGGCCCAGCAGCGCTGGACGCATGAGCCGACCAGCGACATCCCCACGCTGGCTGCTGCCTATGGCTTCGGCCTCTGCCAGAATCATCCCTTTCGGGATGGGAACAAGCGGCTGGCGCTCGTGACGATGGTCGTCTTCTTGATGCTCAATGGTTGGGAGTTCGACGCGCCGGAGCCAGAGGTGGTCACCGCGATGTTGGCTCTTGCTGATGGCAAATCCAAGGAGGCAGACCTTGCTGGGTGGCTTCGTAGCCGCTCTGCCCGAACCAAACGACCCAGAAAGACCACCTAACGACCCCGCATAAGCTGCAGGGATGCGGCTCGGCCAGCAAGGCCGGCCCAGCCGCCATCGGGTAGTGCCAGCCGTTCGAAACCCGACGGCCGCGCCCCGCCTGGTGTATGCGCTGGTTAGCCCCCGAGAGACCCGCGCTGGTCCGGGTGGGGCATCAACCGAGGGACTGCTGGATGCCCGAACCTCCCTGCCACCCATGGTGGCAGGTCCAGGGCCGGCGTTACATGGCCTCCGAGCCCCCGGTCAGCTGGGACCCCACCAGTTCTCGTTGGGCCTGACGGGGCCCACCCGAATGCGGGGGGAGAGTTCCACCGGGCCTTGGGCATTGTCGCCTGCCCACGCTACGAGAGCTGCATCGAGGTCAGCGGGTGAGAGGCTGTCGTCGCACGCAAACACCGGGCAGCGATGCCCTTCGACCATGAGGTACCACATAGCGGGGTAGGGAAGCTGGGCACGCTGAGGATTGCCCCGACTACCCTCGTAGGAGACGAAGTGCAAGGCGCGGCCGCAGAGTGTGATGCGCCGTTGCTGGGGTTTCGGGGGAGACATAAGTCCTCCGGTCGTGGGGGATACCGGAGTTGGCGCGAGCGCACCAGCAGCGGGAACGGGAAGGGTAGAAGGAAGATAGTCGTGCACCCTGGTCGGCGCCGCGGCGAGAAGCGGGGTGCCGGTGAGGCCAAAATTGATGGAGGGCGGCTGCCGGCGGCGGTGCGCAGGCCGCGGGGAGACTCGGGGAGCGGCCTGACGACCGCGGATCACCTGCAGGGCGCGGCGAGTCTCAAGGAAGTGACCCGACACCGACTGACCGTGCCAGCCGAAGCTAGCCGCCCGGCCGCGCTCTGGCTGGTGCATGCGCTGGTTAGCCAGCGGTCGGCGCGGCCGCTCCCTACTTGGGCGGCGATAGGCGGTCTGTATGCTGTTGTGCGAGCAGGCGTTCGGTGAAGTCAAGCCGTTCATGTGCCTCCTCGAGCTGGCGCCGAACGATTCCCATCTCCTCCTCCAGCGCGGCGAGCCGGGCCCCGGTCTCGGGATCCTGAGTATGAGATCTTGCCGGAGTCACAATCCTGGCGACTTTGATGGCAGCATATGCGAGGATCGCAACTATCGGGATCAGGGGGGCAAGGGTTCCTGGGTCCATAGGCCATCTCGCGGCTGGGGCTGACACGGAGTTCTCGAAAGTTACTCGAAGAGTACGAAACGGGGCAGGCAAGAATCGAGGATGGATGCTGCGTTTGGGTGACAGGTGGAGATCGGTAAGGTGGCTCTAGGCCATCGGGTGCAACACTGCGGGTGGGCCGCTGGCTAACGACCGCGCATCACCTGCGGGGCGGCGGCTAGAGAAGAGAACCTACCCGGCGACGCCTGGCCGTGCCAGTCCAGTACGAAGCGACGGCCGCGCCCCGACTGGTGCATGCGCTGGTTAGCCGCCAACGCGCCGGTTCCATGGCCCAGGGCGACATGGCCCGGGGCTATGGCCCCCACTGAAAAGCCTGCTGAACGAGAACGGCGACCGGGCGAGACCCCTTCCGTCCGGGTGCAAAGTGCGAGGAGAGCATGGCCGCGTATGCGTAGGGCGCATACGCCTCATCGTTGATCTCGATGATGCGCCAGGAGCACGGAATTGGGCTGCCCAGGGAATCCACCACAAACTGGGCGACAATCCTTGCGTAAGTGCCATGAAGCCGCGTACTGGGGGTCTTGAGCACTGGCATGGGAGGGAGCTGGCGGGGCATCGTGTCGGCCTCTTGCGACTCGTTCGGAGGTTCAGGGCTGTAAACTGCCGGGTCGATGCAGGACCGGGTTGAGCCGAGGTAGGCCGAGTGCGATGCACAGGACGTGAGGAGGATAAGAAGGCCAAGCGCTGTTGGGTGCAGGCAAGCGTACCCTGGACTCATCGCGTTCTCATTGGGCGCTGTGTGGCGGCTAACGCCCGCGCATCACCTGCAGGGCCGCGGTTAGGGTAGAGAACCCACCCGGCGACGCCGGGCCGTGCCAGCTCTGCGAAACCCGACGGCCGCGCCCCGACTCGTGCATGCGCTGGTTAGGCTGCACCGGGCCCAAAGGTATCCGCCTGCGGATCCCAGAAGTCGCCGTGAAGGCCGAGGCTCGCAAAGATCCCCCGCATCTCACCTGGCCCGGGACGCCGGGAGTCGACGTCGAGGCGGGTGCCATACCAGGTGACCGCCAAGTGCCAGAGTTGATCCATGCGCACGGTCGGGCGGCGGGGGAGGGCCCGGGACTGACACCACGCATCAATGAGTTCTTCCGACCGGAAGAAGAGCATGTTGTTTCATGTGAAGACAATATCCTGCCACCACTGGGCCGCAGGCACTTGGCAATGGAACAGCCAGGTGGAGGGTGCAGGCCCGGCCGCGGCGACATCCAGGGTGAGTGGGGTGCCAGACTGCTCGCATCGGGATAGCACCACGCCTGGCCGATGCAGGGCGGCCGGGATCCCGAGAGCGTCCCAGGCGCAGTTGGCGAAATACTCGATGCCGCCGGACTGCACACGATGTTGCGTTGGCACAGCCGAAAAGGGTGGAGCCATCCGGATGCTTTGACCGTCCGGTGAGAGGGCCAGAAGGCGCTGGGCACCGAGACGAGTGAAGGCGTCCAGGACTTCCGTCCTGGCAACCCGCAATGAGTCTGCGACGGCCTGGGCAGTGGGCACGTGGCCGGAAGCAGCGATCGTGCGGTAAATGCTCACCTTGACGTCAACGTCGAAGGCCATCGGGCGTTCCGCCAAGAAGAAAGGTGATGCCTAACGACCGCGCATCACCTGCGGGGCCGCAGTACGAGTGGAGAACTTACCCGCCGACCGCTGGTTCTGCCAGCCAGGCACCAACCGACGCCGCACCCCGGCTGGTGCATGCGCTGGTTAGACCGCCCGGTCTACGGGCCCGCCGTAACGGCTACTGTGGCAGAGTCTGTGACCGAGTGGCCGTAAATGTCGGTCAGGGTGCACTTGAGTGCGAGAGCGGAACCGGGAGCTGCGGCCGCAGGTACTGCCGCCCCGCCGTAGATGAAGTACGACTGTGGGTAGGCAGGGTCCGCCGTCTGAAAGGCCGTGTCTGCCGCCCCTGTCACTTGTAGCTGCGCGTTGAGTATTCCACTGCGATCCCACCCGCTGCAGTAGATCGGAAGCGTGTCACCGGGGGCAACAGTGGATGGGGGAGGGGTGATTCCGACAATAGGGATGCCGTCGTCGCCGATCGTGAAAACGGTATCAGCGGTACCCTGGCGCTTGGCGGTCCGCACGATGGCTGTCACGTACACAGTCCCAGACAGCGGGGCGACTGGTACAGTGAAATCGACGTAGCCAATCTGCGGTTGGTCTCCTCCCATCGGTAGTGGCATGCTGTCACGAAACACATTCCCCGAAAAGCGGAAATATGCTGCCTCAATCGAGTCCCCGGGGGTCGGGTGAACCGTCACTGCGACTCGCTGGATATCACGCGGACTCAAGAAGGTCTCTTTCAGGCCTAGCGTGAGCGGCAGCGGCTGTGGGACCGGTCGCTGATTGGGTCCGCTGGCATCGCCGCATGAAAATAGTACGACGGCAGAGACCGTAGGTATCAGAAGTCGCGGCCATACGGGCATGGAAACGAGCCTCCAGAGAATGCACGTGGCGGCCTAACAACCCCGCATAAGCTGCAGGGATGCGCCTAGGCCGGCAAGGCCGGCCCAGCCACCCTCTGGCTGAAGCAGCCCTGAGGGAACCGACGGGCGCGCCCTGGCAGCTTCATGCGGTGGTCAGGTGGCAACTAGAAGGTGGGGCCGCCAACTTCAAAGGTTACGAGCGAATCTCCTTCAAAGACCAGTCGGTCGTGCTGGCCCTCCACGCCGAAGCCATATCGCAACACAACCTGTTGGCCGGCGGCTTCCAGGTGACGATCCGACGGCTCACCCCAGGACGCGATGACCTCCGCCTCCGACATCCCCGGTTGAGGGCAGGCGCGATACAGTGCATAGACCTGGGTTGGCGGAAGGCTTGAATGGCTGCTGAGGTAGGCGGTAACACGCTGAGGGAAGGGCCAACGTTGGTTGATGCTCCAGGCGGACTCCGGCTTGCTCAGGCGCGGCGTGACGGGGCCGACCACCTCCCAAGAGTCCAAGGTCTCAATCAGGAACGTTAGCCTTAGGCGAACTGCGCCGCGAACGTAGATCCACGTTGCCAGCGTCACGTCGGCCGGCAGGAGGGAGTCGGGTCTTTCCTAGGCATCGCGAACGTCACCAGCCAGCATGCCGCGGAGCCCGCACTGCTGATTGAGGGCATTACCCTGCCAACGACTCACGGGCCCCGGCTTGCGGGACCCCGAGTAGGACGTCGCGCAGGCAGTAGCCAGGAGTAGGAGTACTGAAGAGAGCAGGCGCATGGGAGGATGAGGTGACTCGGCCTCAGAGCGGTTGCCACCTAACGCTCCCGCGCAAGCTGCGG
This sequence comes from uncultured Gemmatimonadales bacterium, assembly GCA_963825065.1. GTDB lineage: Bacteria > Gemmatimonadota > Gemmatimonadetes > Gemmatimonadales > GWC2-71-9 > JADJOM01. The sequence goes on from CAWGRU010000003.1 coordinate 399,783, forward strand.
GGCCGCGGCGGGCCCGGCAAGCCCCACGCGGGCGCCGCCCGGGCGAGCCGGACTTGAGAAAGCTGATGGCCGCGGTCCCGAAAGCTTCTCGCGCGGGTTAGGCGGCTGCCTTGGCACTTCCCCCGGACCGAACCTGCGCATCTCGGAGTGAACGATGACCCGGGTGTGGTCCCGGACCGGGGCGCCCCTACCCATCCCCCTCCGGGACGATAGCTTTCCCCGACCCCCCATGCCCACGACCCTCGCGCAGCTCTCCACGGCCCTCGCCGACCGCTACCGGATCGAGCGCGAGCTCGGCGCAGGCGGCATGGCCACCGTCTACCTCGCGCACGACCTCCGCCACGACCGCAAGGTCGCCCTCAAGTTGCTCCGCCCCGACTTGGCCGCAGTCATCGGCGCCGAGCGGTTTCTCGCCGAGATCAGGACCACGGCCAACCTGCAGCACCCCCACATCCTGGCGCTGTTCGACTCGGGCCGCACGGGGGACGGCACCGCGGGCGCGGCGGACTTCGTCTACTACGTCATGCCGTTCGTCGAGGGGGAGAGCCTGCGTGACCGGCTCACCGGCGAGAAGCAGCTCCCGGTGGCCGAGGCGGTCCGCATCGCGCGGGAGGTGGCCGACGCGCTGGAGTACGCTCACGGTCACGGGATCGTCCACCGGGACATCAAGCCGGAGAACATCCTGCTGCATGGGGGACACGCCCTGGTGGCCGATTTCGGCATCGCCCTCGCCGCCTCGCGCTCCGAGGGCGGCACCCGGATGACCGAGACCGGGATGTCGCTCGGCACGCCGCACTACATGAGTCCCGAGCAGGCGATGGGCGAGCGGGAGATCACGTCGCGGAGCGACGTGTACGCGCTGGGGTGCGTGCTGTACGAGATGCTGGCGGGCGAGCCGCCCTTCGTCGGACCCACCGCGCAGGCGATCGTGGCGCGGGTGATGACGGAGGAGCCGCGGAGTCTCACCCTGCAGCGGAAGAGCATCCCGCCGCATGTCGAGGCGGCGGTGAACACGGCGCTGGAGAAGCTGCCGGCGGACCGCTTCGCGAGCGCGGCGGCGTTCGCCGCCGCGCTCGACAACGCCGCCTTCACCAGGGCGACGGGCGCCGCCGGTGGCGCAGCGATGGTGGCCAGGGGCACGCCGCGGCCGGGCACCCTCCTGCGCGTTGTCCTACCCGCCGCCGCCGCCGCCCTCGTCACCTTCGGGCTGACGCGCTGGCTCGGCTCCGCCCGCGGTACCACCGGCGGGCGGAGCGCCCATGTCAGCATCCCGCTGCCCGAAGGGTACGAGCTGGGCTCGAGCCAACTCACCCCGGTCGCGATCTCCCACGACGGAGCCCGCATCGCCTACGTCGGGCTAAAGGACGGCAAGAACCGGATCTTCGTCCGCGCGCTGGAGGAGCCCGAGGCGATGGCGCTCGATGGCACCGAGGGGGGCGATGGGCCGTTCTTCTCCCCGGATGGACAGTGGATCGGCTTCTTCGCTGGATCGAAGCTGCGGAAGATCGCCGTCAGCGGGGCGGCGCTGCAGCCGCTCGCCGATGCGCCGTTCCACCGGGGCGGTGACTGGGGCGACGACGGGTTCATCTACTTCGCGCCGACCAACATCGGCGGCATCTGGCGCGTGCCGGAGGGCGGGGGCACCGCCACCCAGGTCACGCAGCTGGACACGGCGGCGGGCGAGATCAGCCATCGCTGGCCGCACCGGGTCGCGGGGACGAAGACGCTGCTGTTCGCCGCGTGGACCGGACCGGGCGACGACGAGCACAATGTTGCCGCGCAGACGATGGGGACCCCGGAGCACTCCCTGCTCGTCAAGGGCGGCTGACGCCCCGCAGTACGTCGCCAATGCCCGGCTGCTCCTCTATACCCATCGCGGCCAGCTGTTCACGGTGCCGTGGCGGCCAACGGAGGCCGGCCTCGGCAAGGCGGTGCCGGTGACCGCCGCTCGAGCGGCCCAACGACGGCATCGGGAACGAAGGCTGCGGGAACTACGCCGTGTCCGACGACGGCACGCTCGCTTACCTCAGCAGCGGGGGATCCTACAACACCCAGCGGCTGGTCTGGGTCGGCCGGGCGGGCGCGATCACTCCCTTGCCGCTGCCCGAGCGCGCCTACGAGAACGTGGCGATCTCGCCGGACGGGGGCCGGGCCGTGATTCAGATCCGGGAGGGCACGACCCGGCTCTGGATCTACGACTTCGCCCGCGGCACCCTGACGCCGCTCGGCACGGGCACCGGCAGCAGCCAGTCGCCGCAGTGGACGGCCGACGGCACGCGCGTGATCTACCGGGGCACGCGCCAGGGAACCCGCAACCTCTACTGGATGCCGGTCGACGGTTCGGGCGAGGAGGAGCGCCTCACCTCGAAGCGCGGCGTGATCCAGACGCCCACGTCGGTCTCCTCCGACGGCCGCGTCCTCCTGTTCGACGAGACCGGACCGGACGAGCCGGAAGGCGCCGGGATCTGGGTGCTGCGGCTCGACGGCGACCACACGCCCCGTCGCCTCTTCCCGTTGCCGGCCACTGGTCACGACGGCCAGCTCTCGCCCGACGGAAGGTGGGTCGCGTATCAGGCCACCGTCTCGTCGCGTCAGGAGATCTTCGTCGCCCCCTTCCCGGGCTCCGGCGAGCGGCGCCTCGTCTCGACCGACGGCGGCACCGAGCCCCTCTGGTCCCGCGACGGCCGGGAGCTGTTCTTCCAGAGCGGAAGCCGGCTGATGGGCGTCACCGTGACGCCCGGCGCAGGCGTTCTCCGCCAGCCCCCCGCGGCCGGTGCATGAGGGCCGGTTCTTCCGGACGATCACCGGCAACACGAGCTTCAGCATCACGCGGGACGGCACCCGCTTCCTCCGCATCCAGCCGGTCGATCCGGTACCGGCCATCACGCACATCGAGCTGGTGCTCAACTGGTTCTCGGAGCTGAGGCGGCGGCCAGCCGGCCTCCCCGAATAGGGGCCACTCGGGGCTCGACCTGCACGAGGCGGTGGTGCTGCCCTGCACGACGGTTGCAGCCTCCAGCCGACCGGGTTCACGACTCGTGCTCGCGCCGGCGGAGCTTCGACCAGGTCAAACCGTAGTCTTGCGGCCCCACCCAGCCGGCGCGGAGCGGCGCAATGCTCGGTTTACCTCGAGCAACCGCTCCGCGGCGGATCCAGCACATTCTTGCGGCGGTTGCCTGCGGTGTGGCACCGCCTCATGGAGGGGCTCAGGAACAGCGGCCCGCTCACAGGGAGGCACTCCGACGAGCCGTATTCGATGGAGCAGGCCCGCATCTCTACCGCTGCGGCGGCGTGAATCGCCTGACGCGATCGATTACGGGAGGTGGCGTACGGCGGAAGCACCACTCGGACAGGCTTTGCGGGGTCATTCCCGCGGTTCCGCCTAACAGTCCCGCATATGCTGCAGGGGCCGGCTCGCGGGCGCCAGTCTGGATGGCGATGCCCGGCCGGGCCCTGACAGTCTCATGCGGTGGCTAGGCGGGGCCGTTCAGTGTCCCTAGGTACAGTGCACGTGCAACGTCACCTCACTGCTCACTTCCGGGTCGTATTGTGGGACGCTGGGTAGCCAACGCCACTCAACGCGCTCACCGCTGGGAAGCGGCACCTCGCGGGTCGTGCGTGCGGCTACCGTTGTGACATACGTCCAGTGACCAGCGACGAACTGGACGATGTCCACGTCACTGTGGGTGTTGTTGGCGACCGCGACGGCATAGCCGTGCTCACAAGTGAGGCCCGGTGCCGCGGTGGGCGAAGGGGTGCCCGCAGGTCTCCCACACCCGACGCCGAACGAGCAGAAGACGAGCGCCATCCCTTGACGGAAATGACCGTGCGTGGTCATAGAGACCTCCAGTGCCAGACGCTGGCGGAGCGCCCTCCGGCTGCACTACCTGAATGCCAGGCGCAGAGAAGGAGGCGCTATCCTGCAGTACGGCGCCGCTTGACGCCCTCCATAAGCGGCCGGGACGCGGCAAGATTACCAGTATGTGCCTGAGGCGTCAGGTGGCGCCAGTCCCGGCACAAACCGATGCCCGCGCCCTGTCCGCTTCGTGCGGTTGTTAGCCCGCGTTCGGGCCCGGCACCTGCCGCTTCGGCCTGTATCGCGTCGCCACCGCCCCCGAGCCGAACTCCAGGCGACTCACGAGCTCCAAGTCCATATGCTTCGACAGGCCCGCGAACAGGGTCGGTCCGTGGCCTGCCAGCCTGGATGGACCACGAACTCGTATTCGTCGATCAGTCCCAGTTCCGCCAGGGCCAGGGGGAGCGTCACGCCTCCCAGGAACAGGCCGTGACCCGGCTCTCCCTTGAGCTGCTGAACCGCCTCTGCTAGGTCGCCGCGGACCACCTGCGCGTTCCGGTCAACGCGTTCGAGGGTCCCCGAGACGACATATTTCCTGGCCGCGTTGCTCGTCCGGGCGAAGTGTTCCATCCAGGCGGGCCTCGTTCCTGCCGGTGCCGGTCGCCGCCAGCCTGCCTCCATCATTTCCTATGTCCCCCGCCCGAAGAGGAGGGCATCGGACTGCGCAATGCTCTCGGCGGCGTGATGGTACAGGTCCACGTCTGGAAGAATGGCGCGTTGATCGCAGCATCCGTCCTGGGTGACACTGATCGAGTACCGTAGGGGGCGCATGTCTTCTCCTGAAGCGGGCTGACGCCTTAGCTGAGCTGCCAAGGGATCATCGTTAACCGCTGGCGCAGCGAGCGTACTCAATAGCCCCTCTGTCAGCTTCGGCGCTCTTTAGGCCGCAGTCGGGTCGATGCAAGAGAAACCGGCTCCGCCGGAGTTCTTGTCACCACGGGAAGGGGTTGCGCCTGCAACATGGCAAATACTTAGGTATTGACAGAAGTATTCCACGACTGTAGAATCCCTCAGTCAGATCGGATAACCCTGGCATTTGGATGGTGTCGGAAATGGTTCACTCCGCAGCCGCCGACGACGTTTTTCACGCCTTGTCCAACCCGACTCGGCGGAAAGTCCTGGAGCGACTGTCTGTCGGACCAGCCACCGTCAGCGAACTGGCGGCACCGTTCGACATGCAACTGCCGTCGTTCGTGCAGCACCTCTCGGTGCTCGAACAGAGCCGACTGGTGAGGTCGCAAAAGCGCGGGCGAGTGCGGACGTATGAGATCATACCCGAACGGTTCAAGGTCGTCGAGGACTGGCTGACCGCGCGTCGTCAATTGTGGGAAGCTCGACTGGACCGATTCGACCAATACGTCAAACAACTCAAGGAGAAGGAAGCAGCATCATGAGCAAGCAATTCACCTTCAATCCGAAACTTGATTTCGCTATCGAACGGTTTATCGACGCTCCCGCGCGGCTCGTCTGGGAAGCGTTGACGAAGCCGGAGCATCTCAAGGAGTGGTACATGCCCAAGCCATGGGGGCGGGTGTCGCGAACCGAAATGGACGTGCGACCGGGCGGCATCTTCAGTATCGACATCGCAATGGCAGACGGTCAGGAGTTTCCCAACCTCGGCTGTTTCCTGGACGCTATTCCGATGGAGCGACTTGTCTGGACCTCCATGCTGTTCCCCGGCTATCGTCCGGCTGTCTTTGACGACATTCCGATCACCGCGATCATTACGATGGAAACCGTGGGAAGCGGCACTCGCTACGTCTTCACCGCACTGCACCGGGATGAGGCGGACCTCGAGAAGAACAAAGCGTCAGGCTTCTACCAGGGCACCGAGATCGCCGTCGATCAGTTCGTGGAGCACGTGATCGCGATGAAGTAGTTTTGGGAGACTCGCGGCGAACGGGTCAGGCATCAAGACCCTGATCTCGACAACTAGCGATGCGTGTTGTCGGCCTGACGTCTCGCGTCACCCGCGTCCGCTTGCGGGCGTCGGGTGCGCGCGGTGGTTAGCCGTCCTGGTGCGATTGAGCGGGATGTGAGCCAACTCATACGACGTACCGCTTTCCGACTGCCGACGGGACGAGTTCGTCACCAAAGACTCTTGCCATCGCGCTCAACGCTCGCCAGCCGGTGCAATGACCCGGCGCAAGCAGCTTGAGACCGAACTGCTGGAGGTCGGCGACCGTCTCTGGGATGACTTTCTCGGTCGCGCCGGAAAGGTGCAGCCCGCCCATAACGCCGTAGAGCGGCACTGACGGGAAGACCGAACGAGCGTGAGTTAGTACATTCACCACTCCAGCGTGCGAGCACGCCGAGAAAATGAACTGCCCCTTGTCCTTGACGTGCACTGAAATGAACCGTTCATCCATGATCAGAGGATCGGGTTCCCAGGAGTGACTATCATCGCGCCGGCGAACGTGGCCCGGGAGCCCGGTCTCGTACGGCGTGATGCGTGGGATCTCGCCGCTGAGATAGAACGCTCCCTCTGCGACAAACTGCGGCTCGCGGGTGTTGACGACATTGGCACCCGCCTTCGCGAGTACGTCGGGATCCGGCACAGATTCGAACTTGAGAAACTCCCCGTTCGGCCGCTGCAGCGCGCGCTCAGCAAACATGTCGGGGTGCATGAAACACTCGACTGTTTGCACGTGTCGGGCCTTCGCAATCGCCTCGATCGCTGCTACAAGGCCGCCGCCATGGTCCCAGTGACCGTGGGATAGCACCACCGCATCAATCGCCGCGAAGTCAACCCCCAGGATATCGGCGTTACGCAGGAAGGTCGCGGCCTCCGGCCCTGTGTCGAACAGCACGGTGCGTTTTGCGCTTCCGACATGCGCTGTCATCAGCAGCGAAAGGCCATGGTGTGCACAGCAGGTGCACCGTCCCGAGAGCAATCGCATGCGCCCCGTCGTCAACAGCCCCGTCCACTCTGATATCGCCACGCTGGAATTGGTCGACAGGCTGTCGGTTAGGTTGTCAATGAGGACCAGGATTTCAAGGCGGTCGACAGCCAGGATGCCAGGCATGGCTCGCTCCACTCCTCTTGAGACGGCTGACGACCGCGGATCACCTGCAAAGCCGTGGGTCACGACCGTCGACGTGGCTTTGGCAGCTGCATCCGCACGTCAGGCGTGACCGGTTCTCCTCGGTTTCTGCTTCTTCGACACCGACTTGATGACCATGCGGGTCGAGCGGGTGTGCGGAAAGGTAACCCCGGAGTGCTTGATCGCAGCCTTGATCAGTGCCTGGATATCGCCGTGAGCGACGTCTGATGCGGCCTTGAGGGTAACGCTGCGTACTTTGGCGCCAGAGCCCTCGAGAAGGCCTTTGGGGTCGGGGAGGGACTTGTCGAAGTACTGCCGGACGCGGCGTGGAAAGATGGCAAGGGCGACGATGGCCTCCTATCCGCGCTCTGACACTCCGAACGCCACTACGAGAGAGTTGGGGTAGTCGTAAACGAGCTGAGTGGAGCCAGGGAAAGCGCGGCGGAGTGTGGGCAGACACCGCTTTACCAGCGTGACGATCTCGGGGGAGAACCGTGACAGGAACTCGGCGAATTGTGCATTGGGGCTGGGCTGGCGAGCGTTCACAAGTTGACGCTACCTCCAGGAAGGGTAGGCACGCATCGCGACCCCGCATAAGCTGCGCCCCGATGCCCGTGGCCGCAACCCTGGGCCGGGACGTCTGGCGGTCTATCCCAGCACGAACCGACGGCCGAGGACGTCAGCTTCATGCGGTGGTTAGTGCGCTGCCCCGGCACAGGGGGCCTAAGCGAGCCAGAAACTATCTATGGAGCTGCCAGGCTAGTGTTTCCGTCCCGCTCACGCCGTTCGCCTCGTCCGCATCCGGATGCTCGTGAGTATCCTTGCCGACGAGCGTCGCATAATCACCCGCCTGTTGTTTGTACGTATCCATGATCGGGCTGTCGGAACGCTTCACGCGCTGCCCTTTGGCCTCGGGGCACCATACCTGGACGACGTACTCGCCCGAGTTCATGTTGGAGCCATGCTCGGCGACTAGCATGCCAGCACCTTCGAACGCGGAGCCGTCGGCTTCGGTGACCCGGCAGACGACGCGTCCGGCGGTCACGGTTGCCAGCACGGACCGGTTCTCCGTCCCGCTCGGGGTCTTGAGCTGAGAGGTCAAACTGGCCGTGCCACTGTAGTATGTCGCACAGTTGTAAGTGGAGAGGCTGTCCGTCTTGCAGTCTGTCCACAACTTGGATCCTTGGCCGAGCAGAATGCCGGGGAGATGCAGAGCCGCAAGGGCGAGGGCGAGCACACCAACGCGATGTAGGGGGGCCATCGGAAACTCCTTGGCTTGGAGGTGAAATGGCTGAGCAGTCTGGACACCAAGCCGCGCGGGCACCGTGAGGGCCGCCGTGACGGGTTATGCGACAAGGAATGAAAGCGCGCTGACGACCGCGCATCACCTGCAGGGCGGCGGCGAGAATGACGAACCTACCCGGCGACGTCAGGCCGTGCCAGCCCTGAGCAGACCCACGCCGGCGCCCCGGCTGGTGCATGCCTGGTCAGGCCGAGTCCCAGAAAGGATTAAGTAGCGAATTGTGGCAGTGGGGACACGCCAGGTACATGCGCCGCGACTCCCGATACGGGGCAACGAAGCCGTGTTGACATTCCGGACAATGGACCCGGTGGGGAGGCCACAATTGTGCGACCGCCACTTCGATTGCGCGGACGGCTTGGGGAACCGGGCAGGCGAACAGGTCACCTGTAGGTTCGGTTCGAGAGGAGCCCAAGGCAGCGTGCAGGCGAGCCAGCAGTGGTCCGGCGTCCGGGACCTCTCGCTGAAAGACGATGACCTGTGGTCGCTCGCCGAAGGTACCCTCCGGGGTTACCGGCTGCGCGATGGCCAAGGGCTCGTCGGTAGCGACCACGCGCAGGAGATCGTTGTCGGAGTGGGCAAGGATCGAAACGAAAGGCATTGGAGTTGGCCTCCAAGAGGGCTGCATTCACGACCACCGTGGCGACGCTCCGAAGTGCTGTTCCGGGCACGCCGGCCGGAAGCGATGATCGCTGGACGTCGGCCTGACGGCCGCGCCAGCCTGAAGCCAATCGACGGCCGTTCCCCGACTGGTGCACGCGCTGGTCAGCCGCCGCTGCGGGACACTCACCCCGCTACCGAAGGGCCACTCGGCGCCCCAACCCGGCATAGAGGTAGCCATCGCCGTACTCGCGTTGGAGCGCGGCGAAGGCGGGTTCGCCGGTGCAGTGGCCAGGGGCTATTTGGGTCACTCGCCATTGCTGATGCAGGCGCTGGACGAGGGGGCCGAGGAGAGAGTCCGGGGCCGCCACCAGGTGGAGCCCGCCGAACAGAGCCCGGACGGGGGTGTCCGGAGCGCCGGCTGCGGCAAGAATGCGCTCGATGCCCGGGTGGGAACATCCGACGATGAGTACGCCCCCGGACGGGGTGGAGAGCACCAGCGACAACTCCCGCAGCTCGCGTGTGCCCGGGGTCTCGGACACGAGGGCGACCAGCCGGATCCCTGGGGCAATGGTCAGGGAAGAGTCCACGAGAACGACGTGGGCGCTCGGCCAGAGGGTGCCGGACTGAATCAGGTCGGGAACCACCCCCCCGAAATACCGCATGCTGTCGGGGAGGGACGGGAGGGCCCGATAGAAGGTCCCAGGCACCGCGGCCCCGAAGATGCCAAACCCCTCCCGGGGCGCATAAATCGGGACCTGAGGATTCGCTCGGAGGACGACGCTCAGCCCGGCCGTGTGGTCGCTGTGACGATGCGAGACCACCACAAAGTCTAGGTGCGTAAGGTCGACATGGAGACGGCGGACGTTCTGGGCGAAGACGGCGGCGTTGTTGCCGGTGTCGAACAGTATGCGCTTGCCCTGGTATTCGATCAGGGCAGCGAAGCCCCAATCGCGCTCGAGGCCGGGGGCGCCGCCGAACGCGTCGTAGAGGATGGTGACGGTGGTGGGGCCCGAGGCGTGGTGTGGCGGGCGGGCGAGGCCAAGCGCAGCGGAAAGGACCAAACCGGCGAGCATGGCAGCTCCAGGGAAAGGAGGGCCCATCTCATGCGGCTAACGACCGCGCATCACCTGCGGGGCCGCTGCGAGTTCTGGGAACCTACCCGGCGGTGGCGGGAGGTGCCAGCGCGGAACCAAGCGACGGCCGCGCCCCGACTGGTGCATGCGCTGGCTAGGCCGCATGAACCCGGGCGGTGGAAGCCGATCCAGCCGCCGTGGCAGGGACCGCTGTCTGCACAAGACGGCGATGCACAGGGGTATCACGAGCACGGACCGTCGTTCTTTGAAGTCACAGACAGACTCCTCGAACACCACAGAGGATGCCCAGCGCATAGAGCCAGAGGGCAACAAAGCCCGTCACGAGGTAGACGAGAATCGAGAGTACGCGACTGCCCTTGGGCGCCAGAATGAAAGCGAAAGGGGTCCCGGGAAGTAGGCTTAGGAAATAGGGCTCCGTCTGAGCTACGAACGAGGTGCCACTAGGCCGGGGCCACAGCCACCCGAGATAGATGGTCATGGCCAGGAGCGGAAGACCAATCAGTCCTGCGAGCGTCCAAGGCCGGGCACGGAACGATGACTCAGGCACGATGGGTGTCCTTGGTGAGGACTGACGACCCCGCATAAGCTGCGAAGCGCGGCTCACTTGCGTCAGTGATCACGGTAAGACTGGCCGCGCTTCGACAGCTTCATGCGCCGGCGAGATGGCAGCCACCAGGGACTATCGCACTGCCACGAACACCAGCGTTGCTGAGAAGGCGCCCGCATTGGTGACCCGATAGCGCGTGCCCGTAGGAAGATAGGCCCACGCGGCGGGGCCATCGAGGGACGTGGTGCTGCCTGGATCGCGTTGAACCTGAACCCGGCCCTCGCCGGGCTGGACGACGACCAGAGGCGCCGATGCGCTGAGCCACGGGCTGTCAGTGCCGGGTGGAACGGCCAGCCGCGAGGCCTGGAACCACCGCGAGCTGCGCTCCAGCGTCCCGGGGAGACCCGAGGATACCCCTGGCTCAGGGGAGACCCCCGGTCCCGCGTTCGTGATCCCTATGAGATGAAATGCGGTGGTGCCCACATTGGTCACCCGATGGGTCACAGGCTGAAGCGCATAGGTGGTATCGGAATCAATCGCTCCAGGATAGAAATGGGAGTGGTCCTTGGGCCCAGCGCCTCCCCATGGCGCGCCGAGGATCTGCGCATCAACCGGGGACACGGCAATACGAACGGCGAGAAAAGGCGTGTCGTGCACGTGGAAGAGGGTGGTATCCCCCGGTGCGATCTGAACGTCGAGCACCTGAACCGGGCCTTCTTCCAAGACAAGGCGATGTCGAGGCTCGCGATAGACCGGCAGCGGGGTCTGTGCGACGAGCATGGGTGCGGCGAGGAGCACAAACAGTGCACCCGCAAGAGCTCGGTGTAGCACAGGGATCGGCCTTCCGTTGCAGTTCTGCCATCTGACGGCCGCGCATATGCTGCGAAACGCGGCTCACCGGCGCTAGTGGCCCCATTGAAGCAGGCCGAGCTACCGCAGCTTCATGCGCCGGTTAGCCCGCGGCCTCACAGCACGTTGCCTTCTAATGCCGCCGAAGCGTACGGTCGGGCACCCGCTGGCAGGTCGTCGCGCGCGAGGTACCGCTGCAGCACCGGAACCTTGCTTGAAGTCCTTAAAGTGACCCAGCCCGTGGAGGCCGGCAAACTGGCAATCCTCATGGGGGAGCTGGAGAATGCTGTCTATGACGCTCACCATCAGGTCCGCAATGCGTGGGTCTGGGTTGTCGCCAAGCGGGCGGAAGAAGTCCCACCACATGAAGCAGGTGCCATCGAAGCCATTCTTCGCGAATAGATCGACGAACAGGTGATACATCGCCTCAACGCACGCCTTACGGCGCTCCCAGCTCACTTCCTGCCCCCAGATGAGGTCTGAAAGATCCCAGGATCCTGGCAAAGCCCACAGGCCCTTGCGTACATCCTCCTCAGGGTAAGCATGGAGTAAGTGCCCCGCGTCGCTGAACAAGGTCGTTGCGTGATCAGGCTGCCAGTCGACCGGCCGGTCGAGCGCTGAGTCCCAGAGCTGGTCAAAGTTAGGCTTCGGGCCAGTGAAGACCCAATCCAGCCATTGCTGATACGTCGGAGAGGGCGTAGGGCAGCGGGCTAACGACCCCGCAAAAGCTGCGCCCCAAGGCGCGCTCGCGCAAGCGAGCGGGCCGACGGCTGGTTGCGCCGGCTGGTCACAGACCGCTGGCCGAGGGCGTCAGCTTCATGCGCTGGGTAGCCAGCCGGAAATGTTGTCCTCAGGGATTCAGGTGCTGCTTGAGGAAAGCAATGGTTCGCCGCCACGCGTCCTGGGCGGCAGGCGCAGAATAGGTCGAGGCCCACGGGCCATTGAAGGCATGCTGGGCTCCCGGGTAAGTGTGCAGCTCGACGAGCCCGCCGTGGGCGTGCAGTCGATCATAGAGTCCGTGGGCCAGTGCGACAGAGACCTCGCTATCGGCATCACCATGCAGGATCAGGACGGGGGGAAAGCTGGGAATCCGCACCTCGGGCGGATCGTCGTCGCTCCCGCCTCCGTAGTAGTCCACCACGGCCCTGACGGCCGGCGTTGACGATGCCACCGAGATGGCCAGGAAGGCTCCCCGGGAATACCCGACCAGCCCGATCGGCCGGCCGGCGACGGAGGACAGGGAATCGAGGTACGCGACGGCGTTGCGGATCGTGGCCTGCCAGACGGGCCAGTTGGCGAGTTCTTCGGGTGGAGCGCTGCCGCGACCGGTCTCGGCGTAGTAGTCGATGGCCAGGGCCACAAAGCCTGAGTCGGCGAACTCTCGGGCGAATCGCGCGTAGTCCGGGCGCCAGCCGTAGGACCCCGGCAAGAGAATGACCGCCGCGTGGGGGCCAGGCGTGGAGGGGAGCTCAAGGACCCCGGAAACTCCCGGGGTGACGCCGGCAGTCGTGAGGCGATGCGGCACTGGGGTCCGGCTTGTGCACGCGGCGAAGACGAAGGGCAGGATGAATAGGTGCAGGCGCGCCACCCGCATGAGTCCTCGCTCGGCGCATGGCCTGCAGAGATTCCAGGCTGGCTGGCGACCCCGCATCACCTGCGGCGCCGAGGGGCGTGTGAAGAACCTGCCCGGCGACGGCTGGCCGTTCCAGGCCGGAGCCAACCGACGGCCGCGCCCCGACTGGTGCATGCGCTGGCCAGGTGGCGCTGGATCAGAGGAAACTGCCGAGAAGTCTGAGGGAATGAGTTGTTAGTCCTCAAGAGGAACGCGTCGCTAGGGCCTCAGCGATGTCCTCGGGCCGTGGCTCGGTATCCGGAGCCAGATGTTCCCGAGCGCGAACGTACGCGTCGGCTGCGCGCCGCGCGCTGTAGCCGACATCAACAATCTGTCCTTCCCGCAGGGAAACAAAGCAACCGGCAGAGCCGAGAAGAAGGTCTTCCTCGGTCCACGGGCGCTCCAGCGCCCACGTGACGTCGTAAAACACCTCACCGTGCTTTGGTAGTATTGCGACGTGTGCCACACGATAGGTGCGGCGGATCGCGGGAGAGCAGATGGAGCCTAAGTGACGCTCGGCGTGCCGATCTGCTTCCTCAATAGTGAGCAGGTGTGGCATGTGAGCCATCCAAGAGAGATGCAGCGCCACCTAACGCCCGCGCCCCGACTGGTCCACGCGCTGTCTAGGTGCAATGCGTTAGGCGATGCGCGTCCGCGGTCGGGGACGTTGCGGAACGCTCATTGCGCGGGGCCAGGCGTGGCCGGCGATTCAGACTTGACGGTGTCCCCCCCGCGGCGCCGGCGCTACCGCCGGTAGTGGGGTAGTCCCTTTCGGAATCCAGTCGATCGCGACGATCGACGCCGGCATGGTGCGGCTCTGTTCCAGCAGCTGGCGGCGCGTTTGCTTCGCCTCGGAAGCGGTGAGGAACATTCGGCAACCCGACGCGTCCCTTCGGACGTTGCCACCGTATTGCTCGCTTAGGCCATGTATGAACGCGGCCGTCACATCACCACTCGTCGGACCCAAGACGAAAGCCCGCGTGATGTAGTTGGCGGGGGGGCTCCCGGCGACGCCAAGGCAGAACCCGTTCTTGCAGGTCACAGTTTGGGCCCTTGCCGGCGTGAACGCCACCGGGCAGAAAAACAAGAGTGCGATTGCCTAGCGTGAACTCTGGATGGTGCGTGTCACGAGTTGTTCTCTCCGTTCAGTGTGACGCCATCATCATGGCCGCTGCGAAGACATGCTGCATCGCATCGTGCGTCGCCATTGGCGCCTGACGCCTTGCGCTTCAGCTGCGGGGCGCGCGGCGACCCGACAGCTGGAAGCGCTTGTTAAGCGGCGCGGATTCATAAACTAAGTGCAACAGATGTAGGGAAGAGTACGGTGACCTGCCAGTCGGGTAACCTTCTGATCTCCTCCAAGAGAACGAAGGCCCCCATGTACTCACAGATCACCGCGGACGAAAGATATACCCTGGGCCTCCTGCGGCGACTCGGGCTCCGTCCCGCCGACATCGCCCGGGCGTTAGGCCGGCACCGGAGCACCATCGGCCGGGAGCTCGCCCGCAACAGCCGCCTCGATGGCAGCTATCGCCCCGCCGTAGCCCAGGCCAACGCCGGCGCACGGCGCTGGCGGAGCCGCCGGGGCGAGCGGTTCACGCCGGAGGAGTTCGCCCTCGTGATCGAGCGACTGGTGCTCAAGTGGAGCCCCGAGCAGATCGCGGCCGTCTTTCGCCAGACGGGCGTACTCCACATCAGCCACGAGACGATCTATCGCTACATCTGGGCGGACAAGCGCCGCGGCGGCCCGCTGCACACCCATCTCCGCAGCGCCCTGAAGCTCGCGCGCAAGCGCTACGGCAGCTATGAGCGGCGCGGCCGCATGGCGGGGAAGCGCCCCATCAGCGCCCGCCCCGCAGCGGTGGAGGCGCGCCGCCAGGGCGGGCACTGGGAGGTGGACACCGTCCTGGGCACCGGCGATCGGCACTGCGTGCTGAGTCTGGTCGAGCGGACGTCGGGCTATCTGGTGCTCGGCAAGCTCTGTGCGCGCACCACCGCAGCCGTGACGCAGCGGGCCATTCAGCTCATTCGGCGCGAGCGTCAGCCGGTGCGGACCATCACCGCCGACAACGGCACCGAGTTCCACGACTACGCGCGCATCGAACGAGCGACCGGCGCCACCTTCTATTTCGCGACCCCGCACCACGCCTGGGAGCGCGGTACCAACGAGAACACCAACGGCCTCGTGCGCCAGTATCTCCCGAAGGGCGAGAGCATGGCGCGCCTCACGCAGCGCGACTGCACCCGCATTGCCCGGGCCCTCAACACCCGACCCCGCAAGCGCCACCACTATCAGACCCCCGAGGACCGCTATGCGACGCCTACGTGAACGCCCCGACAAACACTATCGGGGCGAACGTTGCACTTCACGGTTGAATTCACACGGCTTCGGCGGCCTGGCGACGCAGAACAACGAGCAGATCCGGCCTCAGGAGGGTGCCCGGCTCGGATGACCGCGGTAGTCGGGCGAGGTCAGCCGCAAGGCGGGCCAAGACCGGCCGCAGGCTCGACAGCGGAGTGCCTCGCATGCTCACGGCTTCCACGAGGTCTTCACCACCACCTGCGTGGCTGGCTGGGTCAGCAGGTTGAGCGATTTCAGCATGCCGTCCCTCTGCACTGGGTCGTCCGGCACGATCGCGCACATGGGATTGCCGGGACTGCTGGGGTGATAGGTCGCCTCGATGTAGCTCTTCCAGCCGTTCTGCACCGGCAACTGGCCGGTAGCCATGGTGAACATCGCGTTCTGGTAGAGCGGATACTTGCCTGACCCATCCCTCGCGAGGCCGAGGTACTGGCAGAAGAAGGTCTGCGAGGGGAACGGCCTGCCGAGGCCATCCTTGGTGGGATAGGCCCCCGCCGCTGGCGGCGGGGCCGGCGAGGGAGGCGGGGGAGGTGGCGGAGACGTAGGAGCCGACGCGCCGGGAGCTGCAGCCGGCGCCGCACCGGGCGCGTAGCTCCAGTCCACGTCGCGCACGATGTACCCCTGGTCGACGTACTGCGCCCGTCGGCCATTGCGCGCCACGGTCTCCTGTTTCATCGTCCCGGCCTCGCAGCCGCCCGTGAAGGCCTCCTTGTCGAGACTAGCCAGCACGTACTTCTGCCAGGCGTATTGGTAGTCCATCCGCTCCCATTTCGGATCGGCGGCGCGCACCGGGGTGATGAAGACCGTCTTCGGCTTGCTGCCGAGGATTTCGCAGTAGTAGGCCGGCTTCTTGTCCTCCGCTTCGTTCGCGGCAGCCGCGCCCGGGACAAACTCCCACTCGAGCTGGGTCACCTTCGGCTTCAAGCCGGCATACATCTGCGCCTGGGAGTCGTAGATCGCCTGGTGCGCGGCGGGATCCGCCGGAAGGAGGAGACAGCCGGGACTCGGGAAGTACCAGCCGGGATGGATACTCTTCAGGTGATCGACCCACGCGTTGCTCAGCTCGGCGCCGTGGTCTCCCGGTTTGAGCCGGAACACCCTGCTGGTCAGGAAGTAGGTGCTGTCGGGCATCCCGGCGCGTCGTACCGTCGCCACCCCGAAGCAGCCGTAGGCCAGGGTGATACCAGGTGACGCCATGGTAAAGCCGGTCTCGACGACCTTCTTTCCCTGGGCGCGAAACTGGGAATACTGCCGCTGCATGTCGGCCTGTAGTTCGGACACCGGCCGTCCGTTGGGACTCGCCATGGAGCAGCTCGGTTGCCCCTTGTACGCGTACTTGGCGAGCAAGTGTTGCTGAAAGGCGTTCTGCAGCTCGGCGGCCACCCCGGTCCAGTCGAAAAACGGGGTGGCATAGATCGTCTGCGGCTCGATCCGGGTATCGCAGTACCAGTTCCCCCTGGCAGGGCGGTCGTACTGGGCCACCAGGCTCGAGAAGCCGACAGGCGCGAGGAGCGCGACGAGGAGCGCGACGAGGAGCAACGGACGAGCGGCGCGGCGCATGGAGGATGCCTCCTGAGATACTGTCGCAAGGTTCCGCGCGGGGGGACGTTCTGTCACCCCGCATTTGGCCGCCTAACGACCACACATGACCTGCGGGGCCGGCGCGGTCGGGGATTCCCACGTGACGACGGCCGGTGGTGCCAGCCCAGCGACAACCGACGACCGTGCCCCGACTGGTGCATGCGCTGGTTAGGCCGCAGGCATAAGCGACAGAAACCCCGTCCTCAATGTCAGTGTGGCATGGGAACAGGGACATCCGCTCAGGACGCCACTGAGTTTCTGCCCTCGTTGTGAGCAGAACGCCGCTACGTGAAGCGGGGGGCGGTGCCTCGTCACGCGGCGACGGCGAGGTAGATTGCCGTGACCGAGCCGGGTGCCACTCTTGAAAAGTGGCCAGGGGTCCGGGCACCCGTCAGGCTCCCTTACCGCAAAGCGAACATTGGGAAAGCTCACCCTGCTGCCGATTGCACGACCACATTCTTTGCAAGAGTCTTGAATCGCACGCCAGTTGCCTGAACTACGGTAATCGTCACATGGCCGGTCTTGCTAGTCTTGATATCACGAACGATGCCAGACTTACCCTTATGAGTGCCACCGACGACCTGGCAGCGGGCACCGTCTTTGAGTTCGGGTAGCTTCGGCGGCATATAGGCGCCTCAGGGGTTGTCGACACAGCTGTTAGTGAGGAGCGTCAAGCGCCGGCCCTTCGGGGTACGTGGCCTAACGACCTCACATAAGCTGCAGAGCCGCGGCCCGTTTGCCAAGTCCTCCCCGGGCACCGTCCGGCTGTAGTTGAGCCGTCGAAAGGCGACGGCCGCGCCCTGACGGCTTCAAGCGGGGGGTAGGCAGCATCGTGGCGGCGAGGGAGCTGTTCGAAATGAGCCGTGGCGGCGGTATTAGGCAGACGTGCAAGAAGCCGTTAGCTGCACCTGGTCATCGGTATGTCGGGATCGGTGTAGATCTTGAGCTGAAGAATGTGATCGGCGAAACGTACCCGTCCACGGATAGTGGGGGGCTGGACACCCGCCGCAGTGGGTATCCCGAAGACCAACGAGTCAGCGTAAGACAATCCATGGCGGATGGAATCCGCCGTGGCGGCGGTCGCCATGCGATGACTCAGGTGAACAAGATAGGCCCAAGCAACCGCGGTGATGAGAAGGATGCAAATCGCGATGAGAAGGCGGTCCCGGCGAGTGGGGGTAGGGACCTGGGGCGGACTAAGCGCTTCGCCAGGAGAAGGGGGCGTATTGCCCATGGTTCTTACCGCTTGTGTCAGTCCAATTCACTCCTAGGGCATCAACATGGCTCTTCGAGGCGCGGGCCAGCGCAAAGCGGCTCGCCGCCGGATGGCCTGTGTTGTCCAAGTAGATCGGTTCGGTATTGTTCGGGTCGAGGCCCAAAGCTCCATCGGCGGCCATGTTGACGAGATTGCCCGCTGTAACCGACCACTTGGCGCCGGAGCGCTCGAATCGGATCGACGCCGATTCGATGCCTAGGAACTTGCCGACCAATGCAGACAGGGCTCCCATGGGGCCGCCCGCGGCCCCGCTCGCAATCGCCGCAATGGCGTCATGTTGTTCGGCACTTGCTCGTGCGTCCGCAATCACGCCGACCGACCAGTTGCCCTTACCCATTTCCGCAGGAGTCCAAAGGAGAACGATGAACCCGAGTCCGTCGAGTTGGACTGTACCGAACGAACCGCGTTCGATCTGGAACGCCATTGCAACCGTACAGGATCCCTGGGTCGGCATGACGGTCAGCTGGGCCGGGACACAAGAACAGACGAAATCGCAACTGCAGGTTTCATAGTACTGGCCTGTAATGTGCCATGATGGCGTAGTCACGTTCGACCTCCTTAGCGCCGTATTGGAGTACCGGTCGAGAAGATGGGGGCGTCGGGTGATGAACGCCAGCCCGGTCGCTGCGATCGAGGAGTAGTCGTTCGGCACCAGAATGCGCGAACGGCGGCCACTGGCCTTCGTAGCTTGGCCTTGGAGGGAATTGGCCCTGTTTAGCGTTGACGCGTTGCCCTCTTGGTCGTCGCGGGCGCCTTCTTCGTCGAAGTCCTCTTCGTGCGCGTCGTGGTCTTCGCGTGCGCCTTCTTTGTCGGAGCCCTCTTCGTGCGCGTGGCCTGATAGCGCTTGACGTACTGGTCGACGGCGACGCTGGCAATGGTGTTCCCCACGACGTCAAGCGGCAGATCGTCGAGCGTCTTGAAGTGGACGCAGCAGCCGCCCATATCGAGCTTCTTCCCCGTCTTCCTGTAGGCGGTCGTGAACTCCTTTCTGATCTCGGGGTCGCTGTAGACGCTCATGAGGTAGATGGTCATGAGCTTCGTGTGCGCGCCGAGCGCCGCGAGCGTCAGCGGATGCCCATTGTGGGTGTTGGGCAGCGTGGCGAGCGGCACGACCCACGCGAGCATGCCCCAGTCAACGGTCTCTTCGTAGCCCGGCGGCAGGTGCTCGTTGACGGCGCTACGGACCGCGTTGATGGAGGCTTTGCGCTCGGCGGGCACCGAGGCCAGCCATTGCTCCACGGTGAGCGCTGGACGTTGTTTCACCATTCGGTTGGGTGTCGCATTCTGCGCCCAGGAAGAAGTCGAGGATGTCCGGCTAACGATCCCGCACAAGCTGCAGACCGAGGCGCGCTCGCGCAAGCGAGTACGCCGACGTCCGGTGGTCCGGAGGACTACACAAACCGATAACCGAGGCCGTCACGCGTCATGCGGAAGTTAGGCACACGTGAACGCGATGATGAGTCCCGGGCCCGTGCCGTAGGCGTCGCCGGCGTACCCGCCCCAGCGCTGCAGGACCCTGACCCCTTCCTGGCCGATCCGACGTTCCAGTTCGTTCAGGTTCCACCACGGCATCGCGATCCTCGATACCGCCTCCTCCACCAGTGCGTCCCCACGATATCGACGACAGATCAGGTCGCGATAGGGGACCAGCGGATCGAGCGAAGCGGCCGCGCGCAGCAAGCACATGTTAGGCATTCCACCTGCGGGCTCCCGCTTCCTCCCCCCCCCGCTGACGCCCGCCGTCGAGGCGGCGATCACCGGTCTGGTGAAGCAGCGGGTCCGCTGAGCGTCATCCGCGCGGATTGCCGCACGCGCTTCGCGCTTCGTTGAGCGCCGCCTCGTACTTGTCGAGGTACGGGTTCGCGCGGAACCGGGTCGCAAATCCCTTCGCGGCGCAGTCGCTGTAGCGGTCGACCTGGCCCTGCGTGATCAACGTTGCCATCAGCTGCTGGCCGAAGCCGTCGCTCACCGTCTTGCGGGCCCACGCCGTGAGGTGCGCGTCGTCGAGGCACTCCGTGCAATCGAGTCGGAAGGGGATCCCCACGTGGAGATCGTGGTCGGGTACCCACCGCGTGCCATCGCGGTCGGTCCTCCACTCCTCCGGATGCGCCAGGCGATGCTGGAGCACCGCCCGCGCGAAGCAGTCGCAGTCGAAGAGCCCGCGCAGGTTCTGGGTGCAATACCCCTTCGAGCTTGCCACATTGGCCTGCGCCGCCTGACGGGCCGACCCGGTAAGCGTGGCGGGCGGGGGAGGCGGCTGTCGCGGTGCGGGAGGTGGTGGCGGCGCCACTTTCACCGCCGGCGCCCCGCCGTACGTCCAGGAGAGCTCGGTCACCTGCTGCTTCATGGTGTTCCGCAGGTTCTCGATGAATGTGGTGCGCATGCTGTCCGCAACGGCGTCGGAGGGGTACGGTCCCTGGCAGGAGAGATATGGAAGTGCCGTGATTCCGTACTGTGCAGTCATCAGCTGATGCCACGCCGGATTCACCTTCATCGCGTCCGCCGGCGCGACCTTGAACACCGGGCTTACGTAGCCGATGCGCTTGCTGAAGTCGCGGGTCATGCAGACGTACGGTGCGGGAGCCTGGGCGAATGCGGCAGACGCCGATGCGAGGAGCATGGGCAGCGCGATCGCGGCAAGCGACGGTGGGGCAGGTGCGCGCATGGTAACTCCGTGAGCCGTTGGGATGGGGGGACCTCAACAATCCGCCGAGGCGAACGAAGTGTCAAGCGAGGCGCCGTCTGCGCCGCGCGCCTATCCCGTCGCACCTTGCTGAGCATCGCCTCGAATGTGGAATACCCTGGGAGTGACGCGAACGAGGGGTCGAAGGGGTTCCACGCCGAGATCGCCTAGTAGTGCCGACGCCAGAAGTGAAGCGACCGATGATTGTCGTCAGACCTCCCCAGCGGAACCTGCGACACTCACAGAATAGGTTCCCCGGCAAAGCCGGGGCGAGTCACTGAGCACATCCGGCAAGAGCTGGCGCCGGCTCAGCTCACCGCTGTCATGCATGGTGCTGAGGCGCCTAAGGTCGTCGTGCATATCAGCTTCATGCGGTGGTTAGGTGGCGGCTGTTACATCTGGCCCTGGTCATGTCTCGCCCTCCGCGAGAAGCTGACGAGCCACGTCGTCTAGGCTAAGATCGGGGCCAAATGCGCTGACCGCGGCGATCCATGAGGAGGATGGTGCGATCCAAGGTTGGGGGCGCGCGTGAGGTGGAGGGACTACGCCGAGAGCGCACTTGAGGCCGATGACAATTGGACCTGTGACCGCAATGTCGCGCGCCGCAATTGCCTACGCGGCTCTCACTCCGTCGAGTTCACCGGAGATCAGGTCCTCATGGTCTCCTAGGAATACGCGGGTCCGTCCCTGGGGCCCCAGGACCACAATGATGTCGCGAAGAGAGTCGCCGATGGGGGGTTGTGAGGCGTACCAACCATCGGCTTCGGCCAAGCCACTCAGCACGAAGCGGGAGAGGTCATCAGCCGTCGTTCGCTGGGCGATGTCGTCCTGGCTTGTGAGCAAGATCGCGAGAAAGTTCGTCAACACCTGCGGCATGCGGAATTCCCAGTGGTTGGGGCATCAGGCCGCCACCTGACGCCCCGCATAAGCTGCAGGAACACGGCTGGATCGCCTCAGTATGGGGGACGCCGGCAGGTGGTGCCAGCCCCCCCCCAACCGTGGGCCGCGCCGTGCCAAGTTCATGCGGTTGTTAGCTCGCAGTTGCCGGGCCATAGGTCAGCCGGAGCACATCCTCACCAATCCGCGCGGTCGAAAGTAGGCGCAGGGGCGGTCGGGGACCCGCGAAGTAGGGTGAGCCATGGCCCAGAATGACGGGATGCAGATAGATCCGGTATTCATCGATCAACCCCATTGTGGTGAGGCTATGGGCCAACTGTGGACCCGCGACCTCGATCTCTCCCTCGCGCGTTGCCTTGAGGTTACGGATCGCGCTCTCCAGATCTCCGCTGACTAAGGTGGCATTGGGCCCCACGGACGTTAGCGACCGCGAGACGACCCACTTCGGCTGATGCCGCCAGGCTGCCGCGAAGGCGCGTTCCTCCGTCGTCCATTCTGGGTGCTCGTCATCCCAGTAGCGCATGATCTCGTACATGACGCGACCATATATACTGCCGGCCTGACCCTCGGCCTCCTCGATGAAGTGACGGAAGAGTGCGGGACTGGGGGCAAACGCCATGTGATCGACGTAGCCATCAAGGGACTGATTCATGCCGAACACGAGTGTGGCCATGCCACGTCCTCTGGTATCGCGTCAGTGCTGCGGGAGCTGATCGGGTTGTACAACCGCGGCTGCAAGCCAGGGCGACGGTGATGAAGGCATCCGGGCGGAGGCTGCGCAGAGCAGGCGAGCCGGGAGAGGAGTACCGGTGAGGTACGCCCCGACCGCGGCGAGCTAATGCCCCGCATCAGCTGCAGGGCCGCGGCGAGAACGCAATAGTATGGAGTTCCGCGGATGGTAGTGCCAGCCCCCACTCAACCCGATGGCCGCGCCCTGGCAGCTGCATGCGGTTGTTGGACAGCAACTAGAAGCCATGGTCACCAGACATGTCGCTCGCCGGGTTCTCAAGATCGGGGAATAAGGTGTGGCGATGAATCCCAAGTAGCTCAAGGTCTTTGCGTAGCTTCTTCCTTCCGGCGCGGGGAATGTGCCATCTGGAGGCGAGCGACGGCCTTGAACCAGCAACATGCCCCGCCTCCCCTTGCATACGCCTCTCCGTTGACGTATACTGAACCACATGGTTCAGTTGCAACGCGCTCACCTGGATGCCTCGTTCGCCGCGCTCTCGGACCCGACCCGACGCGGCATTCTGGAGCGGCTAGGGCATGCGGACGCTTCGATCACGGACCTTGCCGAGAAGTTCCGTATGACCCTCACGGGCATGAAGAAGCACGTCGGTGTCTTGGAGCAGGCGGGGCTCGTCGCCACGGAAAAGGTCGGGCGGGTGCGGACGTGCAAGCTCGGCTTGCGCCGGCTGGAGGAAGAGGCGGCATGGATCGAGAGGTACCGCCAGCTCTGGGACGCACGCTTCGACGAGCTGGACAGGATCGTTGAGGAATTGAAATGGGACAAAAGAGTCGCTGGAAAAACAAAGGGAAAGTGAGCCCGACCCCATGAAGAACCCCACGACGGTAGAACGAAAGTCTGAGCGTGAGCTGGTCGTCACGCGCACCTTCAACGGCCCCGTGCACATCGTGTTCGAGGCCTGGACCAGGCCCGAGTTGCTCAAGCGGTGGTGGGCGCCGAAATCGTTTGGAATATCCTTCATTTCCTGTGAGGCCGATGTTCGCACGGGGGGCACGTACCGTTTCGTTTTCAGCCACTCTGCCTCCGAGCAGCCCATGGCGTTCTTCGGCAGGTATATCGAAGTGACGCCCCGCTCGCGCATCGTCTGGACGAACGAGGAGAGCGCCGATGGTGCCATTACCACAGTGACCTTCGAGGAAAGGGACGGCCAGACGCTACTGGTCCTGCACGAACTCTATCCGTCCAAGCAAGCCCTCGACGACGCCATCGCCTCCGGCAGCACGGGCACGAGCGGGGCGGGCGAGCAGTTCGAGCTGTTGGACGAGCTTCTTGTCACTTTGGCGAGGCCATGAGGATGCCCCGACCTGAGCCTGAAGCCCAACGCGAAACGGACACGAAGCTGCTGATCGCCATGACCGGCAAGGCACGCGCCGCGAAGGGCGCGCGGCCTTGGAGAATGCGTAATTATGGATTGCGGGTCCTCGTTGCCGCGGCCTTTGCCGTGTGCGCGCACACGACGACGGCGGGAGGACAAGCCATGCGCACACCAGAATCGAAGGGTTATGCCAAAGTCAACGGCGTCGAGCTGTACTACGAGGTCCACGGTGACGGCCCACCCCTGATCCTGCTGCATGGGGGCGTCAGTCCTTCGGAGATGTTCGCTGCGCCCCTGGCGGAAATGGCCAAGACGCACAAGGTCGTCGCGTTACATTTCCAGGGCCACGGTTTGAGCAAGGACAGCAGGCGACCGTGGTCGCGCGAGGTCTTCGCCGACGACGTCGCCGCGTTGATGGGTCATCTCGGCATCAAGAAGGCCAGCGTGATGGGGTACTCAAGCGGTGCTCTTGTCGCGCTTCAGACCGCGATCCGCCATCCCCAACTCGTCGACAAAGTGATTGTAATCTCGGCCGCATTTCGATCAGATGGCTACTACCCGGAGGTCCTCGAGGCCTTCGCGCAGATGCCCTTGGCAGCGCCGATGATCGCGGCCGACGTGAGCAAATCGCCGCTCGCATCACTTTATCCGTCCGTGAACTGGGAAACCATGTTCAGGAAGACTGGTGAGCTCGCCAATCGAAGCTACGATTGGTCTGCCTCCGTGGCCGACATCAAGGCGCCGACTCTGCTCATGTTTGCGGATGCCGACGCGATTCGCCCTGAACACGTCGTGGAGTTCTACAAACTGTTGGGCGGCGGACAACGCGACGCCGGCCTCGACGGATCGCTGCGATCGCCAAACCGCCTCGCGATCATCCCGAACACGACGCACCTCACCATCCTCGGTTCTGCGGCTGTCACGCAATTTGCGTCGGCGTTTCTGAAATCCCAGTAGCACGATAATGCCCAACATGAGCTCGCCGTCACGATAGACCTCGATGTCCTCGAACCAGGCATCCGTGATCGGATAGTATTCGAACAGTCCACGGAGAAAGGCGAGGCGCGACGCCGCGATGGTCTCCGGCCGGAGCGACCATAGCTCGGTAGGGAGCACCTACGAGGCACCAGGTGGACCGCTGAGATGCCCTGATGCCCTTGCTTGCCGCCGGTATGGTGCGACAGCCTGGTCAAACGGCTCAAGCGCTTACTGGGGGTGGCCCTCAGACACGATTGCCGAGACCGCGAACTCCTCGGCTCCGGCGCTGAAGCACCAAGCGAGCAGATCCCACCCGCGTTCGCCCGGGTAATCTGCCCCGAACACGTGCACAACTGTGAGTGTCGACGTAGGTGGGGCCGACGATTGCTGTCTAACGTCTGCGCATAAGCTGCAGGGCCGCGGCTCGGTCGGCAAGCCTGTCCCGCCCACCGTCGCTCGGTCTGTGGGCCGTCGCAAAGCGACGGCCGCGCCCTGCCAGCTTCATGCGGTGGTTAGGCGGCGTGAGTGTGAGCAGCATAGGCCACTAGGCGTGCGGTGAGCTCGTCCGGCTGGCTAAGGGCGACGAGGTGACCGCCGGGCATCTCATCGGCGGTTAGGCCGAGCCGGTCACGGGCCAATTGATGCTGGAATGTTCCCGGGAAGAATCGATCGTCGCGTGCCACGAGCACCCGAGTAGGGACATTCGGCCAGGCCTCCAAGGTACAGGGGGACCCGAATACGGTGGTCGATTGGCGGGGTTCCCCTTGGGCCCAGGCTTGCTCGATCACGGGCCGAGGCACGTCATGGAAGAAGTCGATCAGAGGATCAAATGGTGCGTCGGGGGCTCGGCCGTCGCGCTGTTTCTGCTCGCGCCTGGCCAGGGCGTGACCGGTATTCCCCCACCAGTCGCTGGGGCGCTCACCAGGCCTGGGGATCATGGCATTGACGAGCACGACCAAGGCCACAGGGAGTTGTTGGCAGACCAGAGGGGCGGTGAACCCCGCCAGGGAGTGGGCGACGAGGACGATCCTGTCTGATCGGCGACTCTCGCTGGCCTTGACCACAGCGGTAGCATACTCGGGCAGGCCAGCAGCGTCATCGGCAGCCGGGAGGGAGACGGCGAGGGCCTCATAGCCAGACTTCTGGAGCCGCGGGACGACCAAGTGCCAGTACCATGCACTACCGCCGGCCCCGGGAATGAGTAGAAAGGTAGTGTCTGGCATGGTCTGCAGAACGTGAACTGGTTTCGCGTTAAGCCGCCTGGCGACCGCGCATCACCTGCGTGGCGGCCGCGAGGGCGCCAGACCGCGCCTAGGCAGGGAAGGTTGTAGTCGATTCAAGATAACCGGCGGCCGCGCCACGACTGGTGCATGCGCTGGTTAGGTGGCATCGGCACATGCGACTCGGGCGTAGATCCGCGAAACCTGGTGGCGCTTTTAATCGACAGCAGGGCGGCCTCCAAAGCAGACGAC
This sequence comes from uncultured Gemmatimonadales bacterium, assembly GCA_963825065.1. Classification (GTDB taxonomy): domain Bacteria; phylum Gemmatimonadota; class Gemmatimonadetes; order Gemmatimonadales; family GWC2-71-9; genus JADJOM01. The sequence continues at coordinate 426,000 of CAWGRU010000003.1, forward strand.
ATAGCCATCGGGGTCCTCAACATAGAAGTCTTTGGTGCCCCATTCCGTAGCGGTCAGCGGCTTGAGGATAGGCACGCCCTGACTTCTACACTGCTCGTAGCAAGCCTCGATCCCAGCGACTCCCGCTGCGGCGTCGAGATGTTCGTTCTCTTTCCGGTACTGCCGCTCGGAGACATTCTTGGGGGCCTCTTTCAGGTGGAGTTCCAGGCCGTCGAGGTGTCCGATGGCGTAAAACCCTTCCCAAGGGTCGCCGAAGGTGAACCCGAGTTGCCGGTAGAAGTCGATCGAGCGGGCTAGGTCCTCGACGAGGAACTGTGGGGCAAAGGAGGTCAGGCGCGGTTGTGTCTTGGTAGTAATCATGAGAGTCCTTGAGCACTAGTCCAATGCCACCTAACGACCGCGCATCACCTGCGGGACCGCGGCGCCTGTGGAGAACCCACCCGGCGACGCCGGCTTGTGCCAGCCTTGGGCCAACCGACGGCCGCGCCCCGATTGGTGCATGCGCTGGTTAGACGGCACGAATCGAGGACCATCTAGTCTGCGCTGGGGTGTCGATACACCTGATACGCGCAAAGCGGGCCCAAGGTGGCGGCGCCGACCAGGACGATGAAGAGGCCATGATGACTGAGCACACCGTCGAGTCCGTCGGAAGCCATGACAATGCCCACGAAGACTGGGACGGCAATCAGAAAGCCGAGACCGAGAGCACCGGGAAGCGTTGCGGCAATTGGACGGAGCAGCCCTAAGAGCAGCCCCCCGAGAATCCCGCCAGCCAGGTACGCCGCTAGAACGGAAGCCAGGGAAATGCGTGGGGAACCAGCGTCGGGCGCGAATGCCTTGGATTCGGCGACAAGAAACACGGCGAGCAGATAGAACGCGTAAACGGCAGCCATTGATAACCCCCAGGTGATACCCCATCGGAGGTTCTTTCCCAGCGCGTGCTGGCTCATTCAGGTCGGTGGCAGAAGTGGGGGCGCGTTCGTGCCGTCTAACGACCCCGCACAAGCTGCACGGCCGCGGCTGGTTCGACAAGTCCAGCCCAGTCACCCGTCGATGGTCTGTAGGCCGTCGCAAGGCGACGGCCGCGCCCTGTCAGCTTCAGGCGGTGGTTAGGCTGCAACGGCCCCGCGAACTATCTGCCCGCACCAGACCATGCCGGCACGCTCCAAAGCGCCTCGGGATCCTGGATTGTCGAGGCCGCACCGAGCGGCGGGTACATGGCCCCCCTCGCGACAGATGCGCTTTAGCTCCTGCACGAGATAGCTGGCCAGCCCGCGTCGGCGGTGGGCTGGCGCCACCTCCATGTAAACGTCCCCGTAGGGTGGATTGTAGTGGTAGAACAGCCCCCCGGTCGCCACGAGCTCGCCGTTGAGGTCGAGCCCCCAGTCCCCGACCGGCTCGGTCGTGTGGGGAAAGACGGTGGTATGCTCTTCGGTGCGGACCGGGCGCAATGTAGCCTCTGGAGCAGGAAGGGCTGACTGGTGGCCTGCCGCGAAGAGATGCGTATGGGGGCGATGGTCCGGCGCGAATCGTGGGAGGAGGGGACTCAAGAAGGGATCGTTGGTCTGGGCCTCGATCCAGCGCGGCCGAGCGACATGGAGGACCGCTGCGAAAATTGCCTCCGCCTGGATCCGAGCCTCGGGAATCAAGTAGAACTCCTTCAAAGTGTCGTGGAGGTCGCCCGGGTGGGCTCCGAGGGCGGCGTAGCCGACGAGGCGGTCTGTGTCTTGGATCCGGAATAGGGTGGTGCGCCCGCGCCGATGCCAGGAGTCATGGACGATTTGAGCTCCCATCGCCGCACGGTACTGGTCTCGGAACGCAAGGAGCGCCTCTAGCGGAGAAGGGACGATTGCGATCATTGAAGCCAGGGATACGGAGAAGTTGCGGCCTAACGACCCCGCATAAGCTGCGGATCGAGGCGCGTCCGCGCAAGCGAACGGGCCGACATCCGGTGGCGCCGGGGGCGCCACCAACCGATGGCCGAGGACGTCAGCTTCATGCGGTAGTTAGGCGACCCGGGGAAGAGCCAATGGCTGATCTAGGCGGCGTGGTAATCGGGTAAGGCGAAATCATCGCGGAGTGACCGACCCAACAGCCACTTGCCGAGAAAGGGGGTGGAGAGAAGCTGGACGCCCAAATCGCGGGCCTTCAAGGCAAGCGCGGTCCGGGGAGCGAAGAAACTCCGGAAGCGGAGTGCCATCCCTTGCTTGGCCGTGACGAAGGCGCGCAGGCGACTCTCATAGGTGGCGAAAGCCGTAGCGAAGTCGCCTCGGGCCCGGTGGAGTTCTCCAGCCAGGACATATGCCTCGAGCATCGCCAGGCCAGTGCCTTCGCCCGCCAAAAGGGACGGACATGCCGCCGCGTCGCCGAGGAGGGTGACGCGGCCAACAGACCAGCGAGGCAGATGAATCTGGCTGACGCGGTCAAAGTACACATCCTCTACCTGGTCCATAGCATCGAGAATGGCCGGCACCTCCCAAGTCATGTCCGTAAAAGCGCGCCGAATGGCCGGTTTGGGATCAGTTCGCGGCGGATCGTCGGGGATCAGATCGGCACGGCACACGAGCAAGACGAGGGTTTCCTCGTCGCGAAGGGTAACGCGCGCCACCTGGCGCTTTGGAACGGTATGGGACACGTAGGTCAGTTCGTCGCGATGCGGATAGCCGGGGATGCGAAATGCGGCCACGTAGCACCCAAGCGGCTTCTCGAACGAGGCCTGAGGCCCAAACACCAACTCTCTTAGTCGAGAGTGTAGACCGCCGGCTCCGATCACTAGGTCGAAGCGTTCTTGGTGGCCGTCGGAGAGAGTAGTGACGACGTCGGAATCGGTCTGCTCTACGGCAGTAACGGACGTTCCAAAGTGTACGGGGATCCCGGTGCACGCTCCCGTAAGCGCCCGCGCGAGATCAACGCGAGCGAGGCTGATGAAGCGTCCGCTCAGCGCCTCGCGCATTGCTCGCAGATCAAGGGATGCGACCTGATGCCCATCTCCGGCGACCAATCGCATGCGCTCGATCAGGTAGGATCGTTGGCGCAGAATCGGAATCAGGCCCATGCGTTCCGCTATCTCGTACCCCAGGCCCCAGAAGTCGATCAGGTAGCCCCCTGTGCGAAGCGCCGGCGCTCGTTCGTAGAGCACCGGGTCATGGCCGAACTCTCGGAGCCAATAGGCCAAAGTAGGGCCGGCTACCCCGGCCCCGTTGATCGCAATTCTCATGGCACCCTCCCTGCGCAGTTCTCCCAGGCCAGGACGTCGAGCCCCGCGGGTCATCCCCTTGCGAGAAACCAAGCGGAACCAGGGCTGCGATACAAGCCTGCATGGAAGGGGTGGCTTGGAAGAGTCAGCCGGTGGTTGTCGAAATCGATAGGTCTCAAGGGGGCAACAATCACGTGGCAAGTGCAACGGCATCGAAGGGCAGGTCGCCTAACGCCCGCGCCCGTCTGGTGCATGCGCTGGTTAGCGCGCGGAGGCGAATTCATATACTAAGTGCAATGGGAAAGGTGACCTGGCGGATACTGGTAGACTTCAAGTCTCTTCCAGGAGAACGAAGCCTACCATGACGTATCACCAGATCACCCTGGCCGAAAGGTATCAGGTGGCCAGCCTCCGCGCCGTCGGGGCCTGCCCGGCCGCGATCGCCCGCGAGCTCGGCCGCCACCCCAGCACCATCCTGCGGGAGGTCCGGCGCAACCGGAATTGTGAGGACCGGTACCGGGCCCATCCCGCGCACTGCCAGGCGCTCGTGCGCCGCAGTCACTCGCGCCGCAATCAGCGCCTCACTCGCGCCACGTGGCAGGTCGTGGTGGCCCACCTGCGTGCCCGCTGGAGTCCGGAGCAGATCGCCGGCTGGGGCCGTCGGATGGGCACGCTCGACATCAGCCACGAGACGATCTACCGCTACCTCGCCCGCGACCGCCGGGCCGGTGGCACCTTGTATCGCTGTCTCCGCCAGGCCCGGAAACTCCGCCGCCGCCGGATGGGGAGCGCGCGCCGGGGGAGTGGCCAGCTCGGGCCCTCGATCACCACGCGGCCGGCGAGCGTGGCGGGCCGACGGCGCATCGGCCACTGGGAGGTGGATACGGTGCTGGGCCGCGGGAGTCAGGAGTGCATCCTGAGCCTGGTGGAACGGAAGACTGGCTACGTCCTGATCGGGAAGTTGGCCGTGCACACGGCGCACGCCTTTGCCGCGCGGGCGATCCCCCTGATTCGCGCCCAGGTCCGCCCGGTCCGCACGATCACCGCCGACAACGGCCCAGAGATCAGCGGGTACCGGGCCATCCAGCGGGCGACCGGCGCCCAGTTCTATTTCGCGGCGCCGTATCACGCCTGGGAGCGGGGGACCAACGAAAACACCAACGGCCTCATCCGGCAGTACCTGCCCAAAGGCCAGAGCATGGCGGGCCTCACCCAACGCGACTGCGCCCACATCGCGCGGCACCTCAATCAACGACCCCGCAAACGGCTCGGCTACCGGACCCCAGAGGAATGCTATAGACGCATGACCCCAATCATTGCGCTTCAAACTTGATATCAGGGGAGGCAGGGTCTAGAGGGCGAGGGCCAAGCGCAAGCCGGCATCGACTTGATGCATCAGTTTGGGCGCCAGTTTGGCCGCGGGGTCTCGGAGGAAGTCGCGATCCAAGGTGAGGAGTTGGGTGACGTTCGCGACAGAATCCTTCGGCAAGCCGGAGGCCCGCGCCGGGATCAGCGTGTTGCCCGGTGCCGCCACCAATGAGAGGTTCGAAGTAAGCACCACGGCCAGGACCGTCTGGAGGCGGCTGCGATTGTAGGCGTCTGCGGAGACGATCAGGACCGGGCGGCGAAAACCGGGCTCGGAGCCCCGAGGCTCCGGCAGGTCGGCCCACCAGATGGACCCGCCGGTTCGACTACCACGAATCTCGGGGTAGGGAGCGGGCCTGGAGGGCGGTCGAGCCCAGGATCGAGGCGGCTGGGCTGGTCTCGCGTAGACGGCGTTGAGCTGCTCGGTCACCTTGCGAGCCTGGTGCTTTGCCAGGAACTCTGCGACGGCTGTGGCAAAGAGCTGGCTGCGGGAGACGCCGAGGCGTTCGGCGAGGCTATCTGCCGACCGGAAAAGGTCGTCGGGGAGCGAGATGGCGGTTTTCATACCGGAGTATAACTCAAGGCCGCCCCAAGCAGTCAAGCGCGCTGACGGGTTGCGCTTGAGCCCGGGGTGCGGCGGCCGCAATCAAGAGAAACCCCTTCCCCACCAGGCGGCCGCC